>JBOFVL010000021.1:0-81398 GCA_051653085.1 Afipia sp. | reverse complement strand
CGGGGACGACGACCTCTTCTGTGCCGCAATGTACTTGAACCGCCGCCCCTAGTTCCGATACTCGTTCGTCAGCTCGCCGATGCCGTCGATGGCGACGGTCACCTTGTTGACCGGCTCCTTCATCACACCGACGCCGAGTGAAGTGCCGCAGGCGATGATGTCGCCGGGCAGCAGCGTCATGTCGTGCGAGATCTTGCTGACCAGCTCCTGCGCGGAAAAGATCATGTCAGAAATCTTGTAGTGCTGCCGCTCCGCGCCGTTGAGGATGGTGCGCACCGTCAGCGCCGCTGGATCGATACCGGTGACGATGGCGGGACCGAACGGACAGAAATCGTCCAGACCCTTGGCGCGCGCCCACTGCGGGAACGTCGGGTCTCTGTTGAGAATATCCGAGGCGGTGATGTCGTTCACGCAGGTATAGCCGTGGATGAAGGCATCGGCCTCCGCGACGGAAACAGCACTGCAACGTTTTCCGATCACGATGGCCAGTTCGCCCTCATAGGCCACCTTGCCGTCGTAGGACTTCGGCCGCCGTACCACCGCGTTCGGCGCGGTCACGGTGGTCGGCGCCTTCAGCAGATAGAGCGGCTCGGCGGGCTCCGCGACATTCAGCTTCGCCGCCAGCGCGTGAAAATTATTCCACAGCGCAATGACCTTCGTCGGCACGCAGGGCGACAGCAATTCGACATCCGCCAGCGCCAGCGTTTTGCCATTCGCCTTCGAAACTCCGAACATGTCGCCGGAGTGAACGTCGATTTTCGCGCCGTCGAGCGTGCCGAAGTGCGTCTGATCCTGATGGCGAAAGCGAACCCACTGCGTCACAGCGTTAATCTCCAAATTTCCGAGGATATGAACATCCCGTCGTCGTCCCCGCGAAGGCGGGGACCCATAACCACTCGACTCAGTTCAGTTCGCGATGTGGTAACCAACTCTTTCGATGATCGAGATTCAGCGACAGTTCAGGGAGTATGGGTCCCCGCCTCCGCGGGGACGACCCGCGGAGAGTCGGCGCCCATACAACGCACTTGTTCAATAAAGCTCAGCGATCTTGGCGCGCTGCGCCACCAGCGCCAGCACGATGTCGATCGACGGCGTCGGGATTTTCGACAGCGTGCCCATCTCCTGAACGACGGTGACGAGCGGATCGATTTCCATCGGCCGGCTGCGCTCGAGATCCTGCAGCATCGATGTCTTGTGCGCGCCGACCTTGCGCGCGCCTTCAATACGGCGTTCGACATCGACGCGGAACTTGATGCCGAACTTTTCTGCGATGGTCTGTGCCTCCACCATCATGGACTTCGCCACCGCCCGCGTGCCCGGATCGCTGCCGATCACGTCGAGCGTGGCATGGGTCAGCGCGCTGATCGGATTGAAGCAGACGTTGCCCCACAGCTTGAGCCAGATTTCATCGCGGATGTTCTCAAGCACGGGCGCTTTCAACCCGGCCTTCTCGAACATCGCGGAGAGCGCTTCGACATCCGCGCTCTTCTCGCCCGATGGTTCGCCGAGCGGAAACTTGTCGCCATAGACATGACGGATAACGCCGGGTGCCTCGATCTCGGTGGCGGGATAGACCACGCAGCCGATGGCGCGCTCCGGTCCCAGCTCTTTCCACTGACGGCCGCCGGGATCGATGCTCTCCAGCGCCGAGCCTTCGCACTCATTGCCGTGCTTGTAGAAGTACCAGTACGGAATGCCGTTCACCGCGGTGACGATGCGGGTCTTCGGCCCGATCAGCGGCTTCATCGCCTCGATCACGCCGGTGATCGAATGCGCCTTGAGGCAGATGATGACGAAATCCTGCGGGCCGAGGTCGGCGGGATTGTCGGTGCAGCGCGGATGCACCACGCGCTCTTCGTCGCCGATCAGAAGCTTCAGGCCGTTGGCCTTCATCGCCGCAAGATGCGCGCCGCGCGCCACCAGGCTGACATCGGCACCGGCCAGCGCGAGTTGCACGCCGAGATACCCGCCAATCGCGCCCGCGCCGTAAATACAAATCTTCATCGATTACCCCGAATGATCGCCGCGCAGCATGAGTGATTGAGAAAAAACAGGGCGCAATCACCGGACCGGGGATGGCTTTGGCAATTGCGCCCTGCAGGGAGAACCGGGTCAGGCAAACGCAGGGACGGCCGTTCGCGGTTCGGGGAATGCCGCAGCGGCAAGGTCGGCAACGCCGCTGATGTCGCGCATGCTGATCACGCCGATCAGCGTGTGGTCATCGATCACGGGCAGATGCCGGATGTGATTGCTGTTCATGAGTTCGCGCACATGCTCGAGCGTGTCGCTGGAATGGCACGACACCAGCCTCTGCACCGAGATCAGCGCGGACACCTTGAGATTGATTCCAGCCGGACCGTGTTCGGCAATGGCGCGCACGACATCGCGTTCCGAAAACATGCCGACGACGACGTTGCCTTCAGTGCGGCAGACATCCTTGACGACGAGCGCGCTGACATTGTCGTTCCGAAGCAGCCGCGCAGCGGTGCCAACCGTCTCATTCATGCGGACGGTGGCGATACGGGTGTTCTTCCTGTTCAGGATGTCTCCGACTCTCATCACAACCTCCCTGTCCGTGGCGGGGATATCTCTCCCCTGGGGCGCTCTTGTCCGAGGATGGATGTCCTCGTTGACGGGCCGATACTGGTATACATTATGCCAAGAGTCAATCGGAACAGATTCCTATTTTCGCGTGGCATCCCACAGGCGACTCCGGTGATTTTTACGAACGAGATGATGGCCATCGTGCCGTCGCCATTCCGCCTTTTGCAGCGAAGTCCGCCTCGGTTTGGCCTTATGCAGCGAAGCGAGCCGTGAATGAACGCCAAGGCGTTGAAGGCGCATGACAATCATCCCTCGCCCACCGATTCAGAAAAGCTGACGCAAGAACAACGAATGCGAGGCGTCTCCACACGTCATTGCGAGGAGCACTTGCGACGAAGCAATCCAGTCTTCGCTCAACGATCACCTCGTCTGGATTGCGTCGCTGCGCTCGTAATGACGAAGCAGGATTAATCTCAAAACGAAAATGCCCGGGACAAGCCCGGGCATGACGACGTGTGTAGTGATGCATCGCTAAGAGAGAGCTTCCTCGCGCCAAATCCTGACGCGAGAATTTTGATCAGCCCTTCAACACATCCACCAGCGTTTTGCCGAGACGCGCAGGCGACGGCGAGACGCGAATGCCGGCGGCTTCCATCGCCGCGATCTTCGACTCTGCATCGCCCTTGCCGCCCGAAATGATCGCACCGGCATGGCCCATGCGGCGACCCGGAGGTGCCGTGCGGCCGGCGATGAAACCAACCATCGGCTTCTTGCGTCCGCGCTTCGCCTCATCCTTGATGAACTGCGCCGCCTCTTCTTCAGACGAGCCGCCGATCTCGCCGATCATCACGATCGACTTGGTCGCAGGATCGGCGAGGAACAATTCCAACATTGAAATGAAGTCGGTGCCCTTCACCGGATCGCCGCCGATGCCGACCGCCGTCGTCTGGCCGAGGCCTTCGGCGGATGTCTGATACACCGCCTCGTAGGTCAGCGTGCCGGAACGCGACACGATTCCGACGTTGCCCTTCTTGAAAATATTTCCAGGCATGATTCCGATCTTGCACTCGCCCGCCGTCATCACGCCGGGGCAATTGGGACCGATCAGCCGCGACTTCGATCCTTCAAGCGCGCGCTTGACGCGGACCATGTCGGTGACCGGAATGCCTTCGGTGATGCAGACGATCAGCGGCACTTCGGCGTCGACGGCTTCGCAGATCGCATCCGCCGCGCCCGGCGGCGGAACGTAGATCACGCTGGCGTCAGCGCCGGTCTTCTCGCGCGCCTGCGCCACCGTGTCGAACACCGGCAAGCCAAGATGCTCGGTGCCGCCCTTGCCGGGCGACGTTCCGCCAACCATCCGCGTGCCGTAAAGCGCCGCCTGCTCGGAGTGAAAAGTGCCGTTTTTGCCTGTAAAACCTTGGCAAATCACCTTGGTGTTGCTGTCGATGAGAATGGCCATTACGCGGCCTCCTTCCGTGTAGCGCGAACGATTTTCTGTGCGGCATCGTCGAGATCGTCGGCGGCGACGACATTCAATCCGGACTCCGCGATGACCTTCTTGCCGAGTTCGACATTGGTGCCTTCGAGACGCACCACCAGCGGCACGCTCAGGCCCACCTCGCGTACGGCGGCGACCACGCCTTCCGCCACGACGTCGCAACGCATGATGCCGCCGAAGATATTGACAAGAATGCCTTTGACGTTGGGATCGGAGGTGATGATCTTGAACGCGGCTGCGACCTTCTCTTTGGTCGCGCCACCGCCAACGTCGAGGAAGTTCGCCGGCGTCGCGCCATAGAGCTTGATGATGTCCATGGTCGCCATCGCAAGTCCGGCGCCGTTGACCATGCAGCCGATGGTGCCTTCGAGCGCGATGTAATTGAGGTCGTATTTCGACGCCTCGATTTCCTTCTCGTCTTCTTCCGTCAGGTCGCGCAGCTTCACCAGGTCAGGATGGCGATAGAGCGCGTTGGAATCGAAATTGATCTTGGCGTCGAGGCAACGCAGCTCGCCCTGCTTCGTCACCACCAGCGGATTGATTTCGAGCATCGCCATGTCGGTGGAAACAAACGCATTGTAGAGTTGCGCGGTCAGTTTCTCGGCCTGCTTGGCGAGATCGCCGGTCAGCCCCAGCACCTGCGCGACCTTGCGGCCGTGATGCGCCATCACGCCGGTTGCGGGATCGACGGAGAAGGTCACGATCTTCTCGGGCGTGTCGTGCGCGACCTTCTCGATGTCCATGCCGCCTTCGGTGGAGACAACGAACGCGATGCGCGAGGTCTCGCGATCCACCAGCATCGAGAGATAGAATTCCTTGGCGATGTCGGAGCCGTCTTCGATGTAGAGACGGTTGACCTGCTTGCCTGCGGGTCCGGTCTGCACGGTCACCAACGTGCGTCCGAGCATTTCCTTGGCGAAGCTTGCGACTTCATCGACCGACTTCGCGAGCCGCACGCCACCCTTCGCGTCCGCAGGCAGTCCCTTGAACTTGCCCTTGCCGCGACCGCCGGCATGGATCTGCGATTTCACAACATAGACCGGACCCGGCAGCGACTTCGCCGCAGCAATCGCCTCATCGACTGTGAAGGCCGGCGCACCGGCGGACACCGTCACTCCGAAATTTTTCAGGACGGCCTTGCCCTGATACTCGTGGATATTCATGGCTTCCTCCAATAAGGGCTGAAGTCGAGAAACGCCCCGTTTTCAGGGCTTATTGAACTTCGACCCAGCCTTGTATTATGTATACCAGAGATTGCCTGCGCTCCCCGCGCGAGTCAAATGGTTTTGCGGCACTAAATCGAGAAAAGAAAAGGCGCGCCCATCGTGAGATGAGCGCGCCTTTTGAGAGCGTTGGTTGTCGGTCGATCAGGCCATTTGTTGCGACTTGGCTACCACGACCTTGCGCCACGGTTTGAGCACCACGATGGCGAGCAACGAGGCGAGAATGTTCGCACCGGCCGCCACGATGAAGACCATGTCCCACGTGCCCGAGCTTTGCTGCATGTAGTTCGCGACGGGAACGAGCAGCGCCGCCGTTCCCTTCGCGGTGTAGAGCAGGCCGGCATTGGTGGTCGCGAACTTCGATCCAAACGTGTCCGTACAGGTCGACGGGAAGAGCGAGTAGATCTCGCCCCAGGCGAAGAACACGAAGCCCGAAAGCAACACGAACCAGACCGGATCGTGGCCCCAGAGGTAGAGCATATAAATGCCGACGCCTTCCATGCCGAACGCGATGAACATCGTATTCTCGCGGCCGATCATGTCGGAGATCCAGCCAAAGAACGGACGTGTCAGACCGTTGAGCACGCGGTCGATGGTCGCGGCGAACGTCACCGCGGTCATCGTCATGGCCATCAGAGTGACGGGAACGCTATCGACCTTCCAATCAACGGCGATCGGCTTGAGGTTGGCAGTGACCATCAATCCGCCTGCGCCGACGATGACGAACATGAAGTACATCAGCCAGAAAATCGGATGCCGGATGACTTCAGTCGGCGCGTAATTACGACGCGTCTGCTGAAGAGCTGCATTTATCACCGGCGGCGGCACCTGTCCCGCTTTCGGCGCGAACAGGAAGAACGACAGGATCACAATGACGATGCCCTGTCCCAGACCGAAATAGAGGAAGGTGTTTTGAAAGCCGTCGTTCTTGATCATCGCCTGGATCGGCGCGACCGTGAGCGCGGAGCCTGCACCGAAGCCGGCCGCGGTGATACCGGCCGCGAGACCCCGCTTGTCCGGAAACCACTTGAGCGCGTTGCCGACGCAGGTGCCGTAAACACCGCCGGCGCCGATGCCCGCGATGATCATGCCGAGATAAAATCCGTTGAGCGTCGTTGCTTGCGCGTTGATCGCCCAGCCAATGCCGCAAAGAATGCCGCTAACGAGGACGACGATGCGCGGGCCGTATTTGTCGACGAACCAGCCCTCAACGGGGACCAGCCACGTTTCGAACAAGACGAACAACGTGAACGCCCACTGGATCGACGCGCGATCCCATCCGAATTTCTTCTGAATATCAGGGACGAAGAACGTCCAGCCGTATTGGTAATTGGCGATCATGACCATGGCGCCAACGCCAATAGCCAACTGAACCCAGCGATAGGTATCGCTAACGCGTGCGGCCGGCGCGGCCGCAGTGTGAACTGCATCAGTCATCGTTCCTCCTGAGGTGCCCTGTTCTGTTGAAATCTGACAGGCGCTGCCGAAACTGCAGCTTGGTATATGATATGCCAGCGCGCAAGAGGTATTGTGGGATGGGGTCCGCTTTTTTCACGATGCGGAAAACGGCTGCAGAAGAGCCGGCAACAAAAAGGCTCCGGCTGTAAAGCCGGAGCCAATCCTATGTTAACGCTCAACAAAAGCGATAGCAGCCGATGCCGAGCTCCAATGCTCCGGACGCGTGGCTTGAACGAATGCGCTTAGTTCAAGTCCGAAAATCGAGTCCGGCTTTCTCCTCCGCTCTCACATCGCGGTCTTCGGTGTCCGCGAGGACAACCACGTCCATCCGTTCGAGATCATCGGCCAGAACAATGCGATCAGGCCAAGCGTCATGATCGATCCCACCAGTCCGTTGGAGAAGAACACGCCAAGGCTTCCCTGCGATCCGAGCAACGCTTGCCGGAATGCTTCTTCAGCCTTGTCGCCAAGCACAATCGCAAGCACCAGCGGCGCCATGGGATAGTTGCATTTCTTCATGACGTAACCAACGACGCCAAACACCATCATCATCACAACATCGAAGGTGTTGTTGTGCACGGTGTACGCACCGATGGCACACAGGACGAGAATCACCGGCGCGATGATGCTGAACGGAATGCGCAGGATTGCTGCGAACAGTGGCACGCAGGTCAGCACCACGATCAGGCCAACGAAATTGCCGAGATACATACTGGCAATCAGACCCCATACGAATTCCTTCTGCTCAACGAAGAGCAGTGGCCCGGGCTGCAATCCCCAGATCAGCAAGCCGCCGAGCAGCACCGCTGCCGTCGGTGAACCAGGAACACCGAGCGACAGCATGGGCAGCAACGCAGCAGTGCCCGCCGCATGCGCGGCGGTCTCGGGCGCGACCACGCCCTCGATTTCACCCTTGCCGAAGTTCTTGCCTTGCTTCGACATGCGCTTGGCAATGCCGTAGCTCATGAAAGACGCAGGCGTCGCACCAGCCGGCGAAACCCCCATCCACACGCCAATGAAGCACGAGCGCAACGACGTTGCCCAGTAGCGCGGAAGTTCTTTCCAAGTCTCCCACACGACCTTTGCGTTGATCTTGGCAGGCTTGCCTCTGAAGTTCAGCCCCTCCTCCATCGTGAGAAGGATCTCGCCGATTCCAAAGAGGCCGATGACCGCGATCAGGAAATCGAACCCGCTGAGCATTTCGGAGAAACCGAACGTCAGGCGCAATTGTCCCGTGATGCTGTCAAGGCCGACCGCCGCCAGCGCGAAGCCGATCATCATCGCGACAATTGTCTTGAATGGCGGCTCCTTGCCCATGCCGATGAAACTGCAGAACGCGATGAAGAACACCGCGAATTTTTCTGCCGGACCGAACTGAAGCGCGAACTTCGCGACCAACGGCGCAACCAGCGTGATCATGATCACGGCGAACAATGCGCCAAAGAATGACGACGTGAACGCAGCGGTGAGTGCCTCGCCGGCCTTACCCTTCTGCGCCATCGGATGACCGTCGAATGTCGTGGCCACGGACCACGGCTCACCGGGTATGTTGAACAGCACCGATGTGATGGCGCCTCCGAACAATGCGCCCCAGTAGATGCACGACAACATGATGATCGCCGACGTCGGAGGCATGCTGAACGTCAGTGGCAGCAGGATCGCCACACCATTCGCGCCGCCGAGACCGGGCAGCACTCCGATCACCACACCGAGAACGATCCCGATAACCATGACCAGGATGTTGAACGGCTGCAGAACCGTCGCGAAGCCGTGAAACAGATTTACGATTTCTTCCATATCTATGTCCTCACCCGCAGCTTAAAATTTAGAGACCAAGCAACTCTTCCAACGGTCCTTTTGGCAGCGGAATGAGGAACCATTTTTCGAAGAACAGGTAGATCGCGAACGGCGTACCCAGGGCAATAGCAGCCGTGGTGGTCCACGGATATTTGCCGAGCCATTTCATGAACAGGGTAATGAGAATGATCGACGCAACGTAGATACCGAGATACGGAATCATCAAAGCGTAGATGGTGGTCGGAACGAGAACGCAGAGGACCTGGCGAAGCTGTCCCCAATCCGCGAAAAGCTGGCCGTCATCTGGCTCTCTCAAAAGCTGGATGCAGTTCACGCAACTCGCCAGCACGATGATAACGCCGATGTAAAAGGGAAAGAATCCAGATTTGGGACCATCCGCTCCCCACCCGGCTCCGGCCTTCATGCTACCGACGATTGTGATCACGCCAAACAGGATGCAAAACAGCCCGACCCCAAACTCCGTCCATCGATGCGACGGGCCGCGCTGACCAACTTCAGACGAATGCTCGCTCATGTTTTCCTCACGCTAAAATTTTTGCCGGCGGACCAAGTCCGCCGGCAATGTTTGTCGTTGAAATTATTGCGACGCAGCCAGGAAGCCGGCGTCCTTCATCAAGGACTGATGCCGCTTTTCTTCCTTTTCAACCCATGCTGAATACTCGGAGCCAACCATCAAGGTCTGGTTGAAGGCGCCGTCCTTCATCAGGTTTTGCCATTCAGGGGTTTCACGAACCTTCTTGAGCACATCGACGTAGTAATCGACCTGCTCCTTGGTGGCTTTTGGCGACGTGAAGAATCCGCGCAGCATGACATACTCAACGTCGAGCCCCTGCGACTTGCACGTTGGAATATCACCCCACGCCTTTCCGTCGGCTACTGCGTCCTTATAGGGCAGCGGCTTCGCATCGAACACGCAAAGCGGGCGAACGGCTCCACCGCGCCACTGCGCGACGGCTTCGATCGGATTGTTGACGGTGGAATCGACATGCTTGCCGACGAGTTGCACCGCCACTTCACCGCCGCCCCTGTATGGGATGTAGGTGAACTTCGTGCCGGATGCCTTCTCGATCGCGACCGTGATGATCTGGTCTTCCTGCTTCGAGCCGGTGCCACCCATCTTGAACTCACCGGGCTTCGTCTTCACGGCCTCGATGTAATCTTTCACGGACTTGTAGGGACTGTCCGCGTTCACCCACAAGACGAACTCGTCGAGCGCCATCATCGCAACCGGCGTCAGATCCTTGTGGCTGAATGGAATGCCGGTCCCCAGCGGCGTTGTAAAAAGATTCGACAAAGTGATGACCAGCTTGTGCGGGTTTCCGGCCGAGCCCTTGACGTCGAGGAACCCTTCGCCGCCGGCGCCACCGGCCTTGTTCACCACGACCAGCGGCTGCTTCATCAGATTGTGCTTGGTGATGATGCCCTGGATGGTACGGGCCATCTGGTCGGCACCGCCGCCGGTGCCCGCGGGTACGACGATCTCCACCGGCCGGGTCGGCTCCCATGCCGCCGAAGCCGGAACGGAGGCGAGAGCCCCCAGCGAAACTCCAAAACCCAGTGCCAAACCTAACGTTCGATTAGACGACCATATCATCGCGTTTCTCCCACCCGTTGTTTGATGCCGCTCGACGGCGGCTTAACTTCGAAGTCTGCCTTGCAGGCAACTATGGATCTCGTTTTCTGGTGACGTCTGTTGCCTACCTCCAAGAACGTTCAAGACGCCTATTCAAACGTATCCAATGCACGCGACTGTCCGCGCTGCGCATCCGAGTCCGCGCAACTGGTCAGCCGCAATCATTGTCAGGGAGTTCGCGCCGATAGCCACCGCGCCGTCCGTCAATTCCCGGTACAGCCGCCAAGACACCGCAAGAACGGTATCAGCCATGGTCCCCTCCCAAGGCGCGCTGTTCCATTTAGAAACCGACAGTCGCTGCCTGAGATGCATCGTTGTATGCGATATGCCAGGACACAAGAGTTATTCTAGACACAGCTCTCTGGCACTGCGGCATCGAATTTTTCCGCACGCAACAAAAAAGGCCCCGGAAAACCGGAGCCTTTTGCAACACGCTTAAACACTGCGCCCGCGATTATTCGCGAGCTGTCAGTAGCTTAATCCTTAGAGTCCGAACCGCGGCAGATCGCCATTCTGCACGGCAATCCGCGCGCTCTTCATCAGAAAATTGTCAACGAAAGCAATCAGCTGACGAAACAGTCCGTTGGAAGAGGAGAAGCCGATGGAAGCAGTTTTGGACATTTCAGGGCCTTTCGAAACCGATGAATTCAACGCGAATGCTGCGCTGCGTTATTATCAATCTAGGTATACCAGATGCCAGACTCAATCGATGATTTCGCATGGCAGCAATTGCTATATTGCATCGCAATACAAGCCTTCAGCGCGACGAAATGTCCCAACTTTCCCACATGGGACCAAAGGGTTAGAGGTATCTGGAAACCATAGAAAAAGGCCGGCGCAGAGCGCCGGCCTTTGGTCTGAGTGAGCCTTGAAGATTTATTCGGCCGCTTCGACCTTGCGAGGCGGAGTCACCGCTCCCGAGTTGTGAATCTCGGCGACCTGGTTGTCATTGAAGCCGAGAACGTCCTTCAGGATTTCATCGGTATGTTCGCCGAGCAGCGGCGAACGCGTCACCACGGTCGGGCTGTCCGACAGCTTGATCGGGTTGCCGATCGAGATGTACTTGCCGCGCGTCGGATGATCGACCTCAACCAGCGTGCCAGTCGCATAGAGAGATTTGTCTTCGGAAATTTCCTTCATCGACAGGATCGGACCACACGGAATGTCGTCCTTGTTGAGGATATCCATCGCCTCAAACTTGGTCTTGGTCATCGTCCACTGTTCGATGCGCGCGAAGATTTCGTTCAGGCGCGGCAAACGCGCCGCCGGCTTTGCGTAGTTTGGATCAGTCTTCCAGGTCGGCTCGCCGATGACGTCGCAGATCTTCTCCCAGACCGGAGCCTGGGTGATAAAATAAAGATAAGCGTTCGGGTCGGTTTCCCAGCCCTTGCACTTCAAGATGCGGCCAGGCTGACCACCGCCTGAATCGTTGCCAGCGCGCGGCACGGCATTGCCGAACGGAACGCCCTCACCGAACTGGCTGTATTCCTTGAGCGGGCCGTGGGCGAGACGCTGCTGGTCGCGCATCTTAACGCGTGCCAGATTAAGCACGCCGTCTTGCATCGCCGCAGTGACCTTCTGTCCCTTGCCGGTGGCGTTGCGCTGATAGAGTGCAGTAACGATGCCGAGGGCGAGATGTAATCCGGTGCCGCTGTCGCCGATCTGCGCACCCGTCACCAAAGGAAGGCCGTCGCGGAAACCGGTGGTCGAAGCCGCGCCACCAGTGCACTGTGCGACGTTCTCGTAGACCTTGCAGTCTTCATAGGGACCGGGGCCGAACCCCTTGATCGATGCCACGATCAGCTTCGGATTGATCTTCTGGATTGTCTCCCACGGGAAACCCATGCGATCGAGCACGCCGGGGCCGAAATTCTCCACCAGCACGTCGCACGATTTCATCAGGGCGGTCAGAACTTCCTTACCCTTCGGGTTCTTGGTGTCGAGCGTAATCGAACGCTTGTTATGATTCAGCATCGTGAAATAGAGACTGTCCGCATTCGGGACATCCATGAGCTGGCCTCGGGTAATGTCACCGACGCCGGGACGCTCAACCTTGATCACGTCGGCGCCGAACCATGCCAGCAGCTGCGTGCAAGTCGGACCCGACTGAACATGGGTAAAGTCAAGAATACGAACGCCCTTCAGCGCCTGTGTCATCGTGTAATACTCCGTATCGGTCGACGCCTTCTGACGCCGAGTGCAAGGACTGAAATCAGTTGGGACCGGACTGCCCCACCCGCGTCATGTTGAGTTTGTTTCTGATCATCCGTTTCTTGGCGCCGGACGCTTATTTCTTCTTCAAAACGCTTTGCGGATTGAGATTGCCGATGCGGCCGCTTTCGCTGCCGGCAGCCGGATCGATCACCGCGTTGATAAGCGTCGGTTTTCCAGAATCCATCGCCGCGTTGACCGCGCGTTTCAACTCATCGGGGGTCGTCGCATTGACGCCGACGCCGCCGAAAGCCTCCATCATCTTGTCGTAACGCGCACCCTTCACGAACACCGTTGGTGCTACGTCCGAGCCGCCCGAGGGGTTGACGTCGGTGCCTCGATAGATGCCGTCATTGTTGAAGATGACCACACAGACCGGGAGCTTGTAGCGGCAGATCGTTTCCACTTCCATGCCGGAGAAACCGAATGCGCTGTCACCTTCGACCGCGAGCACCGGCTTGCCCGTCTCAATCGCCGCGGCGATGGAATAACCCATACCGATGCCCATGATCCCCCAAGTGCCGACGTCGATACGCTTGCGCGGCTGATACATGTCGATGATACCGCGCGCGAGATCGAGCGTATTGGCGCCTTCATTGACGAGGATCGCGTCGGGACGCTCCTTGATGATGGTGCGCAGAACGCCGAGCGCGCCGTGATAATCCATCGGCGAGTTGTTGTTCATCAGCCGTGGCGCCATCTTCGCGACGTTGTCATCGCGCTTGGTCTGAACCGTTTTGGTCCAATCCGCGGATGGTGCCGGCCATTTGCCGCCCATGCCCTGCAAGAGAGCCGAGACGCACGATCCGATATCGCCAACCACAGGCGCGACGATCTCGACGTTCGAATCCATTTCCTTCGGTTCGATGTCGATCTGGATGAACTTCTTCGGCGCGTCACCCCATGTCTTGCCCTTGCCGTGCGACAGCAGCCAGTTGAGGCGTGCCCCGATCAACATGACAACGTCAGAATCCTTCAGCACCGTTGAGCGCGCCGCGCCGGCGCACTGCGGATGGGTATCCGGCAGCAGGCCCTTGGCCATGCTCATCGGCAAGAACGGAATGCCACTCTTCTCAACCAGCGAACGGATCGCGTCGTCGGCTTGCGCGTAGGCCGCGCCCTTGCCGAGGATAATGAGCGGCTTCTTCGCCGATTTAAGCACGTCGAGCGCACGCTTCACCGATTCAGGAGCCGGGATTTGCGCCGGCGCTGCGTCGATAACCTTCACCAGCGACTTTTTGCCGGCATCGGCATTCATCACCTGTCCGAACAGCTTGGCCGGAAGATCAAGATAGACGCCACCGGGACGGCCCGAAACAGCGGCACGGATTGCGCGAGCGACGCCGATGCCGATGTCGGCAGCGTGAAGCACGCGGAACGCAGCCTTGCAGAGCGGCTTGGCGACGGCGAGCTGATCCATTTCCTCGTAGTCGCCCTGCTGCAGGTCGACGATCTCGCGCTCGGACGAGCCGGAAATCAGGATCATCGGAAAGCAGTTGGTCGTTGCGTGGGCAAGCGCGGTCAGGCCGTTGAGGAACCCTGGCGCAGAGACCGTGAGACAGACGCCCGGCTTCTTCGTCAGAAAGCCAGCGATCGACGCGGCATAGCCAGCATTTTGTTCGTGGCGAAACGAAAGAACACGAATGCCTTCGGCCTGTGCCATGCGGCCGAAGTCTGTGATCGGAATACCCGGCACGCCATAGATGGTATTAAGGCCGTTAAGCTTGAGCGCGTCGATGATCAGATGAAAGCCATCCGTCAGATCCTGTACTTCGTCCGCAGTCGTCGTCTTTGCTGTCGTCAGCATCGGTGGCTCCCTAGTCGCTTTTTTTGGTCGTTGGTCTAAGTGAAGATTTCCTGCCCGTGGGTTTCGACGTAAGTCGCCAGCCCAAGCGTGTGATCCCGCGCACGCTTCTCAGCAAGTTCGGTATCGCGTTCTTCGAGCGCCTCGATGATCGCGAGATGTTCGGGCAGCGAAACCGCGGTGCGGTCCGTCCGTCCGATCGTCAATTGGCGATAGCCGCGCACATGCAGCAGGATGTCGTTGGTCATATCGACCAGAACCGGAGATTCGCTCAGCGAGATCAGCGCCTGATGGAAGGCGATGTTTGCTTTTGAATATTCCGCGATGTGATCCTGCGGCAGGCGGTCGCTGTTGAAATCCTTGAAGAAGTTGCGCAGCGCCGAAATGTCCTTCTTGCGCGCTGTCGTCGTAATAAGACGTGCGGCCATGCTTTCGAGCGCGGCCCAAGCACGGATCATGTCGACGATTTCAGCTTTGGTCTTGCGCACGACGACAATGCCGCGGCGTGGAACTGTTTTGACGAAGCCGTCCTGTTCCAACATCGCGATCGCTTCGCGGATCGGTGTACGGCTGACACCCAGATGCTCTGACAGCGCGCGCTCGTCGAGCATCACCGGCTCGGGTGACGTATAGATGTCCATCTTGAGGATAGCATCCTTCAAGGCGTCATAGGCCTTGTTCTTGAAACTTGCCTCCGGCGCGATGCGCACGATGGCAATGTCCTGTTCCGTCAACGGTGCCTTCGAGATTTTCTGCGTAGCCATGAATCATCTCCCTCTCTGCCTGAGGGCTGTATACCACGGGAGTAACATCAATGTTCTTGGCATACCAGATGCCAACGTGTCAAGTTGACTCCGCGATCGCCTGAGAGCCCAATGAACGCGCTTGACAAGTTTGTTCTTGGCATACCAAATACCAAAATAGGTCGTCGGGATCATATTGTCTCCGCCAACGTCATTTGAGGCGGCGGATGGCTTTGGCCCGGCGCTCGCCCGAGCGAAATCTGTCAGCGATTTCGTGTTGGAGACACCAGGACGTGGAATTGAAGCGCTCGGGAACGGCCGTCCCACGACCCGCGCGCTATCCAGGTTTTCAAAAAATGGACGCGACAGGAGGAAGCAATGGCTCATTCACAGGACGCAGCCCGCAAAGTTGATTTCGGACAGCAGGCAAAGGCGGAAGTCCGGAAAATTCTCGACGCAGTGAAGGCAGACAAGCGCAACAGTCTCACGGCGCCGGAAGGAAAGCTGGTCTGCGACGCTTACGGAATTCCTGTTCCGAAGGAAGGCGTGGCCAAGTCCGCCGCCGATGCTGCGAAGCTCGCGGCCGGGATGGGCTTCCCGGTGGTGATGAAGATCGTTTCCCCGGACATCCTCCACAAGACCGAAGCCGGTGGCGTGATTGTCGGCGTCAAAACGACCGCTGAGGCTGAAAAGGCCTATGAGACCATTTTGGCGAACGCCAAGAAGTACAAGGCCGACGCCAAGATCGAGGGCATCCAGGTTCAGCAGATGCTGCTGGGCGGCACCGAAGTCATTATCGGAAGCATCACCGACGGCTCATTCGGCAAACTCGTGGCGTTCGGCCTCGGCGGCGTCCTCGTCGAAGTGCTGAAAGACGTCACCTTCCGCCTCGCTCCGGCGACCACGTCGGATGCGCTGTCGATGCTCGACGGCATTCAGGCCCATGAAATGCTGCAAGGCGTCCGCGGCGGCGATCCGGTCAACCGCGAAGCCCTCGCAACGATCATTGTCAACGTCTCACAGCTCGTCAGCGATTTCCCCGAGATCGTCGAACTCGATCTCAACCCGGTGTTCGCAACCAAGAAAGACGCGATTGCCGCTGACGTACGCATCGTCGTCGATTTCGACTACAAGCCGCGCCCCGCTCCGCGCTCGAACGAAGAAATCGTCACCGCGATGAATCGCATCATGATGCCAAAGGCCGTCGCCGTGATCGGCGCTTCGGCTGAGGCCGGCAAGATCGGCAACTCGGTGATGAAGAACCTCATCAACGGCGGTTACAAGGGCCAGATCTATCCGATCCATCCGAAAGCGGATGAGATCATGGGCATCAAGGCCTACAAGAGCGTCAAGGACGTGCCCGGCACCATCGACACCGCCGTGTTCGCGATCCCTGCGAAACTCGTTGCCGCTGCTCTCACTGAATGCGGCGAGAAGAAAATCCCGGGCGCGGTCTTGATCCCGTCAGGTTTCGCCGAAGCGAACGAGCCTGCGCTGCAGGAAGAAATCGTCGAGATCGGAAAGAAGTACAATGTGCGCCTGATGGGGCCGAACATTTACGGCTTCTATTATACGCCTGCCAATCTCTGCGCGACTTTCTGTACTGCCTATGACGTCAAGGGTTCGGCGGCATTGTCGTCGCAGTCCGGCGGCATCGGCATGGCGATCATCGGCTTCTCACGTTCCGCCAAGATGGGCGTGTCAGCGATTGTCGGTCTCGGCAACAAGTCGGACATCGACGAAGACGATCTGCTCGCCTTCTTCGAGCAGGATCCGAACACCACGATCATCGCACAGCATTGCGAGGATCTGAAAGACGGCCGCGCCTTCGCGGAAGCCGCCAAGCGCGTCTCCAAGAAGAAGCCAGTTGTCGTTCTCAAGGCAGGCCGCACCTCGGCAGGCGCCAAGGCGGCCTCGTCGCATACCGGCGCCCTCGCCGGCAACGACAAGATCTACGAGGATGTGCTGAAGCAGTCGGGCGTTATCCGTGCCCGCTCGCTGCGCCAGCTTCTCGAGTTCGCACGCGGCATTCCGGTGCTCCCGACCCCGAAGGGTGAGAACGTCCTCATTATTACGGGTGCCGGAGGTTCTGGCGTGCTTCTGTCGGACGCTGTTGTCGACAACGGCTTGTCGCTGATGGCGATGCCGCCGGATCTCGACGCGGCATTCCGCAAGTTCATTCCGCCGTTCGGCGCGGCCGGTAACCCGGTGGACATCACAGGCGGCGAGCCGCCAATCACCTACGTCAACACGGTGAAGCTCGGCCTGTCGGACGACCGCATTCACTCGCTGATCCTCGGCTACTGGCACACCATCGTCACGCCACCGATGGTGTTCGCCAAGAACATGGTCGAGGTGAAGAAGGAGATGGAAGCGAAGGGCATCAGCAAGCCGATGGTTGCTTCGCTGGCCGGCGACGTCGAGGTCGAGGAAGCCGCTGAATATCTTTACCAGAACGGCATTCCGGCTTACGCTTATTCCACCGAACTTCCGGTGGAAGTGCTCGGCGCGAAGTACAAGTGGGCACGTGGCGCGGGCCTTCTCTAATTCCTGAACAGGGGTGCCGCCCTATGGCGGCACCCCACTCTTTGTAAAGCCAAGAAATCAAGTCGGAACAAAGCAACCTTCACACCACGTCTGCGGGAGTTGGTAGCGATGAAAAAAGACCCTATCCGCCGAAGGCACGTCGAGCCCCGCTCCGCGCCCGAACATGACACCGATACCAAAGACGGCGGCGTGCAGTCGGTTGACCGTGCAATGCTGCTGATCGAGACGCTGGCCGAGGACGACGAAGGCTATCGCCTGACCGACCTTGCGATTCGCACCGGCCTCTCGCCTTCGACCATCCACCGCTTGCTGACGACGCTGGAAAAACGGCGCTTCGTGCAGTTCGACCGCGATCAATCCATGTGGCACATCGGCGTGCAAAGTTTCGCCGTGGGCTCGACATTCGCCCGCCGCCGTAACTTCGTGACGCAGGCGATGCCTTATTTACGCAAGCTGCGCGATCAGACGCGCGAGACTGCGAATCTCGCGGTCGTCGATGACGGCGCCATGGTGATCCTCACCCGCGTCGAGAGCCGCGAGATCATGCGATCCGTGACCAAGGTCGGTGGCCGCGCGCCAATGGTCGCATCCGGCCTCGGCAAAGCGTTCCTTTCGACCTACACAGAAGAAGATGTGTTCGCCATTATCCGCCGCGAAGGTATGCCGCGTCTGACCTCGAAATCCATCGTTCGGGCTGGCGACCTGTGCAAATCGCTTCACGACATTCGCGAACGAGGCTACTCGGTCGACGACGAGGAGGCCCAGGTCGGCATGCGCTGCGTCTCCGCCGTGGTGTACGACGATCGCAGCGAACCGCTTGCGGCGATTTCGGTGTCGGGCAAGGCATCGCGCGTTCCGGATGATCGTCTGCCGGTGCTCGGCAAGTTCGTGCAAGAGGTCGCCACCGAGATGACCCACGCGCTCGGCGGCACTATGCCAAACACCGCAAAAACACCTTGATGCCTTTCATCTTTGCATCGATCTAATTCGCTGTTTTGACGCAGTTTTTGATATCTCTTCCGCCTGGCGGAAAACAAATACAGCCGCGTTGAGAACGCCTGCCCTCGCCATGATGATCGCTCCGAACCAACTTGATCGGAGACCAACATGGCGAAGATGCGAGCAATCGATGCTGCGGTGCGCATTCTGGAAAAGGAAGGCGTCGTCTGTGCGTTCGGCGTTCCCGGCGCTGCGATCAACCCACTGTACTCGGCGCTGAAGAAGCGCGGATCGATCAATCACATCCTGGCGCGCCATGTTGAAGGCGCGTCGCACATGGCCGAGGGCTACACTCGGGCCAAGGCCGGCAACATCGGCGTCTGCATCGGCACCTCCGGTCCGGCCGGCACCGACATGATCACCGGACTGTATTCGGCCATCGCGGATTCGATCCCGATCTTGTGCATCACCGGACAGGCTCCGCGCGCACGCTTATATAAAGAGGACTTCCAGGCCATCGACATCGAGTCGATCGCCAAGCCTGTGACCAAATGGGCCGTTACCGTGCGCGAACCAGCGCTAGTGCCGCGTGTCTTCAGCCAGGCATTCCACATCATGCGCTCGGGCCGTCCCGGTCCGGTGCTGATCGATCTGCCGCTCGATGTGCAGCTCGCCGAGATCGAATTCGACGACGAGACTTACGAGCCACTTGCTGTCTACAAGCCCGCCGCTACGCGCAAGCAGATCGAGAAAGCGCTCGATATGCTCAACGCCGCCGAGCGGCCGCTGATCGTGGCCGGTGGTGGCATCATCAATGCAGACGCGTCAGACCTTCTCGTGGCGTTCGCCGAGATCGTCAATGTTCCCGTGGTGCCGACGCTGATGGGCTGGGGCGCAATCCCAGACGATCATGTCCTGATGGCCGGAATGGTCGGCCTTCAGACCAGCCACCGCTACGGCAACGCGACCATGCTCGAGTCCGATTTCGTGCTCGGCATCGGCAACCGCTGGGCCAATCGCCATACCGGATCGATCGAAACCTATACCAAGGGCCGCACCTTCGTGCATGTGGACATCGAGCCTACGCAGATCGGCCGCGTGTTCAATCCGGACTTTGGCATCGTCTCGGATGCGAAAGCCGCGCTTGAATTATTCGTCACGGTCGCGAAGGAATGGCGCAAGGCCGGCAAGCTGAAAGAGCGACAGGCGTGGCCAGCGGCGGTTCAGGACCGCAAGCGCACGATGCTGCGCAAGAGCCATTTCGACAACGTGCCGATCAAGCCGCAGCGCGTCTATGAGGAGATGAGCAAGGCGTTCGGACGCGACACCTGCTACGTCAGTGTGATCGGGTTGTCACAGATCGCCGGCGCGCAATTCCTCGGCGTCTACAAGCCGCGCAACTGGATCAACGCCGGCCAGGCGGGCCCGCTTGGTTGGACCCTCCCCGCCGCGCTCGGCATTCGCGCAGCCGATCCAACACGCGAAATCGTTGCACTATCGGGTGACTACGATTTCCAGTTCCTGATTGAGGAGCTCGCGGTCGGTGCGCAATTCAAGCTGCCCTACATCCACGTTGTCGTGAACAATTCCTATCTCGGACTGATCCGTCAGGCACAGCGCGGCTTCGAGATGGACTATCATGTGCAACTGTCGTTCGAGAACATCAACGCGCCAGAGCTTGGCGTCTATGGCGTCGATCACGTCGCGGTCGCCGAAGGCCTCGGCTGCAAGGCGATCCGTGTCACGCACCCGGAGGATGCACAGGCTGCGTTCGCAACGGCGCGCGAGATGATGGCGGAATATAGCGTCCCCGTGGTTGTCGAGTTCATCCTCGAACGCGTCACCAACATCGCGATGGGCACCGAGATCGACAACATCGTCGAATTCGAGGAGGTGCTCGATCTTCCGCTCGACGACATGCTGACGGGCCCTGAAAAAAGTCCCCGCGGCAAGCTGCTACCGGTCTGAGCACAGTCGCCGCCATCGCAAGACAAATAAGAAAAGGAAATTCGATTGTGCCTAAGTTCGCAGCCAACCTGACAATGCTTTTCAACGAGTTGCCGTTCCTCGACCGCTTTGCAGCGGCCAAGGCCGCCGGTTTCACAGGCGTGGAGTATCTGTTTCCCTACGACTTTGAAAAAGGCGTGCTGGGCGAAAAGTTGCAGCAACACGGGTTGACCCAGGTGCTGCATAACCTGCCCGCAGGAAACTGGGGCGCAGGCGAACGCGGCATCGCGATATTTCCCGATCGCGTCGCGGAATTCCGCGATGGCGTCAAGCGCGCCATCGACTATGCAAAAGCTCTTGATTGCCGCCAAGTGAACTGCCTTGCCGGAATCGCGCCCGCGGGCGCCGATCCGGCGAACCTTCGCAATGTATTGATCGAAAACCTGCGCTACGCAGCAGACGACCTTGCAAAGCAGCAGATCAAGCTGCTGATCGAGCCGATCAACACCCGGGACATCCCGGGTTTCTTCCTCACCGGGACGGAACAAGCCGCCCAGATCATTTCCGAAGTGGGATCGGAAAATCTCTTCATCCAGTATGACATCTATCACATGCAGATTATGGAGGGTGATCTCTCCCCCACCTTGAAGAAACATCTCGACCGCATCGCACACATCCAGTTGGCCGATAACCCGGGCCGGGGTGAGCCCGGTACAGGCGAAATCAACTATCCCTTCCTGTTTCGTTATCTCGACGAGATCGGTTATCGTGGCTGGATCGGCTGCGAATACAAGCCGAAGACCACCACCGTCGAAGGTCTCGGATGGTACGCGCCGCACACAGTCGACGCGTAATCAAAAAAGAAGGGAAGAAAAATGACCGATATCGGGTTCATCGGACTTGGAATCATGGGCCGGCCCATGGCGGGCCATCTGCAGGCTGCGGGGCATCGCCTGCATGTGCTGGAGACATCGGCCGCATCGAAGGAATTCGTCGCTGCCGGTGCCGTCGCCTGCAAGTCGGGCAAGGAGATCGCTGAAAAATCCAGCGTTGTGATCATCATGGTGCCGGATACGCCAGACGTCGAGACCGTGCTTTTCAAAGCCGGCGGCGTTGCGGAAGGACTTTCAAAAGGCAAAGTCGTCGTCGATATGAGCTCGATCTCACCGATCGCGACGAAAGAGTTTGCAAAGAAGGTCAATGCGAAGGGTGCTGACTATCTGGACGCGCCAGTCTCGGGCGGTGAAGTCGGCGCGAAAGCTGCATCGCTGACGATCATGGTAGGCGGGCTACAGAGTGCATTCGATACCGTCAAACCACTGTTCGACACGATGGGCAAGAACGTCACCCTCATCGGCGGTAACGGCGACGGCCAGACCACCAAGGTCGCCAACCAGATCATCGTCGCCCTGACCATCGAGGCTGTCGCCGAAGGCCTGCTGTTCGCGTCAAAGGCGGGCGCCGATCCGGCGCTGGTGCGGCAAGCGCTGATGGGCGGACTCGCCACATCTCGCATCCTCGAAGTGCACGGCGAACGCATGATCAAGCGCACATTCAATCCGGGATTCCGAATCGAACTGCATCAAAAGGATCTCAACCTCGCATTGGAGGGCGCGCGGACGCTCGGCCTGTCGTTGCCGAATACATCGATGGCCCAGCAGCTCTTTAATTCCTGCACGGCTCAGGGCGGCAAGGCGTGGGATCACTCCGCGATGGTTAAAGCATTGGAGACCATGGCCAATCACGAAGTCGCAAAAGCGTGACGCCTGACTGACAAGCTATAAAGCACTCATCACGCCGGCGTGAATCTACAATCTGGCGCTGCGGATTAAGTAAGTCACTTGTGCTACTTCTGGCCACGGTGGGCGATGCAGCCCACCGTGGCCATTGTCATTGGGTCGCCACAGCGATATCTGGATAAACTGGCCTCAAAATCATCCTGAAGTATGATCATGGCCGTCACGGAACATCTTTTCTCAAACCGGTTGGAGATCATTCGATGAAAATCAGCGCACGCAATCAGCTTAAGGGAAAGATCATCGCTATCGATCATGGCGTAACGACCAGCCACGTGAAGATCGACGTCGGCGGCAGCATCATCACCGCCGCAATCACCAAAACCTCAGTCGAAGAACTGAAACTCGAGGTCGGCAAGACCGCGTTCGCGATCGTCAAGGCGAGCGACGTGATGGTGGGCGTCGAATAAGCATTGGGCGTCGACCATGGGTCCCATCGACCGGCGATCGTTTGTTGCCGGCGCCAGCTTGATCCTGCTGGCGCGGCCGGCGCGCGCGGCGCGAACGGTGACGGATTCCGCTGGGCGTACTGTCACCTTGCCCGACCGCGTCGATCATGTGTTTGCGGCGGGCGGGCCTGCGTCGGTGGTTGTTTATACAATGCGGCCGGAGACGATGGTCGGCTGGCCGCGTGCGCTGCGAGCCGAGGAGCGTCCGTTCATTGCACCGGCGCAACGCGATCTGCCGGAGGTCGGCCTGCTGACCGGACGCGGCGACACAGCCAATGTCGAGATCGTGCTAAAAATGAAGCCGGACCTAATCGTCGACTACGGTTCGGTACGGCAAACCTTTGCGACGATGGCCGACAGCGTGCAGCAGCGCACCGGCATTCCTTACGTGCTGATCGATGGGCGCTTCGAGGCAACGGCGGCGTCGTTCCGTCTACTCGGTGGCATCTTCGGCTCACCCGACCGCGGCGAAGCTCTCGCGCGCTATTCGGAGGACCTGTTCAAGCGCCTTGACGCCACGCTCGCGGCTGTTCCCGAAGACCAGCGCCCGCGGGTCTATCTGGCGCGCGGCCCGGACGGACTCGAAACGGGCCTCAGAGGCTCCATCAACACCGAAATCATCGAACGCGCCGGCGGCCGCAACGTCGCCGACGCGCAGGATCAGCGGCGCGGCATCGCCAATGTTTCACCCGAACAAATTCTGGCGTGGAATCCGGACATCATCGTCACCTGGGATCGCAATTTTCACGAAAAGATCATGAGGGGTGGCGATCCGCTCTGGCAGGGCATCAAGGCCGTCAAGGATGGCCGCGTGTACCTTGCGCCGACAGCGCCATTCGGCTGGATCGACCGGCCGCCATCGATCAACCGGTTGATCGGATTGCGCTGGCTCGCCAATCTGTTTCATGGCAAGCGTTTTCCATTCGATATTCGCGAGGACACGCGCACCTTCTACAAGCTGTTCTATCATGTTGACGTCACTGATGCGGACCTCGGCACCCTTATCGCATGGGCCGACGGCAAGCCGCCCTCACTTCCGGCACGCCGATGACGGCATCGCGGGCGTCGTGGATTCTTCCCGGCCTCGCACTGTTGGCCATTGCGGTTGCTTTGACGGGACTGACCGTCGGCGCGTTCCCCGTGACGCTCGATGGATTCTTCCGCGCGGCATCGAACTTTTGGTCGGGCGATCTTCCGCAAACATCTGAGCAGCGCGTGCTATTCGGCATCCGTGGCCCCCGCGTGCTGGCTGGCCTGATTGTCGGGGCGTCGCTCGCGGGCGCAGGCGTGGTCTATCAGGGTCTGTTCCGTAATCCGCTGGTATCGCCGGATGTGCTAGGCGTATCGGCAGGCGCGGGCCTCGGTGCTGTGATCGGCATATTCCTGTCGCTGCCGGTATTTGCAATCCAGGCGCTCGCTTTCGGCAGCGGGCTTGCGACCGTGGGCCTTGTCTATCTCGTCGCGGTTGCTGTGCGCGGCCGCGATCCGACACTGGTGCTCGTGCTCGGAGGCGTGGTCGTCGGCGCGCTCGCGGGCGCAGCCATTTCGCTGCTGAAGATTCTGGCGGACCCTTACGACCAGTTACCTGCCATTACGTTCTGGCTGCTCGGAAGCCTCGCCAGCGTGCGGGGCGGCGATCTCTGGAACGTTCTTCCCGCGGTCCTGATCGGACTCGTGCCCCTGGTGCTGCTGCGCTGGCAGATCAACGTGCTCTCGCTCGGTGATGAAGAAGCTAAATCGCTGGGCGTTGAAACCGGACGGCTGCGCGTGATCGTGATCGCCGCTGCCACCCTGATCACCGCCAGCGTCGTCGCGATCTCCGGCGTAATCGGCTGGGTCGGATTGGTCATCCCTCATATTGCACGCATGTTAGTCGGCCCGAACTTCGAGCGACTGCTGCCGGCGGCGATGCTGATGGGTGCGAGTTATCTTGTGCTGGTCGATACGCTCGCACGATCACTGGGGCGCATCGAGGTGCCGCTGGGAATTCTCACAGCGGTCGTCGGCGCACCGTTCTTTCTGTGGCTGCTGTGGCGCGGCCGGCACGGGTGGTCGTGATGCGCCTCATAGCCAGCGATCTCGGCTTTGGTTATCCCGAACGGCCTGTCGGCAGAAATCTGAATCTGAGTATCGAGACCGGCGAGGTCCTGTGCCTGCTCGGACCGAACGGTTGCGGAAAGACCACACTGTTCAAGACCCTGCTCGGCCTGTTGCGACCGCAGGGCGGCCGCGTCACGCTCGGCAGCGATGCACTGGCTGATCTTCCGCGCGCGGAAATCGCGCGACGCATCGCCTATGTGCCGCAGGCGCAGGATACGGCGTTTCCCTACACCGCGTCCGATCTTGTTTTGATGGGCCGCGTCGCCCATCGCGGCGTGTTCGCAGCACCGACGAAAGAAGATCGCAAAATTGCACAGGGTTCCCTGAGTGAACTCGGGATCGCGGAGCTCGCGTCGCGCGAAGTGACGACACTGTCCGGCGGGCAACGTCAATTGGTGATCGTGGCGCGAGCGATGGCGCAGGCCGCGCCACTAATTGTGATGGACGAGCCAACCGCCAGTCTCGATTTTGGAAACCAGGTTGCGGTGCTAGCTGAAATACGAAAGCTCGCTGCGCGCGGCACCGGCGTCATTCTCTCAACCCACGATCCCGATCAGGCCTTTGCCGTGGCGAACCGTGTCGCGCTGATGCAGGACGGCAAGATCGTTGCACAAGGCGCACCATCAGAGGTGCTCACCCCCGTTCGCCTCAAGGCGGTTTACGGGGTCGACGTTACGGTCGAGCAACTGTCCAGCGGGCAGATCGTCTGCGCACCGGTGATAGGTCAGTCGTAAGTCAGCTCTCAGTTCACACCCGGCTTCAGAAACTGCAGTCCGAGGACGAGAATGCCGACCGCCGCAACCCAGCTTCCGCTCGCGCGCAGCGCGATCGCACGCCAACCTCCGGCGCCCCCCTTCAAGAATGCGATGGCGCTTGCGGTCGTCATCGTCACGACCGCATATCCGATCGCGGTCACTCCCGAAATGAAGAGCAGTTGATCGGTCGTCACCGTCATCTCGCGCCCATTTTGATAACCGTGCACCAGCCCCATGATGGCCGCAAGCCCGATGAGAACCGGCAATGGCACATTGATGGCAGCCGCAACGGCCAGGCCGGTGATCGCGATCAACGCCACGCTGACGACAGGTATAAAAAGCGGATTCGGCAGTACCAGTGACAAGATACCGCCCGCGAGCAATCCTAACGGGAAAACCGCAAGCAGCCAGCGCGCGCGTTTTGGCCCCTGGAAGGCTGCGAGAATGGCGAGCGCAAGCCACGGCAGGATTTCCTCGAAGGCCGTGAGCGGATGAAGCATGCCGCCGTAAAAATCGCCGAGCCGCGTATCAACCAGATGCGCCTGCGCTGTCGTGGACATGCCGGCGAGCAGAATGATCGCCCCGGACCAACGCGCAAACTTACTCACTGGGTCACTCCGAGTGCCGCGAGGAGGAAATATCCACCGACGCAACCGATCGCTGCACCGCAAGCACGCACGACGCGCCCACCGTTAGGCAATGTCACGAGAAGACCAATCAGAATGCCGCAAAGATGCAGGAGTCCGGTCGCGGTGACGAAGCCGACGGCATAAGCGATCGGGTTTGCTGCAGCCGGCAATTCACGCCCATGGGCATGGCCATGAAAGATCGCAAAGATGCCGACCAGCAGTGCAGCGATCCACAATGGCGTCCGCACATACAGAGCAATGAGCAAGCCGAGCGCGAGGCCTGAGAGAGCAACCACCGGCTCTGTCAGCGGCAACGGGACGCCGCTCACGCCCAACAGCCCGCCGAACGCCATCACCAAGGGAAAGGTAATCGGCAAGATCCAGATCGCCGGGTTGCCGAGCTGAGCGCCCCACAAACCCACTGCAACCATGGCAACGAGATGATCAAGCCCGGTAATCGGATGAAGGAAGCCGCTTTCCAGACCGACCGCTACGCCTGTGCCAGTGTGGGCGAACGCGGACGTCAGCGGGAGAAGCGCAATCAACGTCGCGAGCGGGAGAGTAGCCAAAGATGGAGCGTCTTTCATGTCATCCTCTCTCACTTAGATCCGCACCAGGAACCAAAACGCTGCCACGCTGCCGATCACGTAAGCCGGTAACGCATGACCCCAACGCGGAAGGCTTGCTTCGGTGCGGCGATGCGCCCAGATCAGCGCAAGGACGACGGCGACGAAAGCGAGCTGTCCGATTTCGACGCCGACGTTGAAGAAGAGCAACGCGATCGGCAGCGTCGCCTTCGAGATTCCGAGAGTTGTCAGCGCGGAGGCGAATCCCAAACCATGTAAAAGGCCGAATGCAAACGCGACGATCCAGGGATATCGCGCAGTCAGCCCGATCTGACCACGTTGCAATTTCACGATCTCGACGCCGACAAAGACGATACTCAACGCAATCGCCGCATTGAGCGGTCGCTCCGGCACTCCGACCAGGCCAAATGTCGCCGCGGCAAGCGACAGACTGTGTCCGATGGTGAACGCGGTGATGGTGTGGACAAGACTCCAGCCCCCGCGCGACAACCAGATCAGGCCTAGCACAAACAGCAGGTGATCGATCCCGCGCAGGATGTGGTCGATGCCGAGATTGACGTAGGTGTCCGCGAGATCGAGCCAAACCGCAAGATCTGTGCCCGGATCGCGCGCCACCGTAACGACCGGGTGGGCGACGCTGACTGTGTAGGTTTGCCGCTCGCCGTCCTTGGGAATGATGCGAATCATCGCAACCGATTGCTTACTGCCGAGACCCATGAAACTGAGGCGGCCGGCAAGGCCGCGCTGACCGCAATTGAGTTCAGGCGCATTCCATTCGCAATGCGGCGGAAAGATCGGCGCCATAGTTGGATCGTTAGGCGGCATCGTCCACTGGCCAAGATAACGGCCAGGCGCAATCTCTTGCAGCGTCATCGCCGCCATCGATGCCTCGTGGGCGGATGCAGGCCATGTCGGCATCAGCCACGTGCACAGCAAGATGGCCAGCGCCAGCAGTCTGTGCCGGTGGGCGGCGCCACATACCACGTTCGAAGTCATGGCTGCTCGCGCCGTATCACGTAGGACTTGCCGAGATCGCGAACAGCGGCGGTACCCAGCACGCGACCGCGTTCATCCTTCCAGTCCGAGACGACCTGCGTCGCATTCTCACTCAGATCGACTTTCCTGCCGGGCACGACCGAATCGACGCGAACGATGTGCCAGCCAGCCGGAGACTGCATCGTTGTCCACTTTCCGGTCGGCAGCGCGGTAAGCCCATCGACAAAGGACTTTCCGAAAGCTGTTTCGAGCGTATGACGCGGCCGTTTGGCAAAGACATGCGCGCGCATTCGCACATCTTCGGGTTCATTGCCGGTTTCGATCTGCTGAAGGGTGTCTTTCGCTTCAGCCTCTGCCTCAGGGCCGGTAAACGGCACTTCGAAGAAGCTGACAAAATCAGGCACATCATAGCGAATGCGGCGAGTCTCGTACCATTGCCGCAACTCCGCGTCGGTCGGATCGTTCACTTTGAGATTGCCAAAAATCAGGAGACGCATCTTCTGCATGAGGCGCTCGCGGATCATCTCGTCACCTTTGTCGAGGCTCATTGCCAGCGCCTCGCGATAGGTGATTTCGTTGAGTATCCAAACGTCGAGCAGCGGCGCCAGCTCGTCGGAGCCAGGTTCGCGCCCTTCATGCTTGCTCTTGAAAATGTCGATAATCGACTGGCGCACCTCCGGCGTCACCTCGATAAGCCGGTCCTTGCTGACTGATGGGGCGACAGCAGCGTGGACGCTAAAGATAAGTGCGCCAAACAGGAGGAAATGAACTAACGGCTCACGCAGGAAACTCCTGCTCAGCTTGCTCCATCGGCCAGCCGTCGATGACGCCACACCTTCCGGAGAGGCAGTCGAACTCAAACTCGGCAACTTGAACCCCCAAACGTAACCAGTACGCGCAGCGCTTGTTGTGCTGCGGCGCTGCCTTGCAACGTCGCACTTGCGCGCGCTTGGCGTTCTAATCGCTCGGCAGTGTCATGTTTATGACAACGATGTCCTCATCGCTGTCCATTTTCGGAATGACCCATGATTCAGATGCAAATTCTGCGCACCTGATTACCGTTATCGAGCATGCGCGAATTGCTCGACCGTGGCGTCATGCAATGGTTACCAAAGTTTCATTCACCATTGAGGCAGAAGTCACAGACTCCCGACAGGGTGCGCACTCTTTCCATCCATGGGGGTAAGTTAATGACGACTTCGATTCTTTCGCGACGATTGCTCGTGAGCACGTCGATCTTCGCGATCACTGCGGCATTGCTGACGATGCCAGCAGCACCGGCAGCAGCTGACACTTATATGGCCGGCGACTTCCACAATCACACCACCTGCACCGACGGCACCGTATCGATCGAAACCATGATTACGAAGTCTATCCAGACTTTCGGTCTGGAATGGCTGGCTTCTGCTGACCACGGCGGAAACGGCGTTCGCGATTGCCGCTTTGACGATCCGGAAGGCAATGGCTCGGTCAGCGGTTCCGGAAAATTCTGGATAGATGCAGATAGTATTGGAGTTGCGGCGCTCAAGGGCGACCCTGTCACGTCGGGCGGCAGGCGTGCGATGTGGCGCTGGCAAAACATCGAGGAATTCGTTTTCCCGGAAGTGGCTCGCATGTCGAACCAGCTCCAGAATCCGCTGATCTATGCCGGCCTCGAAACCAACGCTCCGGGCCATGAGCACGTGAGCATGGCGGCGCTGGGTGCCCAGAGAGCGTATAATTTCTCGGGTGATATCGGCAACGCCAGCGCAACGGCGGAATTTGAATTCCGCTTCGACCGCAGTGACACCGATACGAGCGGCAAGGGCGGTACGCCCGGCGTCGCAAACAGCGGCATCTGGAAGGGCAAGGTTGCCAATGCCAGCGGGGCCGGCCAAGGTACCGCCAACCACATCAACAAGGCTGTTCCCAGCGTCGCGTGGCTGCAATCGAACTTCCCGTTGGACAGCTATTACATTCCGGCGCATCTCGAGCGTGCCGGCGTGTTCGATCCCAACGGCAATCGCGGCTTCAACATCGAGCATTTGCGCGACTTCAACAATGCGGGTCCGACCGTCGCTGTCGGCTTTGAAACCATGCCGGGCCATCAGGCCAGCGCTACCCGCGGCGAGTATCGGAAGGACTTCGGCGGCCCCGGCATCGACTCGGCCGGCGTGACCACCTATGGCGGCACCGGCATCTACGGCGCCAAGATCGGCGGCCTCTGGGATGCACTGCTTGGCGAAGGCCGCAACTGGTTCTTCTACGCCAGTTCGGACTGGCACAATCGCGGTTCATTCGACCCCTATCAGCGGGAGTCAACTCAGGACTTCTATCCTGGCGAATACCAGCGGCTGTACATTCCGCGTCCTGCTGCCGGTACAACCCTGCGTCCGCAGCACATCTTTGACTCGGTCCGAGCAGGTAATTCGTTCTCCGTGTCGGGCGACCTGATCACCAAGGAGTTCACGTACACCGCCGAGATCGCGGGTCTGCCTGGCGGCAAAGCCAAGATGGGCGAAACACTGGTGGTGCCGCGCGGCAGATCGGTTCTGATCACCCTCGAAGTGAACTTGCCGACGGCGCCTAACAACTCGCCGTACAGCTTCAACAACCCGTCGTTGATGCAGCTCAATATCCAGGAGCCCCTGAACCGGCCGACCCTCAGACAGGTCGACTTCATCCGCGGCAACATCACGGGCGTGGTTCCGACCAACAACCCGAACTACACCAACCCGACCAACCCGACCGCCCAAGTCGCCGCAAGCTTCAGCTCGGCGAACTGGACAGCGAGTGGCCAGAAGCGCACGATGAAATACCTCATCACCAACGTGCAGACGAACCAGTACATGCGCGTACGCGGAACCAACCTGCCCGTCGGTACAACGAACGAAACGGATCCTCAGGGCAACCCGCTGACGGATCCGGTTCCGGCCGATGCAAAGATTCCATGCCTCGATGCCGCTTGCCCGGCACACATGGGAGTGGTCAACGGTACCAAGATGTCGACCTACGACGTCGCAGCTTGGGCGGATCTGTGGTTCTACGCGAACCCGATCTTCATCCGCGTTTCCGATCAGCCGAAGCTGCTGGTCGAAACCAACGCCGACCTGGCTAAGACGCTGAAGCAGGCGCTGGCCAAGTAAGCCCAGTGCTCGCGACGCAGCCGCGTCGCATTCAATGGTACGACTGGGGGCCGCGAACCGGCCCCCAGTTCGATTCTATGTAATGTCTCCTGAGTGGTGTTTCCTGCGTGAAAATATCTAGCCTAACCAAGTTCGAAACCGCTGAGATTTCCGCTCCCCCGATGAAGGACGCGCCACTGCGCACTCTTCCCATCATCGGCATTGCCTCCCTCTCCGGCTTCGCCGGACTCGGCTACGAGATCGTCTGGACGCGAATGCTCGCGGTTTCTCTCGGACACGAAATCGTTGCGGTGCTCGGTGTCATCTCGGCGCTATTCGCCGGCCTTGCAATCGGCGGCCTAATTCCCGGCCGCCAGATCGCTGCGAGCGCGCGACCGGCCCTGTGGTATAGCGGACTCGAATTGGCGATTGGTCTCTGGGCGCTGGCCCTTATTCCGCTCTTCCCGCTTGCCGGCGATCTGATCCCCACGCTTGTGCCAATAGGTTCAGCACCGGGGCGGCAATGGTTCGTCGCATTCGCGCTGCCTTTTGTGCTGCTGCTGCCGGCGACGCTGGCGATGGGAGCGACGTTGCCAGCCCTCGAAGCGGTGCTGACATCGCTACGGCATGCGAGCGGCACCGTCGGCCGTGTCTACGCCGCGAATACGCTCGGCGCTGTCGGCGGCACACTGGTCACGACATTCTTGCTTATCCCCACCTTCGGACTTTCGACTACGCTCGCGCTGTGCGCCGCGGTTAACCTGCTTTGCGCTATTGCCATCTGGCGGTACAGCGGTCCAGCGCGCGCGAGCACTGTTCCGACGCAGCGGCCGAACGCCCTCATCGGACTTGCGCCGCTCTTCCTCACTGGGCTGCTCGGCATCGGCTATGAGGTCTTGACGATCCGCGTCATCAGTCAGATCCTTGAAAATACCATCTACACCTTTGCCATGCTGCTCGCCGCCTACCTGCTCGGCACAGCGTTTGGAGCAACTCTACGAAACCGGCTTGCCAGATCATTATCCGACAGCGCAGCGCTGACGACCGCCCTGGTAATCGCAACGTCGTTCGCCTGCATCGGTGGCGTCATCGTGCTCGCATGGTCCGAGACAATTCTCGCTGCGCTACAGAATTTGTTGCCGCAGACAATGGCGGGACGCCTCGGCGCCGAGTTCGGCGTCGCCGCAGCGGCTTTCCTGCCACCTACGATCGCCATGGGCGCGCTCTTTACGCAACTGGCGCAACTTGTCCGGGATCGTGAAGGCAATCTCGGAACAGCACTCGCGATCAACACTCTCGGTGCAGCTCTCGCTCCGATCCTGTTTGGTCCACTGCTCATTCCGCTCATCGGCACCAAGTTCGGCTTTGTCCTGATTGCGCTCTCATACCTCCTTATGCTGCCGAACCTCCGTCGGACCACCACGGCACTGGCTGCCTTGACATCGGCGGCCGCGGTTGCGCTGACGCTTGCGCCGCTTTCGTTGCGCTTTGTGAAGACCCCGCCCGGCGGCGAACTGGTGTGGCATCGTGACGGCGTGATGGCCGCTGTCAGCGTTATCAGCAATCGCGCGGGCGAATATCATCTCCAGGTCAACAACAACTTCCGCATGGGCGGCACGGCCTCGATTCGCTCCGATTACCGCGAGGCCCATATCCCTCTGCTACTCCACCCCAGTCCCAAGCGCGCATTGTTTCTCGGGCTCGGCACCGGCGCGACATTATCGGCAGCGGGCGATCACCCCGGACTGGCGGCTGATGGCGTCGAGCTTGTGCCGGAAGTGGTCGAGTCCTTTTCGCGGTTCGAGAAATCCGCGCCAAATCTCGGGCGCAATCCAGATCTGCACATTCACATCGCCGACGCGCGCCGCTTCGTCCGCGCAACTGGCGACAGTTACGATGTGATCGTCGCCGACCTCTATCATCCATCGGTCGACGGTTCCGGTGCGCTCTATGCGAGAGAGCATTTCGCAGCGATCCGCTCGCGCCTTGCCGAGGGCGGCCTGTTCGCCCAATGGTTGCCGCTCCACCAGCTTGATCTTACGACGCTGCGTGTAATTGTCCGCACGTTCCTCGCGGAATTTCCCAACGTCACTGCCTATCTGGCGCAATTCAGCGTGGAGACGCCGCTGATCGCGTTGGTCGGCACGAGCGCACCGATGACCTATTCGGCCGGATGGTTGAACCGGCGGGCCAATAACGACGCCCTGCGGGCAAAACTGGCGGCCATCGACCTGAAGGACGAGATCTCGCTGTTCGGGCTTTATCTCGCCGGCGCGAACGAACTGCGATCCTTTGCCGGACCCGGTCCCGTAAACAGCGACGATCGGCAGTTCGTTGCGGCCGAGGCGCCACGCGCTGCCTATGCCATGGCCGAGACACCAGGAACTCGGCTCGTTGCTCTGCTCAATGAACTGCGCCCGCGCCCCGACGACGTTCTGCGCGGGGCAGACGCCGATGGGTTGCAGCGCCTTGCGGCTTATTGGAATGCCCGCAATCGTTTTCTTGAAATCGGCGTGCAAACGCTGGCAAGCAGAGACCCCCGCAACGTGGTTGCGGAAGTCGCCCCCAAGTTGATCGATGTCGTGCGAACGAGCAACGATTTCGACGCCGCCTATGTGCCGGTCCTCGCCATGGCCCGCAGGCTCGGGCTCAGCGACCCGCAGGGCGCGCGGCGCCTTCTTGAAGCGCTTGAGCAGGCGAATCCTGCGCGGCCTGAGGCGCGGCGCCTGTTGTCGGCGTTGCCACCGGGGTAGCGTTGCTGACACCGGCCGATCCTTCCGGCGCGAAGGTGAAGCTGATTGTTCCGCCATCGGGATGACCGTGCTGGCGGACATAGGCGTCCCATGCGATCTCGTAGCTGCCGGGTGGCAGCGGCTTGGTGGGCTCGAACGCGACATTGTAGACGTCATCGTCGGTCTTGTTCCATGTGAGCGGCCACTGTGTCCCGTCGCTGCCGGAAAGAGTGACCTCCCTCAGATGGATACCCGTCGAGAACGTGATGGTCATCGGCTTCGGCAGTTCTTTAAGGACGTCACCCTGAAACGGCACGGACGTATCGTACATCTCCTGCGCGTGCGCCTGTCCTGACGCGAGCAGCAGCCCAAGCAATACCCATGTCTTCTTCACGGCCCATTTCTCCTTGCTGCCCAGGTGACCCAGATCACCGCATTCATGAAAATCTGATCGCATAACCGAAGTTATCGAGCCGCTCCGGTATCGCGTTGAACGAGACCGAAATCCGTTGCTCACCCTGATTGAGCGGAACTTCGTGCAGGAGATAGCTCGGGAACAGCACGAGGTCGCCCGCCGACAATGCTGGCATCATCCACTTGCTGCCGTTGTAGGGGCCGACTTTCGCGTTCTTGTTGTGGTTGCTGAAGATGAAGTCGCCACCGCCCAGGCTCTTGTGAAAGACGATGTTCGCCGACGGATGCGACCGGGTCAGATAGACCACGCCCGAGATAAAACTGTTGGCGTGGGTATGCACGGCCTGGCGCCCGCCGGGCTCGAGCACATTGACCCAGATCTCCTTAATCGACCACGGCAGCGGTTCACCGAACAAGTGCTGTCCGAACTCGACCAATTTCGGCGTCACGAGCTTGGCGATCAGCTGGAACATCGGGTCGGATTGTGGATCGGCGATCGGTGTGTGCGCCAACCGGTCCGATTTCGAATTCGTCGTCATGTGGGACTGTCTGATCTGGCCGGTGAACGAAGAAATCAATTCACTGCTCAGGAACTTTTCGATCCGCATCACGGGGGTCGGAAACAATCCAATGACCTGGGTCACAAACCTGACTCACAAAAACAGACTCACGACGAACTGGATCTGGGTGCGCGGCCAACCGAACACGCAGGTGACATCCATCGGCCATGCCTTGCCACGGGAAGGTGACTGATCGATGACATCCTAATGGTCAATGATACTGATCGAACAACAATTTCAGCGGAGGCGTTCCAAATGAATCCCCGGTTGATTCAACCCCTGAAATATTTGCAAACGCAGGGCGAACGCCGAGAACTGGTTCGGTGCCGCGAGTTGGCAGCGCCAGCACCACGGTTTCTCGATCCTTCTGGAGGGTTGCCTCCCGCCCTTGCACCGAGCGCAAGAACCATCCGTTGTGGTAATCTCCCGTCTTCAACCGCACGACGATACTGTTTGTTTGATCGAGGAAGACGCCGATACCGTCCGCGGCATTGACGGCACGCCCCTCCTCCGCTGCGCTGAGGACGGTACCAAGAAGCGTGAGTTGCGGGCGCGCCGGTTTTTCCGGCGGCCGCGGCGGAACATGCGGCGTGACCGCCACCACCGGTGGCGGCGGACGGCGCGATGGCGAAAAAACAGGCCGATCGCGCGTGGCAGTGAGATTCTTGATCGGGACCTCCCACAGCGGATTGCCGTGCCGTGCTTGTTGTCCCGTTTGGACTGGCGCCGGATTCGGACCGACGGGCGGCGCGACGGTGACTGCGTCCCGCGGAACATCTCGACCGAGCAGATCGCTGGTGACCGGCTGGGCTGCAACCAGCGTCGCCCTGCTCAGTATGAGAATGCCGATGCCAAGCCGAGTGCGAAAGCCATATCGTCTCATCGTTCGCCCTGCCATTGGCCGGTGACCGTCAACACCACACGCATGCGCCCCTGCGATTCCGAAGCTTGTGCCGCAAGCTGATCGATAAACAGATAAGGCATTCCCGCCTCGAGATCATACAGCAATTGTTGCAACGTCGGCTGCTCGACTTCGCAAGTCGCAGTCACTCCGACAAAGCCGGCTTTAGACTGTGTCCCTTCAAACTCGACTTGTGACGACAGGACGTTGCCGCCGACCCGATTGACCGCACTGGCGACGCGCTGCAGCAGCGCCGCACCCGCCACCGTCACGGTCGGCCCCTCGAGAAACGGCGAACCGGTCGGCGGACCGTCGGTCACACCAGCGGCATTCGGCGACAAAGGCCGGCGGCCTTCCAGTTGAGCGAGGATTTCGGTGGAGGCCGCAAGTGCCGTGCGGCGCTCCAAAACGTCTACAATCGCACTGCAAGCGAGATACACCAATGCGATCACGAGGCCGGCGTAACCGACGGCCGCCGCGGCGGGGAGCCATGACTTCTTGCTGCTGGGTGATCGATCTATGTTCATTGGCTCGCCGCAAATACCGGTTTGATGCGCGCTTCGATATGAAAGCGTTCACCGGGATCACCGGATGAACGCGTGGTCGGAGCGAAAAAGGTTGCGCGTGTAAAGTGCGGCGACTCCTCCATCAACCGGATGAGAGAAGGCGCCTCGCGGGTGATGCCGACGATCTGCAGCTTGTCACCCTCGACGCGAAGCTCCGTCATATAGGTGTGATCGGGCAGGACTTGCGACAGGGCCTCAAGCACCATCACGCTCGCAGCATTATCGTGCTTTCGCCGCTCCAGCGCATGTTGCGCCGTTGCCGCGCCGCCCGTCGCATTGCGCCCCTTGATCAGGGCGACGCGGCGTTCCGCGATACGGCGGTTCACATCGCGCGTCTGCGCCTCCAGATCATCTCCGATGAACTGTGCGGTAACAGCTGCGATAGCAGCAACGAGCGAGGCACCTGCGAGCATCACGAGCAGCCAGTAACGGACGCGCGCCACACCAAGCGCGCCACGAGCGCCCTGCTCGAACACTTTGATTGGTGCCACACCTCCTACGCCGTCTTCCGGCAGCATCGATACCGCGATGGAATTGGCGCCGAAGCCCGTCAAGGCTTGCACGTAGGGTTCAATTCGCGCCCGCGCCGTTGCAACAACCGTCAGCGAAATCCGGTCATCGGGAACGTCCACCGGTCGGGTCCAGCCGAATACGGCATCGGCTGCACTCCACGGTGTCAACCGATCAATCTGGGAGCGGACGATGCCATCCAGAAACTCGTGGGCGCGTTTGGGCAGCTCAAGCGACCGAACCAGAAAGCGGTTGGGCCGCAACAAGATTTCGACCTCGCTGCCACGAAGCAGCTCTGTAAAGATCGGTTTCAGCACGGCGGGCACGCCGTCGTCGAGCAAGTTAACCGATTGAACAGCGGGGCCGGATTTGGCGTCCTCTCCGTGGCTCCGGATTGAGAAGGCATCGCCGTCTATTTCAACAAACTGCGTACGCCGGGCAGGTCGAAATCTACCCATCGTAGCAACGACCGTCTCCGCCACCAGGTCGATCCAGCGCGAAACACCTTCGGTCACCTTGCTTATGCTCATTGCCGTAACCCCACGCGGCGACGCGGCGCGGCAGGCGGTCCATCGATGTCGTCGGCCCAGGACAACACGCGATAAGGTTCCGAGCCAGCCGCGCGCATCAGAACGACGACTTCCGCAGCGCGACGTCGGCCATTGTCGAAATCGATACGGATGGTGACACGCATGGAATCGCCGCCTTCGGTCGTCATGCCGGGAGTCGCTGTTTGCTTGTCCGGCAGCGCTGCCACGACTTCCGGCGCAGCGATGGCTGGATTGATCTCGGCTCGGCCGCTGAACACCGTCAGATGCGGGAGCGCGCGCTCGACCAGCGCTGGCGGCAAGCCAAGCACCAGCCAAAGTTCGGCGACATGTGCGAATGCCGCGCCGCGCGGCGCATAGCTGAGGCCCGCATCCCGATAGAGTGACGCTTCACTGTCATCTATTTCGTTTTTCGGCGGCGTGCGCCAGCCGTGTATCCTTTCGACATACTGCTTCGCCCGTGCAGGCTGCTCGCCAAGCGCAATGAATAGACCGGTCAGCAATTCCTTGGGTGCATAATTGAGATCGATGCGGGCAGTCTCAGCCCGGTAGTCGGCTGTGACACCTGCTTTTCCCATGCGAAAGGCAAATTGTCCCTGGGTGGGACGCGTCCCTTTCGGAGCCGAGAACATTCTATAGACCGCAAGTTCGACCCCCGCGGAGATCAATCCATCCGCCACGACAGCGTCGTCGTTTGCCGAAAGCGCCATCGCGGTGTTGCTGACATAGATCGCGTAGATCGAGACAAGCACGACGAGCGCACTTAGTATCCACAGCACGGCCACCAGGATAAAGCCATCGGGCGCTTTGAGGGCGCGTGCACTGGAACGAAGAGCTGCGCTCATCGCATTCGCCCTCCCCGCATATCGTTGTCCATGCTGAGCTCGGACTTGTTGACTGGGTTGGCGTCCGTCGCGCCGTTACAATCGTCATCGGCGCTGGAACCGACGCATGCGGCCGGCACTTGCGTGTGAATCAAGGCCGCGGTCGAAGCCGATAGTGTCCGACCGGTCGCCGAATCGCGAACGATCAGACGCACCGCAGTGGGCAGCGCACTGGCGTCGCGCCAGCTGCTTCGCCACACACCGTCCTTTCCGGCATAGGAGAACGACACCCGATGCGGCGCACGCAGCATCGTGACCGAATCGCCGAATACGCGCTGCGCCGATGTGCCTGGTGCAAACGCCATCCGGCTTCTGACCAGGACCGGCCCCACGCGGTCGGTTGTTTCCTTAATACTTATAATGTCGAGGCCCGGCCGCGTATTGGGACCCAGCGTCGTTCGCACGAACATCACGGACTGCTCCGCGCCCTCGAATAGCGGCTGTTTTGTCTCGCGATTTGGCGACACGAATTCCGCTACCGCGAGGTCGGCAACGATGCGGTCAAGCGCGGAAGCCAACAATTCGCTCCGCTGTACCCGGGAAAATCCGCGACTCCAGCCCGGAAGCCATTGACCTGTGATGGTTGCGAGCGCGGTCAGCACGAGGCTCATCAGAACCAATGCAGTCAGCGCCTCGACCAGCGTGAAGCCCGCAACGGCGGATCGCATATGAGATTGCCGTGATCTCATTGCTTTGCCCTCAGGCGAATGCGTGCAGTATTGAGTTCGATCACCGCGCCGGATGGGGACTGCACCCGGGTCGTGATCAATTGCGGAATCCACAGCGAGTTTCTTCCACCCTCTTCCGCGGCAAATGGCGATACGCTGACGCGCCAGCGGTGACCGGCGATCTCGCCGCCAGAACTTCCGGGCACAAGTTGGTCCCGCCCCGGCAGACCCGTCTCCACGGCGCGAGCGGTCTGCAAGAGCGCAACCCGTTGTTCCAGCGATCGCGCGCCGCGCGTGGTCGCTGCGATCAGCGAGCCGATGGCCGCGAGCGAACTGGCAACGACCGCAAGCGCAACCAGCGCCTCGATGATCGTAAATCCGCCCTGTCTTCGGTGCCTATAGGCTACGATACGCAACAACCTCGACGCCTCCCATCAACCAGTTGACACGCACCTCATAGCCCACCCCATAACGCGTGAGCGTGACGGCTCCTCCGCACGACATTCCGGACGCGAAGAAGTCGATCCTGGACGACCCGAAACGCTGATTGCAGCGTTGCGGCAATGTCGCCTGATAGGTGACGTCCGCAGGAATTCTCACAGTCTTCCCGGTGGCGCCTGAACGGATCAAACGAGAATTCGTGCTCACTTCGGTGGCAACGAGACTACGGCGTCTGATCGCTGCGTTACGATCTGCCTTGAGCACGGACGCAATCTCGATCGCATAGGCTTCGAGACGCGGCCGTGACGTGCCTCGCGGCATTCTTGGCAACAAAATCGCGGCCATCATCGCAATGATGGCAACCACGCAGACGACTTCGAGCAGGGTGAAGCCGTCTTCCGAGTCAGGCCTTTTCACGGCGTCCAGCTCGTAACATCGGATGCTGTACCCGCGCCACCTTCCTGTCCGTCCGCACCATAGGATATAATGTCATATGTGCCGTGCTCGCCCGGCGAGCGGTAGATATACGGCTTGCCCCAAGGATCGTTCGGAACGCTACCGCCCTTGAGGTAGGGACCGTTCCAGGAGGTGAGACTGCCGCTGCGCTGGACCAGCGCTCCGAGACCTTCCGAGCCCGACGGATAACGTCCAGTGTCGAGATAGTAGAGGTCGAGTGCGCTGGCAAAACCCTGAATCTGAATCTTGGCCGTCTTAACCTTGGACTCGCCCAGATAGTTGAGCACACGCGGACCAATGAGACCGACGACGAGACCAATGATCGTGATGACCACGAGGATCTCCACCAGCGTATAGCCGTCTTCGCCGCGCCCTCTTGCAGCCCGGCGTTTGCGTTTCATGATCAGCATACTTGCACTCATTGGTAACCTCTTGTTTCTTGCATCTCATCCAACGGCCTGGCTGACCGACAGCAACGCGGTCATCACCGAAACGATCAAGCCCCCAACGACGACGCTGATCAGTATGATGGCGAGCGGGCCGGCCACGCCCACCACCCGGGCGAGACTGCGCTGCAGCTTGGCTTCGTAGAAATCCGCGACACGGCCGGCGAGCATCGCGAGTTGCCCGGTCTCCTCGCCAAGCCGCAGCATGCGAAGCGCCATGGCCGGCAATGCGGCGCTGGTCGCAAGCGCCTCCGACAGTTTGCCGCCATGCCGGACCCGATCAGCCGTCGCAGTCCAGACCGAGGTCTGCTCGTTACCGCCCATGACGTCGACGAGAATGCGCAGCGTCGTGGTCAGGGTCACACCGCTCGACAGCAGGATGCCGAGATTGCGACAGAACACGGCTGTGCGCTGGAGTGTGAGGATCGTCGCGATGACTGGAAGGCGAGCGATATTGGAGACAAGCCCCACGCGTATCCGCGGGTTGCGCAGCAGCAGCCAGATCGCAAGCGGCAGAACCACACTTGCGAAAGCAAGTTCGATCGTGTGGTTGTGCAAGAAATCGGACAGGTCAAGAAAGGCTGCGACAACAGGGTCGAGCTTCGCCCCCAGCTCACGCAGCACCGATGAAAACTGCGGAAGAACGAATGTCAGAAAGAACATCAGGACGCCGCCAGCCGCCAGCAGCAGGAAGGCCGGATAGTTCAGGGCATCGCTGAGTTTGCGCCGCAGTTCTTCGGCCCGGCTTCGCTCATCGGCAAGAAGTTCGAACGTGCGATCGAGCGTGCCTGATGCTTCGCCGACGCGAACCAGCGCCACATAGACGGCCGAGAACAGGGCAGGATGGGCGGTGACCGCGTCGGCAAAGCTTTCGCCTGCAAGCACGCTGGCCCTGATCTTGCCGACGACCTGACGCAACCGGCCGAGATCGGCATCATTGGCGAGAAGTTCAAGTCCTTCGTCAAGACGAGCGCCCGCGCGCAACAGCAGCGCCAGATCGCGCGTGAAGATCGTGACATCCTCGGATCGCGGCTTACCGAGGGACGACAGCGTCAGACGCGAGAGAACGCCCGCACCATCAGCAACGAGAATCTCCACCGGCATGAGACCAAGATATTCGATGCGGCGCGTAACTTCGGCAGCCGTCGGAGCGGAAATCGATCCGCTCACGATCTCGCCGCCCTGGGTTAGCGCACGGTAGCTGAAGTTCGGCATGGAGCTTCGTCACCGCACCGTTGTGACGCGGAGGACTTCGGCCGCAGACGTGATACCTGCACGGCACTTGGCGACACCATCGTCGATCATGGTCGTCATGCCGGCCGCGATGGCCGCCTTGTCGATCGCGGTCGAGCCGAACTGCTTGTCGATCAGGCTTCGAATGTCTTCAGTGATGTTCAGAAGCTCGAACACGCCGACGCGGCCGCGATAGCCGGTGCCGCCGCAATGCTCGCAACCACCGGGACCGTGCATGCATTCGCCCGCGGTCAAGCCGAGCATGGCGTAACGCGGATCGGCGGCGATATCGGCCTGTGTTAGATCTCTCGGCACCTTGCAGCGGTCGCAGAGCTGCCGCACCAGACGCTGGGCAATCACCGCCCGCAATGTCGACTTGAGCAGAAAGCTTTCGATGCCGAGGTCGAGCAGGCGCGGCACCGAGGCAGCCGCGGTGTCGGTGTGCAGCGTGGTCAGCACCAGGTGGCCGGTCAGCGCTGCATGAATCGCGACATGGGCTGTTTCGGCGTCGCGCACCTCGCCGACCATGATGACGTCAGGGTCCTGACGCACGAAGGAACGCAAGGCGGCGGCGAATGTCAGACCGATCGAAGGCTTGGCCTGCGATTGATAGACGCCGCTGATCTCGTATTCTACCGGATCCTCGATGGTGAGAATCTTTCGCGTCGGTTCGTTGAGGATCGAGAGAATCGTCGCCAGCGTGGTGGTCTTGCCGCTGCCTGTGGGTCCGGTGACGACGATCATCCCGTGCGGCAAGGCCAGCAACTGCGTGAGGAGCGCGCGATCGGGCGGCGAGAGACCGAGTTTGTCGATCACCAGCATGCCGCGATCTTTCGGCAGCAGTCGGATCACGGCGGACTCGCCGTGCTGCGTCGGCATGACGGCGACGCGGATGTCGATATCGGTGCGGCCGATGCGCAGGCGAGCCGCGCCGTCCTGCGGCAAGCGGCGCTCGGCGATGTTAAGGCCGGCCAGAATCTTGATGCGGGAAATCACCGCCTGCGGCGGAACACCTGCCGGAGTCGCCACCACGCGAAGCAACCCGTCGACTCGCATGCGCACCGAAAGGCCATTGCGGAATGGTCCGAGATGAATGTCGCTTGCCCGCAGTTCGATGGCCTTTTCGAGCAGATCGTTGACGGCGCGGACAACCGGCGCCCCACTTGCGAGGTCCCGCAGACTGTCGATGTCGTCGGCGGCCACCGCAGACGTGGTATTACCATCCTTTGGCGAAGCGACGGCGTCGTCGCCGAGACGTTCAGCAGTCGCTGTTGCAATATCCTCGAACGAGGCAACCTCTATTGCCACCGGCGCGCCGAGCACGATCTCGGCCGCACGCAGGCATGCGGTGTCGCTCGGATCGCCGACGGCGAGGCGCATCTGCCGATCCGCCGCTTGATACGGAAAGACCATCATCTCGTTCAGGAAACGCGGAGAGAATTGCTTGACCAGCGCCGTGGCCGACAACAGTTGCGGCAGGCGAACACGCGTTAAATCGTAAAATCTCGCCACCTCGTCCGCAAAATCGCTGGCGGTAAGCTCGGTCGACTCCCATATTTTTCGCAACGCCCCCTGACCGTCGCGCGATTCAGGTGGAGACGGCTGGCCGGCATTACCCGCGATGTGGTTCCGTGCCGCCAGATAGCTCGCAAATTTCACGGCGCTGTCGGCAGTCATCTCCGCGTCCTCATCTGCCAGTTTCTGTAAACGCGCTTTTACGCGATCGCCGACGTGTCGCCCGGCATCGCAACTGCCGCGCACGAGCGATTCCGCCGGGCCCGAAACATTCCGAAGGCGGCGCAGACCCCTGCTCCGGTCGTCCGCAGTCACCTTATCCAACCCACCTCATCATCTGCGCGGTCGGGTTCGATGATTTGCCGCCACGCCATGAAGAGCGGGATACTGGTCATGCCCTCATGAATCTTTTGAGACGGCTTAATGACGTTTCTATTGCGCATGACGCCCGATGTTGACGTTGCTCGACGGCGGCCACCTGCGATACCCGGCTATTATTTCTGTCATATGACGCCGCTAAAGAGTTGCGCTCGGCTGGATCCCGGGGGACGGGCCGACAGGTAGCCAAACAATTGGCAGAGTTCAGGTGGGGCGTGTGTACAATTGGCGTTGTCGAGCCCGATCGCTTCGGAAAGGGGCGATCGTCGCATTTTCTGTTTTGGCCGCAACGATCCTTGCTGCGTGTAGTAACATGTCAACGATCGGCCAAGACGATGCGCGGACGCCAGATGTCTTTGATCGCGTCCGCTCACTTGACCTGTTGCCGCGCAGTCCCCGGCCGGTCGAAGGCACTTCAGCTGTCACCGATGACCGTCGAGCGGTCGAGTACGATACGACCGGCGCGGCCGCTACGGCTGAGACTCGCGTTCAGCCAAAACCAACCGCCCAGCGAACGGCGAACGGCGAAGGCTACGAACTCAATTTCGAGAACACCCCGCTGACCACCGTCGCCAAGGTCGTACTTGGGGACATTCTGGGCGTCGGATACACCATCGATCCGCGCGTGCAGGGAAACATCAGCCTGGCATCCGGGCGGCCGGTACCGAAATCCGATGTCCTTTATGTCCTCGAAGATGCATTGCGCGTGAGCAACGCGGGCCTCATTCGCAACACTACCGGCTATCGCATCGTTCCGCTCGCCGAAGCAGTAGGGTCCGGCAACATGGACGGCGTTCCCGCACGCGCCGAGCCCGGCTATGGCGTATCGGTGGTCCCGCTGCAGCACGTGTCGGCGCAGACGCTGCTCAAACTGCTGGACAGTTTTGCGACAAAGACAGGCTCCGTGCGTGCGGATAGCGGGCGCAACCTGCTGCTGATCCAGGGCACTGGACCAGAACGACGCGCGGCCATCGAAACCGCCCTCAGCTTCGATGCGGACTGGATGCGCGGTCAATTGGTCGGAATCTATCCGATCCGCAACAGGACGCCCGATGCAGTCATCGCAGAACTTGAGAAGGTGATGGATTCCGGCGAAGGCGGCATGAGCGACAAGGTGATCAAGTTTCATCCGAGCGAGCGCATGAACTCCATTACCGTTATCACGCGCAAACAGGACCTGCTGCGAACGGCAGCAACCTGGATCGCCCGTCTTGACAAGGCCGAGACAACGACCGGCGTGCGCGTCTACCGCGTCCGCTATGGCGAAGCGCGCCAGATGGCCAAGGTCCTCAATCAGGTCTTCATGGGAAGTTCTTCGGCCACGCTCGACCAGACTGACAATCAGATCGCACCCGGCTCAGGCGTCACCACGACCTCGAACACTGAACGTAATTCCGATGGTACCATCCCGACCGCAGGCCGCAGCGTGCGGCAACAACTTGGAGCGGGTTCGCTCGATCGCGCTTCGCCGAAGCCGGGAGGCCCGCCAAATCCACCAGCCGATGACAACATGCCCAGCGGCACTGGCGGACCGATGCTACAGGGCGTGAGAATCACGCCAGATCTCGTGAACAACTCCCTGCTGATCTATGCCAGCCATGAAAACTACCGCATCATCGAACGCACACTGAATCAGATCGACCGGCCGCAGTTGCAGGTCGCAATCGACGCCACCGTCGCTGAAGTCTCGCTCAACGACAGTCTGAGTTACGGCGTTCAAACCTATCTCACGAGCAAGGATTTCGGATTGGGGACCGACAAGGGCTCAGTTCTGAATACGGCTGCTTCGAAGGCACCGGGCGTTGATGCGGCTGGCGTCGCCAACGCGTTCCTCAACCGGGCCTTCCCCGGCTTCAATTTTCTGATCGGACCGGAAAACCAGCCCCGTGTCATTCTCGACGCATTGCACAGCGTGACCAGCGTGAAGGTGCTGTCGAACCCTTCTCTTGTCGTCATCGATAATCAGCCCGCGACACTGCAGGTCGGAGATGAGGTGCCAGTCTCGACCGGCAGCGCCACCGTGCTGACGACCAGCAACACCGTCGTCAATACCATCGACTATCGAAATACCGGCATCATCCTGCGCGTCGTGCCCCGTGTGAGCGTCAATGGAAACGTTCGGCTCGATATCGAACAGGAGATCAGCAACGTCGTAAATAAGGATACCAGCGGGACGCTGACCCCGACTGTCTCTCAGCGCAAGGTCAAGAGCTCGATCTCCATTGCGAGTGGGCAAACCGTTCTTCTCGCGGGTCTCATCAGCGAGCGCCACAGCGGCGATCGTGGCGGCATACCGATCCTTGATCAGTTGCCCGGAGGCCTCGGCGACGCCTTTTCGCATCAGTCTAAAGCTGTCAACCGGACAGAGCTTATCATTTTCATACGGCCTCAGATCATTCGCGACAGCATCGACGCCCACTCCGTGGCGGAAGAGCTGAGAGCCAAGTTGCGCGGAACAATCAACGTGGCGCCCGGTGGTCCGGTCCGATCGAGCACTCGCTGATGCTTCACGAAGCTACAAAGGCACGTCAACACTGGAAGACCTTACCAGTCTCGCTGATGCTCAGATCATTCGACGCCCGTGCGTACGCGATGATCGCCGGTGTTGCGATTGCAGCGGTTGCCGCGAGCCTTATAACCGCTCCCAATATGGTCGGCGTGCTGGCGTCCGGCCTGGCGCTGGTTTCAATTGCGATCGCCGTGATCGACGCACGTATCTTCATCATTCCCGATGAACTTAATATCGCCGGGCTCATTCTCGGTCTTGCCTATACTGGGTTAGCGGATCAGTTGGCGCTGGAAGCAGTCGCGGCCGCAGCGCTGCGGGGCTTTGTGCTCGCGCTCATATTTCTGTTGGTGCGAGCGGCGTACCAGTGGTTGCGCGGCCGGCAGGGAATTGGGCTGGGGGACGTCAAGCTCGCGGTCGTGGCGGGCGTCTGGCTTGACTGGCCCATGATTCCAGTCGCGATCCAAATTGCCACGGTCACGGCACTCGGTGTGTACCTGACACGGCAATTGGCAGGAGGACGATTAATCCGCCCGACCAGCCGATTGCCTTTCGGGCTGTTCTTTGCACCAGCCATCTGGCTGGGCTGGATTCTGGATCAATGGCTGATCGTGTGACGGTGATAGAGCGAGAGAGCGAGATGATCTGTCAGGATGGTCACAGGCGTTCTTTGAGGTTCGCGGCGATCACTCTCATGATGATCGTTTTAATGCTGGGTGTAGTCGACGTGGCACATGCCGCGCCGATGTCGGAGGCGTCGGCGGCCTATGCGCGCGGCGATTTTCCGACCGCTGCAAGACGGCTGACGCGGCTGGCCGTGCGCGGTAACGCCCGCGCCCAGGGTTTGCTTGGATTCCTGTATGAGTATGGTCACGGCGTGCCGCAAGACTATGTCATCGCCGCAGAGTGGTACATCCGCGGCGCCGAACAGGGCGACGCTTCAGCGCAATATCTATTGGGCCTGATGTACGACAAAGGCCGGGGCGTGCCGCAGGACGCCGTGCTCGCCCACAAGTGGCTCATTCTCGCCGCCGCGCGCGCCGGACGACGCGACCGCGATGTGTATATCAGGCTGCGTGACGCTGTTGCGACCAAGATGAGCGAAGCTCAGATCGCATTGGCTCAGCGCCTTGCGAGCGGTTGGACGCCGCTACGCGAACGATGACAGTGACGCGAGGTTGATACAGTGCGCGCTGTCAGCCGCTGCGTCCAACTGTCGCAGCCGACTTTCGTCGCGAGATTGAGACCCTTCTTGCGTTATCTGATCCCGAATTGCAGCGTTCGTTCGTGATTGGACGATGCCAACAAACTGTCGTGTCGTCTTCGCAACACCTGCAAAATTTGTGCAGCAGTCGCTGTCATTTATTCTACTTACAGCAAAGTTAAGAAGCCCCCACTCGACGTAATCAATCTGTCGAACCGATACTTGGGGGTCTGAATGAATATGCGTTTCTTAGTAACAGCCGCAGTCGCGGCCGTGGTGTTCACGAGCGCCGCGCACGCGGCTGACTTGCCGCGCAAGTACGTGAAGGCGCCGGTGCCTGTCGCTGCACCGTTTAGCTGGACTGGTTTCTACGTCGGCGCCCATGGCGGCGGCGGCTGGGGTAAGAATGATTGGCAGGATTTCATCGATCCGATCAACGGCCTCAATGGACCCGCCCCGGGCTCCAACGTGCCAGGCCCCGACGCGAAATACCGGATGAGCGGTGCTCTCGCAGGTGGTCAGATCGGTTACAACTGGCAGACCGGCTGGACCGTGTTCGGCATCGAAGCCGATGCAAGCTGGACCGACATCAAGGGCAGCGGCAACAATGCGCCAAACACTTTCCTAAACCCGCCGGGTGTCGGCTGTATGCAGTGGGCAGCCAACGGTTGCACGAGCAAGATCGAGGCGCTTGGAACGATCACCGGCCGCGTCGGCGCGGCCTTCGATCACGCGCTGCTGTACGTGAAAGGTGGCGCGGCCTGGGCAATCGAGAAGCACACCGCGACTGCCAACGACTTCGGCCCGCCTCCTAACTTCGATCCCATTATCGTCGGCGCGGAAACCTCTCAAACGCGCTGGGGCTGGACTGCCGGTGCAGGCATCGAATACGCCTTTGCGGCCAACTGGTCTGTGAAGGCCGAGTACAACTACATCGATCTCGGCAACGACCGTGTCACGTTCAACTACGCGTCAGGTCAAGTTCCCCCAGGCTCCGCGAGCGTTGAGCGGATTCTTCACGTTGCCAAAGCCGGCATCAACTATCGCTTCTAAGCGTATCGACTCAAGAAGCAGCATCCGTTGGCGAGATCGTTCACGGCTCGCCTTTGGGGAAACGCGACAAGTCTGAGAGATCCGGAGCGGTTCTTGTTTCGACAGAAGCAAGAGCCGCTCCATGCGCGTTTGGAGCACTGATCGACAGCTTCGTACTTCGCGAATCCTCCCGATATTACTGCGCCGTTTAATTGCCTTGCCTGTATGATGATTTATTAATATCGTCATACTCAGCATGCTACGTGAAGGCCTCGCGTAACGTTGCTAGAGTGCAGGTTAACAGTGGCTGAGATCGTACTTCGAGTTTCTAAAGGCGCGCCGCTCGCGCATTTCGCCCGGCGCTTCAAATCTGAAGCGGCACAGGTCGGAGCTATCGCCGTCATTTCGTCAATCATGTTGGCGTCTAACGTTTCGGCGAATGACGCGTCATCGTCTGCGAACGCTGACGCACTTCCTTCCATCGACGTCGTCAGCAGCCCACAGAACCGACGTCCTGTGACAAGGCCGGCAACCGATACGACAGCCCCTGCCGATGCATCGGCCGGCGAACCAGTCTCCTCGGCAAGCGAGAAGAATGTCAGCGGAGAAGAAGTCAATGCGCGGCCCTTCTCCCGGCCCGCAGAAGCCCTCGAAGTCGTACCCGGCCTGATGATTACGCAACACAGCGGCGAAGGCAAAGCGAACCAGTATTTTCTGCGGGGCGTTAATCTCGACCACGGGACCGATCTCGCAATTTCCGTCGATGGGATGCCCGTCAACATGCGAACGCATGGTCACGGACAAGGCTACGCCGATTTGAATTTTCTGATTCCGGAACTGATCGGATCGGTCAATATCAAGAAAGGCCCCTACTTTGCGGACGAAGGCGACTTCGCTTCGGTCGGAGCCGTGCACGTCAATCTCATCGACAGCATTGCGAAGTCCATGACATCGGCGACCATCGGCAGCTTCGGGTATCGCCGGTTGCTGGGAATTACATCCGCGAAAGTCGGAGATGGCACACTGCTCGTTGCCGGCGAAGCCAACACTTATAACGGCCCTTGGGATAATCCTGACAAGGTGCGCAAGCTGAACGCCGTTGCCCGCTATACGCAAGGCACGCCCGACAACGGGTTCTCGCTGATGGGAATGGCCTACAGCAACAGCTGGAATTCGACCGACCAGATTCCATCCCGCGCGATCTCGCAAGGGCTCGTTGGTCTTTACGGCGCATTCGATCCGACCGACGGCGGCAGGTCCAATCGCTTCTCGATTTCAGGCCAGATCAAGAAGACCGAAGCTGAAGGGACAACGAAACTCAACTTCTATGTCATCAAGAGCTCGCTCGACCTCTACAACAACTTCACGTACTTCCTGAGCGATCCAGACAATGGCGATCAATTCCATCAGCGTGACAGCCGCATCCTCGGCGGATTGAATGCATCGCATACATTCAACCATATGTTTGCCGGCCTGCCGATGGAGACTGAGGTCGGCATACAGAATCGCTACGATTCCGTCAGAGTCAGCCTCTCGAACACCGTTCAGCGACAATTTTTGAAGGGCGTGCGCGACGACAAAGTTCAAGAAGGCAGCACCGGCCTCTTCATACAAAATACCGTCCACTGGACCAACTGGCTCAGGACCATCGTCGGCTATCGTGGCGACTTCTATGCGACCAACGTCGATTCCCTTCTCACTTCAGCCAATTCCGGCAAGGCAACGTCCGCGATCGGCAGCCCCAAGGCCAGCATCGTGTTCGGGCCGTTCGCCAAGACGGAATTTTTCATCAATGCCGGCGAAGGTTTCCATAGCAACGACGCCAGAGGCGTGACCATCAACGAATCGCCACTCGACGGGTCGTCGGTGTCGCCGTCGCCATTTCTGGTCAAGACACGCGGAGCCGAAGTGGGCGTTCGCACCAAGTTAATTCCGGGTCTCGACAGTTCTCTGAGCCTCTTTATGCTGGATTCCGCGTCCGAAATTCTTTTCGTGGGTGATGCTGGCGACACCGAAGCGAGTCGCCCCAGCCGGCGCTACGGCATCGAATGGACCAACCATTATCAGCCCACATCGTGGCTCGCATTCGACGGCGATCTTGCAATCACCCACGCGCGGTTCCGCGGCGACAATCCGGATCAGGCCGCAGCCTATGCCGAATTGGCCGGTTCTCCCGAGGCTCAGATCGGAAATGCGCCGGGTAACTACATTCCGGGTGCGCCTAACATGATCGCATCCGCCGGCGTCAGAATCGGCGAGCAGACCGGATGGTTCGGTGCGCTGCGCTACCGCTATTTCGGGCCGCGGCCACTGACCGAGGATGGCGCATTCGTTTCACCTGCCACGGGTCTTCTCAACGGCCAGGTCGGCTATCGCTTCGAGAATGGATGGCGGGTTCAGCTTGACGCCTACAATATGACTGACAGCAAATCCGACCAGATCACATATGCCTACGGGTCGCTGCTGAAATCCGATCCATTGTTCGCACAGTGCCGCAATCCTCCGCCGCAGTTGGCCGCGGCATGCGCGAACGGCGTGATGGATCGGGTTCTGCATCCGGTCGAACCCTTCGCCCTTCGTCTGACCGTCGCCGGTCAGTTCTGACGAAGCAGCCCACCCCGATGGATGTGGCCAGCCAAGCTTAGTGCAAATCAGGCCTTCGCGGCACACGTCAAGGTTCACGCTGCGGGGGCGATCTGTATCGGTCCCGAGAGCGCAGGAGAATGTTTCGCGGCCTCGGCCTTTTCGGCGTCGGTCATCTCCTGCAACAGACCCTTCAGATCTGTGGTGGCGCGGTTGACGCCATGGCGGCTCGCCGACGATAGCCAGATAAAGGCCTCAACGCGGTCCACCTCGGTGCCGATGCCCTTGGCGTAGCAGTGGCCGAGCTGCGCCTGCGACAGATAATGCCCGGCCTCCGCCGCGCGGCGAAACCATCGCACCGCCTCCGGCAGATCGATAACAGTGCCGATACCGCTCGTCAGCGCGGTGGCGTAGTTGAACTGCGCAAAGAGATCGCCCTGCTCGGCCGTGGTGCGCAACCAGTGGCAGGCCCGCTCTGGATCGGGAGCGATCCCCTCACCGCGCGAATACATGACTGCGACATTATTGGCAGCGAACAGATTGCCCGCCTCCGCCGCGCCGAGATAGAGCTTGAAGGCAGTCGCCGGGTCGCGCTCGACTCCGAGACCGTTCGCATACAGTGCTCCAAGCCATGCACCAGCAGAAACATCGCCCTGCCGCAGTAGTCCCGTCCATATCTCCCTGGCGCGTACGTAGTCACGCTGCAGGAACGCCGCTTCGCCTTCAGATACAGTTGTCATGTCATTGCCGTGTGTGCTCGTCGATCTTGTAAAGATAGACGCAGTCGAGGTCCTCAGACAGCGCCGCCGGTACATGGCCACGCGTCTTCAGATGCTCGGTAAAATACGCCTGCACCGTGCGTGCGGCGCGGAAGGTCAACAATTGCTTGTAGAGCCAAGGGTCGCTCGCATCGCGCACACCATGAGTCTCGAACAACGTCCGCTTAGGATTATCGGAAATTCCGACATACCAGTTCGAAAAGCGTGGATCGAATTCCTTGATGTAGGCTAGGAACTCGTACTTCACTTGCTGTACGCTCATGATCATGATCACACCGTCACCGTTGCATCGACAAGCGGAGCGTTCCAGTACGCCACGTGCCGGCGCGTAATGCAGTCGACCAATTGTTGGTTGAATTGCCAACCAGCTCGCGCCATCTCGGTCACGTCGTCGGTTGGAGAGAGTTCGATTGCGCTTTGGGCTGCCGTCGCGCGCTCAGCCGCACTGTCGATCAATTGCGTCAACGTCGCGTGCGCCGCATCAAAACCGGAAATATCAGCAGACGAGAAATACGAAACGCGCCATAGAGTTTGATCCATTGCCGTCGGCTGCAGGATCACCGAAGCCAGCGCCTTGCGGGAGCGAATGATTACCAGGTTCGGAAAGTGCCACTTAGCCTCGATACGATTGAGCGCTCCACCGCGGACGTGCGTGCGCGCCACATCTACCAAGCTGGCGCCAGCGAGCTTCCAGTTCGAACGCTGCGCGCGCCACGCGCCCTCCCGCCGTTCCATGAACGATTCCTCCGTCATGGCCGGCGGCTGCGAGGCTTCGTCTGCCACCGGGTCGACGTTGGCGAACAGGAAAGGACCTGACTGCCGCACACGAACCGGCAGCAACCGCTCCGGTACCGCGCCGAGATATTGCCCCATCAGCGGCGACATCTCACCCAAAGCATCGCCGGGAATGACGTCGCGGTCGCGGCTGTGGCCGCATGAGGTGTAGGAACACTTTGTTTTCCTGCCCGTGCGGCACTGCGCAGGTACCGAACGGCAGCCGCCGTGCTGCGCCTTGTTGAAGCGCCCGATCAGTCCGCCGTCGCGCTGTCGCTGCACGTGAATCGCATGCTGGCCGATGGTGTAAGGCAGCAGATCATCGACGTTGCCAATCTGGTCCGCTGCTCCGACGCAAACCCATTCGCGCGTCCAGACCTTCTCGTTTTCCAGACGTTGAAAGGTATCCGAGGTGTAAGCCCGACGCGGCAACATGGTGGCAAGACCAAAGGACAGCCGGCAAGCGTCGTAGAGAGCCGGCTCCTGAAGATCGACGTTGCTTTCGATAAAGCTCGAGTCCGGGTGCGCAAGCATTCGCTAAAATCCATTAAGATAGAAGGCGTCCGCACCAAAACGCGGACGCCCCCATGCTATTTGCGAGCCTTGTTCATGGGCTGATCGTAATCGGCGCGGCCGCGATGCATGATCGCATCGGCCGGCGGCGGCGGCAGCGGACCATCCTTCATGAAGCGATTCAGCACATTGCCGACCAGCTTCGAGATGTTGTTGTCGCCATTGTTCCAGGGCAGCGCGCCACAGAACGCGATCGACGAGAACGCGAAGGAACCGCCGCCATTTGGCGTCTCGTGGTAAGCAATGTCCGAGCGCACACGCGGATGCTGAGTGCCGTCGAGACCCTGCTGGTTGAAACCGTAGTCTTCCATTACCAGCAGATAGCCTTCCGTATGCCGGCCGGCGGATGTCGCGACCACCAAGGTGTGCGGCGGGCTTCCCAGCATGGTGTCGACGATGTCGAGCTCTGTTCCTGCCGCACCGCCGCCAACGAGACCGAAATTACCGAGCTTCTCGTCGTAGTTGATGCCTTCGAACGCCCACGCGACACGCGCGTCGTTGCTCTCCGGTGTGCGGGAATAGTAGGTCGAGATATCGAAGCCTTCCGACGACATGCCGGTGCCGGCAATCGTGTGCAAATAACGGCCGCGGAAGCGCCACATGCCGCCGAGTTCACCCGTGCCTTGATGATAGTACTCGCCGGGATCGGCGCGCCAGGTGCGGATGCCGGATTCACAGCGCCGCATTTCGGTGACAATGCCGCGACCCTTGCCATCATAAGCCGGATGGTAAGAGTGAACCCAATACCAGCCGTCGGCACCCATATACATGAAGCGGCCGCCGCGTTGCATGTAGTTGTGGATAGCGTCGAGCTGCGGACCCGAATTGTGCTCCGGATGCGAACCGGTAATGATGACGTTGTAATTTTCCAGCCGCGCGAGGCCATCATAGGTGACGTCCTCATCGGTGATCACGTCATACTCGTAGCCCATCTTCTCGAGCCAATAGATCATGTGCAGGTCCGCCGGATACTGCCAAGGCGCTTGCGCCAGGAAGTGGTCGTACTTCGGCCGGATGCTCAGGATCGGACGCAGCCGGGACGACAGGCAAAGACCGCTGCCATCCGTGTGCGTGTCATAGATAGAGCCACCATACTCGCGATGCTCCGACAGGAACATGTTCTGCTGCTGCATGATCGGCACGCGATAGACCAGCAGTTCCGCGCCGCCCGCGTTGTTCGCGAGATGCTCGTTGGCATAGGCCATATAGCTGATCGTCGGCACCATGAACGCAATCTTGGCGGTCTCTTCGCCGACGCGCGGCACCACCCAGAACGGAATGTAGTCTTCGTCGCCGTCCTTGGATGTTAGCTTCGCAGCATAGAACTTGCTGCTCGTCTCCTTCGGAACGGTCCATTCGAAACTGGTCGCCCAGCGTGCATCGTCGATATCATCATCGTGGAAGTGGATTGCACCGTACTGCTCGGGGACACACTTCCAGTCGAAGGTCTGGCCTTCCCAATTGTAGCCGGTCATGGCGCGGGTCGGACAGTTCACGATGGTGGTATGGAACAGGTACGGTCCCTTGTCCTTACCAAGCAGCGTGTTGATGCCATCGCCGAAGTCCCACGCCGCCACGATGGCCTCGGACAATTTCCCGGACGGGCCGGAATTGCGGCGCTCCGAGAGGCCGGGCTGTGCGCCCATCTTCATGGTTTCAATCTCAAGCCGGCTCAGCGCGCGATTGCAGATGCGCGGCGAGTCGATCTTGCCGTTGTAGTGACCCTTGATCAGCACGCCCGCTGGCACAGAGGCCTTTGCCTGAGGCGTATCGCTGATAGCGCCGCAGTAACCCGCGATCACCGTTGGCGAACCAGGAACGTAGGACAGCTTGGTCGAGAGCTTCTTGCTGACCGGAAGAATTTCCGGATCGAGTGCGTAGACGATCTGCGGCTCGTGATAGAGGGTCGCCTCGCCGGTCTCGGCATTGAACGATGCCGCGACGAAATGCCAGGCGTGATCGCGCACTGGCGCAGCGGTCGTGATGACCTGATCGTTGATGCGAAATTCGATGCAGCCGTCTTCATTGAGGAAGAGGCCATAACCCTTGCCGTTGCACCACTTGGTAACGAGACCCTGCGCGCCGTGCTTCCAGTACTTCGGATGCGTTTTCGGCGTGGTCGGCCATATCCAGCACTGGAGTGTCACACTTTCGAGCTGGAACTGCGGCTTGTCGGCGACGTAGCCGTACGATCCGCTGTAGATTTCCTGCTTCATTCCCTTATAGGCGCCGTTGCAATCCGCCTTGACCGACTCCTCCAAGAAACCGGGACCACGTGGATTGGTATCGCCGTGAATCATCTTCACGATCTCGGCCTGGTATTCGGCCGGACCGTCGCAATTGACGAAAAATTTGATAGTATCTCCGGGATGCACGCTGAACTTGTCGGCGTAGCCGGTAATCTTCATCCAAGACATGTGTCGGTTTTCCTTAGGTGATGCTGCGATTGGCGGTGATCAGGTCACTGTCCACTTGTCATCCCGCCGCTTCCAGCCTTCGCGGAAGTGCTCAGGGAAGCCATCGGTTTCGGGCATCTCCTCAAGACGCATCAGGAAGATATCGTGCTGTGGATCCTGCTCGTTGTCGTAAACCTTGTCGGTGACGAACTCCGGCGGAACACCGCGAATGCCCGACAGACGCGCGATGCGCCATTCCTTTTCGATTTTGGTGCAGATCACGACCAGCTTGTCCTTGGCTGGCATCGCGCGCATGCGCAGCAGCACACGATTGAGCTGCAAATCTTCATGAATACCGCCCGTCACGGTAGTGGTATCGCCCGGCGTCGCGCATTTCAGCACGCTGTTACCTGCGACCCCCTTCATGGAATCGATGCACTCCTTGTGCTCCTCGATCATCCGTTGTGCGTCCGGGGTATTCTTTCGGGGAATGGGAATCATCGCTCGCTCTCCATGCTCGTGTTGGGTTTGCTGGCTAAATCGTGAGGTGCTTTTGGATGACATGCTCGTCGAGCGCATCGATCGGGCCACCGGCCACGACGCGCCCGTTGTCGACCATCATGAATTCGTCGCCGAGATGTTTGGCGACCTTGATATGCTGTTCGGTGAGCAGCAGCGTGATACCGAGTTCCTTGTTCAGCATCTTCAGCGTCTCGCCGATTTCGCGGACGATGTTCGGCTGAATGCCCTCGGTGGGTTCGTCGAGCAGCAACACCTTGGGACCAACAGCGAGCGCGCGCGCCACCGCGAGCTGCTGCTTCTGGCCGCCGGAAAGCAGACCAGCACGTCGATCAAGATTGGCCTTCAGGTAAGGAAAGAGACGTAGACAGATTTCGGGAATATCGCCATCGCCGTCGCTGCGCGCAAAGGTGCCGAGCAGGATGTTCTCGCGCACTGTGAACTCGGAGAGAATGCCCCGGCCCTGCGGCACATAGCCGATGCCCAGCTTGGCGCGCTCATAGGTCGGCGCAGCACCGATCGCCTGACCGCTAAGGGTAATGTCGCCGCTGGAGCGATCTGTCAGCCCCATGATGGTGCGCATGAGCGTGGTTTTGCCGACGCCGTTCCGGCCGAGCACGCACAGGCATTTGCCTTGCTCGAGTCCAAACGTGAAATTCTTCAGGATCGGCGTCTTGCCGTAATAGGACGTGACCCTGTCCATCGCGAGGAGTGTGGTCATTCTTCCACCTCGCCCAGATAGACCTCGCGGACGCGCTCGTTCTTTTCGATCTCACGGATCGAGCCTTGCGCCAGCAGGCTGCCCATGTGCATCACGGTCACGACATCGGCGATCTGCCGCACGAAGCCCATGTCATGCTCCACCACGACCAGCGTATTGGTCTTCTTCAAATCGCTGAAGATCGTTGCGGTTTTCTCGATTTCGGCCTCGGTCATGCCGGCGATAGGTTCGTCGAGCAGCAGCAGGCGCGGGTCTTGCATCAACACCATGCCGATCTCGAGCCACTGGGTTTCGCCATGCGACAGGATGCCAGCCTCGGTGTTGCGGCGCTCTGCCAGGCCGCTCAGCGTCAGCACTTCATCGAGTTTCTCGTTGAAGCCCGGCTCCCGGAAGCGAAAGACGTTGCGCAGCGGATTGGTGCTGCGGCTATATGCGACTTCGAGGTTCTGCCGGACCGACAGATCCTTGAATACCGCAGGCACCTGAAACTTGCGGCCGATACCGCGTCGCGCAATTTCGTGTTCGTCGAGCCCGGTGATGTCCTCATCGCAGAACAGCACCTGCCCAGAGGTCGGCTTCTGTCGGCCAGTGATCAGATCTATCGTCGTTGTCTTACCTGCGCCGTTGGGGCCGACCAGACAACACAGCGTGGCTTCGACGATTTCGACGGAGAAGTCATTGATCACCCCAACGGTGTCGAAGCTCTTGTACAGGTTCTTGATCTCGAGAAAACCCATTGCGCTGCCTCACTCGCCCGGCTGCGGCAAGAACGTGCCCGAAGGCATCGTGTCGTCGTTTTTCTGCTTGGGCCCAACCGGAAAGCGCGCCAGCAAGCTTTCCACCAAGCCGATCAATCCCTTCGGAAGGAATCGCACCACCAGAATGAAGAATCCGCCAAGCACGAGAAGCCAGGTCGCGAGCAGCGCGTCGCCGAGATAGCTCTGCGCACCCATAATAATGAAGGCGCCGATAATCGAACCGATCAGCGATAGTCGCCCGCCAACACCCGCCCAGATCACCATCGAAAGGCTGAGCGTAGTGTCGAACTGCGCCGGCGAAACATATTGCGTCAACGTCACCCAGAGGCAGCCGGCCACAGCGGCGATGAAGCCCGAGATCGTGTAGATCGCGGTTTCGTAACCGGCGACGTTATAGCCGAGGAAACGCACGCGCTCGGCGTCGCCGCGGATCGACTGCACCACCAGGCCAAACCGGCTGAGCGTCATCAGCTTGCCGGCCACAGTCGATACCAGCAGCAGCGCGAGCACTGTCCAGTAGGCCGTGGGACTGTAGGGATCGAGCGTGAAGTCGCCCATCTTGAACGGCGCCGGTGGCGTGATGCCATTGACCCCGTTGGTGTAAGGCTGAACGTCGAGAATCAGCGTTCCCCAGGCGCTCAACATCGCCAGCGTCATGATCGCGAAGAACGGCCCCGAGACGCGCGCCCGGAACATCATCCCGCCAAAGATCAGGCAGAACAACGTCGGCACAATCAGCGCGAGCGCGATACCTAGGGTCGTATTCTTAAACGGCATCCACAGCATCGGCAGATGATCAAGGCTGTTGTTCAGCATGAAGGGAGGAATCGGATTCGATTCATCCTGCGACTGCATCTGCATGGTCATCGCCATGCCGTAAGCGCCAAGCCCGAACGGGATTCCGAGACCGAGATTGAGGATACCGCCGAATCCCCAGCACAGGCTAATCGCCAGCGCGAGCATTCCGAACACACCGTAGGTCGACATCTGGTTCAGCAGGAAGTTGTCGCTCACGAACAACGGCACAACGCCGAGTACGATGAAGAACACCAGGTAGGCCAGCCACTGCGCCTTGACGTTGTGGAAGATATTCATGTCTTTCAATTCCTCATCCGCATAATCGTCATCGGCGTGTGGCCGACGGTGCGAACAGCCCTTGCGGACGGATGCGCAAGAAGACGACGATCAGAACGAAGAGTACGAAGCGCGCAAACGTATCGTTGGTGAGGTAGGCGAAGATCGACTGCAGCTCGCCCGTTGCGCCACCGGCCACGACACTGCCAGCGAGCGTGCCGCCACCCACCACAACAACCAGGAACGCCTGCACCACATAGGCAGCGCCCATGGTCGGCAGCACGATGTTGAGCACGCCGAACAACGAGCCGGCGAGCCCGGCTAACCCCGCACCGAGTGCGAAGGTCAGCATGTAAACGCGGTCGGAATTGATACCGAACGACGCTGCCATCTCCTTGTTCTGCATCACGGCACGCACCTGCACACCGAACCTGGTTTTGTAGAAAAGGGCCCAGAGCGCCGCGACGGCAGCGATGGTGACGCCGAGCACAACGACGCGAAACACGGAAAAGTTGATGAAGCCGAGCTGCATGTTGCTCTGGAAGATCAACGGCACTGCGATGTATTTGGGATCGCTACCGAAGATCAATCGCACGCCCTGCATCAGCACCAGCGAGACACCGAAGGTGGCGAGCAGAGTGTCCAACGGTCGCTTGTAGAGATATCGGATGAGCCCGCGCTCAAGTACGAGGCCGACGATGGCGACGATAATAAAGGAGGCCGGCACACAGAAGAAGAACGGCAGGCCGAGATAGCTCTGCAGCATGTAGGAGCTATAAGCGCCGAGCATGATGAATTCGCCATGCGCCATGTTGATGACGCCGGCGGTGCCGTAAATGATCGTCAGCCCGAGCGCCGCGATCAGCCAAATGCTTGCGATGCTGATGCCGAGAATCAAAGCGTTAAGGAACGCGCTGATCTCAAATGAACCGAAGAACGAGCCGAGTGCCATGATGCTCCACCACATTGATGCGGGACTGTCAGATCGCAATCCCGCATGCTTGCTGTATGGTCGCGCCACGATCGGGCGCGACAGGTGCGTCGTTAGATGACGCTCTTGCGTACTTTGCCGTCCGGCGCTTTCAGGCCATCGGCAGTGCACTTCCCACTTTCGGCGTAGATCGAATACGGGTCCGGAGCGACGTGCTGGTCCGAAGTCTTCACGATCTTGAAGCTGCCATCCGCCTGACACTGGCCGATTTTGGGCTTCAGCCAGGTGTTGAAGTTCTGGTCGTCGATCCAGATCAAGCCTTCCGGCGAGATATTGTCTTCGACCTTGATCCCGCCGGAGTGATCGCGGATCGCGCGAGGCGTGAGACCGTCGTAGCCGACCGCGGCAAGTGCCTTCTCCAGGCCGTACTTAAAAACGTAGGCCGAGAGATAGGTCTCTTCCATGTTGTAGTGGGTGGTGCCGTTCTTGCCGTACTTGCTCTTGAGGAAGCCCTCGACGAACTTCTGGTTGGTCGGATTCTCCATGGTTTGAAAGTAAGGCGCCGAGAGAAAGTGGCCGGCACCGAACTCGTTGCCCATGGCGCGTGTCTCGATCTCGCCAGTGGTTAGCGAGGCGATCGGCATCGAATCAACCTTGAAGCCCTCCTGCTTGAACTGCTTGTGGAAGGCGATGTCGGAAGCACCGACGACGGTTGAGAAGATAAAGTTTGGCTTGGCGTCGCGAATCTTGTTCAGAACGGGGCCGAACTCCGAAGAACCGAGCGGGATGTATTCCTCGCCGAGCAGTTCGCCACCAGCCTGCTGCAGCCAGATCTTGGCATTCTTGTTGGATTCCTTCGGCCACACATAGTTGGAGCCGACGAAGAAGACCTTCTTGCCGAACTGCTTGACCATGAACGGGATCAGGTCTTTGGAGTGCTGGTTGGCGAGCGGGCCGGTGCAGATGGTATTCTGCGTGCACTCCGCGCCTTCGTAACAGGTCGGGTAGTAGAGAAGGTGGTTCTGCGACATCACCGTCGGCAAGATCGCCTTCCGGCTCGCCGAGGTGTAGCAGCCGAACAGCGCCACCACCTTGTTGCGCAGGATCAGTTCCTTGGTCTTCTCGGAATAGACCGTGAAGTCCGACTTCGCGTCAACGATGACCGGTTCAATCGGCGAGCCATTGATGCCGCCGCTCTTGTTGATCTCGTCGATGGCGTATTGCATCACGAGGGTGGAGTCTTCCTCTGGCACTGCGAGCGCGCCGGACAGCGAGAACAGCAGACCGATCTTGATCGGCTCGCCTTTCTTCACCCAGGACTGTGCGCCCCAAGCCTGATCGATATTCCGGACAAAGCCGTACGGTGCAGCCACGATGGCGCCACCGGCCAGCGCCGTTTTCTTGAGAAAGTCGCGACGATTGGTCCCCATCGAAAATCTCCAACTCTTTCCTGAGAAGAAATATATTTTCAAAACTAGCGCTGCCGAAAAGTTTCTCAAGAGTAAACTTTATGCACTGAGGGTAATATGGCAGGCACACGAAGCCGCCGCGCATAGCGTTCGCGTCAATGAGCTGTTGAATGCCTGCGAAATGTTGGGCAACTGCTCGTTGCGACAGCTAAGAAAGTAGCTTCAGCCCTTCGCCACGTCCCGCAGCACTCCCCGTGCCTGCTACGCACGTCTTTGCTGCTCAAAGTTTCGAGGCGGGACAGGGGGCGCGCCGTGTTACGTTTGCTTACTGTCATCAGGAATTTTGCGATGCCAAAAAGAACTCAGCTCAAGAGCGTCGATCCATCGGACAAGACAGATTTTCGAACGGGCTCGAATGCGCCCGTCGACGCTCCCCGCACGCTGGAGCGAGCGCTGGGTGCGCGGATTCGTTTCATCCGCCGTGAGCAGGATCTTTCGGTGCTGGATCTAGCGAACGCAGCGAATATCTCCGCCGGCATGCTATCGAAAATCGAGAACGGCCAGATCTCCCCGTCGCTCTCGACGCTGCAATCCATCGCAAACGCCCTGACGGTCTCTCTCAGCATGCTGTTCGCGGCATCGGAAGAGCGGCGGGACTGCTCCTATGTCCGCGCCAAGCAGGGCGTCATCATCGAGCGGCGTGGCACCAAAGTCGGCCACGTCTATCAATTGCTCGGCCACGTGATCGGTGGTGACGTCGTCGTCGAACCCTATCTCATCACGCTGAAAGAAGAGGCCGAGGCTTTCACCGGCTTCCAGCATGCCGGCATCGAGTTCATCTATATGTTAACCGGCGAAGTGATTTATCGCCACGGCGACAAAACCTATCGGCTGCGGCCGGGGGATTCGATCCTGTTCGATTCCGGCGCGCTTCACGGGCCGGAAACGCTGGTGAAGCGTCCGATGACCTACTTGTCGATCATCGTTTATCCGCGCAAATCAATGTGACGCATCAACCAGTCAGATGTCGAGCGTGACGTCGCGCTCCCACTGGGTGAGATGACGACAATAGCTGTTCCACTCATCGTGCTTCAGCTTCAGGAACGAGGGCACGAAAGCGCCCAGCCGCTCACGCAGAATGCTGTTTCCCTCAAACGCGCGCAGAGCGTCCAGCATATTGAGCGGTAGCCTCTTGGCGTTCTTTACCGTATGCCCGTCGGTGTACATGTTGATGTCGAGCCGTTTGCCGGGGTCTCGCTTGTTCTCGATCCCATCCAGGCCCGCCGCAATGATTCCGGCCTGAAGCAAATATGGATTTGTCGCACCATCGGCGAGACGCAGTTCAAATCGCCCCGGCTCTGGAATGCGAACCATGTGCGTGCGGTTGTTGCCGGTATAGGTGACGGTGTTCGGCGCCCAGGTTGCGCCGGAGGTGGTCCGCGGCGCATTGATGCGCTTGAACGAGTTGACCGTCGGATTGAACAACGCGCAGAGCGCATCGGCCGAATGAATAATGCCGCCAATGAAATGATACCCCATCTCCGACACGCCGAGTTCGCCCGCACCATCCTCGAAAAGGTTTTTTCCCCCTTTCCAGAGCGAGACATGCGCATGACAGCCGCTTCCGGTCAGTTCAAGAAAAGGCTTGGGCATGAACGTCGCCCGCAGTCCATGCTTTTCGGCAACTGATTTCGCCATGTACTTGAAGAAGGAATGTCTGTCGGCCGTGACGAGTACGTCATCATATTGCCAGTTCATCTCGAACTGCCCGTTGGCATCCTCGTGATCGCTCTGATACGGATTCCACCCGAGTGCTAACATTGCCTCCGAAATTTCGGTGATAATGTCGTATTGTCGCATAAGCGCGGACTGATCATAGCAAGGCTTGGCCTGCCGATCCGCCGTGTCACACACGGTAGAACCATCCGGCGTGGTCAGGAAGAATTCGCACTCAACACCGGTCTTGATCTGCAATCCTTTTTCGGCAGCTCCCGCTTTCAGCTTCTTCAGAAGGTTGCGCGGGCCCTGCTCGACCTCCTGCCCGTTCATCCAAAGATCCGCAGCAAGCCAGCCAACCTCGGGTTTCCAGGGCAACTGCACGAGGCTGGCGGGATCGGGCACCGCGAACAGGTCGGCGTCGGCCGGTGTCATGTCGAGCCACGTCGCGAAGCCGGCGAAGCCCGCGCCGTTTTTCGCCATCCCCTTGATCGCCGCCGTCGGCACCAGCTTTGCCCGCTGCACTCCGAAGAGATCTGTGTAGGAAATCAGGAACGATTTTATACCTCGTTCGCGCGCAGTGCTTTCAAGATCGGTCGTCATGGTTTCTCCTTGCGGCCGCCCGCCGCCTGTAAGTCAACAAAAAGGCCGCTCACGCGGCCTTTGGAATAATCAAACCTGCCCCGGGATCCAGTTGGTCCCTGCAAGAGGCACGCCAGCCATAGCCGCGGCCTCTACCGTCAGTGCGACGAGATCTTCCGGTTCAAGATTGTGGACATGGCTCTTGCCGCAAGCACGTGCCAGCGTCTGGCACTCGAGCGTCAGTACAGAAAGATAATTGGCAAGCCGGCGTCCGGCCTTGATCGGATCGAGGCGAGCGGCGAGCAGCGGGTCCTGCGTGGTGATGCCAGCCGGATCGCGCCCTTCATGCCAGTCGTCATAAGCGCCGGCAGTGGTGCCGAGCTTGCGGTATTCGTCCTCAAGACGCGGATCGTTGTCGCCCAGTGCGATGAGTGCTGCCGTGCCGATCGACACCGCATCGGCGCCGAGTGCCAGTGCCTTGGCGACGTCCGCACCCGTGCGAACTCCACCCGATACGATCAACTGCACTTTCCTGTGCATGCCGAGATCCTGCAACGCCTGAACGGCGGGCCGGATCGCGGCAAGAATCGGCAGACCGACATGCTCGATGAACACTTCCTGCGTGGCGGCCGTGCCGCCCTGCATGCCGTCGAGAACCACCACGTCGGCGCCGGATTTTACCGCCAGTGCCGTATCGTAGTAGGGACGGCTCGCGCCGACTTTCACATAGATCGGTTTCTGCCAGTCCGTGATCTCTCTCAGTTCCTCGATCTTGATTTCCAGATCGTCGGGTCCGGTCCAATCCGGGTGGCGACACGCGGATCGCTGGTCGATACCTTCAGGAAGCGTCCGCATCTTGGCGACGCGTGGCGATATCTTCTGGCCGAGCAACATCCCGCCACCGCCGGGCTTCGCCCCCTGCCCGATAACGATTTCAATGGCATCCGCCTTGCGGAGATCTTCCGGATTCATGCCGTAGCGTGACGGCAGATACTGATAGACGAGGATCGAGGAGTGGCCGCGCTCCTCCGCGGTCATGCCGCCGTCGCCGGTTGTCGTCGATGTGCCGAGCGCGGACGCACCACGGCCCAATGCTTCCTTCGCATTGGCGGACAACGAGCCAAAGCTCATTCCGGCGATCGTCACGGGAATTTTTAGCTCAATGGGCTTCTTCGCAAAACGCGTTCCAAGCACGACATTGGTGCCGCATTTCTCCCGGTATCCCTCAAGCGGATAGCGCGAGATTGACGCGCCGAGAAACAGCAGATCGTCGAAATGAGGCAGCCTTCGCTTCGCGCCCGCGCCCCGGATATCGTAGATGCCGGTCGCTGCTGCGCGCTGGATTTCCGCTATGGAATGCGGATCGAATGTCGCCGAGTACCGCGGCAATGTACCGTGCGCGGGGATCGGTGGAGTCGTTCGTTCGTTCATGACTGTACCGATCAGTAGGCGTCGACGTTGTCGACATGGAAGTGATAAAGGCGGCGCGCCGATCCATAGAATTTGAATTCCGACGCCGAAACATCGAGGGCCGCTTTGGCGATCACGCCATCGAGCGCGGCGCGATCCTCTGCGCTCATTTCCTTCTCGATGCAGTCGGTGCCAAGGCTCGCCACCGACCCGCGCACAAACAACCGTGCCTCGTAGATTGAATCGCCAAGCGCTTCGCCGGCGTCACCAAGCACGACAAGATTGCCGGCCTGCGCCATGAACGCGCTCATCGGCCCGATCGAACCCTTCACGACGATGTCGATCCCCTTCATCGATATGCCGCAACGCGCCGACGCATTGCCATCGATCACAAGCAACCCACCATGGCCGGTCGCGCCAGCCGACTGGCTCGCATCGCCTTTGATATGAACGGCGCCGGACATCATGTTCTCTGCGACGCCGACCCCGGCGTTGCCTTCCACGATGATGTTCGCCAACTGGTTCATGCCGCCGCAGTAGTAGCCGACGTGACCATTGATCTCGACGGTAATGGATTTGTCGAGACCACATGCAATGGCGTGTTTGCCGTTGGGATGATCAATGACCCAGTGTGTCTCATTGGTGTCCGACGGCAGCTGATGCAGGGCCTCGTTCAGTTCGCGCAACGGCTCGACGGAAAGATCGAATGTCGGCATCAAGCACGCTCCCAGGCGTAAACAGTGGCGGGCTCGGGCTCGAACACCCGCGCCGCCTCAATGCTTGGCAAACCAGCTAAAGCCCGATACTCAGAGCCAAAGGCAACGTAATCGTCGGTTTCGGCCATCACCGCGGGCTTGCAGGAAATCGGATCGCGCAGGACCGCGAAGCCGGATTCGGTGCCGACTACGAAAGTGTAGAAGCCATCGAGATCCTTCAGTCCCTGCGTCAGCGCCTGCTTGAGCGTCGCGCCTTCACTCATCCGCCATGTCAGATATCCTGCCGCCACCTCGGAATCGTTGTCCGTCGAGAACGCGATACCGTTGCGCTTCAGTTCGCGCCGCAATCCGTTGTGATTGGAAAGCGAACCGTTGTGAACGAGACATTGATCGGCGCCGGTCGAAAACGGATGCGCACCCTTGGTGGTCACGGCCGATTCAGTCGCCATGCGAGTGTGCCCGATGGCATGGGTGCCGGACATGCGCGGAAGGTCGAAACGCTCGGCGACCTGCGCAGGCAAGCCGACCTCCTTGTAGATCTCCATGCGCGAGCCAGCCCCGACGATCTCGGCGGCGGCGTGCTGCTCGGTGAGAAACGTCTGAAGCGCCGGATATTTGGCAGCATCGACCGCAATCACGACGTGATTAAACCGATAGACCGGGTGCAGTGCGCCGAACTTCGTCCCAAGCGCCGCGACAACGGCTTTCGCGTGATCGCCATCCTTCGTGCGAAGGGTAACTTTCACGTCCTTTTCCGAGCCGCCGCCGTAGATCGCAAAGCCCGCGCTATCCGGGCCACGGTCGCTCAGAACCGCAAGCATGTCGGCCAGCATGGAGCCCAACTTGGGCTCCAGCGCCGGGTTTTTCAGGAACAACCCTGCAATACCGCACATATTTCCTCACAAGAAATATTTTATCTTGTCAGGATTATTACCGGGACAGGCCCGAAGTCAACAAAAATGTCCGACTAAATGCCGCTTAAGCTCAGGCGCGGGGATAAACGATGATCGAGAGGTAAATCGCAGGCAGTAGAGTGAGTTCTTCGGGACCGTGCAGCGCACCCGAGTCGAACATCAGGGCATCACCGGCTTGCAGCCGGTATTTCTGCCCAGCGTGCCGATAGACCACCTCGCCGCTCAGCATGTAAATGAATTCAACGCCGCCGTGTTGAAAGCCGGTATATGGCACCGCGTCTTCTTTGAGCGTGATCAGATACGGTTCGACCACGACTTCGCCGCGCACACTGTGCCCGAGCAGTTGATAGACATGGCCGACCTTGGTTCCGCGTCGCTCGATGACGACGCCCTGCTCCGCCTTCACGAACGAACAGTCGCGCCGGTCTTCGTATGCTGCAAACAGCGTGGTGATCGGCACTGCGAGCGCCGAGGCTAGCGCCTCCAGCGTCGAGAGCGACGGCGAGATCTGGCCGTTTTCGATTTTCGACAGCATCCCTGGCGAAATGCCCGCCGCGTTGGCGAGATCCGCGATCGAGAGATCGGTGTTGCGACGGATTTCGCGCACCTGCGCACCGATGGCGCGCTCAAGGCTCCGTATCGCCGGTCGTGGCGCGTTGGATCCGGTGAGAATATCGTCAGTGTCATTGCTCATGTTTTACCCTGCCCGCAGCATCATCCGATTGGGGACAGGCTTCAAGCCGACCCCGGCAAGCATCGTCAGGCCCGAGTTTTCCTGCTCCGCCGATCCGGCATCCGATCCTCCGACGGCGGCATTCCGAACGCCGTCCGGTAGACCTTCGCAAAATGGCTGGCATTCGAGAAGCCACATTCGGCACCGATCTGAACCACAGGCAGACTCGTCTGCCGCAACAGCGCACGTGCCTTTGCCAAACGAAGGGATACGTAGTGCTGGTCGATGGTCACGCCAAGATGCCTCGCGAACAGCCGCTCGAGCTGACGGACCGATACATTCGCTGCCTTCGCCAGCGCCGCACGCGGCAGCGGGCTTGCTAATTGGCGCTCCATGGTTCCGATTGCAGAAATCAGGTTGCGGTTGTTGGTCCCGACGCGCTCCGTCAGCGAAATGCGCTGCGTGCTGTCGCCTAGCCGAACTGCCGTTTGCAAATACCAGTCGCTCACGCGCGCTGCGAGCGATTGACCGTGATCGCGGCGGATGATCGCATGCATCATATCAAGCGCGGCAACGCCGCCGCCGCAGGTCAGCCGGCCGCGATCGATCTCGAATAGCGTTCGTGAGGGTACGATATCCGGAAATGCCTCCGTGAACGCGGGCAAATGTTCCCAGTGGATCGTACATCTATAGCCGTCGAGGATACCTGCTTTTGCCAGAATAAACGGCCCACCAGAGACACCGCCGATCTCGCAACCGGTTCGCGCAATTCTTCGCAACCACGCTATTGTCTTCGCATCGCCGAACGCAGCCGGGTTTCCACCGGCGCACACCAGAACGGTGTCGAACCGCATCTTGTCGGCAATGGTGTGATCGGCTGTCACAGACAGTCCGTTGGAGGCAACGATGGCGCCGGCGCCGGTCGAGATATGAAACCATTCATAAAGTGTTCGCCCGGCTAAAATGTTCGCGGCCCGCAACGGCTCGACGGCGGATGCGAACGACATCAGCGCGAAATCGTCGATCAGCAGGAGGCCGAAACGATGTGGACGGGACATATGGCCTTGTCGCAATAAGAATATTGAGTGTCGTTTATAGCGTATACTCGGTTTCGCTTCCGCGCGAAAGTGTGCCCTCCGATTGATCTGAGCCGCTCGCAGCATGCGCTATTCGATTACAACCCTGCTCGCCAACGCGCTGACCGGCCACAAGGGCTGGAAGCCGCAGTGGCGCGACGCCGCGCCCCGCGACATCTACGACGTGATTATCGTCGGCGGCGGCGGTCACGGTCTTGCGACTGCCTACTATCTTGCCAAGGAGCACGGCATCACCAACGTTGCGGTTCTCGAGAAGGGCTGGATCGGCGGCGGCAATGTCGGACGTAACACGACGATCGTCCGCTCCAATTATCTGCTGCCCGGCAATATCCCGCTCTATGAACTCTCGATGAAATTGTGGGAAGGGCTGGAGCAGGACTTCAACTACAACGCAATGATCAGCCAGCGCGGCGTGCTGAATCTCTATCATTCCGACGGTCAGCGCGACGCCTATGCGCGGCGCGGCAACGCCATGCGCATCAATGGTATCGATGCCGAACTGCTCGACCAGGACGGTGTGCGCAAGCTCTATCCCTTTCTCAATTTCAACGCGGCGCGGTTTCCCATTCAGGGCGGTCTATTGCAGCGACGCGGCGGCACAGTGCGTCACGACGCGGTGGCGTGGGGCTACGCGCGCGGCGCGAGCGACCGCGGCGTGGATATCGTGCAGAACTGCGAAGTCACAAGCTTTTCCATTGCCGATGGCCGGGTCACCGGCGTGCAGACCTCGCGTGGCACTATCCGCGCGAAAAAGGTTGCGATTGCCGTCGCCGGCAGCAGTTCACGCGTCGCCGCCATGGCGGGCATGCGGTTGCCGATAGAGAGTCACGTACTTCAGGCCTTCGTTTCCGAAGGACTGAAATCCATCATTCCAGGCGTCATCACCTTCGGTGCGGGACACTTCTACATTAGCCAGTCGGACAAGGGCGGCCTCGTGTTCGGCGGCGACATCGACGGCTATAACTCTTACGCCCAGCGCGGCAATCTCCCCGTTGTCGAAGATGTCTGCGAAGGCGGCATGGCGCTGATGCCAATCATCGGCCGCGCACGCGTTCTGCGAAGCTGGGGCGGCATCATGGACATGTCGATGGACGGCTCACCGATCATCGACAAGACGCCGACCGAAGGGCTCTATCTCAACGCGGGCTGGTGCTACGGCGGCTTCAAGGCCACGCCGGGATCTGGATTAACCTTCGCGCACCTGATCGCACACGACGCGCCGCATCCCGCCGCAACGCAATTGCGGCTCGACAGATTCCGCACCGGCCATGTCATCGACGAAAAGGGCCAGGGCGCCCAACCGAACCTGCACTAAAACGCCATGCGCATTCCCTGCCCCTTCTGTGGATCACGCGACGCTGCCGAGTTCAGCTATCTCGGCGACGCGAGCGTGAAACGACCAGATATCGCCGCCGCCAGCGCTGATTCAGACGCCGCGATGTATGACTACGTCTATCTGCGCGATAACCCTGCAGGCTCGCTCAAGGAATACTGGTATCACAGCGCCGGCTGCCATAGCTGGCTCGTCGTCGAGCGCGATACGCGTACCCATCGCATCACCCACGCGTTCATGGCGCATGCGGAGCCGCAGCCATGACAAATCCGCAACGCCTCGCGCGAGGCGGTCTCATCGACCGCTCAAAAGTTGCAAGTTTCAATTTCGACGGCAAACCACTGCAAGGCTTCGCCGGCGACACACTGGCATCGGCACTCATTGCCAACGGGGTCAAACTTGTCGGCCGCTCGTTCAAGTATCATCGCCCACGCGGGATATTCTCCGCCGGCCCGGAGGAACCGAACGCACTGGTTGAACTGCGCACGGGCTCAAGGCGCGAGCCGAACACCAAAGCGACGACTGTCGAACTGTTCGACGGACTCGATGCAGCAAGTCAAAATCGCTGGCCGTCTCTGGCGTTCGATATTCAGGCGATCAACCAGCTTGCAAGCCCCGTGCTGGCGGCAGGCTTCTACTACAAAACCTTTATGTGGCCAGCGGCCTTCTGGGAGAAGGTCTATGAGCCGCTCATTCGCAAGTCGGCAGGATTGGGCCGTCTTAGTGACGAGAGCGATCCAGACACATATGAAAAGGCCTATGCGTTCTGCGACCTGCTCGTGATCGGTGCAGGCCCCGCAGGCTTGGCGGCAGCTCTGACCGCAGGACGCGCCGGTCTGCGCGTCATTCTCGCCGAGAGCGATTTCGTGCTCGGCGGTCGGCTGAATTCCGAAACACACGAGATCGACGGGGCACCGGGTGCAGCGTGGGCAAAGCAAGTCGAGAGCGAACTCGCTGCACTACCCAATGTGCGCATCATGCGGCGCACGTCGGTGTTCGGGGTCTATGACGGAGAGTATGGCGCCGTTGAACGCGTTGCCGATCATCTCCCTGTTCCACCAGCGTTCACCCCGCGACAAAGGTTATGGAAGATTGTCGCACACGAGACGATTCTGGCCACCGGCGCCATGGAACAGTCCGTTGTCTTCGGCGGCAACGACAGGCCCGGCGTCATGCTGGCCTCGAGCATGCGCACCTATGTTAATCGCTTCGCTGCGGCGCCCGGCCGGCACGTTGCAGTGTTCACCACCAGCGACGACGGCTGGCGCACAGCCTTCGATCTCCGGAATGCGGGAATCAAAGTGTCGTGTATCGTGGATACGCGTATCAATGTCCCACCGAATGTTCGGTCGCTGGCGGGCGACACATCGATTTTGCTGGGCAGTCACGTCATCGAAGCCCGCGGCGGCCGCACCTTGAAGGCCATCGATGTGCAGGACGCCGTTGGCGATCGGAAGTCATTTTCCGTCGATGCGCTTGCGGTGTCCGGCGGGTGGAATCCGGATATCGCGCTTTCGACGCATCTCGGCTCCAGCCCCGCATGGTCTGAATCCAAGACGGCATTTCTCGCAGGCCAGTTGCCGGATGGCATGACCATTGCCGGCTCCGCGGCAGGTCACTGGACGCTGGCCGAAGCACTGCAGGATGGAACAGTTCTCGGGGCGGACGCTGCGACGCGCGCCGGCCACCAGCCGCGCATCACGTCGCACTATCGCACCAGCGACGAACAATTCGGCGTGAAGGCCTTCTGGCACGTTGCAAAATCACGCGGTAAGGCCTTTGTCGATTTGCAGAACGACGTCACCGACAAGGACGTTGCGCTCGCAGCCCAGGAAGGCTTCCGTTCCGTCGAGCACCTCAAGCGCTACACAACGCTCGGCATGGCGACCGATCAAGGCCGGACGTCCAATGTCAGCGGCCTCGCCATCATGGCTGAACTGACGGGACGAACGATCACGCAGACCGGCACCACGCGCGCACGGCCGCCGCATGTCCCCGTTGCCATCGGAGCATTCGCCGGACTCCATACAGCGAAACATTTCAAGCCGACCCGCCTGACCGCGGGACATCGCTGGGCCGAAGAGCAAGGTGCGACGTTTGTAGAGGCGGGACAATGGCTCCGCGCGCAATGGTTCACGCAGGCGGGTGAGACCGATTGGCTTCAGAGCGTGACCCGCGAGGTCAAGGTCGTCCGATCCGCCGTCGGCATCTGCGATGTCTCGACCCTCGGCAAGATTGCGCTGATGGGGCCGGATGTGGGCGCGTTTCTCGACCGCGTCTATATCAACACCTTCTCAACTCTCGCCATCGGCAAGGTTCGATACGGCGTAATGCTGCGCGAAGACGGTTTCGTCATGGACGACGGGACCACGGCCCGAATCGCGCCAGATCATTGGCTAATGTCCACGACCACCGCCAATGCCGGCAAAGTGATGCAGCACCTCGAGTTCTGCCATCAGGTGCTATGGCCCGATCTCGATGTGCAAATGGTCTCGGTGACCGAGCAATGGTCGCAATACGCCGTCGCCGGTCCGCGCTCCCGTGAATTGTTGCAACGTTGCCTTGGTGACGCCGCTGATCTGTCCAACGACGCGTTTCCTTATCTCGCCTGCGGCGAATTCCAGCTCGGAAATATCCCCGTGCGATTGTTCCGCATCTCGTTTTCTGGCGAACTCGCCTATGAGATCGCCGTGCCCGCAGGACATGGCGATGCGCTCGCGCGCGCATTGATGCAAGCCGGAACATATCTCGGCGTCACGCCTTACGGAACCGAGGCGCTGTCCGTCATGCGCATCGAGAAGGGGCACGTGGCTGGTAACGAACTCAACGGTCACACAGTCGCGCGGGATCTCGGTCTTGGCCGCATGATGTCGAACAAGAAGGATTATATCGGCCGCGTCATGGCCGCACGGCCGGCGCTGGTCGACCCGCTGCGGCCGAGTCTGGTTGGCCTCAAACCGGTCGATCCTGGCCAGCGACTGCGCGCCGGCGCTCATTTCATTGGACGCGGCATCATACCGTCGCCCGAAAGCGACGAAGGTTATATGACCTCGGTCGCCTTCAGCCCTTCGCTTGGTCACTGGATCGGGCTTGGCCTTCTGGTTCGCGGCCCGCAGCGTATCGGCGAGCGCATCCGTGCCTATGATCCCGTGCGATCCGGCGATGTCGAAGTCGAGGTGGTGGCACCCGTGTTTCTCGACCCGGAAGGAGAGCGCCTCCGTGCATGATCTGAGACGAGAAATCCCCTTTGCAGGTTTGCGCCCGATAGGGGTCGGCAACGGCGTCGTCGCGGTTGAACGCACCGATTTGGCTATCGCCACTGTTATAGCGCGCCGGGATAAATCCGTTGAACTCGGCGCGGCCGTGGAGCGCAACTTCGGCATCGTGCCGCCGGCCGGAGCTAAATGGGCTGGCAATAATAGCGTCATCTTCCTTGGCACGGGGCCAGGAAAATGGCTCACGATTAGTGAAGCACCAAATCCCGACTTCGTTGTGAACCTGGCAACGGAGCTTCAGGGCCTTGCGTCGGTGGCCGATCAATCGGGCGGACTTGGCGTGTTGAGGTTGACGGGTTCGGCGTTGCTGCCAACGCTGGAGAAGGGTCTTCAGATCGATCTCGCGCCGGGTGCGTTTCCGGCGAACTCCGTGGCTGTCACCAGCATCGCACACATTGGTGCAACGCTGTGGAAGGTGGACGAACAGCCGACGATCGATGTCGCTGTCGCCCGCAGTCTAGCCGGAAGTTTCCAGCACTGGCTGGAAGTCTCCGCCGCTGTTTACGGCCTTTCCCTGCAACGCTCTTCCAAATGAACTCCGTCTTGAACGAAAGTGCCCACGATGCCCGGTGACATTATTCTGTCCCTCTCCTGCCCGGATCGTCCGGGAATTGTCGCCACCGTCGGCACGCGCCTGTTCGAGGCCGGCTGCAACGTGCTGGAGGCGCATCAGTACAACGATCCCGAGACGCAGCTCTTCTTCATGCGCGTTCGTTTTGCGATCTTTTCGGACAAAACCCTGGAGACCTTGTCGCAGGAATTTCGGACCACCGCCGAACAATTCGGAATGTCGTGGAACATGCGCGGAAATGAGGAGCTGAAGCGCGTTGTTCTGTTGGTGTCGAAATTTGATCATTGCCTTGCCGACTTGCTGTATCGCTGGCGCACCGGCGAGATGCAAATGAACATCGTCGGCATCATCGCCAACTATCCGCGGGACACGTACAACCACCTCGACTTCGACGGCATCCCGTTTCACCACCTCCCGGTGACTAAAGCGACCAAGATGGAGCAGGAGGCGCAGGTTTGGGATGTGATCCAGAAGACCAACGCCGATCTGGTCGTTTTGGCCCGCTACATGCAGATTCTATCGGACGGCTTTGCTGCAAAGCTCTCGGGGCGCTGCATCAATATCCATCATTCCTTCCTGCCCGGATTCAAAGGCGCAAAGCCCTATCATCAGGCGCACGTGCGTGGGGTGAAATTGATTGGAGCCACGGCGCACTATGTGACGGCCGATCTCGATGAAGGACCTATCATCGAACAAGACGTCGAACGCATCAGCCATCACGACACACCCGACGATCTTGTGCGCAAGGGACGCGAGATCGAACGCAGGGTGCTCGCACGCGCCATCTCATGGCACCTCAGCGGCCGCGTCATCACGAATGGCCAGAAGACCGTCGTATTCAAGGATTGATAAATGTCCGCAGTCATTATTGACGGCGCTGCCGTGGCTCATGCGCTGCGCGCCAACATTGCCAAGACCGTTGCGCAGAGAGCGGAGAAAGGATTGCGGCCTCCGGGACTCGCAGTCGTTCTGGTAGGCGACGATCCGGCAAGCCACGTGTACGTAAAATCGAAAGCACGAGCGAGTGAGGAAGCTGGCATACGGTCAGTCCAGCATACCCTCAGCGCCGACACCTCGGAGACAAACCTACTGAGTTTGATTGGACAATTGAATGCTGACAAATCTATCGATGGCATTCTCGTTCAATTGCCTCTTCCTCCCGGGATCGACCCGCGACGTGTCATCGACGCTATCGATCCGACGAAAGACGTCGATAGCTTCCATCCCTTGAATGTAGGACGGCTGGCAATCGGGCTTCCCAGTTTCATACCATGCACTCCGTTGGGCTGCCTACGATTGCTCGAAACTGTACGCCCCAATATGGCCGGGTTATCTGCTGTCATCGTGGGGCGCTCCAACATCGTCGGCAAACCTGTCGCCCAACTTCTTCTGGTCAGGAACTGCACCGTAACCATTGCTCATTCGCAAACCACCAATTTGCCGGCGCTGTGTCGGCAAGCGGATATTCTGATCGCAGCCGTCGGGCACCCGCACATGATCAAGGGTGACTGGATAAAGCCCGGCGCGATTGTCGTGGACGTCGGTATCAATAGGCTGCCGCCGGAGCCAGGCCAGACCAAAGGACGCCTTGTCGGAGATGTAGATTTTGAAGAAGCGCGCAGGTTCGCCGGCGCGATTACGCCCGTACCCGGCGGCGTCGGGCCCATGACCATAGCGTGCCTGCTGTCCAACACGCTCGATTCAGCTGTTCGCCGCGAGCAGCCCACATTTAAGCATTAGATCTTCAAGCCGCGGCGGCCATCACACGAGGACTTGCGATGTGCTCCTTGAGAACCGTGCCCGTGGAATCAACCTCACTCAGGGCAACATCGTAGCTCCACAAATCGGCCAGATGCTGAAGCACACGTTTAGCATCGGCCTCATTCAGGAGCGCCCCATTCACCGTGGTGTGGCGGAGCAGCAGGCGGCGGTCGCCGGCGAGATCGACATCGACGACCTCGATATTGGCATCGATAACACCGACATCGTATTGCCGAGCCAGCTCGCGGCGGATGCGACGATATCCCCGCTCATCATGAATGGCGTCGACCCGAATGCCCGCAGTCTCGGCTGGATCGTCATGAAGGTGGAACATCCGCATATGACGCATCAGCCGCGGACTGAGAAATTGGCTGATGAAACTCTCATCCCGATAATTCGCCCAGACATCACGAAGCACACCCATGATATCATTACGCCCGGCGATGTCGGGAAACCATTCGCGATCCTCGTCGTCGGGATCGGTCACGATCTTCTCGATGTCCTGCATCATTGCGAATCCCAGCGCATAGGGGTTGAAGCCTGAGAAGCGCTGATCGTCGAAGCCCGGCTGGAAGACGACGTTGGTGTGCGATTGGAGAAACTCGAGAAAGTTTCCGTCGGAGATGCGCCCCTGTTCGTGCAAGCTATTCATAATGCGGTAATGCACGTAGGTCGCCGTGCCTTCGTTCATGACCTTGGTCTGCCCCTGCGGATAGAAGTACTGTGCGATATGGCGCACGATCCGTAACAGTTCCCGCTGCCACGGCTGCAAACGAGGCGCGGATTTTTCCAGAAAATAGAGGATGTTTTCCTGCGGCAGGCCGAGTAGTGCAGCGCGCCGTTCTACGCTGAGTTCAGACGCGCTCTTGAGCGGACCGATTGGCACGGTCCGCCAGAGGTCATTGAACACGCTCTCCTCGTGCGAGCGGCGCTCCTTGGCGCGTTTTTCTTCCGCGCGGAGATCGAGCTTCTTCTTGTTGGGATAACGATAGACCCCGTGCGACATCAGCGCATGCGCGGCGTCGAGCGTCCGCTCGACCGCGACATGTCCGTAGCGCTCCTCGCACTGCGCCGCATAGCTCTTGGCAAAGTCGAGATAATCGAGAATGCCGTCAGCGTCGGTCCACTGCTTGAACAGATAGTTATTCTTGAAGAAGTGATTGTGCCCGAATGCAGCGTGGGCGATGACGAGAGTCTGCATGGTCGCCGTATTTTCCTCCATCAGGTAGGAAATACACGGCGAGCTGTTGATCACGATTTCATATGCCAGCCCCATGAGGCCCTTGCGGTAGAATGTCTCCTGATGAGCGAAATGCTTGCCAAAGGACCAATGCTTGTAAAACAGAGGCATGCCGACCGAGGAATACGCGTCCAGCATCTGCTCCGCCGTGATCACCTCGATCTGGTTGGGATAGGTATCGAGACCAAGCTCCGATTTCGCAATCCCCTCACAGGCCTCATGAATGCGCTGAAGCGTCGGGAAATTCCAGTCGGCGCCTTGATATAAGAGTCCCGTCGAAGTCTCTGTCATGGAGCAGCCTTCTCCTGCTTTTTGCTGCGCTGGAAAAGCTCGTGGAACACTGGGAATATTTCGCTGCGGCTACTGACCTTGCGTACGGACAGCGGTGCGCCCTCGTTGCGCAAACGCTGATACAGCGTCCACAGCGACGAATCGGACATATCGAACGGATTTCCGCTGGATTCGCCGACCTCAAGATAGGCAAAAAACTGGGTGACAGGCAGGATGAAATCCTTGAGCAGCCGCGCGGTCATCTCGCCGTCCGTATAGGAATTGTCACCGTCCGACGCCTGAGCTGCATAGATGTTCCAATCTTCGGGACGATACCGCGCTCTTACGATCTCATGCATTGCCTCAAGTGCGCTCGAGACCATCGTACCGCCAGAGGCTGGCCCGTGGAAAAAGGTATCTTCGTCAACCTCTTCCGCTCGGTCCGTATGACGAATGAACACGATGTCGACATGGCGATAACGCCGGGTCAGGAAGACGTAGAGCAGCATGTAGAATCGCTTCGCGAGATCCTTCATGTGCTCCGACATAGAGCCTGAGACGTCCATCAGACAGAACATGACCGCCTGTGCCACCGGCTTCGGCGCGGTCTCGAAACGACGATACCTGATGTCGATCGGATCGATGAACGGGATGCGGCTCATCTTGGACTTGAGCGACGCGATCTCGGCCAGAAGCGCGACACGGCGCCCCTCGTCGCAATCGGCCAACTCGGCTTCAAGCTCCGCGATCGTCTCCGGTCGTGGCCGACGGAGAGCCACACGACGAGCCATCGCCAGACGCACGGTCCGGCTGACGGAAATATTGGCGGGAGATCCCGAGACAGAGTAACCGGCGCGGCGAAGCCCATCATTCTCGGCTTCGGCAAGCTTGCGCTTGGCCAAGTCCGGCAGTTCAAGATCATCGAGGAAAATATCGACGAATTCTTCGCGGCTCAGAACGAACCGGAACGCATCTTCCGCGTCACCATCGCCCGGCTCCTGAGGCTTGCCTCCCCCACCGTTGCCCGAACGGGGAAGCATATCGCCTTCGACGAACTTCTTGTTCCCGGGAAGGACCATATCCCGGATGCCACCTTCTCGCCGAAGCCGAGGCTCGTGCATACCGTCGAGCGGAATGCTGACCTCTCCACCTTCGAGGACGTCCTTGATGTCACGTCCTTCCGAAGACTTCTTGACGGCGTCGCGCACCAACAATTTCGCGCGACGCAAGAACCGCTGGCGGTTCTCAAGGCTCTTGCTGCTCGGGTTCAGACGCCGATCGACAATATGCATGGCCGCTTTCGCATCCGGTTTAGCCGGCTTGCTTCACTCTCATATACCATTCAACGAGACGGCGAACCTGGCGCTCGGTGTAGCCTCGCTCAGTCATTCGCGCGACGAACTCTCCGTGCTTCTTTTCGGTCTCGCTGTCTTTCTTCGAACCGAAAGAGATCACTGGAAGCAAATCCTCGACCTGCGAGAATATCCGCTTCTCGATCACTTCGCGGATTTTCTCATAACTCGTCCAGCCTGGATTTTTTCCGGTATTTTGCGCCCTGGACCGCAGCGAGAACTTGACGATCTCGTTGCGGAAATCCTTCGGGTTCGCAATTCCTGCCGGCTTCTCGATCTTGGTCAGCTCCTGATTGAGCAGCTCGCGATCAAGAAGCTGGCCAGTATCCGGATCCTTGAAATCCTGATCTTCGATCCAGGCGTCGGCATAGTCGACGTAGCGATCAAACAAATTCTGCCCATAGTCTGAATAGGATTCCAGATAGGCCTTCTGAATCTCATGCCCGATGAATTCTGCGTACCGCGCGACCAGCTCGGCCTTGATGAATTCAAGGTAACGCTTCTCCGTCTCCTCGGGCAGTTGCTCGCGGCGGATCGCCTGTTCAAGCGTATACATCAGGTGAACCGGATCAGCGCCGATTTCGGCGGTGTCATGATTGAACGTCGCCGCGAGCACCTTGAAGGCGAAGCGCGTCGAAACGCCGTCCATGCCTTCGTCCACGCCCGCCGCGTCTTTATACTCCTGCACGCTGCGCGCCTTGGGGTCGGATTCCTTCAGGCTCTCGCCGTCATAAACCCTCATTTTTGCAAATAACGTCGAGTTCTCGTGCTTGCGCAGCCGGGATGCAACCGTGAAGCGAGCCAGCGTCTCAAGCGTTGCTGGCGCGCACGGCGCGCTGGTAAGCTCGGAACCCTGAATGAGCTTTTCGTAGATTTTCTGCTCCTCGGTTACGCGGAGGCAGTAAGGCACCTTGATCACGCAGATGCGGTCGATGAAGGCCTCGTTATTCTTGTTGGTCTTGAAACTCTGCCATTCAGCTTCGTTGGAGTGTGCAAGGATAAGGCCGGTGAACGGGATCGCGCCAATATTCTCAGTCCCGATGTAATTCCCCTCCTGCGTCGCCGTCAGCAACGGATGCAGCATCTTGATCGGCGCCTTGAACATTTCGACGAATTCAAGCACGCCCTGGTTGGCCCGATTGAGCCCACCGGAATAGCTGTATGCATCCGGGTCGTTCTGAGCGAATGTTTCGAGCTTGCGGATATCCACCTTGCCGACCAGTGACGAGATGTCCTGATTGTTCTCGTCACCAGGTTCAGTCTTGGCGATGGCGATCTGCCGCAACCGTGAAGGCTGAATACGCGCGACGCGGAAGCGCGAGATGTCGCCGCCGAACGATTCAAGCCGCTTGTAGCACCATGGGCTCATCAGTCCGGTCAGGCGACGGCGCGGAATTCCGTATCGCTCCTCGATCATCGATCCCAGTGTATCCGGATCGAACAAACTTAATGGACTCTCGAAGACCGGGCTTAACTCGTCGCCCGCTTTCAGGACATAGATCGGATGAACTTCCATCAGCGACTTGAGCCGCTCCGCGAGGGACGATTTACCACCGCCGACCGGGCCGAGCAGATAGAGAATTTGCTTGCGTTCCTCCAGCCCCTGAGCAGCGTGACGGAAGAAGGCTACGATCCGCTCGATCGTTTCCTCCATGCCGTGGAATCCAGCGAAGGCCGGATAGCTCCGCACAGTCCTGTTCAAAAAAATACGGCCAAGGCGGGAATCCTTGGCCGTGTCGATCATCTGGGGCTCGCCGATGGCTGCGAGCAACCTTTCCGCCGCGTTGGCGTATCTCATGGGGTCGTCCCGACACGACTCCAGATAATCCGACATCGACATGTCTGTTTCGCTTCGAGCCTCAAACGAGCGAGCGAATGCATTGAACAGAGAATCGTTGTACATGACCCCTCTCCTTGTTCGATCGATCAGATGCTGAAACGCGACGCCTTCGATCTGTTACCGGAGCGCCCCCGCATCCGAACGCGAATCAGCATCTGCATCAGCATATATCGATTGAACGCTTCTTAGGCAGATCATTGCAATGCACAACGTGTGCAACGGCAGATTCATTAGGAGGCATTTGCCGAGAACTTGTGCGGGTGGAACCGTGGACACTTGCCGCCCCCACAATTCGCCGTGATTGTTGCCGTTGAGCAACTCTATGGCCGGCTCACGGCATTTGCCCGCCCCATTCAGCAGAGCAGATCGAGGGGAGCACGCTGGCTGGCGAGGGGCCGGAAGGTTGATGACCGCCATCCATCCGCACGCTGACTCTATTTTCCTTGCTTAAAAGTCAGTGGCGGCGCCGAGACGATGTCGATCGCTACGCTGGACCAACTCAGAGAAATGAACGCTTTGTTGCTCGCCCCAACGAGTGCAGATTGTGACCGATAATATGCGGAACGATAACCTCTGCTGCCGCAACGCTGCAAAAAGTTGACTGACGACGTATAACTGCCGAAGCAATTCATGAAGCGATGAAGCTGACTTTGCGGATGGTGAAAACGTCCTGCGCTCCCCCGGTCATAAGACCTCGCGAAGATGGCCTGATTGCAGCCTGGCCTGCCGTCTTGGCCGAGGAGATCGAGGAGGAGCTGAGTCAATCTCGTCTCCTGTAAGACAGTGATAAGAAGTGCCAGGTGAGCTGCGACAGCGGATCGCATAAATTCTGCGGGTGCACGCAGTGCACATTCATTCGTGCTGCATTGCAGGCACGCAGATTTGGAGTCGCGCATCCGCTCGATCTCACGGAATGATCAGCCTGATGCTTGTCTTCGACAACAGCGGATGTTCAAGTCTATAACAGGCGCGCAGCCATCCAATCGAGATGGCAAGCGATCGCATCGGAAGGACGACAACAATGAAGACTGCATATGCAGCCCGCCAAACACCCTATACTCTCGCACCCGAAGACGAACTGAATGACTTGCGGATGTCCGAGCAGGTTCGTCCACTCTTCGACCATGTCCGGAAGTTCATTTCGACAACCGTCGAACCGATGTCGCACGAGTTCTATCGTGCCGGCGAGAAGAAGAACGATCGCTGGTCCTTCACGCAGGAGCAACTGGACCTTCTCGGCAAGGCCAAGAACAAGGCCAAGGAAGAAGGTCTCTGGAACTTCTTCTTGCCCGATGCCGAAACAGGAGAGGGCCTGAAGAATTTGGACTACGCCTATATCGCGGCGGAGCTCGGCAAGAATCCGCTCGCGTCGGAGACCATGAATTGCTCCGCGCCCGACACCGGGAACATGGAGGTGCTCGAGCGCGTCGGCACGCCCGCGCAGAAGGAGAAATGGCTGAAGCCGCTGCTGGCTGGCGAAATCCGCTCCGCTTACGCGATGACCGAACCGAACGTCGCCTCGTCGGATGCGAAGAACATCTCAACCACCGCAAAGCTTGTCGGCGACGAGTGGGTCATCAATGGCGAGAAGTACTATATCTCCGGCCTCGGCGACCCGCGCTGCAAGATCATGATCGTGATGGTTAAGACGAGCCCGGATGCTGCGCCCAGCAAGCAGCAGTCGCAAATCCTCGTCCCGAAGGATACGCCGGGCGTCGAGATCATCGGTCCCATGCATGTATTTGGTCATGACCACGCACCTCGCGGACACATGCATCTGCGTTTCAACAATGTGCGGGTGCCAAAGGACAACATCCTGCTTGGCGAAGGGCGCGGGTTCGAGATTTCCCAGGTCCGGCTAGGCCCTGGCCGCATCCATCACTGCATGCGCACCATCGGCAAAGCGGAAAAGGCGCTCGATATGATGGTCGCACGCGGCCTCACGCGCGAAGCTTTCGGCAAGCAGATCGCGCATTTGGGCGGCAATCTGCAGATCATCGCGCAAGCGCGATGCGAAATCGAAGCGATGCGGCTCATGGTGCTTAAAGCGGCCAAAGCGATGGATGTCCTCGGCAACAAGGAAGCCCGTATCTGGGTGAGCATGGTCAAGGCCATGGTCCCCGAGCGCGCCTGCAAGATCATCGACCAAGCCATTCAGATGCATGGCGCGACCGGCATCTCGCAATGGACCCCGTTGGCTGAAATGTACACCGACGTGCGCCACCTGCGATTTGCCGACGGTCCGGACGAGGTTCACTGGATGGTCGTCGGCCGCCACGAACTTACGCTTTAGTCTTGTGGCCAGCTGCCATTGGATCGTGAACCACCAATGGCAGCTGGCCGCGGGGGGGGG
>JBOFVL010000020.1:0-198594 GCA_051653085.1 Afipia sp. | reverse complement strand
GGCAGGAGGCCGAACGGTTGCGCGCCGAGTAGGCGAGCAGCACCGGCGCTTCATAGCCCGGGACCAGACGCTTGTAGGAGTTGGTCGACGGGTTGGTGAAGGCGTTGATGGCCTTGGCGTGCTTGATGATGCCGCCGATGTAGTGGAGGCAGGTCTCGGAGAGGTCGGCGTACCTGTTGCCGGCAAAGGTCGGCTTGCCGTCCTTCCAGATCGACTGGTGCACGTGCATGCCCGAGCCGTTGTCGCCGTAGACCGGCTTCGGCATGAAGGTGGCGGTCTTGCCGTAGATGTGCGCGACCTGATGGATGCAGTACTTGTAGACCTGCATCTGGTCGGCCATGTGGGTCAGGGTGTCGAACTTCATGCCGAGTTCGTGCTGGGCGGAAGCGACCTCGTGGTGATGCTTCTCGACCTTGACGCCCATCTTGGCCATCGAGCCGAGCATTTCCGAGCGCATGTCCTGCACCGAGTCCTGCGGCGGAACGGGGAAGTAGCCGCCCTTGGTGCGGATGCGGTGGCCGAGGTTGCCGCCTTCATACTCGGTGTCCGAGTTGGTCGGCAGTTCGGACGAGTCCAGCTTGAAGCCGGTGTTGTAAGGCGTGGTCTGGAAACGCACGTCGTCGAACACGAAGAACTCGGCTTCCGGGCCGACGAACACGGTGTCGCCAACGCCCATCGCCTTGACTTGGGCTTCGGCCTTCTTGGCGATGCCGCGCGGGTCGCGGTTGTAGGGCTCGCCGGTCGACGGCTCGAGAATGTCGCAGACGATGACCATGGTGGTCTCGGCGAAGAACGGGTCGATCGTCGCGGTGGTCGGATCGGGCATCAGCGTCATGTCGGATTCATTGATCGCCTTCCAGCCGGCAATCGATGAGCCGTCGAACATCGTGCCTTCGGCAAAGATGTCTTCGTCGATCATCGAGATGTCGAAAGTGACGTGCTGCCATTTGCCGCGCGGATCGGTGAAACGCAGGTCGACGTATTTGACGTCGTTGTCCTTGATCGCTTTGAGGACGTCTTTAGCGGTCTTCATGAATACCCCTTATGTCTGCTTGGTGTCGTTTCGGTCGTGGTGTGTTGGTTGTTCGTGGTGGCGTAAGGCGAGGGCCGGTCAAATCCGGCGAGGTGACGCTGCCGAGAGGCGCGGTGAGGCGGGTTTAGTTAGATGGCGTCGAGGCCGGATTCTCCCGTTCTGATGCGGATGGCCTCCTCGATATTGGAAACGAATATCTTGCCGTCGCCGATACGGCCAGTCTGTGCTGCTCGCCTTATCGCGTCGATGGCTTTCTCGACAAGATCGTCGCCGATCACAATCTCAATTTTCACCTTGGGCAGGAAGTCCACGATGTATTCGGCGCCGCGGTAAAGCTCGGCGTGGCCCTTCTGCCGGCCGAAGCCCTTGGCCTCGGTGACGGTGATGCCTTGAATCCCGACTTCCTGAAGGGCTTCTTTCACCTCGTCGAGCTTGAAGGGCTTGATGATGGCCTCGATCTTTTTCACTGAGCGTCTCCCGGGACTTCCAATTGCTGCACGTGTATTTCCATATCGCGCGGTGTCGCGCACCTGGTTTCGCATGCGGAAATTCGCTCCGCAGTGTGAAACCGGCTTAGTCTGAACCGCGCCGGCGTCGTTGCGGGCGCGAAAGGCGGTCGAACTCGCCTCTTATCCTTCGGCGAGCACGACGAAACCAGGTGACGCCCTAAAAGCAGGGTCCATGCCAATTCATTAAGAGGTTGGATTCTCAAGTTATGTCAGGTTGTTAGAAGGCAGACTGGCTCTTTGTACGACGAAGGTCGATGGAGTTACAGCCTACGAAATAGGCAATTGCTCATAAGATGAGCGGCTTGTTTCTGATTTCTTTTATGAAAATTGCCTCAGGATGAGGCGAAGCGAACAGGCGATTGGCAATGGAAGTCCTGACGGTTTCGGAAATGACGCGCGCTGATCAAATTGCCATCGCAAGCGGCATCAGCGGATTCGCCCTGATGCGGGAGGCCGGCAAGGCCGTCGCGGAGGTCGCGGAAGCCATGGCCGAGCGGGGACCGATTCTGGTTGTGGCGGGGCGCGGCAACAACGGCGGCGACGGATTTGTCGCGGCGGCCGAGCTCGCGGCACGGGGCCGGGATGTCTCGGTCATCTTGCTGTGCGACCGCACGACGCTGAAGGGCGATGCCGCGCTCGCCTCGGCCGAATGGAAGGGGCCGGTGTTGCCGTGCGACCCGGCGGCGATCGGCAAGCCGAACCTCATTATCGATGCGCTGTTCGGCGCCGGTCTCAATCGTCCGGTGAAGGGCGATCCCCATGCGATGATCGAGGCGATGAACGCCAGCGGCGTTCCCATTCTCAGCGTCGATCTGCCGAGCGGCATCAACGGCGACACTGGCGCGGTGATGGGTGTCGCTGTGCACGCATCCGCGACGGTCACGTTCTTCCGCCGCAAGCCGGGACACCTGTTGCTGCCGGGACGCGTTCACTGCGGCGAGGTTGAGGTCGCGGATATCGGAATCGAATCCGACGTGCTCGACGAGATCGCGCCAAAAACTTTCGAGAATGTTCCGGAGCTGTGGGCCGACTGGTTTCCGTCGCCGCAGATCGACGGCCACAAATATGCGCGCGGGCATGCGGTGGTCGCGTCAGGCGATCTGACCGCGACAGGCGCGGCGCGTCTCTCCGCGCGCGCGGCGCTGCGCGCGGGCGCTGGGCTGGTGACGGTGGCGTCGCCGCGCGATGCGCTTGCCGTCAACGCGGCAGCGCTGACGGCGGTGATGGTGCGCGAGACGGATACGCCGCATCAGTTCGCGGACCTGCTTTCGGACAAGCGACTCAATGCCTGCGTGATCGGACCGGGAGCCGGCGTCGGCGAGCGCACACGCGGTCTGGTCCGCGCCGCGTTGTCCGCGCGCCGCAGCCTCGTGCTCGATGCCGACGCGCTGACGAGCTTCGCGGACGATCCGAAGGAGCTGTTTGATGCGATCAAAAAACGGGCTGATCCACAGGTTGTCCTCACTCCGCATACCGGTGAATTCGGACGGCTGTTCAATAGCTTGGCTGACATCGATCCACATCAATTGAAACTCGAACAAGCCCGGTTAGCGGCAAATGCCTCGGGTGCGGTGGTGTTGCTGAAAGGTGCGGACACGGTGATCGCGGCACCCGACGGCCGCGCCGCCATCACGGCCAATGCACCGCCGTGGCTGGCGACGGCGGGATCTGGCGACGTGCTCGCGGGGATCATCGGCGGGATGCTGGCGCAGGGCGCGCCGGCGTTTGAAGCGGCGTGCATCGGCGCATGGATGCACGGCGAGGCGGCGCAGGAGTTCGGTCCGGGATTGATTGCGGAGGATTTGCCCGACGCGCTTCCTGCGGTGTTCCGCAATTTGTACGACGAACTCGGCATCGCTTACTGACGAAAGCGAGATGCTTTCACAAACGGTGTCGATAGTTCTGCGAAGGAGCGACGGCTTTCGCTATTTCTGATCCATCGCATGAAGCGGATGAGAACGAGAAAATGACAGTTTACGTGATCGCCCAGCTCAAGTTCACGCATGAAGCAAGCTATCGGAAGTATCAGGCGAGGTTCTTCGATGTGTTCAAGAACTCCGGTGGCAGGCTGCTGGCCGCCGACGAAAAGCCTGTCGTTCTCGATGGCGAGTGGACGCGCGACAAGGTTGTCATGATGTCGTTTGCCGACGAGCAGCAGGCCCAGAATTTCCTGAACTCGCCCGGCTACAAGGAAATTTCCAAGGATCGCATCGCCGGCGCGGACACGGTCGGCCTGCTGGTGCACGGGCTGTAGTGGCGCGCTATTCGACCGCGTAGTTGCGCACGAGTTTTGGCGCGGCCCAGTTCAATGCGGTGGCTTCCATCAGCCAGCGTCCCGCGTGCTCCGCTGCGAAGGCGATGCGCTGCGTCTGTCCCTTGTCCATCATCAGCGTGTCGAGCCAGAACGGTTTCCAGCCGTCGTCGAGCCGGTCGAGCAGCCGGAAGTGATGACCATGCAGACGGAACACCATCGGCGCACTTGTGGGATTCGTAATGGCCATCACGACGGTGCGTCCGCGCTTGACGCGATAGGCGGGCGGCGTTGTGGCTGTGAAATCCGCGGGGGCAATCCACTGCGATTTCGGATCGAGCGGCAGGTCTGCACGCAGCGCGCCTTGCAGGTCGAGACGTGCGGGCAGGTTGCCAGAGGGGAATGCAGCCGCTGGCGGTAAGGGCGCTGTGCGAACAGGCGCGTCGTTCGACATCACCAGCCGTGCGATGGTCCGGGGCGCGGCGCCGTCGTGCAGGATGATCTGCGAGACCGTTCCGGGCGCGCGCGTCGCGTCGATGAAAGCGTCGATCCGCGAACCGGGCGCAAGAACCAGTTGCCCGTCGCGTGCCGCAAACGGTTCGGCGGGCGCGCCGTCGATCGCCATCACGCGCACGTCGTGGTTTTCGATTCGCAGACCAAGGGGAGAGCGCGCGCAACCGTTGATAAAGCGCAGCCTCAGCCGCTCATTGACCTTCGCAGTGATATCGAGGCTCGGCTGTCCGTTGATCGTGTAGGCCGCTGTGGTGCCGTCCGGATTGCTTCCGGGCGCGATGGCGGTGCCGTCGGGCTTCTGCCGCCATTCCTCGATCAGCAGAACTTCGTCGCGGTCGACAGCAACCGGCGGGTTGTCGTCGACGATGAGTGCGCGTGCGGCGGTGGGGCGGCTGGCGGAATCGCCAAGGAACTGCGCGTTGACGAGGAACGTTCCCGGCTGGCGCAGGGGCACGGTGAATGCCGCCCGCGCGCCGGGCGGTACCGGAGCCTGTCCGGTCAGTGGGGACGCCGCCTGCGCACCGTCGATTCCGAGCCAGTTCAGGACGATAGGCGCGGGGAGTTCATTTGAAAGCGTAACGGCCAGATCGCCCCTGCCGAACCGCAGAGGACCGGCGTTTGCCGCCTCAAGCGTCCAGATCTGGCTCTGGGGCAAGCCCGCGCCCAGCGTCACTGTCGCGGGCCGCGCCCGCAGGGACAGGGCGGCCCCAGCCTGAGCCAATGCTTTTCCCTGAGCAAAGGCGGGCAGGCGCAGCCCGGAGGCGAGGGCGACCCCTCCCAGCCCGGCCAGCAGAACCCGCCTGGAGGGCGAAAAAACCTGATTTGTCATGGTATTTTTCATGGCCCATGCGGACCATTTTCCGCCCCCGCTGTCCAGCAGGCGCTTGGTCACTGCGTGGCCATCCCGCGCGCGCCCTAAGGCCGCGTCGCAAAAGCCATTTTTTTGCTGCGAACCAGTTGCCTCATGTTATAAGCCCGCCGCTCGCGGCTGTGCCGCCTGACGATGTGCGCTGCGCGGGCGTGGCGGAACTGGTAGACGCGCTGGGTTTAGGTTCCAGTGACGAAAGTTGTGGGGGTTCGAGTCCCTCCGCCCGCACCAAGCGCGATTTTCGTTTGCGCAAGACATTCTGGAGGAGACGCCCCTCGCGGGAACGTGTCCGCCGCACCACCGATGCATGCCGAACGGCTCCGCTGCCGAATGGTTTTGTATCCAACAGATTGACAACGACCCGGCCACGCCGGGCCAAGCCGGAAGAAGATTGACGCCATGCAGGTCACAGAAACCCTCGCCGAGGGATTGAAGCACGAATTCCAGGTCAGCGTTCCCGCATCGGACATCGATGCGAAGGTGGACGCGAAGCTTGTCGGCATGAAGGACAAGGTTCGCCTCAATGGATTTCGTCCCGGCAAGGTGCCTGTCGCGCATTTGAAGAAAGTCTACGGCCGTTCGGTTGCGGCCGAGACCGTCGAGGAACTGATCCGCGACACCAACGCCGGGATTTTCACCGAGCGCGGTTTCCGCCTGGCGACCGAGCCCAAGGTCACCATGCCGAAGGAAGAGAAAGAGATCGAGGCGATCCTCGCCGGCAAGTCCGACCTGAACTACTCGGTCGCGATCGAAGTCGTGCCCGCGATCGAACTGGCTGATTTCAAGACCTTCAACGTCGAGAAGCCGGTGGCCGAAGTCACCGACGCCGATATCGATGAAGCGCTGAAGCGCATTGCCGACCAGAGCCGTCCTTACGCGGCGAAGGCCGAGGGTGCGAAGGCCGAGTCCGGCGATCGCGTCACGGTCGCCTTCAAGGGCACCATCGACGGCGTGGCGTTCGACGGTGGCACCGGCGAGAACATCCAGGTGGTGATCGGTTCGGGAACGTTCATTCCCGGCTTCGAGGACCAGTTGATCGGCATCGGTGCCGGCGAGACCCGCACGGTCAAGGCGTCGTTCCCGAAGAACTACGCGGCTGAAAATCTGGCCGGCAAGGACGCCGAGTTCGAAACCACGGCGAGCCTGATCGAGGCGCCGCAGGACTCCAAGGTCGACGACGAGTTCGCCAAGAACCTCGGCATGGAATCGCTGGACAAGCTGAAGGAAGCCATGCGCGACCGTCTCGTGCAGGAATTCGCCGGCGCATCGCGTCAGCGCGTCAAGCGCGTCCTGCTCGACAAGCTCGACGAGACGCACAAGTTCGGTCCGCCGCCGTCGCTGGTCGAGGAAGAGTTCAAGCTGATGTGGAACTCGATCAAGGCCGAGATGGACTCGACCGGCAAGACCTTCGCCGACGAAGACACCACCGAAGAAAAGGCCAAGGAAGAATATGAGAAGATCGCGGATCGCCGCGTTCGCCTGGGCCTCGTGCTCTCCGAGATCGGTGAGAAGAACAAGATCACCGTCACCGACGACGAAGTCAGCCGCGCGCTGATCGATCGCGCCCGCCAGTCGCCGGGCCGCGAAAAGGAAGTCTGGGATTTCTATCGCAGCAATCCGCAGGCGCTGGCCCAGCTTCGCGCGCCGATCTACGAGGACAAGGTTGTCGATTTCATTCTCGAACTTGCGAACGTGACCGAAAAGAAGGTGACGCGCGAAGACCTGCTCAAGGAAGAAGAAGACAAGACGGCGGCTTGATCGCGGCCCGGTCCGTCGGAGTTTCTCACCGCAAGTTCATGACTGGCGGTGTTGGGGCCGCGTATGGATCACCGCATCGAGACTGACCGACAGCACAGGCTTGTCACCGTCCGTGAGATGGCTCCGGACGGTGACAAGCGCGTTCTTCTTCTCCGGCCGAAGCGCGACCGCCGCGATTTCAGCCTCGCCCGTTAGCGTGGTTCCCGGACGCACAGGCCTTTCGAATTCGGATTCGATCCGCCGGCCGGCGACGCCGGCGACTTGCGACCACATCGCTTCGACAATCAGCCGTTGATAGATCGCCATGGTGTGCAACCCGCTGGCGATGATTCCGCCGAAGGGGCCGTTTGCCGCGGCTGCGGGATCGACATGGATGAAGAGAGGATCGAAGCGTTCCGCAAAATCGATGATTTCGGCTTGTTCGATCAGATAGGCGCGAAAGGGAAAGCGCCGTCCGATCGCGAGATCTTCAGCGTAAAGCATAAGGGTCTGGTTCCTTGCCCGTGACGTGCGGCCGGACGATAGCAGGTCGGGCGCGCGCAGCCATTACCTCCCGCGTCAAGCGCGAGGGAGCGGCGAGGCTATATTAACGATATGAGCCGATTACGCCCGAAGGCGCGCCAGCGTCGCTTTTCGCTGCAAGCCGAATCGGTTTCAACTGGCCTGGCTCTGGCTTTTTCCGCCCTTGTGGCCGGACGCTCCTGCTATATCTGTAGGGTCCGACCATTCTGCATCATGAGGCAATTCGTCTGCCGGAACATCAAGCCCACAGCCGTCCGGCCCTGCCTCCACTAACCATCAGGTGATAAATGCGCGATATCGTTGAAACCTACATGAACCTCGTGCCGATGGTGGTCGAGCAGACCAATCGCGGCGAGAGGGCGTACGACATTTTTTCGCGCCTGCTGAAAGAGCGCATCATCTTCCTGACAGGTCCCGTCGAGGACGGCATGTCGACGCTCGTCGTCGCACAGCTCCTGTTTCTGGAAGCCGAGAATCCCAAGAAGGAAATCTCGATGTACATCAACTCGCCAGGCGGCGTGGTGACATCGGGACTGGCGATTTACGACACCATGCAGTTCATCCGCCCGCCGGTGCACACGCTTTGCACGGGACAAGCGGCCTCGATGGGCTCTCTTTTGCTTGCGGCAGGTGCGAAGGACAACCGCTTCTCGCTGCCGAATTCGCGGATCATGGTCCATCAGCCTTCGGGCGGTTTCCAGGGCCAGGCGACCGACATCATGCTGCATGCTCAGGAAATCCTGAACCTGAAGAAGCGGCTCAATGAGATCTACGTCAAGCACACCGGCCAGCCCTACAAGGCGATCGAGGACGCGCTTGAGCGCGACAAGTTCCTCACCGCCGACATGGCCAAGGAGTTCGGGCTCGTCGACAAGGTGATCGACAGGCGTCCGGAGGAAGCAACCCCGAAATTGCCGTAACGGCCGGCTCCTCCTGCAATTTGACAGTTAAAAGACGGACGCCTCGAGGGCGTCCGTTTTTGCATGAGCGTCCTACCCCATTTGGGTTATGTCATAGCGAACGCTTTTCCAGATTCCGCTCTCGCGTGCGCTTGACCGGATGCCGGTCTTTGCTCCTAATAATACCTATTGATCCGGGACCGTTGGACCCGTCGTTATTTTCAGTTCCGTGTGTTTGAACGACACCCAATTTCATCCCGGACACACCGCTTTTTCGGTGAGAACGACGACGTCCGGGAGCAGACCATGTCGATAGGTGTACGCAGCGGCGCAGCCGCGTTCCTCCTTCTCCTCGTCCCGCTTGCGGTCAGCGTTCCGGCATCAGCCCTTGAACGTAATCAGGCCATCGAGAATTGCCGCGCGAGCGTCGGCAAGCCGATTGTGATGTCCTGCATGCAGTCGGGCGGCGGCAGCCTCGAAGCGTGCCGCGCGAAGGCAACCCCTAGGGTAAAGGCATGCGTACAAAGCGCGATGGCCGCCGCGCGGCCGAAGGCGGCGCTGTTCGACGCCGCCAAGGTATCCGCGCCCAAGCCTGACGAGATTGCGGCGGGTGCGCAGCTTGCGAAAGAGAAGACCACACTCGTCGCGCCGCCGCGCACGGTGTCGGACATCACGGCGATTCTCGACCAGCAGAAGCCGGATCCGGCCAAGATCGCCGAACTGACGGCGACCGCCGATGCGCCGGTCCCGGCCGGCCTGAAGGGGAACGAACTCGCGGCGTTTCACTACAAGCGCGCGCAGGCGCGCACGCTTCTCGGCCGCTCGGAAGAAGCGCTTGCCGATTCCGAACTGGCGGTGAGCAACGGTCAGGGCAGCGACTACAAAAATGAAGGCAGCCGCTACGAGGCGCTTCTGATGCGCCATCTGCGCGATGCGGGGCAGCACAAGCGCGCCAACGCGTTGTTATTGAAGCAGACGGCGGCCTTCGCCAATCAGGGCAAGGGCAAGCTGTTCACTCTGCAGTTTGTGCAGGTGCTGGGCTACATCAAAAACGGCGAAACCAACACCGCGGAGAGCTACGCCGCGCGAAATCGCGCGCTGTTGACTGAGGCGCAACGATGGCCAGTGTTTCCCATCTACGGCATGAACTGGCAGGCCGTCGTGGAAGATGGCAACGCGCGCGTTGCGGAAGCCCGCGGCAGGTACGCCGACGCCGAAGCCGCGTATCACAAGGCGTCCGTTCTCTACACAAGCTCGCTCGCAACGCTTCCGAAATGGGAAAGCCAGCCGCCCGAGGGCCAGATCGAGCGATCCGCCGACTGGGCGCTGGCATTTGAAGGCCGCGTCAAGGTCAAGCAGGGCCGCGTGGGCGAGGGCGAGGCAGATGTGCGCCGGGCGCTGCTCAGCCGCCTCGGCAAATCGGGGAAGTTTCACGCCGACACCGCCGGTGTTCTCGGCGTGCTGGTCTATGTCATTCAGGAGCAGGGACGCTATCAGGAGGCCGAGCAGCTCCAGCGTCAGGTGATCGATATCTACAAGGGCTTGGGATACGCGCCGGAATCCGGACAGATGGTTTCGGCGAATGTGTTCCTGGCGCAGATCCTGAATCTTGAGCGCAAGTACGACGATGCGACCAAGCTCTACGACCAGATCGATGTCTGGACGGCGAAGTGGGAGCCATCGCGCCGCGAGGCCGTAAGTGGCGGATTGGCGCGCGTATCCGTTCTGCTCTCGCAGAAGAATTACGACAACGCACTGGAAATTGCCCAGCGGTCATTCGAGCGCGAACGCGGCAGGTCCGGCGACAAGAGCCTCAACACGGCCGTGACGCGTGGATATTACGCTCTGACTCTCGCGCTCAAAAACAAGCCGGAGGACGCGCTCCGGGAATTCAAGGCCTCGATCCCCGTCCTGCTGACAGCATCAAATGGAAGCGATGACGACAGCGGATCGACCGCCGCCGCTCAGGAGGGCCGGGTTCGTTTCGTGATCGAGGGCTATCTACGGTTCGTCTCACTCTTCCCTGCGGTCGCACCGGCCAATGTCGCCGAGGAAACGTTCGGCTACGCCGACGTGATGCGCGGCCAATCGGTGCAGCGCGCGTTGCAGGCCTCATCCGCCCGTTCCGCCACCAGCAATCCCGAACTGGCGAAGCTGATGCGCGCATCGCAGGACAGCGAGAAGCAGATCGGCGCCGCTGTTGCGACACTGAACAACCTGCTCACGCTGCCGCCGTCGGAGCGTGACGAGAAGGCCGTCAAGGCGACGCAGGCGGAGATCGCGGCGTTGCAGGCATCGCGCGCGCAGACGCTGAAGGATATTGCGAAAAAGTTTCCGGACTACGGCAACCTCGTGAACCCGCCGCCGCCGAACGCGGCCGATTTGCAAAAGCAACTGACTGGCGACGAGGCACTGCTGTCGTTTTATTTCGGCCGCTTCGACAGCTTCGTCTGGGTGCTGCGAAAGGATGGCCCGGTGCAGTTCGCCCGGCTCGGACTGTCAATCGGCGACCTGAATGCGACAGTCACGAAACTCCGCGAAGCGCTGGAGCCTAAAGCTGCGATGATTTCGGATATCCCCGCCTTCGATGTGAAGCTCGCATCCGGACTCTACGACAAGATATTGAAGCCGGTCGAGAGCGGATGGAAGCCGGCGAAGAGTCTGATCGTCGTGACCAACGGCGCGCTGGGGCTGTTGCCGCTGTCGCTGCTGCCGACGGCGGCTGCCGAGGTAAAGACCGACGACGATCCGCTGTTCGTCAGCTACCGGAAAGTTCCGTGGCTGGCGCGGACCCATGCGGTGACCCTGGTGCCGTCCGCCTCGGCGCTGCAGACGCTGCGCAAGCTGCCACCGGGCAAGGCCACGCGGCAGGATCTGATTGCATTCGGCGATCCCTATTTCAGCAAGGAACAGGCGGACGAAGCGGCGAAGACCGACAAGCCGATCCAGGTCGCCGACGTGTCGAACGTCACGCGCGGCGTGCCGCTCAAGCGGCGCAACAGTCCGCAGCTTGAGGGCGTCGACAGTGCGCAACTCGGACAGTTGCCGCGCTTGCCGGACACCTCCGACGAACTGACGTCGATCGCGCTCGCGTTGCAGGCCGATCCCGCGAAAGTTCTCAATCTCGGCAAGGACGCGAACGAGAAGAAGGTGAAGTCGATGGACCTGTCGGGGTTCAAGATCGTCGCATTCGCAACCCACGGACTGGTGCCGGGCGAACTGGACGGCTTGACGCAACCGGCGCTGGCATTGTCCGCACCCGCACTCTCGGATTCCGATGGCGACGGATTACTGACGATGGAGGAAATCCTGTCGCTGAAGCTCGATGCCGACTGGGTGGTGCTGTCCGCATGTAACACGGCGGCGGGAGCCGGGGCGGGCGCTGAAGCCGCGTCGGGTCTTGGCCGGGCGTTCTTTTACGCCGGGACGCGCGCGCTTCTTGTGACGAACTGGTCGGTGCATTCACAATCGGCGCGCGAACTGGTTACCGATCTGTTCAAGCGGCAAGCGGACGATCCGAAGCTGACGCGGGGCGAGGCGCTGCGGCAGGCGATGATGGCGCTCGCCGACGGACCCGGCTACGTCGGCGCCGACGGCAAGACGGAGTTCACCTACGCGCATCCGTTGTTCTGGGCGCCGTACTCGATCATCGGCGACGGCGGCGGACGCTGAAAATCGCCGCCGACAGTCGCAGGGAGAGACTGCGCTGCCGGATGCTGACGGTCTAGCCCTTGCTATCGCGCCGGGCTTGCGCGGACTTGGTTGCCTGAGAAATGCTGCCAATCCGCTTGCGCGAGATTGTGGTCCTGCGGCGGCGGCTAGGAAGTGAAGCCATGCCGTCGTTTGCTGTCTGCCCTGGGGCCGGATGGCTGGTGAAGTTCGCTGCGCGCCGCATGGCAAGGGCGCGCCGGGCAGCATCGACATTCGCGGTGCGCGCCTCAAGATTGCGGATGCGCGTCGTTTCCTTGTTCACGCGCTTTAGTGCATTGGCGAAAACCTGTTTGCGCTGCTGCGGCTGTTCGCTGGTGCCGGGAAAGCTGCTGCCTCGCGGCGCCGCTTTGCCCCGGCGCTCCCGCTGTTTCTGGCGCGTCAGTGTCCGTTCCTTGTCGCGCATCTGTCGGAGCTGGCTTTGCAGCGACAGCAGGCCGTCGAGGTCGAGGGCATACAGGTCGGGATGGTGCGAACCTTTGATCACGTTATATTCCTCGTGGCTTAGCAGGCTGCGCTCGAACTTGCATGACATGGACATCGCTCGTTCTCCCGGTATGACGTGCCTATTTCTCGGAAAAACATGCCATAAAAAGGGGGCGAGGCGAATTCAACTCCGCGGGACCGCATCAATCCGGCCGCGACGGAAACCGCCTTCCGCAAAGCTGCGACGTGCTGTAGAGTTGCCGCATTCAATTAAGGAGATTTTCCGATGCGGAGCGTGTGGATTTTCCTGGGGTGCACGGCTGTCGTTGCGGCCTTTCTGGCAATCGGAGAGGCGAATGCCGGCACGGTTCTGATTTCCACTGACGAAGCAAAGCTGCCGCCGCCCAAGGGTGCGGTTGGCGTGGCGGCCCGTGGCATTACACGAGGCCCGCGCATCGAACTCATCGGAGCGAACGACGACACGAAATCGCCGATCCGCTTGCAATTGAAGTTTGAATCATTCGGCGGAGCGAAGATCGACACGGATTCGCTGAAGGTCACCTATCTCAAAAATCCTGCCGTTGATCTGACGCCACGGCTGAAGCCGTTCGTGCAGCCGACTGGCGTCGATATGCCGGGTGCGGAGCTGCCGCCGGGCGACCATATCATCCGCGTTGATCTGAAGGATTCGGATGGACGTGTGGCGACCACGAGTTTCACACTCAAGATCGCCCCCTGAGCCGCATGACGGCCAATTGTCCCTTTTGTGCGCAGCCCGTCGTCCCGCACGCGCTCGTTTGCAGTTCATGCTCGCGCGACATCACCATTCCTGAATCGCTGATCGCCGAGCGGGATGACCTCTTTCGCAAGCGGGAGATGGCGAGCGAGGAATTGGCGAACGCGAAAGCGGAGCTTGAGACGCTTCGGCGCCGCCAGCGCCTCTCCTTGCGGCGGAGCTGACATGTTCATCCAAAACGCATCGGCATTCTGATGGAATGTCCGTTCTGTGCCGAGAAGGTGAAAGACGAGGCGCTCGTCTGCAAGCACTGCTCGCGCGATCTGCGGGTGGTGCGCCCGGTGCTTCTCGAAATCGAGGGCATCGTCGCCGACATCGAAAAGCTGCGGCGTGAATTCGATAACGTCAGCGCGCGACTCTACCGGCGCCGCCATCCGGTCCGGTCCTTCGCTGTTCACAGCGTCGCCTACGTTCTGATCCCGACGATCCTGCTCGTGGCGGCGCATGTCATCGTCACCATCCTGCTGAACGTGTCGCCGTTGTACCTGCGCATCGCCTCGGTGCTCATTCCGATGCCGTTCGGCTTTGCCATCTACGCGATTCAGAGAATCGGGTATCGCGGCGCCACCATCGTTGGAATCCTCACGGCGCTGCTCAGCGTGTTCTGCATGCTGACCGTCACCGGCATCAACGACCATGTTCCCATTCTTCCGGGGCCGTGGATCGAGTGGCGCGAGGTGCTGGAGTACTCGGCGAGCATCGCGCTGGCCTTCGTGACCGGTAACATCCTCGGCATTCTGATGCTGCAGCTTCTCGCCAGTTCACTTTCACAGGGTGACAGGCCGAACGCGGCGGCCTATCGGGTGGCACGGATCCTCGGACCATATGTCGGGGAGGAGCAGCTTCGACGCCGGGCGCGGATTATTCAGGAATTAATGCGGACAGCCGGGCCGCTGATAGGCATTTTATCAACCGCAGCGGGCTCGATTTACGCCGGGCTCAAGGGCATTATCGGCTCCTGACGACCTGCCAGGGGCGGTCCCCGGAGTTCCGCTGGCCTTGTCCCGTGTCATTCCCGCAACGCTGCAATGAATTCGGTACTTGAGATGCCTGAAAAGGCGCAAAATTGCGCCAAGATCACGGTGTTGGGTGCGCTTTAAGGCTCTTTGGGATTAGCGAATTCTTGATAGTCGGGTGTCAGCATGGTTGGCTAGGGTTTGACGGCCTAGGATTCGATTGAACCGTGATTCTCACGGTAACTGGAGTGATGGGTCTTTTTGGTACGGTTTTTGCTCCTATCTAAGCGTCATACCGGTTTGTGCCGGAATGAAACTACCTAGGACAAGATCGAGCGGCGGACGGAGACAGGAATGAGCAAGGTCGGTACGAGCGATTCAAAGAACACTCTCTATTGCTCGTTCTGCGGGAAGAGCCAGCACGAAGTCCGCAAACTGATTGCGGGCCCGACGGTATTCATCTGCGATGAATGCGTCGAACTGTGCATGGACATCATCCGCGAAGAGAACAAGTCCTCGCTCGTGAAATCGCGCGACGGCATTCCTACGCCGAAGGAGATTTGCAAGGTTCTGGACGATTACGTGATCGGTCAGCAGCACGCCAAGAAGGTGCTCTCGGTTGCGGTCCACAACCACTACAAGCGTCTCAATCACCAGACCAAGCACAACGATGTTGAGCTTGCGAAGTCGAACATCCTGCTGATCGGTCCGACCGGCTCGGGCAAGACGCTGCTGGCTCAGACGCTGGCGCGGATTCTCGACGTGCCGTTCACGATGGCGGATGCGACGACGTTGACCGAAGCCGGCTACGTCGGCGAGGACGTCGAGAACATCATCCTGAAGCTGCTGCAGGCTGCCGACTACAACGTCGAGCGGGCGCAGCGCGGCATCGTCTACATCGACGAAATCGACAAGATCTCGCGCAAGTCCGACAACCCGTCGATCACCCGCGACGTGTCGGGCGAGGGCGTGCAGCAGGCGCTGCTGAAGATCATGGAAGGCACCGTGGCTTCCGTGCCGCCGCAGGGCGGACGCAAGCATCCGCAGCAGGAGTTCCTGCAGGTGGACACGACCAACATCCTCTTCATCTGCGGTGGTGCGTTCTCGGGCCTCGAGAAGATCATCTCGTCGCGCGGCCGGACCACGTCGATCGGCTTCGCCGCGCAGGTTCTTGCGCCCGAAGATCGCCGCACCGGCGAAATCTTCCGCGAGGTCGAGCCTGAGGATCTGCTCAAGTACGGCCTGATCCCGGAATTCGTCGGCCGTCTGCCGGTCGTGGCGACGCTCGAGGATCTGGATGAAGCTTCGCTCAAGAAGATTCTGACCGATCCGAAGAACGCGCTGGTGAAGCAGTATCAGCGGCTGTTCGAGATGGAGAATATCGAGCTGACCTTCGCCGACGAGGCGCTTGGCGCGGTGGCCCGCAAGGCCATCGAGCGCAAGACCGGCGCGCGCGGGTTGCGTTCGATCCTCGAAAGCATCCTGCTGGAGACCATGTTCGATCTCCCGGGCCTGGAAGGCGTCGAGGAAGTCGTCATCTCGCGCGAAGTGGTCGAAGCGACCGCGCGTCCGCTGTACATTTACGCCGACCGGTCCGACCGGGCAGCGGAAACCAGCGCCAGCGCTTGATACCAGCGCAAGGAACCGTCCAGGTTTCACGCAAAATGGGCTGCCGAAACCCTTCGGCAGCCATTATCGCGTTCAACGCGACTTTAGAATAACCCAATATTCACAGGGGTTTTTCGCTCTCTTGACACCCCCGTACACCATAGCCACCTAATGGTGTGCTGAGGATCGAGGATCTTCCGAGATTCGCAGTTTCGACCCGGGCGGGTGAGTGGCCGTATCGCGGCCAATAGCTCAAAAGAGTTCTTTCTTTTCCCGGTACACACGGCACCTTGTGGCGGTTGCGTCAGTGACGGCGGACTGCGTGCAAGGGGGCGCAACATAAGGAATATGGGCATGACTGCCTCAAAGCCTCGTCCAACCATCGTTCACGGCGAAAGCCACTCCTATCCGGTGCTGCCGCTTCGCGACATCGTCGTCTTCCCGCACATGATCGTGCCGCTGTTCGTCGGCCGCGAGAAGTCGATCAAGGCGCTCGAAGAGGTCATGAAGAACGATGCCCTGATCTTCCTCGCGACGCAGAAGAATGCGTCCGACGATGATCCTGCTCCGGATTCAATTTACGAGATTGGTACGCTCGCCAGCGTGCTGCAGCTCCTGAAGCTTCCCGACGGCACCGTGAAGGTGCTGGTCGAGGGGCTGGAGCGCGGCAAGGCCGGCAAGTATTCCGACCGTACCGACTATTATGAAGCCAGCGTCACGGCACTTGCCGACGTCGATGCCAAGAGCGTCGAGGCGGAAGCGCTGTCGCGTTCGGTCGTGTCCGACTTCGAGAGCTATGTGAAGCTGAACAAGAAGATTTCCGCCGAGGTGGTGGGCGTCGTTCAGCAGATCACGGATTTCGCGAAACTCGCGGATACCGTGGCGTCGCATCTCGCCGTTAAGATTTCCGACCGCCAGACCATCCTGGAAACGTTGTCCGTCTCCCAGCGCCTTGAGAAGGTGATGGGCCTGATGGAGAGCGAAATCTCGGTGCTGCAGGTCGAGAAGAAGATCCGCTCGCGCGTCAAGCGCCAGATGGAGAAGACCCAGCGCGAGTACTACCTCAACGAGCAGATGAAGGCGATCCAGAAGGAACTCGGCGACGACGAAGGTCGCGACGAGCTGGCCGATCTGGAAGAGAAGATCGCCAAGACCAAGCTCTCGAAGGAAGCTCGCGAGAAGGCGACGCACGAGTTGAAGAAGCTGCGGCAGATGTCTCCGATGTCCGCCGAGGCGACGGTCGTGCGCAACTATCTCGATTGGCTGCTGTCGATTCCATGGGGCAAGAAGTCCAAGGTCAAGAAGGACCTCGTTGCCGCGCAGGAAGTGCTCGACTCGGATCACTACGGGCTTGAGAAGGTCAAGGACCGCATCGTCGAGTATCTCGCCGTGCAGTCCCGCGCCAACAAGCTGACCGGACCGATCCTGTGCCTCGTCGGCCCTCCGGGTGTCGGCAAGACCTCGCTTGGCAAGTCGATCGCGAAGGCGACCGGACGTGAGTTCGTGCGCGTGTCGCTGGGCGGCGTGCGGGACGAAGCGGAAATCCGCGGACACCGCCGCACCTATATCGGCTCGATGCCCGGCAAGATCATCCAGTCGATGCGCAAGGCGAAGACCTCGAACCCGCTGTTCCTGCTGGACGAGATCGACAAGATGGGCGCCGACTTCCGCGGCGATCCGTCATCGGCTTTGCTTGAGGTCCTGGACCCCGAGCAGAACGCGACGTTCAACGATCACTACCTCGAGGTGGATTACGACCTCTCCAACGTGATGTTCATCACGACCGCGAATACGCTCAATATTCCCGGCCCGCTGATGGACCGCATGGAGATCATCCGCATCGCCGGCTACACCGAGAACGAGAAGGTCGAGATCGCCCGCAAGCATCTCATCCCGAACGCGATCGCCAAGCACGGTCTGAACTCCAAGGAGTTCTCGATCGACGATGAGGCGCTGTTGCTGATGATCCGCCGCTACACCCGCGAAGCGGGCGTGCGTAATCTCGAGCGTGAGCTTTCGACACTCGCCCGCAAGGCGGTGAAGGAGCTGATGATCTCGAAGAAAAAGTCGGTGAAGGTGACCGAAGCGGTGATCGAGGAGTTCCTCGGCGTGCCGAAGTATCGCTACGGCGAGATCGAGAGCGACGACCAGGTTGGCGTCGTGACAGGTCTGGCGTGGACGGACGTCGGCGGCGAGCTGCTCACCATCGAAAGCGTCATGATGCCCGGCAAGGGCCGCATGACGGTGACGGGCAACCTGCGCGACGTGATGAAGGAGTCGATCTCGGCTGCTGCGTCCTACGTCCGCTCGCGTGCGATCAACTACGGCATCGAGCCGCCGCTGTTCGACCGCCGCGACATCCACGTGCACGTACCGGAAGGCGCGACGCCGAAGGATGGTCCGTCTGCCGGTGTTGCGATGACGACAGCCATCGTCTCGGTGCTGACCGGCATCCCGGTCCGGCATGATGTCGCCATGACCGGCGAGATCACGCTGCGGGGACGGGTGCTGCCGATCGGCGGTCTGAAGGAGAAGCTGCTTGCGGCCGCGCGTGGCGGCATCAAGACGGTCTTCATTCCGGAAGACAACGCCAAGGACCTCACGGAGATTTCCGACGCCATCAAGGGCGGCATGGAAATCATCCCGGTCGCTCGGATGGATGAAGTGCTGGCCAAGGCGCTGGTGCGGGTGCCGACCCCGATCGTCTGGGAAGAGGACACCAAGGTGCTGGCGAAGCCGGATGCGGCGGATGAAGCCGCTGGCGGCCTGACCGCGCACTGAGCGGCTTTTGAATGACATGAAAACGGCGCCTGAAAGGGCGCCGTTTTTCTTATGAGCCGGCAGTGATTGGACTCACTGGATGCCAAGTTGCTGTAGATAGGCCGCGTTGTCCCAGAACAGCTGCTCTTCAGCTATGCAGCCGTTTTCCCAGCGGGCGATGGTTGCCATGGGCAGTTTCAGTTTATTGCCGGTTGGCTGAATGGTCTTGTTCATCATGGCCATCGGCTTGGTGAAAGTCGCTTCGAGGAGGCCGATCGTGGCCGTCCAGCTGCCTTTTTTTATTACCTTGGAAGATGTTCTTAAATCCGGACTGGTCGACGCCCAGTCCGCTGAACCGAAACTTACAGGATGCGATGACACGCGCATATCCGGTGTCGCCACGAACATTTGGGCGATGTCGGATTGGTGTTGTTTTATGCCACGGGTTTCATGTCCGTCCGGATAGACGACCTTGACGTCCGGGCAGTGAATTTCGTTGAACAGCTTCCAGTCCTGTTTGGAGAAGGCATCGAAATCCAGTTGATCGAAACGAGCGAGATGACCGGTAATACCGTTGTGTTCTGAAGCGGCAGTCACTGGTGACGAAACAATCGACATCCCGAACAGAGCTAAAACTCCGACCGAGGCCCTTGTAAAATTAGTCATCATAGGGAACTCCCTCCGTGGCATGAAGCCGGGCATTCTCAATCCGGCCCTCTGACTATTACGCTCCTTCGGCCACTCGAAAAGGCATCACTTGCCTGGCCAGGAACGTCGCGTTAGAAGCTGAATTACGGGCGGTTAGCTCAGCTGGTTAGAGCATCTCGTTTACACCGAGAGGGTCGGCGGTTCGAATCCGTCACCGCCTACCACCTGTCACGCCGCTGCCATCTTGCCTCCTTAAGCAGTTTGCCCATCGTCGTCGTCCATCCGGAGCGCGGTGCATTCAATGAAGTACTTCCTGTGCCGCTTCATTCCTCCCGGCCCTGACTTCCTCAAGACCATGACGCCCGAGCACAAGTCGCTGATGAAGGCGCATGGCGAATTCCTGCAAGCGCTGCTGGAAGAGGGCGGTGTCGTCGCGCACGGGCCCGTCGCCGATCCCGCCGGCGGCTGGGGCATGTCGCTGTTCGAGACCGCCGACGATGAAACCGCCGACGATGTCCGTGCCATCGTTGCTGAAGATCCGATGATCAAGGCGAATATCGGCGCACGATACGACGTGCTGCCGATGCTTCAGCTAAGGATGAGAAGTTGAAGCACGAGGCTTTATGCCGTCATTGCGAGGAGCACTTGCGGCGAAGCAATCCAGTTCTTCCTTGTGGCCCTGGATTGCTTCGCTTCGCCCGCAATGACGATGTTTTCTAAGTTTTTTCTTCCCATATCGCGGCGAGGTGCCCTAACGCTTCGTCAGCGTAAACTGCGATTGCGTTAAGCGGCACGGCTTTCCGCTTGTGCAATCGGCAACGGCGAGCAGCTTCGCTCCGCGAACGAGATGTTCCTTGGTGTCCTCGGAGCGGTGAGGCGTCAGCACGCTCATGGCGGTGCGCAGCGAATCCGCTATCTCGTCGTTCGCTTTGGCGTCGTCCCTGTCACTGAGAATCGCAACGTCGATAATGTCGTGGTTGCGTGCGTCGATATCGACAAAGACCAGTCCGATTGGTAGCGGCGCAAGCGCGACCTTGTCGAACTTGCAGGTCCATGCGTTCTGGCACATCGAGAGCAGGCGGCGCCCCTGTGGCTTCCACAGGCATTCCGGTTTTGCGTTTGCGCGCACGAGGCATACGGCGATGTCCGGCGCGGCATTGAGGTTGAGTTTCGAATTGCCAAGCCGCGGCACGCCGTCCCACGGGCTGCCGTTGATCTTCGTGGCATCCGCCGTCACCGTGACGTCGAAGCGCTGTTCCTGTGCGTGTGCGCTCTGCGGCACGAGCAGCAGCGCAAGCGCCAGCAACCCGCTGAGGCGGTTCAAAATCCGGATCACGCCTTTTCCTCCCAGATCGCGGCGAGGTGCACGATGGTTCGCACCGCAGCTTCCATGTCCTGCACGCTGACCCATTCGAGGCGCGAGTGGAAGGCATGCTCGCCTGCGAAGATGTTCGGGCAGGGTAGCCCCATGAAGGACAGGCGCGATCCGTCGGTGCCGCCGCGGATGCTGCTGAGGATTGGCTGGAGACCGGCGCGGCCGATCGCTTCCAGCGCGTATTCGACCACCTCGGGATGGCGGTCGAGAACTTCCTTCATGTTGCGGTACTGCTGCTTGACCTCGAACGTGTACGACGAGCGCGGAAAGTCTTTCATGACGGCGCGCACGAGGTCCTCAAGCAGCGCCTCCTTTTCCTTCAGGCCAGCCTCGGTGAAGTCGCGCACGATCAGCGACAGCGTCGCGCTGTCGAGGCCGCCTTGCAGGCCGACCGGATGCAGAAAGCCTTCGCGGCCTTCTGTGGTCTCCGGGGCCATATCCGTCGGCAGACGGTCGACAATGCGGGACGCGATCTTGAGCGCGTGCTCCATCTTGCCCTTGGCGAACCCCGGATGCGCGCTGACGCCTTGAATCGTGATGGTCACGCCGTCTGCCGAGAACGTCTCGTCCTCGAGGTGGCCCGCGCTTTCGCCGTCGATGGTGTAGCCGAAGGCGGCGCCGAGTTTCTTGAGGTCGACCTTGTCGGCGCCGCGGCCGATTTCCTCGTCCGGCGTGAAAAGAATTTTGATCGCACCGTGTTTTATCTGTGGATTGGCGATCAGGATCTGCATCGCGTCCATGATCTCGGCCACGCCGGCTTTGTTGTCGGCGCCAAGCAGGGTGGTGCCGTCGGTGGTGACGATGTCGTTGCCGATCTGCTCGGCCAGGGCTGTGTGTTCCGCCGCGCGGATGATCTGTTTCGGATCGGCGGGCAGGACAATGTCGCCGCCCTGATAGTTGCGCACAATCTGCGGCTTCACATTCTTCCCGGTGCAGTCCGGCGAGGTATCCATGTGGGAGCAGAAGCAGATGACCGGCACGGTCTTGCCGGTGTTTGCGGGCAGGGTGGCGTAGACATACCCATGTTCGTCCATGTGCGCGTCAGCGAGGCCGAGATCGCGCAATTCCTGCGCCAGCAGACGGCCGAGGTCCTTCTGCTTTTCTGTCGAGGGGCAGGTGGGGGACGACGCGTCCGATTGCGTGTCGATTCGGACGTAGCGCAGGAAGCGGTCGAGAACGGTGTGATTGAAGGCGACAGATTTCATGCTGAGCGGCTCACGTCCGTGATTGTCAAGCGCGGGCATAGCCGTTTGAAGACCGGCGTCGCTTCGCTCGCCTACGCCCCGCGCATCCATCCAAAAAGATTCATTCAAGAAGATGGATTGCCGGGTCAAGCCCGGCAATGACGATCGGGAGAATTAGCGCGACCGAAAGCCAACACAATTAGGCAAAAGAAAGCGCCATCCCGGCGGGCCGGAATGGCGTTAATTCCAGGACGGAATGCCGAACTTAGACGGCTTCCTTCAGTTCCTTGGCGGCGCGGAAGGCAACCTTCTTGCTCGCCTTGATGTGGATCGCTTCGCCGGTGGCCGGGTTGCGGCCCATGCGGGCGGCGCGCTTGCGGACCTGGAGAATGCCGAGGCCGACGATGCGGATGCGCTCGCCCTTCTTGAGGTGCTTGGTGATCTTGGTGACCAGATCGCCGAGGATGGTTTCAGCGGTCTTCTTCGACAGCTCGTGCTCTTCGGCGAGCGCGGCGGCAAGGTGCTTCAGGGTAACGGTCGCTGGGGTAGCTGCTTTCTTCGCCATATTTGGCCCTCCTCGTGGGTACTGGCTTGGTGGAACTGACGATAGATAAAGGCTTAATCGATTCTACGGCACCCTGACTACCGAGTTTTGCCTGTAAACAGCCTATTTTTTGAATCGGCAGTGGAAAAAGCACTGCCCAATAAGGGGAATCGCAACAGCAGTTGCGCTGCGGCGCGCAATATATGGCTGCCCGGCGAGGCAGGCTGACAGCAGGCTGTTGTATGGAAAATGCGGCTAAGTGCTTGATTTGATGGCGCGAGAGACGGGGCTCGAACCCGCGACCTCCGGCGTGACAGGCCGGCGCTCTAACCAACTGAGCTACTCCCGCAAGACCGAAGCACGATCCGCAGAAGGTGGGACTTAAAGGGGGGCAGATATCAAGTCAAGGTGTGCCGAGACGTGTTCTTTGTCTTCAGTATTTCTGAAATAACGCGGCTTCATGTAGGAACACGGCGTACCGCCCGCTCACCCGGGATTGCAGCGCGATCCGGCATACGATCTGCGCCCAGCCAAGGAGTCATTTATGTCCGCCACCAGAACCGGGACCAACAGGAAATACAGACTGGCCGTGATTCCCGGCGACGGCATCGGCAAGGAAGTGGTGCCTGAAGGCCTGCGGGTGCTGGAGGCGGCGGCCAAGAAGTTCAATTTCGAGCTGCAGCTCGACAGCTTCGATTTTGCGTCCTGCGATTATTACCAGAAGCACGGCAAGATGATGCCGGACGACTGGAAGACCCAGATCGGCAGCCACGACGCGATCTTCTTCGGCGCGGTGGGCATGCCGGCGATTCTGCCGGACCACATCTCGCTGTGGGGATCGCTGATCCAGTTTCGCAGGGAGTTCGACCAGTACGTCAACCTGCGCCCGGTGCGCCTGATGCCCGGCGTGAAGTCGCCGCTGGCGGGTCGAGCGCCCGGCGATATCGATTTCTTTGTCGTGCGTGAGAACACCGAAGGCGAATACTCGTCCATCGGCGGCCGCATGTTTCCAGGCACCGACCGCGAGGTGGTGATTCAGGAAACCGTCATGTCGCGCACCGGCGTCGACCGGATTCTGAAGTTTGCGTTTGATCTGGCCCAGAGCCGCCCCAAGAAACACCTGACGTCCGCGACCAAGTCGAACGGCATCTCGATCACGATGCCTTACTGGGACGAGCGGGTGGAGGAGATGGCGAAGGCCTATCCGGGCGTGAAGTGGGACAAGTATCATATTGATATTCTGGCCGCGAACTTCGTGCTGCACCCGGACTGGTTCGACGTGGTGGTCGGGTCGAACCTGTTCGGCGATATCCTGTCGGACCTCGGTCCTGCCTGCACCGGCACCATCGGAATCGCGCCGTCGGGCAGTCTCAATCCGGAACGGAAGTTTCCGTCGCTGTTCGAACCGGTCCACGGATCCGCGCCGGACATCGCCGGGAAGGGGATCGCCAATCCGGTCGGCCAAATCTGGTCGGCGGCAATGATGCTGGATCATCTCGGCGAACCGGAGGCCGGCAAAGCCATCGTCGCGGCGATCGAGACGGTTCTGGCGGACGAAAAGCTGCGGACGCGGGATCTGGGCGGCAAGGCCGACACGGTCGCATGCGGCAAGGAAATCGCGCGCATCCTGTCATAAAACACCATCCGCGTGTGGCCGCGAAATTGGTGCCGATTTTATTGGTTCCAGGCCTTGTCGGCGCGCCGGTGATCGCTACGTCCCGGCTAACAAGCGAGGCTTTCAGGCCGCTCCGATCTGCGGCTCAGGGATGCTCCCATGCACCGGTGGGAGGGCTCGTAACCTGTCAAAACAGCTTGTCTTGCCCTCCCTGTTGCGCTGCGCTATCCCTTTCGAACCATTCCAATGTTTCGCGAATCCGCGAGGCAAATTCGGGCAGCGCGAGGGTCGCCGATGGGCGGAATTCTGCAGAATTACCTGCCACTTGTGGTGTTTATCGGGGTAGCGACGGTGATCGGCCTCGCGCTCTTGGTTGCGCCCTTCATCGTGGCTTATCAGCAGCCCGATCCGGAAAAGCTTTCAGCCTATGAATGCGGCTTCAATGCATTCGACGATGCGCGCATGAAGTTCGATGTCCGGTTCTATCTCGTCGCCATTCTTTTCATCATCTTCGATCTGGAAGTCGCCTTCCTGTTTCCCTGGGCAGTGGCCTTCGGCAAACTCGGCCTCGCCGGTTTCTGGTCAATGATGGTGTTCCTCGGCGTGCTGACGATCGGCTTTGCGTACGAGTGGAAAAAGGGAGCCCTTGAATGGGATTGAGCCCCAACACTTCTGCTGCAGCGACGGCCTCTTCGATCAGGCAGCCAGCGGTCTCGCGGGCGGCGACGGGGATTCTCGATCCTCGCACCGGCCAGCCGATCGGCGCTGACGACAAATACTTTCTCGAAGTGAACAATGAACTGTCCGACAAGGGCTTCTTTGTTGCCGCGACCGACGACCTGATCACCTGGGCGCGCACCGGCTCGCTGATGTGGATGACTTTCGGCCTTGCATGCTGCGCGGTCGAGATGATGCAGGTGTCGATGCCGCGCTATGACGTCGAGCGGTTCGGTTTCGCGCCGCGCGCGTCGCCGCGCCAGTCGGACGTGATGATCGTGGCCGGCACGCTGACCAACAAAATGGCGCCTGCGCTGCGCAAGGTTTACGACCAGATGCCGGAGCCGCGTTACGTGATCTCGATGGGATCGTGTGCCAACGGCGGCGGCTACTATCACTACTCGTACTCGGTGGTGCGCGGCTGCGACCGCATCGTGCCTGTCGATATCTATGTTCCGGGCTGTCCTCCGACGGCGGAAGCGCTGCTCTATGGCGTGCTGCTGCTGCAGAAGAAGATCCGGCGCACAGGCACGATTGAACGGTAACGCTGATGGATGACGCGCGACTCAACGCACTTGGTGAGACGATCGTGGCTGCATTGCCGGGCGCGGCGCTCGGGCATTCGGTAGCCTTCAATCAGCTGACGGTGTCGGTCGATCTGGCGAAGATCGTGGACATCGCCCGCGTGCTGAAGACCGATCCGCGCTTCCGCTTTGTGAATGTCACCGACGTGACGGCGGTGGATTATCCCGGCCGTGAAAACCGTTTCGACGTGATCTACAATTTCCTGTCGCCTGTCCTGAACACACGCGTGCGCCTGCGCGGCGAGGCGAACGAAACGACACAGGTGCCATCGATCATCTCGGTGTTTCCGGGCTCCGACTGGTTCGAGCGCGAGACCTACGATCTTTATGGCGTGATCTTCGTCGGCCATCCGGACATGCGCCGGCTGCTGACCGACTACGGATTCGATGGTCATCCGCTGCGCAAGGATTTCCCGCTGACGGGTTTCGTCGAGGTCCGCTACGACGACGCCGAAAAGCGCGTGGTGTACGAGCCGGTGCGGCTCAATCAGGAATTCCGCAAGTTCGACTTCCTCTCGCCGTGGGAAGGCGCGGACTACGCGCTGCCCGGCGATGAAAAAGCCGAGGCGCCTCCAGCGCCGAAAGCAGGTGGCTGATGACCGAAGCACTTGGCACCGAAACGCCTGGCATGCGTAACTTCACCATCAACTTCGGACCGCAGCATCCGGCGGCGCACGGCGTGCTGCGCCTTGTGCTGGAACTGGATGGCGAAGTCGTCGAGCGCGTGGACCCTCACATTGGTCTGCTCCATCGCGGCACCGAGAAGCTGATCGAGCAGAAAACCTATCTGCAGGCGATTCCGTACTTCGACCGGCTCGATTACGTCGCGCCGATGAATCAGGAGCATGCGTTCTGCCTCGCGGCGGAAAAGCTGCTCGGCATCACCGTGCCGCGCCGCGGCCAGTTGATCCGCGTGCTCTATTGCGAGATCGGCCGCATTCTCTCGCACATCCTCAACGTCACCACGCAGGCGATGGACGTCGGCGCGCTGACGCCGCCGCTGTGGGGCTTTGAAGAGCGCGAAAAGCTGATGGTGTTTTATGAGCGCGCATCCGGCTCGCGCATGCATGCGGCGTTCTTCCGCGTCGGCGGCGTCCATCAGGACCTGCCGCCTGCGCTGATCAACGACATCGACGCCTGGTGCGATCCGTTCCTGAAAGTCTGCGACGATCTCGAAACACTTCTCACCGGCAACCGCATCTTCAAGCAGCGTAACGTCGACATCGGCGTGGTGACGCTGGAGCAGGCGTGGGAGTGGGGCTTCTCGGGCGTGATGGTGCGCGGCTCGGGTGCTGCGTGGGATCTGCGCAAGTCGCAGCCTTACGAATGCTACGCCGAGATGGATTTCGATGTGCCCATCGGCAAGAACGGCGACTGCTACGACCGCTACTGCATTCGCATGGAAGAAATGCGCCAGTCAGTGCGCATCATGAAGCAGTGCATCGAGAAGCTGCGTGCGCCTGACGGGCAGGGGCCGGTCTCGGTCGAGGACAACAAGATCGTGCCGCCGAAGCGCAGCGAGATGAAGCGCTCGATGGAAGCGCTGATCCATCACTTCAAGCTCTACACCGAAGGCGTGCACGTGCCCGCCGGCGAAGTCTACGCCGCGGTCGAAGCGCCGAAAGGCGAGTTCGGCGTGTTCCTCGTCGCCGACGGCACCAACAAACCCTACAAGTGCAAGATCCGCGCGCCGGGCTTCGCGCACCTGCAAGCGATGGATTTCATCTGCAAAGGCCATTTGCTGGCCGACGTCTCGGCCATTCTCGGTTCGCTCGACATCGTGTTCGGCGAGGTGGACCGGTGATGGCTGTCGCGCTCGCATTTAAAGATTGAAAGACGTTATCGATGTCCGTCCGTCGTTTGGCCCCGAAAGACAAGCAGCCCACCAGCTTCGCGTTCACCGCGGAGAATCTGGCGTGGGCGAAGGCGCAGATCGAAAAGTATCCGCCGGGCCGCCAGGCGTCGGCGGTGATCCCGATCTTGTGGCGCGTGCAGGAGCAGCACGACGGCTGGGTGTCGGAAGTTGCAATTCGCGCGGTGGCGGACCTGCTCGGTATGCCCCACATCCGCGTGCTCGAAATCGCGACCTTCTACACGATGTTCCAGTTGGAGCCGGTCGGCAAGAAGGCGCACGTTCAGGTTTGCGGCACCACGCCGTGCATGCTGCGCGGCTCGAAAGATCTGATCGAGGTCTGCAAGCATCGCATTCATCACGATCCATTCCACGTCTCGGCTGACGGCAACTTCAGTTGGGAAGAGGTCGAGTGCCTCGGTGCCTGCGTGAACGCGCCGATGGTCATGATCTGGAAGGACACCTACGAAGATCTGACGCCCGAACTTCTCAACCGCGTGCTTGACGGGTTCGAGGCCGGCAATCCGCCGAAGCCCGGCCCGCAGATCGAACGCCAGTACGCCGCGCCTGTCACCGGCCTGACCTCGCTCACGTCGGACGCCGGCGCGACGAATCTTCAGAAAGGTGACAAGTCATGACACCGGACAAGATTCGCTACATCGGGCTGCACGCGCTTTGCGCGGCCGTCTTCATCTTCGTGCTGAACTTTTACATTCTGAAATCCGAACTTCAGTCAGCCGTATTCTGGGCCATCGGCTTCGGAGCGATGGCGGCCGGGCTCGCCTATCAGCAATCCAAGCGAACCGGGTCTTAAGGTAGCGATCATGCTCGACGACAAGGACCGCATCTTCCGCAATCTCTACGGCCTCGAGGACTGGGGCCTGAAAGGCGCGCGTGCACGCGGCGCGTGGGACGGCACCAAGGCGATCATCGACAAGGGCCGCGACTGGATCGTGACTGAAATGAAAGCGTCCGGCCTGCGCGGACGCGGCGGTGCGGGATTCCCCACCGGCATGAAGTGGTCGTTCATGCCGAAGGACAATGCCGACGGACGGCCGAGCTATCTCGTCGTCAACGCGGACGAATCCGAACCCGGCACCTGCAAGGATCGCGAGATCATGCGGCACGATCCGCATCTGCTCGTGGAAGGCTGCCTGATCGCCAGCGCGGCCATGGGCGCGCATGTCTGTTACGTCTACGTGCGCGGCGAGTTCATCCGCGAGCGTGAGCATCTGCAGGCCGCCGTCGATCAGGCCTATGAGGCCAAGCTGATCGGCAAGGACAACGTCCACGGGTATCCGTTCGACATGTATGTCCATCACGGCGCGGGCGCATATATCTGCGGCGAGGAAACGGCGCTGCTCGAAAGCCTCGAAGGCAAGAAGGGCCAGCCGCGGCTGAAGCCGCCATTCCCGGCGAACGTCGGCCTCTATGGTTGCCCGACCACGGTGAACAATGTCGAGTCGATCGCGGTGGCTCCCGACATTCTCCGGCGCGGCGCGGCGTGGTTCTCGGGCATTGGCCGGGCGAACAATGTCGGCACCAAGCTGTTCGGCATCTCGGGCCATGTGAACACGCCGTGCGTCGTCGAAGATGCCATGGGCACCACGTTCCGCGAATTGATCGAGAAACACGGCGGCGGCATTCGCGGCGGCTGGGACAATCTGCTGGCAATCATTCCCGGCGGCGCATCCTGTCCGCTGATCCCGGCAGCGGATTGCCAGGAACTGATCATGGATTTCGACGGCACCCGCGCGGTGAAGTCGAGCCTCGGCACCGCCGGCATGATCGTGATGGACAAATCCACCGATGTGGTCGCGGCCATCGCGCGCATTTCCTACTTCTTCAAGCACGAGAGCTGCGGCCAGTGCACGCCGTGCCGCGAGGGCACCGGCTGGATGTGGCGTGTGCTGTCGCGCATGGTCGAGGGCCGCGCCCACAAGCGCGAGATCGACATGTTGCTGGAAGTCACCAAGCAGGTCGAAGGCCACACCATCTGCGCACTGGGCGACGCGGCGGCATGGCCGATCCAGGGCCTGATCCGCGCCTTCCGTCCGGAGATCGAGCGGCGCATCGACGATTTCACGCGGAAGTCCACGCTGGATGACCAGGGCATCCTCGATCCGGACCACATGGTCGCGGCGGAGTGAATGCGATGACCAAGATTCTCATCGACGGCAAAGAGATCGACGTTCCGGCCGAGTACACGCTGTTGCAGGCGTGCGAAGCGGCGGGCGCTGAAATTCCGCGCTTCTGCTATCACGAACGTCTCTCCATCGCCGGCAACTGCCGCATGTGCCTGATCGAAGTGAAGGGCGGCCCGCCGAAGCCGGTCGCATCGTGTGCGCAGAACGTCCGCGACTTGCGGCCCGGTCCAAATGGCGAACTGCCTGCAATGTTCACGAAGTCGCCGATGGTGAAGAAGGCGCGCGAAGGCGTGATGGAATTCCTGCTCATCAACCATCCGCTCGATTGCCCGATCTGCGATCAGGGCGGCGAGTGCGATCTGCAGGATCAGGCGATGGGTTACGGCGTCGACACCAGCCGTTTCGCCGAGAACAAGCGCGCGGTCGAAGACAAGTATATCGGCGCGCTGGTGAAAACCTCGATGAACCGCTGCATCCAGTGCACGCGCTGCGTCCGCTTCACCACGGAAGTCTGCGGCGTGCCGGAAATGGGCCTGACCGGCCGCGGCGAGGACGTCGAGATCACGACCTATCTCGAAAGTGCACTGACGTCGGAATTGCAGGGCAATCTCGTCGACATCTGCCCGGTCGGTGCGCTGACCTCGAAGCCTTATGCATTCGCCGCGCGTCCGTGGGAACTGGGCAAGACCCAGTCCGTCGACGTCATGGATGCAGTCGGATCGGCGATCCGCGTGGATACGCGCGGACGCGAAGTGATGCGCATCCTGCCGCGTATCAATGAGAACGTGAACGAGGAATGGATTTCCGACAAGACGCGGCACATCGTCGATGGCCTGCGCACGCAGCGTCTTGATCGTCCTTACATCCGCGAAGCCGGCAAGCTCCGTCCGGCGACCTGGACCGAAGCCTTCGCGAATATCGCGGCGGCGGTGACCCGCTCCGACGGCAGGCGCATCGGCGCCGTTGCGGGCGATCTTGCAGCGGTCGAGGAAATGTTCGCACTCAAGGAACTGGCCGCGAAACTTGGTTCGACCAATCTCGCGACCCCGGACGGCACTGCGTTCGATCCCAAGGCGGGCCGAGCATCCTACATCTTCAACCCGACCATCGCCGGCATCGAGCAGGCGGATGCGTTGCTGATCATCGGCTCCAATCCGCGCAAGGAAGCGGCCGTGCTCAACGCCCGTATCCGCAAGCGCTGGCGCACCGGCGCGCTGAAGATCGGCGTGATCGGCGACAAGGCCGATCTCACCTATGGTTATGAGCATCTCGGCGCGGGCACCGATACGCTCAGCGATCTCGCCGCGGGCAAGCATTCCTTCGCCGATGTGCTGAAGGGGGCAAAGAACCCGATCGTGCTGGTCGGCTCCGGCGTCGCGGGACGTCATGACGGCAAGGCCGTGCTGGCGCTGGCGGCGAAGCTCGCCGTGGACTTCGGCGCGATCAAGGATGGCTGGAACGGTTTCGCCGTACTGCACAAGGCCGCCGCGCAGGTCGGCGCGCTCGACATTGGCTTCGTGCCGGGCATGGACGGCCTGAACGTCGCGCAGATGACGACATTCGGCACCCTCGATGTGCTGTTCTCGCTGGGCGCGGACGACGTTACTCCGGCTGATGGAACCTACGTGGTCTACATCGGCACCCATGGCGACAAGGGCGCGCATCGCGCCGACGTTATTTTGCCGGGCGCGGCTTACACCGAGAAATCTGGTATCTATGTGAATACCGAAGGCCGGGTGCAGATCGCCAACCGCGCCGCATTCCCACCGGGCGAAGCGCGCGAAGACTGGGCGATCATCCGCGCGCTGTCGGAAGTGCTCGGCAAGAAGCTGCCCTACGACTCGCTGGGCGCGTTGCGGCAGGCCATCTTCAAGGCAGTGCCGCACCTGATGCGGATCGACCAGATCGAAGCAGGCGATGTGGCGGGCGTGAAGACGCTTGCGGCGCGCGGCGGTTCGGTCGAGAAGGGCGCGTTCAAGAGCGCGGTCGAGGACTTTTACCTCACCAACCCCATCGCGCGGGCGTCCGCTGTGATGGCGGAATGCTCAAAGCTTGCCTCCGGGCAAATTCTGACGGCAGCGGAGTGAATGTGATCCGATGACCGAATTCTTCGCTAGCGAGTTCTGGACGGGCTTTTTGTGGCCGCTGATCATTATGGTCGCGCAGAGCCTGCTGATGCTCGTCGTGTTGCTGATCGCGATTGCCTACATCCTGCTTGCCGACCGCAAGATCTGGGCTGCCGTACAGATCCGGCGCGGCCCCAACGTGGTCGGGCCGTGGGGCCTGCTGCAATCCTTCGCTGACCTTTTGAAGTTCGTGCTGAAAGAGCCGACGATTCCCGATGGCGCCAATAAGGGCGTATTCCTGCTCGCGCCGCTGGTCTCGTGCGTGCTGGCGCTGGCGGCGTGGGCGGTGATCCCGGTCAACCTCAACTGGGTGATTGCCGACATCAATGTCGGCATCCTCTACATCTTCGCGATCTCGTCGCTGTCGGTCTACGGCATCATCATGGCGGGCTGGTCGTCGAACTCGAAGTATCCGTTCCTCGCAGCCCTTCGCTCCGCGGCGCAGATGGTGTCCTACGAAGTTTCCATCGGCTTCGTCATCATCACGGTGCTGCTCTGCGCCGGGTCGCTGAATCTCACGGCTGTCGTCGCAGCGCAGGACACCAAGCTCGGCATTCTCGGCTGGTACTGGCTGCCGCTGTTCCCGATGTTCGTGATCTTCTACGTATCGACGCTGGCGGAAACCAATCGTCCGCCGTTCGATCTGGTCGAAGCGGAATCCGAACTCGTCGCCGGCTTCATGACTGAGTACGGCTCGACGCCGTATCTGCTGTTCATGCTCGGCGAGTATGTCGCCATCACCACGATGTGCGCGCTGGCGACCATCCTGTTCCTCGGCGGCTGGCTGTCGCCGCTGCCGTTCGCGCCGTTCACCTGGGTGCCGGGTGTGATCTGGTTCGTGCTGAAGCTGTTCTTCATGTTCTTCCTGATCGCGATGGCGAAGGCGATCGTGCCGCGCTACCGCTACGACCAGTTGATGCGTCTGGGCTGGAAAGTGTTCCTGCCGTTGTCGCTGGCGATGGTCGTCATCGTCGCCGGTGTTCTGCAATTCGCGGGGCTTGCACCGAAATGAGGTCGACAGATTCATGGGCATAGCAAGCACAGCAAATCAGCTTCTGCTGAAAGAGTTCGTCTCGGCGTTCATCCTCGCCATGCGATACTTCTTCAAGCCGAAGCCGACATTGAACTATCCCTTCGAGAAGGGACCGATCTCGCCGCGCTTCCGTGGCGAGCACGCGCTGCGCCGTTATCCGAACGGCGAGGAACGCTGCATCGCCTGCAAGCTCTGCGAGGCGATCTGCCCGGCGCAGGCCATCACCATCGAAGCCGGTCCGCGCCGCAACGACGGCACGCGCCGCACCGTGCGCTACGACATCGACATGGTGAAGTGCATCTATTGCGGCCTGTGCCAGGAAGCATGCCCGGTCGACGCCATCGTCGAGGGCCCGAATTTCGAATTCGCGACGGAAACGCGCGAGGAACTTTACTATGACAAGGCGAGACTGCTCGCCAACGGCGACCGCTGGGAGCGCGAGATTGCGAAGAATATCGAACTCGATGCGCCGTACCGGTGAGGTGAGGGTATGATCGGTCCCGCGCTCTTCTTTTATCTGTTCGCCGGTGTTTGCGTGGCGTCCGCGATCATGGTCGTGACGTCGCGCAATCCTGTGCACTCGGTGCTGTTCCTGATCCTGGCGTTCGTGAACGCGGCGGGACTGTTCATGCTGCTCGGCGCGGAATTCCTCGCGATGATCCTGGTCGTCGTCTACGTCGGCGCGGTCGCGGTGCTGTTCCTGTTCGTCATCATGATGCTGGACGTGGACTTCGCCGAACTGCGTCAGGGTTTCATCGAGTATCTGCCGTTTGGTCTCCTGATCGGCGCGGTGTTCCTCGCGGAACTGCTGCTGGTCGCGGGCGGCTGGGCCATCAATCCTGCGATCTCGAAGGCGATCACGTCGCCGATCCCGGCCGGCGTCAGCAACACCGAAGCGCTCGGGCTCGTGCTGTACACGCGCTACTTGCCTTACTTCCAGTTGGCGGGCCTCGTGCTGCTGGTCGCCATGATCGGCGCGATCGTGCTGACGCTGCGCCACAAGCCGAGCGTCAAGCGGCAGGACATCAACGTTCAGAACGCGCGTACCAAGGCTGCCGCGATGGACGTGCGGAAGGTCACCGTGGGGCAGGGCCTGCAGGATGCGGATTCCGGGGAGTGGGTGAAATGACGGTCGGCCTCGGTCACTATCTCGCTGTCGCGGCCATCCTGTTCACGGTCGGCATTCTCGGCATCTTCCTCAACCGGAAGAACGTGATCGTCATCCTGATGTCGATCGAACTCATTCTGCTCGCCGTGAACATCAATCTGGTGGCGTTCTCGGCGTTCCTCGGCGACATCGTAGGGCAGGTTTACGCGCTGCTCGTGCTGACGGTCGCCGCCGCCGAGGCCGCGATCGGCCTTGCCGTGCTGGTGGTGTTCTTCCGCAATCGGGGATCGATTGCGGTTGAGGACATCAATCTGATGAAGGGCTGACGAGCATGATCCCGAAAAGTGGGAACCGGTTTTCGGATCAGATCATGCTCGATGATATGAGCAGGGATCGAACGCCTCTTGGTGTCATGCATCTTCGCTCAGGGGCGTCGCAATGATTCAAGCCATCGTTTTCCTGCCGCTGATCGGCGCGCTCATCGCGGGCGCGGTGACGCTCTATGGGGCCCACGCGCGCAATCCGAGCGGCGACGAGATGGATCATGTCCACGGGCATGACGATCACGCGCACGCCGGTCCCGTCGTGCATGATTACCACGCGCCAGATAACGGTCACGACGATCACGCCCACGATGACCATGGTCCGGCCGAACCGCCGGCTGCCGGCTCTCGCCCGGCTGAAGTCATTACGACTGCATTACTGCTGATCTCGGCGGCGCTGTCATGGATAACGCTGGTCGATGTCGGATTCCTGCATCACGACGCGCGCGTTCAACTGTTCACCTGGATCGGCTCCGGCGACCTCGTGGTCAACTGGGCGCTGCGCGTCGATACACTGACGGCCGTCATGCTGGTGGTGGTCACGTCGGTATCGTCGCTCGTGCACCTCTATTCGATCGGCTACATGAACGAGGATCCGAACCGTCCGCGGTTCATGGCCTACCTTTCGCTGTTCACCTTCGCGATGCTGATGCTGGTGACGGCGGACAACCTCGTGCAACTGTTCTTCGGCTGGGAAGGCGTGGGTCTCGCGAGCTATCTGCTGATCGGATTCTGGTTCCAGAAGCCGTCGGCGAACGCCGCCGCCATCAAGGCCTTCGTCGTCAACCGCGTCGGCGACTTCGGCTTCGCGCTCGGCATCTTCGCCATCTTCATGCTGGTGGGATCGACCGACTTCGACACCATCTTCGCTGCGGCCCCCGGCCTGACCGGCAAGACGATCCACTTCTTCCACTGGGACGTGGATGCGCTGACGCTGACCTGCCTGCTGCTGTTCATGGGCGCGATGGGCAAGTCTGCGCAGTTCCTCCTGCACACCTGGTTGCCGGACGCGATGGAGGGCCCGACGCCGGTCTCCGCGCTGATCCACGCCGCAACCATGGTCACCGCCGGCGTGTTCATGGTGGCGCGCTTGTCGCCGCTGTTCGAGCTTGCGCCTCACGCGCAGGCCTTCGTGATGTTCATCGGCGCGACCACGGCGCTGTTCGCCGCGACCATCGGTCTTGTGCAGAACGACATCAAGCGCATCGTCGCTTACTCAACGTGCTCCCAGCTCGGCTACATGTTCGTGGCGATGGGAGCGGGCGCCTATTCGGTCGGCATGTTCCACCTGTTCACCCACGCCTTCTTCAAGGCGCTGCTGTTCCTGGGTTCCGGCTCGGTGATCGTCGCGATGCATCACGAGCAGGACATCCGCAACATGGGTGGCCTCAAGGACAAGATTCCGTTCACCTACATCACCATGGTAATCGGCACCTTGGCGCTGACGGGCTTTCCGTTGACGGCGGGTTACTTCTCCAAGGATGCGATCATCGAATCCGCTTTCGTCGCGCACAATCCGTTCGCGCTTTACGGCTTCCTCTGCACCGTGATCGCAGCGGGCCTGACCTCGTTCTATTCATGGCGTCTGATCTTCAAGACGTTCCACGGCGAACCGCATGACGCCCATCATCACGAAGCGGCGCATGAGAGCCCGTATACGATGCTGATTCCGCTGGCGGTGCTCGCTGTGGGTTCGATCTTTGCGGGCTTTCCGTTCAAGGAACTGTTCGCCGGGCACGGGATCGAGGAGTTCTTCCGCGAGTCGCTGAAGATGAATCCGAAGGTCATCGAGGAAATGCACCATATCCCGGCGGCCATCGCTTTCCTGCCGACGGTGATGATGGTTGTCGGTTTCCTGGTGTCGTGGCTGTTCTATATCCGCAAGCCGTATCTGCCGGTCGAACTCGCGAACCAGCATCCGGGTCTGTATCAATTCCTTCTCAACAAGTGGTACTTCGACGAGCTGTACGACGTCATCTTCGTGCGGCCGACCAAATGGCTCGGGTACTTCTTGTGGAAGAAGGGCGACGGCTCCATCATCGACGGGCTCGGGCCTGACGGCGTGTCGGCCCGCGTGCTTGACGTGACGCGCAACGTGGTGCGTCTGCAAACCGGTTATCTCTATCACTATGCCTTTGCGATGCTGATCGGCGTGGCCGGTCTCATCACATGGTTTATCTTCGGTCTTGGGGGCCAATGATGACGACTTGGCCCATCCTTTCCGTTGTCACATTCCTGCCGGTTGTCGGCGCGATCCTGATTTATCTGAGCCGCGGTGACGACGAGGCCGCGCAGGGTAACGCGCGCTGGATCGCGCTGTGGACCACCATCGTTACTTTCGCGATATCGCTGATTCTGGTGATGCGGTTCGATCCGTCGAATCCGGGCTTCCAGTTTGTCGAGAAGGCGCCGTGGCTCGCCAACACCATCACCTATCACATGGGTGTTGACGGCATTTCGCTGCCGTTCGTGATCCTGACCACCGCGCTGATGCCGTTCTGCATTTTGGCGAGCTGGAAATCGGTCAAGCTGCGCGTGCGCGAATACATGATGGCGTTCCTGTTCCTTGAAACGCTGATGGTCGGCACGTTCTCGGCGCTCGATCTGGTGCTGTTCTATCTGTTCTTCGAAGGCGGCCTCATTCCGATGTTCCTCATCATCGGCGTGTGGGGCGGCCCGCGCCGAGTCTATGCCAGCTTCAAGTTTTTCCTCTACACGTTGCTCGGCTCGGTGCTGATGCTGCTCGCCATCATGGCGCTGTATCTGAACGCCGGCACCACCGACATTCCGACGCTGATGCATACCGCCGTGCCGCGCAGCCTGCAGACATGGGCATGGCTGGCGTTCTTCGCGTCCTTCGCGGTCAAGATGCCGATGTGGCCGGTCCACACCTGGTTGCCCGACGCGCACGTCGAAGCACCGACAGCGGGCTCCGTCGTGCTGGCGGCGATCCTGCTGAAGATGGGCGGGTACGGTTTCCTGCGGTTCTCGCTGCCGATGTTCCCGCTGGCGTCGCATGACTTCGCGCCGCTGATCTTCACGCTGTCGGCGATCGCGATCGTCTACACGTCGCTGGTCGCGCTGATGCAGGAAGACATCAAAAAGCTGATCGCTTACTCGTCGGTCGCCCACATGGGCTTCGTCACCATGGGTATTTTCGCGGGCACCATGCAGGGCGTCGCAGGCGGCGTGTTCCAGATGGTGTCGCACGGCATCGTCTCCGGCGCGCTGTTCCTCTGCGTCGGCGTTGTCTACGACCGGCTGCATACCCGCGAGATCGCCGCCTATGGCGGCCTCGTGAACCGGATGCCGCTCTATGCCTTCGTATTCATGGTGTTCACGATGGCCAACGTTGGCCTGCCGGGCACATCGGGCTTCGTCGGCGAATTCCTCACCTTGATCGGCACCTTCAAGGTCAGCATCCCGACCGCGACGGTTGCGACGCTGGGCGTGATCCTGTCGGCGGCCTATGCGCTGTGGCTTTATCGCAAGGTGGTGTTCGGCGTGTTCGACAAGCCGTCGCTCGCTGGCATCAAGGATCTGACGCTGCGGGAAGGGATTATTCTCGCGCCGCTGGTGATTCTCACCATTCTCTTTGGCGTGTATCCGAAGCCGGTGCTCGATATGTCGGCGGCGTCGGTGCAGCAGCTTGTCACCAACTACAATACAGCCATCACCGCCGTGAAAGCGGCGGCGCTGGTTCAGTAACAACGGGTCAGGACCGGGTTATGACTTTCGCAGGATATTCGCTGCTCCCCGTGCTGCCGGAACTGGTGCTGGCTGCTGGCGCCATGGCGCTCCTGATGCTGGGCGCGTTCCGCGGCCCGCAGACCACGCCGCTTGTGACCTCACTCGCCGTCATCGCCCTTGTCATCGCGGGCGCTATCGAGCTCTGGCTGCCTGCCGGCAAGCTGACGACGTTCAACGGCAGCTTCATCGTCGATGACTTCGCGCGCTTCCTGAAAGTCCTGGCGCTGATCGGCTCCGGCACCGCCCTGATCCTGTCGCGCGGCTATCTCGCGGAGCAGGCCAGGATTTTCGAATACGCCATCCTCATCCTGCTCTCGACCGTCGGCATGATGGTACTGATTTCGGCCGGCGATCTCATCATGCTGTATCTCGGCCTCGAGCTGATGAGCCTCGCGCTCTACGTCGTGGCTGCGAGCCATCGCGACGACACCAAGTCCACTGAGGCGGGCCTGAAGTATTTCGTGCTCGGCGCGCTGTCGTCCGGCATGTTGCTCTATGGCGCGTCGCTGATTTACGGCTTCACCGGTACGGTCAGCTTCGCAGGCATCGCGACCGAAGCGAAGACCGGCAACATCGGCCTGCTGTTCGGGCTGGTGTTCCTGCTCGCCGGACTTTGCTTCAAGATTTCCGCCGTGCCGTTCCACATGTGGACGCCGGACGTGTACGAGGGCGCGCCGACGCCAGTCACGGCGTTCTTCGCCTCCGCGCCGAAGGTTGCGGCGCTTGCGGTGTTCACGCGCGTGGCGCTTACTGCGTTTCCGGGCATCGTGCCGCAATGGCAGCAGATCGTTGTGTTCGTTTCTATCGCCTCGATGGCGCTGGGATCGTTCGCCGCCATCGGCCAGAAAAACATCAAGCGGCTGATGGCGTATTCGTCCATCGGCCACATGGGCTTTGCGCTGGTCGGCCTCGCCGCCGGAACGCAGCAGGGCGCACAGGGCGTTCTGGTCTATATCGCGATCTACGTCGCCATGACGCTCGGCACTTTCGCCATCATCCTTGCCATGAAGCGCAACGGTCAGGCGGTCGAGACGATCAGTGACTTCGCAGGCCTGTCGCGGACCAATCCGCTGCTGGCATTCTTCTTCGCGATGTTCCTGTTCTCGCTGGCCGGCATCCCGCCGCTCGCCGGTTTCTTCGCGAAGTTCTATGTATTCCTCGCCGCGATCAAGGCCGGCCTCTTCACACTGGCAGTAATCGGCGTAGTGACCAGTGTGGTCGGCGCGTTCTACTATCTCACCATCGTCAAGGTGATGTATTTCGACGAGCCGAAGGAAGCGATGGAGCCTATGCGCCTTGAGTTGCGGTTTGTGCTGGCGATCGCAGGCGTCTTCAACATCCTGTTCTTCGTCTATCCCGCGCCGCTGGTCAGCGCAGCCACGGCCGCAGCGAAGTCGCTGTTTTAATGGCGTTCGCGCTCGGTCCACGGGCCAGAGCCCAGAACTATCGTCTGGAAGCGTTCGACAGTATCGGATCGACCAATGCCGATGCGCTGGAGCGGGCCCGGGCAGGGGAACGCGGCCCGCTGTGGCTGGTGACGGATCAGCAAACCGCTGGACGTGGACGCCGCCAGCGCGCATGGATATCCCCGCGCGGCAATCTCGCAGCCACCATTGTCGAGACGATCGACGTTCAGCCCTCCGTCGCAGCGACGCTGGGCTTTGCAGCGGGGCTCGCGCTTGAAGCGGCCTTGCAGGCCATCAGTCTGGAATATCGAATGCGATCGGGCGGCACCGCCAACAGTACGTTTCTCCTGAAGTGGCCCAACGACGTTCTGGCGGGTGGCGAGAAGCTGTCCGGCATTTTGCTGGAGGCTGAAACCATTGGCGGAAGCCTCGCGGTTGCCGTCGGCATGGGAACCAATGTGGTGTCCGCGCCCGAGGGAATGCCTTATCCCGCGACATCGCTGGCGACGCTCGGAATCACGGCCGGAGCGGATGACCTGTTCATGGCGCTGTCGGATTCGTGGGCCGAGTTCCGCGGCATCTGGGATAACGGTCGGGGCTTTCCCGAGATTCGCCGTCAGTGGCTGGAGCGCGCCGCAGGACTCGGCGAGCCCGTCTCGATCCAGTCGGGCGGCGGAAGTGTCGAAGGCATCTTCGAGACCATCGATGACACCGGTTGCTTGATCGTCGCTGGCCGCGACGGCAAGCGCACGCCGATTGCCGCCGGTGACGTTCATTTCGGATCGGCCAAATCGTCTGGAGCAGCCTGATGTCGCGTCCCGACGAACTGACGTTTGCGCCTCTCGGAGGTGTCGGCGAGATCGGCATGAACCTGTCGATCTATGGCCTCGGCAAGGGCCATCAAAGGAGCTGGCTCGCGGTCGATCTCGGCGTGTCGTTCGGCAGTGAGGAGCATCTGCCGGGCATCGATGTCGTCATGCCGGACATCCGTTTCCTGGTGAAGGAGCGGAAGAACCTCATGGGGCTCGTGTTGACCCATGCTCATGAGGATCACTTCGGCGCCATCATCGATCTGTGGCCGCAGTTGAAATGTCCCATTTACGCGACGCAGTTCAGCGCCGCGCTGTTCGAGGCCAAATGCGCCAGCGAACGCAATCCGCCGAAGATTCCGGTCACGGTTGTGCCGTCCGGCGGCACCATCGATGTCGGCCCCTTCAGCGTCGAATTTGTTCCGGTCGCGCATTCGATTCCCGAATCCCATGCGCTTGCGATCCGCACGCCTGTCGGAACCGTGCTGCATACCGGCGACTGGAAGATCGATCCGACGCCGATCATCGGCAAGCCGACCGACGAGAAGCGGTTGCGCGAGATTGGCGATGAAGGCGTGCTGGCGCTGGTCGGCGATTCGACCAATGCGGTGCGCGAAGGCCGTTCCCCCTCCGAACAGGAAGTGGCGAAGACCATCACCGAACTCGTAAAGGCCGCGCGCGGTCGCGTCGCGGTCACGACGTTCGCGTCCAACGTTGCACGGTTGCGCGCCGTCGCGGATGCCGCGAAGGCGGCTGACCGCGAGGTGGTCGTGGTTGGCCGCGCGATGGAGCGCGTGGTGCAGGTGGCGCGCGAGACCGGTTATCTCGACGGCGTGCAGCCGTTTCGCGGCGCGGATCTCTATGGGCATTTCCCGCCAGACAAGGTGCTGGCGCTCTGCACCGGCAGCCAGGGCGAGCCGCGCGCGGCGCTGGCGCGCATCGCCAATGACGATCATCCGCAGGTGACGCTCAACAAGGGCGATACCGTGATCTTCTCGTCGCGCACCATTCCCGGCAACGAAAAGGCCGTCGGCGCGATCATCAACGGTCTTGTGACGCAGGGCATCGAGATCATCACCGACCGCACGCATCTGGTGCACGTGTCGGGTCATCCGCGTCGTGACGAGTTGCGCGACATGATCTCGTGGGTTCGCCCGCAACTGCTGATCCCCGCGCACGGCGAGGCATTGCATCTGTCGGAACATGCCAAGCTGGCGCGCGCCGCCGGCGTGCCGAAAGTGTTGATCTGCAAGAATGGCGATCTGGTGCGGCTGGGGCCGGGCGATCCCGCGATCATCGAGGAACTCCCCAACGGGCGGATTTTCAAGGACGGCAACCTGCTCGAGACCGACAAGGCGCGTGCTGTCACCGAGCGGCGGCGGCTGGCTTTCGCCGGCTGCGCCTTCGTCGCCATCGCGGTGACGGACAAGGGCGAACTGGCTGACGACCCCGAGGTTGATCTGGTCGGCATTCCGGAAAAGAATAAGGAAGGCGTGGTGATCGCGGACGACGTGTTCGACGTGGTCGTGTCCACGGTGGAAGGTCTGCCGCGCGGCAAGCGCCGCGACCCCGACGCGATTGCGGAATCCGTGCGGCGCGCGGTGCGTGCCGAAATCAACGAGCAGTGGGGCAAGAAGACGCTTTGCTATGTTCACGTGCTGATGGTTTGATTTTCGCTATCTGATTTCTTGCGGAGAGAACGATGCTGGGCAGGCTCAATCATGTGGCCATCGCGGTGAAGGATGCCGAAAAAGCCGCGAAGATCTACGGCACGGCGTTCGGCGCTGAAATCTCGGGCGCGGTGCCGCTGCCTGAGCATGGCGTCATCACGGTGTTTGCGACGCTGCCCAACACCAAGATCGAGTTCATCCAGCCGCTCGGCGACGACTCGCCGATTGCGAAGTTTGTCGAGCGCAATGCTGACGGCGGCATCCATCACATCTGCTACGAAGTGCCGGACATCATCGCGGCCCGCGACAAGCTAATCGCGGAGGGCGCGCGGGTGCTCGGCGACGGCAATCCGAAGATCGGCGCGCACGGCAAGCCGGTGCTGTTCCTGCATCCGAAAGACTTTTCCGGCTCGCTCGTCGAAATCGAACAGTCCTGAGGATTTAGCTAGATGGTCTATTCGATCTCAACCGCGTTCGCGATCTACTTCGTGCTCTGGTGGGTGGTGCTGTTCGCAGTGCTGCCGTTCGGCGTGCGCAGCCAGATCGAAAGTGGGGAGGAGATCGCCGGCACCGATCCCGGCGCGCCGAGCGTGCCCCGCATGGCGCGGAAGCTGCTCTGGACTACGGTGATTTCGGCGGTGCTTTTCGCCGCCGGCATGGCGGCCTTTAGGGCCGGTTATCTGAACATCGAATGGCTGTCGAAGCTGATGGGCATTCCGCTCTGAACGAGCGTACGTGTGCCGCAGCAGATGTCGCGCAGCATAATGCATCAATCATTTGATATATTCTGAGCAGGCCGTTCGAACATGTGTTTCGAACCGGTGCCCTAAAGAAAAAAGAGCAGGGCCAAAGCCCTGCTCTAAAAATTGTGTCGACCCTATTTTCCCCGAATAAGTTGGATTTATCCTTGATTGAACGGGGCGACGCTGCTTTTGCGCGCCAGGGGCTCCTCCCGAGACTTGGACCACCAGAATGTGCAAGCGAGTTGCCACACTTCTGACGCCGAATTTGTAGCGGAAGGATTCTGTGTTGTCACGTATTTCAGCATTAAATGTCTACTTATGCGGCAGTGCACAAAATGGCTGATTTCCTCTCGAAAACCGGCCATTTTGGCAACTTCGCGTGAGCCTTTGGACCCCTGCTAATGTTAGCGGTGCTGAACTACCATCTCACCTTCATTCCGGCGTAGATCGCGCGTCCGTTGCCGGGTTCGAACAGGGCCGATGATGCGTTTGCAATTTGGGCGATGCTGGCGCTGGCGATGTAGGCGGTGTTCGCGATGTTGCGCGCCTCAATATACATCGAATACTTGCCGTCATCGACGCCGGCCTTCAGTCCCCAGATCGCATAGGCCTGCGTGGTAAACGAGTTGGCGTTATCCACGTAATAGGCCTGCGGCACCCATTCGATGTTCGGCCCGATGTAGAATCCGTTGGCGTGCTTGTAGAGCACCTCGGCACGCAGGAAATGACGTGGCGCGCCGGGCAACTGGTTGTTGCCGAAGGTGATGTCGTTGTCGAAACGGAAGTCGTTGTAGGTGTAAGCGAGATTGAGCCACACCTTGTCCACATCAGGAATGTTCGTGAAGATGTTCTTGAACACGGCAACGCCGAGGCCCGCCTCGATTCCCTGATGAACAGTGCGATCGGCATTGACCACGGTGCATGAACCCGGAGTTTGTATGGTCGTCAAACACTGAAGTTCGTTCTTGATGTTGGCGCGATAGCCGGTGAGTTCCCACGTCAGATCGGGACGCCTTCCGCGTGTGCCGATCTCATAGGTCGTCGCCGTCTGTGGCTGGATCAGATAAAATGGAATCCCGATCATTGCGGAGCCCTCGCCGAAGCTCGGCACTTCTGCGCTGCGCGAGATGTTGGCGAAGGCCTGCCAGGTTGGATCGATGTCCCAGAGTAACCCGCCCTTGGGGCTCCAGAGATTGAACTCGGTCGAACCGCTCGACGTGGCCCCGAATCGGGCCGTGCGATCACGCGTCGCATAGAGGAACTGCGTGCCGCCGATCGCGGCGATGTTCGGCAGGAAGTAAAACGAATCCTCCACGTAGACCGAGGTGTTCTTCGATTTATCGAGGGAGGACGAGAGCAGCGCGCCCTTGTAGCCGCCGATGTTGGCATACTGCTGGTTGTCGATATCGCCGTTGATCAAGTTCACACCGGCGACGAGGCGATTGCGGAAGCCTCCGATCATACGATCGTCGGTTGCTTTCACGAAGCCGCCGTAATCCCGATACTGATAGTCGAGCCATTGGAAGATCGGATGCATCAGATGCCGATCGACGGCAAAGGCACCGAATTCAACCGTGGTGGCATCGAATCGGATCGTCGTCTTGTTGCCGATGCGGACCGTGTCGATGTTGCGCTGCTGGTCGCCTGTCAGGTTTCCGGGAGCCGCCGTTTCGGGTGATGTCAGTGCGGATGCACGGGTGACTGCACCGGGAATACGTTGACGCACGTCGTTGGCGTTGATGTAGAAACGCGTCTCGAAATCCGGCGAGAACTGGTAACCGATATTGCCGCTGGCACGCGTGCTGTGGCCGTCGCTGTGATCGCGAAAACCTTCGGCGCTCTGGTTCGAGGCCGTGAAGAACGCGTCCCATGGGCCGCTGGCGCCGCCGACGCTGCCCTGGAAGCGTCGATAGCCGAACGAGCCCATGTCGAAGCCCGCGCTGTTGACGTTGGCGTCGCGGCCGGTCGGCGTGACGAAATTGATCGCGCCGCCGAGCGAGTTCGCGCCGAACTGCAGTGCATTCGCGCCCTTATACACTTCGACATATTTGAATGCCGTCGGATCGATTTCCTGGAAATCGCCGTAGCCGTCGGACGTGTTGATCGGGATGCCGTCCATGTAGAGCTGAACGCCGCGCAGATGGAAGTTGCGCGACAGGCTCGATCCGCGAATCGAGAGTCGGGTGTCGTCGCCCCATTTCGGTTGTGCGAACACGCCGGGCACATAGCCGAGAACGTCCTTGATGGTGTTCGCGACGGAGTTGTTCTTGTAGTCCTCGGCGGCAACGACCGCGACCCCGCCGGGCGTCTGCTGAATATCCTGACGCGCCTGATCGGCGGTCTTGACGCCGAGCGGCCCCGGCGTCGCCGGACCGGAGGCAACCGGCGCGGTTGAAGCCGGGGCTGCCTGAACGTTGGCTGGCCTCGCGCCGCGGTTTCTGACCGGGCGCGCCTGCCTTTCTGCTTCCACGGTGACGGTAGGAAGGGTTTGAGGCGCGGTCTGCGCAGTGGCCTGTGCGAAAGGTGCAATAGCAGCGATGGACGCGGACGCCAGCAAGATGCTGCGCGCCCGTATGCAAACGGAAAACATGGTTGGACTTCCACCAGAGAGAATGACGATTGACGGATGCGCGTGAGTGCGGGTCGTCAGCTCAGGTGGGGAGGGCCGCGGGGCTGGTGATCGCTGGTCGTAAAGAGTGCGACGCCATCGTCGTGCCGCGCGGGCTCGAACAGAAGACGCAGCGCGATGCGGATGGCCAGTGCCGGGGTCTGCGGCGGCTGGTCAGCCATTGCCACGGCATTGGACAGGCACAGCGGGCAGCGGACGATTGGTTTGCTCGGATCGCTGTTGCCGTCGGCGTCAGGGGCCGCCGAACTGCCGTTGAGGCAGAGTTCGTGGAGGGCATTGAACTTGAGCGGCGAGATCGAGGCCAACAGGGTGCTGGTCAGCATCACGTTGAAGACAAGCGCGTAAGCTGCAACAAACGCAGCCCATCGTCCTATCGCTCTGATCCGTGTTGCAGCCATTTGAAACCCCATCAGGCTGTTATCACGGGTCGCGGGAACCGCAAATCCCCTAGAAGTCACACCCATGCTTCCTCTTGTGTTTTGCCATTTGATCCGCTTTCACTGAAAAGGTTCCCAAGCTTCCTCGCCGATTCCCCGGATCAATCCCGAAACTCTGAGTGTTCCCATGCGATTGTCGCGTTTTTTTCTGCCAATTCTCAAGGAAACGCCCAAGGAGGCGGAGATCGTGTCGCATCGGCTGATGCTGCGCGCCGGCATGATGCGGCAGGAAGCGGCGGGCATCTATGCGTGGCTGCCGCTCGGCTTCCGGGTGCTGAAAAAGATCGAGCAGATCGTGCGCGAGGAGCAAAACCGGGCGGGTGCGATCGAGCTTCTCATGCCGACGCTGCAACTTGCAGACCTGTGGCGCGAGAGCGGACGTTACGACGCCTACGGTCCGGAGATGCTGCGCATCCAGGATCGCCACAAGCGCGAGCTTCTGTACGGCCCGACCAACGAGGAAATGATCACGGAGATCTTCCGCTCTTACGTGAAGTCTTACCGGAGCCTGCCGCTCAATCTCTATCATATCCAATGGAAATTCCGCGACGAGCAGCGTCCGCGTTTCGGCGTGATGCGCGGCCGCGAATTCCTGATGAAGGACGCGTACTCGTTCGACATCGACGAGGCCGCGGCGCGGCTCTCCTACAACAGGATGTTCGTCGCCTATCTGCGCACTTTCGCGCGCATGGGCCTGCAGGCGATACCGATGCGCGCTGAGACGGGGCCGATCGGCGGCGATCTCAGCCACGAATTCATCGTGCTGGCCGAGACCGGCGAGTCCGGCGTGTTCTGCAACAAGGATGTGCTCGATCTGCCGGTGCCGGGTGCCGGTGTGGATTACAACGGCGATCTCACGCCGATCATCAAGCAGTGGACCGATCTCTACGCCGCCACTGAGGACGTTCATGACGCCGCGCGCTATGAGCGCGAAGTGCCCGCCGACAAGCGCGTGCAGACCCGCGGCATCGAGGTCGGGCAGATCTTCTATTTCGGCACGAAATATTCGGACACCATGAAAGCGGTCGTGTCCGGTCCCGATGGCGCGGAGAAGCCGATCCACGGCGGCTCCTACGGCGTCGGCGTGTCGCGTCTGGTCGGGGCGATCATCGAAGCCTGCCACGACGAAAACGGCATCAAGTGGCCGGAAGAGGTGGCTCCCTTCCGTGTCGCGATTCTCAACCTCAAGCAGGACGATGGCACGACCGGCGAGGCCTGCGAAAAGGCCTACAAGGCCCTGAGCGCCAAGGGCGTCGACGTGCTGTACGACGACACCGACCAGCGGCCCGGCGGCAAATTCGCCACAGCCGACCTCATCGGCATACCCTGGCAGGTCTTGATTGGGCCGCGCGGGCTTGCGGAGGGCAAGGTCGAAATCAAGCGCCGCAGCGACGGTTCGCGCGAATTCATGAGCCTGGACGACGCGATCAACCGCTTCACGCAATCATGACCGTCCACTGAATAATCTTCAGTGTGGTCGCGGTCGCTGATGCTGGCGACTAGAATTAGCCCGATTCGTGTGAAAATCCGGACTATGGAACAGACATGAGCGAGCCAGTTCGGACCCCACCTTTCGCGCCATTCGAATGGATGCTGTCGACCCGCTATCTGCGGGCGCGGCGCAAGGAAGGGTTCATTTCGGTCATCGCCGGCTTCTCGTTCCTCGGCATCATGCTCGGGGTGGCGACGCTTATCATCGTGATGGCGGTGATGAACGGCTTCCGCAAGGAACTGCTCGACAAGATTCTCGGCTTGAACGGGCATATCGTTGTTCAACCGCTGGAATCGCCGCTGACCGACTGGAAGGAAGTGGCTGAGCGCATTAGCAGGGTGCAGGGAATCCGCCTTGCCGCCCCGGTGGTCGACGGGCAGGCGCTGTCGTCGTCGCCATTCAATGCCGCCGGCGTCTTTATCCGCGGCATCCGTTCGCAGGATCTCAACAGCGTCACGTCGATTGCCAAGAACATCAAGCAGGGCACGCTGGAGGGATTCGACGAGGGGCAGGGTGTGGCCATCGGCCGCCGGCTTGCAGATCAATTGTCGCTGCGCGCGGGAGACAGCATCACGCTGGTTGCGCCACGTGGCGCCGTGACGCCGATGGGGACGACGCCCCGCATCAAGCCCTACAAGGTCGCGGCGGTGTTCGAGATCGGCATGTCCGAGTATGACTCGTCGTTCGTGTTCATGCCGCTGGTCGAAGCGCAGGCCTATTTCAACCGCGCCAACGACGTCACGGCGATCGAGATATTCACGAACAATCCCGACAAGATCGACGTCTATCGCAAGGCGGTGACGGAGGCTGCGCAGCGGCCGATCTTCCTGGTCGACTGGCGGCAGCGCAATTCGACGTTCTTCAACGCACTGCAGGTCGAGCGCAACGTGATGTTCCTGATTCTGACGCTGATCGTGCTGGTGGCCGCGCTGAACATCGTCTCCGGCCTCATCATGCTGGTGAAGGACAAAGGCAGTGACATCGCAATCCTGCGCACCATGGGCGCATCGCAAGGCTCCGTCATGCGGGTGTTTCTGATTACGGGCGCCGCCATCGGCGTTGTCGGGACGCTGGTGGGCTTCCTGCTGGGACTGATCATCTGTCTCAACATCGAATCGATCCGCCAGTTCATCTCGTGGATGACCAACACCGAACTGTTCTCGCCCGAGCTTTACTTCCTCTCCAAGCTCCCGGCTGAAGTCGATGTCGGCGAGACGGCTGCGGTCGTGATCATGGCGCTGACGCTGTCGTTTCTGGCGACGCTGTATCCGTCGTGGCGCGCCGCGCGTCTCGATCCCATCGAAGCACTCAGGTACGAATGAGCGCACCGATGGAGCAGGGGGAAAATGGCGTTCCGGTCGTCTATCTGCACGACGTCTGCAGGCGCTACAAACAAGGCGAAGCGACGCTGACCATTCTCAACGGCGCCAATCTGGCGCTCTGGGAAGGGCAGTCCGTCGCGCTGGTCGCGCCGTCGGGCACGGGCAAGTCGACGCTGCTGCATATCGCTGGCCTGCTGGAGCAGGCCGACGAGGGCGAAGTCTATGTCGGCGGGACCGCGACCTCGGGACTATCGGATGCTGAGCGCACGCAGATCCGCCGCACCGACATCGGCTTCGTTTATCAGTCGCACCGGCTGCTGCCGGAGTTCTCGGCGCTCGAGAACGTCATGCTGCCGCAGATGATCCGCGGCCTGCCGAAGAAGGAGACCCTGAAGCGCTCGCAGGAAATCCTGGCCTATCTCGGATTGGCGGAGCGCGTGACGCATCGGCCGGCGGAGTTGTCCGGCGGTGAACAGCAGCGCGTTGCGATTGCCCGCGCGGTCGCCAATGCGCCGCGCGTTCTATTGGCTGACGAGCCGACCGGAAATCTCGATCCGCACACCGCGGACCATGTCTTCAACGCGCTGACCCAGCTTGTGAGAGCGACGCGCGTCGCGATGTTGATCGCGACGCACAACATGGATCTGGCTGCGCGGATGGACCGCCGTGTTTCGCTTCAGGACGGCCACGTCGTCGAGCTCGACTGACTCAGATCTCAGTAATACGAACGCTGGGTGCGCCGGCGCGGCTGATAAACCGGCGCTTCGTCATACGTGACATAAGGGTTTGCGTAGCAGCCAGCGTAGGTGCCTGAAGCGGTCGCCTGACACTGTTGATAGGTCGAATAGCTGCAGTCGCCGCGGCCGCCGGCCGTATCCCGCCCCTGAAGACAGAACGGGTACTCACGGGCTTCGGCTGGAGCCGACTGAGCTGCGAAACCGGCACCGAGTACCGCGAGGGCCAAAAGGTAGCTGCGCATCGTATTCTCCTGTCGGGCTGATGCCCGCATTGCTTGACGTGTTGATGTAGCCAGACCGGTGTTCGCGCCGTTCGTCAACTCACGTTCCTGCGTATCCGTGATGACGCTGCAACGTCACAACCTGTTTACGATTTGTTAGCGGTGCCGGTCTTTCCCGTGTTTTCCCCGATTTCCCGCCTCTTGACTTTGAGAACAAAAAAGGAACAATGTTCCTATTACGTTCTCATGGAGTCGATAGGGAGTTCGGTCATGTTGAAGACGTTCGTGGAAGAAGCCGCCGCGCTGACCTCGTTGGTGCTTTTCGTTGGAATGGTCGCCATATGGGCGCAGGTCATTCCCCAGATGTAAGTCATAAGGCCCGGCTTCGGGACGGCCCGAGGCTGGGGATAAGGATGATGGATCAGCGGGTCCCCGTGTTCTGAATGGACTCTCGCTGGTCGGGGCACCACCATCGACCTCTGAGTCGCTCCATTGCCGCTCGTGGTCCATCGCACCCGATACGATTTGCGAATGACCGCCCGCGAAGGTTGCCAAGGTCATCATGTCCAAAACTGCTACGCCGAAATCGGCCGGGTCGGACCCGGGATTCGTTCATCTGCACGTTCATTCTGCCTATTCGCTGCTGCAGGGCTCGATCACCGTCGGCAAGCTGGTTGAACTTGCCAAGGCCGATCATCAGCCCGCACTGGCGTTGACCGACAACGACAACATGTTCGGTGCGCTGGAGTTCTCCGACAAGCTGGCCGGATACGGCATCCAGCCCATCACAGGCTGCGCGATGTCGGTGGATTTCGGCGATCAGGATCCGACCGCGCGCAATGCGCTCGTGCCGGCACGCATCGTCCTGCTTGCGACCAATGAGGACGGCTATCGCAGTCTGATGAAGCTGAACTCGCGCGCGTTTCAGGACACGCCGACCCATCAGGCGCCTCACATCAAGCTCGAATGGCTGGACGGCGAGACCAGCGGTCTTATCGCCATGACCGGCGGGCCGGACGGGCCGATCTCGCAGGCGATTGTCGCCGATCAGCCGGCGCTCGCGCAGGCGCGTTGCGACGCCTTGGCGAAACTGTTCGGCGATCGGCTCTATATCGAACTGCAGCGGCACGGACTCGAGAGCGAGCGCCGCTGCGAATCCGTGCTGATCGATATGGCCTATGCCATGGGTTTGCCGCTGGTCGCGACCAATCAGCCGTATTTCGCCAGCGCCGACGACTACGAAGCGCACGATGCGCTGCTGTGCATCGCGGGCGGGCGGCTGGTCTCTGAGACCGACCGCAACCAGCTTACGTCGGATCACCGCTTCAAGACGCGCGCCGAAATGGCTGTGCTGTTCGCAGACCTGCCGGAAGCGCTGGCTTCCACGGTCGAGATCGCGAAGCGTTGCGCGTTTCGGCCGAAGACGCGCAAGCCGATTCTGCCGCGCTTCACGGTTGGAAGCGACAACGCCGCCGACGCTGTCAGCGAGGAAGCCAACGAGCTGCGGCGGCAGGCTGAAGAGGGGTTGGCTTGGCGCTTGAAGACGTATGGTCTCGCGCCGGGCATCACGGAAGAAGAGTACAATCAGCGTCTGGCGTTTGAGATCGACGTCATCATCCGCATGAAGTATCCGGGCTACTTCCTGATCGTGTCGGACTTCATCAAGCACGCGAAGGCGGAGGGCATTCCGGTCGGTCCGGGCCGCGGATCTGGCGCAGGATCGCTGGTCGCCTACGCGCTCACGATTACCGACCTCGATCCGATCCGGTTCGGCTTGCTGTTCGAGCGCTTCCTCAATCCAGAGCGCGTCTCGATGCCGGACTTCGACATCGACTTCTGTCAGGATCGCCGCGGCGAGGTGATCCGCTACGTGCAGGAGCGTTACGGCCGCGATCAGGTCGGCCAGATCATCACCTTCGGAACGCTGCAGGCGCGCGGGGTATTGCGCGACGTCGGCCGCGTGCTGCAGATGCCTTACGGCCAGGTGGACCGGCTCACCAAGCTGGTGCCGCAGAACCCGGCCGCGCCCGTGACGCTGTCGGCAGCCATCGCGAGTGAACCCAAGTTGCAGGCGTTCCGCGACGAAGACCCGGTGGTCGCGCGCGCGTTCGACATCGCGCAGCGTCTCGAAGGTCTGACCCGGCACGCCTCGACCCACGCGGCGGGCATTGTCATTGGCGACAGGCCGCTCTCCGAACTGGTGCCGATGTATCGCGATCCGAAATCGGACATGCCGGTCACCCAGTTCAACATGAAGTGGGTGGAGCCCGCGGGGCTGGTGAAGTTCGACTTCCTCGGCTTGAAGACGCTGACGGTGCTCGATGTTGCCGTGAAGCTGCTCAAACAGCGCGGCGTTGACGTCGACCTTGCTCATTTGCCGCTCGACGACAAGCAAAGTTACGAAATGCTGGCGCGCGGTGAAGTGGTCGGCGTGTTCCAGGTTGAAAGTCAGGGCATGCGGCGCGCGCTCGTCGACATGCGCCCCGACCGCTTTGAGGATATCATCGCGCTGGTCGCGCTCTATCGGCCGGGTCCGATGGCGAACATCCCGACCTACTGCGCACGCAAGCACGGCGACGAGGAACCTGAATACCTGCATCCGGTGCTGGAGCCGATTCTCAAGGAGACGTTCGGCGTCATCATCTATCAGGAACAGGTGATGCAGATCGCACAGGTCATGGCCGGTTATTCGCTCGGCGACGCCGACCTGCTGCGCCGCGCGATGGGCAAGAAGATCCGCTCCGAGATGGACAAGCAGCGCGATATTTTCGTTGCAGGCTCGGTCAAGAACGGCGTGCCGAAGGGGCAGGCGCAAACTATCTTCGAATTGCTCGCAAAATTCGCCGACTACGGCTTCAACAAGAGCCACGCGGCCGCCTACGCGCTGGTGTCGTACCAGACCGCCTACATGAAGGCGCATTATCCGGTGGAGTTCATCGCGGCGTCGATGACGCTGGACATGAACAACACCGACAAGCTCTCGGAATTCCGCGCCGAGGCGCAACGGCTCGGCCTCAAGGTCGAGGCGCCGTCGATCAATCGCTCGGGCGCGACGTTCGAAGTCAAGGGCGACACGATTTACTACGCGCTCGCAGCGCTGAAAGGCGTCGGCGCTCAGGCGGTCGAAATGATCGTAGAGGCGCGGGGCGACCGCGCGTTCACGTCGCTGGCCGATTTCGCGTCGCGGGTGAACCCGCGCGCCATCAACAAGCGCGTGGTGGAAAGCCTCGCGGCGGCGGGCGCATTCGACACCATCGACGCGAACCGTGCGCGCGTGTTCGCGGGCGCCGACGCCATCGTCGCCGCCTGTCAGCGCAGCCACGAAGCCACCACCATCGGACAGAACGACATGTTCGGCGGCATGGCCGACGCACCGAGCATCGTGCTTCCCAATCTGGAGCCGTGGCTTCCGGCGGATCGCTTGCGCCGCGAATACGACGCCATCGGATTCTTCCTGTCGGGGCATCCGCTGGACGATTATGCGACCGCGCTGAAGCGCCTGCGCGTGCAGTCGTGGAGCGAGTTTTCGCGTGCGGTGAAGACGGGCGCGACGGCGGGACGTGTTGCGGCCACTATCGTGTCGCGGATGGAGCGGCGCACCAAGACCGGCAACAAGATGGGCATCATAGGCCTGTCCGATCCCACCGGCCATTTCGAGGCGGTGCTGTTCTCCGAAGGGCTCGCGCAGTATCGCGACGTGCTCGAGCCTGGATCAGCCGTTCTTTTGCAACTCGGTGCGGAGCTTCAGGGTGAGGACGTGCGTGCACGCATCCTGCATGCTGAGCCGCTCGACGACGCAGCCGCCAAGACGCAAAAGGGTCTGCGTATCTTCGTGCGGGACGACAAGCCGCTGGAGTCGATCGCCAAACGTCTGGAAGGTCAGCAGGCGGCACCCGCGAATGGCAAGTTTCAGCCCGCCAAACAGCCGGCGCCTCAGCCTGCGGGCGGCGATGGCGAGGTCACGCTGGTGATGATGCTCGACCTCGAAACCGAGGTGGAACTCAAGCTGCCGGGCAAGTTCCGCGTATCGCCGCAGATCGCTGGTGCACTCAAGGCGGTCGCCGGTGTGGTGGACGTGCAGACGGTATAGGGTTGCGCGCGGGCATGCCTGCCGCCTTATTCCGACTATGTTTCGTTCAAAGAATGTTCATGCAGCGCAGGATTGACTGTGCATGATGGGCTGAACGGGGACGTTTGATGCGCAGGATTGCCAGGGTTTTGAACGTTGCGGCGGTACTGGTTGCCGCCGCTGTCATGTCGCCGCTTCATGCACAGACGCAAGCGCCTCCGCCGAAGGCCCAGCAAAACCGCATCGCGCTGGTGATAGGCAACGGCAACTACCAGAAGGCGCCGCTGGCAACCGCCGCCAATGACGCCGGTCTGATCGCCCAGACATTGCAGGCGGCCGGCTTCGACGTGGTCGGTGCGCGCGACCTCGATGGCGAGACGCTGCGCCAGACGTTCGGCGATTTCATCAAGAAGGCGCAGACGGCGGGACCGGACACCGTCGCCGTGATCTATCTCGCGGGCTACGGCCTGCAGCTTGCCGGTGAGAACTACTTCGTGCCCGTCGACGCCACCATGGCGCGCGACACCGACGTGCCGGTCGAAGGCCTGCGGATCGGCGACTACATTCGTCAGTTGTCGTCACTGCCGCTGAGGGCAAATGTCGTCGTGCTCGACGCGGCGTACAATCACCCGTTCGCGAAGGAAGGCCAGCCGCTGGCCGGTGGACTTGCGCTGATGGAGCCCGACCCCAAGGGCATGATTGCATTCAACGCAGCGCCCGGAACAGTCGCTCCCTCGCCGACAGGCAACTACGGACCGTATGCGCAGGCGCTGGCGGAAATGATTCGCACCGGCGGCATCGGGCTGCCCGAAGTGTTCAACCGCACACGGTTGCGCGTGAACGATGTCACCAAGGGCGCCGAGGTGCCGTGGGACGCGAACAAGCTGGAAGGCGAGTTCATGTTCTTCGAGCGTGCGCCGGACGCGCCGCCGGTTCAGGCAGATCAGGACGCCGCCGCGCGCTCGAAGCCTATCCGCGATCTCGGCGCACAGGACGCCTACACCGCCGCACTCGAACGCGACACGATTGCGGACTACGAAAGTTTCCTTGCCGCCTATCCGGACGATCCGATGGCGAAGCGGGTGAGGGCGATCATCGCCGCGCGCCGTGAGGCGATCACATGGCGGCAGACCTATCGCGCGAACACGCAGCAGGCCTACTGGTCCTATCTGAAGCGCTATCCACGCGGGCCGCACGCAGCGGACGCGCGCCGCCGGCTTGCCGTCATTGCTGCGGAGCTGGAGCCGCCTCCAACCTTTGACGCGTACGCCTATGATGTGCCGCCGCCGCCGGAATACGAATACGAATACGTCGATCGGCCGTACCTGATGTTCGACGATCCGGTGTTCGGATTCGCGCCGCCACCGCCGCCGCCGATTTTCTTCCTGCCGCCGCCGCCGGAAGATTTCATCGTGCTCGATCCGCCGATCTACTACGCGGACGCCTACTATCTGCCGCAACCGATCTTCATTCCGATCCCGATCTTTATCCGGCCGCCGATCTACGTGCGTCCGCCGATCAACCGTTTCCTGTTCACGAACATCCACAACACGACCGTCATCAACACCATTATCAACCGGCGTCCGCCGCCCGGAGCCGTTGGAGCGGGCAGGCCCGGTGGCCAGCTCGGGCCCGGCGGTCAATTCAGGCCGGGACGACCTAGTGGACCGGGCGGCGTGGCGACGACCCGTCCTGCGTTCGCGCCTGGCTTGCCGCCGTCAGCTACGCGCCGGGCGAACCTGATTCGTCAGGGCAAGGTCACTGCGCCTCCGGGTGTTCTACCGGGTGCCGGCCGGCCGGGTCCGGGACAAGGCCAGCCGGGTGCTCCCGGGCAAGTCCAGCCGGGCGCCAATCTCAAGCCGGGTAATGTGCTGCCGGGGCAACAAACACCAGGAGCAGGGCCGGGTGGCCGCCCGGGCGCTCGCCCGTTGCCCAGCACCTTGCCGGCTCCGACGCCCGGCGCGGCGGGTCTGCAGCCGGGACAAGATGGCCGTCCCGGACGGCCCGACCGGGGCCCCGGCGGCAGACCGGGCCTGGCGCGGCCATCCGTACAGCCGGGATCTCCACAGCCTGGAGTTGTCGCTCCATCAGGACCGGCAGCACGGCCGGGCCGTCCTGAGCGGCCTGCCGCACAGCCGCGGCCGCAATTCCAGAGGCCGGCTGCCCAGCCACGGCCTCAGGTTGCCCCGCGGCCGCAGCCTCAGTTCCAACGGCCCCAGCCACAGTTCCAGCGGCCAGCGGCACCACCCCCGCGCCCGCAGATGGCGCCAAGGCCCCAACCGCAGTTCCAGCGGCCGGCTGCACCGCCTCCGCGGCCTCAAATGGCGCCTCGGCCCCAGATGGCTCCGCGTCCGGCGCCTCCGCCACGGGCAGCTCCTCCGCCCAGACCGGCTCCGGCCGCGCGGCCAGCAAAACCGCCCCCGGGTTAACTGGGCGAGCTTTGGGTCCCGCCGAATGCGGCGGGGCCGACGCCGTAAAATCGGCCGGATTTGCTTGCTTAACAATGGTCGCGTGGGTATAAGCCGCGCATCTCACACGGAAGCATGGCTCTCAAAGGCCGTCCGGTGGCAACCGGGCCATAAGGCTCGTATTGCTCACACGCTTCCGGAGGAACCAACCGGAGAATTGAACTATGGCGCTACCCGATTTCTCAATGCGTCAGCTTTTGGAAGCTGGCGTTCACTTTGGTCACCAGTCTCACCGATGGAATCCGAAGATGGCGGATTACATCTTCGGTGCCCGCAACAACATTCACATCATCGACCTCGCACAGACTGTGCCGCTGCTTCACCGCGCGCTGCAGGCTGTCAGCGACACCGTCGCCAAGGGCGGACGCGTGCTGTTCGTCGGCACCAAGCGTCAGGCGCAGGACGGCGTGGCGGAAGCCGCGAAGCGCTCCGCGCAGTACTTCGTCAATTCGCGCTGGCTCGGCGGTACGCTGACCAACTGGAAGACCGTTTCCGGTTCGATCAAGCGTCTGCGCCAGCTCGACGAGATGCTGAACTCGTCCGAGAGCGGCCAGTACACGAAGAAAGAGCGCCTCACGCTTCAGCGCGAGCGCGACAAGCTCGACCGCTCGCTCGGCGGCATCAAGGACATGGGCGGCTTGCCCGACCTGATCTTCGTGATCGACACCAACAAGGAAGACATCGCGATTCAGGAGGCCAACCGCCTGAACATTCCGGTGGCGGCAATCGTCGATACCAATTCGGACCCGAAGGGCATCTCCTATGTGGTGCCCGGCAACGACGACGCCGGCCGTGCGATCTCGCTGTATTGCGATCTCGTCGCACGTGCGGTGATCGACGGCATTTCGCGGGCCCAGGGTGGTTCGGGCGTCGATATCGGTGCGATGGCCAATCCGATTCCGGAAGCTGTCGAACCAGCGAAGCCGCAGGGCTTCCAGGGTCTCGCAGGTCCGCGCGGCGTTGCCGACGACCTCAAGAAGCTCACCGGCGTGTCCGGCGCGATCGAGAAGAAGTTCAACGATCTCGGCATCTTCCATTACTGGCAGCTCGCCGAACTCGATCACGACACCGCCCACAAGATCGGCGAAGAAGTCGGTCTTCCGGCACGTGCCGATGGCTGGGTCGCCCAGTCGAAGGCGCTGACCGCGGAAGCGGAATAAGCCTCACACGTATCTCGCGGCCGGTTCATCCGGCCGCGATATTTCCAGACTAATTAAATCCTGCGCGTCGAATCCGGCTAGCCAGCACACGCTGCGCCGCGCGGCCCGCACAGGCAAAGGACATCCGACAATGGCAACGATCACAGCAGCAATGGTCAAGGATCTGCGCGAGAAGACCGGCGTAGGCATGATGGATTGCAAGCAGGCGCTCAACGAGTCCAACGGCGATATGGAAGCGGCCATCGACTGGCTGCGCAAGAAGGGTCTCTCCAAGGCCGCCAAGAAGGCCGGACGCGTCGCGGCGGAAGGCCTGATCGCGGCCATCACCTCGGGCACCAAGGGCGTTCTCGTCGAGGTCAACTCCGAGACCGACTTCGTTGCGCGCAACGAGCAGTTCCAGGGCCTCGTCAAGATGATCGGGCAGGCCGCGCTGAAGGCAGGCGCCGACGTCGAGAAGATCAAGGCCGCTCCGATCGGTGACGTCACCGTCGAACGCGCAATTGCGGATGCGATCGCGACCATCGGCGAGAACATGACGCTGCGCCGTGCAGCGGAGCTTTCGGTCGGCGATGGCGTCGTGGCGAACTACGTCCACAACGCGGTGATCGATGGCCTCGGCAAGATGGGCGTGATGGTTGCGCTGGAGTCGACCGGCAAGAAGGACGAACTGGCTGCGCTCGGCCGCCAGATCGCGATGCATGTCGCCTCGTCGAACCCGCAGGCGCTTGACGCCGCGGCGCTCGATCCGGAGACGGTGCGCCGCGAGAAGGATGTCATGGCGGACAAGTACCGCCAGCAGGGCAAGCCGGATGCGATGATCGAGAAGATCGTCGAATCGGGCCTGAAGACCTATTACAAGGAAGTGACCCTGCTGGAGCAGCCGTTTATCTTCGACGACAAGAAGAACGTCGCCCAGGCCGTGAAGGAAGCTGAGGGCAAAGTCGGTGCGCCTATCAAGGTTGCCGGGTTTGTGCGCTATGCTCTGGGCGAGGGAATCGAGAAGCAGGAATCCGATTTCGCCGCTGAAGTTGCTGCCGCCGCCGGACAAGGCTGAGCGGAGGTTCCGCAAGAGTTTGCGGACAAAGCGCTCGGCCTGAAAAGAGTGAGCGGACGCATCATGGGTGAACCGGCCTACCGGCGTGTTGTCATCAAGGTTTCCGGCGAGTTCCTCGCCGGCGACCAGCCCTTCGGCATTCACCAGCCCACCATCGATCGTATTGCCGGCGACCTCATCAAGGCGCGCGAACTCGGCGTTGAGATCGCCGTCGTTGTCGGCGGTGGCAACATCTTTCGCGGCGTCGAAGTGTCCTCGCGCGGCGTGCCCCGCACCACCGGCGACACGATGGGCATGCTCGCCACCATCATGAACTGCCTGGCGCTGGAATCCGCGCTCGAGCGCAAGGGCCAGCCAGCACGCGCGCTGACCGCTTTCGTCATGCCGCAGATTTGCGAACTGTTTACGCGCGGCGCAGCTCACAAATATCTCGCCGAAGGCCGTATCGTGCTGCTCGCCGGCGGCACCGGCAATCCGTACTTCACCACCGACACCACGGCGGTGCTGCGCGCTGCCGAAATCGGGGCGCAAGCGGTGCTCAAGGCCACCAACGTGGACGGCGTCTACAGCGCTGACCCGAAGAAGGACAAATCCGCCAAGCGATTCGAACGGCTGAGCCATTCGCAGGCGGTTGAGGGCGGCTATAAGGTAATGGATGCGACAGCCTTCGCGCTTGCCCGCGAAACGTCGTTGCCTATCATTGTGTTCTCGATCGCTGAGCCGGGCTCAATCGGCGCCATTTTAAGCGGCAAGGGCAAGGGAACGATCGTCTCCGGTTGACGATACGGGAGTTCCGGTGACGCAAAATTGAAAAATGCGCGTCCAAACAATAAGATAAAGGATGTGGCCGACGTCTGGGGCCGCATTGGACTTGAAGGAGTAGCATCACATGGCCGCCGGGAATTTCGATATCAACGACCTCAAGCGCCGAATGGAAGGCGCGATCAGCTCGCTCAAGCACGAATTGGGCGGATTACGTACCGGCCGCGCTGCGATCTCGATGGTCGAACCGGTTCAGGTCGAGGCCTATGGCAGCCACATGCCGCTCAATCAGGTTGCGACCGTGAGCGTACCTGAGCCGCGCTTGCTGTCGGTTCAGGTCTGGGACAAATCGATGGTGAAGGCGGTCGAGACCGCAATCGTGAACTCGAATCTCGGTCTCAGTCCGGCGACGGAAGGTCAGGTCATTCGCCTGCGCATTCCCGAACTCAACGAAGAGCGCCGCAAGGAACTCGTGAAGGTCGCGCATAAGTATGCCGAAGCCGCGCGCGTCGCCGTTCGTCACGTGCGTCGCGACGGACTCGACGTGCTGAAGAAGGCCGAAAAGGATCACCAGATGTCGGAAGACGATGAGAAGCGCTTCTCGAACGATGTGCAGAAGGTGACCGACGCGGCCATCGCCGATGTCGACAAGCTGCTTGCGACCAAGGAAAAAGAAATTCTCACGGTTTAAGAGATCACGCGATGTCGAACGGCGTCATGCCAAAGCCAGAGGAATCGGATCGTGCCGATGCGCCGCGGCATGTCGCGATTATCATGGACGGCAATGGACGCTGGGCAGCGGCGAGGGGATTGCCCCGCGCCGAGGGCCATCGCCGCGGTGTCGATGCGCTGCGCAAGGTGGTCCGTGCATCGCATGAGCTCCGCATTTCATATCTCACGATCTTTTCCTTCAGCTCCGAGAACTGGTCACGGCCTGCGAGCGAGATCGGCGACCTGTTCGGGTTGCTGCGCCGTTTCATCCGCAACGACCTTGCAACGCTCCATGCCGATGGCGTGCGGGTTCGTGTGATCGGCGAGCGCGAAGGGCTGGAGACTGATATTTGCGCGCTGCTGAGCGAAGCCGAGGAACTGACGCGCAACAACACGCGCCTGACCCTCGTCGTCGCCTTCAACTACGGCTCGCGGCAGGAAATCGCCAACGCGGCGCAACGGCTTGCGCGCGAAGTGGCCGAGGGCAAGCGCGATCCCGCAACCATTACGCCGGAGACGCTCGGCCAAAATCTCGACGCGCCGGATATTCCGGATCCCGATCTGATCATCCGCACCAGCGGCGAGCAGCGCCTGTCGAACTTTCTGATGTGGCAGGCCGCTTACAGCGAACTGGTGTTCGTCCCCATCCACTGGCCGGATTTCGACAAGGCCGCGCTTGAAGGCGCGATTGCCGAATATGCGACTCGCGAACGGCGCTTCGGCGGACTGGTCGCAAAAAACGTCGCAAAGACCGGATCGTGAGCGGCGTGACGCCGGATACATCACCGACGACACCCGAAACTGGCAAAGGGGCGAGTAACCTCTTCATGCGCGTCGTCGCTGCGCTCGTGCTGGCGCCGCTGACTATCTTTATCGCATGGATCGGCGGCTGGCCGTGGGCCTGCATCGTGACCGCGGCGGCCGCGTTGCTTTACGTCGAGTGGCTGACGATCGTCGGCGCCTCGCGCAATCGCCTCGTCCTCGCGGCGGGTATTTTGGCGCTGGTGATCGCCGGAATACTTTTGATGGTCAAGTGGACCGATCTTGCGTTTGTGGTCATGGCCGCGGGAGCGGCGCTGGTCGCGATCCTGGCATCAGGGCAACGGCTGTGGATCGCAGGCGGCATGGTCTATGCGGCGACGGCGCTCATCGCCGCCGTTCTGGTCAGGCTCGATGCGAATGCGGGATTTCTTGCGCTCATCTTTGTGCTGCTGATCGTGTGGGTGACCGATATCGGCGGCTACTTTGCCGGTCGCGGCATCGGAGGACCGAAACTCTGGCCACGCGTCAGTCCGAAGAAGACATGGGCGGGGGCGGTCGGCGGATTGGTGCTCAGTCTTGTGGTCGCTGCGGCGTTCGCGCTTCTCGGTTTCGGCAAGATGCTGCCGCTGCTTCTGTTCGGCGCGGTGCTGTCCGTGGTGTCGCAGTTGGGCGATCTGTTCGAATCCGCGGTGAAGCGCCGCTTCGGCGTCAAGGATTCGAGCCACCTCATTCCCGGTCACGGCGGGTTGCTGGACCGGCTCGACGGTTTCGTTGCGGCGATTGTTTTCGCCGCGTTTATTGGGTTTATGCGCGGCGGCCTCGATGGCGTCGGCCGCGGTTTCATGGTTTGGTGATCCGATGAGTGCAGTTCCATTGCGTAACAACAAGGCCGCGGCGTCCGCCGTGCGCAGCATCACCGTTCTCGGTGCGACCGGTTCGATCGGCGACAGCACGATGGATCTGCTGCGCGCCTCGCCGGAGCGGTATCGCGTGGAGGCATTGACCGCCAACACCAACGTCGCAGGGCTGGCGAAGCTCGCGAAGGAATTCAATGCGCGGTTCGCGGCCGTGGCCGATGCCTCGCTGCTCGGCGAATTGCGCGCCGCACTGGCGGGAACCGGAATCGCCTCCGGCGCCGGTGAAAGCGCCATCATTGAAGCCGCGTCGCGTCCCGCGGACTGGCTGATGGCCGCTGTCAGCGGCGCGGCGGGATTGAAACCGGCGCTTGCGGCGGTTGATCGCGGCACCACCATTGCGCTGGCGAACAAGGAGTGCCTGGTTTGCGCCGGCGATTTCTTTATGCAACGCGCGGCGAAGGCCGGAGCCTGCATTCTGCCCGCGGATTCTGAGCACAATGCACTGTTTCAGGCGCTGGCCTCGGGTAATCGCGAGGAACTGACCCGCGTCATCATTACGGCGTCCGGCGGACCTTTCCGCACCTGGGCTGCGGCCGACATCGAGCAGGCGACACTGGCACAGGCGCTGAAGCATCCGAACTGGAGCATGGGGCAGAAGATCACCATCGATTCCGCATCGATGATGAACAAGGGCCTCGAAGTGATCGAAGCCTCGTATCTGTTTGCGCTGTCGCCGGATGAAATCGATGTTCTCGTGCATCCGCAGTCGATCATTCACGGCATGGTCGAATTTGCGGACCGCTCGGTGATGGCGCAGCTGGGCGCGCCCGACATGCGCACGCCGATCGCGCATTGCCTCGGATGGCCCGATCGCATCACCGGTCCCGCGGCGAAGCTCGATCTCGCCAAGATCGGGCAATTGACGTTCGAGGCTCCCGATTACGAGCGGTTCCCGGGACTACGGCTGGCTTATGACGCGTTGCGGACAGGTAACGGTGCGACCACGGTCTACAACGCGGCCAATGAAGTGGCGGTCGCCGCCTTCATTGCGCAGAAGATCAGGTTCGGGGCGATCGCGCGGCTGGTCGAAGCGACCATGAATGAATGGGTGCGGGGAGGAAATCTCGCTCCGTTGAGCTCGGCGGATGACGCGCTTTTCGTTGACCATAAGGCGCGAAAAACAGCCGTCACCCTCTTGCCTCAAATTGCCTTAAAGGCATCCTAGACGATTGGGGACCGGGCCGGAACGGCTCGTGCGTGAGGGATCGATAGTGGATTTTTTTCTGAATGGTTTCAACGCGTTGAGTCATGGCTTACTCGGCTACATCATCCCCTTCCTGTTCGTCCTGACCATCGTCGTTTTCTTCCATGAGCTGGGCCACTTCCTCGTCGCCCGATGGGCCGGGGTGAAGGTCCTGACGTTCTCCCTCGGCTTCGGACCCGAACTGTTCGGATTCAACGACCGTCATGGCACGCGCTGGAAAGTGTCGGCGATACCGCTCGGCGGTTACGTCAAGTTTTTCGGCGACGACTCGGAAGCGAGCACGCCGTCGTCCGATGCGCTTCGGACCATGACGGAAGAAGAGCGCAAGGTTTCCTTCCACGGCAAGAAGGTCGGCCCGCGCGCCGCCATCGTGGCGGCCGGTCCGATTGCGAACTTCCTGCTTGCGATTGTCATCTTCGCAGCTCTGTTCACATTCTTCGGCAAGCCGAGCCAATCCGCGCGCGTTGACGAGGTGCAGAAGAACAGCGCCGCCGAGACGGCCGGCTTCAAGTCCGGCGACATCGTGACCGCCATCGACGGTGGCGCGATCGAAAGTTTCAACGACATGCAGCGGATCGTCAGCACCCGGGCGGGAACGCCGATGGTCTTCACGGTGAAGCGTGGCGACGCGATGGTCCAGTTGAACGGAACGCCGCAGTTGCGTGAGATCAAGGACAGCTTCGGCAACGTCCACCGGGTCGGCGTCCTCGGTATCACCCGGGCAACCGGGCCGGGCGATACCGTCACCCAACCAGTGAATCCGGCAACCGCTGTTTGGCTGGGCGTGAAGGAGACCTGGTTCGTCGTCGATCGCACCGTCGCCTATATCGGCGGAATCTTCACCGGCCGCGAGAATGCCGATCAGGTCGGTGGGCCGATTCGGATCGCCCAGATCTCCGGCCAAGTCGCCACCATCGGCCTTTCGGCATTGATTCACCTGGCTGCAGTACTGTCGGTGTCGATCGGACTGCTCAATCTGTTTCCAGTGCCGCTGCTCGACGGCGGACACCTTTTGTTCTACGCCGTGGAAGCGATCCGCGGGAAGCCGCTGTCAGAGCGTTCGCAGGAGATGGGATTCCGAGTTGGGCTGGCTTTGGTGCTGATGTTGATGCTGTTTGCGACCTACAACGACATCCTCCATCTGGCTGCGTCTTGATTGAGGTTTTTTGCAGGCGTTGCCCATCAGCAACGTCTTGTTAGGAAATTGGAATTGCGCTGCGAAAGGACATTTGCCCGTTAGGGGAAATTGGCTACAAGCAGTGCAATATTTGGGGAATCTCCCGCTCCGGAAACGGATCGGCTTTGGAATGACAAGGGCGCCTGGCGCATGATGGTTGGATTGCGAGTGCTACGGGGTGGCTTGGCCGCCGCCCTGATGATGGTTGCTATGCCGGTCGTCGCTGTGGCGACGGTCTCGCTCGCATCGTCCCAGGCCGTTGCCCAGACTGCGGCTTCCATTGGCGTTGAAGGCAACCGCCGGATCGAGGCGGACACCATCCGTTCCTATTTCAAGCCCGGCCCCGATGGGCGCCTGGATGCCGTTCGCATCGATGACGGCCTCAAGGCCCTGATCGAAACGGGGTTGTTCCAGGACGTGAGGATTGATCGCACCGGCGGCCGCATCGTCGTTGTAGTGGTCGAAAACCCGGTCATCGGGCGCGTCGCCTTCGAAGGCAACAAGAAGGTCAAGGACGAGCAGCTTCAGGCCGAAGTCCAGTCGAAGGCCCGTGGAACGCTGTCCCGTGCAACGGTGCAGGCCGACACCGCGCGCATCACCGAAATCTATCGCCGCAACGGCCGTTACGACGTCAAGGTCGAGCCGAAGATCATCGAGCAGCCGAATAATCGCGTCGATCTGGTCTTCGAAGTTACCGAAGGGGCGAAGACCACAGTTAAATCCATCGAGTTCGTCGGCAATCAAGCCTTCTCGGCCTATCGCCTGAGGGACACGATCAAGACCCGCGAGAGCAACTTCCTCAGCTTCCTCGCTTCCAACGACGTCTACGATCCGGACCGCATCGAAGCCGATCGTGACATCCTGCGTCGTTTTTATCTCAAGAACGGCTATGCCGACGTCCAGATCATCGCCGCGCTGACGGAATACGATCCGGCGCGTGGCGGGTTTCTCGTGACCTTCAAGATCGAAGAAGGCCAGCAGTATCGCGTCGGTGCTGTCGACTTCCAGTCGAGCATCGCGACGCTCGACGGCAACTCGTTCCGCCCGCTGTCCCGGGTGAACGTCGGTTCGGTCTATAACGCCGAAGCCGTCGAAAAATCCGTCGAAGAAATGTCGATCGAGGCCTCGCGCCGCGGCTACGCATTCGCGACCGTGAAGCCGCGCGGCGACCGCAACTTCGAGGCGCACACCGTTTCGATCGTGTTCGCCATCGACGAGGGACCGCGCACCTATATCGAGCGAATCAATGTGCGCGGAAACACGCGAACGCGTGACTACGTGATTCGCCGCGAGTTCGACGTGTCCGAAGGCGATGCGTACAACCGCGCGCTGGTCGATCGCGCAGAGCGCCGCCTCAAGAATCTCGACTACTTCAAGAGCGTCAAGATCACGCCCGAGCCAGGATCGTCATCCGATCGCGTGGTTCTGAACGTCGATCTCGAAGAAAAGTCGACTGGCGACTTCTCGGTGTCGGGCGGCTACTCGACGGCCGACGGTCTGCTTGGCGAAGTCAGCGTCTCCGAGCGCAACCTTTTGGGACGGGGTCTGTTTGCGAAGGCGTCCGTTCAGTACGGACAGCGCACGCAGGGCTACTCGCTGTCGTTCGTCGAGCCGTATCTGCTCGGCTACCGCGTGGCGCTGGGTCTCGATTTCTACCAGCGCAAGCAGCTGGCTTCGAGCTACGTGTCCTACGATACCAAGTCGATCGGCTTCAGCCCGCGTCTCGGCTTCCAGCTGCGTGAAGACCTGAACTTGCAGCTGCGTTATTCGATTTCGCGGCAGGAAATCACGCTGCCGGCTTATTTGACGAACTGTAATAACTTTCCGGGAGCAGGATTTTTCCCAACGCCGGCATTCGTCGCGGCTTCGGGAGGTACCATTGCGAATCCAGGCAACCCCGGTAATCCCTTTACCTCGGTCATCGGCGGCAACAACTGCTTTGCTGACGGCGAAGCTTCGGTCGCTGTGAAGCAGGGACTTGCCAACGGACCGGTCGTGACGTCGGCGTTGGGTTATACGCTGGCCTACAACACGCTCGACAACAACAAGGATCCAACTTCCGGCATCCTGGCGGTCCTCAATCAGGATTACGCTGGCGTCGGCGGTGACGTGAGCTATCTCAAGACGACCGGCGACGTGAAACTGTACACGCCGGTGGTTGCCGACATCGTCGGTGTCATCCGGTTGCAGGGCGGCATCCTCAATGAGACCGGCAAGGGCATCCGCATGCTGGATCATTTCCAGATGGGTCCGAACCTTGTCCGCGGCTTTGCGCCGGTCGGCATCGGTCCGCGCGACATTACGGTCGGCACGTATAACGACGCCCTCGGCGGCACCAAGTATTGGGGCGCTTCTGCTGAATTGCAGATGCCGTTCTGGTTCCTGCCGAAGGAAGTTGGCCTGAAGGGAGCGGTCTATGCCGACGCCGGTTCGGTGTTCGACTATAGGGGCGCGACGTCGCTCGTTGGGGGCTGCAATGGGACAGCGCAACAGAACGCCCAAAACCAGTGTCTGACGATTGGCGCCGACAACGGCCTGATCCGTACCTCGGTGGGCGTCGGCTTGATCTGGCAGTCGCCGTTCGGTCCGCTGCGCTTCGACTACGCGATCCCGCTGACCAAGAGCGTGTACGATCGCACGCAGGAATTCCGGTTCGGCGGCGGTACTTCATTCTGAGTTCGAGCCGAACTCGCACTTCACAAAGGCGGATACCGAACCCACGTTCGGTGTCCGCCCGATCATTTTGTTGCAGGCATTTTCCCTCAGCGCGCCGGAGTTCGAGTCGCGGGAAAGTGCATTTCCCTGACCGCGGCGGGTGGAATGGCGCAGCCGACATTCTTTAAGCAGCCGTCGCCAGTGACACTGGCGGATCTGGCCACCCTGACCGGCGCTCAGCTCGCCGACGCATCCTGTGCGGATCGGCTCGTCGCAGGCACCGCATCGCTCGACCGTGCGGGCCCCGGCCATTTGACCTTCTGCGAGAACAAGAAATATGCGGCGCAACTCGAACAGACGCACGCCGGCGCGTGTCTGGTGAACGAGCGCCTGGAAGGGAGCGTTCCTCCACATGTCGCCGTTCTGCGCGTGGCGGACCCGTACCGCGCGTTCGTTGAGGCGATGCGCGCGCTATATCCCGGTACGCTGCGGCCAGCGTCCTGGTTCGACAACAGCGGCGTGGCAGCCGGTGCCGTCGTGCATCCGTCCGCCCACCTTGAGGACGGCGTCGTGGTCGATCCGCTGGCCGTGATCGGCCCGGACGTCGAAATCGGGTCCGGTACCGTGATCGGGTCGGGCGCGGTGATCGGGGCGGGGGTCCGTATCGGCCGGGACTGCAATATCGGCGCGAACGCGTCGGTGCTTTGCGCGCTGATCGGCAATGCCGTCATCATCCATCCCGGCTGCCGGATCGGGCAGGACGGTTTCGGCTACATGATGGGCGCCAAGGGGCACCTGAAGGTGCCTCAGGCGGGGCGGGTGATCATCCAGAACGGGGTGGAGATCGGCGCCGGCACGACGGTCGACCGGGGCGCCCTGAACGATACCGTGATCGGCGAGGGCACCAAGATCGACAACCTCGTCCAGATCGGCCACAACGTGACCATCGGGCGGAACTGCATCGTGGTCAGCCAGAGCGGAATCGCGGGCAGTTCGACGCTTGGTGACGGTGTCATTCTCGGGGCGCGGATCGGCGTCAGCGATCATGCGACGATCGGCGAGGGCGCGCAGATCGCGGCACGAAGCAGCGTCGTCGGTGAGGTGCCTCCGGGAGCGCGCTGGGGTGGTTCGCCGGCCAAGCCGATCAAGCAGTTCTTCCGCGAACTCTTCGAGGTCGAGCGGCTGGGGCGAGAAGGTAGCGCGAGGAAGAAATCGAAGCCGTCCGGTTCGGGCGACGAGGAAGAGACATAATGGACGAGCAGGCGCCAATCACCATCGAGGCCGTGGATATCGGGCAGATCCTGAAGACGCTGCCGCATCGTTATCCCATGCTCCTGATCGACCGGGTGATCGACATTCGCAGCGATTTCAGCGGGATTGGCGTCAAGAACGTCACCGCCAACGAACCGCAGTTCCAGGGGCATTTTCCCAATCGTCCGATTTATCCGGGCGTTCTGATGATTGAAGGCATGGCGCAGACCGCCGGTGTGATCGGCATGCTGTCGACCGAGACCGACCGACCGACGGCGGTGTATTTTCTGACCATCGATAAATGCAAGTTTCGCAAGCCCACGGGCCCGGGCGACATCATCCATTATCATATGAAATTGGTCACGCGGCGGCGGGACATGTGGTGGTTCCACGGCGACGCCAAGGTTAACGGCGAAATCGTCGCGCAAGCCGACGTCGGCGCGATGCTCGCTGACTGAGGACCGCTTTTGACGGTGCGCACGTCATCATGCGTAACAATTCATGACCACATTTGCGCCGCCAATCGCCTAAGCGTTGAGTGGGGTTGAGTTATAAAATCGTCATGACGTTCGCGGGGCTGGGTCTCTGCCGCGCGAAAGGCGCTGACACGAGGGGCTAATGAGCAAGATCGATCCAACGGCGCGGATAGAGGATGGAGCCGTCATTGGTGACGGTGTCTCGATCGGGCCTTACTGCATTGTCGGGCCGAACGTGACGATCGGCGCGGACTGCAAACTGCTCGCCCACGTCAACATTGCCGGCCAGACCACGCTCGGTGCCGGCTGCACGGTGTATCCGTTCGCATCGCTCGGTACGCCGCCGCAGTCGCTGGGTCATAACGGAGAGTTGACGAGGCTTGAGATCGGCGATGGCTGCACTATCCGAGAGTCGGTCTCGATCAACGCAGGCACGGTCGGCGGAGGCGGCATCACCCGCGTCGGTGCGCGCGGGTTCTTCATGGCCTATAGTCACATCGCGCACGATTGCCAGATCGGCAACGATGTCATTCTTGCCAATGGAGCGCAGCTCGGCGGCCATTGCGAAGTCGGCGATTACGTCTTTTTTGGCGGCTTATCGGCGGCGCATCAGTTCGTCAGGGTCGGAGCACAGGCCATGGTTGGCGGTGTGTCCGGTCTGCGCGGCGATGTCATTCCATACGGCCTTGTCAGTGGCCAATTCGCGCATCTTGAAGGACTGAACGTTGTCGGCATGCGGCGGCGAAAGTTCACGCACAAGCGCCTCCAGCTTGTGCGTGAATTCTATCAGCAGCTCTTCCACGGCGGCGGCGTCTTTTCCGACCGGCTTGCGGCTGTGCGGCCGATGATCGATAGCGATCCTGCCATTGCGGAAATCCTGAAATTTATCGATGAGGGCGACAAGCGCCCGCTCTGTATGGCGCACAACAACCCCAACAAATCGACCGAGCGCGCGCACCTCGAATCCCGATGACAACAGTCCCCGAAATATCCGCGACAGTCGGCATCATTGCAGGAGGCGGTGTGCTGCCGTTCTCAGTGGCGGAGGCGTTGCGCGCGCGGGGGATCGCGCCGTTTATATTTGCCGTCAGGGGCTTTTGCGATCCGGTTCGCGTGACGCAGTTTCCTCATCATTGGGTTGCGCTCGGCCAGGTTGGCAGGCTGACCCGGCTGATGCACTCCGAAGGGTGCCGCGACATCGTGTTCCTTGGAGGAATGGTGAGGCCCGCACTGTCGGACGTTCGTCTGGATTGGGGCACCTTGCGCGCCATACCCGATATTGCCGCAGCGCTGCGAGGCGGTGACGATCATCTGCTCTCGGGCGTGAGCCGCATTTTTGAACGGCACGGCTTTCGTGTCGTCGGCATCCAGGATGTCGCCCCTGAACTGTTAATGCCGGAAGGAAGTATCACGCGTCTGGTGCCTGACGCTGACGCTCTGGCCGACCTTGCAAAGGGACGCGACCTGCTGCGGGCGCTCGGTCCCTTCGATGTGGGTCAGGCGGTCGTCGTCATTGACGGTCACGTTGTCGCCGTCGAAGACATCGAGGGCACGGACGCTCTTCTGGCCCGGGTCACGCGACTGCGCGAGGAGAAGCGAATTCGCGCCAAAGCGGGCCGCGGTGTGCTGGTCAAGACGCCGAAGACCAGTCAGGACTTGCGCTTCGATCTGCCGACACTCGGCCCGAGGACCATTGACGGCATTACAGCCGCTGGTCTTGCCGGTATCGGTACCGTTGCCGGACATTCGCTCGTCGCCGAGGCCGATGTGATGATCGCAAAGGCCGATCAGGCTGGACTGTTTGTCACGGGATTGCCGCTGTGAGCACGAGCGGGCTTCAAGCCGACAAGCCCCGAACAATATTCCTGATCGCTGCAGAGGAATCCGGAGATCGGCTTGGCGCCGGATTGATGATCGCACTGCGCGAGCGGCTCGGGCCCGCGGTGAAACTGGTCGGGATCGGTGGCCGTCACATGGCGGAGCAGGGGCTCGTGTCGCTGGTTTCAGTTGAGGGATTGTCGATCATTGGTTTTGCTTCGATTCCGAAGAAGCTGCCGATGATCCTGCAGCGCCTTCGTGATGCGACCGACGCGGTGCTGAAGGCACATCCCGATGTTCTGGTGCTGATCGACAGCCCGGATTTCACGCATCGTGTGGCACGGCGTGTTCGCGCGCGCGATCCGTCGATCCCTGTCGTGAACTATGTTCCGCCCACGGTCTGGGTCTGGCGAGGCGGGCGCGCGAAGAAGATGCGCGCCTATGTCGACCGGGTTCTCGCGGTGTTGCCGTTCGAGAGGGAAGTTCATCGCCGGCTGGGCGGCCCGCCGTGCAGTTACGTCGGACATCCTTTGCTGGAAGACCTTGATGCGTTGCGGCCGAATGAAGATGAACTGGCGCGACGGACAGCCGCGCCGCCGCTGCTGGTCGTGTTGCCGGGAAGCCGCCGCAGCGAGATCAAGCGCAACATGGCGATCTTCGGCGAAACGCTGCGGCTGTTGCGGTCTCAGGGCGTGACGTTCGAGCCGGTGCTACCGACCACGCCTGAATTGCTGGACAGCGTCCGCGTCGCTGCCGAAAGCTGGCCGGTGCAGCCGAGGATCGTGGTCAGCGACAGTGACAAGAGAGCGGCATTCCGCACGGCGCGCGCCGCTCTCGCGAAGTCCGGGACAGTGACGCTTGAACTTGCGCTCGCCGGCGTGCCGATGGTGACGGCCTATCGTGTCACGGAGATCGAAGCCTTCATTGCGCGCCGCGTGATCCAGACCTCCTCGATCATTCTCGCCAATCTCATTCTCGGTGAAAACGTGGTCCCGGAATTCCTGCAGCAGGATTTCACGGCGGAAAAACTCGCACCTGCCTTGCGCGATATTCTCGGCGATACCCCGGCGCGGCAACGGCAGGTGGATGCGTTCGCGCGTCTCGAAGAGATCATGTCCACCGGCGGCAAACGGCCCAGCGAACTTGCAGCCGACGGCGTGATCGCAACGCTGCGCTGATATCTGAACGCTATGTCCAAACAAAAAGGCCGGTGCAATGCACCGGCCTTTTCGTGACGAATGGCAGCGATCTTACTTGCGATTGCTCACGGCCACATAATCGCGGGTGGTCGCGCCGGAATAAAGCTGACGCGGACGGCCGATCTTCTGCTGTGGATCCTGGATCATCTCGCTCCACTGGCTGATCCAGCCGACGGTGCGCGCGACCGCGAACAGCACGGTGAACATCGAGGTCGGGAAGCCCATCGCCTTCAGGGTGATACCCGAATAGAAATCGACGTTCGGGTACAGCTTGCGGTCGATGAAGTACGGATCGCTCAGCGCGATCTTTTCAAGCTCAAGCGCGATCGGGAGCAGCGGATCGTTGGCGTGGCCCGTCTCCTTCAGCACCTTGTGGCACATCTGCTGCATGATCTTCGCGCGTGGATCGTAGTTCTTGTAGACGCGGTGACCGAAGCCCATCAGGCGGACGTTGCTGTTCTTGTCCTTCACCTTGGCGATGAATTCCGGAATCTTGTCCACGGAACCGATCTCGGCGAGCATCGCAAGCGCTGCTTCATTGGCGCCGCCATGGGCCGGTCCCCACAGGCATGCGATGCCGGCGGCGATACAGGCGAACGGATTGGCGCCCGACGAACCGGCGATGCGCACCGTGGAAGTCGATGCGTTCTGTTCGTGATCGGCGTGCAAGATGAAGATCTTGTCCAGCGCTTCAGCAAGCACCGGGTTGATCTTGTAATCCTCGCACGGCACGGCGAAGCACATGTTGAGGAAGTTTGCCGCGAAGCCGAGCGCGTTCTTCGGATAAACGAAGGGCTGGCCGATATTGTACTTGTAGGCCATTGCCGCCAGCGTCGGAATCTTTGCGATCATCCGTATCGAGGCGACCATCCGCTGATGCGGATCGTTGATGTCGGTGGAGTCGTGATAGAAGGCGGCCAGGGCGCCGACCGAGGCAACCATCACGGCCATCGGGTGAGCGTCGCGGCGGAAACCCTGGAAGAAGCGCGCCATCTGCTCGTGAACCATCGTGTGGCTCGTGACGCGATGGTCGAAGTCTTCCTTTTGTGCCTTGGTCGGAAGCTCACCGTAAAGCAGCAGGTAGCAGGTTTCGAGGAAGTCGCCCTTTTCAGCTAACTGTTCGATCGGGTAGCCGCGATACAGAAGGACGCCGGCGTCGCCATCGATGTAGGTGATCTTGGAGTCGCAGCTGCCGGTGGAGGTGAACCCGGGGTCGTAGGTGAACATCCCGGTCTGGGCATAGAGCTTGCTGATGTCGATGACGTCGGGCCCGACGGTGCCGCTCAGGACCGGGAAATCGACGGTCTTCCCTTCGACCGTCAGCGTAGCTTTTTTGGTGTTGGTTTTTGCATCCATCGTGAAGTCCCCGGTGAGTGTTGCGCAGGGCAAGAAGCGATGCTTACGACGTCATATAGCGACGTAAGCGCTTTGTTCTAGAACCGTGGGCCAAATGGGTAGCTTATTGCTGTGTGCGCTGCAAGATAGGCGATCTCAACCCAAAGTTGGGGCTGCATTGCGTGAGCGACTATTGTCCTAACGCTTGATCCTGCAGGCGTTCCAGGCAGGTTTGCCGCCCCAGGACGGCCAGAACGTCGAAGATGCCGGGAGAGGTGGTCCGCCCGGTCAGCGCAACGCGCAACGGCTGCGCGATCGCCCCGAGTTTGAGGTTATTTTGCTCAGCGAAATCGCGCATCGCGGCTTCGATCGTGGCGGCTGCCCATGGCGTGATGGTTTCCAGCGCAGCCCGGAGTTTTCCGATCAGTTGCCGCGTGTCCGGCGTCAGCACCGCCGCAGCCTTCGGCTCAAGTTCCAGCGGCCGCTCGGCGAAGATAAACCGCGCGCTGTCGACCAATTCCAAAAGAGTTTTGGCGCGCTCCTTCAGGCCCGGCATGGCTTGAAGCAACTGGGCGCGGGTCGTGTCGTTCAGCTTATCGCGAATGGCCGCGCCGTCCGGGATGAACGACAGCACGTCCTCGAAGCTCGCCAGCAGCGCCTTGTCGTCGGCGGTTCGGATGTAATGGCCGTTGAGGTTTTCGAGCTTGGCGAAATCGAACCGTGCCGCCGAACGCCCGATCGCCGGCAGGTCGAACTCCTTGATCATCTCCTCGGTCGAGAAGATTTCCTGGTCGCCGTGGCTCCAGCCGAGTCTCACGAGATAGTTACGCAGCGCCTCGGGCAGATAACCCATCGCGCGATAGGCATCGACGCCGAGGGCGCCGTGGCGCTTCGACAGCTTCGATCCGTCCGGACCGTGGATCAACGGAATGTGAGACATGACCGGCACGTCCCAGCCGAGCGCATCGTAGATGTGCTTCTGGCGCGCGGCGTTGATCAGGTGGTCGTCGCCGCGAATGACATGGGTGATCTCCATGTCGTAATCGTCGACCACCACCGCGAGCATGTAAGTCGGGTTGCCGTCGGAGCGCAGCAGCACGAGGTCGTCGAAATTCTCGTTCTGCCAGACCACGCGGCCCTGAACCTGATCCTCGATCACGGTCTCGCCGGTCTGCGGCGCGCGCAGGCGGATGACCGGCTTGATGCCGGCGGGGGCTTCGGAGGGATCGCGGTCGCGCCAGCGGCCGTCGTAGCGCATGGCGCGGCCTTCGGCTTTCGCCGCGGCCCGCATCTCCTCAAGCTCCTGCGGGCTGGCGTAGCAGTAGTAAGCCTTGCCGGCGGCGAGAAGCTGCTCGGCCACTTCCCGGTGCCGCGCGGCGCGGGTGAACTGATAAACGGTCTCGCCATCCCATTCGATGCCGAGCCATTTGAGGCCGTCGAGGATGGCCTCGATGGCGGCGTCGGTTGAGCGCTCGCGATCGGTGTCCTCGATCCGCAGCAGCATTTTGCCACTGCGTCCGCGCGCATAGAGCCAGTTGAACAGCGCGGTGCGTGCCCCGCCGATATGGAGGAAGCCGGTCGGAGAGGGCGCGAAGCGGGTAACGACGGGTTTGGTCATGGGCGGTGATTCAGGGGTCCGGAAGGTTGTCGGCGGGCGTGTATCACAACGCCAACGGGCTGTCAGAGCGAATTGCGGATGGTTAGGCGGTCGGCCTGGGCCGCGGGAACTGCTTTGTTTGGTAGGAGCGCCCGGAAACACCATTTACCATCGATGGCGGCTGTTACCCCAAATTGCGGCACTTGGCGTGGCCTCCCGGATTTGGCACATAGGCGCAGCTTGAAAGGGTAACAATGAACGACGAATCGGTATCTGACGCTGGCGGCGATTTTATCCGCGATATTGTCACCGCGGATCTCGCGTCCGGAAAGCATAAGAGCGTGGTGACGCGCTTTCCGCCGGAGCCCAACGGATACCTGCATCTCGGCCACGCCAAATCGATCTGCCTGAACTTCGGTATCGCCGAGGAATTCGGCGGTCATTGCAGCCTGCGTTTCGACGACACCAATCCGACCAAGGAAGAACAGGAATATATCGACGCGATCGAGCGCGATGTGCGCTGGCTTGGCTTCGACTGGGGACCGCATCTCCACTTTGCGTCTGACTATTTCGAGCAGCTTTATGCCTGGGCGCTGGATCTGATCCGCGCCGGCAAGGCTTATGTCGATGACCAGTCGCAGGAGGAAATCCGGCTAACGCGCGGCACGCTGACCGAGGCTGGTCAGAACAGCCCGTTCCGCAACCGGACCGTGGAAGAAAATCTCGACCTGTTCACGCGCATGCGCGCCGGCGAATTCCCGAACGGCGCACGCGTGCTGCGCGCCAAGATCGACATGTCGTCCGGTAACATCAACCTGCGCGATCCTGTCCTGTATCGCATCCTGCACGCACATCACCCGCGCACCGGCACGGCATGGAGCATCTATCCGAGCTACGATTTCGCGCACGGCCAGTCCGACGCCATCGAACTCGTCACGCATTCGATCTGCACGCTGGAATTCGCCGATCACCGGCCGCTCTATGACTGGTGCATCGAAAATCTTCCCGTCCCGTCGCGTCCGCGGCAGTACGAGTTCGCGCGTCTCAATGTGACCCACACGCTGCTGTCCAAGCGCGTGCTCACCGAACTGGTGCGCGAGGGACACGTCTCCGGCTGGGACGATCCGCGTATGCCGACGCTCGCGGGCCTGCAGCGGCGCGGCATTCCGCCAGCGGCGCTGCGTGAATTCGTCAAGCGGATCGGTGTCGCGAAGTCGAACAGCACCGTGGACATCGGCATGTTCGAGTTTGTGGTGCGCGAGGTGCTCAACAAGACCGCGCCGCGCCGCATGGCGGTGCTGCGTCCGCTCAAGGTGGTGATTGAGAATTATCCGGAAGGGAAGATCGAGCACCTCGATGCTGTGAACCATCCCGAACTGCCGTCGCTGGGCACGCGGCAGATTCCGTTTAGTCGCGAGCTCTACATCGAGCAGGACGACTTCATGGAAGTGCCGCCGAAGAAGTTCTTCCGTCTCGCGCCGGGCCGTGAAGTGCGGCTGCGCTACGGTTATTTCATCACCTGCCGCGACGTCATCAAGAACGCGGCGGGCGAGGTCGTCGAGCTGCGTTGCACTTACGATCCGGAAACCCGTGGCGGCAACGCTCCCGATGGCCGCAAGGTGAAAGGCACGATCCATTGGGTCAGCGCGGCCGAAGGCGTGCCGGCAGAGGTGCGGATCTACAACCATCTGTTCGCGACGCCGACGCCGGAGCCTGCAAACCTCGCTGCGCAGATCAATCCGAACTCGCTTGAGGTGGTGACCGCCATGGTCGAGCCTGCGCTGGCGGGCACTAATGAGGTCGGCACAATGCAGTTCGAGCGGCAGGGCTACTTCTGCCGCGACAGTGACTCTGCACCCGGCAAGCTGGTGTTCAACCGCACGGTGGGCCTGCGCGACACCTGGGCGAAGGTCTCTTCCGAGGCCTGAAGATATAGACGCGCATTCTGCATCCGTTCCGCTGTTCCTGCCGATGCACCCTCAGGTAGCATTTGGTCACGGGGACGCGGGGCGGCGCGATGGCCAATCGGGGCAGCGATCGGCGGCAGGCGCAGGGTCGGGTGAGTACCTGGCCGCCGCGCGATGCGACGCGCGCCGGCTCTGCTGCCGATAGTGGGATCGGCGTCTGGTCCTCGTGGGTCGAACTTCTGAAAAGCTGGCTGCGTGCCGAAGCGGGCCCGGGCCGTTTGCTGCCATGGGTGCCGGTCGCATTCGGCACGGGGATCGCGGCCTATTTCGCCGCAGATCGTGAGCCGGTCGCGTCTGTTGCTGCGGCCACGGCAGCCGCGTTCTGCATCGCCGCGCTCCTTGCGCGAAGGCACCCGATCTTTCCGGCCGTTGTGATGCTGGCTGCGCTGTCTGCAGGCTTCGCAACCGCTGCGCTGAAGACCGCGCGGATCGCCCACGGCGTGCTGGCGCGGCCGATGTTCTCCGTCAGTATGAAAGGGTTTGTCGAAACCCGCGAGGAGCGCGAGCGCACCGATCGTTTCGTGCTGCGCGTAGAAGAGATGGACGCGCCGAAGGGATTCACCAAACTGGAGCGCGTCCGGCTTTCGGTCAAGAAAGGCACCGCGCCTGCGGTCGGCGGTTTCGTCGAACTGAAAGCGCGGTTGCTGCCGCCGCTCTCGCCGTTGCGGCCGGGCAGTTACGATTTCGGCCGCGACATGTACTTTCAGGGCATCGGCGCATCCGGGTTCGCGATGGGCGCGATAAAAACGGTTGAGGCGCCGCGCAGCGGCGGCGCGTATCTGCGTTATGCCGCGACGATGCAGGGCATGCGCGATGCGATCGATGCACGCATCCGAAGCGTGCTGAGCGGCGACAACCGCGCCATTGCGACGGCTCTACTCACAGGACGCCGCGATGCGATCTCGACGCCGGTCAACGACGCCATGTTCATTTCCGGGCTCGGCCATGTTCTGTCGATCTCCGGCTATCACATGGCAGTGGTGGCGGGTGTGGTGTTCTTCGCGGTCCGCGCGCTGCTCGCACTGTTTCCCACGCTGACGGTGACATTCCCGATCAAGAAATGGTCGGCGGCGGCGGCCTTCGTCGCAGCGGCGTTCTATCTTCTGCTGTCGGGCGCTGAAGTCGCGACCCAGCGCTCGTTCTTCATGACGGCGGTGGTGCTGATCGCGGTGATGGTGGACCGGAGGGCCATTACGTTTCGCACGCTCGCGGTGGCGGCGATGATCGTGCTCCTGATCGCGCCGGAAGCGCTGGTGCATCCGAGCTTTCAGATGTCGTTCGCGGCGACGCTCGGGCTTGTGGCGCTGGTTCAGCTCGGAATGCCGAACCTGTTTGCATCGCCTGACAATTCGCAGGTGGCGCGCGCGGCGCTATGGGGCGGGCGCGAAATCACAATGCTCGCTTTGGCGTCGCTGGTCGCAGGCCTCGCGACGATGCCTTATGCCGCGTTCCATTTTCATCGCGTCACACCTTACGGCGTGCTCGCGAACCTCGCAGCGATGCCGGTGGTGTCGGTGCTGGTGATGCCTGCCGGATTGCTGGGACTGCTGGCCATGCCGTTCGGATTCGATGGCGTGTTCTGGCGGCTGATGGATCTCGGCATCGGCTGGATGATCGCAGTGTCGCAATGGGTCGCGGCATTGCCCGGAGCCATCGGCCGGATGGCGGCCTTCGGGACCGGGCCGCTGGCTGCGATGAGCGCGGGCATCATCGCGCTGGGCCTGCTGCGGACGCCGTTGCGCTGGGCGGGAGCAGGGCTCATCGCGCTCGCAACCCTGTGGGCGCTCACCACGCCGCAGCCGGACATTCTCGTGGCGGGCGACGGACATACGGTCGGCGTGCGGGCCAAGGACGGCCGGCTGCGCCTGATGCGTACCGCCAAAGATGCGTTCCTGTCGCGTGAATGGCTTGCGGCCGATGCCGATCCGCGCACGGCGGCGGATCCGTCGCTGACGGACGGTGTCTCATGCGACGATGCAGGATGTGTGGTGCAGGCGTCCGGCGGCGTGATGGTTGCTCTCACGCTGAAGCCGGAAGCCTTCGCCGACGATTGCGCGCGCGCCGCTGTGATCGTGACGTTGCGGCAGCCGCCCTCCGGTTGCGCAGCCATGGTGCTGGATCGGGATACACTGAGCAGGCGAGGGACGCTCGCCTTGCGCAAAACCGCCGATGGCTACGCGATCACAGCCATCAGGCCGCGCGGCGTCGATCGTCCGTGGTCGCCGGCCATCGCTGATGATGAACCGCAGACACCTGCGGCCCGGTCAAATCTTCCGGCGCAGCCGGTCGATGTGACACCTGCGGAAAGCGATTTGCAGTCTGACGATTGATCTCACCGTCATTCCCGGACAGGCCGCGCAGCGGGGCTGATCCGGAATCCAGCAGAGTTAAGCGGAAGCAGTTTCTGGATTCCGGGCTCGCTCGCAAGAACTCGCGCTCCGGGAATGTCGGAGTTTTTCAACTGCCAGCTAAACTAGCCTAACTGCCGGTTAGACGAAGTCTCAGTACTTCCGGACGAGCCCGATCAGCTTGCCCTGAATGCGCACGCGGTTCGGCGGCAGGATACGAACCTCGTAGGCCGAGTTCGCAGGCTCCAGCGCGATGGATGCGCCGCGCCGCCGGAAGCGCTTCAAGGTGGCTTCTTCCTCGTCGATCAGCGCCACCACGATATCGCCGGTGTCGGCGCTCTCGTTGCGCTGGATCAGCACGGTATCGCCGTCGAGAATACCGGCTTCCATCATGGAATCGCCGCGCACTTCGAGGGCATAGTGTTCACCGGAGCCGAGCATGTCGGGCGGCACGCTGATGGTGTGGCTGCGGGTCTGCAGCGCCTCGATCGGCGTACCTGCCGCGATCCGGCCCATGACGGGAACGGAGACGGGGAAGCTCGCATCCTCGTCGGGACCGGCAGACGTGTTCGCACGGACCTTGCCGAGATTGCCTTCGATGACGCTTGGGGTGAACCCGCGGCGGGCTCCGCCGGGGCTGGCGCCCAGTTCAGGCAGCTTGATGACCTCGATGGCGCGGGCCCGGTTGGCGAGCCTGCGGATGAAGCCGCGCTCCTCAAGGGCAGTAATCAGCCGATGGATGCCGGACTTGGACCGCAGGTCCAGCGCGTCCTTCATTTCGTCGAAGGAGGGCGGAACACCAGCTTCTTTCAGCCGCTCATTGATGAAGCGCAGAAGCTCGTATTGTTTGCGTGTCAGCATCTGAATTGGTCCCCGATCCCAGTTGATCCGGTGCTGCGTGTCTCTCTGAGGCCCATTGAAAAGGCTGTCAGGAGTTGCGAGTCACTCGAAACAAATCATGAACGAACACTATCTGTTCCATATGTGTTCCGCAACCCCTTAATTTCACGTCAACGAAACGGGGATCTCTCTTTCGGGTGCAGGCGGCGCTCAAGGGCGCAAGCCGGGGTCAGCCGCGTGATCGCAGTCGGCCAAGCCGGACTCGGCAGGGTCGATGGTCGTCCCCGTCGGGCGTCCGGCAACCGGTTCCTTAGGCGTAGTAGTCGGTCGGCATGGTTTCGTCGATGGGGACGTGTCGTGCCTTCATCGCGTTGAATATCGGCGTCAGCACGACGACCACCGCGAGATTCAGGATCACCGTATAGAGCGCGGTGTAGCCGGGGAGCGCGTAGCCGGCGAGCACAAGCGGATAGGTCGGCGTGAGGTTCATCGCGACGGCCATCGCCGTGCCTACGATGATTCCCACGGCCCAGCCGAGCAGCAATGCCCAGTCATTGAACCAGCGGGTATAGGCGCCAAGCATCACCGCGGGCAGCGTCTGGATGATCCAGATGCCGCCCAGCAGTTGCAGCTGAATGGCGTATTGCGTCGGCGCGAAGATGATGAACACCAGCGCGCCGAGCTTGACGATCAGCGACACCCACTTCGCCATCTGCGCTTCCTGCTTGTCGGTCGGGCTGTTGTTGATGAACTCGCGATAGATGTTGCGCGTATAGAGATTGGCTGCGGCGATCGACATGATCGCCGCCGGCACCAGCGCGCCAATCCCGATTGCAGCAAACGCGATGCCGACGAACCAGGACGGGAAACTGTGCAGGAAGAGCGCGGGCACCGCGAAGTTATTGCCGAACTGTTTGAAGCCGGCGGCGTATTCGGGAAGGTTGCTGACGCCTGCGGCGATTGCGAAGAAGCCGACGAGCGCAAGCAGGCCGAGCATGAGGGAGTAGGCTGGCAGCAAAGCAGCATTGCGACGGATGGCGGCGCCGCTGCTGGCGCTCATAATTCCCGTCATGGAATGCGGATAGAGGAAGAGCGCCAGCGCTGAACCGAGTGCCAGGGTCGCATAAACGCCATAGGCGCCGGTGGTGTTGGGGCCGGGCGTCGCGAGCAAGAGCTTCGCCGGGGGCACCGCCTCGAAAATCTTGCCGAACCCGCCGAGTTCAATCGGAATGATGATCACCGCGGCGAATGCCGTGATGTAGATCAGGATATCCTTGACGATGGCGATTGACGCCGGCGCGCGCAGTCCGCTCGAATAGGTGAAGGCGGCAAGCACCAGGAAGGCGATGATCAACGGCAGATCAGCTTCCCACCCCGTGCCCGAAATGCCGAGTGCGCCGATGACGACCTGAATGCCGACCAGTTGAAGGGCGATGTAAGGCATCGTGGCGACAAGGCCGGTCAGCGCGACTGCCAAGGCCAGCCAGCGATTGCCAAAACGGCCGCGCACGAAATCAGCGGCAGTGATGTAGCCATGCTTGCTGCAAACATACCAAATCCGCGGGAAGACCAGGAACAGGATCGGATAGATCACGATCGTATACGGCACCGCGAAAAAGGCGACAGCACCAGCTCCGAAGGCGAGCGCCGGAACGGCGATAAACGTGTAGGCCGTATAGAGGTCGCCACCGACCAGAAACCACGTGACAATCGTTCCGAAGCGCCTTCCGCCAAGTCCCCATTCGTGCAACTGGTCGAGATCGCCCTTGCGCCAGTTGGCTGCGGCGAAACCGAGCCAGGTGACGAAACCAAACAACGCCACGAAGACAATGAGTGCGACCCAGTTGATGTCCTGCACGACACTCCTCCGTCGGTTTCCTCTTCGTGCCTGGTCACTTCAGGCTTCGGATCAAACCATTTACCGTCGCGCGGCCTCCCCGTGTTCAGCCGTGGTCATGAAATAGACAATCGCGTTGAACGCCGCCGCGATGAGCACCCACAGAAGCTGATACCAGTAGAAAAACGGAATGCCGATCCAGTAAGGCTCGGCGCTGTTGTAGAAGGGCGGCCAGAGAGCGACGGCGAACTCAACGGCGAAGAGCAGGTACCACCAGCTCCATTCACTGCGCATCTCATGCATGTCATTCATGGTGACGCCTCCCGCATAGAAGGAGTGTCCGGTGATCCGCACGCGGATCGTGGCGGCTTTTATCTGCGCCATCCAAGCGCTTAAAAAAACAATGCCGCAGGTTCCCAAGGGTTCCATTGCGCATCCTGGGCCGGCAAAATTATTTGCGCGAGGAAATGGCTACCTAGTCGGGAAGCCGGAGGATCGTGCAGGGCGATCCGGCAGGGGCCGCCGGTGCAAAGGGCGGCCGGACGATCAGCGCATCGGCTGCCGCCAGATTGCCCACCAGCGAGCTGTCCTGTGCGCCGACGGAGGTCGCGACGGGCACGCCGTCGCGGCCGTTTTCGAGCCGCGCCCGTAGATAATCCTGCCGCTTGTCGTTGGCAGGCAGTTCGCGCCCCAGCACCGCGTGCTCGAAGGAATGATCCACGGTGGTTCGCCCCGACAGCGCGCGGATCAGCGGCACCAGAAACAGGAAGGCGCAGACATAGGACGACACCGGATTACCCGGCAGGCCGAGCACGCGCATCGGTCCCAGCCGTGCGTGCATCATCGGTTTTCCGGGGCGCAGCGCGATTTGCCAGAAGGCCATGTCGAAGCCTTCGGCTTTCAGCGCGGCCTGAACGAGATCGTGGTCGCCGACAGATGCACCGCCGGTGGTGACCAGAACATCGACGCCGAGATCCTGCGCGCGTTTGATTCCGAGTGACGTGGATTCAACCGTGTCGCGGGCGATGCCGAGATCGATGGCCTCGGCGCCTTCGCTGCGCACGAGAGCGCTCAGCGCAAAGAAATTGCTGTAGACGATCTGACCGAGGCCGGGAGTCGTGCCCGGCGCAACCAGTTCATCGCCGGTGGCGAGGATTGCAATCCGCGGGCGGCGATGCACCGGCAATTGCGGATGGTTCATGCCGGCCGCCAACGCAAGCGCGCGGTCGGACAGCCGTGAGCCGCGCCGCAGACCCACTTCACCTTCGCGGTAATCGATGCCGGCGGGACGGATGTTCTTTCCCGCCGCGACGGATTCATTGACGACCACGACGTCGCCGTCCTGTGACGCGTCTTCTTGAATCACGACAGCATCGGCCCCATCGGGAACGACACCGCCGGTGAAAATGCGCGCTGCCTGTCCCGCGCCGACCCTCTGACTGAAAGGACGGCCGGCGGCGACTTCGCCGATCACCTTTAACCGTGCCCCGGCCACGGCATCAGCCGCGCGAACGGCATAGCCATCCATCGCCGACATGTCTGCAGGAGGCTGGGTGCGCAGCGCGGCGATATCGCGGGACAGTGTGCGGTGATGCGCGTCGGTGAGCGCAACCATCTCTTCGGGCAGCGCGCGGGCGTCCTTGAGAACGGCGGCGTATGCTTCTGCAACCGGCATCAGCGCCATGGTGCGATCCTTAATAGTCCGCCAGATAATGACCGGACTTTCCGCCCTTCTTCTCGACCAGGTGGATGCCCTCGATCTGAATGCCGCGCTCCACCGCCTTCACCATGTCGTAGATGGTGAGGCATGCGACCGACACCGCGGTCAGCGCCTCCATCTCGACACCGGTCGGACCCTTGACCTTGACGGTCGCGCGGACGCGGCAGCCTGGCAGTTTGGTGTCCGGCGTAATGTCGATGGTGACCTTCGACAGCGCCAGCGGATGACACAGCGGAATGAGATCGGAGGTGCGCTTCGCCGCCATGATCCCGGCCACGCGCGCGGTGCCGAGCACGTCGCCCTTCGTGGCGTTGCCTTTCACAATCAGATCGAGCGTCTTGCGCGTCATGATGACATGGCCTTCGGCCACCGCCACACGCTCGGTATCCGGCTTGGCGGAGACGTCCACCATGCGTGCCTCGCCCTTGGCGTCGATATGGGTGAGGGCAGCGCTTACCTTCTTCTTTGATTTCTCTTTGGCCACGGTTCAGCGAGTCCCGGTGGCGCGTTGCGCATCGCGTGCGAGCAGCGTGCGGGTCGCCGCCGTCACATCGGCCTGACGCATCAGGCTCTCGCCGACGAGGAACGTCGACATGCCGACCTTGGCGAGACGCGCGAGGTCTTCCGGTGCGAAGATGCCGCTTTCACCGACGCTGACGCGATCCTTCGGAATCAGCGGCGCGAGTTCTTCACTGGTCGCGAGCGTGGTCTCGAAGGTGCGCAGGTTGCGGTTGTTCACACCGAGCAGCGGCGAGCGCAGTTTCAACGCGCGGTCGAGTTCTTCGCGGTTATGGACTTCGAGCAGCACGTCCATGCCGTGCGCGAAGGCGGCGTCCTCGATGTCCTTCGCCGCAGCGTCGTCGAGTGCGGCCATGATGATGAGAATGCAATCCGCACCATGGGCGCGGGCTTCCGCCACCTGATAGGTGTCGTACATGAAATCCTTGCGCAACACCGGCAGCGAGACGGCGGCGCGCGCCGCGACCATGAATGCCAGCGAGCCCTGAAACGAGGGCGTGTCGGTCAGGACCGAGAGACAAGCCGCGCCACCGGCTTCATAGGCCTTCGCCAGTGCCGGCGGATCGAAATCCGCGCGGATCAGTCCCTTGGACGGTGAGGCTTTCTTGATCTCCGCGATCAGCGCGTAGTCGCCATTGGCATGTTTCGCGCGAATGGCTTTCACAAATCCGCGCGGCGCAGGAGCCGCCTTGGCGCGCGCTTCGACCTCACCGAGCGGAAGCGCGCGCTTTGCGGCGGCGATTTCCTCGCGCTTGTAGGTTTCGATCTTTTCGAGGATGTCCGACAAGGGCAACTGCTCCTCAAGCATTGGAGACGGCGACGAGGCGCGTCAGCCGGTCCGTCGCAGCGCCAGTGTCCAGCGCCTTGGTGCCGAGCGCAACGCCTTCCTTGAGATCTTTCGCCTTGCCTGCGACCACAAGCGCCGCGGCGGCGTTCAAAAGTGCGACATTGCGATACGCGCCGGGCTTGCCGTCCAGCACGTCGCGCAGCGCTTTGGCGTTGGCTTCAGCGTCGCCGCCCTTGAGTTCCGCAGCCGTTGCGCGCGGAAGCCCGCCGTCCTCCGGCATCACTTCGAACGTGCGGATGTTGCCCTTCTCAAGCGCCGCGACGAAGGTCGGGCCGGTGAGGGTGATTTCATCGAGGCCGTCAGAACCGTGCACGACCCACACGGATTCCGAGCCGAGATTCCTCAACACCTGCGCCAGCGGCTCGACCCAGTGTTTCGAGAACACGCCGACCATCTGCCGCTTGACGCCGGCAGGATTGGACAGCGGCCCGAGCAGGTTGAAGATGGTGCGGGTGGCGAGTTCGACGCGGGTAGGGCCGACGTTCTTCATCGCCGGATGGTGCGTCGGCGCGAACATGAAGCCGATGCCGGCCTCGGCGATGCAGCGGCCGACGTCATCGGGCGTGATGTTGATGTTGACGCCGAGCGCCGCCAGCGCATCGGCCGCGCCGGACTTCGACGACAGCGCGCGGTTGCCGTGCTTGGCGACCGGCACGCCGGTGCCTGCAAGGATGAATGATGCGCAGGTCGAGACATTGACCGAACCCGAGCCATCACCGCCGGTGCCGACGATGTCGACCGCATCCGCGGGCGCCTTCACCGTCAGCATCTTGGAGCGCATCGCCGAGACCGCGCCGGTGATTTCATCGACGGTTTCGCCGCGCACGCGCAGGCCCATCAGCAGGGCGCCCATCTGCGAGGGCGTCGCTTCGCCGGACATCACGCGGTCGAACGCCGCCGCAGCCTCGTCACGTGACAGGGCCGCGCCGGTGGCGACTTTTCCGATGATGGCTTTCAGATCGTCCATGATCCCGCTTTGCGTAATGTGACTGCCACCTGACGCGACATTCGTTATTGACTTGAAGCCGCGCCGGTCGCTACCGCAAACGCATTCTGGTTGATTGTGACGCCGATCTGGGTTTCGAGCTTCGACACGTAAGCGGCGACCTGCTCTTCGATCTCCGCCTGGCGAAGGCTTTCCTTCAGCTTTTTCACGTCTTCCGAGGCAAGATCCACCGGCGGCACGACGACGTCGGTGACCTTGAACACGATCCAGTCGCTTCCGCCAGCGCCCTCGGCCTGGCCGTTGCCATCCTTCGGTGTGTTGAATGCGGCCGCGACAAGCCGCTCCGGCACGCCCTTCGGATCCGCATCACGCTTGAACAGGGTGGCGGTTTCGACCTTCACGCCCGCAGCAGCGGCTTCGGCGTCGAACTTGGCGCCCTTGTTCAGCTTCTCGACGATCTCCGCGGACTTGGCGCGGAGCCGGGTCGAGACCTGTTCGTCGCGCCAGCGGGCTTCGACCTGAGCTTTCACTTCATCCAGCGGACGCTCGCGCGACGGCGTGATGCCGAGCACGTCGAACCAGACTTCGCCGCCGTTGAGTTGCGCCGGCTCGTTCTCGACGCCGATGTTGCTGGCAAAGGCAGGGGACACGATATCGATGCCTTGCGGCAGGCCTGTCACCGGCTTGCCGTCCAGCCCACGGCCGGATCGGTCGACGGCTTCGATCGTTGTGGCGTTGAGTCCGAGTTTCTGCGCGGCTTCCGCGATGTTCGATCCGCCGCCGCGCTCGTCCTCGATCTTGTTGTGCAGATCTTGCAACTGCGCCCGGGCGCGCTCCACGGCAAGCTCACGCTTGATCTGTGGAGCGACGCTTTCATAGGTCGGGTTAGTGCCGGGCTCGACCTTCGTGACCTTCAGCAGCGCCGTGACGAGCGTGCCCTTGACCGGCTCGCTGACGGTGCCCGGCGCAAGCGCGAAGGCTGCGTCCGCGAGCGCGGAATCGCCGATGGAGCTTTTGGCCACGTTGCCGAGGTCGATGTCGGCGAGCGTGAGCTTGCGCTCCTTGGCAATGTCCTCGAACGACGTCCCTGCGGTGATGCGATCGCGCGCGGCTTTCGCCTCGTCGGCGTTCGGGAACGGAATCTGCAAGACCTGACGTTTCTCTGGCGTCGCATAGCGTTCGCGGCGCTGTTCGAAAACCTTCTTCGCATCATCGTCCGACACGTCGATCTTCTTGGCGAGTTCATCGGGTGTCAGCGTGAGCACGGCGATCTTGCGATATTCCGGCGCGCGGAACAGTTGCTTGCGCTCATCGAAATAGGCCGCCAGCGCCTCCGGCGAGGGCGCGTCGATGGTGCCGGCCTGCGCTGCGGTCAGCCGGATGTATTCCGCCGAGCGCTGCTCGTTCTGGAAACGGACCAGCGCTTCAAGCTGGGTCTTCGGCGGTTCAAGTCCGGCGATCACCGTTCCTGTGAGCTGGGCGCGCAGTATGCGGCGGCGCTGCTCTGCGACATAGCGCTGCTCGGTGTAGCCGGCCTGACGAATGATCTGAACGAAGCGGTCATGATCGAACTTGCCGTCCAGTCCTTTGAAGTTCGAGTCGCTGGAAATCACGCGGACCACATCCGCGTCGGATGCGCCCAGACCCATGCGTCGCACGGTCTCGTCGAGAGATGCGTCCGCGATGACCTCCTGCAGCACCTGACGGTCGAGGCCGAACTGGCGCGCCTGCTCCATGGTCAGCGGACGGCCGAAACGGCGGCCGATCTGCTGCAGCTTGTCGGTGAACAGATTCCGGAACTGCTCGGTGGAGATTTCGGTGCTGCCGATCTTGGCGAGCGACGACTGTCCGAATCCCTTGAAGATGTCGGCGATGCCCCAGATGCCGAAACTGATAATCAGCACGCCGAACATGACGGACATCACCGTCTTGCCGAGCCAGTTCGATGAGGCTTTGCGCATTCCTCGGAGCATGGGACCAACTTGATGTTTAAGGAGGAGGGGCAGTTCGCCGCAGAGGCGTTACCGCGTTGTTTCGCCGACATATAAAGGGGCGCCGGTTCCCTAGCAACCATGCAGACGGCGACGCTTCAGCGCGGTTAACCTTCTGCAATGTGGAAACCCGGCTACGGAACTGGCTTCCGTGGACACCCTCTGCTAGCGCAAATCGACCAATTCAGATGTGAGATCGATGATGACCGACAAGCGCCGCCCCCTGATTGCCGGGAACTGGAAGATGAATGGCCTGAAAGCCTCGATGACGGAGCTTGCGGCCATCTGGCAGGGCGCGGGCGATCTGGGGCGCAGGGCCGATCTTTTGATCTGTCCGCCGGCGACGCTGCTTTTCACCTCGGTTGCGGTGGTTTCGGGATCGCAGCTTGCAATCGGTGCGCAGGATTGCCACCCGGCGCCCTCGGGCGCCCATACGGGCGATATTTCGGCTGAGATGCTGGCCGATGCAGGGGCAACAGCCGTGATTGTGGGGCATTCCGAGCGCCGTGCGGACCATGGCGAAAGCGATGCATTGGTGCGGTCCAAGGCGGAGGCGGCTCGGCGGGCCAAGCTTACGGCCATCGTCTGCGTCGGCGAGACGCAGGCCGAACGCGATGCCGGGCAGACGCTCGATGTGGTCGGGCGGCAGTTGGCCGGATCGGTGCCGGACGGCGCGACCGCCGTCAACACGGTCGTGGCCTATGAACCGGTTTGGGCGATCGGAACCGGCCGAACCCCGACAACCAAGGATGTCGAGGAAGTTCATGGGTTTATTCGGGGTAAACTCACGGAGCGCTTTAGCAAGGAGGGGGCCGGCATCCGAATCCTGTACGGCGGTTCCGTAAAGCCCTCGAATGCCGCCGAACTGATGACGGTTGCGAACGTCGACGGTGCCCTGGTCGGCGGGGCGAGCCTGAAAGCAGTTGATTTCCTTGCGATTGCGGCTGCGTGCCCCTAAATCCCTCCCAACCCAATATGGTCTGCCGGGGGTGACAATCACCCCTGCAATCGTGTACAGACCGCGCAACTTCAACCCCCGCAAGTGTCACGTGCGACCGGCTGCCGGCGCTAGAGGCTTGTGACGGAAGGTAACGATGCAGACTGTCATTATCGTCATCCACCTCATGATCGTCGCGACCCTGATCGGGGTGGTGCTGCTGCAGCGTTCCGAAGGCGGTGGCCTGGGTATCGGCGGCGGCGGTGGCGGCGGTTTCATGTCGAGCCGCGGCACGACCAATCTGCTGACGCGCACCACGGCCATTCTGGCGGCGGGCTTCTTCATCACCAGCCTGTTCCTGTCGTGGCTCGCGAGCTACGAGCGCAAGCCGGCATCGATCATCAACACCAGCCCGGCGCCGATCTCGCAGCCTGGCGCTCCGGCGGCTCCTGCAGGCGGTCTGCTGGACTCGCTCAAGAAGCCTGAAGCTCCGTCTGCACCGCAGGCGCCGCAGTCGAAGTGACGTACTTGCGAGGTAAAGACTTGCAGGCATGCGCGAGATGCTTGTCTGCAAGTCTCAGAATTGCCTTCCAAGTCACTGACTGAACTTACATATCGAAGTCACCCACAGCGCCGTACTTTATCGGCGTGCGCGTGCGTTTAGTTTTGCGAATCACAGCGGCGGAGTTAAAGGTAGAGTCCCATGACGCGGTATATTTTCATCACCGGCGGCGTGGTCTCCTCGCTCGGCAAGGGTTTGGCTTCAGCAGCGCTCGGCGCTGTTCTGCAGTCACGAGGCTACAAAGTCCGCCTTCGCAAGCTCGATCCCTATCTCAATCTCGATCCCGGAACGATGTCGCCGTATCAGCACGGCGAAGTCTTCGTGACCGATGACGGCGCCGAGACCGATCTCGATCTCGGCCACTACGAGCGCTTCACCGGCCGTCCCGCGACCAAGCAGGACAACATCACCACCGGCCGGATCTATCAGGACATTCTCAACAAGGAACGCCGCGGCGATTATCTCGGCGCGACTGTTCAAGTGATTCCTCATGTTACAAGCGCCATCAAGGAGTTCATCCTCGGTGGCAACGAGGGCTATGACTTCGTGCTTTGCGAAGTCGGCGGCACTGTCGGCGACATTGAGGGCCTGCCGTTCTTCGAGGCGATCCGTCAGGTGAAGAACGACCTGCCGCGCGGCGAGGTGATCTACATCCACCTCACGCTGCTGCCCTACATTCCGAGTGCGGGGGAACTCAAGACCAAGCCGACCCAGCACTCGGTCAAGGAGTTGCGTTCTATCGGCATCCAGCCCGACATTCTGCTGTGCCGGACCGATCGCGAGATTCCGAAGGAAGAGCGCCGCAAGCTGGCGCTGTTCTGCAATGTCCGCGAATCCGCCGTCATCGAGGCGCGCGACGTCGACAATATCTACGCAGTGCCTGAGGCCTATCACGCGGCAGGGCTGGACGATGAAGTGCTGGCCGCGTTCGGCATCGTCGACATCAAGCCGCCTTCGCTGCAAAGCTGGCACGTCATCAACGAGCGCATCCGCAATCCGGAAGGCCAGGTGACCATCGCCGTCGTCGGCAAATACACCGGCATGAAGGACGCCTACAAATCGCTGATCGAGGCGCTGTCGCACGGCGGCATCGCCAACAAGGTGAAGGTCAATCTCGACTGGATCGAATCCGAGGTCTTCGAGAACGAGGATCCCGCGCCGTTCCTCGAACACGTCAACGGCATTCTGGTGCCGGGCGGATTCGGCCAGCGCGGCGCGGAAGGCAAGATTAAGGCGGCGCAGTTCGCGCGCGAGCGCGACGTTCCGTATTTCGGCATCTGCTTCGGCATGCAGATGGCGGTGATCGAGGCGGCGCGCAATCTGGTCGGCATCGAGGACGCCAACTCGACCGAGTTTGGCCAGACGAAGGAGCCGCTGGTCGGCCTGATGACGGAATGGCTGCGCGGCAACGAGCTCGAAAAGCGCTCCCGCGCGGGCGATCTCGGCGGCACCATGCGTCTTGGCGCATATCCCGCCACGCTCAAGAAGGGCAGCCGCGTCTCCGAGGTGTACGGCGGCGCGCTGGAGATTTCCGAGCGCCATCGTCATCGCTATGAGGTCAACACCGCCTACAAGGACCGCCTCGAGCAGCACGGCCTGCGTTTCTCGGGCATGTCACCGGATGGCGTGCTGCCGGAGATCGTCGAATACGAGGATCATCCGTGGTTCATCGGCGTGCAGTATCATCCCGAACTGAAATCGCGTCCGTTCGAGCCGCATCCGCTGTTCGCATCGTTCGTGCAAGCTGCGGTGGTTCAGAGCCGGCTGGTCTGATCGTCCGAACATTCATTGAATGAATGTCATCGCCGGTTAAGCTGCCGCGGGCGTATCCTGGGCCGCTACCGGACTGATCATGATTCCAAAGATAAAACCGCCATCTCTTCGGTCGACAGACGATCCGGCGCGGCCATGGGGAGAATCTCCGGCCGCTCGGCAACCGGAGACGCCGAGTGGCCAGCCGCCCGAAGCAGGCGGCCGCCGCTGGCTCGGCCGCAGTTCGCTGGTGTCGATCCTGTTCGCGATCCTCATCGTCGCTCTGTGGGGCGGCCGCGCGTATCAGGATCTGTCGTCACCGTCGGCCTGGGCGTACTGGAAGGACCTGTATTTTTCGCCCGCTCTGACGTCGTCGGTCGTCCAGATCGACATGAACGGACGACCGACGCGCGCGCTCGCCATCAAGGGCGAGATCGGCGCCGCCGCTGCGAGCTGGTTTCGCGACAGGCTTGACGAAGCCAAGCTTGTTCCAGGCGACATCGTTCTGATGTCGTCGCCGGGTGGGCGGCTCGATCAAGCGATCATCATGGGCGAGGTCATCCGATCGCGCGGCCTGACGACGATGGTGGGAGCGCTCGATGCCGAAGGGCGTGTGCGCTCCTCCTACTGCGCCAGCGCCTGCGTGCTCGCCTATGCCGGTGGAAAAATTCGCGAAGCCTTCCCTGGCTCGGCCTTGGGCGTTCATCAGTTCACCACGGAAGCGCCAAAGGGCGCAGATGCAGGACGCGACATTGTCGCCGACACGCAAAAGACCACGGGCGTCATCCTTGAGTATATGACGCGGATGGGCGTCTCGCCGTCCATCTTGCAGGCGATGTCCGCCACCAAGGATATTCGCTGGCTCAAGGACAAAGAGGCCTTCGAACTCAACCTCTCAACGGATCGGTACGCAGGGAGCTAAGAGCGTTCTCCTTGCTGGACGTGACGGCGCTGTTGGCCGCGAGCCTGCATTGCGGCCGTCGCGTTAGGCGATAGACGGCAGCCGGAGGCACATTCAGTATGGCCCGGTCGAGCAATGTCGCCTTCAGACCAAGCCTGTCGAGAATGGGCCGCGGCACCGGGCAGGTCATGCCGTAGGTGAACTGATAGAAAGCGCCGCCGGGGCGTATGTAGCTGAATGCGCCGCCGACAATCGAGACGATCTTTCGAGTCGACATGTTCAGAAGCGGAAGGCCGCTGACGACGGCGCCGACAGGCGCACCTTCGAACAATGTGCTGCCTGCCAATCGGCCGGCGTCCATCCAGAGCACCCGCGCTCCGGGGAAGCGCATCTGTAGGAGCCTCATGAAATCGGAGCCGTATTCGATGAGGGTGAGGTTCTCCTGACGCACGCCACGCTGCAACAGCTTGTAGGTGAACGCACCGGTGCCAGGCCCCAGCTCGATGATCGGGCCGGTCGATGGCGTGATCTCGCTGGTGATCAGGTTCGCCAACGCCTCGCCGGACGGGGCGATCGCGCCGACGCGGCCGGGGGCTGACATCCAGGCAAGAAAGAACGAAAGAAAATCGTGCGGCATTGGTGCTCCGGTTGGCGATTTGATTTGAAGCGGTCAGGGCCGCTCGCGTGACAGCCCCGAATCGCAGGCGACGACGGGGCACGCGCAATATCGCGTCCGTGCATTGCGACAACATTGCGCGACGCTCGGCGGGAAGAACGACACAAGCGAAGATTGTTTTTTCAGGCGGGCGCATCATCGCGCGTTGCGTCGCGCGGAGTCGCGAACGTCCAGCGCGAAAGGTATTACGCTTGGGAAATCGGAGGCAGCGTTATCCTGAAGTAGGCGCCGCCGTCTGGATTGTCGAGCACTGCAACACGACCCTGATGCAGATGAACGATTTCACGCACAAGGTTGAGCCCCAGTCCGGCTCCGCGATCGAGCGGCTGCATCCGGTAGAAGGGTTCGAATATCCGCGCGCGTTGCTCCGCCGGAATCCCCGTTCCCTGATCTGTGACGTCGATGGTGGCGGGCAGATCGACGCGAACGCTGATCGTGCCCCGGTGGCCTGCGTGTTCGATTGCGTTTTGAACCAGATTGGTCAGCGCCCGTTCGAGCGCAACGTGGTCTCCGAGTGTCTCGACGCGCCCGGCGGCGGATTCGAACGATATGTCGTAGCCCGCCGCAATCGCGAGCGGCGCAAGATCGGCCACGACACGCTGTCCGACCGCGACGAGATCGACCCGGGTAAACGGCGCGCGGCTTTGATCGAGGCGCTGAATGTCGAGCAACTGCTCGGCCAGCGTTGCGAGACGGGCGGCATCCTGCATCAGACGCGCTTTGTCCGGCCCCTGCGGCAATGATTCAAGCCGTGTGCTCAAAATGGCGATCGGTGTGCGCAGTTCATGTGCCGCATCAGCAGCAAAGCGCTTGTGGCGCGTATAACCCTCGTCGAGTCGCGCCAGCACATCGTTGACCGCATAGACCAGTGGTACGATCTCGGCAGGCACATGGTCCACGGGCAGTCTCGTGCCACGCTTTTCGATGTCGATCTGGCGGGCTTGATCGGCCGTCGCATCCAGGCCGGTGAGGGCGCGGCGGACCACGATGGGCGTGGCGATGACGGTCGTGAGCGTCATGAGCAGCAGGCCTGGAAGCGCGAAGCCAAGGAACACCAGAGACGCCACCAAAGCGGCTTTACCGGCAGACATGCTGCCCTGCGTCGCGGTCAATATCTGTACACTGCCAGCGGCAGTCTCGACGCGTTTCAATCGCGCGGCGGGCTTGCGCGGATCGTCGTCGAGAAGCTGCCAGCCGAGTCGCGCCTGGCTGATGTGGTCGAGTGCGCTTCCGATGCTGGCGAACTCGGGCGGCACCGATCCTTCCGACAGCGAATGACCTTGTTTGTCCCTGATGATGAACCAGAGATCGGGAACATCGGAGCGCAGGGTCTTGAGTTCGGGCGTCGACACCAGATCGAGCTTGCCTTCCGCGTCGCGCTCCACGGCCTTCTGCAGGACATCGATGACATGCTCTTCGTCACGGTTGTCGAGGAGGAGGCCTGTTCCCCACAGTGTCCCGACGACCAGCAGGGTCAGGAGCGTCAGCAATACCGCCTGTAACGGCACCAGCCGCCAGACAAGCCGCGACCTGAGAGATTGCATCGCAGGAGGTTGCGTCATGACTGTTGTTTCAGCAGATAGCCGACGCCGCGGATGCCATGAATTTCAACGCCTGCGTCGGCGTCGGCCAGCTTGCGGCGGAGTCGCGACACATGCGTGTCCAGTGCGTTCGATTGTATCTCGTCGTCGAAATTATAAACCGCTTCTTCAAGGGACGAGCGCAGAACAGTCCGGCCCAGGCGCCGCAGCAGGGCCTCCAGGACAAGCAACTCGCGGCGCGGCAATTCCAGCAGACGTCCCTCGACGCTGGCCTCGCGATGGCCGAAATCGAAAGCGAGGCGGCCGACCCGCACATGGTCGGATTGAAGGCCCGCCGGTCGCCGCAGCACCGCGCGCAACCGCGCCAGCAATTCCTCGACGGAAAATGGTTTTGCCAGATAGTCATCCGCGCCGCTGTCGAGTCCGGCAATCCGGTCTGCAACATCGCTGCGCGCCGTCAGGACAATGATCGGTATGCCGTCCGCTCTGGCCCTGAGTTTTGGGATCAGCGAGAGACCGTCGCCATCGGGCAGCCGGCGATCGAGGAGGACGGCGCCATGAACATCGGCCGAAATGGCTTCCTCGGCGTCGGCAAGGGTCAGCACATGGTCAACCACCATGTCGTAGCCCTTCAACGCTGCGGACAAGGCGGTTGCCATTGCCGTCTCGTCTTCCACTAGCAGGATCCGCATTCCGCACTCTCGCTCATGGCAGTGGACCTACAGCATGTGGATTGCGGCTGCATTACGGACGCCACGGCGGCCGCCGGGTGTTGTGCGCTATTTGGCGGGGCATCCCGACGTCTGATCGCCGGTGCGGGCGGCAGGCTTGCCATTGATGAAGATGCCGCCAGCACCACCGATGACCACGCCACCGCAGCCGGTTTTGCCGCTCATGACAGCGGCCGGCTTGCCGTTGATGAAGACGTTGGGAGATCCCTCGACAATCGCGCTGCCGTCGCTCGTCGCATCGCCCTGACGCGCGGCGGGCTTTCCGTTGAAGGTCACGCCAGCAGCGCCGCCAGTGACAACGCCGGGTGTAGCAGGGGACTGGGCCTGCGCGGCGGTAACCAGAACCGCCGCTGCGAGCATTTGGCAAAGTAACATCGTCCGCATGGCAAACCCTCTCGCTGAAGCGCTTGATAACACGTCGTGCAGGCCACTATATGCCGGGTCGGGAGAGCCTGCATAACACAGTCGGTGCCGTTCGCGCGCCGGTTCAATAACAAGAGGTCAAATGAGCAAGATCTATGAGATGCGCGTCTATCGCTGTCTTCCGGGGCGGCTTCCGAATTTGTTGAAACGGTTCGAGACCACCACGCTCGATCTCTGGAAGAAGCACGGCATCCGGCAGGCTGGATTCTTCACCACGGCGGTCGGCGAGTCCAATCAGGAACTGACCTATTTTCTCGAATGGGATTCGATGGCGGACCGCGAAAAGAAATGGACCGCGTTCTCGACCGATCCCGTATGGTTATCCGCGCGCACTGAGTCCGAGAAGGACGGCCAGATCATCGGCAACGTCGTCAACCAGTTTCTGATGCCGACAGCTTTCTCATCGGTGAAGTAAGGCGCACGCATCAAGATGCCCCGCGGTCTCGATCACATCGTTCATGCCGTCCGCGATCTCGACGCGGCGGCGGACTTCTATCGGCGCGCCGGCTTCAAGGTCGGCGCGCGCAACAGGCATCCGTGGGGCACACACAATCACGTCGTGCAGTTTCCCGGATTCTTCATCGAGATTCTGACCGTGGCCGAGCCGGAAAAACTCGGCGACGATGGCTTGTCACGGCACTTCGGCATTCCCAATCGCGAAGCAATCGCACGCGGCGACGGCTTGTCGATGTTGGTGCTGGAGAGCATAGACAGCGCCGCTGACATGGCCGATTTCGCAAAGACTGGCATCGGCATTTCGGAGGTGTTGCCGTTTTCACGAGAGGCGAGATTGCCGGACGGCAGCCCCACGACGGTGGGTTTCTCTCTGGCCTTTGCGCGCGATCCCCTGTCGCCGCGCACCGGCTTCTTCACTTGCCAGCAGCACAATCCAGCGGCGTTCTGGAAGCCGGACTATCAGCAGCACGCCAACGGCGCGAGCGGTGTGCTCGACGTGGTTCTTGTCGCCGAAAATCCGGCGGACCATCACATCTTCCTCAAAGCCTTCACCGGTGTGAGCGACTTGCACGCCAGCTCGATCGGCGTGACGGCATATACGCCGCGCGGCGATGTGGAGATCGTGGAGGCGGTGGCGTTCCGCGATCAATTCGGCGTTGCGCCCGGACTGGACGGCGAGGGTGCGTCGCTGAAGGGACTGCGGCTGTCGGTGCCGGACATCGATGCGATTGAGCGCGCACTCAAGAGCGGCGGGATCGCGTCCCATCGTCATACGGAACGCCTTGTCGTCCCGCCGCAGGCCGCCTTCGGCGCAACCCTGATATTCGAAGCCCCGGCAAAGATTTGACGGGCCGGACTTGATCCATCCCCCTCGGGTGGGCATGGTCATTTTCTATTTCTGATTTTAAGAACCTGTTTCCAGAAATAGCGCCAGCTAAAGGATTCGCCTTGAACGCCAAGATTTCCGCGGCCCCGGTGGTTTCCGCAGGCAACGTCACATTCGGCAATGCGCTGCCTTTGGCGGTGATCGCAGGACCGTGCCAGCTCGAGAGCCGGGCGCATGCGCTGGAGACAGCCTCGGCGCTGAAGGAGATCGCAGCGCGCCTCAAGATCGGGCTTGTCTACAAGACCTCCTTCGACAAGGCCAACCGCACCAGCTCCTCCGCTGCACGCGGCATGGGCCTTGAGAAGGCGTTGCCGATTTTTGCAGAGATTCGTTCGTCGCTCGGGCTGCCGGTGCTGACCGACGTGCACGAGATCGAGCAATGCGCGCCTGTCGCGGAAGCCGTCGACGTTCTGCAAATTCCTGCCTTCCTGTGCCGCCAGACCGATCTCCTGTTGGCCGCTGCGGCGACCGGCAAGGTCGTGAACGTCAAGAAGGGACAGTTCCTCGCGCCGTGGGACATGGCGAATGTCGTCACCAAGATCACCGGCGGCGGCAATGCGAACGTGCTGGTGACCGAGCGCGGCGCGTCGTTCGGTTACAACACGCTCGTCTCGGACATGCGCGCGCTGCCGATCCTGGCGCGCACCACCGGCGCTCCGGTGATCTTCGATGCAACCCATTCGGTGCAGCAGCCGGGCGGCAAGGGGACATCTTCGGGCGGCGAGCGCGAGTTCGTGCCGGTGCTGGCGCGGGCCGCTGTCGCTGTGGGCGTCGCGGGCGTCTTCATCGAGACCCATCCCGATCCGGACAATGCGCCGTCGGACGGTCCGAACATGGTGCCGCTGAAGGATTTCGAGGCGCTCGTCGAAAACCTGATGGCGTTCGATGCGCTCGCCAAATCGAAATCGTGACGGTCAGATCATAACAATCAAAACATAAAAAGGACCGCGAGCTTAACGCGGCTTCTCCCCCGATGCTCCCGATCCTCAACGTCATTGCGGCCACGACCTTTGCGGCGGCGCTGTCGTCGCGTTCGATGGAGCCGGTATTGCCGCTGGTGTCAGCCGATTTCGGCGTGACGGTGGCAACCGCAGCGAGTCTATCGGCGGCGGTGGCTTTGTCATTCGCTATCGTGCAGCCGATTTTCGGCGCGGTCGCCGACATGTTCGGCAAGGCCAAGCTGATGATCGTCTGTCTCGCGCTTCTGGGGGCCGCAAACATCCTCGGCGCCATGGCGTCGTCCTTCGAAATGCTGTTCCTCTCGCGCATCCTGTGCGGCATTGCAGCCGGTGGCACGTTTCCCATCGCCATGGGTCTGACCAGCGATCTGGTGCCGACTGCGCAAAGACAGATCGCGCTGGGCCGCGTGCTGGCCGGTGCGATGACAGGCAATCTGCTCGGCGCGACGGCATCGGGCGTTATTGCGGATTTCGTTGGTTGGCGCGGCGTGCTGATCGTGCTCGGGCTGATTATGCTGGTGGCTTCCGTCGCGGTGACGATCGGCTTTCGCCGTGGCGGCGTGGTCAGTGCCCGCAGTGGCATGAGTTTCGCCGCGCTGAAGGCCGGCTATCGCACCATTATCGCCAATCCAAATGCGCGCGTCTGCTTCACTGCGGTGTTCATCGAAGGCGCACTGGTGCTCGGGCTGTTCTCATTCGTCGCTGCGTTCCTGTTCGAGCTTGGCGAGACGCGCGCATCGATACCGGGCGTTGTCATCGCCGCGTTCGCAGTCGGCGGATTGCTTTACACGATGACCGTATCGCGGTTGCTGCCGAAGTTTGGCGTGAAAAGCCTGATGATCGGCGGCGCGGCCGTCGTCGCACTACAGTTCGTTGTCGTCGCCTTTGGCCCGCGCTGGGAAATCCAGGCGATCTCCTTGCTCATCATGGGATGGGGCTTTTATTCGTTACATGGATCGTTGCAGGTGTTCTCCAGCGATCTCGCGCCCGAAGCGCGCGCGTCGGCGCTCTCGCTCCATGCGTTCTTTTTCTTCATGGGGCAGGCGGCCGGACCGATTGTCTATGGATTCTCGCTGTCGCACTTTGGCAAGTTAGCGACGTTGACCTTAAGTGCGACCGCCATTCTGGTTCTTGGAATCGTTGCCGCGCGTCTGCTCAATCAGAAGCCGGGTGAGCTCGCGGATATCTAACCCCGTCCGCGATACGGCGCGACGCCCTGATCCGGCGCCCACACATTCGCCGGCAGTTTTCCGGCCTGCCAGAACACGTCGATAGGCATGCCCCCGCGCGGATAGAAGTAGCCGCCGATGCGCAGCCAGCGTGGCGCAAGCAGCTTTGTCAGCCGCTTGCCGATGGACACCGTACAATCCTCGTGGAACGAGCCGACGTTGCGGAAGCTGTTGAGATAGAGTTTGAGCGACTTCGACTCCACGAGCCATTTGTTCGGCACGTAATCGATCACGAGGATCGCAAAATCCGGCTGGCCGGTGACCGGGCAGATCGAGGTGAATTCCGGCATCGTGAAACGTGCCACGTAGTTCGTGTCCGTATGCGGGTTGGGCACGCGGTCGAGCTGCGCCTGCTCGGGCGAGGCGGGCGGTTCGACCTGATGGCCGAGTTGCAGCGAGGAAGCGGCGGCCTTGGTGATGCGGGGCTTTCTGGACATCGATGTCTCCATTTATCCCCTGATAGCGATTCCTGATCAAAACGTCACGGGATCAACAGCTTCGCATGGTCTTTTCCCGAGGGGCGCGTTCCTGTAGAAGCTGCCCCAAATCCTTAGAACCGACTCCTGAAAGGGCGCACATGACCGCAATCGTCGACATCATCGGCCGCGAAATCCTCGACAGCCGTGGCAATCCGACCGTCGAAGTCGATGTGGTGCTGGAAGACGGTTCCTTGGGCCGTGCGGCCGTTCCGTCGGGCGCGTCCACCGGCGCGCATGAGGCTGTTGAGCTGCGCGATGGCGACAAGGGCCGCTATCTCGGCAAGGGCGTGCTGAAGGCGGTCGAGGCGGTCAACGGCGAGATCTTCGACGCCATCGGCGGCATGGAGGCCGAGCAGCAGGTTCAGATCGACCAGACCATGATCGGGCTGGACGGCACACCCAACAAGAGCCGCCTCGGCGCCAACGCCATCCTCGGCGTCTCTTTGGCTGTTGCGAAGGCCGCGGCGGAATCCCTCGGCATGCCGCTCTATCGCTATGTCGGCGGCACCTCGGCGCGCACCCTGCCGGTGCCGATGATGAACATTATCAACGGTGGCGTGCACGCGGACAACCCGATCGATTTCCAGGAAATCATGGTGATGCCGGTCGGCGCCAAGACATTTTCTGAAGGCCTTCGTGCAGGCGTGGAGATTTTCCACACGCTGAAAGGCGAGCTGAAGAAAGCCGGTCACAACACCAACGTCGGCGACGAGGGCGGCTTCGCGCCGAACCTGCCGTCGGCTGACGCCGCGCTGGATTTCGTCATGGCCGCGATTGCCAAGGCCGGATATTCGGCCGGCAAGGACGTGATGCTGGCGCTCGATTGCGCCTCCACCGAATTCTTCAAGAACGGCGCCTACGTCTATGAAGGCGAAAAGAAAACCCGCTCGCGCTCGGAGCAGGCCAAGTACCTCGGCGATCTCGTCTCGCGCTACCCGATCGTCTCGATTGAAGACGGCATGGCGGAAGACGACATGGACGGCTGGAAGGAACTGACCGATCTGATCGGATCGAAGTGCCAGCTCGTGGGCGACGATCTGTTCGTCACCAACGTCACGCGCCTTGCGGACGGCATCAAGAAGGGGCTCGGCAATTCCATTCTGGTCAAGGTCAACCAGATCGGCTCGCTCACCGAGACGCTGGCTGCGGTCGAGATGGCGCACAAGGCGGCCTACACCGCTGTGATGTCGCATCGTTCCGGCGAGACGGAAGACTACACCATTGCCGATCTCGCGGTGGCGACCAACTGCGGACAGATCAAGACCGGCTCGCTGGCTCGGTCGGACCGTACTGCGAAGTACAACCAGCTGCTGCGCATCGAACAGGAATTGGGCACGCAGGCGATCTACGCGGGCAGGTCGGCACTCAAGGCGCTGGCGTAAACCGCGTTTCGCGCCAAGCCTCGCCGACGCAACGCTGGGTTTCGTTTTCATATCGGGCTTGCGGCTTGCCTTGGCGGGCCGCACTCGCTTGAGTGGCGTCCGCTAAAATCAAGTTGCGGGAGAAAGACGCCATGAACGGTCCGCTCGCCGGAATCAAAGTCATCGAGATCGGGCAGGCGCTGGCCGGTCCGCTCGCCGGCGCAATCATGGCGGACATGGGCGCCGACGTGATCAAGATCGAGAAGCCCGACGGCGGCGACGACGCACGCGGATGGGGACCTCCGTTTATCGAGGAAGCCTCGATCATGTTCCACATCACCAACCGCAACAAGCGGTCTGTGACCCTCGACATGAAGAACGCGGGCGACATCAAGAAACTTAAAGACCTCGTGCGCGACGCCGACATCCTGATCCAGAATCTCCGCTCGGGCGTCGTCACCGATCTCGGCATCGGTCCTGATGATATGCGGGCGATCAACCCGCGGCTGATCTATTGCTCGATCTGGGCGTTCGGGCCGAAGGGGCCGTTGTCGAAAGCACCGGGCTTCGATCCGCTGCTGCAGGCGTTTGGCGGCGTAATGATGCAGACCGGCCGTCATGAAGACCCGCCGACGTTTTGCGCGCCCGCCATCAACGACAAGGCGACCGCGCAGTGGTGCGTGATCGGTGCGCTCGCCGCACTTCAGCAGCGGCATGTCACCGGAAAAGGCTGCGTTATCGACACATCTCTGCTCGACAGCGCGGCGTCGTGGGTGGATTCATCGCTGGCGACCTATCACATCACGCAAGAGCTTTCGCCGCGCACCGGAGCCGCGACGCCGACGATCGTGCCGTATCAGGTGTTCGAGACCGCCGATCGTCCGCTGGTCATTGCCGCCGGTTACGACCGGCTGTTCCACAAGCTCGCCGCCGTTCTCGGATTTCCGGAGTGGGCGACGGACCCGCGGTTCGCAAAGGGCAGGGACCGGTTCGTCCATCGCGAGGTTTTGCTCGGGTTGATGAAACCAGTGCTGCTTACGAAGAAGCGGGCCGACTGGCTTGCCGCCTTCGAGGAGGCCGGCGTGCCGAGCACCCCGGTCAACACCATCGTCGAGTTGCAGGAAACCGAACAGTTCAAGGCGTCCGATCTGATCCGCACCCTGCCGGGCAGCGAGTTGCCGGTGGTCGGTTTGCCGATCTCGTTCGACGGTCAGCGCCCGCATCCGCATTCCGGCGCCCCCCGGCTGGGTCAGCACAACGACGATGTGCTGGGATAGCCTGCGCCACACAATTGCGCGATCTGAATTTAATGCACTTGCATCCTTTTGGGGGCGACGCTAATCCCAGATTCCCGTGTTTCAATTTGCGGTCGTTGAAAGGATTCTCTTATGACCCATACCGTTGCAGTGATTGTCGGCAGTCTCCGTAAGGAATCCTTTTCGCTGAAGATCGCAAATGCTTTTGCCAAGATTGCGCCGCCATCGCTGAAGCTTGAGATCGTCACGCTGCACGGCCTGTCGTTCTTCAATCAGGATTTTGAAGCGACACCACCGGCGGACTGGATCGCGTTTCGCGAGAAGATCCAGAAATCCGACGCAGTGCTGTTCGTGACGCCGGAATACAACCGGTCGACCTCCGGAGTGTTGAAAAACGCGATCGACGTCGGTTCGCGGCCTTACGGAAAGAGCTCTTTCAATGGCAAGCCAACCGGTATTGTCGCCAATTCACCGGGCCCGCTTGGCGGCGTTGCTGCGGCCATGCACCTGAAATCCATTCTTCCGGGCATTTCCGGGCCGATCATGCAGCAGCCTGAAATCTACCTGAATGGGGTGGGCGATGCGTTCGACGACAAGGGCAACCTGACCAAGGAAGCGCTTGAGAAGGTGCTGAAGGCCTACATCGAGGCTTTCGCGGCCTGGGTCGAGCGGCTCAAGAAGTGACGCCGTGATGGCGGCGGCCCGGTTGTTAGGATTCGATTAACCGCGCTGCCGCATCGTGCGGCATGGTCTCACGCTCCCGACTCAAAGCCATCATGACCGGCCTCGCGCTCTATACGATCGCGGCGGCGTTGATCGCCTATTTCGGCGTCAATGCCTACACCGGCAAGTACGGCCTGAATGCGCGGCAAGAGCTCGATCAAGAGATCGTGCAATTGACGGCGGAGCTGGCGCGGCTCAAAGCCGAGCGCGTTGCGGCCGAACAGCGCGTTTCGCTGCTTCGTTCGGATCGGGTCGATCCCGATATGCTCGACGAACGCGCCCGTTATCAGCTCGACTATGTGCATCCGCGCGACGTTGTGCGGATGATCGGTCAGAACTAGGTTTCAAATTTCAAAAAACGCTCGCTTTCGATTTTAAAATTGCGTTCGCTGCATTGCGATATGTGCGTGCGAATTTGCAGCACACGCAATCCTTTCATGGCGATGTGAGTTGGAGTAGAGAGGGTTATATCCGCTCTCTCATCCGGACATGACATGGCTTCACCAAAGAAAAGCGCCGCCGCGCCAGACACCGGCAACGGCTCCCGCCATCCCTCGAACCTGACCTTCACCAAGGACCAAGAGCTTTACGCGTTTCGCGAGATGATGCTGATCCGGCGTTTCGAGGAGAAGGCGGGTCAACTCTACGGAATGGGCGCGATCGGCGGCTTCTGCCATCTGTATATCGGTCAGGAAGCGGTCGTGGTGGGCATGCAGATGGCCCTTGAACAGGGCGACCAGATCATCACCAGCTATCGCGATCACGGTCATATGCTGGCCTGCGGCATGGACCCCAAGGGCGTGATGGCTGAGTTGACCGGACGCGAAGCCGGCTATTCCAAGGGCAAGGGCGGCTCCATGCACATGTTCAGCAAGGAGAAGAACTTCTTCGGCGGTCATGGCATCGTCGGCGCCCAGGTTCCTCTCGGCACCGGTCTGGCCTTTGCCAACCAGTATCGCGGCAACAAGAACGTCAGCATCGCCTATTTCGGCGATGGCGCGGCGAACCAGGGTCAGGTTTACGAGAGTTTCAACATGGCGGAGCTCTGGAAGCTTCCCGTGATCTACGTCATCGAGAACAACCGTTATGCGATGGGCACCTCGGTCTCCCGCTCGTCGGCGCAGACCGATTTCTCCAAGCGCGGCGCGTCGTTCAACATTCCGGGCGCACAGGTCGACGGCATGGACGTCCGTGCGGTGAAGGCCGCGGGAGACAAGGCTGTGCAGTGGTGCCGTGAGGGCAACGGGCCTTACATCCTGGAGATGCAGACCTACCGTTACCGTGGCCATTCGATGTCCGATCCCGCGAAGTACCGGACGCGCGAGGAAGTGGACAAGGTGCGCCACGACAGCGATCCGATCGAGCAGGTGAGGCAGCGTTTGCTCGACCTCAAGGTGAGTGAGCAGGATTTGAAGGCGGTCGACGCGGAAGTGCGCGAGATCGTCAACGCTGCGGCGGATTTCGCGCAGCACGCGCCGGAGCCGGACGCGTCCGAGCTTTACACCGACATCTACCGATAGGCGCGCGCAGTCCGCGCAAATTAGAGAATTAGTCCGGAGCGACCATGCCGATTCAAGTTCTGATGCCCGCGCTTTCGCCCACCATGGAGAAAGGCAATCTCTCCAAATGGCTGAAGAAGGAGGGTGAAGCCATCAAGTCCGGCGACGTCATCGCCGAGATTGAAACCGACAAAGCCACGATGGAAGTCGAGGCGACCGACGAGGGCACGCTCGGCAAAATCCTGATCGCCGAAGGAACCAACGACGTCGCGGTCAACACACCCATCGCAACCATCCTCAGCGACGGCGAAAGCGCCGCCGACCTGGGCAAAACCCCGGCAGCCGCCGCGGCCAAAGCCCCCGAACCTAGCGTTGAAGTTAAGCAGGAAGTTGAAGAGTCCCGCTCACCCGTCGGGGAAGGCAAGCCGCAGATCAGCGCGCCGCCCGTCGTTGCAGCCCCTGCCGCCCCGGTCGAGCCGGATCCGGAAGTGCCGCCCGGCACCGAGATGGTGAAGATGACGGTGCGCGAAGCGCTCCGTGACGCCATGGCCGAGGAAATGCGCCGCGACGGCGACGTGTTCGTGATGGGCGAAGAGGTCGCGGAATATCAGGGCGCCTACAAGATCACGCAAGGATTGTTGCAGGAGTTCGGCGCGCGGCGCGTGATCGATACCCCGATCACCGAGCACGGCTTCGCCGGCGTCGGCGTCGGTGCAGCGATGGCCGGACTGAAACCCATCGTCGAATTCATGACCTTCAACTTCGCCATGCAGGCGATCGACCAGATCATCAACTCCGCCGCGAAGACGCTGTACATGTCCGGCGGCCAGATGGGCTGTTCGATCGTATTCCGTGGTCCGAACGGCCCCGCCGCGCGCGTCGCGGCGCAGCACAGCCAGGACTACTCGGCGTGGTACTCGCAGGTTCCCGGCCTCAAGGTTGTTTCGCCGTATTCGGCGGCGGACGCGAAGGGCCTGCTCAAGGCCGCGATCCGCGATCCCAATCCGGTGATCTTCCTCGAGAACGAAATTCTCTACGGCCACACCGGCGATGTGCCGAAGCTCGACGATTACGTCATCCCCATCGGCAAGGCGCGCATCGTGCGCGCAGGCAAGGATGTGACGCTGATTGCATGGTCGAACGGCATGACTTACGCGCTGGGGGCCGCCGATGAACTCGCCAAGGAAGGCATCGAAGCCGAAGTCATCGACCTGCGCACGCTGCGTCCGATGGACACCGAGACGATCATCAATTCGGTGAAGAAGACCTCGCGGGCAGTGGTGGTCGAGGAAGGCTGGCAGCAGTCGGGCGTCGGTGCGGAGATCGCAGCGCGGATCATGGAGAACGCGTTCGATTATCTCGACGCGCCGGTCGCGCGCGTGTCGGGCAAGGACGTGCCGATGCCTTACGCGGCCAATCTCGAAAAGCTCGCGTTGCCGACGGTGGCCGAAGTCGTCGCCGCCGCCAAAGCCGTTTCGTATCGCTGAGAGCGGGGCCAGGATCATGCCGATCAACATTCTGATGCCCGCGCTGTCGCCCACGATGGAGAAGGGCAACCTTTCCAAGTGGCTCAAGAAGGAAGGCGACAAGGTCAAGTCCGGCGACGTGATCGCCGAGATCGAGACCGACAAGGCCACGATGGAAGTCGAGGCCGTCGACGAAGGCACGATTGCGAAGATCCTTGTGCCGGAAGGCACGCAGGACGTTCCGGTCAACAACATCATCGCGGTGCTTGCCGGTGATGGTGAGGACGTGAAGGCTGCCGGAGCAGGGGCCGCCTCTGCGGCACCCGCAAAGTCCGAAACGCCTCCGGCCGCCGCACCGAAAGCCGCAGCGCCTGCTGCCGCGCCCGCACCGGCTGCTGCGACACCAGCACCTGCGAAGGCTGCTCAGCAACCCGCGCCGGCAGCGGCTCCTGCAGCGAGCAATGGCGCACGTGTATTCTCTTCACCGCTGGCGCGCCGCCTTGCCAAGGAAGCCGGGATCGATGTCTCCCGCGTCAACGGCTCCGGTCCGCATGGCCGCGTTGTCGCGCGCGATATCGACCAGGCCAAATCCGGTCAGGGCCTCAAGCCCGCTGCTGCCGGTGCGCCTGCTGCTGCCACTGCCGCAATCGGTGCGCCCGCAATGTCCGATCAGCAGATTCTCGCGCTGTATCAAGAGGGCGGTTACGAAAGCGTGCCGCACGACTCGATGCGCCGGACCATTGCGCAGCGTCTCACCGCCGCGACCAATTCGATGCCGACGTTCTATCTCACAATCGATTGCGATCTCGGCAAGCTCAACGCGGCGCGCGAGGAAATCAACGCTGCGGCGGGCAAGAACGCAGACGGCAAGCCGCTCTACAAGATTTCGGTCAACGACTTCGTCATCAAGGCGATGGCGCTCGCTCTGCAGAAAATCCCCGAAGCCAACGTATCGTGGACCGAGGCGGCGATGCTTCGCCACAAGCATTCGGACATTGGTGTCGCGGTCGCGCTACCGTTCGGTTTGATCACGCCAATCATCCGCCAGGCTGAAATCAAGACGCTGTCGGCGATCTCCAGCGAGATGAAGGATCTTGCCACGCGCGCAAAGGGCAAGAAGCTCAAGCCGAACGAATACCAGGGCGGTACGTCTTCGGTGTCGAACCTCGGCATGTACGGCATCAAGGACTTCACCGCGGTGATCAATCCGCCGCAGTCCTCGATCCTTGCGGTCGGCACGGGCGAGGAACGCGCTGTGGTTCGCAACGGCCAGATCGTGGCGGCCAGCATGATGAGCGTGACGCTGTCCTGCGATCACCGCGCCATCGACGGCGCGCTCGGCGCGGAGCTGATCACGGCGTTCAAGAAGCTGATCGAAAATCCTGTGATGATGGTGGTGTGACGAAGCGGAGTCTGCACGTGCTTGTGGGCCGCTTGAAATGCGTGGTGCTGGCGCTGGGAGTTGTAGCGCAACTGACAACGTCAGCGGCCGCTGTCGCGCAGATCAAGCCGAAGATCACCGCGCTCAAGGACGTGCCGCGCAACATCCTCTTCGTCGGTAACAGCTACTTTTATTACAACAACAGCCTGCACAATCACGTGCTCAATCTGCTGCGCGGCGTCGACCCCGCCAACACCTCTACGGCGACGTCGGCGACGATCAGCGGTGCTCCGTTGAGCCTACACGATGTCGATGCCCTTCTCTCGTCGCACAAGCGCAAAGAGTTCGACGCCGTGATCATGGCAGATTGCAGCTGGTGTTCGATCGATCCTCAGCGCAAGCCGGTGTTCGCGGAGACCATCGCGAAGGATGTCGCCATCGTCCGCAAGCACGGTGCACAGCCGATCCTGTTCATGACGTGGGCCTATGCCGACAAGCCCGAGATGACCGCGAAGCTGGCGGATGTCTACACGGCTGCGGGCAACGATAACGATTCGCTCGTTATTCCCGCCGGACTGGCGTTCGCGCGGGCGCGCACGCAACGGCCCGAGCTTGTTCTCCATGTGCCGGACAAAAGTCATCCAACTCTGGCGGGCACATATCTGGCGGCCTGCGTCGTGATGGCCTCGGTCTATCGGCGCTCGCCGGCCGGCAATCCCTATCACGCTGATCTCGACGACAAGACCGCAACGTTTCTGCAGGATGTCGCGTGGGCAACAGTGCAAGACTACTACGGACAATAGTACGCTACCGGGCGAATGGAGTTCCTTATGGCTGATACATCTTTCGACGTCGTTGTCATTGGTTCGGGGCCGGGCGGTTATGTGACCGCGATCCGCGCCGCACAGCTCGGATTCAAGACCGCCATCGTCGAGAAGGCGTATCTTGGCGGCATCTGCAACAACTGGGGCTGCATTCCGACCAAGGCGCTGCTGCGCTCGGCGGAAATCTATCACTACATGAAGCACGCCAAGGACTACGGCCTGTCGGCGGACAACGTGTCGTTCGATCCGAAAGCCGTGATCGCGCGCTCGCGCGGCGTGGTGAAGCGCCTCAACGGCGGCGTCGAATACCTGATGAACAAGAACAAGATCGCGATCATCTGGGGCGAGGCGTCGCTGGACGGCAGCGGCAAGTTCACGGTGAAGAAGACAGAGGCGGCGGCGCCCAAGGGCGCGCTGGGCGCGGGCGCCTACACTGCCAAGCATATCATCGTCGCGACCGGCGCGCGGCCGCGCGTGCTGCCGGGTCTCGAGCCCGACAAGAAACTGGTCTGGACCTATTTCGAGGCGATGAACCCCGACAAGATGCCGAAGTCGCTGCTCGTCGTCGGCTCCGGCGCCATCGGCATCGAGTTCGCGTCGTTCTATCGCACCATGGGCGCGGAAGTGACGGTCGTTGAAGTGCTGCCGCAGATCCTGCCGGTTGAAGACGCGGAGATCGCGGGCTTCGCGCGCAAGCAGTTCGAGAAGCAGGGCTTCAAAATTCTTGCGAACACCAAGGTCACCAAGCTCGACAAGAAGGCCGACAGCGTTGTCGCCACCATCGATGACGGCAAGGGCAAGCCGGTGACGATCGAAGTCGACCGCGTGATTTCGGCGGTCGGCGTGGTCGGCAACATCGAAGGCTTCGGGCTTGAGAAGCTCGGTGTGAAGACCGATCGCGGCTGCATCGTTATCGACGGTTACGGCAAGACCAACGTGCCGGGCATCTACGCCATCGGCGACGTCGCCGGTCCGCCGATGCTGGCGCACAAGGCCGAGCATGAAGGCGTCATCTGCGTCGAAGCCATCAAGGGTCTGCATCCGCACCCGATGGATAAACTGCTGATCCCGGGTTGCACCTACTGCCATCCGCAGATCGCGTCGGTCGGCCTGACTGAAGCGAAAGCGAAAGAGGCGGGCAAGGACATTCGCGTCGGCCGCTTCCCGTTCGTCGGCAACGGCAAGGCGATCGCGCAGGGCGAAGACCAGGGCATGGTGAAAGTCGTGTTTGACAAGAAGACAGGTCAACTGCTCGGTGCGCACATGGTCGGCTCGGAAGTCACCGAACTGATCCAGGGCTTCGTGGTCGCGATGAATCTTGAGACCACGGAAGAAGAGCTCTTCCACACCATCTTCCCGCATCCGACGATTTCGGAAACCATGAAGGAAGCCGTCCTCGACGCCTACGGGCGCGTGCTGAACATGTGACGAGTCTCCTGAAAGCCACACGATTCCTTATTCGGACCGCCTGCGCGGAGTGAGAACCCGCGGCAATGGCGGCGCATTTGGGAACTCAATACCGTCCTGCCAATCGTTGATTGATTTGCAGCCGCCGTCAGGCGGCCATTAAGGCGGTTTCAGTGGTCATTGCGGGGCGGGTTTTGCGCGGGGGTGTGGCTGCCGCTGCGGTGCTGGCGTGCACAATTTCGACTTTTAACGGGGCGGCGGCGGCCCCGCAGTATCCCGGATCGCAAGCCTGTAGCGATCTGAACGGGTATGTAATCAACGTCACGCAAATAATATGGGGTTCTGGTGCATTTAGGCTGGTTGCTAACGGGTTTTTGCCGGGCGACCGCGTTACGATCACGATCTCGAGTCTTTCCACTGCGGGTTACGTCAGGGTATTCGGATCGGCGGACGATTCGCTTCCTCCGCTGACGACGATCTCGTTCGGGACTTTCACGTCAGCGTCCGGATCATATACGGTCACCGCGCCCGGCAATCTCTTGATGCAGGCAAACCAGCAGTTAAGCGCGGGCTATAGTTTTGCCTGCGAGGGCTCTGCGCCCACGGGTCCTACCAATTCGCAAATCCTCGAACAGACCCGCCAGACTTTCTCCAAGGTCGGCGCGCAGGCGTCCTCGCAGGCGATTGGCGACGCGACGTCGGGCGCGATCGGTGACGCATTCTCCGGCGGCGGAACGACACAATTCGGCAACGGGCAAATCAGCACCAGCTTTGCGGCCATCGAGAATGCGCAGAACGCCGACGGTAAACCAGCCGACCACGTGAAAGATGCGAACGGTGCGTTCGCGGCGCTTGGCTATGCCAAGGTGCCGTATGCGAAAGCGCCACCGCTCGTTCGCTCGCCGTGGCACGCCTGGATCGACGGACGCTTCACCGGCTTTGAGGACAGGAGTGCCGCGAGTTTCGATGGCTGGCACAGCAATGTCACCGGCGGCGCGAGCTATCGTTTCACGGACAATTTCCTCGCGGGTGTTCTCGTCGGCTATGAGAACTCCAAATACAGCATGATATCCTTCGGCACGCCGACGTCGTTGCGCGGTGAGGGCGTCTCGGGCGGCGGCTATTTCGGCTGGAAATTCTTTGACCGCCTGCGGCTCGACGGCATGCTGACCTACGGCCGCATCAATTACGGTGCCGATGCGGGTCCGGTATCAGGATCGTTCGGCGCGGACCGTGTCACCGGCATGAGCAAGCTGTCCGGCCGCTATGGCTTTGGCACGTTCTATCTCGAGCCATCCGCGATGCTGACCATCGCATCGGAAAGCCAGGACTCGTTCACCGACACAGCGGCTGTCTTCCACGACAAGTTCAACTTCACCGTCGGTCGCGCATCGACTGGCGGCACCGTGGGCGTTCCGCTGGTGTGGGGCACGGCCGTGGTGACGCCGACCTTCGGCGTGTTCGGGGATTATCGCTTCGGCGACCAGACCGCCGCCGCGCTTTCAACCGTTCCGACCTTCAACAATGGCTGGTCGGCCCACGTCAACGGCGGCCTCAGCGTCACGATGCCCGGTAACGTCACGGCTTCCGCGACAGGCGAGTATGGCGGGTTAGGTGACAACATTCAGTACTGGCGCGCCAGGGGAAGTCTCGGGGTGAAGTTCTGAGGTTGTCTATCGTTTGCCGCGCTCGAAAGGCGCGTCACCATTCCGCCACTCAGACCGAAGCCCATCATCACACGTTTGCGAACTCGCAGGAACAACTCCCATTTACCGGAATTGGGCTTGGTCATTCCAAGAGGAGGTCTCCATGCGAAATGTTGTTCTAAGCTCGATCTGCGCTGCTGCGATTGGTCTGTCCACAATCGGTGGCGCCTTTGCGCAAACGTCCGGAGGCACGGCAGCTCCCAGTGCGCCGGCCAGCAATCAGACGAACGTGACGGGTCCGGCTGCGGGTAGCGACACCGCCGGAATGCACGCGATGAACAAGATGAAGAAAAAGAAGACGTCGAAGTCGAAGATGAAGACCGAGGGCATGGAAAAGAAGATGTAGGCGGACCCTTCGGGTTTGCTTCGAAGGCTGGCCTCCAAGGCCAGCCTTTTTCATGTGGGTTTCATCCGATTGCCGTTCGGGATGTCATTGCGCCGCGCTAAGCTTCCTGCTCACGGACTGATCGGGAGGGTTTTGTGAACGACGCACAAGCATTCTTTAGCCAGCCGGGAGTCGGTTTCTTCACCATGCTCCTGATCGGCGCCATCGCCGGCTGGATCGCCGAGCGGGTGACCTCGTCCAACCACGGCATCTTCACCAACATCCTTGTCGGCATCGCGGGATCGTTCGTCGGCGCCAAGCTCGCCGAAATCGCGGAAGTGCCGGTGTTCGGCTTCTGGCGCACGCTCATTTCGGCGTCGGTCGGTGCAGTTCTCCTGCTGTTTGCCTGGCGCATGATCCGCGGACGATAGCCGCGGAAATCCAGTCCCGGTCTTCGAACATGCAGGCGCGGCATCGTTGCAGCGCCGCAACGAATGTTGCGCGCCTACAACACTTCGTGAACATTTAACCCTCGCCGCAGCAAGCACTTGCGTGTGCCGCGATTTAGCCACACGCCTCCATGAGATCATTCCTTCGTAGGCTAAACGCCACAGCCTTCGCGAAGGTGTTGGAAAATCCTGCTTTTTTGGGAGGCTCCGGATCTCACGGGTGGCTGGGGGACAAAGGTACACGATGGACGCGAAAACCAGCATAAAAGCGAAACTTCCTAGCCGTTATGTGACGGAAGGACCCGCGCGCGCTCCTCATCGCTCCTACCTTTACGCCATGGGCCTCACGACCGAGCAAATCCACCAGCCGTTCGTCGGCGTGGCGTCGTGCTGGAATGAGGCCGCTCCCTGCAACATTTCCCTGATGCGCCAGGCGCAGGCCGCCAAAAAGGGTGTGGCTGCGGCCCACGGCACGCCGCGTGAGTTCTGCACCATCACCGTCACCGACGGCATCGCCATGGGCCACGAGGGGATGCGGTCGTCGCTCCCGTCGCGCGAAACCATTGCGGACTCGGTGGAATTGACCGTCCGCGGCCATGCCTATGACGCCCTGATCGGGCTGGCGGGCTGCGACAAGTCCTTGCCCGGCATGATGATGGCGATGCTGCGTCTCAACGTGCCGTCGATCTTCATCTATGGCGGCTCGATCCTGCCCGGCAATTTCCGCGGTCAGCAGGTCACCGTTCAGGATATGTTCGAGGCGGTCGGCAAGCACTCCGTCGGCGAGATGTCCGACGAGGATCTCGACGAAATCGAGCGCGTGGCGTGCCCGTCTGCGGGCGCCTGCGGCGCTCAGTTCACCGCCAACACCATGGCGACCGTTTCCGAGGCGATCGGATTGGCCTTGCCGTACTCGGCCGGCGCGCCGGCGCCTTATGAAATCCGCGACGCGTTCTGCATGGCGGCCGGCGAGAAGATCATGGAGTTAATCGCGCAGAATATCCGCCCGCGCGACATCGTCACCCGTAAGTCATTGGAAAACGCCGCAGCCGTCGTTGCCGCCTCGGGTGGCTCGACCAATGCTGCGCTGCATCTGCCGGCAATGGCTCATGAATGTGGAATCGACTTCGATCTTTTCGACGTCGCCGAAATCTTCAAAAAGACACCGTATATCGCGGATTTGAAGCCGGGCGGTCGTTATGTCGCCAAAGATATGTTCGAGGCTGGTGGAATACCGCTTCTGATGAAGACGCTGCTGGACAACGGTTACTTGCACGGCGACTGCATGACGGTCACCGGCCGCACGATCGCCGAAAATCTCAAGAGCGTGAAATGGAATCCTCACCAGGACGTGGTGCGTTCTGCCGATAATCCGATCACCGTGACCGGTGGCGTCGTTGGCATGAAGGGTAATCTCGCGCCGGACGGCGCGATCGTGAAAGTCGCTGGAATGTCGGTGCTGAAGTTCACGGGACCTGCGCGGTGCTTCGATTCCGAAGAGGCCGCGTTCGAGTGTGTGAACAACAAGACCTACAAGGAAGGCGACGTCATCGTGATCCGCTACGAGGGCCCCAGGGGCGGCCCCGGCATGCGCGAAATGCTCCAGACCACTGCGGCCCTTACCGGGCAGGGCATGGGCGGCAAGGTCGCGCTCATCACGGACGGACGGTTTTCGGGAGCCACCCGCGGCTTCTGCGTCGGTCATGTCGGACCGGAAGCCGCCGTCGGCGGCCCGATCGGACTGCTCCGCGACGGGGACATCATCGAACTGGATGCCGTCAACAACACACTCAACGTTAGACTGACGGATGCTGAACTGGCCGAGCGCAAGAAGGCCTGGAAGCCGCGCGAGACCTCGGTCGGCTCCGGCGTGCTCTGGAAATACGCCCAGCAGGTCGGACCGGCGGTCAAGGGCGCCGTGACCCATCCCGGCGGGGCCGGTGAGAAAGTGTGTTATGCGGACATCTGAACGCATCGGCATTGCTGCCCTGACCATCGCGATCTTCGCGATGGGTCCGGCCGTCGCCTTCGAGGGGACGTCGCCGGGCAATCAGGACGCGGCGTTGCCGGTCGTTGCCGCTCCCAGCGGTGTTGCCGTAATCAAGAAGCCCGTTCCTCCCGCGGACATTCCGCAGCCTGCTTCGCTGTCAGCCCTGCAATATGCCGCCGAGGGCGGTCATCCGGTGGCGCAGTGGAAGCTCGGACGCATGTACGCCAAGGGCGACGGCGTCGCGCGCGACGATCTGCGCGCCTACGAGTATTTCAGCAAGATCGCCAATGCCCACGCCGAAGACAGCCCGTCGGCGCCGCAGGCGTCCATAGTGGCGAATGCCTTCGTCGCCCTTGGCCGCTATTTCGTGTCCGGAATTCCGAACAGTCAGGTGAAGGCCGATCCGGAGCGGGCGAGGGAGATGTTCTCCTACGCCGCGTCGTACTTCGGCAACGCCGAGGCGCAGTACAATCTGGCGCGCATGTATCTCGACGGCGTCGGCGCGCCGCGTGACGTGAAATACGGTGTTCGCTGGCTCGCGCTTTCGGCCCAGAAGGGCCAGCATCAGGCGCAGGCGCTGCTGGGCCAGATGTTGTTCAACGGCGATCGCGTCCAGCGGCAGGCCGCGCGCGGCCTGATGTGGCTGACATTGGCGCAGGACAGTGTCACGCCGGACGAGACCTGGATCAAGGATAGCTACAAGACCGCGCTCGCCAAGGCGTCCGAGGACGACAGGGCGATGGCCTTGCAGATGCTTGAGCGCTGGGTCCAGGGCCGCCGGGATTGATCTGTTCGCTTCGCGAACTCCAGCGCGACTTAGTTGAGATCCAGATCGATCCACACCGGAACGTGATCTGACGCCTTTTCCCATCCCCTGACATGACGGTCGATGCCGGCATCGAGCAGCCGGTCGCTCGCCTGTGGCGACAGCAGCAGATGGTCGATTCGGATGCCGTTATTCCTCGGCCATGCGCCGGCCTGATAGTCCCAGAAGGTGTATTGGCCGGGCTGATCGTTGACCGCGCGGATTGCGTCGGTGAGCCCGAGGTTGAGGAGGGCGCGGAATCGTTCGCGCGTCTTCGGCAGGAACAGCGCGTCGCCCGCCCACGCTGCCGGATTGTAGACGTCGTCTGCTGTCGGAATGACGTTGAAATCGCCCGCCAGCACCAGCGGCTGTTCGCCCTTCATGCGCTCTTTTGAATACTGAAGAAGGCGCTCCATCCATTTGATCTTGTATGGATATTTTTCCGTTTCGGGCGGGTTCCCGTTGGGCAGATAAAGGCATGCGACGCGCAGCGAGCCGCCTGAATGCGACACCACGCCTTCGAGAAAGCGTGCGTGCAGGTCTTCTGCATCGCCGCCGAGCCGCGGTGTGGTTTCGTCGAAACGATACTTCGACAGTAGCGCGACACCGTTGAATGTCTTCTGGCCGTGGGTGACCACGTTGTAGCCGAGCGCCTCGATCGGTTCGCGCGGGAACGCGTCGTCCTGGCACTTGATTTCCTGCAGGCAAACGATGTCCGGAGACCGCTCCTTCAACCAGACGAGCAGGTGGTCGAGCCGCTGACGGACAGAGTTAACGTTCCAGGTCGCGATCCGCATGGGCTGATTCCGTTAGCTAACAGAGGGGAATTTCAAAGAAATTCATGGATATGCCGTACCACGACAGGTGCCGCTGTGATAAGCCGGTTGCAAATTAACGCTGGAAAACCAGCGCAAGGAGGCGGGGAAAACAACGGCTTGCCGATATTGGCGAGCCTGCGCCTGCGAGACGAAATGGCATCAGGATTTTTGAAGCGACGCGGCTTGCTCATTCTGGGCGTCTGCGCTGCCGCGGTGGTGGTCTATGCGACCCGTTCGATGTGGATGGGCGGCGCGAGCACGGCACAGGTTCCGCCGCGACCGCAGGCGGTCTCCGTCGAAGTTGCGAAGGCTGAAAAGAAGCCGGTGCCGCTCGATGTCGATTCGATCGGTGCAGTCACGCCGATCTCGAGTGTGGCGCTGAAATCCCGCCTTGAGACCACCATCACCGAGGTTCATTTCGAGGATGGCGCCCGCGTCAAGGAGGGCGATCTGCTGTTCACGCTGGATGCGCGCCAGATCGATGCGCAGATCGCGCAGGCGGAAGGCAACCTTGCGCGGTCCAAATCCCAGCTCGTCGCCGCCGAGCGCGATCTGAAGCGTTACAATGAATTGATCGGCAAGGGCGCGACGACGCAGGTCAATGTCGACAATGCGAAGACCGCTTCGGACACGGCGGCCGCCACCATTCAGGCCGATCAGGCCATCCTGGACAATCTGAAGGTTCAGAAAAGCTTCACGAAGATCGTTGCGCCGATCAGCGGCCGCATCAGCGCCGCCACGGTGAAGGTCGGGAACTTCGTTCGGCCGGCAGATACGTCGGCGCTTGCGACCATCAACCAGATGGCGCCGGTCTATGTGACCTTTGCAATTCCCCAGCGGGTGCTGAGCGATCTGCGCGACGCGATGAAAGCCGGGCAGTCCTCGGTGACGGCGACGATTCCGGGTAACGGTAAGTCGGAGACCGGCACCATCGCCATGGTGGAGAACACCGTCGATGCCACCACCGGCATGGTGACGGTGCGCGGGATGATGGGCAACGAGAGCGAACTTTTGTGGCCGGGCATTCTGGTCAACACCAGGCTCACGGTCCGGACCGAGGAAGCAGTCATTGTGCCGTCGGTCGGCGTCCAGCGCAGCCAGACGGGGAACTTCGTGTTCGTGGTCCGGGACGGCAAAGCGCAGGTCCAGCCCGTTACCATCGGCCGCACGTTTCAGGGTGTTTCCGTGATCGACAGCGGGCTGAACGGCGGGGAAGATATCGTCGTTGATGGTCAATTGCTGCTGTCCAACGGCACGTCCGTCGAGCCCCGCAGCCGCAAGGCCGGAGCCTAAATCATGAATCTGTCGGAACTCTGTATCCGCAGACCGGTCATGACGACGCTGATGACGGCGTCGATCATTGCCTTCGGTGTGTTCGGATTCCGGCTGTTGCCTGTCTCCGCGCTGCCCAAGGTTGATTTTCCGACCATTCAGGTCACGGCGACCTTGCCGGGGGCGAGCGCCGACACGATGGCGGCCTCCGTCGCCGGTCCGATCGAGCGTCAGCTCTCGACCGTCGCGGGCATTTCGTCGATGTCGTCGAGCTCATCGCAGGGCACGACGTCGATCACCATCCAGTTCGACCTCAATCGCAACATCGACGGCGCAGCACTCGACGTACAGACCGCGCTGACGATCGCGCAGCGCCGGCTGCCGGTCGAAATGCTGATCCCGCCGAGCTTCCGCAAAGTGAACCCGGCCGACTTTCCCGTGCTGTTCGTGTCGCTGAGTTCGGAAACGCTGCCGCTGTCGACCGTCAACGAGTATGGCGACATCACCATCGGACAGACACTGTCGCAGATTCCGGGCGTGGCGCAGGTGCTGATCTACGGCACGCAGAAATTCGCCATTCGCGTGCAGGCCGATCCCGAAGCCGCGGCGGCGCGCGGGCTGTCGCTGGAAGATATCCGCGCGGCGGTGTCGCGCGCCAACTCGTCGACGCCGGTCGGCACCCTGAACGGTCCGAAGCAGGACATCGCGATTCAGGCGTCCGGGCAGCTCAACAAGGCCATCGACTATCGCCAGGTCGTGGTGGCGTGGCGCAACGGGTCGCCGGTCAAGCTCGATGAAGTCGCCAGAATCTACGACAGCGTCGAAAACGACAAGGTCGCCACCTGGTTCAACGGCACGCGTTCGATCGTGCTGGCAATCCAGAAGCAGCCAGACGCCAATACGGTGGCGGTCGTCGATGCGGTGCGGGCCAAGCTGCCGTCGCTGCGGGCGCAGATTCCGCCGTCCATCACGATGGACGTTACGCTCGATCGCTCGGTGTCGGTACGTGAATCTGTTGCCGACGTGGAAGAGACGCTGCTGATCGCGGTCGGTCTCGTGATTGTCGTGATCTTCCTGTTTCTGCGTTCGGCGTCCGCGACCTTCATCCCTGCGCTCGCAGTGCCGATTTCGCTGCTCGGCACCTGCGCGGTGATGTACGCGCTCGACTATTCGATCAACAACATGACGCTGCTGGCGTTGACGCTGTCGGTGGGTTTCGTGGTGGACGATGCTATCGTCATGCTCGAAAACATCGTCCGCCATATCGAGCAGGGCATGAAGCCTTATGAGGCGGCGCTGAAGGGCGCCCGCGAGATCGGCTTCACCATTCTGTCGATTACCTTCTCCCTGATCGCCGTGTTTATCCCGGTACTGCTGATGGGTGGCATCGTCGGCCGCGTGTTCCGCGAGTTTGCGGTGACCATTTCGGTCGCCATCCTCGTATCCGGTTTCGTGTCGCTGACCCTGACGCCCATGCTCTGCGCACGGGTGCTGAAGCCGCACGATCCGCATCACAAGCCTAACTTCGTGCTGCGCTGGTTTGAGGTGATGTTCGACTCGTGGCTGCGCGCTTACGAATGGACGCTCGATCGCGTTCTCGCCTACAAGTCCGTCATGCTGGTGGTGACGCTGGCGACGCTCGGCGCGACGGTGTGGCTGTATATGATCGTGCCGAAGGGCTTCTTCCCGCAGGAAGACACCGGCTTCCTCAGCGGCACAACGGAAGCCGCGACTGACACCTCGTTTGAGGCGATGGGCGCGCGGCAGAAAGTCCTCGCGGACATTCTGCGGGCAGACCCTGCGGTCGAATTTGTGAACAGCACGGTGGGCTCCGGCGGTCCCAATCCGACGGCGAACTATGGACGCCTCTTCATTGGCTTGAAGCCGAAGAACGAGCGCGATTCCGCGCCGGTGGTGATGGCGCGGCTGCGGCAGAAAGCGCTGCAGGTGCCTGGCCTGCAGGCGTTCTTCCAGGGCATCCAAAACCTCAACATCGGTGGGCGTCCGTCCAAGAGCCAGTACCAGTACACGTTGCAAAGCGGCGACACGGACTCGCTCTATCGCGTTGCGCCGGAAATGCGCGATCGCATCGCCAAGGTGCAGGGGCTGCAGGACGTCACCACCGATCTCTACATCAAGAACCCGCAGCTCACGGTCGACATCGATCGCGAAAAGGCCGCTGTCTACGGCGTGACCGCCGATCAGATCCGCAACCAGCTTTTCAACGCTTACGGCGCGCGGCAGGTGGGCACGATCTACATGCCCTCGAATGACTACCAGATCATCCTGGAAGTGCAGCCCAAGTTCCGCGTCGATCCGACCGATCTGTCCAAGCTCTACGTGAAGACAACGAACAACCAGACCATACCGCTCGACGCCGTGGCGAAGATGGTGCCAACGGTCGGGCCGCTGCAGATCAATCACCAAGGGCAACAGCCGGCGGTGACGATTTCGTTCAACCTCCAGCCGGGCACATCGCTCGGCTACGCGGTCGATCAGATCACCAGGATCGAGCAGGATGCGAATCTGCCGGCGACCATCGCCACCGGCTTCTCCGGGACGGCGCAGGTGTTCCAGGACTCGCTGCGCGGGCAGGGTGTGCTCATTCTCGCCGCCGTATTCGCTGCGTTCGTCATTCTCGGAATTCTCTACGAGAGCTTCATCCATCCGATCACGATCATATCGGGCCTGCCGTCCGCCGGCATCGGCGCGATCCTGACGCTGATGCTGTTCAAGATGGAACTGTCGGTGATCGCCATGATCGGCATCGTGATGCTGGTCGGCATCGTGAAGAAGAACGCCATCATGATGGTGGACTTCGCCATCGAGCGCCGCACGGTCGGACTGAGCGCCGAGCACGCCATCCGCGAGGCGGCGCTGCTGCGCTTCCGCCCGATCATGATGACGACGTTCGCAGCGATCTTCGGCACGCTGCCGATCGCGCTCGGCGCCGGCGCCGGTGCGGAGTTGCGTCAGCCGCTCGGTGTGGCGGTGGTCGGCGGTCTGCTGGTGTCGCAGTTGCTGACGCTGTTCATCACGCCGGTGATCTACATCTATCTCGACCGCATCGACCGCCGCCTGAAGCGTCGCCTCGATCCGACCTTGCATGATACGCCGGATGTCGAGCCGCCGCGCGTTGCCGCCGCCGAGTAGGCTTACGATGTCCGACAGGTTTGCAAGAGCATGGTGGCGCGTCGCAATCGCCGCTGTTGTTTTGCTTGCCGCCGCGCCCGCTCGCGCGGCCGAGCCGCCCATCGAAATCTTCGACGCGCATTTACACTACAACTGGGAGCCGAAGCCGTTCTATCAGGTCGACGAGGTGCTCGCGCTGTTCAAGAAGCATCACGTCACCGGCATTCTTGCGACCAGCCGTCCTAACGATGGCACACACGCACTGATGGATGCCAAGAAAGAGGGCAAGGCCGACGGGCTTTGGGTAGTGCCGTTCCTCCGGCCCTATCGTGTCCGGCCCGATATGCAGACGTGGTTCAACGATCCCACGATTTTCGACCTCGTGCAGGAAGAATACAAGCGCGGCTACTACCGCGGCCTCGGTGAGTTTCACCTCTCAGGAAAGGCTGCCGCCGGCGAATGGGTCAAGAAGGCCGTCGACTTCGCCGTCGCGCACGATCTTTATCTTCATGCCCATGCGGACGACGAAGCCGTCGAAATCCTGATGCGTCACAATCCGCGCGCCAAGATCATATGGGCGCATACCGGCTTCGGGCTTTCGTCAACGCGTGTTGCAACGATGCTCGCAACCTATCCGCAGCTTTGGGGCGAGCTATCTTACCGCAGCGGCATCACGGGTGAGGGCGGCAAGCTCACGCCGGAATGGCGCGGGCTGTTCGAGAAATATCCTGATCGCTTCCTGCTTGGATCGGACACATGGATCAGCGAGCGCTGGTCGAGCTACGGTACTATCATGGCGGAATACCGCGGCTGGCTGAAACAGTTGCCGCCGACAGTCGCCAAACAGATTGCGCACGGCAATGCGCGGCGGCTGTTCGCCGCCAAGTAACGCCAGTCGAGAAAGTTAGATCGAGAAGCTGGTGCCGCAGCCGCAGGACGCGGTGGCGTTCGGATTGACCACGCGGAACGATGCGCCGATCAGGTCGTCCACGAAATCGACTTCGGACCCGGCCAGGAAGGGCACCGAGGACGAGTCCACCAGCACCACGGCGCTGTCGCGCTCGATCACGAGATCGTCGTCAGCCTTGGCGCGCTCGACATCGAACTTGTACTGGAAACCCGAGCAGCCGCCGCCCTCGACGCTGATGCGCAGCATCGCGCCATCGCCTTCCGATTTCAGGATGGCGCCGATTCGCTTCGCAGCCCGCTCCGAAATTGTGACATTGGCGGCTGGGGCGAGTTCGGTGGCGGTCATAATAAGTCTCCGAAATCGGGGATATTTGAATGTCCCCGTGTGGCATAGTTAAGTGCCATAAGGGCCAGAATCAAACACCGAAAGTAGAATAATTCGTATGTCTGTCGGAATGGCTGCACCCCGCGTCGCCTATGGCTGCGATCCCGGCCAAAGCCGCGGGCGGCGCTTCGATGAGCCGCCGAGCCTGCGGCGCAGCGCCTTTCGCCGCGATTGCGACCGGGTCATTCATTCTACCGCCTTCCGCCGCCTCAAGCACAAAACCCAGGTTTTCGTGTTCCACGAAGGCGATCATTACCGCACCCGCCTGACCCACACGCTGGAGGTGGCGCAGATCGCCCGCGCGCTGGCGCGGCAGCTTGGCCTCGACGAGGACCTGACCGAGACGCTGGCGCTGGCTCATGACCTCGGTCATCCGCCGTTCGGCCATGCCGGCGAACGGGCGCTCGATGAATGCCTGAGGGACCATGGCGGTTTCGATCACAATGCGCAGAGCCTGCGCGTGGTGACGCTGCTGGAGCGGCGTTATCCGGCGTTCGACGGTCTCAATCTGACATGGGAGTCGCTCGAAGGAATCGTCAAGCACAACGGCCCGATGATCGATCGCAACGGCGAGGCGGTGGGCCGCTATCGCGAACATGGCGTGCCGGTCGGCATCTCGGAATACGTCGCCTATCACGATCTCGAGTTGTGGAGTTACGCTTCGCTGGAGGCGCAGGTCGCCGCCGTTGCCGACGACATTGCCTATGATGCGCACGACATCGACGACGGCTTGCGGGCAGGGCTGTTCACCGTCGACGACCTTGGAGCCATTCCGCTGATCGCCGACATCAACGCCGTCATCATGGCGCGCTATCCCGTGCTCGACGAACCAAGGCGCGGCGCTGAACTGGTGCGCGAACTGATTTCTTATCTGATCGAGGACGTGTTCTCCGAGACGCGCAAGCGGCTCGCGGCCGTGCAGCCGAACAGCGCGGCCGACGTGCGCAATCATGTCGGTACGATCGTCAGCTTTTCGACTGAGGCGGAAAAGACCGAGGCGGCGATCAAGCGCTTTCTCAAGACGCACATGTACCGCCACGAGCGGGTCATGAGCGTGATGCGGGATGCCGAAACCGTGGTGCGCGATCTGTTTGCGCGCTATCGGACGGAGCCGGGAGACCTTCCCGCCGAGTGGCTGCCGCACGAGGGTGAGGATGACGACGCTGGTCGGGCGCGCCGGATCGGCGATTTCATCGCCGGAATGACCGACAGATATGCCATTATCGAGCACCAGCGGCTTTTTGACTTGACCCCGGATTTGCGTTAGGCGGCGGCCTTCAAAAGGCCAATTCTCTGCGTCACACAGGACTTCTTCGATGACTTTGCCCAGCCAGTCCCCGCATCTGTTTGCCGACGTGCTTGCGCGCGTTCATGCCGTATGCGCCACGCTCGGCGGCGAGGGCGTGCTGCCGGCGGGTATCGACCTGTCGCGCGTGGTGGTCGAGCCGCCGAAAGACGCCGCGCATGGCGACATGGCGACCAACGCGGCGATGGTGCTGGCCAAAGAGGCCAAGGCGAAGCCGCGTGAGCTTGCCGACAAGATCGCAGAAAAACTGCGCGCCGATCCGATCGTCGAAAGCGTCGATGTGGCCGGACCCGGTTTTATCAATCTGACGTTGAAGACATCCGCATGGTTCGGCGCGTTGCGGTCCGTACTGGAACAGGGCAGCGGCTATGGCCGCAGCACCGTCGGCGCAGCCGAGAAGGTCAATGTCGAATATGTCTCCGCCAATCCGACGGGGCCGATGCACGTCGGTCATTGCCGGGGCGCGGTATTCGGCGACGCGCTGGCGAGCCTGCTGTCGTTTGCGGGCTATGACGTCACGAAAGAGTATTACATCAACGACGCGGGCGCGCAGGTCGATGTGCTCGCGCGCTCGGCGTTCCTGCGTTATCGCGAAGCGCTCGGCGAGGCCATCGGCGAAATTCCGGAAGGTCTTTATCCGGGCGACTATCTGAAGCCTGTCGGCGAAGCGCTCGCGCGCGAGCATGGCGACAAGCTGTTGAAGCAATCTGAGGCAGAATGGCTTCCGGTCGTGCGCGCAAAAGCCATCGCCATGATGATGGAGATGATCAAGGGCGATCTCGCTGCGCTCAACATCCGGCACGATGTGTTTTTCTCGGAGCGCTCGCTCAACGAGAACGGCAACGACCGCGTCGGTGCGACCATCGCAGGATTGCGCGCGAAGGGCGACGTCTACGAAGGCCGTCTGCCGCCGCCGAAAGGCGCGCCGGTCGAGGATTACGAGGACCGCGAGCAAACGCTGTTTCGTGCCACGGCGTTCGGCGACGATGTCGATCGTCCGCTGAAGAAGTCCGACGGCTCCTATACGTACTTCGCATCCGACATTGCGTATCACAAGATCAAGGTCGATAGCGGTTTTCTCAACATGGTCGATGTGTGGGGCGCCGATCACGGCGGCTACATCAAGCGCGTGCAGGCCGCGATCAAGGCTGTCACCGGCGGCAAGGCTGCGCTCGATGTGAAGATCGTGCAGCTTGTGAAGCTGCTGCGCAACGGCGAGCCGGTGAAGATGTCGAAGCGCTCCGGCGATTTCGTCACGCTGCGCGAAGTTGTCGATGAAGTCGGCTCCGATGCCGTCCGCTTCATGATGCTGTTCCGCAAGAACGATGCGGTGCTCGACTTCGATCTCGCCAAGGTGATCGAGCAGTCGAAAGACAACGCCGTGTTCTACGTGCAGTACGGACACGCGCGCGGGCATTCGATTTTCAAGAATGCATGCGAGACGGTTCCATCATTGCCGGAAGGCGAGGCGGCGCGCGTCGCATTCCTGCGTGACGCGAAGATCGAGCGCCTCTCAGACCCTGTTGAACTCAGTCTGATCCGGCAGATCGCGCTGTACCCGCGGATCGTGGAGGCGGCGGCGGTTGCCCATGAACCGCACCGAATCGCTTTTTATCTCTATGATATCGCCAGCGAATTTCACGCACTCTGGACCAAGGGGCGCGATTTGCCCTATTTACGCTTCATTATCCAGAATGATGCAGAAGTAACAATCGCGCGACTGGCCTTGGTTCAGGGCGTCGTCTCGGTTCTGGCTTCAGGCCTTGCCGTTCTCGGCGTCCATGCTCCAGACGAGATGCGATAGTTGGGGGATTTGACCGCCACGGGGAACGGGTGGCGGGTGTGAACAGCAACTTCTCGTTTGAATAACGGGTGGGCAGCTTTCCCGAAGGGGATGCAACATCGCAATGGCGGATCGATATCGCGACAAACCGTTTCCGGCGGATGACGACTACGCCCGGGATAACTCACGCATTGCACCGCAGCAGCAAGGCGAGAGCGACCCGCTGGCTGAGCTCGCGCGCCTGATCGGGCAGACCGATCCATTTTCGACTTTTGGACGCGATCAGCAGGCCCAGCCGCTGCGACACGTTCAGCGCGATCAGGTCCAGCACGATCAATATGCTGCGCCCGAACCTTATGCACCGGAGCCTTACGCACCCGAGCCTTATGCCGAAGAGGAGGATGCGCCTGCCCGCCGTCCATCCTGGGTGCAAAATCTGACCGCCGGCCGGCAGTCGCATGAGCCGTCCTATCGCGAGGAAGATCACTACGATTCTCCTCGCTATGCGGATGATCTGCACGATCCCACGCACGACAAGCGCGCTCCGCACTTCGATCACTCCGGCTACGATCCGTTGCCGCAGGATCATACGCGAGGCCAGCAGGTCGCCGACGATCGCTACGATGATGTTTTGTACGGCCAGTCCGATCGTGATCCAGCCCACGGTTATGCGCAGGACGGCGCATATCAGGATGGCGCATACGACGACGGCTATGACCGTCAGTCTTACGATGACGACGAAGAGACGCCCAAGCAGCGCCGTGGCGGGATGATGACGGTTGTCGTTGTCCTGTTGCTGGCGGTTGTCGGCACGGGGGCCGCATTTGCCTACCGGACGTTCGTCGGTTCTCCGCGCAGCGGTGAGCCGCCGGTGATCAAAGCCGACGCCGGACCGAACAAGGTTATTCCGCCCGGCGCGGGCGATGGTTCAGGCAAGCAGATCACGGATCGCGTTGGCGACAAGACAGCCGAGCGCATGGTGTCGCGCGAAGAGCAACCGGTCGACGTCAACGCCAAGACCGGACCGCGCGTGGTGTTTCCGCCGCTGACCCAGAATGCCAATCCGCCGTCGGTGGCGAGCGCCTCGACGGCCGCCAGGCCGACCGGGGCGGGCGTCGGCAACGGGACGCTGAGTGGCGGCGAAGAGCCACGGAAGATCCGCACCCTCAGCATTCGTCCGGATCAGCCGGATTCAGCGGCTGCCGCGGCGGCGGCGCCCGCGCGTGCGCAACCTCCAGCACAGCGGGCTTCGATTACGGCACCGGCCAGCACCGCCTCGACGGGCGTGCCGTCCGCCAACGCACCAGTTTCGCTTTCGCCGCAGGCGCAGCCTCCGGCTGCTCCTGCTGAACGCCCGAAGGTTGCTGCGATCAATCCTGCGGCGGTCACGGGTGGCGGCGCCTATGTGCAGGTGTCCTCGCAGAAGTCGGAGGCGGATGCGAAGGCCTCCTTCAAATCCCTCCAGGGTAAATATGCGGGCATCCTCGGCTCGCGCACGGCGTCGATCCACAAGGCTGACATCGCCGGAAAGGGCACGTTCTATCGCGCCATGGTCGGGCCGTTCGGGACCAACGACGAGGCCGCGCAGTTCTGCGTGAACCTGAAATCGGCCGGCGGGCAGTGCGTCGTGCAGCGGCGCTAGGTTAGTTCCTCGCGAAACTCGCCGGTCGCGGATCACCGCATCAGTAGTAATTCACCGAAGCAGGCAGGGTTGGTGAGGATCCGGTGGATGGGCTGGATTCCCCAGCGCGATCCGACTCTCGTCGTAAGGCCACGACAATTCAGCCACCGGCAATACTCTTGATGCCGAGGGGAGAACCGGTGCCGTCGTACTGGTCATGCCGAAATCCATGACTATGTCTGGAGTGGAGACTTGCGCTGAGGAGGTGAGCATCATGCGCATCAAACATTGGCAAGACTCCGTCAGCCTGCTGCTAGGCGTGTGGTTGATCTTGTCGCCCTTCGCCCTTGGCTTTGCAGCCGCCGCGACCTGGATAACCGTCGTGCTCGGGCTGCTGGTCATCATGTTCGCTGTGGAGGGGTTCATCGTTCCGTCCTATTTGGAGGAATGGGGAGAGCTTCTCCTCGGTCTGGCCCTGCTCCTGGCTCCTTGGGCGGTTGGTTACGAGCAGGCGTCGGCGACGGTGAGCAGTGTGATATCTGGTCTGCTGGTGATCCTGTTCGCGGTCTGGGAACTGGCGACGGATCGCGAGTTCATCGCCAAGTGGCGTGATCGCTGGCATCACCCAGCGACCTGAGAACGGATGCCGCCGAGTCTTTGAACGGGTGGCGCTGCGCTCGTGCATTGGCGGAGCGTCGCTGTGAGCAGCGACTGAGCCAAAAGTCCTATTAGGCGGTTTCCAAATGGGGGGTAGGCTATCGGCTGTGCTTTGTTTCCCCGGCAGACGGGAAAACGGCAGCAGGCTCGCGGCGCGAAGGCCGCTGGAGCGTTCCTCGGATTGCGGAAATGCTCCGAGGTCCGGGGTTGCGGAGAAACCCCGCAGGTGTCGCGCCTGCAGCATTGTTCATGATCTCGTCCCGCGAGAAACGAAACCCTGAAAACATGGGGGCGATGTCTGACATCAAGAGGAGGCACACATGGCACTTCAAATCCCGAGGGATTTCCGCCGCGTGATCGTTGCCGCGTCGGTGGGAAATGTTATCGAGTGGTATGACTTCTACATCTTTGGCAGTTTGGCCGCGGTTCTGTCGGTCAAGTTCTTTGAACAATCCCACCCGGTCGCAGCTCTGCTGAGTACGATTGCGCTGTTCACCGCCGGATTTCTGATCCGTCCACTTGGAGCGTTTCTCTTCGGATGGATGGGCGACCGGGTCGGCCGCAAGTACACGTTCCTTGTCACCCTCAGCGGAATGGGCTTGGGCACGGGCGCGATCGGATTGATCCCGACCTACGAGTCGGTCGGCCTGACCGCTGCGTTTCTTCTCTTCGGCTTGCGGATGATCCAGGGCTTGTGTCTGGGCGGCGAATATGGCGGCGCCATCACCTACGTCGCCGAGCATGTGCCGGACGAAAGCCGCGGCTACTACACCGGCTGGCTGCAGACTTCTCCGACTCTCGGGATCGTGGTGTCGCTGGCCGTCATCATCGCCACGCGCACGTATTTCGGCAATGAAGCATTCAACGCATGGGCATGGCGCGTTCCGTTCCTCGTATCCTTCCTGCTGGTAGCCATCGCAATCTACATCCGGCTCCAGCTCCAGGAGACGCCGATCTTCGCGGAGATCAAGGCGAAGGGGCAGATGACCAGAAATCCCTGGAAGGAAGCCTTCCTCGGCTCCAACATCAAATACGTTGGGATCGCCACTATCGTGCTGATCGGACAGGGAGTGGTCTGGTATAGCGGGCAGTTCTGGGCGCTGTACTTCCTGCAGCAGGTGTCCAAGGTGGACCCGCTGACCTCGGCCTATATCGTGGGAGCCGCGCTGCTCATTGCAACGCCGAGTTTGATCTTCTTTGGCTGGCTGTCAGACCAGATCGGCCGCAAGCCGGTGATCCTGGGAGGTATGTTGCTCGCTGCGATCACGTACTATCCGCTGTATTTGTGGCTCGGAACGGTCACGCAGCCTGGCAACATCAATTATCCGATCGCGGTCTTCATCATCTTCATCCTCGTTTGCTACGTCGGGATGGTGTACGGGCCGGTCGGGGCGTTCCTGGCGGAATACTTCCCCGGCAGGATTCGGTACACGTCGGTATCGGTGCCGTATCACATCGGCAATGGCTGGGGCGGTGGGTTGGTGCCGTTCATCACTTCGGCGGCTTTCGCGGCTACCGGCAGCATCGGCTACGCACTGATCTACCCGATCGCGGTTCCTGCCGTGTGTTTCGTGCTCGCGCTCTTCCTGATGCCCGAGACCCGCAAGATCAGCATTTGGCATCCGATCGAGCACAGGACTGCGGCTTGACCGAATATTCGAAGCCAGACGCTCGCTGACGATGGAGCGTGATGACGAGTCATCACGCTCCAGGCTTCGGGACCTCGCCGTCTGCCAAATCATTGAGATCGATTGTCTTTGCGGTTGTGGATGACACCCGCAATTACCGCGGATTTTACCGGGTTTCCTTGACCCTGGAGGCAGGCGCGGGCTAATCGCCGACTATGGCCGCGCGCGCATTCATCACGGGTGTCTCCGGAACCGCTCTGACTGATGACGAGCGGGCGTTTCTGCGCGACCGCCAGCCCTGGGGCTTCATTCTTTTCAAACGGAACGTTGAGACTCCGGACCAAGTCATTCGACTGGTTCAGGATTTACGGTCCGCTGTTGGGCGTCCCGATGCGCCGGTCCTGATCGACCAGGAGGGCGGACGGGTGCAGCGGCTCCAGCCGCCGCAGTGGCCGGCTTACCCGCGCGGCGCGGTCTTCAGCGCCCTGTACGACATCGACCGGGCAGAAGGGCTGGAGGCGGCGCGGCTGACGGCCCGGCTGATTGCCGCCGATCTGGCCGATCTCGGGATCACGGTGGACTGCCTGCCGTTGGCGGACGTGCCGGTTCCCGGCGCGGACGCGGTGATCGGCGACCGGGCCTATGGCACGGCGCCGGACAAGGTCGCGGCCATCGCGCGCGCCGTCGCAGACGGGCTGGAACAGGGCGGCGTTCTGCCGGTCCTGAAGCACATTCCCGGCCATGGAAGGGCCACAGCGGACAGCCATTTTCGGTTGCCGACCGTTGATGTTCCGCTTGAGGAACTCACTGGAACCGACTTTGCGGCCTTCAAGCCGTTGGCGGACTTGCCGATGGCCATGACGGCACATGTTGTGTTTAGCGGCCTCGACCCCGCCCAACCGGCGACGACATCTGCGACAATCATCTCACAGGTGATTCGCGGGACGATTGGATTCCAAGGTTTGCTGATGAGCGATGACGTTTCGATGAACGCCCTGCAGGGATCGATTGTGGAGCGGACCCGCGCCAGTCTGGCAGCGGGCTGCGACGTGGTCCTGCATTGCAACGGCAAGCTCGACGAGATGACGCAGGTCGCCGGCGAAACACCATTGCTCGCAGGCGAGGCCTTGGCTCGTGCGGATCGCGCTCTGGCGTCGCGCAAGGCGCCGCAGCCGTTCGATCGTGGCGCGGCGCGTGCCGAGCTTGACCGGCTGATCGGCCGGGCAGGGAGCCTGACCTCATGAGCGCAGAAATCCTGTCATTCGAGACTGGTCTGCCGGCGGAGCACGCCGAGGACGAACCGTCGCTCGTCGTCGATGTCGAAGGTTACGAAGGTCCGCTCGATCTGCTGCTCGCGTTGGCGCGTCAGCAGAAGGTCGATCTCACCAAGATTTCCATCCTGGCGCTTGCCGACCAGTACCTCGTTTTCATCGAGGCGGCGCGCAAGCTGCGGCTGGAACTGGCCGCCGATTATCTCGTCATGGCGGCCTGGCTTGCCTATCTCAAGTCGCGCCTGCTGCTGCCCGAACCTCCGGAAGCGGAAGGCCCGAGCGCGGAAGATTTGGCGACGGCGCTGGCCAACAGGCTGCGCAGGCTCGAACAGATCCGCGAGGCCTCGAACCGTCTGATGACGCGGCCGCAATTGCGGCGCGATATTTTCCCGCGCGGCCAGCCGGAATCCATTGCACAGGTCAAGCACGCCCGCTGGACCGCGACGCTCTACGATCTGCTCACCGCCTATGCGACGCAGCGCCAATCACGCGTGCTCGCAACCGTGCATCTCGCCAAACGGACGGTGTGGTCGCTGTCGGAAGCGCGCGCCTCACTTGAGAGACTTGTGGGGTCCGCCGAATCCGAAGACTGGGCGAGCCTCGACGACTATCTGATGCGCTACGTGGTCGACCCGACGCAGAAGGCGACGGTGTTCGCATCGAGCTTTGCCGCTGCGCTCGAACTGGTGCGCGAAGGCACACTGGATCTGCATCAGAAAGAAGCATTCGCACCTTTGTATTTTCGTAAGCACGTGGCGCATTTGCCTCCCGACGCTCAAGCAGCGCCGGAAGTGCAAGCCGATTAGTGGAAGACGTCGAGTAAGTGGAAGAAGGAGACAACGCCATGGCAAGTCCGGCGAGAACGAACGTGGTGGCGAAGCATATCGCCCCGGTCGAGCAGGATTCCGCGCAAGAGTCTTCGCAAGTCTCTTCAAACGATACCGTCGCAAACGACATTGTCGCGCGCCCTGAGGAGCTCCGCCTGCTCGAGGCGCTGCTGTTCGCTTCGACCGAGCCGCTTGACGAAGCGTCGCTGGCCAAGCGCATGCCCGAAGGCGTGGACGTCAAGGTTGCACTGGCGCAGTTGCAGGCTGACTACGCGTTGCGCGGTGTCAATCTGGTCCGCGTCGCCAACAAATGGACTTTCCGCACGGCGGGCGATCTCGCCTGGCTGATGACGCGCGAAAGCACCGAGACGCGCCGCCTGTCGCGCGCCGCGATCGAGATGCTGGCGATCATCGCCTACCACCAGCCGGTGACGCGCGCCGAAATCGAGGAGATCCGTGGCGTGGTGACGTCGAAGGGAACCCTCGATGTGCTGCTGGAAACCGGCTGGATCCGTCCGCGCGGACGGCGCAAGACGCCGGGCCGGCCGCTGACCTTCGGCACCACCGAAGCGTTCCTGTCGCAGTTCAGTCTGGAGGCGCTGGGCGATCTGCCCGGTCTGGACGAGTTGAAGGGCGCAGGCCTGCTGGATACGCGCCTGCCGGGCGGGTTCGCAGTTCCGTCGCCGTCGGACGATCCGGCGCTGCGGGAAGACGAGGAGCCCCTAGAGCCCGGCGATCTCGAATTGGCCCTAGCGCCTGCCGTGGAGCCGGAAAAGGGCGGCGAAAGCTGATTTTCCGCATTGGGGCAGGCGGATCGCGCCCGTTCCAAGTGAACATTAACTCTCGTGTCAATGCGCCGGTTTGCGCAGTCATGACGCGGGGTTAATCCTTGTTTTTGACACCTCTGCGGCCTACTTTCCGGTTAGATTTGGCCGGCAAATCCGGTCGCGTGTTTGGAGGACGGCAGTATGGGTTCGTTTAGTATCTGGCACTGGATCGTCGTGATCGGCGTTGTCCTGCTGCTGTTCGGCCGCGGCAAGATTTCGGACCTGATGGGCGACGTCGCCCAGGGCATCAAGGCCTTCAAGAAGGGCATGGCTGACGACGAAGTGAAGCCGGCCGAGAAGTCCGACCCGGTCAAGACCATCGACAGCGCGCCGTCGACCACGTCGTCGCGGACCGATGTTGGAAGCAAAGTGGTCTGATAACCGGACGTCGCATTCCTGAGAGAGTACGGGGCTCGGCCCCGTGAGCGGAATTTTCCATGTTCGACATCGGGTGGAGTGAACTGGTCGTCATCGGCGTCGTGGCGCTGATCGCCATCGGCCCGAAGGAGCTTCCCGGTGTGCTGCGCACGGTCGGGCAGTGGATGGGCAAGGCGCGCCGCATGGCCGCGGAATTCCAGGGCCAGTTCAACGAGGCGATGCGCGAAGCCGAAATGGCCGACATCAAGAAGACGTTCGACGATGCCTCCGCCGCCGCAAAAGATCTGTCGCCGACCAATCTGCTGACGTCCCTGAACAAGGACGTCGAGGATGCCATGAAGATCGATCCGCCGGTGACGCCGACGACACCCGAGCTGCCGGCTGCTGCCACTTTCACCGAGGATGAAGCGCACACACCCGCTGCCGAGTCTCCAGCCAGCATCGCGCCACACGTGCCGGACGCCAAAGCGTCATGAGCCAGGAAGATATCGAAGCCACCAAGGCCCCATTGATGGACCACCTGATCGAGCTGCGTTCGCGGCTCATCAAGGCGCTGCTCGCGTTCGGCCTCGCTTTCATTTTCTGCTTCTTCTTCGCCAAGCAGATCTACAACGTGCTGGTATGGCCGTTCGTATGGGTCGCAGGACCGGAGAATTCCAAGTTCATCTACACCGCGCTGCTGGAATACTTCCTCACGCAGTTAAAGCTCGCCATGTTCGGCGCCGGTTTTATTTCTTTTCCGGTCATCGCTGCGCAGATCTACATGTTCGTCGCGCCCGGCCTCTACAAGCATGAGCGCGGCGCGTTCCTCCCTTATCTGATCGCAACGCCGGTCTTCTTCGTGCTCGGCTCGTTGCTGGTCTATTTCCTTGTGTTGCCGATGCTGATCCGTTTCTCGCTCGGCATGCAGCAGGTCGGCGGCGCGGAGACCGCGCAGATCGCGCTGTTGCCGAAGGTCGGCGAATACCTGTCGCTGATGATGTCGCTGATCTTCGCGTTCGGCATCGCGTTCCAGTTGCCGGTGGTGCTGACGCTGCTCGGGCGGATCGGAATCCTGACTTCGAAGCAACTGCGCGAGAAGCGGCGCTATTTCATCGTGGTTGCTTTCATCATCGCTGCGGTCCTGACGCCGCCGGATGTCATCAGCCAGGCCTCGCTCGCGATCCCGCTGCTGATCCTCTACGAGGGATCGATCATCGCGGTGGGAATGGTGGAGAAAAAGGCCGCCAAGCAGGCCGCCGGCACGACGCCGCCCGCCGATGCGCCTCCGACACCTCCGGCCACGACGCCTGCGGAGTAGGGCCGATCCCTCTGCTCCTGTAGCAAGGCGTCACCCTGAGGTGCGCGCTCTTGCGCGCCTCGAAGGGCGACGGCTGATACGCGCGTCTGTCATCCTTCGAGGCTCGCCGAAGAGGGCTCGCACCTCAGGATGACGGCCTGATGGCCGATCGTTCAGGTAAGGTGGCCGCCATGCGCCCGATTCGTCATGCCCGGGCTTGACCCGGGCATCCACGACTTGTTCTAACGCAGCAGCAAAAGACGTGGATGGCCGGAACAAGTCCGGCCATGACGCAGGACAGTTTCATGCACGATATTCGCTGGATTCGAGAAAACCCGGCCGCGTTCGATGCGGCGTTGAAACGGCGCGGGCTTGAGCCGCTGTCGCAGCCGCTGGTCGCGCTCGACGAGAAGCGCCGCAAGGCCATTCAGGATGCGGAGCAGACGCTGGCGCGGCGCAACGCTGCGTCGAAGGAAATCGGCGAAGCCAAGAAGACCAAGGACAACGCGCGGGCTGACGCGCTGATGGCCGAGGTCGGCGAACTCAAGACGAAGTTGCCTGAGCTGGAAGCGGCGGCGAAGCAGTACGAAGACGAGTTGAAGAAAGAACTCGCGCAAATTCCGAACCTGCCGCTCGATGAAGTGCCGGACGGCGCCGACGAGCACGGCAATGTCGAGCATCATCACTTCGGTGCGAAGCGCAATTATGCGTTCAAACCGAAGGAGCATGTCGAACTCGGCGAAGCGCTGAAGTTCATGGACTTCGAGGTGGCGGCAAAGCTGTCGGGTTCACGCTTCGTCGTTTTGAAGAAAGGCCTTGCGCGGCTGGAGCGCGCCATCGGGCAATTCATGCTCGATCTGCACACGAACGAGCACGGTTACACTGAAGTCAATCCGCCTCTGATGGTACGAGACGAGGCCATGTTTGGCACGGCGCAATTGCCAAAATTCGCCGAGGATCAATTCTTCGCGCTGTCTTCTATTGTGCCAAAACAAATAAGACAAATGTTTGCTAAGCGAGCCCTACAACAGGATGAAATTGAAGAAGTTCGAAAAGAGAGAGAAGACATCAATGAAATGTACACAAAACTTTTTGCCGAGGAAGTACAGCCAAAGGTTAGACAAGAGGTAGCGAGCGCCTTCGAAAAATTTCTCAAGATAAGTTCGGAGCAATTTATTGACGACAATATAAAATTGCTCGCGGCGCGTCGCGAAAACCTCACTTATGAAGAAGCTTTTGCAAGCCGCAAGTGGCTCATCCCCACCGCCGAAGTCCCTCTGACCAATCTCGTTCGCGAATCCATTCTTGACGAAAAAGAACTGCCGATGCGGCTGACGGCGCTAACGCCGTGCTTCCGCGCGGAAGCGGGCGCGGCAGGACGCGACACGCGCGGCATGATCCGCCAGCATCAGTTCACCAAGGTCGAACTGGTTTCGATCACCACGCCGGAAGAATCGAAGAACGAGCATGAGCGCATGTTGTCCTGCGCCGAAGAGGTTTTGAAAAAGCTCGATCTGCACTACAGGGTCATGACCTTGTGCACCGGCGACATGGGCTTCGCGTCACAGAAGACCTACGACATCGAGGTCTGGATGCCGGGGCAGGGTGAGGGCGGGATGTACCGCGAAATCTCCTCCTGTTCGGTGTGCGGCGACTTCCAGGCGCGGCGCATGGACGCTCGCTCGCGCGGACCGGACGGCAAGCCGCGCTTCGTGCATACATTGAACGGCTCGGGCACCGCGGTTGGCCGCGCGCTGATCGCCGTGATGGAAACCTATCAGCAGGACGACGGCTCGATTGCCGTGCCGGATGTGTTGCAGCCTTATATGGGCGGGCTCAAAGTGATCGCGAAGGAACAATAAGAAGATGCGAATTCTCTGCACCAACGACGACGGTATTCACGCGCCGGGCCTCAAGGTCATCGAGGAGATTGCGCAGCAGTTGTCGGACGATGTCTGGGTGGTTGCGCCCGAGCTCGACCAGTCCGGCGTGTCGCACTCGCTGTCGCTGAACGATCCGCTGCGTCTGCGCGAAGTCGGCCCGCGCCACTTCGCGGTGCGTGGCACTCCGACCGATTGCGTCATCATGGGCTCGCGCCACATCCTCGGCGACAAGGGGCCGGACCTCGTGCTGTCGGGCGTCAACAAGGGGCGCAACGTCGCGGAGGATGTCGTTTATTCCGGCACCATCGCCGGCGCACTGGAAGGCACCATCCTTGGACTGCCGTCGTTCGCGCTGTCGCAGGAATTCAGCATGGAGACCCGCCAGAATCCGAGTTGGGATACGGCGCTGAAATTCGGCCCCGACGTGATCCGCAACGTCATGAAGCTTGGCGTGCCGCGTGACACCGTCATCAATGTCAATTTTCCGGCGTGCACACCCGACGAGGTGAAGGGTGTCCTTGTCACGCGGCAGGGCAAGCGCAATCTCGGTTTTCTCAAGATCGACAGCCGCCGCGACGGCCGCGGCAATCCGTATTACTGGATCGGCTTCGAGAAGCTGGCCGCGGTCGACGTTCCGGCCGAGGGCACCGACCTTGCCGCGCTTGGCGCGAACTTTGTGTCGGTCACGCCGCTGCGGCTCGACCGCACCGATGTCGTGTTTTCAGAGAAGCTGAAAGGTGTTTTGAAGTAAGGGCGCAAGGTCTCCGTTCGTCATTGCGAGGAGCGCTTGCGACGAAGCAATCCAGCTTCTTCCTTGTAGCCCTGGATTGCTTCGCTTCGCTCGCAATGACGGCGTATCACGCCGCGACCCCCTTCAGCACGGACTCGATCGTGCGTGCCAGGGTTTCGATCTGGAAGGGTTTTTGAATCGTGGGGCGGTCGCGGAATTTCTCCGGCAGGCCCTGTGCGCCATATCCGGTGGCGAACACGAACGGCAGTTCGCGCAACTGCACGGCCTCTGCGACAGGCGTAATGACCTTGCCGTTGACGTTCACGTCGAGGATGGCGATGTCGTAATCGGCGACCTGCACCAGTCTGACGGCTTCGTCGATGTCACCGGCTTCCCCGGCGATGGTGTAGCCGAGTTCTTCCAGCATGTCGGCGACCATCATGCGGATCATGACTTCGTCTTCGACCAGTAGAACCGATCGCCGTATCACTGCCTTTAATTGACCCGGCATTCATCCCCCAAGCAACAACTGGATATCTGCTGCTTGAATAACATACTAGTCCCGCACACAAACTCACACGAAATCGCAAAGTTCCGTGCGAAGGAACTTTTGAAGCCGCCGAAACGCGCCCTGTTCAGGACGGCAAGGGAAAGAATCGGCCCCGTCCGGTCGCCAGCACGGTGCCGGTGCTCAGGTCCTCCAGCCGGCCTTCGACATCCACATAGCGGCCGTGGTCTGTCACCAGCGAACCGCGCCCGACGATCGGCGTCTCGGTCGGCACTGGCTTCATGTAGCGGATGGTCAGTTCGCCGGTCACTCCCAGCCGCCCCGTCACCCGGAGCACCGTGGCCGCCAGCACCTCGTCGATATAGGCGGCAACAATGCCGCCGTGCGCCGCGCCCGGAGGTCCTTCGTATTGCCGCGAAACGACGATCGGCGAGGCGACACCTTCGCCTGTCTTGAAGGTCCGCACATGCAGGCCGGTGGGATGCGACGGCCCGCAGCCGAAACATTGATGGAAGCTGTTGTCCGGCTCGCCGGAGAGGCGCTGCTCCTCCAGTCCATCAAAGGTGGCGCGAAATGCTTCGGGAAGAGGTAACGTCATCAGGCCGCCCTAGTGGTCCGTTTCTAACATTCGCATTCCGTTTCGGCAGACATTCTTGCGAATGTTAGAAACGGGGGACCACAAGCGGTCATTGCGCGAAACGCATCCGGATTGCTAACACAAAAAGGGTGGCGCATCCCGCGATGCTTGTCAAAGTGCGCATTGGGTAGCAGCCTTTTCCATTTTTAACGTTGATCAGCATGCAGTCGCCCCAGCCTACGCCGCACGAAAAGATGATGTTTCAGCTCAACCTGCGGCAGCGCGGGATCAGCGATCAGGCTGTGCTGAAGGCAATGGGAGACGTGCCCCGCGAACTGTTCGTGATGGCGGTGGATCGCGCCTATGCGTACCGCGACACCGCGCTGGGCATTGCCTGCGGCCAAACCATCAGCCAGCCGTTCGTCGTGGCCTATATGACCGAGCAGCTTGATCTTCGCCCGGAGCACCGCGTGCTGGAGATCGGGACGGGATCGGGCTACCAGGCGGCGATCCTGTCGAGGCTGTGCCGGGAGGTGGTGACGCTGGAGCGGTTTCGCACGCTCGCCGATCGCGCCAGGCATGTTCTCAAGGATCTCGGCTACAGCAATGTGGATGTGATCCGCGCAGACGGCTTCGATGTGCCCGAAACGCTCGGCACGTTCGACCGGATCATGGTGACCGCCGCGATGGAGGATATTCCCCAAGCGCTGATGGGGCGGCTGGAACCGGACGGCGTCCTGATCGCACCGGTTGGGCCAATGGACGACAGTCAGGTGCTTACGCGCGTCGTCCGGTCCGGCAGCGGCTTCGATCGGCAGGAGTTGGTGGCTGTGCGCTTTGTGCCTGCCTTGCAGGGGCTTGCGCGCGAGTTGTGAGCCGCCGCGTTGCGCCTTGTGAAAGCAGGCGGATTTGGAGCCTTAAAGAGTTATTTACTCGGCGTGTGTTTACTCAAATTTGTGTTAGTTGCGTACGAGTGAGTAACCATGTCCCGCTTTGTCGAGTTGATAAGCTCGCGTCACGCGCCGCATTTCGTGGTCCTGGCGCTCGTCTCGGTCGGATTTGGCGGTTGTAGCGCCGACACCTCGACACGGTTCTCAGACACCACATTCTCCAATCCGTTCGCGTCGCGCAGCAATGAAGCGACGGGTTCGGTTCCTCAGCAGAATTATCAGCAGCAGCCTCGCGAGCTTCCGCAATACAATCGGCCGCGTACCGCGCCGGTGGTCTCCGCGCCATTGTCCTATCCCTCGACGCCCGTTGCGTCGTCGGGCGGAGGGCGGGGCATGGCCTCTTACACGCCGCCGTCTCCGATCGAAACCACTGGATCGACAGCGCCGCGTTCGGTCGCAGCGACATCCGGCTACAGCCGTGAAGGTGGCACAACGATCATCGTCGGCACCGCCGACACGCTCGACGTGATCTCGAAGCGCTATAACGTTCCGTCGTCCGAAATCCTGAAAGCCAACGGCTACGGCGGACCGCGTGTCCTTCAGCCGGGCCAGCAGCTCGTCATTCCGCGCCGCATGGCGCATGCAAATCCGCCGGCCCTGTCGCCTGCGCCGAGCACGAAGGTTGCTGCCGGCCTTCCGGCAAGCGTCCACGTCGTCAAGCCTGGCGACACGCTGATGAATCTCTCGCGCCGTAACAATATCGCGCCGGCGCAGCTTGCTGCGGCCAACAACATTCCGGTGACGACGCAGCTCAAGATCGGCGACAAGATCAATATTCCCGGCGGCAAGGCCGCTGCGGCTGCTCCCGCTCCGCAGGTGGTTGCTGAAGCGCCGAAGCCTGCCGTCGCGGCGCCTGCGCCCGGAGCGAAACCTGTCACGGTTGCATCGGCGGAGCCTCAGCAGAAGGCGCGCGTTGCGGCCGAAGCGAACGATTTGCCGGAAGCCCAGTCGCCCGTGAAGGCGGCGGACGCCACCAACGCACTGCCGACGTTCCGCTGGCCGGTGCGTGGACGCGTGATTACGGCTTACGGTGCGAAGACAAACGGAAAACAGAACGACGGCATCAATGTCGCCGTTCCTGAAGGCACGCCGGTGAAAGCCGCCGAAGACGGCGTGGTTGCTTACTCAGGCAACGAACTCAAAGGTTATGGCAACCTGATCCTGGTGCGGCACTCCAACGGTTATGTAACCGCGTATGCCCACGCGAGTGAACTGATGGTGAAGCGCGGTGATACGATCAAGCGCGGCCAGATCATTGCCAAATCGGGTCAGACGGGAGAGGTGGGGTCGCCGCAGCTTCACTTCGAGATCCGCAAAGGATCTTCAGCCGTCGACCCGCTTCAATTCCTGAACGGCGCCTGAGGCTTTCAGCCGAGGTTATAAAAATCCCCCGCGCGCAAGCCGGGGGATTTTGTTTTGCAGACCGTTTCTCATCGGTGTCCGGCGAGCTTACTCGGCTGCGTCGGCGACGCAGGCCAGATCCGATTCCGCCGTGGCTTTCTCGAAACCGAAGATCAGGAAGCTGACCGCGGCCAGAATCCACGCGCCGATGCCGCCATACAGCATCACCCAACCAAAGCCCTTGACCAGCGCTGTGTGAACGGCAGCACCGGATGGATCGTGCGCGGATAGCACCGGATACATGTGGTGCAGCGAACCAAGATTTCCTGTCGCGATGGTCGAGGCCAGCGAGCGCAACTGCTGGCCGTCGAGGGCTGCGGTAAGTGTGCCGGGCAGGGACCATTGAATAGCTTCCAGCAGGATCAATCCCATCACCGCAATGTTGATGGCCAGCGAGATCAATCTTGCGCTGATGTCGATCCCGGACGCCATGCCAGCACGGTTGCTCGGGACCGCACCGGTTGTGGTGTTGGTCACTGATGTGTTGGTCAGGCCAAGTCCGATCCCGGCCAGCAGTGCGCCGGGCAGCACGGTAAGCCAGTTCGCCTGCTCAAAGCCGCTGCCGAGACGCATCGCGATAAAGCCGGCGCCCATAATGGCCATGCCCAACGGAATCACGATGCGAGCGCCGTGACGCCGGAGCAAATAGTCTGCAAAGGGAGGCAGGATCAGAAACGGAATTGTATAGGCCAGGAGCAAGAGCCCAACAGCCCTGCTGTCGAGGCCAAGGCCACCCTCGAAGTAAATCGGCAGGTAGATCATGAACGGCCAATAGCAGAAGTTCATGCCGATGCAGCCGATGATGGCGCCGCTGAACCTCCTGATCCGGAACACCGAGAAGTCGAACATCGGCTGCGCGGTGTTGCGCTCCACGAGCACGAAGGCGACGAAGCTTGCAAAGGCGACGGCAGCGAGCCCGATCGCAGTGGTCCCGCCAAGATCTGCTCCCTGAGTGATAACGTAGGTCAGGCCGAAGACGGCGATCGTCAATGTCACGATGCCCCAGCCATCCAGCCGCTTGGCGTGCGGATCGCGAGATTCCCGGATGCCGATGCAGGCCGGAATGAGGGCCAGTATCGTCAGCGGAACATGAATCAGAAACACCCATTGCCAGTTCGACACTGCGGTGATCGTGCTGCCGATGATCGGGCCGAATCCCAGGCCGATGCCGCTGATAATGGCCCAGGCGGTAAAGGCCCTGCCTCGCTCGTGCCCGTCCTGGTATTGGTGCGAGATGATAGCGACACAGCAGGTGAACATGGCGCCGCCGGCGAGACCCTGCAGAAAGCGGGCAGCGATAAGCACCGATGCGCTCTGCGCCAGCCCGCACATGAGAGATGTTACGCCGAAGGCGATGGTGCTCGCGATGAAAACCCGCTTCCGGCCATACCGGTCAGCGAAGGTGCCCGTCGCCATCAGCACGGTGGTGCAGGCGATCGTGTAGGCGTTCATGATCCATTGCAGGTCTTTGAAGTCTGCGGGCAGGGCCGTTTCCAATGTCGGCAGGATGACGGGAACACTGGATATTTCGAGGCCGAACATCAGTGACGCCAGACAGACGCCGATCAGTGCGGCCGTGTTTCTGGCGGAGGGCGAGGCGCTCATGAACATTCCTTCTCAACCCGACTCGGACATGGCAGGTGCGGGTTGATATGAGCGTTCTTCTTTCATGATGGAAGTGAATTGATTTTGTTGATTTCAGTTTCGTTTGTCATATATGTGGGTCATGGACTTCGAACCCACATTGCTTCGCGCCTTTGTTGCCGTCTGCGAGACCGGCGGATTCACGCGCGCAGCGCAACGGCTGCATTTGACCCAGTCCGCTGTCAGTCATCAGATCCGGCGGCTGGAGGAGCAGGTGGGGCGGCCGCTTCTGTATCGGACCACTCGCAAGCTGACCCTGACCGAAGACGGCGAGGATTTTCTGCGCCATGCCGAACAGATTTTACAGGGCCAGGAGGCGCTGACGCGCCGCTTTCAGTCCTCCACGGCCTCGGGCTCCATCCGCCTGGGCGTTCCGGAAAACTTTATCGGCGATCGGCTGCCGCAACTGCTTGGCCGGTTCGCCCGTCAGTACCCCGCGGTGCGGCTCGAGGTTTCGGTCAGTGTCTGTCTTGATCTACGGGCCAAGGTCGATGCCGGCGACCTCGATCTTGCGGTGGCGATTACCCGATTGGATGAAGAGAGCGGAACAGTTCTTCGCCAGACGCAATTCGTCTGGGCGGCAGCCGACACTTTCAAACGGCCGCAGAATTCATCGTTGCCATTCGCGCTCTCTCCGCCGCCGTGCGCGTTGCGTGCGATGGCTGTCGAGGCGCTCACGGCTTCTGGCATCGATTGGCACGTCGGCTTCACATCGGCGAACCAGCATGGTTTGAAGGCGGCAGTGAAAGCAGGACTGGCGGTGTCGATCTTCGCCCAAGAGGAGATCGAACCCTGGATGACGGTTCTTGATGGCAAAGACGGCCTGCCGCCTTTGCCGGAAGCGAATTACGTCTTGATCCGGAAACACGGCGATCAGATGCCATGCGCTGCTGAGTTGGGGCGGTTGATCGTCGATGAGGCGGGCTTCTGGCCCAACGCATCGGCAGGGTCAGAGCGGATTCGCCTGACGCCGGCCTAGCGCACTTCGCTTTGGTCGGTGCCCATTCGGGTCGCCAGTTCTTGCGTGAATTGTCATGGCATCATGGAGTCTGGCGGCCGCTCGCCGTTGACTGCCGTCTGTGTCGCGCGGAAGCGGCTCGGTGGTGCGCCGATGATGCGCTTGAACGCGCGGCTGAAAGCGGCTTCCGATTCATAACCAAGCTGGCGCGCGACGACCGCGATTTTCATCCGGTCGCGAACAAGCCATTGCTTCGCCTGCTGCATGCGCAATTGCGCCACGTAACGCGCAGGCGTTTCTCCGACCACACTGGCGAAGCGCAGGGCAAAAGCCGAACGCGATGCATGCATGACTCCGGCCAGCATATCGACAGTCCAGTCCTTGGTTGGATCGCGATGGATAGCGGCGAGCACGCGGCCGATATCTGGATCGCGCGCGGCCGAAACCCAGCCGGTGGCGCCGCAGCCTTTCTCGACCCAGTTACGGATCAATGCCGCGGCGACCACATCGGCCAGCCGCGTGAGCATGCCGCCTGCGCCGACCCGATCCAGCGCGAGTTCGGATGTCATGGCTTCGAGCAGGTATGGGATGGCGGGCTCGTCGGCAGCGATTTCGTGCATCTGTATCAATTCCGGCATCATCAGCAGCAAGGGATGCTGGCTGTCGATGTTGAACGTCATGCCTGCGCCGAACAGCACGGTTTCGTTGCCGTTGCTGCCACCACCGGCGCACGTATCGAGGATGTCGCAGCAAACAGGTTCGAACTGGCAGTTCTCGACCGGGGAGGGCAAGGCGTCGGGCGAGCTCGCCAAAGCGTGCTCGCTGCCACGCGGCAGCAAAATCGCGTCGCCTTGTTCAAGGCGGACCCACTCACTATCTGGGGTTCGCAGCCAGCAGCCGCGCTCCGTGACAAAGTGAAATTGGGCCTTTTGCCGGGCAGGGAATATCAGGCCCCACGGTTCGGTCATCCTGCAGCGGACATAATCGACACCCTCCAGCCTAAGACCCCGAAGCATCTCGGTCAGGGGGTGAGCGACGGCATTTCTGGACGAATGATCAAGCATTGCGGGTTTCCTAGCATGGAAACTCCAGAAGGTCACGCCCATGTTCGCGTCTCCTTTTGGAGACTGCCATGAGCGATTCCGTTAGCACCGCTGCACTTGATCCCGATATTTCACTACCCGCCGACGATAGGACTAAGCCGGCCTGGGCCGCCGTCGTCTCTCTCATGCTTGGCGCCTTCAGCCAGGTGACCGCTGAATTCCTGCCCGCCAGCCTGCTCACGCCGATTGCCGCCGATCTCGGTGTCTCTGTCGGCGCGGCCGGGCAGGTGGTGACGGCGACCTCTCTTGTCGGGATCGTTGCCGGGCTGGCGACCGCCATCGTCACGCGCAGCATCGATCGCCGCATTGTCCTCTGGTCGCTGACGGTGCTGCTGATCGTGTCCAATCTGCTGTCGGCCACAGCCGGCAATCTGCCTATGCTGCTGTTCGCCCGCGTGCTGCTCGGTATCAGCCTCAGCGGCTTCTGGTCGATGGCGGCCGCCACCGCAATGCGGCTTGTTCCGGCGGAGTCGCTGTCGCGCGCCATATCGGTCGTCTTCAGCGGCGTCTCGATTGCCACCGTCAGCGCAGCGCCAATCGGGGCCTATCTCGGCGATCTCTGGGGATGGCGGAACGTGTTCCTGCTGGCCGCCGTTGTCAGTGTTGTCGTGCTCGTCTTTCAGGCGCTGACGCTGCCACGTTTGCCGCCGCTCAGTTCGCCGGATGTGCGGACGTTGTTCGTGTTGATGCGCCGGCCCAGTGTCCGGCTCGTTGTCATCGCAATCGTGGTGGCGATCTCAGGTCATTTCGCCGGCTTCACTTACATCCGACATTTCCTTGAGCAGGTGCCGGTTCTTCCGGTCACGGCGATTTCGCTCGTTCTGCTCGCTTATGGCGTGGGAGGCTTCTTCGGCAATTTCGCGGGCGGGGCGATAGCCGCCCGCAGCGCGAAGGCAGCTGTCGTCGCGGGGGCTGCCAGCATCGCCGTGCTGGCGTTGCTGCTGTTTCTTTTCGGCAGCTCAAGCCTTGTCGCTGCCATCACGGTTGGCCTCTGGGGTTTTGCCTTCGGCGCGCTGCCTGTCGGCTTTCAGACATGGATGGTGCGGGTTGCGTCGGACGAGGCCGAATCCGCAGGCGGCTTGCTCGTCGCGGCGTTCCAGGTCGCAATCACGGTCGGCGCCGTGGTCGGCGGTGTCCTGGTTGACTGGACGGGTCCATTTGGCGCCATCGGTTATCTGGCATTGGCGACGTTCGCAGGTGCGCTGCTTGTCTTGCTGTCGCGCTCCGAGGCGCGAGCCTGAAAAGACTCACATCCCCCGGCCGAAAGCCGGGGGATTTTTCCGTGTTTATTTGCCGAGCCGCACGCCAAGCCGGCCCGCAATCTCCTGCGTGAACTGCCACGCCACACGGCCGGAGCGCGATCCACGGGTCGTGGACCATTCGAGCGCTTCCCGCTCGAGCTGATCGTCGGCCATCTTGACGCCGAAGTGCTTGCAGTAGCCGCGGACCATTTCGAGATACTCGTCCTGGCTGCACTTGTGGAAGCCGAGCCACAGGCCGAAACGATCCGACAGCGACACCTTTTCCTCGACGGCTTCACCGGGATTGATCGCCGTCGAGCGCTCGTTCTCGATCATGTCACGCGCCAGCAGGTGACGACGGTTCGACGTCGCATAAAGAATGACGTTGTCGGGCCGGCCTTCGATGCCGCCTTCGAGCACGGCCTTGAGCGATTTGTAGGACGCGTCGTTGCCGTCGAACGACAGGTCGTCGCAGAACACGATGAAATGGAATTTGGATTCGCGCAGCAGCGCCATCAGGAGCGGCAGGCTCTCGATGTCCTCGCGATGAATTTCGATCAGCTTCAGCCGGCCGCGGACGTCCGGCATGGCGTTCACGCTGGCGTGTGCGGCCTTCACCAGCGACGACTTGCCCATGCCGCGCGCGCCCCACAGCAGCGCGTTGTTGGCGGGCAGGCCCTTGGCGAAGCGCTCGGTGTTTTCGATCAGGATGTCGCGCATCCGGTCGATGCCCTTGAGCAGGCCGAGATCGACGCGGCTGACCTTGGGAACCGGCACCAGATGGCCGTTGGGCTGCCAGACGAAGGCGTCGGCGCCTTTCAGGGAATCGGCGTTCGACGGTTTGGCTGCGGAGGCGTTCAGGCTGGCGGCGATGCTTTCGAGCGCCAGCGCAATCCGCCCGTTCTCGGCATCAGCCGTTGCCGCAGGGCGTTTTGTCGCGGCCGGGGCGGCCTTGCGGGAGGCCGCCTTTGTTGCGGTTTGTTTAGTTGTTTTACGGGTCTTTTTGGACATGATTGGCCCCCTTGCGACGGCACCCTTAGCGAGGCCGACGGGCACCCGCAAGCGCCACAAATGCATGGCAAAATCGGTTATCCCGGTGCCGTTGCAATTGGGACGCTGGCCGCTATAGTCCGCGCAAATTCGGCCAAAACGGCCTGACTCCCAAGCGTTTTGCCCAAGGCAGGCGCGCCTTCCGAGGACTTTTCGAATGTTCATTACCCCTGCTTTTGCTCAGGCCGCTGGCGCCGGTGACACCAACAGCATGCTGATGTCGCTGCTGCCGTTCGCGCTGATCTTCGTCATCATGTACTTCCTGATTCTGAAGCCGCAGCAGAAGAAGCTGAAAGACCATCAGGAACTGGTGAAGAACATTCGCCGGGGCGACACCATCGTCACCAACGGCGGTCTCGTCGGCAAGGTGACCAAGGTTGTCGATGACGACCAGATCGAGGTGGAAATCTCCGACGGCGTCCGCATTCGTCAGATGCGCCAGATGATCTCCGGCGTGCGGACCAAGGGCGAGCCGGCCAAGGATTCAAAGGAAGAAACAGCCGCGAGCTGACGCTTCGATCGCAGCGGCTTTTTCAATCTGACGGGTTATCTCGATGCTGTATTTTACGCGGTGGAAGGCGCTGGGAGTCATTCTGACTGCCTTGATCGTCTGCCTGTTCGCGGTTCCGAACTTCTTTCCTGAAGCGACCGTCAAGACGTGGCCGAAGTGGGCGCAGCGTCATATCGTGCTGGGTCTCGACCTGCAGGGCGGATCGCACATCCTGCTCGAAGTCGATTCCAACTCGGTCAAGAAGGACAAGCTCGATCAGGTTCGCGACGACGTGCGCCGCGTGCTGCGTGACGCCAAGATCGGCTACACCGGTCTCGCGGTTCGCAGCGACAACGTTGAGGTTCGCGTCAAGGATACCGACCTGACTGCCGCGCTCGCCAAGCTGCGCGAGCTCTCGCAGCCGCTCGGCGGAATCCTCGGCACGAGCGGCCAGCGTAGCGTTGAAGTCAGCGATGCCGGCGGCGGATTGATCCGGCTGACCGTTCCGCCTGCGGCCATTACCGAGCGCATCCGTCAGTCGGTCGAGCAGTCGATCCAGATCGTCGAGCGCCGCATCAACGAACTTGGCACGGTCGAGCCGCTGATCCAGCGCCAAGGCGTCGACCGCATTCTGGTGCAGGTGCCGGGCCTGCAGGATCCGACACGGCTGAAAGAATTGCTCGGCAAGACCGCGAAGCTCGATTTCCGTATGGTCGATTCGACGGTGCCGCCGGATCAGGCGCAGCAGGGCCGGGTGCCTCCCGACTCTGAAATCCTGATGAGCGCCCAGCCGCCGAAGGTGCCTTATGTCATCAAGAAGCAGGTGCTGGTCTCGGGCGCGGACCTGACCGATGCGCAGCCCGGTTTCGATCAGCGCTCCGGTGAGCCGATCGTCAGCTTCCGCTTCAATACATCTGGTGCACGCAAGTTTTCGCAAGCTACGCTTGAGAACGTCGGACAGCCGTTCGCCATCGTTCTCGACAACGAAGTGATTTCCGCGCCGGTCATTCGCGAGCCCATCACTGGCGGCTCCGGACAGATTTCTGGCAGCTTCACGGTACAGGGCGCGAACGATCTCGCGATCCTGCTGCGAGCAGGCGCGCTGCCTGCGCCGCTGACCATCATCGAGGAGCGCACCGTCGGTCCCGGCCTTGGACAGGATTCGATCGCGGCAGGCGAACTGGCGTCTTACGTGGGCTCGGTGCTGGTCATCGTGTTCATGCTGCTGACCTACCGGCTGTTCGGCTTCTTCGCGAACGTCGCTGTCGCCATCAACGTCGCGATGATCTTCGGCATCCTGTCGCTGCTCAACGCCACGCTGACGCTGCCGGGCATCGCGGGCATCGTGCTGACGGTCGGCATCGCGGTCGACTCCAACGTGCTGATCTATGAGCGTATCCGCGAGGAACTGCGTGCCGGCCGGACGGCGATTTCGGCCATCGATGCCGGGTTCACCCGCGCGCTCGCGACGATTCTGGATTCCAACATCACCACCTTCATCGCGGCAGCCGTGCTGTTCTACATCGGCACCGGTCCGGTGCGCGGCTTCGCCGTGACGCTGGGCATCGGCATCATCACCACGGTTTTCACGGCTTTCACCGTCACGCGGCTGATCGTCGCGATGTGGGTGAGCTGGAAGCGGCCCAAGACAGTGCCGATTTGAGGACCACTAGACCGTGACTCATACCATCATCATCGCGCTCGCCATCTTCATCGTCGTTCTGACGGTCCTCAGCATCTATGGCGTGATCCCCGCGCTTCGCATCGTCCCGGACGATACGAAGTTCGACTTCATGCGCTTCCGCCGTATCAGCTTTCCCATCTCGGCGTTGCTGTCGTTGATCGCGATCGGCCTGTATTTCGTGCACGGACTGAACTTCGGCATCGACTTCAAGGGCGGCACGCTGCTTGAAATCCAGACCAAGTCCGGCCCGGCGGACATCGCGACGTTGCGCGCGCAGCTCACGACGTTGAATTTCGGCGACGTCCAGCTTCAGCAGTTTGGCGGTCCCTCTGACGTTCTGATCCGCATTGCCGAGCAACCCGGCGGCGATCAGGCACAGCAGGCAGCCGTGCAAAAAGTCCGTCAGCTTTTCGGAGACAGCGTCGAGTATCGCCGCGTTGAAGTCGTCGGACCCCGCGTGTCGAGCGAATTGCTTGCCTATGGCACAGTCGGCCTGATGCTCGCGATCGCGGGCATCTTTATTTATCTCTGGTTCCGGTTCGAGTGGCAGTTCTCGCTGGGCGCGATGATCGCGAACGTCCATGACATCGTGCTGACGCTCGGCTTCATGTCGATCACCCAGATTGAGTTCGACCTGACCAGCATCGCGGCGTTGCTCACCATTCTCGGCTATTCGCTTAACGATACGGTCGTGATCTATGACCGCATCCGCGAAATGCTGCGGCGCTACAAGAAAATGCCGATGCCGGATCTGCTCAACACGTCGATCAACTCGACGTTGTCGCGCTCCATCATCACCCACGTCACGGTGACGCTGGCGCTGCTCGCGCTGCTGCTGTTCGGCGGCAAGGCGATCCACAGCTTCGCGGCGACGATGACCTTCGGCGTGGTGCTGGTCGGCACTTACACCTCGATCTTCATCGCGGCGCCGATCCTGATCTATCTCGGTGTCGGCGAAAACCGGGGCGGCGAGGACAAGCCGCCGAAGCCGTAATGAACCGCGAGCCGGATGCGCTGCATCTTCCGCGGTCGGCGCCGATCGATGCCTACGGCAACGGCGGTTTCCGTTTCGCCGACATGTCGCATCGCGGTTCGCTGCTGTGTCTGCCGGATGCGATCTGGGCTTGGCCGGTCACCGATCCGAAAAACATCGATGAGCGTTCTTTGGCGCGCGTGTTCGAACATGCGGCCGAAATCGATACCTTGCTGATCGGAACGGGCAGCGATGTCTGGTTGCCGTCTCCATCCCTGCGGAACGCGTTGCGGCGCGCGAGCATTGTCGTCGACACCATGCAGACCGGCCCGGCCATCCGCACCTACAACGTCATGATGGGTGAGCGGCGGCGCGTTGCGGCGGCGCTGATCGCAGTCCCATGAGCGGCACCCAGGACGGCGAGGCGTTCTGCGCCGATCTGGTGCGCGCGCAGGACTTTCGAACTTATGCCGCGAGCCTGTTCGCATCTCCCGAAGCACGCCGGTCGTGGCTGGCGCTGGCCGCCTTCAATGCCGAGGTCGCCCATGTGCGCGATCACGTCAGTCAGCCGCTGCCCGGCGAGATACGGTTGCAATGGTGGCGCGATGCTGTGACCGGCGGCGGGAAGGGCGCTGAGCACGGCTCAGCCGAGGGCAATCCCGTGGCGGCGGAGTTGTTGCGCGCGATTGCGTTGCATGATCTTCCCATCGAGACGTTTGTCCGTCTGATCGACGCGCACGTGTTCGACGTTTACGACGATCCGATGCCCGACATGGCGGCGCTGGAGGCCCATTGCCGCGATACGTCGGCTGCGCTGTATGCCTTGCGTGCGCGGGTGCTGGGTGCGAATTCGCCCGAGATCACGCGTCTGGCCGAGCATGCGGGAATTGCCGAAGGCCTCACCGATATGATGCTGGCGCTGCCGCGTCATGCCGCGCGGCGGCAGCTTTATCTGCCCGCCGACCTGTTGAACCTTCACGGCGTTGTTGCCGAAGAAATTTTCCTGCACCAGACGAGCGCGCCTCTGAAGGAGGCGCTTGCGCATCTGCGGCGCGAAGCGCGCTCGCAAATGGATCAGGCGCTGACGATGCTGGCGAACACGCCTGCGGCCGCACGTCCAGCCTTCCTGCCGCTCGCGACGATCGGCAAGACTCTGACACGGCTTGAAGCATCCGATCCGTTTGCTCCGCCGTCGCCGTCACGGCTCCGCGTGCTTTGGACGACATGGCGCGCCGCGAGTGCGAAGCCGTTCAAAGGATAATCCAATCGAGTGCGACGCGGGGAACATAGCTCTGTGGATTGCGGTGAGAAGTGGTGGCCCCTTGAGACATTATGCATAACACCACCGATGGTTGCTTCCATGTAATTTTACATGGAGGCAATTTTGAAAAATTCGTACCTTATCGTTATTAGCGGACTTCTCTCCGGGTGTGCTGGCTTGGAATTTCACCAGGCCCCACAGGAGGGTGCTCTGACTTTTCGGGACTCCGTCCCGTTTATGTTTGTGAGCACGACGCCGGACTGCGTGACGACAACAACGATTGTGTCGGTGCCCGGCGCTGAAAGGTCAGTTGGCTTCAAGTCAGGCTATGGGACGGCCGACCTGTCTGTCGCCATGAGCAACGGCATGATTACGTCCGTGGGGCAGAAGACCGACACGAAAATCCCTGAGACGATAACGGCGGTAGCGGGATTGGCAAAAGATGTCGGATCGATCGCTCTCGTCAAGGCTGTCGCAGACGACGGAAAGCCGAAGGCGACGCAGTGTATTCCGCAGGCGCGCCTCTATGGCGTGCGGGACGGAAGCATAGGGACGAAGCCTCTGGAATTTCCGGTTCAGGTCGCAAGGTAGCCTGGTCGCAAACCAGGCGATTCAACGCTTCTGGTAAGGGTGGAAGATATGGTCCTTCGCCTTCACGGCCACATGACACGCGTGCCCGCAATCTGAGGGGCTTGGATCTGCGGTGAACATGTCGGATGCGGCTGCGTAGTTAAACAACGCGTAACCCCATCCGCCGCTTTCCGGAAATCGCTTGCTGTCCTTTTCGATGACGAACGCCTGCGTGAAAACGTCCGGCACATCTACAACAAAGGGAGCCTCCGTACTCTTCTTCGGCTTCCACTGAAGCTTCGCGATCTTGGAGCCATCCGGGAAAGGCTGCCCGTTGCCCGGGATGCCGGCCTTATACGCATCGATCATGATCGGATTGGCGACAATCACCTTGAGAACTTCATCGGTGCGAGCGGAAGAGACCACCGCCCAGTCCTCGTATCCCTTGAAGTCGGAGAACGCGATCCCACTCGGCGACTTCAGCGAGTACTTGTCCTGTGCGTAAACGGCCATGCCACCCAAGACAGCGAGCATTGCCGTGGCTATCGCAATCCCGAACCAGCTTTTGCGCCTCATGGCCGATCCTTTCTTAGGTGAGGATGTTCATTTCCTTCTCTCCGATCGGTAGACGGAGCGCAATCTAACGCAGTCTTTGGCCAAGACGAGCCAGTGGTGCTGACCAATCTGTCGGCGTGTTGTGACCCGATACGACAAGTTCGCGGTCAACTATTTGCTATGCGTATCCGACCCAGCCTCTGAAACTCAGGCCCGCGTAGAACAGGCTGACGTTCGAGAATCCTGCTTCGCGCAGCAGCGCTTCGTCTTCCTCGGGCGACAGAATGGACAGCTTGGTTGCGATCGCCTGCTTGGCGCTCTCCACGTTGGCGGCGGCGGTCCCGCTGAATGTGACATGACGCGCGATCCACATCGACCGCTCGGGCTCGGTTTGCGGAAAACTGATGTGAGCGACGACGAACGGTGCATTCGGCACAAGACGACGATGGATATGACGGAGGGTCTCGAGGCGTTGGTCGCGGGAAACGAAATGGAGTGTCAGCAGGCAGATGGCGCCGTCGAACGGCCCCACCGGCGCGGCGTCAATGTAACCTTCATGAAGGCGGATTCGCGCAGCGTGCTGTCCCGCGATCTGTTCCGCCACCCGGAGCATGTCGGCCGATGGATCGACGCCAGTAAACGTCCAACCGGGATGATCGTCGGCGAGAGCCTTCAGCTCCAGGCCGCCACCCGCCCCGAGGACCAGAACCCGCCCGTGCGCGGAAATGCGCTCCGCCAGGAGCATGGAGGTCATGCGATGAAGGCCGGCGAAACCGGGCACTTGTCTGGGCGGCCCCTCAGCGTAAGAACTCGCATGGGCCGCGTTAAAGGCGGCGGCATTGCTGCCGGGAGCGCCAGTCGAAGAGTCATTTTTTATCATGTCATTTTTATTGTTAGAGGAAGCAACTCGATGTCAAGCCAGCGTAGCCCGGATTGATGCAGCAACATCCGAGGACTGAATCAGCCGCTTGCACAACCTCGGTATCGCGCTTCGCATCACGCGGGCGGCGGCTTCTCGCCGATCTGCCTTCGGCTTTACAGAAGGCTGCCAACGCAACTTCCAAATGGTGAGAGGCAGCGGCGCCTGTCAGGATTCGCGCAAATTCGCGGTATCGAATTCCGAGGTGATGACATGGCGACATCGAACAAGGACAGGCAGGTCGAGTCGGCTGGCAAGCTTCATTGGGCAGTGATAGCGCTGGCCATATTGATGACTCTGGGGATACTCGCGCTGGCCGTCCGGGTCGAAAACGCTGGACCGGCCAGACCGGACAGAAATCGAATCTTCGACAATCTAAAGTCGATTGACTGATACCTTTACAAGGAAGGACAGCGCTTCCGTTTTCTTGTCGGCGGAGTATGACCTGCGTAAGAGATCAAACCAGCGTAGCCACATTTAGCTTCGTTGCACGCGGGCTGCGGCTCTGTTTTTGAACCATTCGTGATCGATATGCAGGTGCACGACGGTTTTTCTCGGCGGTTCGGTCCGGTATTCATAAAGCAATTACAAGGTCGAGTCTTTTGGGCATCACCGGGAGGTTTTCAGCAATGCGTATTTCAATTCTTGCAGGCTATTTTTTACTGGCAGTTGTCTTTTTCAATAGCTCCGCCGTGCGCGCCGCATCAGTCGATCAAAGCACGGTCTCGGTCGGCGGAGTTTCCGCGGCTCTGCTAAAACCGGCGCATCCGAGGGGCGGGATCATCCTGTTGGCCGGAGGCGGCGGCAATATCGGCGTCGGTCCCAATGGCACGATCGCGCGCGATGGCAATCAGCTCGTGCGCACGCGCGCTGCTTATGCAGCGCGAGGTTTCGCCGTGCTGGTTCCTGATTGCTGCGTCGACGTGGCTGCCGCCGTTCAATACATGCGCAGCTTCGGAAAGGTCACGCTGGTTGGCACAAGCCGTGGCACGCAACGCGCGGGACAGGGCATCGCGGCGGGTGCGCGGCCCGACCGACTGGTGCTAACCTCGGGCTTTCTCAGCAATGCCTCGGGCGATTCCGACAACGTCATGAACATGCTCGGCTCCGCGGCCGCGCTGCCTCCCACCTTGGTCGTGCATCATCGGCAGGACGGCTGCTCCAAGACACTTCCCGCAGGCGTGGCGCCGTTCCTCGACTGGGCCAAGGGCAAGGCGCGGGTCAGTTGGGTCGATGGTGGCCAGAGCACAGGCAACCCGTGTGAGGCCTGGGCTCATCACGGCTTCAACGGTCAGGATGGTCAGGTGGTGTCGGCTGTCGCGGGCTTCGCCGCGCGATAAGTATCCGCCGCGTTATGATGAACGAACCGCTCGTGGCTGTTCACGCTGGCGCTATCATCTGAATTTTTATTCAGATGATGTGTGTCAGGTGAATTGCAGCGTGGTCCACGCGCTGAATCACGATCCGTCCGCGCGTTACAATCCCGCCGCCGTTTCGCCTTTTGCAGCGAAGTTCGTCACCGTTTCGCCTTTTGATCGGGACGCGGCGTTTTCGCTGCGAATTACGCCGCGTCGGACACGCGCAGCGTCTCTGCAATCCAGCGATCCATGTCGGACAACGCCCGCGCACTGATCGCCTGTTTCTTCGCGACTGTCTTCTCGTTGCCGCGCAGCCGCGTGCCATCCGGCTTCTTGGTCGGCGGCGAGGCCAGCGGCGGAAACAATCCGAAGTTGATGTTCATCGGCTGGAACGAGCGCGGTCCCGCGTCGATGGTTTCGATATGGCCGCCGGTGATGTGTCCGAGCAGCGCACCAAGTGCCGTGGTCGGCGGAGGCGGCGCGACCTGAGTCTGTGTTGCATCGGCCGCGGCAAAGAGCCCGGCCAGCAGGCCGACGCCGGCGGATTCGACGTAACCTTCGCACCCGGTCATCTGCCCGGCGAAACGCAGACGCGGTTGCGCGTGCAGCCGCAATTGCGGGTCGAGCAGTTTCGGGGAATTCAGGAAGGTGTTGCGATGCAGCCCGCCGAGCCGCGCGAATTCCGCGCCCTCAAGACCTGGAATTGTCCGGAACACTTGCGTCTGCGCGCCGTGCTTCAGCTTGGTCTGGAAGCCGACCATGTTGTAGAGCGTGCCGAGCTTGTTGTCCTGGCGGAGCTGAACGATCGCATAGGCCTTCACCGTGGGGTCGCGTGGATTGGTCAATCCGACGGGCTTCATCGGCCCGTGGCGTAGCGTTTCGCGGCCGCGCGCGGCCATCACTTCGATCGGCAGGCAGCCGTCGAAGTAGGGAGTGTTCTCTTCCCATTCCTTGAAGTCGGTTTTCTCGCCGGTGATCAGCGCATCGACGAAGGCGTCGTATTGCTCCTTCGTCATCGGGCAGTTGATGTAATCGGCGCCGGTGCCGCCGGGTCCGACCTTGTCGTAGCGCGACTGGAACCACGCCACATCCATATTGATGGAGTCGCGATGCACGATGGGGGCGATGGCGTCGAAGAAGGCGAGGGCGTCTTCGCCCGACAGGCCGCGGATGGCGTCGGCAAGCGCCGGAGATGTCAGCGGCCCGGTTGCGACGATGACGTTTTGCCATTCGGCAGGCGGGAGTCCTGCGATTTCCTCGCGGCGAATTTCGATCTCGGGATGCGCGTTTAGGGCCGCGCTGACGGCTGCGGAAAAACCGTCGCGGTCTACCGCCAGCGCGCCGCCGGCTGGCACCTGGTTCGCGTCGGCGCTGCGCATGATGAGGGAGTTCAGCTTGCGGAGTTCTGCGTGCAGCAGGCCGACCGCGTTGTTGGCCGCGTCATCGGAGCGGAACGAATTCGAGCAGACCAGTTCCGCGAGGCTGTCGGTGCGGTGCGCTTCGGTCGTTCGGGTCGGACGCATTTCGTGCAGCACGACATGGACGCCGGCATTGGCGATCTGCCATGCCGCTTCCGAACCGGCGAGACCGCCGCCGATGACGTGGATGGTGTCCGCTTGATCTCTTTGAAAGGTTGTCATGGCTCACAACTAGAGCTCGTCAGGCCACGACGCAATGTCTGGCAGAGGTAGCGTCCGCTCTGCGGAGGCCCAGATACGACAACGCCCGCGAAGAGCGGGCGTAATCCGTTTGTGATGCAGTCTGCGGCGTTTAGCCGTTGTAGGCGCCGGCTGCGACCCGCTGGATGTCGGAGCGGTCAAGCCCGATATCGGCCAGTTCCCGATCGCTCAGCTGGGACAGCTCAGCAACATTGCGCTGATAGTCGCGGAACGCCTGGATAGCGCGGATGAATGAAAGCAGCATGGTTAGTCTCCTTCGTAATCTCGATTCAGCTCTTGGAGTAGCGTCCTCGTTGAGGCTGAATATAGGTCACGATTCTGCGGTGCAACACCGCAAATGTTGCGATGCAGCTAAGCATTACGTGCATATCTAAGGTAAGAAGTGATTAATCTTTCAGCTAAGATTTGACGTTCTCCGAGCATATGGAGGCAAAACTCCCTCAGGCTGGCTGAGCTTTTAGGCCTGTATTTCATGGGTTTGACGCAAAGCAGACACAAATAGCTCCTTGTATCCGGATGGAGGTATTTTGGTAGAGGCGCGCTAAGCTATGCTTTTCCGGTACCATCAGCCGGGATTTCATTCCACTCCGCTGGTTTCGCCCCCATTATGCACTATAGTGGCGAATAATAATTCATTTTATCTGGGGCCGGCATGTTAATTCCGGTTCTTGGCCGCAGTCGTCGTAGACGTTAGGGCCACATCGTGGCATAGCCGCTGGATGTCCGCCGGCTATCCCGTTCGTCGTTTCCTCGTCGCCGTTGTGCTGTCGCAGGCGATGGTGATCCAGGCCTTGCTCCTGAGCTGGGGCGGGGCGCTGGCGGTCGCCGGCGAGTTCACAGGCGGACTCGGCGTTATCTGCTCGGGCGCCTCCGTGAGCCGGGGAAGCAGCGGCACCGAGGCACCCGGCAGGCCGGACACGCATCGGGATTGCCTCGACGCTTGTCTGGCGGGGCACGCCGCCGCAAAGCTTCCCGATCACCCCTCGCTGTTCGTGCGGTCCGCGGTTTACGCGCGGATTTCGATCCCGGCTGAAACTCCTCTGCTGGAGAGATCTGGAACGCGGGCCTTCCTGGCCCGGGGCCCTCCGACGCTGACCTGAGATGTTCGCTCCAGAATTCTCTCTCAGCATCATTCGAGGACAACATGATCATTAACTTCTGCAGCCCTCCGCGGCTGCTGGCTGGCGCCGGATTCGCCGCAATGGCCGTCATCGCTTCGCAATCGTCCGCATTCGCACACGTCACGCTCGCGACCGGCGAGACCCGCGCCGGCACGTATTACAAGGCTGTGTTCCAGGTGCCGCACGGCTGCGATGGCGTGGCCACCCAATCCATCCGCATCCAGATTCCGGAAGGCGTCATTGGCGTGAAGCCGATGCCCAAGCCCGGCTGGACGCTCAATGTTACACGCGGGACCTACGCAAAGTCCTACCAGAGCCACGGCAAGGCCGTGACCGAAGGACCGAAGGAAGTGGTGTGGTCGGGCGGATCGCTGTCGGACGACAACTACGACGAGTTCGTCTTCACCAGCTTCATCACCGATTTTCCTTCAGGGCAGGTGATTGCTTTCCCGACCACCCAGCAATGCGCGAAGGGCGAAGTCCGCTGGGATCAGATCGCGTCGGCCGGAGAAAGCCCGCATAGCCTGAAATCGCCCGCGCCGATGCTGCGGATTGTTGCGGACACGACGGTCGCACAGGCTCAGATGGACCATGGCAGCATGGATCATTCGAAGATGGGGGCAGCACCCCAGACCGGCAGTGACACGTACAAGGTGGGCGACCTGGCCGTTGCATCTCCGTGGACGCGCGCCACGCCGGGCGGCGCGAAGATCGCAGGCGGCTATCTCAAGATCACCAACAACGGCAAGTCCGCCGATCGCCTTGTCGGCGCAACTTCGGCCGGCGCGGACCGGGTGGAGATTCACGAGATGTCGATGACCGACGGCGTGATGAAGATGCGGCCGCTGCCCGATGGATTGACCATCAAGCCCGGAGAAACGGTTGAGCTGAAACCGGGCGGCTTTCATATGATGTTCATGGATATCAAACAGCCGCTGAAGCAGGGCGATACGCTGAAGGCGACCTTGAAGTTCGAGAAGGCGGGTACGCTTGACGTCAGCTTCAATGTCAACGCGTTGGGCGCGACCGGGGAGCCGGCGCATAAGCACTGACGAATCCCAATCGGAGAGCGACGGTGGCGCCAATGTCGCCATCGCTCTTCGTGAAGCTAGTTGTGGCCGAACTCGAGAATACCCACGCGATTGTCGATCGCGACACTCGATCTGACGCGAGAATCCGACGCCCATCGCGTCCAGCAGAACTGCATGTCCTTCGAGAAGCCGATGTCATCGATGACAATGATGCAGTCCGCCGCCATTCGCTCGATGAGCATTACAACCTGCCTGCTAACAAATTCGTCCGTATGAATGGCGTCCACGAACGCAAGCGAGATTTTCCGGCCGTTCAGATGTGCATCGATGTTATCTTCAAACGTACCGCACACTGCGTCGACTGTGTCGCCGAATGACTTAAGATGGGCGGCTGCTATATCATGCCAAACCGGGTTCGGATCGAAGGTCAGAAGCTGTCCGTGACGGGCTCTTTGCAGGCCGGAAACCCAGTACATCGCCGATACGCCGAACGCAGTTCCAACTTCGACGATCACATCCGGCTTCCGCTGTTCAGCGAGCCACCCGAATAACCGGCCCATTTGAGGTTGGGTACGCACCTGATCCGGCCATCGCTCCATCGAGGCGCCGGCCCAGGGGACGTTTGAGTCTTTGTCATAAGCTGCGCGATATCCGTCCCAAAGAGGTTGCACGCCGCGGCGGTTAATCTCGCCAGCGATCGCCTCGAATGAGCGGTGCTGAGTGCTCGCAGGGAGACGGAAGGACCGCTCAGGAAGATTCTTTGCTAGCCAACTTTCTTGGTCCTTCTTTATCCAGGTCAATTTGAGCGATTGCACCGGAAGGAATCGCTTTATGGCGTGCTTCAAAGTCGCAATCGGCATCTGCAATCTCGAAAGAGGAACGGCCGAGGGAACCTAGATGTATGGCGGGCAAAGCTCAAGGCGCGCGGTCGAGTTGGTTCGCGAAATAGGCGATCGTCCTGGAATAGACCTCGCTCTTGTTCCACTGCTGAAGCACAGCGAAGTTATCGCTGCCGGGGTCCCACGGCTGGCCGCGCTTCCAGCCATAGCTGGCGAGGAAATTGGCGGTGGAAGCGAGCACGTCGGGCGCGCTGCGCAGCAGGTCGCGCCGGCCGTTGTTATCGAAATCAACGGCGAACTTAATGTATGACGACGGCATGAACTGGGTCTGGCCGATTTCGCCAGCCCATGCGCCCCGCATTTCCGACGGCGCGAGATCGCCACGATCGACGATGCGCAGAGCATCCAGCAGCTCAGCGCGAAACATCTCGGACCGGCGGCAGTCGTAAGCGAGCGTTGCCACGGAGCGAATGGTCGGGAATTTTCCGATGTTGACGCCGTAGTCGGTCTCAAGTCCCCAGATCGCGACAAGGACCGAGCCCGGTACGCCATAGCGTTCCTCGATGCGGGCCAGCACCGACCCATACTGTTTCATCTTGTTGGAGCCGGCCGCCAGCCGCGGCGGGACCATGCGACCGGAGAATTCCTCGAAGCTCTGGTGGAAGACTTGCTGCGACCTGTCGTGCGAGAGCACGCTTTTGTCGAGCGTCACGCCGTTCAAGGCTTCTGCGATTGTCTGCGGCGAAATTCCCTTCGAGGCAGCCTCGCCCTTGAAGTCCGTCAGCCAGGCCTCGAAACTGCCGGTGCCGCATGTCGCGGCGTAGGAGGAGGCGGGAGCGAGAAAAAGAAACGCGACGCAAGCCGCGCGCGAGATTGAACGGACGGTCATCAGGCAAGCCTGCTGCATAGTGCAAATATAAGCCCGCCCGCGAATCTCGTCCGCAACCGCGGCCAAAACATGTCCCGTGGACGGTCGGGATTGCTCATAGCTTGAGCGAGGCGGCGGACACGTTGCCACCTCCATCGTCCAATGCGCGCGTTTTCCGCCTGTGCTCGCCAATGCAGCGACGACTATCGGTCCTTGCGGCCCCACGAGAACATGTTGACCGGGAAATCCGCCGCGTAGCGACGCGCTTTCGGTTGTGGCGGCGGTTCATACGGAATCGCTACGGGCTCGATGACCTTGCGGTAGAGATGCCAGGTCGCATGGCCGAGTACGGGGATAACCACCGTCAGGCCAAGGAAGAACGGTATGGTTCCGGCAATCAGCAGCGCGGCAACGATCAAACCCCATGCGGCCATCGGAATTGGATTCTGCACGACTGCACGCACCGACGTGATCATCGCGTCCATTGCGCTTGCGTGGCGATCGAGCATCAGTGGGAACGACACGACGCTGATGCAAAGTGCGACGAGCGCGAACAGGAAGCCTACGCCGCAGCCGACCACGATCAGTTGCTGTCCTTCCGAGGTCGTCAGCACGCGATGGAAGAAATCAGGGAAGCTCGACGCCGGCGCATAACCGAACGTCGTGTTGTAAATGGATTGCGCGGCGGTGAGCCACACCAGAAACAGGACAAGGAGGAGACCGCCGAAGAAGGCCATTGCGCCGATGGACGGCGAACGAAGAACGCTCAGGGCATGTGAAGCCGTGGGTGCCTCGCCTTGTTCACGACGCCTGCTGAGATCGTAGAACCCCAGGGCCGCGAACGGTCCAAGCAATGCAAAGCCGGCGGCAAGCGGGAACAGCAGCGGCAGGATCGAATAGCCGAGGACGGTACGCGCCAGCACAAGTCCGAGCACAGGATAAATCAGCGCCAGCAGAATTGCGTGAGTGGGAACGGCCTTGAAATCCTCCCATCCCAAACGGAGCGCGTCTTTGAGATCTTCCAAAGTTATAGTCCGAACCGTGTACTTCGCGGGATCGGACGCGAGCGGGAACGACTTGACGTTGGTGGAAGCGGGATTGCTCATGGTGGCTGTTTCCTTGTCACACAGCGTTTAAGACGCTGTGATTTCTCATAGGGGACACCGTGCGAACACTCAGGCTATCATGATCGTCAAAATGCAGTTGAGAAAAAATATCGTGATGGCAGTCGTGCTCGCTTGAGCGATCGCAATAAATTTCTGAGGCATGCGCGGAACCAATTACGCGCGACGGTATTTTGCAACGCCGGAGAGATTGGTCATTATGGCGTCATTTTGGCGCAATTGATTCAATTCACCGCGGAGACGATCAACTGCTGCATTGGCAAGCGAGCATCATACGTCTACACTCTTTTGTGACCGGTGAGGCGCACGCCGGGGCAGCGGGGGAATCAAGCGTCAACTTCATCCATCCAATGACGGGTTATCGGGAGTTTACAGATGAGCATTTTCGGAAAGATCATGGGCGCTATTTTCGGCACGAAAGCCGAAGCTGCTGAGCCCGCCGGCGGCGCTGGTTCTGCTGCAGGAGGCGGCGGTGCAACAGTGCCGATGGTCGATGTCGCGCCGATTCTCGACAAAGCCGTTGCTGCCAAGGGCGAAAAGCTTGAGTGGCGGACTTCGATCGTGGACTTGATGAAGGCTCTCGACATCGATTCAAGCCTCAGCGCTCGCAAGGAGCTCGCGAAGGAGTTGAAGTACGATGGTGACACCAGCGACTCGGCCAAGATGAATATCTGGCTGCACAAGCAAGTCATGACCAAGCTTGCGGCGAACGGCGGCAAGCTGCCGGACGATCTGAAGAACTGATCGCAACCGCGCACCGTAACGACATCCTGAAAGGCCCGCCTCTGGCGGGCCTTTTTCGTTGCACTGCAAACAGAACGTCTTGAGCGACTCCCTATTCAAATCGTTGCACTCGGAATACAAAATACCAGCGCCGGTAAAATTATCCGCGGCCCGGCTCAACACGAACAACAATGCCCGCGCAGATTTGCAGAAGGGGAAACCAAGTATATGACCGAACTGAATCGCAGAAACATTCTCGCCGGCGGCGCGGCTGCTCTTGCCGGCACGGCTGCTCTTGGTGAGAGCGCCGAGGCGAAAGTCGGCCTGACGCCGATTTTTCCTGTCGCGCAAGCGACCATTCCCGTTGTCGGCTTGAAGGAAGTCTTTCCGGTCCGCCGCATCTATTGCATCGGCCGCAACTATGCGGCTCATGCGATCGAGCGCGGCTCAGATCCGACGCGTGAGCCGCCGTTCTTCTTCCAGAAGCCAACCGACGCTATTCAGGTGGTCGCCATCGGTTCGGTGGCGGATCATCCGTATCCGACGCTGACAAAGAACTATCACCACGAAGTTGAATTGGTGGCTGCGCTGAAATCAGGCGGCAAGAATATTCCCACCGACAAGGCGCTCGACTGCGTCTATGGCTATGCGCTCGGCCTCGACATGACGCGGCGCGACTTGCAGAACGCCATGGGTGCTGAAAAGAAGCCATGGGAAATAGGCAAGAGCTTCGATCATTCCGCGGTGATTGGGCCGATTCATCCGGTAACCAAGACCGGGCATTTCACCAAGGGGGCGATCTCGCTCGCCGTGAATGGCACAGTCAGGCAGAATTCCGATCTCACCAAGATGATCTGGAGCGTGGCGGAGCAGATCTCGAAGCTGTCGGAGGCGTTCGAGCTGAAGGCGGGCGACATCATCTACTCCGGGACGCCGGAAAATGTCGGTCCCGTGGTGAAGGGGGACATTCTGCTGTGCAAGCTGGAAGGCTTGCCCGACATGTCGATCAAGATTGTCTGAGCGGTAATTAGAGAAAGGAAAAGCCCGCCGATATGGCTGGCTTTTTACTTCGAACAAGATGAAAAGAACTAAGCTGCGAGGTCAGCAAATTCCGGATGCTTGTCGAGATAGTCGACCACGAATCCGCAGCCGGCCACGACCTTCAGACCGTCGGCACGAATTTGCTCCAGCGCGCCTTGCACCAACTTCGACGCGATACCGCGGCCTCGCAGGGCATACGGGGTCTCGGTGTGGGTAATGATGACCGTACCCGGCGCGAGTCGGTAATTGGCAAATGCGATCGCGCCATCCACGTCGAGTTCGTAGCGGCTCAACGCAGTGTTGTTGCTGACGGTAGTCTGGCTCATGGGCTCGCGCCTCTTTGTCGTTGAATGTGTGAATCGGCCTACTTCAACAGGTCGCTGTACTCGGCGTGCTTGCCGATATAGGCCTTCACGAATGGGCACTGGGCGATGACCTTGAGCCTGGCGGCGCGCACCTGCTCGAGCGCACCCTTGATGAGCCGCGACCCGATGCCCTTGCCTTCAAGTTCTTTCGGCACTTCCGTATGGATGAAGGTAATGACGCCATCCGCGATCTCATAATACGTTGCTGCGATATGGCCCTCGATGGCCAGTTCGTAGCGCTTTCTGGCCGGGTTATTTTGGACTGTTTCGGTCATTGTCTGCTTTCTTGATCCTATGGAAACAACAAAATCGTCTTGGCGGACCTTGTAAAGACCCTTGGGATTCATACGTCTACTGTAGACATACTCCGATGCGGCCCAAATGGTCGTTTTCAGTCGGAATGTGAGGCCCACGGGCCGCCGGCGTATGCCTCTTTAAAGGAGGTCTTACAATGTCTGGCATTCGGTTTTTCGAAACTCATCGGACGTGGGAAGATTGGTTCGGCATGGCGCTGGGCTTGCTGATCGTCCTGTCGCCGTGGATTACGGGCGAAGCGAACCATGGGTTTGGCCAGCAGTCGGAGCCGGGACTCGCGATTCTAAATGTGGTCCTGGTCGGTATCCTCGTGTTTGGCCTTGCCCAGATGGAGTACATTGCGCTCCAGCGCTGGGAAGAGGCGGGCGAGATGGTGCTCGGTTTGTGGCTCGTCGTCTCGCCGTACATCCTTGGCTATTCGAGCGACGGTGCGCTGAGATTCTGGCACACGATCCTTGGCGGCCTTGTGATCCTGCTGGCGGCCCTTAAGCTTTGGCAGGATTGGGATCTGACCGACCAGGATCTTGCCCGGCATGGGCAATGAGGTGCTTGGCGAGGCGCGGCAAATCGTTCGCGCCGGAATCAACCGGAATCTGACTGCCGGCTCGTGATCGAGCCGGCAGTTCGCCTCCCTTGTTGCGGCATCATCAAGCCGCACTCCATAACAGTTAGCGAATAACGGCTACGCATGAGCCACACGTGCTATGGTCGCCATAGCGCGTGACTGCATACTGTTATCGGGAGAATTTCATGGCGAACGAAAAAGGCCCCAACATCAAGAAGAAGCAGAAGTGCAAGAACTGCGAAGGCAAGGGCTTGCTGAAGAAGGGCGACAAGGTCGTCACTTGCCAACGGTGCAAGGGGACGGGGGTGAGGTGAGAGCGGAGGACGTAATCTGGCTTCTTGCGCTTGACGGCATAAGATGAAGTTCGCAAGTCGAAAATCGACACAAGCTGGTGAGAAATCATCATGACATTAACGGAAGCCGCGATCCGGGAGAGCGCGACTGATGATGAATTATTCAAGCTGTTGTCAGCGGAATTGAAAAGACTGCTTCCGTATGAAGAAGGCTTTGACCTTAATGAATTTCTCGAAGAAACCCGCGCCATCCCGATCGGCCTTCGCGCCATGGCCGCGATCTACCAGCTCGATGTCAGTCTCACACTCGATGATCTCGGTTGGCATTTTGCCAACTGGCATCATCGCGGCTATTGCGAGGAGACCATCTGGGCGCTGGGCGAACTGGAAGCGTTTGAGCAGGCCGAGCTATTCGCGAAAGCTTACACCTTGGCACAACCATGGTGGGACAAGATCGGCGAGTTGATTGCGGACGACTTCAAGGCATTCGTCGCGTGGTACCCAGACTCGGCGTTGGATAAGGTGACGATGCCACTAACGCGGCGCATGTGGGATTTACAGGAAATCGATCACGGTCTGCTGGGATATTGGACCAGATACGCTCGGAAATATCCGCACAAGGTGGCTCAGATAGTGCCGTAGCAGATGCAATGCGGCGTCAGGAGTAGGGCGCAATAGCGGCGTATTGGTTGCGCGTGCTTTACCATTGCTTTTGCCAAGCTTACTCCGCCGCTTCTTCGCTATCGTGAATTTTTCCGGCGCGGCCTTTCTTCAGGACCGGTGCCAAGAATTTTCCGGTGTAACTGCGCGGCGCCTTAACGATGTCTTCCGGCGGACCCCAGGCGACGATTTCACCGCCGCCGTCGCCACCTTCAGGTCCCAGATCGATGACCCAGTCTGCGGTCTTGATGACCTCGAGATTGTGCTCGATGACCACCACCGTGTTGCCCTGAGCGACCAGTTCGTGAAGCACCTCGAGCAGCTTGGCGACGTCATGGAAATGCAAACCCGTGGTCGGCTCGTCGAGAATGTAAAGCGTGCGGCCGGTGGCGCGCTTGCTCAGTTCCTTGGCCAGCTTGACGCGTTGGGCCTCGCCCCCGGAGAGTGTGGTCGCCTGCTGGCCGACATGGATGTAATCTAGGCCGACGCGGTGCAGCGTTTTGAAGGTTTCGCGGATGCGCGGCACTGCCTTGAAGAAGTCGGCGGCTTCCTCGACCGTCATGTCCAGGACATCAGCGATCGACTTGCCCTTGAACAGTACTTCCAGGGTTTCGCGGTTGTAGCGCTTGCCCTTGCAGGTATCACAAGTGACGTAGACATCCGGCAGGAAGTGCATCTCGATCTTGATGACACCGTCGCCCTGGCACGCCTCGCAGCGGCCGCCCTTGACGTTGAACGAGAAGCGGCCGGGCTCATAGCCCCGCGCCTTGGATTCCGGCAAGCCAGCGAACCATTCGCGGATTGGTGTGAACGCACCGGTATAGGTCGCGGGATTGGAGCGCGGGGTGCGGCCGATCGGTGACTGGTCGATGTCGATGATTTTGTCGATATGCTCCAGACCCTCGATGCGATCGTGCGGAGCAGGGCCTTCGGACGCATTGTTGAGCTTGCGCGCGATCGACTTGTACAACGTATCGATCAGCAACGTGGACTTGCCGCCGCCGGAGACGCCGGTGACGCAAGTGAACAGCCCCAGCGGAATTTCCGCGGACACGTTCTTAAGATTGTTGCCGCGCGCATTGACCACCTTGATGGTGCGGCGGTGATTGGGCGGCCGCCGTTCGGGAATCGGCACGTATAGTTCGCCGGTGAGATACTTTCCCGTCATCGACTTCGGATTACTCATCACCTGCTGCGGCGTGCCCTGCGCGACGATATTGCCGCCATGCATGCCCGCGCCGGGACCAACGTCCACAACATAGTCGGCTGTCTGGATCGCGTCTTCGTCGTGTTCGACGACGATCACGGTGTTGCCGAGATCGCGCAGCCGCCGTAGCGTGTCGAGCAATCGCGCGTTGTCGCGCTGATGCAAGCCGATGGATGGCTCGTCCAGCACATAGAGGACGCCAGTCAGGCCGGAGCCGATCTGTGAGGCCAGGCGGATGCGCTGGCTTTCGCCGCCGGACAAGGTGCCGGATGCACGCGCCAAAGTCAGATAATTCAGGCCAACGTCGAGCAGGAACGACAGCCGCTCGCGGATTTCCTTCAAGACCCGCGTCGCAATCTCGTTCTGCTGCTTGTTCAGTTGCTTGGGAACGCTCTCGAACCATTCACCGGCGCGCAGAACCGAAAGCTCGGAAATCTCACCGATATGCTTGCCGCCGATCTTGACGCAAAGGGCTTCCGGTTTCAGGCGATGGCCGTGACACGCTTCGCAGGGAACGTCGCTAAAATACTTGCCAAGCTCCTCGCGCGCCCACTCGCTTTCGGTTTCGCGAAAGCGGCGTTCGATGTTGGTGACCACGCCCTCGAACGGCTTCTTGGTGTCGTAAGACCGCACGCCGTCTTCATACGAAAACTTGATTTCGTCGTCGCCGGATCCGAACAGAATCGCGTCCTTCGTCTTCTTCGGCAGATCCTTCCATTTGGTGTCCAGCGTGAACTTGTAGAACTTGCCCAGCGCTTGCAGCGTCTGGACATAATAAGGCGATGACGATTTTGCCCACGGCGCGATCGCGCCTTTGCGCAGCGTCAGTTCTTTGTCCGGGATCACCAGTTCGGCGTCGATATGTTGTTCGACGCCGAGACCGCCGCATTTCGGGCAGGCGCCATACGGGTTGTTGAACGAGAACAGCCGGGGTTCGATTTCCGGGATCGTGAATCCGGAGACGGGACAGGCGAATTTCTCCGAGAACAGAATCCGCTCCGGGCCGCTCTTGTCGTGAATCTTTGCGGTTTTCTTTTCCGCTTTCTTCTCTGAAACTGGTTCGCTTGCGGGCGCATCTGCGAACTCAACGACGGCAAGGCCCTCGGCCAGTTTCAACGCGGTCTCAAACGATTCGGCGAGCCGTTGTGCGATGTCGGCGCGCACGACGATGCGGTCCACCACCACGTCGATGTCATGGGGAAATTTCTTGTCGAGTGTCGGGGCCTCGGCCAGTTCGTAGAACTTGCCGTCGACCTTGACCCGCTGGAAGCCCTTCTTGAGGTATTCCGCAAATTCCTTGCGATACTCGCCTTTGCGGCCTTGCACGACAGGCGCCAGCAGATACAGCCGCGTGCCTTCCGGAAGCGCAAGCACGCGATCCACCATCTGGGAAACGGTCTGGCTTTCGATGGGAAGTCCCGTTGCCGGCGAATAGGGAATGCCGACGCGCGCCCACAACAGGCGCATGTAGTCGTAGATCTCGGTGACGGTTCCGACCGTCGATCGCGGATTCTTGGATGTGGTTTTCTGTTCGATGGAAATGGCAGGCGACAGGCCGTCGATCTGATCGACGTCAGGCTTCTGCATCATTTCCAGGAACTGACGGGCATAGGCTGACAGCGATTCGACGTAGCGGCGCTGACCCTCGGCGTAGATGGTGTCGAAGGCGAGGGAGGATTTTCCGGAGCCAGACAGGCCGGTGAAAACCACCAGCTTGTCGCGCGGGATTTCGAGATCGACGTTCTTGAGATTGTGCTCGCGCGCGCCGCGAATCGTGATGGCCCGCATGCTCGATCCAGCGCTCGATTTGCGGTTCGCCTTGATGACTTCGTCCATTGGGGAGTTCCGGGCACGTTGGGCGCAAAAGCAGCGCTGTCTCCGGAAAACGCGAAGACCGTTCGCCGGTTGCTTGTTGTCGATCAGATTCCTGTATCCGGAACATAGTAAGAACGCGACTGAATTTCCAGTCCCGTTCGCAAGCCGTCAACGGGTTTGCTGTGTGGAGGAAATCTGACCGTTAAAACAACGCTCCCGGCAAGCAAAAAGGCCGGCTCAAAGAGCCGGCCTTTCCGTATTCCTGAGAAGCTCAGGTCAGCGAAGATCAGTACTTCGCAACGACCGGGCCGCCCCAGTTGAAGTGATAGTTCACGCCAACCTTCACAGTGTGGAGGTCGTCCTTGTAGGAGAGACCGCCCACCGGCGTTGCGACAGTCGTGGTGTCGAAGTTGTAGTACTGGTATTCGACCTTCGCCGACCAGGCGGGGGCGAACATGTACTCGAAACCGCCACCGACGGTGTAGCCAACGTCCTTGCGATCGGTCACAGCCGGCAGGAAGCCAGCGGTTGCAGCAAGGCCGCTGTCGTCACGGAATGCAACACCGCCCTTAGCGTAGATCAGGCCCGGACCCCAGGTGTAGCCGAGGCGACCGGTGACCGAAGCGAGCCAGTCGGAGCGATCACGAATGGCGGCGACGCCATTGGTGAAGTTGCGGTCGTTCTTCGACAGGCCGCTGATCTGGCCTTCGATACCAACCAGCCAGTTCGGAGCGAACTGGTAGTCAGCGCCGATCTGACCGCCGCCGAGGAACGATGCGTCACGCTTGCTGCCGGTCAGGCCAGCGATGCTGGTGGCGAAACCGTCGTCGCCGCCGAAGCCTGCGCCGATGTGCGCACCGACGTAGATGCCGGTCCAGTTGTAGATTGGCGCGGCATAAACCGGTGCCTTGGTGTAGGTACGCGCCGGCAGGTCAGCAGCGACCGCCGAAGCAGTACCGAGGGCAACGAGCGCCACGGTGCCAAGCAAAAACTTCTTCATCTTCTCTTCTCCAGTTTTAAATCCGCTTCGATTTTTCGAAGCAGTTTGTCCAAGGCGCGAGCGCAATGGGATTCTCGATTTCGTGCCCGGAATATACGCGGTCCTGCCGAAAAAGCCGTCACCGAAATGCAACAGTCGGAAGCGAAGTGCATTCTCCTAACTTAAGGAATTGTTTGGGATATTTGGCCTGTTGGTTCCACGATTCCATCATGTTTTGAACACATTCCGGGAAGCTTCAGCTGACAATGTTTTATGCATCAAGGGGTTCCCTCAGGGGCTCCCCTTGTGCGAGAACAAAAACGGTACATATTATGTTTGGGAATGAGGCGGCTTGTGGTGTGGATAACCGGTGAGACGGCAGCATCGCACAGGTGGGAGAGTATAGGGTCGTCCTCGGAGCGGGCACGTCCCTAGGTTGGGATCGCAGTCCCGCAGACATAAATCCTCGCAAATCAGGGCGCACCGTAATCGTGCGTAAAAGTGGAGAGCGGCAATGGCGGGAAGCGTCAATAAAGTCATTCTGGTTGGGAATCTCGGCGCCGACCCAGAAATCAAGCGCACGCAGGACGGTCGTCCGATCGCGAATCTCAGTGTCGCGACGTCGGACACCTGGCGGGACAAGAACACCGGCGAGCGGAAGGAAAAGACAGAGTGGCATCGCGTGGTGATCTTTAGCGAAGGTCTCTGCAAGATCGCCGAACAGTATCTGAAGAAGGGCTCCAAGGTTTACCTTGAAGGCCAGTTGCAGACGCGCAAATGGCAGGACAAGGACGGCAAGGATCGCTATTCGACCGAAGTCGTTCTTCAGAATTTCAATTCGACCTTGACGATGCTTGACGGCAAAAGCGGTGGTGGCGGTTCGTTCGGGGCTGAAGAGGGTGGCGGCGATTTCGGATCTTCAGGCCCTTCGCGCTCGGCGCCTCCGCGCCGCGTGGCGGCTGGAGGTGGCGGCCGCGACGACATGAACGACGACATTCCATTCTAAGCTCTTTTTGGTAACATCTTATGAGCGAGCGCAGAGCCAGTGAAAATTCACCGGCTCTGCGTCATCGTGAACATTCAATGGCGCATAAACGCTGCGTGACGCATCTCTGTTGAAGCATATTTCAAGCTAGTTTCATTGTCCGGAGTCGATCGATGAATCTTGCGCCGTTACTCGATGCGCCTTCGGTTATTCAACTGCACGCCTTTGCAGCTATGAGTGCGCTTGTGTTGGGCACCGTCCAGTTCGCGTCGCCGAAGGGCACGCTGCCTCATCGCACTCTCGGCTGGCTTTGGGTCGCGCTGATGGTGACAGTGGCTGTCAGTTCATTCTGGATCCATGGGAGGCACATCAGGTTGGGCGGGCCATGGAGTCCGATTCATCTGCTGTCGATCTTCAGCTTGATCATGCTGCCATTTGGTCTCTGGTTCGCACACAGGCATCGGGTGAGGGGCCATCGCATCACGATGATTTCGATCTTCACGGGTGGGCTGGTGATTGCCGGACTGTTCACGCTCGTGCCCGGCCGCATCATGCATGCCGTCGCTTTTGGCCCGTAGGCGACGTGTCAGTGCAAACAATTCGGCCTCTAAAACGTGCGATCTGAGACGATTCTCAGACGCGTTATAAGCTATTGAAAATACAAGGTATTTTACCCTATTTTTGAGGATGAATGCGGTTGGCGTTGGCGAGCGAATTGGCCTATATAACAACGGTATTTCGCACCCAGGATTCGCACGTTGGCTGACCAAGAAGATCCGCCGTCCGGCCCGCCCGAGACGGCCGATATCCGTCCCGTTTCGATCACGGATGAGATGAAGCGCTCGTACCTCGATTACGCGATGAGCGTGATCGTGGCGCGTGCGCTCCCGGACGCGCGCGACGGTTTGAAGCCTGTCCATCGCCGCATTCTGTACGCGATGTACGAGAACGGTTTCGAATGGAACAAGCCGTATCGCAAGTCGGCCCGAACCGTCGGTGACGTGATCGGTAAATACCATCCGCACGGCGACCAGTCGGTCTACGACGCGATGGTGCGCATGGCGCAAGACTTTTCCATGCGCGTGCCGTTGATCGACGGGCAGGGCAACTTCGGCTCGGTCGACGGCGATATGGCCGCCGCGATGCGTTATACCGAATCGCGCCTCGAGAAGGTTGCCCACTCGCTGCTCGATGACATCGACAAGGATACCGTTGACTATCAGCCGAACTACGACAGTTCGGAGCGCGAGCCGCGCGTTCTGCCGGCGAAGTTTCCGAATCTGCTGGTCAATGGCGCCGGCGGCATCGCCGTCGGCATGGCCACCAATATTCCGCCACACAATCTCGGCGAAGTCATCGACGCGTGCATTGCGATGATCAACGATCCGGCGCTTGGCATCGACGATCTCATCAATATCGTGCCCGGACCTGATTTCCCCACCGGCGGCATTATATTAGGCCGGCAGGGCATTCGCTCTGCCTATCATCTTGGCCGCGGCTCCATCGTGATGCGCGGCAAGGTGAACATCGAGACGATCCGCAAGGATCGTGAAGCGATCGTCGTCTCGGAAATCCCGTATCAAGTGAACAAGGCGAGCATGGTCGAGCGCATCGCCGAGCTGGTGCGCGACAAGAAAATTGAAGGCATTTCCGATCTGCGCGACGAATCCGACCGCGATGGCTATCGCGTGGTCGTCGAGTTAAAGCGCGATGCAGTGCCTGAAGTGGTACTGAACCAGCTTTACAAGTTCACGCCGTTGCAGACTAATTTCGGCGCCAACATGGTCGCGCTGGACGGCGGCCGGCCGCAGGTGATGAACCTGAAGGATCTCCTGACCGTGTTCATCGCGTTCCGCGAGAGCGTGGTGTCGCGGCGTACCAAGTTCCTGCTGAACAAGGCGCGCGACCGCGCGCATATCCTGGTCGGCCTTGCCATCGCCGTCGCCAATATTGACGAAGTCATCCGCGTTATCCGCACATCGCCCGATCCGAACACCGCGCGTGAAACCCTGATGTCGCGCGACTGGCCCGCCAAGGATGTGGCGACGATGATCACGCTGATCGACGATCCACGCCATCGCGTCGCCGAGGATGGGACTGCGCGGTTGTCGCTGGAGCAGGCCAAGGCCATTCTCGATCTTCGTCTGCAGCGTCTGACGGCGCTCGGCCGCGAGGAAATTTCCGACGAACTCGACAAGCTGGCGCTGGAAATCGCCGATTACCTCGACATTCTGCGCTCGCGCGCGCGGATCCAGTCGATCATCAAGGACGAACTCGGAGCCGTGAAGGCCGAATTCGCAACGCCGCGCCGTACGATGATCATCGATCAGGAAGGCGAGGTCGAGGACGAAGACCTGATCCAGCGCGAGGACATGGTCGTCACCGTTTCGCATGCGGGCTACGTCAAGCGTGTACCATTGTCGACCTATCGTGCGCAGAAGCGCGGCGGCAAGGGTCGTTCGGGGATGCAGACGCGCGACGAGGATTTCGTCAGCCGTTTGTTCGTCGCCTCGACCCATACGCCGGTGCTGTTCTTCTCGTCACGCGGTCAGGTCTACAAGGAGAAGGTCTGGCGCCTGCCGATGGCCGCTCCGAATTCGCGCGGCAAGGCGCTGATCAACATCCTGCCACTTGAGCAGGGCGAGCGCATCACCACCATCATGCCGCTGCCTGAAGACGAATCGTCGTGGGGCAACCTCGACGTGCTGTTCGCGACCACCGGCGGTAACGTCCGGCGCAACAAGCTGTCTGATTTTGTCGATGTGCGCCGTTCCGGCATTATCGCCATGAAGCTCGACGAGGGCGAGGCCATCGTCGACGTGCAGATCGCCACGGAAAACGACGACGTGCTGCTGACCGCCGCCGGCGGGCAGTGCATCCGTTTCCCCGTCACAGATGTGCGCGTGTTTAGCGGCCGCACCTCAATGGGCGTGCGTGGCATCGCGCTGGGCGATGGCGACAAGCTGATATCGCTGACGATCTTGCGTCATCTCGAAGCAGCATCTGATGAGCGTGTCGCATACTTGAAATTGCGGCGCGCGGTTGCGGGTGAGGCGACGTCGGAGGAGACGAGTGAGGCCGATGCCGAAGAATCGTCAGCATCCGTGCAACTCAGTCAGGATCGTTACGCGCAGATGTCGGCAGCTGAGCAGTTCGTCCTCACGATTAGCGAAAACGGCTACGGCAAGCGCAGTTCGTCGTTCGAGTATCGCACCACTGGCCGCGGCGGAAAGGGTATCGTCGCGATGTCCGTTAACGGCCGTAACGGCAAGCTGGTGGCGTCGTTCCCGGTCGAAGACAGTGACCAGATCATGCTGGTGACAGACAAGGGACAACTCATCCGCTGCCCGGTCGAAGACATTCGCGTCGCCGGCCGGTCGACCCAAGGTGTCATCGTATTTGATACGGCTGAGGACGAGCACGTCGTCTCGGTGGAACATATCACTGACGATGAAGCGGAAAACGGCAACGGCAGTTAGCTAGATCTCGATTTCCGTTCCGAACTCGACGACCTGTTTAGTGGGCACGCCGAAGAACGCCGCTGTACGCTCCGCATTCCGTTGGAGAAATGCGAACACCGTCTCTCGCCACACCCACATGCCTGCGATTTTTTCGCTGGGGATGATCGTCTCGCGGCCGATGTAATAGGTGATGTCGTTGAGGTCGATGCCCGGAAGCTTGCCCTGTTCGCAGGCAAGTTGCAGCCCTTCCAGGATGACCGGATACTGCATGAAACCGAAGTGCAGGATCACTCGCGTAATGCCCTCGATGACTTCAATCACCTCGGCCCTGTCTTCGTCGGCGATGCGCGGCGCTTCCTCGATCAGGACGGTCACGAGAACGACGCGTTGATGCAGCACGTGATTGTGCTTCACGAATTGCGTCAGCGCGAGAGGTACACCATTCGCCGCGGAGGCGAGAAACACCGCGGTCCCCGGAAGCCGCGCATGGCATTTGCTTACTGCGGTTTCGATCAGGTCTTCTTCCGGCTGGCGTAGTGCACCTCGCGCGGCTTCGACGAGCTTCACGCCGCTGCGCCATGTCAGCATCAGGAATGCGATTGCGGCTGCGATCAGCAGTGGAAACCAGCCGCCTTCGAACAACTTGACTGAGTTTGCCGCGAAGAAAATGCAGTCGATCACAAAGAAGAAGCCGTTCACTGCGATGACAACGATTGGTGGATAGCCCCACTGGATGGCGACAAGGGCCGCCAGCAGCGTTGTAATCGCCATCAGCAGCGAAACGGCGATACCGTAGGCTCCGGCGAGCGCATCCGACGTGCCAAAACCGATGACGGCTCCAAGCGTTCCTGCCGCAAGCATCCAGTTCACCAGCGGAACGTAGATCTGCCCCATCTCGTGGCTCGCCGTATGACTGATGTGCATGCGCGGCAGGAAACCGAGCTGGATGGACTGCTGCGTGAGGGAGAATACACCCGTGATGATTGCTTGCGAGGCGATTACCGTGGCGAGGGTGGCAAAGGCGACGAGGGGGTAGTGCACCCAGTCGGGAGCAAGCTGATAGAACGGGTTTTCAATTGCAGAGGGGTCAGTTAGCAGCAACCCCGCTTGTCCGAAGTAATTGAGGACAAGAGCTGGCAAAGCGATGAAAAACCACGCGAGGCGGATTGGCACGCGGCCGAAATGGCCCATGTCCGCATACATGGCTTCACCCCCGGTCACGGCGAGAAACGCGGCGCCCAGGATCGCAAACGAGATATGAAAGTTCTGGCTGGCGAGAAACGACACCGCATAGGTCGGGCTCAGTGCCGCAAGTACCCCCGTATTCTTTGCGATGCCGTGAATTCCAAGCAGCGCGATCACGGCGAACCAGCCGAGCATCACCGGGCCGAAGATCCCGCCGATAAATCCGGCGCCCTTGCGCTGCACCAGAAATAGCCCGATCAGAATGATGACCGTAATCGGGACCACCGCAGGCGCCAGCGACGGCGCATCGACCTTCAATCCTTCCACGGCGCTGAGGACCGAGATCGCCGGTGTGATAGCCCCGTCGCCATACAACAGGGCCGCGCCGATCAGCCCCACGATGAGCAGTTGCGCGCGCCATGTCCCGGGCTGCGCATTGCGCGCTGAAAGAAGGGCTAGAAGCGCGACGATGCCGCCTTCGCCGCGGTTGTCTGCCCGCATGATCAGCAACGCGTACTTGAACGAGATGATGAGGATCAGCGCCCAGAAGATCAGCGAGACCACGCCGAGAATGGCTTCGTTCGTGAGCGTCCCGCCATGGCTCGCCGCCTTGGCTGCTTCCTTCAAGGCATACAGCGGGCTTGTCCCGATATCGCCATAGACGACACCCAGGGCACCCACCGTCGCGGTAATTGGCAGTCCGGAGTTGCGTCCTGAAGCTTCGGAATGAATGGCAGTCACGCGCTACCCCCGGTCGCTTCGCAAGCATCCAGAAACGGACGCTTGCTGTAGTCTGCTACCGGGGGCGGAAAATTGCCATGGGCGCCGAGCGGATTTTATTGATGGCACGAGGCCACTGCGCCGCTCCAAACGAGTGGGATAGACGGGTGCCGGGATTACTTGCGGTCTGTCGTCACGACCCGGACCGGCTGTACGCCGGTCTTCCAGTTGCTGCGGTGCAGGCAGGCCGCGTCCATGGTCGGCCAATGCTGTGCCGAGCAGGACAAGCTGGCCGTCCGGATCGGGAGCCGGTCGGACTTGGCTAGCGGGAGAGGCGCGCTAGCCTCGACCGGGGGCGCAAAGCTCGGCAGAATCGTCAAGCCGGCCGCAACGAAAGCTGCAATCGTCACTGCTGAGAGCGCTTTGATCATGATCGACCCCCTGCGGTCAGGGCCTTGCCGGCCCGCTTGCAGGGAAGACGCGCGGCGGCCGGGAAAGGTTCACAGGGCGTTAAAATATAGTCCTCCAAAAACGGGTCTTGTTGATGGAACCGGCGCCGCTTGCGGCGCTGCCCGGACCGGGTTAGGAGGAGTCTATGTCTCGTGTCGCGCTTTACCCAGGGTCATTCGACCCCGTTACCAATGGTCATCTGGATGTGGTGCGACAGGCCTGCAGCCTGGTCGACCGGCTGATCGTGGCGATCGGCATCCACCCCGGCAAGGCCCCCCTGTTTTCCGTCGAGGATCGGCTGGTGATGGTCCGCGAGGTTTTCGCACCGATTGCCGCCAATGCGGGCTGCGAAATCGACTGCGTGACCTTTGACGATCTGACCGTTACCGCAGCGCAGCGTGCAGGGGCGACGATCCTGATCCGCGGCCTGCGGGACGGCACCGATCTTGATTACGAGATGCAGATTGCCGGTATGAACCAGACGCTGATGCCGGAGGTTCACACCGTTTTCCTTCCCGCATCCGCCACCGTCCGCCCGATCACCGCCACACTGGTGCGTCAGATCGCGGGGATGGGCGGCGACGTTTCGCACTTCGTGCCCAAGGCGGTCGCCGCGCGCCTGAAGACAAAGTTCGCCGGCTAAAAGCTTTCCTCTGATCCGGAGTTTCCATGATCCGCATCCTCGCCGTTCTCGCGGCTTTCGCCCTTGCTACGCCCGCTTTCTCGCAGGCGCTTCCAGCCGGTCTCGACAAGGCCAACGCCATTGTCATCGACACAACCAAAGGGCGTGTGATCGTCAAGCTGCGTCCCGACCTCGCGCCTCAGCACGCTGAACGCATCAAGCTGCTTGCGCGCGACGGATATTACAACAACGTGCCGTTCCATCGTGTGATCGACGGCTTCATGGCGCAAACCGGTGACGGCCAGCGCTTCAACGGCACCGGCGGGTCGAAATATGCGAACCTTCCGGCGGAATTCTCCAGCGTTCCGTTCAAGCGCGGGATCGTCGGCATGGCGCGTTCGAGCGAACCGAACTCGGCCAATTCGCAGTTCTTCATCATGTTCGCTGACGGCAGTTTCCTGAACAACAAGTACACCGTCGTCGGTGAGGTCGTGTCCGGCATGGATGTCGTGGACAAGATCAAGCGCGGCGAGCCGGTTTCGGATCCGGACAAGATGGTCAAGGTGCAGGTCGCCTCGGACATCAAGTAACCCATTTCTTCCGGCGAGCTGCGATCCTCACGGTCGCAGCTTTCCAAAATCTGCAAAGGAAAACATCATGGCAGACACCGAGAACACATTGATCCTGGAGACCACCCAGGGACCGGTGACAATCGAAATGCGTCCCGACCTCGCGCCGGGTCATGTCGCGCGCATCAAGGAACTGGTGCGTGAAGGATTTTACGACGGCATCGTGTTTCACCGCGTCATCGAAGGATTTATGGCGCAGACGGGCTGCCCGCAGGGCACCGGCACCGGCGGCTCGGGCAAGAAGCTGAAGGCCGAGTTTAACAAGGAGCCGCATGTGCGCGGCACCGCGTCCATGGCGCGCGCGGCCAATCCGGATTCCGGCGACAGCCAGTTTTTCATCTGCTTCGACGATGCGGCCTTCCTCAATGGCCAATATACCGTGTGGGGTAAGGTGACCTCCGGCATGGAAAACGTCGACAAGATCAAGCGCGGCGAACCGGTGCAGAACCCGGACAAGATCGTCAAGGCGCATATGGCGGCTGACGCCGCCTGATCGGCGCTGTAATCTGTCTTCGAGAACGGATGGCCGGGCATGTCCCGGCCATCGACATTTGAGCATCATGCGCACGGATCTGTTCGACTTCGAGCTTCCTGAAAGCAACATCGCGCTGCGGCCCGTCAGCCCGCGCGACGTGGCGCGCATGCTCGTGGTGATGCCGGATGAGCCGCTGGCCGATGCTGCCGTTCGCGATCTGCCGCGATACCTCAAGGCGGGCGATCAGCTTGTCGTCAACGACACCAAGGTTATTCCAGCCCAGTTGTCGGGCCGCCGCATCGGGCGCGAGACCGAGCCCAGGATCGACGCCACCTTGATCAAGCGTATCGACGGATCGCGCTGGCAGGCGCTGGTGAGGCCGGCGAAGAAGCTTGCGGTGGGTGACGCCATTCGCTTCGGCAATGAAGGCCGTGTCTGCTTGCTGGGCAACCTAGATGCGCAGGTTGAGCACAAGGGTGAGAACGGCGAGGTGACGCTGGCGTTCTCGTTTCACGGTCCGGTGCTGGATCAGGCCATCGCTGATGTCGGCGCGCCGCCGCTGCCGCCGTACATCGCTTCGCGCCGAACACCGGACGAACGCGACACCGCCGATTATCAGACCATGTTTGCGGTTAGTGAAGGCGCGGTCGCTGCGCCCACGGCTGGGCTGCATTTTACGCCCGCGCTTGAGGCCGCATTGCGCGAGCGCGGCATCGGCCTGCATCGCGTGACGCTGCATGTTGGGGCAGGGACGTTCCTGCCGGTGAAGGCCGACGATACGTCCGGCCACAGGATGCACGCCGAATGGGGGACCGTTTCCGCCGCAACAGCCGAGGCTCTGAACGCGGCCCGTGCGAAAGGGGGCCGCGTGGTGGCTGTCGGGACCACGTCCTTGCGTCTTCTGGAGAGTGCGGCCGCAGAGGACGGCACGATTCAGCCGTTCACTGACGAAACTGCAATCTTCATCACGCCTGGCTACAGGTTCAAAGCCGTCGATGTACTGATGACGAACTTCCACCTGCCACGTTCGACCCTGTTCATGCTGGTCTCGGCGTTCAGCGGGCTGGAGACCATGCAGAGGGCCTACGCCCACGCCATCGCAACCGGCTATCGCTTTTACTCGTATGGCGATGCGTGTCTGTTGTTTCGCAAGCTAGTGTCCTGAATCCGAAGTTCGCTTGTTTTTGCAGCGCGCCCTTAAGCGAACTTCGGATTCAAAAGGACACTAGAAAATATAACTCTAGTGTGGTTTTGGTTTGCAAGTCCGCAAATGGATGTGCTGAGAAAAGATTGCGGACTTGCAAACCACCACACTAGCCTAACCCATAACGCGCTCATGACAGTCCCCAACCATTTCAAGCTGCATGGCCGCGACGGCGAGGCGCGAACCGGCGAATTGACCACGCCGCATGGCGTGGTGCGCACGCCCGCCTTCATGCCGGTCGGCACGGCGGGTGCGATGAAAGGCATCCACTGGCGCGATGTTCGCGAGACCGGTGCCGATATCGTTCTCGGCAATACCTATCACCTGATGCTGCGGCCGGGTGCCGAGCGCGTCGCCGCGCTGGGCGGACTACAGAAGTTCACCACGTGGAACGGCCCAATGCTGACCGACTCCGGCGGCTTCCAGGTCATGTCGCTCGCCAAGCTGCGCAAGCTGACCGAGCATGCCGTGACCTTCAGTTCGCACATCGACGGTACCAAGGTGGAGCTGTCGCCCGAACGCTCCATTGAAGTGCAGCGGCTGCTGGGCTCAGACATCGCCATGCAACTCGACGAATGCGTGCGATTGCCGGCTGAGCATGCCGAGATCGAACGTGCGATGCAGTTGTCGATCCGCTGGGCAGAGCGCAGCAAGCGCGCCTTCGAGACCGCGCCTGCAGGTTACATGCTGTTCGGCATCGCCCAGGGCGGGGATATTCCTGAGCTGCGCCGTGAGAGTACACGGCTGCTGATCGACATTGGTTTCCATGGCTATGCCATCGGGGGACTGGCCGTCGGCGAGCCGCAGGCCGTGATGCTGGCAATGATTGAAGAGGTCGTGCCGATTTTGCCGCAGGATCGTCCGCGCTACCTGATGGGCGTCGGTACGCCGGACGACTTGCTGGAAGCGATCGCGCGGGGGATCGACATGTTCGACTGCGTGATGCCGACACGCAATGGCCGCCATGGCCATGTCTTCACGCGGTTCGGCGTTATCAACCTGCGCAATGCTCGACACGCCAACGATCCGCGTCCGCTGGACGAGGAAAGCCCCTGGCGTTCCACGAGCAGTTATTCACGCGCCTATCTGCATCATCTTGTGAAGTCCGAGGAGGCCCTCGGCGCGATGCTGCTGTCGGAGATCAACGTCGCCTATTATCAAAGTCTAATGCAAAGCGCCCGCGCCGCCATCGCAGCCGGGAGGTTCGATGATTTTCGCGCAGCGACGCGTGAAGGGTGGGCAAGCGGCGACATTGCGCCGCGTTAGCTATTCGCGTTCAGTTGCAGACGATGGTTCGCGTCGAATGCTTGGTAACGAAACCATACCCGCAGTTGTCGCAAGTCCAGAGGTAGCTGATCACATCGTCGGAGAGAAACGCGGACGCTTCAGCTGCGACCATGGAGTCGGCGCAAACGGAGCAGACCGGCCGGTCTGCGATACGCGGGGGTAACCGAGACGGTTTGGTCGACAGAATTTCAGCAAGCGCTGGCATCGTGACCTCCCTTCCAGACTGGAGCTTGCCTCCAATATAGACTGAGAAGTTTGAAGTTGTCGCAACACAAATACGTTTCTTTTGCGAAATACCGTTTTGCGATGCAACGCATATCGCGGCGCGATTGCCTCTTGCGTGCAAAGTCGCATCCACCCTTAATGGTGGAAGCCGTTCGTTTTGCGCAACTTCTCTTGAACGTCGCGCATTTGACTGATTTTGGAGAACAACATGGATACCAAAACAAACTCCACGACTTCGCAGGCGCATCGGCCTGGGCGCGGACGGGTTTACGACAGCATCGTTGATGCATTCGGCGATACACCCATCGTCAAACTGCATCGTCTGCCGGAGCAGAACGGTGTGAAGGCGACAATTCTCGCCAAACTTGAGTATTTCAATCCCGCCGCCAGCGTGAAGGATCGTATCGGCGCGGCGATGATCATCGCGATGGAAAAGGCCGGCGTGATCAATCAGGACACCGTCCTGATCGAACCGACGTCGGGCAATACGGGCATCGCACTGGCCTTCGTTGCAGCATCGCGCGGCTACCGCCTGAAACTCGTGATGCCGGAATCGATGTCGATCGAGCGCCGCAAGATGCTGGCGTTTCTTGGCGCCGAAATCGTGCTGACGCCTGCGGCGCAGGGCATGAAGGGCGCCATCGCGACGGCGGAAGAACTGATCCGCAGCACGCCCAATTCCGTGATGCCGCAGCAGTTCAAGAACCTCGCCAATCCGGAGGTCCACCGCCGCACTACCGCGGAAGAAATCTGGAACGACACCAACGGCAACATCGACATATTTGTGGCCGGTGTCGGCACTGGCGGCACCATCACGGGCGTGGGGCAGGTTCTGAAGCCACGCAAGCCATCGCTGCGTGTCGTCGCGGTGGAGCCCGTCGAGAGCCCGGTCTTGTCCGGCGGCCAGCATTCGCCGCATAAAATTCAAGGCATTGGTGCGGGCTTTGTGCCGGATATTCTCGACCGGTCCGTGATCGACGAGATCGTCAAGGTCGATAGCGCGATGGCCATCGCGACGTCTCGTGCGCTGGCGCGCATGGAGGGCATCCCGGGAGGCATTTCGTCGGGGGCCGCCATTGCTGCTGCGATGGAGCTCGGCAAGCGGCCCGAGAATGCAGGCAAGACCATCCTGGCTGTCATCCCGTCGTTCTCCGAGCGCTACCTGTCCACGGCGCTTTTCGAAGGAGTTTGAGCATGGCGTCACCTCCGAGACGGCCGCGCACGCTCAGCGACGCCAAGACCGAAGCCGAAGCGGCGTTCAAATCCGTTACGAAAAAGGAGCCGGAGGCCATTCCAAAGAAGGCCACGATTCCGGGTGTGAAGGAGCTTGTCTCACTCCGGATCGATCAAGACGTCCTCGAGCATTTTCAGGAGGGGGGGCCGGGGTGGCAGGACCGCATCAACGCCGCTTTGAGGAAAGCCGCAGGGAAGTCTGATTAAGTTCACGCCACGCGATTGACGCGCGCTGCTTCCTTCTGGGCATCAAAATCGCGGCGCCGGCGGGCGAGATCCTCCGGAGACATGCGTTCGACGTTGTTGTAGTCGAGCTTCCACGAGGCGTCGTGGCTCCAACGCAGCGGCGACTGCACCGTCGTCTGCGGACCCGGAGCGTTCTCCAGCACCTTCAACACCAACTCCAGCGTGAACGCTTGCGACGGAATGTCGTGCGGCTTGCCGGCGGAGTTGCCCAGCGGGAAATCGCTGAACAGGAATCGCGGCACGGCGGCGTGTTCGACGATGTCCTTGGCGCAACCCATCACCACGGTTGCGATTCCATTGGCTTCGAGATGGCGGGCCACAAGCGCGGTGGTCTGATGGCACACGGGGCAATTCGGCACCAGCACTGCGGCATCGACAGCGTCCGCCTTGCAGCGGGCGAGAATGTCGGGTGCATAGGTGTCGATGGTCATTCGGTGGCTGCGATCAGTCGGTGCGCCAAAGAATCGCGGCGCGACGGAGCCGATGCGACCTTCGGCAGCAAGGCGCTGCAGCTGCGCCAATGGAAACCAGGTGTTCATGTCGGTCGCGGACGTGTGCACGCGGTCGTAGGCGACGTGCGAGATGCGCAGGTCGTGCTGCTGCGCGGTGTCGCCGTCATACACCTGATAGAACTTGGCGCTGCCGTTGTAGGTCGCGCCGGGGCCCTGATCGCCCTTCGACGGATCGAAGCGCGCGGCGGTTGTGATGATCGCCACGCGCGATTTGGCGAGCGGTTTTGCCAGCGGCTGGAACGGGGCCGCGATATTGTGTGCCCAGCGATAGGGTGTGTCATAGCCGATCGCGAGGTAATAGTCGCGCGTCCGCTGCATGTAAGGAACGGGCACATCAAAATCGCTGGCTGCATCTTGTGGCGCGGGCGAATCTGTCATGGCGCATGGTCCCGAAATTTGTAGAACTAGACGTAGCAGATGCGCCGCGCCTCAGCCATATTCAAGGAAACGATGCCGGCCATTCCGGTATTGCGGGCAAGGAAACCAACCCGATGACGGGACCGAAGAAGAAGGACAAGACCAAGGACAGCAAACGGAAGGCGCCGGCGGATCCGACCCAAGGTGCACCGTTTAAAGTTGACCCTGACAGCGATGACTTCGCCACGCCGCGGATTGATCTCAGCGAGGACGAACTGAAAGAACAGGAAGACCGCAGATCCTGAGGCCCTAATGGCTTCACGAACAATCGAAGGCCAACCGCGGCAACGAAACGTCAGAGAGCGGCGAGGTCCGCAGGGACGTTGCCGAAGGCTTTCAACAGCGTCGCATCCTTGAAATCTCCCGTCATCGGGTCTCCGGAACGTGTGAAGGCCAGGGCTCCAATGATGCCCGCGGTCCTCGAAAGCGTTTCCGCCCGCCGGATTGCGCTGGAGGCGCTTTGAAATTCTTCGGCGGCTCCCGCTACCACGGACCCTTCGTCGTCCGCGCTGAACGGAAGAGCAACGTAATAGGAAATATCGGCCATCTGGCTGTTCTCGGGTTGTGACCGAGACAGAATGTTCTCTTTTTGTTCCGTTGTCAATTGAGATGCCTTCCGGGTGCTGTCTGAAACATCGATTCTTCTGATCTTTCAGCGAATTCGATGGTTCAATCCCTGTGGATGCTGCACTTGACCCAAATCAACCTGCCACTTACACACCCCCGCACGTGATCGGGTAGCTCAGTCGGTAGAGCACGTGACTTTTAATCATGGGGTCATGGGTTCGAATCCCATCCCGATCACCATCCCCATTGTTCATGCGGACTGGATCGCGTTCATGCGCTTGGCACTCATTGCCTTGCTGGCCAGCATGATGGGCCTTTCTCAGGCTCGCGCCGACGAGGACATTGATGCGGCCATCGAGACGGCAGCAGGCGCCGTCGGCGAAGTGCTGGCATTGGGAGACCTGTGCGATTGGAACTTCTCCGCAAAGGTCGACAGGCTGTTTCAGGACGGCGCAAAGGCTCTCAAGCTTAGCAGTGCACAGCAGAATGATTTTCGTGCCAAGGTCGCGGTGATGCATCAGGCGACGTTCGGGCGTTTCTCGGTGGCGGGGCAGGCACGCCTGCGAGCCGACGTTTGCAAACCCGAAGAACGGGTGAGGCTTGAGACGATGATCGGGCGGATTTCCTTCGAGTGACCGCCGATTGCCGTGCCCCGCGTGCGGTGACGCGGGCACGGACCGTCATGTTCAGTTGCCGTCCGAACGAACGTCCGAGGTGGCAGGACGCTGAGTCGTGATCGCCGGAGTTGTTTCGCGGCGAAGCCCGATCAGTTCCGCTGCGCGGATCGTGGAGGTGCGCCAGAAGCTGAAGTCATTGATCCGCGAGTTCTCGAGGATCGCGATGCCGACGGCCGACAGGAAGGGCAGGCTCTGGAGCACCAGCACGCCCGCGAAAATATTGATCTCCCGGACTTCCTTCTGGTTGAACGCAACCAGCACGATCGCGCCGATGATGAGGAGGATTCCGATGACAGCCTCCCAGAACGCCTGAAACTCCACCGACATGCGCGAGAGGCCGCCCTTGGATGTGCGCGCGAACGGAAGATGGTCGGTAATCAAACCGTTGGCCACGGCCCGCGAAACGGTCCACTGCACCGACATGGCGGTAAACATGGCGGCCAGCATCTGACCGACCTTTACCGGAACGCGCAGCCGGTAAAGCGTGAGGAAATGCGCCAGAGAGACCACGAACGCTGCGATGATCGGCAGCGTGAGAATCTTGTCGGGGATGGCGATGTCGGCGAACGACACCACCGGCACCCAGATCAGGTTGAGGATCGCAACCACCACGCCGAGGCTTTCCGCTCCGAGCCAGTTCAGCCAGCCGAGCGCGAACTCGCGCTTCTGATCGGGTGAGAGCCTGCTGGCATTGGGCAGGAACCGGCGCCAATGCTTCTTGACGATCTGGAAGCCGCCATAAGCCCAGCGATGGCGCTGTTTCTTGAATGCCTCGTAAGTGTCCGGCAACAGGCCGAAACCGTAGCGCTTGTTGGTGTAGTGCGTCAGCCAGCCGTGCTCGATGATGGCGAGGCCGAGATCGGTATCCTCGCAGATCGTATCGCCGGCCCAGCCGCCTGCCATATCCATCGCTGCGCGGCGGATCAGGCACATCGTGCCGTGGACGATGATCGCGTTGGCTTCATTCCGCTGCACCATGCCGATGTCGAAGAAGCCGGCGTATTCGCCGTTCATGGCGTAGTGCATCAGCGAACGGTCGCCGTCGCGATGATCCTGCGGCGCCTGCACGAGGCCCACATATGGATCAGCGAAGGCCGGAACGAGATCTTTCAGCCAGTCCGGGGTGACCATGTAGTCGGCGTCGATGATGCCGATGATTTCCGCGTCGGCGGCGGTGCGCGCCATCGCGATCTTCAGCGCGCCGGCCTTGAAGCCCTCGACCTTCTCTGCGTTGATGAAAATGAAACGCTCACCGAGCGCGCGGCAATGGTCCTGGATCGGTTGCCAGAAAGTCGGGTCGGGCGTGTTGTTGATGATCACGACGCATTCGAAATTCGGATAGTCCAGCCGCGACACCGCATCGAGCGTGAGTTTGAGCATCTCCGGCGGCTCGAAATAGGCCGGGATATGGATCGAGACTTTCGGGAAGAACCCTTCCGCGGGCGGCAGCGCTGCGGCGCCGATCAGGCGCGCGGGCTTACGTCCGAAAGCGATGGTTGCGATTTCCTCGACGCGGGCCATCGCGATCAGGATAAGCGGCACCAGCAGGATCAGACCCAGCGTGAGCGCGAAAGCCGATCCGAAGACGAAATAATGCGTGTTCCAATAGGCAAAGATGGTGGCGAACCACGCGCCGACGCCATTGGCGGCGGCGGCCAGCATGATCGATTGCAGAACCGTTGGGTGAGCGAGACGGAGGATGGGGAGCGAGAGCAGAACGCCGACCAGCAGGGCGATGCCCGCGATTTTCCAGTAATCCTGATCCACGATCGGACCGGTCCAGGAGAATTTCGGTTCACGTGATGCGTTAAGGATGCCCCAGTAAGGGCCAACGCCACCTTCGAAAAACTTCCACGGCTGGTCGATCGCTTCGACGATATTGTAATCCATTCCAATAGCTTCGGCGCGGGTCACAAAGTTACGCAGCACGGAGGCCTGTTCGAATGGGCCGGGGAAGGCGTTCTTCAGATTGTAGCCGGCACTCGGCCAGCCGAATTCGGCGATGACCACCCGCTTGCCCAGAAAGCCGGTGCGAAGCAGCTGGTAGATGTACATGGCCTGATCGACGGCCTGCTTGTCGGTGAAGTTTTCCCAATACGGCAGAATGTGCGCGGCGATGAAATCGACAGACGAGGCGAGCTGCGGATTGTCGCGCCAGATGTTCCAGATTTCACCCGTCGTCACGGGGACATTGGTCTGCTTTTTGACGCGCTGAATCAGTTCGATGAGATCATCGACCTTCTGCTCGCCGCGGTAGATGGTTTCGTTGCCGACGACGATGCCGATGACGTTGCTGTTGTGCCGGGCAAGATCGAGAGCGGCGGCGATCTCGCGCTCGTTGCGCTCGGAATTCTTGTCGATCCACGCGCCGACGGTGACCTTGAGGCCGAGTTCGTTGGCGATGGCGGGGACCAATTCCACGCCGCCCGTCGAGGAATACAGACGGATCGCCTTGGTGAGCGGAACCAGCTTTTTCAGGTCGGCGCGAATCTTCTCGGCGCTCGGGATGTTGTCGACGTCAGGGTGCCCGGTTCCCTCGAACGGGGCATAGGACACGCTCGGCAGCATTCCGGTGAAGTCGGGGGCTTTCTGCTCGTCCCGCAGGACGCCCCAGAGGGCGGCATGGGCAGCAGTAACGCATAGCAGAACAGCAACGATGGCGCGCATCAAGAAAAACCATACGGGGCCAAACGTGGCAGATCGCGAACCTGTCCCCTCGGTTCGGCAGCGTCAGGGCTTGCGCAGCTTATCTATGCTGCGCCGCTTAACAACTCATATGGCGACATGGCCTTTTGAGGGCGCAGCCGGAATCCAATGGGAATAAAGCCGATTCGTTCCTCGGCCGGGTAAAAACCGCGCCGGAGCTGGTTTATTTCGCTGGCGCTGCCGGTGCGGGCGCCGGGGCAGGCGGCGTCGCCGCAGCAGGGGCAGCCGGCGGGGCCGGTGAAGCAGCGGCTTGCGGCTGGGCCGCAGGATTGATCCAGCACGCATGGACGCGGCCGTTCAGGGTTTCAGCAACCTTGGGGTCGATGGTCGCGCCAAATCGCACCACACAGCGGAACGTCGCCTGGATGTGGCCGCCGGGGCATCCGAATCGCTCATAGAGATCGAGGTGCCGGAACGCGGTGTCGAGATCGTCTCGCCACATCAAGCCGACAACACGCCGGCCAAGCCAGACGCATTCCGGGTTTCCGGCGGGGCCGTTGATGGCTTGCGCCGCTTCTACGAACTCATCGGCCTTGCGCTGGCTGTCCTTGGCGGCATCTCCCGGGGCTTGCTTGGGGGCCGTGTCCTGAGCGCGGCTATCGCCGCTCTGGGCGATGGCTGCCCCGATCCCGATGAACAGGGCCAGAGCCGGAACGGCGATGCGCTGAAAAACTGCAACTCGAAACCCGGTACGAACCCGACGCATGAAATCCCCGATTGATTGCGTGCTGCCTGGCAACGCGCGGCACCACACAGATGCCTTCCTATTGCGGCGGAAGATTGCTTGACCGCAACTGCCTGATTTCCATGAAGGACATTTATGTTTTTGTCCAGCAATGCGAAGGTTTGGTTGGCTCTTGGTGCCGTCTTGGTAAAGGCGTGCGACGAGAAGACCGGGGTTCGCGGCCTGCGGGGGTCTTGGCAGACCGGCGGCGACCGGTTATCGACGTGCCTCCCTGGAGGACAGACCCAATTTCGCTTCGCACGCCGCTGGCCCTTCTCGTCATATCCCTGAGCGCGATTGCCGCGGTTTGGTGGTGGTTGGCCACGCCGATCACACTGGCGCGCGCGCCGATCGACCCTGCCGCGAAGCTCGAGTGCGTTTCCTACGCGCCGTTCCGGGGAGCACAAAACCCTCTTGAACCGGGACTGGTGATCGCGCCGGAGCAGATGGCGGAGGACTTCGCCCAGCTTGCCAAGGTTACCGGCTGCGTCCGCACCTATTCGGTCGGTAACGGCCTCGAGAAGGTGCCTGAGCTTGCCGAGAAGGCCGGCCTGAAGGTGATGCTTGGCGTGTGGATCGGCACCAACCGCCTCGACAACAAGATTCAGATGGAAACCGGTATCGCGCTGGCCAGAAAATACCCTTCTGTGGTCAGCGCGGTGATCGTCGGTAACGAGGTGTTGCTGCGAGGCGAGATGACCGCGGCGGACTTGACGGCAAATATTCGCTACGTGAAGTCCAAAGTCGGCACCCTGCAGGTGACCTATGCCGACGTGTGGGAATTCTGGCTCAAGAACCGCGACGTCTACGATGCGGTGGACTTCGTCACCATCCATATCCTGCCGTATTGGGAAGACTTCCCAATACGCGCGCGATACGCCGCGAACCACGTCGATTCGATCCGCAAGCGGATGGCGGTCGCATTCCCGAACAAGGAAATCCTGATCGGGGAAACCGGCTGGCCGAGCGCTGGCCGCATGCGTGAAGGCGCGTTGCCGTCGCGCGCCAATCAAGCGCGGGTGGTTTCCGAAATTCTCCAATTGGCGCGTCAGGAGAAGTTCCGGGTCAATCTGATCGAGGCTTACGATCAGCCATGGAAACGCATGTGGGAAGGCACCGTCGGCGGTCACTGGGGGTTGTTCGACGCGGATGGCGCGCGCGACCTGAAGTATCCGGCGGGTGAGCCGATCACCAACTTTCCCCGTGCAAAGATCTATGCCGGAGCCGGGATGATTTTCTCGGCGCTCGTCTTTGGCGTTGCGCTGTTGACGCTGCGCCGCAGGCCCTGGTCGCCGCGGCTGAGTTCATGGCTGACCGTTGCAATATGCGCCACTGCGGGCGGTGCGCTTCTTGGCGTGGCTTACGACAAGATGGTGGTCGAGAGCCTCGGCGTAGGCGGCTGGACGGTCAATATCCTGCTGTTCGGCGCCGCCATCCTGTCGCCGCTGGTCGTCGCCAATACGGTGATGTACGGCCGCGGGCTTCCGACGTTCCTCGAACTGCTGGGGCCGAGCGGCTATCGCACCGGCTCACGCATGCAGACGATCCTCGGGGTGGTGCTGTTGGTCACGACGGCAATCGCCACGCAGACCGCGCTCGGCTTTGTGTTCGATCCGCGCTATCGCGATTTCCAGTTTGCGGCATTGACCATGGCCATCGTGCCGTTTCTGCTGCTGACGGCGCTTAACCGGCCGGTGACCGGCACGCGTCCGATTACAGAATCCGTTTTTGCCGGAGCGCTCGCGCTCTCGGCGATCTATGTCGGTTTCAATGAAGGCCCGGCGAACTGGCAGTCGCTCTGGACCTGCGGGTTGTATTTGCTTTTGGCGCTTACGCTGTCGCGGGCGCGGGTCGTGCGAAGCCCAGAATAAGCAGGGCGATCGCAACGCCGGACAGGCCGATGTTGTAGAGCACGATCCCGAAGCATGCGGCGACCATTCCGGTGGTGAGGGTCACGATCGATGGCCGGATGAAGTGCAGAAGCGCGATCACAAGCGCGGCTATTCCGAACACGTAGTGCTTGAACAGGTAGGTCATCAGCAGCCGTGTCTTGCACAGCATGGTCTGCAGTCCGGCTTCGCATTCGAGGCGGACCTGCGCAAACTCGATGGCCATGTAACGCAGGTAGAGGGCGTATCCGATGGTGAGGAAACCCACGATCAGAATCCACTGGACCTGATACGGCGTCAGTCTGAACGGCTCTTTTTTCATGCGCCGAATATGGTTCGGATCGAATTGCGATACAACCCAAACCTCAAAGCCAAATCCCGGCGGATCGAGCGGCTATTTGCCGCCGAAAAACGAGCTGAATGAGGCCGTTCGGGGCTTCTCTGCAGGAGCCTCGACGACTCGTGACTTGCTCCGCCGTTTTGGGCGCTGAACCGGTTGAGGAGTCTCAGCCTGGGATTCGCTGGTCAGACTCAGGCGCTGGCCTTCATAGACCGAGGTCTCGCAAGCGCGATTGCTTTCGGTCAGAAGACCCGCGCAGATTTTCGCGGCTTCGGCAGCATCCGCCAGTGGACCGGCGACCAGGCGAAGTTGCATTCCCAGACCATCATTACGTTCCTTGACGACGATGATCGGCTGCAGCGATGCGAGATGTTGCGCATTTGTCTTGATCGCGCCGCGCCACATCGCACGCAAACCTTCGATAGACTTGGCGCTGCCGAGATCGACTCCGAATTCGGTGCGGCGCACGACGCTGGCTGACGGCATCTCGCTCGGCGCTGGATCTGGCGTCGGTATGGCCGCAGTCACTGTTGGCGCCGGAGGTTGATCGGCTGCGGGCGTCTCAGCTTTTTGCTCAGTCTTTTGTTCGGCTGGTTTGGCCGGGGCAGGCGGCGTCGCGGGGGCGACAGTGGCGACCGGCGCAATCTTGGGAAGCGCCGCAGGCGTCTCGGCTTTCGCTTCGGCGGGGCGAGTCTCGGCGGGCCGGAAGGGGCCGATCGGATCGGCATTGGCTGATGGCGTGGGCGGTGCCGGCGTGGATGCTTCAGCTGAAGGCGCTGCTGGTTGCGTGGCGGTGGCGGGCGCTGCGGGTGCGGGCTGCCTGGACAATGCACCAGTCACCGAGTCCAGTCCTTGTTCGAGGACGGTCACGCGCGTGTACAGACGATCCCGGTCGCCATTGAGAGTCTCAACCGCTGCCGCAAGTTCACGCGCCTTGTTCTGGCTTTCCTTCGCGATCCACTGGACCTGCTGGGATTGCCGCGCAAGCTCAGCGGCTGCCGTTTGATCCCGGTTGATCGCGGCGGGCGATCGTGTCGCGAGGATCGCGACCACCAGAGCCGCAATCGAACCGGCCCCCCAGGATGCCAGACGCCACATCGCGCGCCCGTCGAACTCGTCCTCATCCGCGAGGAAACGAGTTATCCAGCCGGCCCCATCGTCGTCTGTCAGATCATCGCGGAGTGGGTTGCGATCCTTGGTCATGGTGTGGTCGGGCCCCCCTGCGGCCCAGCGAATCATTGTGTAAAGATTAACAGAAGCTGGGCCGCGTGCGTGCCGGCACGAATGCCCAAAACACTTTTGTCGCCCGGCGCTCTCGGCTAAGACCACGCCAACGCACTGCAGCGTGGCACAGGACAACCCATGACCGGCAGACCAGCTCTTACGATCGTACTCGCGGCCGGCGAAGGCACGCGAATGCGCTCGAGCCTGCCCAAGGTGCTGCATCCGATTGCAGGCCAATCGTTGATTGCGCATGTGCTGGCCGCCGCGCCTGGCGGCAAGGATGATGCGATTGCAGTGGTGGTTGGGCCCGATCATCAGGCGGTGATCGAGGAGATCAAGCGCGCGCGCCCCGAGGCCAGAACTTACGTGCAGCGTGAGCGCCTCGGCACCGCGCACGCCGTGCTGGCGGCGCGCGACGCCATCGCGGGCGGCGCGGATGAGATTCTGATCGCGTTCGGCGACACGCCGCTGATCGATGCCGCGACATTCGAGCGATTGCGTACCGCATTGAAAGATGGCGCCGCGCTGGCGGTTCTGGGATTTCGCGCGGCCAATCCCGCGGGCTACGGACGGTTGCTGGTAGAAGGGAATGAACTCGTTGCGATCCGCGAACAGGCCGATGCCAGCGAAGCCGAGCGTGCCGTTACGCTCTGCAATGCGGGCGTCATGGCTTTCGCCGGCAAGACCATGCTGAAAATTCTCGACCGGATCGGCAATGGCAATAGCAAAGGCGAGTATTATCTGACCGATGCGGTCGCGATTGTGCGCGAGCTAGGTTTGCGCGCGGCCGTGATCGAAACCAATGAGGACGAAGTGCGCGGAATCAACACCAAGGCCCAGCTCGCCGAAGCCGAGCAGGTGATGCAGCGCAAGTTACGACAAGCTGCGCTCGATGCCGGCGTTACGCTCATTGCACCGGAGACGGTTTTCCTTGCTGCGGATACGACGTTCGGCAAGGATGTGACCATCGAACCGTTTGTCGTGATCGGTCCCGGCGTCGCGATCGACGACGGGGCGGTGATCCATTCGTTCTCGAACATCGTCGGTGCGCGCATCGGCAAGAACGCATCCATCGGGCCTTATGCGCGGCTGCGGCCGGGGACCGTGCTGGGCGAGGGCGTCCGCATTGGCAACTTCGTCGAGACCAAGGCTGCGGATCTCGAAGCCGGTGTGAAGGTCAATCACCTGACCTACATCGGCGACACCCATATCGGCGAGAATGCCAACATCGGCGCGGGCACCATCACCTGCAACTACGACGGCTTCGACAAGCACCGCACCGAGATCGGCGCCGGCGCGTTCGTCGGATCGAATTCGTCGCTGGTGGCGCCGGTCAAGATCGGGGCTGGGGCGTATGTCGGATCGGGATCGGTGATCAGCCGAGACGTGCCGGACGATGCGTTGGCCGTGGAGCGCAGCGAGCAGACAATCAAGCAGGGTTGGGCAAAACGCTTCCGCGAGATGAAAATGCTCAATCGGAAGCCTAAAAGTCAAAAGTAAGGCACCCCCCGCTTACCGCGCTGATTTTGTTAACGGTTTACCCTGTCTCAATCCGCAACAATTGTTGAGGCGGGATTGTGTTATTCCTCGGTACATAAGGCCCCATTCGGGCGGGCTGGAGACATCGAACCGCATGTGCGGAATTGTAGGAATTCTCGGGCGCGGACCGGTTGCGGAGCAACTGGTCGATTCCCTTAAGCGTCTCGAATACCGCGGATACGACTCCGCTGGCGTCGCCACGCTTGAAGGCGTGCTGCTCGATCGCCGCCGCGCCAAGGGCAAGCTGAAAAATCTGGAAGCCGTGCTGAAGACCTCGCCGCTGGCGGGACATATCGGCATCGGACACACACGCTGGGCGACGCACGGCAAGCCAACCGAGACCAACGCGCATCCGCACGCGACCGACCGCGTCGCCGTCGTCCACAACGGCATCATCGAGAATTTCCGCGAGCTGCGCGCGCAGCTCGAAGCGCAGGGCGCGACGTTTTCGAGCGAGACCGATACCGAGGTCGTCGCGCATCTCGTCAGTTCGTATCTCGCCAAGGGACTGAAACCCGCCGAAGCCGTGAAGGCGACATTGCCGCTGCTGCACGGCGCGTTCGCGCTGGCCTTCATCTTCAAGGGCGAAGAGAACCTGATGATCGGCGCGCGCAAGGGTTCGCCGCTCGCAGTCGGCTACGGCGAGGGCGAGATGTATCTCGGCTCCGACGCCATCGCGCTCGGACCGTTCACCGACACCATCAGCTATCTCGATGACGGCGACTGGGTTGTTCTGTCCCGCTCCAGCGCGACGGTCTACGACGACAAGAACGCCGTGGTCGAGCGCGAGATCGTCAAGCACAACACCGCGAGCTCGCTGGTCGACAAGGCCAACTACCGCCACTTCATGGCGAAGGAAATTCACGAGCAGCCCGAGGTCGTCGGTCACACACTGGCGCATTACGTCGATATGGCCACCGAGCGCGTGACGATGCCGGTCAAGCTGCCGTTCGACTTCTCGGCGATCCAGCGCGTGTCGATCACCGCCTGCGGCACCGCGAGTTATGCAGGCTTCGTCTCGAAGTACTGGTTCGAGCGCCTTGCGCGTCTGCCGGTCGAACTCGACGTTGCCTCGGAGTTTCGCTACCGCGAAGCGCCGCTGCGCAAGGGCGATCTCGCGATCTTCATTTCGCAGTCCGGCGAGACCGCCGATACGCTGGCGGCGCTGCGCTATGCCAAGTCGCAAGGACTGCACACCATCTCGGTGGTCAACGTGCCGTCCTCGACCATCGCGCGCGAAAGCGAGACGGTTTTGCCGACGCTGGCCGGCCCGGAAATTGGCGTCGCATCGACCAAGGCCTTCACTTGTCAGCTGATGGCGCTGGCGGCGCTGGCGGTCGCGGCGGGCAGGGCGCGCGGCGAACTCTCGGAGACCGATGAGACGAAGCTCGTGCATGCGCTCATCGAAGTACCGCGCCTGATGACGCAAGCTCTCGCGCTTGAACCGCAGATCGAGAAGCTCGCACGTGACATCGCCAAGAGTAAGGACGTGCTCTATCTCGGTCGTGGCACCAACTATCCGCTGGCGCTGGAAGGCGCGCTGAAGCTCAAGGAAATTTCCTACATCCACGCGGAAGGCTATGCGGCCGGCGAACTCAAGCACGGTCCTATCGCGCTGATCGACGAGACGATGCCGGTCGTGGTGATCGCGCCCCATGACCGCGTGTTCGAGAAGACGGTCTCGAACATGCAGGAAGTCGCGGCGCGCGGCGGCAGGATCATTCTGATGACCGATGCGCAGGGCGCGAAGGAAGCCACGGTTGACTCGCTGGTGACCATCATCCTGCCGGACATGTCGGCCACCGTGACGCCGATGGTCTATGCGATCCCGGTGCAGTTGCTCGCCTATCACACGGCTGTCGTGATGGGCACGGACGTCGACCAGCCGCGGAACCTCGCAAAGTCGGTGACTGTCGAATAGGCTCTTTCAGAACAGACAATCGGTCGCAGTGGGCGCCGTTTGCATCCCGAAAAGTCTGATACAGTGTTGTCGCAATGATTTGCGATGTTGTTCCAATATTCTGAATGAAGATGGTTCGGTTCCGCAATGAATGAGACCTCGCCCAACATGATCCCGGGAGGCCTTCCGCCCGTGCCGCCGCCGGATGCGCCGCGGGGTGCGATGGCGCGGCTGCGTCGTTACTTTCTCACCGGTCTCATCATTGCCGGTCCCATAGCGATTACGATCTACCTCATCTGGTGGTTCGTGACCTGGGTTGACGGGATCGTGCGGCCGTTCGTGCCGGTCGTCTATCGTCCCGAGACCTATCTGCCGTTCGGCTTGCCGGGCTATGGCCTGATCGTCGCTTTCCTTGCGCTGACCTTTCTCGGATTCCTCGCCGCCAATCTGATCGGGCGAACGCTGGTCGAATTCGGCGAAGGACTGCTCGGTCGCATGCCGGTGGTGCGCGCGATCTATCGCGGCCTCAAGCAGGTGTTCGAGACGTTGTTCTCCGGCAACGGCTCGAGCTTCCGCAAGGTCGGTCTTGTGGAGTTCCCGTCGCCCGGCATGTGGTCGATCGTGCTGATCTCCCAGCCGCCGAGCGTGGAGATCGCCACGAAACTTCCGCAGGACGATGAATTCATCTCGGTGTTTCTGCCATGCGCGCCGAACCCGACCACCGGCTTCTTCTTCTATGTTCCGAAGTCCAAACTGATCGAAGTCGATATGAGCACCGACGCGGCCGCGACATTGATCATGTCGGCGGGCGTGGTGCAGCCCGGCAGCGACGCGCAGAAGAAGGTCAACGCGCTGGCCGAGATGGCCAACGCCGCGCGTGTCGCGACGGCGTCGCAGACGCCGGATGCGGAGAAGGTGGAGTAGGTTTCGCGTTATTTGGGCGGCAAAGCGACAACTCAGTAACAGGCAGATCGATATCCATGCGCGCTATTACAACGCGGTCGCTTGTCTGGGCGGTTGTTCTGATCAGTATCGTCGTGACCGCTGTGACCGAAATGCGGATTGCAGGTCATGGCAGCGTAACACTATCGGCCATCGTGGCCTACGCAGCGTTCTTTGTGAACATTGCGTGCTCAGGTCTGGGATTCCGCACGCCGGAGTGGCGGTGGTGGGTTGCGAATTTCGCACTAAGCATACTGACCATGTCCATGATCGGCGCTCCGACAATTCCGAGCGCGCTGTGGACAGCGGGGCGTGTTCTCGTCGCTAGGCATTTGGCGTAATCAACCTGCTCCAATCAGCGGCAGCGCCTCGTCACGCTCATACAAATAGAGCAGGCACCGCAGCGCTTCGCCGCGCTCACCCTTGAGCTTCGGGTCGGTCTGCATAATGCGCAGCGCCTCGTCGCGCGCCTGCGCGATGAGCTGCGCATGGACTTCGGGCCGCGCGATGCGGTAGCCGGGCAGGCCGCTCTGGCGGGTGCCGAGCACTTCGCCTTCGCCGCGCAGGCGCAGGTCTTCCTCGGCGATGCGGAAGCCGTCCGTAGTTTCGCGGATCACCTTTAACCGCGCGGCGGACATTTCCGTCAGCGGCTCATGATAGAGCAGCAGGCATGTCGAGGCTTCGGAGCCGCGCCCGATGCGGCCGCGCAACTGATGTAGTTGCGCCAGCCCAAAGCGTTCCGCGTTCTCGATCACCATGATGGAAGCAGCGGGCACATCGACGCCGACCTCGACCACGGTCGTTGCCACCAGCACCTGAATCTCGCCGGCGGCAAACTGAGCCATGACGCGATCCTTCTCGGTACCTTTCATTTGTCCGTGCACGAGGCCGACGCGATCACCGAACCGCTCTTGCAGAATTTCGAAGCGTTTGGTCGCGTTGGTGAGGTGCTCGATGCCTTCGGCCTCGGATTCCTCGACCAAGGGACAGATCCAGTAGACCAGCTTGCCGTCCTTCATGGCGCGGCCAACCGCGTCGATGATCTCGCCTGTGCGGCTGTCGGCAACTGCGCGGGTGTCGATCGGCTGACGGCCTGCGGGCTTCTCGCGCAGTTCCGAAATATCCATGTCGCCAAAATAAGTGAGAACGAGGGTTCGCGGGATCGGCGTCGCGCTCAGCACCAGCACATCGACCGCGTCGCCTTTTTCAGTCAGCGCGAGGCGCTCTCGCACGCCGAAGCGGTGCTGTTCGTCCACAATCGCAAGGGCGAGGCCCTTGAAGATCACATCGTCCTGGATCAGCGCATGGGTGCCGACCAGAAGATCGATCTCGCCGCCCGCAAGACGCGCGATGATATCGCGCCGCTCCTTGCCCTTCTCGCGCCCGGTGAGAATGGCGACGCGTAGTCCGGCGCGCTCGGCCAATGGAGTGATGGTCTTGATGTGCTGGCGTGCGAGAATTTCGGTCGGGGCCATCAGCGCAGCCTGCTTGCCGGTTTCCGCGACGGCGGCGGCGGCGAGCAAAGCCACGACGGTTTTGCCGGAGCCGACGTCGCCTTGCAGGAGACGCAGCATTCGCACAGGTTCATTGAGATCGCTCGCGATGGCCTTCGCGGCGTCCTGCTGCGAGGTCGTCAGCGCGTAGGGCAGTGCGTCGATGATCTTGTGGCGCAGATGTCCATCACCGGCGTTACGCACACCCGCGGGGCGGCGCAATTGCGCACGCACCAGCGCCAGAGCGAGTTGTCCCGCCAGCAACTCGTCAAACGCGAGCCGCGACCAGAACGGATTCTGTGGCAGGATATCGGTCAGTTCAGTTGGTTCGTGAACCCGATGCAGCGCCTCGCTGAGCGAGGGGAACGAACAGCGCCGCAGCACGTCGGGACTGATCCACTCCGGCAGCGCCGGTAGCTTTTGCAGCGCCTGCACCATGGCGCGGCGGATCGATCCGATCGCCAGCCCCTCAGTGAGCGGATAGACCGCGTCGATCTGCGGCAGCTTGGCGAGGCCTTCCTCATCCACCACGCGGTCGGGATGCACGATCTGCAAGGTGCCATCGAACATCTGCGCGGTGCCGGAGACATAGCGCCTCTCGCCCTTCGGCAGCAGCTTCTCGATGTAGTCGGGCTTGGCGCGGAAATATGTGAGAACCACGTCGCCGGTTTCGTCGCTGGCATAAACCAGGTGTGGCGCGCGCGAGCGGCCGGGCGGCGCGGGGCGGTGACGGTTGATGGTCACCTCCAGCGTGACCACAGTACCCGGAACCGCATCGCGGATTGTCGGCCGTGAACGGCGGTCGATCACGTTCGACGGCAGATGCAGCAGCAGATCCACCAGTCGCGGCGTCTCGCTGCGGTCGAGCAGATAGCGAAACAGCTTGTCCTGCTTCGGCCCCACGCCGGAGAGGCTCGTCACGGGCGCGAACAGGGGATTGAGCAGAGGAGGGCGCATCGGCGACTCGTCAGAGGGCTGCTTTTGCATATCCCGAATGCAAGACGAGAGAAATGCTGACATCGCCAGCCATGATGGCTATATCAACCTTCCCGGCACGTCCGGGCTTTTTGCGTTGGAGAAAGTGACGGACATGACGGGAACGAGACGATCGAGCGCCGGCCTTGACGACCGGCGCAAACGCCTGCTGTTCCGCTGCTGGCACCGCGGCACGCGCGAAATGGACATGATCCTTGGCGGTTTTGCGGATGCAAAGATCGCGGACCTGTCCGATGCGGACATCGCCGACCTCGAACGCCTGATTGAACTGCCGGACCCGGACCTCTACGCCGCGTTCAGCGGCGGACAGCCGCTCGACGCGGACTATGCGAGCGGCATCTTTGTGCGCATCAAGCAGTTTCTGGATGCGAGCCAGCGTCCATGAAGGCTCCGGTTAAATCTCCGGCGCAGGCGCTTCGTCCCGGTCATGCGCTGACGCTGTCCAATGTCGCCGAAGGCGCGGAAGGTCTGGTCGTCTCGGACCTCGCGCGCGCGGTCGCGGCGAAAAAGGACGCGCCGGCCGTGAGTCTCGCGGTCGTGTGCCGCGACGGCCCGCGCATGGCGCAACTGGCGCGCGCGCTGGAGTTTTTCGCGCCGGATTTGTCAGTGATGCAGTTTCCGGCGTGGGACTGCCAGCCCTACGACCGCGTTTCGCCGCACGGCGGCATTCTCGCGCAGCGCCTGACGACCCTCGCAAAACTTTCGCGGCTTCAGGGTAGCGAGAAGCCGCTGATCGTGCTGACCACGGTGAACGCCATCGTTCAGCGCGTGCCTGCGCGCGATGTGGTCGCGGCGCAGGCGCTGTCGGTCGCGCCCGGTCATCGCGTGGCGATGGACAACATCGCCGCATGGCTCGAGCACAACGGCTACAACCGCACCTCGACGGTGCGTGAGCCCGGCGAATACGCCGTGCGCGGCGGCATCCTCGATCTGTTTCCGGCCGGCCTCGACCAGCCGGTGAGATTCGATTTCTTCGGCGATACGCTGGAATCGATCCGCACCTTTGACGCTGAATCGCAGCGCACGCTGCTCGACATGCGCGGACTCGATCTCGTGCCGGTCTCGGAATTCCAGTTGGTCACGGAAACCATCAAGCGTTTCCGCATGGGGTATGTCGCGCAGTTCGGTGCGCCGGAACGCGACGACATGCTCTACGAGGCGGTGAGCGAAGGCCGTCGCCATCCCGGCATGGAGCACTGGCTGCCGCTGTTTCAGGAGCGGATGGACACGCTGTTCGACTACCTCGGCGCCGCGCCCGTCGTGCTCGAGCATCAGGCAGAGGATGCCGCGCGCGAACGCTTCACCCAGATCAACGATTACTACGAGGCGCGGCGCGAGGCGATGGATACGCCGGGCGGCGGCGCGATCTACAAGCCGCTGCCGCCGGACCGGCTCTATCTCACCGACGCGGAATGGACGTCGCTGCTGGCCGATAGTTCGCTGGCGCGGCTGACGCCGTTCGCGCTGCCCGAGGGCGACGGCGTGATCGACATCAATGCGCGGCAGGGGCGCGACTTCGCACCCGAACGCGCCGATACGAACGTCAACGTGTTCGAAGGCGTGGTGGCGCATGTGAACGGCTTGCAGGCCGCGCGCAAGAAGGTGGTCGTTGCGCTGTGGTCCGAGGGCTCGCGCGATCGCATGTCCTCGATGCTGAAGGACCACAAGCTGCTCAACATCACCAGCGTCAACACCTGGCGCGCGGTGCAGGCGACTCCGCGCAACGAGACCATGTTGGCGGTGATCGGCCTCGAATCCGGTTTCGAGACCGAGACCATCGCGCTCATCACCGAGCAGGACATTCTCGGCGACCGTCTGGTGCGGCCGCGCAAGGCGACGCGCAAGCTCGAGAACTTCATCTCCGAGGTCACAAGTCTCGCCACCGGCGACATCGTGGTGCATGTCGAACACGGCATCGGCCGTTTCGTGGGCTTGCAGACATTGCAGGTCGGCGGCGCGCCGCACGACTGCCTCGAACTGCACTATGCCAACGAGACGAAACTGTTTCTCCCAGTCGAGAACATCGAGCTGCTGTCGCGCTACGGCTCCGACCAGACCGGCGTCGAACTCGATCGACTTGGCGGCGGCGGATGGCAGGCGCGCAAGGCGAAGCTCAAGAACCGCATTCGTGAGATCGCGGGTGAGCTCATCAAGATCGCCGCTGAACGGCATATCCATGAGGCGCCGAAATTTCCGGTGCATCAGGGCACCTACGATGAGTTTTGCGCGCGCTTCCCCTATGAAGAGACCGAGGACCAGCTCGGCGCGATCAACTCCGCGCTGCACGACCTCGATGCCGGCCGCCCGATGGATCGCCTGATCTGCGGCGATGTCGGCTTCGGCAAGACCGAGGTGGCATTGCGCGCGGCATTTGCCGTTGCGCTGGACGGCAAGCAGGTCGCGGTCGTGGTGCCGACGACGCTCTTGGCGCGGCAGCACACCAAGACATTCACCGAACGGTTCAAGGGTTTCCCGGTGAACGTCGCGCAGGCCTCGCGCCTCGTTGCGCCAAAGCAGATGACACAGGTCAAGAAAGATCTTACGGACGGCAAGGTCGACATCATCGTCGGCACCCATGCATTGCTCGGCAAGAGCATCAAGTTCAAGGATCTCGGCCTTTTGATCGTGGACGAGGAGCAGCACTTCGGCGTGTCCCACAAGGAACGGCTGAAGCAGTTGCGCGCGGAAGTCCACGTGCTGACGCTGTCGGCAACGCCGATCCCGCGCACGCTGCAACTGGCGCTGACGGGTGTACGCGAACTGTCGATCATCGCATCGCCGCCGGTCGATCGTCTTGCGGTACGCACGTTCGTCGCGCCGCACGATCCGCTGATGATCCGCGAGGCGCTGCTGCGCGAGCGATATCGCGGCGGTCAGGCGTTCTATGTCGTGCCGCGCATTGAATATCTCGCCGAGGTGAAGGACTTCCTCGACAAGCATGTGCCGGAGATGAAGGTCGCGGTCGCGCACGGACAGATGCCGCCCACGGTGATCGAGGACATCATGTCCGCGTTCTACGACGGCAAGTATGACGTGCTGCTCTCGACCACGATCGTCGAGTCCGGTCTCGATATTCCGTCCGCGAATACGCTGATCGTGCACCGCGCTGACATGTTCGGCCTTGCGCAGCTCTATCAGTTGCGCGGACGTGTCGGCCGCTCGAAGCTGCGCGCCTATGCGCTGTTCACACTGCCGTCCACGCACAGGATCACAGCGCAGGCGGAGCGCCGCCTGAAGGTGCTTCAATCGCTGGAGAACCTCGGCGCGGGTTTCCAACTGGCCTCGCACGATCTGGACATTCGCGGCGCGGGCAATCTGCTCGGTGAGGAGCAGTCGGGCCACATCAAGGAAGTCGGATTCGAGCTTTACCAGTCGATGCTGGAGGAGGCGATCCTTTCGCTCAAGGCCGGTATTTCCGAGCCGGTCGCGGATCGCTGGTCGCCGCAGATCACGCTCGGCATGCCGGTGCTCATTCCGGAAGATTACGTGGCGGATCTCTCGATCCGGCTGTCGCTGTATCGCCGCCTCGCGGATCTCGACACCGACGAGGAGATCGAGAATTTCGGCGCGGAGTTGCGCGATCGCTTCGGCCCGTTGCCGGACGAGGTGCGCTATCTGTTCCAGATCGCGGCGATCAAGTCCTATTGCCGCCGCGCCAACATTGAGAAGGTCGATGCCGGTCCGAAGGGGGCGGTCATTACGTTCCGCGACAACTCATTCGCGCACCCGGACAAGCTCATGTTCTTCATCAGCCGCCACGGCAAGGCAGCAAAGGTGCGGCCCGACATGAAGGTGGTGTTCTTCCAGGAATGGGAAACAACGGAAGAACGCGTCGAAGGCACGACCACAATCCTGCGCGATCTCGCCAATCTCGCCGAAGGCAAGAAGGCGGCGTGAGGGTTGCGCATCTTTGGCTTCGGTCGTCCCGGCGGTCGCCCGG
>JBOFVL010000019.1:0-90092 GCA_051653085.1 Afipia sp. | reverse complement strand
CGGCGCGCCGCGCCGTCAAATCGCCCGCCAAGGCCAGATCTAACGCCTTCGGCGATCATCTGCGCGAGTGGCGGCAGCGCCGCCATCTCAGCCAACTCGATCTCGCTGGCGACGCGGAGATTTCCGCGCGGCATTTGAGTTTCGTGGAAACCGGCCGCGCCGCGCCGTCGCGCGACATGGTGCTGCGTTTGGCCGAGCGGCTCGATGTGCCGCTGCGCGAACGCAATGTGTTGCTCGTCGCTGCGGGCTTCGCGCCCGCATTTCCAAATCGCTCGCTCGATGACCCTGCGCTCGCGGCGGCGCGTCAGGCGATGGAAACCATCCTGAAGGCGCACGAGCCGTATCCGGCGCTCGCGGTGGACCGGCACTGGAATCTCGTCTCAGCAAACAGGATGGTCGCGCCGCTGCTCGGCGGTGTCGCGCCGTCATTGCTCGCGCCGCCGCTCAATGTGATGCGCCTCAGCTTCCATCCGGAAGGGCTTGCGCAGCACACGGCCAATCTCGCCGAGTGGTGCGCGCATCTTTTGGAGCGGCTTCATCGTCAGTGCGAGACCACCGCCGATCCGGTTCTGATTGCGTTGTATGACGAACTCAAAACCTATCCGATCCCGGCGCGGAAGACCCCGCATCTCGTAGGGGCGGACAGTCTCGCTGTCCCGTTCCAGATGAAGTTTGGCGACGATGTACTGAGCTTCATCTCGACCACGATGGTGTTCGGCACGCCGCTCGATGTCACGTTGTCGGAACTGGCGCTGGAGACGTTCTTTCCGGCGGACGACAAGACCACGGCGTTCTTGCACGAGATGGCGAAAACGCTATAGGCACGATCTTTCACCACGACATCGGGGATGGAGGACGCCTTGCCTCGTCCTCCTGCGGCCCTTATTTGTGGGCGACATTCTCAGAGAGGACGTGCCCATGACCGCCGTGAAGCCGCTGCAGATCGATATCGTCTCCGACGTGGTGTGTCCGTGGTGCTATATCGGCAAGAAGCGCATCGAGGATGCGCTGGCGCTGGCGAGCGACGTGCCTGTCCATGTGAACTGGCGGCCGTTCTTCCTTAACCCGTGGGTGCCGCGCGAAGGCATCTCCCGTGACGAATATCTCACGACGAAGTTCGGTTCGCCCGAAGCCTACAAGGGCATCGCGGGACGTGTGGTTGCTGCGGCGGCGGAAGAAGGGCTCCAGTACAATCCGGGCAGCGTGAAGCGCCAGCCCAATACCATCGACAGCCATCGCCTGATTCATTGGGCTGAGGCCGAGGGCAAGGCCGCGCAGATGAAGCAGCGGCTGATGGAGCTCTATTTCCGCGACGGCGGCGATCTCACCGATACCGATGTGCTGGTGCAGGCGGCGGCCGATGTCGGCCTGGATGCGGACAGTGTGCGCAAGCGTCTCGGCACCGACGAAGACGTTGAATTGATTTCAGGGCAGGCACAGGAAGCGTCCGAGAAGGGCATCTCCGGCGTGCCGACATTCGTGTTCGCGCAGAAGTATGCCGTCTCCGGCGCGCAGCCTGCGGACCAACTGGCCCGCGCCATCCGGCAGATCTCTGCGGAGATCAATCAGGCGGCGTGAGCGTTTCCTGCGTTCCAATGCGTCATTCCGGGTTCGCTTGCTTCGCTCGCGCCCCGGAATGACAGAGGAAGCTGCTATGCCGCCGCCGCAGCAGCAGGCGCCGGCAGCTTCGCCGGCAGGCAGGCGACCGCGACAAAGATGATCGCGGCAGAAGCCGCCATCACGTGGAACAGCGTGTCGAAGCCGTAGTTGCCGTAGATGAACGAAATCAGCGGCAGCGCCAGCGCGAGCACCGTGAAGCTGACGACATAGCGCACGCCATAGACTCGCGCGCGGGCTTCGCCGCTCGCCATCTTTCCGATCATGAAGTCGTTGATCGGAATCTGCCCGAATGCGCCGAGCATGAAGCCGAACGCCGCCGCCAGCGCCCAGCCGTCACGCAGGCCGGGCATCGCCGCGAAAAAAACGATCTGGATCGCAGCGACGATCAGAAACACCGTGCGCGGGCCAAGCTTGTCGAGCAGGCTTCCGACAACGAGTTGCGCCAGTGAGGCGACGGCGAACACGACGAAGGTGAATGCGCCGACCATGGTAGCGATGTCGCCCTTGGCCGCCGTGACACCGCTCGCCGACAGCCATTGGGTGAGATCTGTCGCGATGCCCTGCAGGCGCTCGTCGAAGATTTTCGGCAGCGCAAAGGTCGTCGACTGGAACACGAGGCTGGACACCGCGGTGGTGAGAAACACGATCGCGGAAATGCGCAGCAGCAATGCCTTCATGCCGGCAGATTGCACAGGGGCGGCGGCCGTGGTTGCCGAGGCCTTCTGATGTGCCGTGGACATCTCGCTCCACTGATGGGCGGCGTAAAGCACGCCGACAATGATGGAGAAGATTCCCGGCACCACGAAGGCCATGCGCCAGCCGCCGTGATCGATGAAATAGCCGGTGATGAGCGCAGCACTTGCGACGCCGAGATTGCCCCAGACGCCGTTCACGGCGAGCCGCATGCCGGTGTTCTTCCACTTTTGCGTGACGATGGCGAGGCCGACGGGATGATAGATCGCCGCGAACACGCCGACGATGAAGAGACTGATGCCGACCTGCAGCGGTGTCTGCGCGAAGGCCGTCGCGATCGATGAAACACCGATGCCGACGAAGAACACCGCGATCATGCCCTCGCGGCTCCATTTGTCGGCGAGCCAGCCGGCCGGCAGCGAGAACAGGCCGAAGGCGAAGAAACCCGGCGTCGCGTATTTCAAAAGCTCGCTGTAGCTCAGGCCCCATTCGCGCGAGAGCGCGAGCGCCGCCACTGTCGCGAAGATCAACGTGAACAGATGATCGAGATAGTGGCCGATATTCAGGAACAGGAAGTGGATGCGGTCGCGGTTCATTGCTGCCTCGTAGGTCGAATCTGACTTCAAAATACTCTTGGCTGAATGGCGCTGTCATGCCAGAAATCATCGAGAATCTGCCAAGGCCTAATCTGCATGAGACAAGGTCCGATCCGCACGGGAAGAGACGCGATGTTGCTGCAAGCGAGGTGCCTCACTCCCCGTCAAACGGGGAGAGATGAGACTGCCGCTGATGTCCAGGCTTGCGAGTGATCCATGGCCAAGTCCCATCGCGCACGCAGCACCAACGCCGACGATTATCAGTTCGTGCCGCGTCCGCTTGCCGCAATGTCGAAGAGCTTCGCGGACGGTCACGAGATCGCGCCTCATCATCACGCACGCGACCAGCTTGTTTACGCTGTGAGCGGCGTGATGCGCGTCCGCACCGGTACTGAAGCCTGGATCGTGCCTCCCGATCGCGCGGTTTATCTCCCTGCGCAGACGGAGCACTCGATCGCCATTCGCGGGCGGGTGGAAATGCGGACGCTTTATATCGCGCGCCGCGCGAGCGACGATCTCCCCGATGCGCCGACCGTGCTGGAGGTCTCGCCGCTGCTGCGCGAACTGGTGCTGGCTCTGATCGAGGAGCCGGTGATCTATGACGAACAGGGGCGCGGCGGCGCGGTGGCGCTTCTGATCCTGAGCGAGATCGCGAAAGCACGGCGGCTGTCGCTGGTGATCCCGATGCCGCGCGATCCGCGATTGCTGCGCCTGTGCAACGCGCTGCTGGCCGATCCCGCGAGCCGCCTCACGCTGGACAATTGGGTTGATACCGCAGGCGCGTCGTCACGCACATTGGCGCGGCTGTTCGAGGCGGAACTGGGATTGAGTTTTGCGGCGTGGCGGCAGCGCGTGCGGTTTCACAACGCGCTGGAAGCCATCGTGGCCGGCGAGCCGATCTCGCGCGTGGCGGAGCGCAACGGCTATCGCAGCTCGAGCGCATTCTCCGCGGCCTTCCGCAAGGCGATGGGCCACGCGCCGTCATCGCTGCGGGAAGGAGGAGTGGGGTGAGGGCCTAAACCCTCACGCCTTCTTCAGATAGTAGTTCGCGTTCTTACCGATCACGATGCGGCGGATGATACGGCGCATGGTCTCGGACGTGCGGAGCGGTTCGACGATCGCGGCCGCGGTGCGATAGACCGCGAGCTTCGCGGCGTCGAGCGCAGGCTTCGTGCCGGGAGCCGCCTGCGGCAGGCCGAGGCCGCGCAGCATCGAATTGAAGCGATGCAGGTCATTCAGGCGGCGCACTTCCTTGGTCTTCCAGGTGATCGCCATCGAGATCGAGTACGAGTCTGCGGTGCGGACCCAGTGCGGCCACTGATAGGGAATGTAGCAGCCGTCGCCATCGAACATGTGGAATTCGGTGGCGCGGGGCTTGAAGCTGTCGTTGTACGGCACGTTGCGGTGCTTCACGGTCGAATGCTCGACCTGCGCGTCGTTGGCGATGGCGCCGTCGCGGTTGTCATAGACGCGGAAGAATTTTTCGCCATGGATCTGGACGAAGAAGTTATCCTCGGCATCCATGTGGAACGGTGTGGTGGAATTCGGCGAGGACACGAACAGGAAGCCCTCGATCTGCTCGAAGCCTGCGTCAGCGACGGTCTTGAAGCCGCGCGCACGGGCCACCGAAGTCAGTGCGTCTTCCAGCAGCGCACGATATTCGGGCGATTTCTCGATGCGCTTGAGCACCATCCACGCGCCTGCGGTCTGGATGCGGTTGACGACCTCGACCGGATCGAGATCGACGCCCTTCACCTTGTCCGGGTCCTGGCTGATGTCGGCGTTGCCGGAATTATATTCGATCAGGTCGCGCGGCAATTCCGACGCAAGCTGTGCGATGCGCGACAGCGTGAGCAGCGGATGTCCCGCAAGCTTGTGGCGGATCGCGAACGGCTTCAGCGGAAAATCCCGCTTCAGCGATTCATTGTCGGCGGTGATGACGGGCGCAATGCCAGACGCTGCGTTCATGAGCGTGTCTCCCGGAGTTTCCTGATGGAATGAACAAATTGGCGCGCCGGCTCGCGAACGAGCCTGCGCAGGGTGAGACCGAGCCTGATGGCCGGGACGAAAAGGTCACGGCGGTTGAGAGGGATCAGCACGTCGCCGATGGCGAGGCGTCCGCGCCAGATCGGATCGATCATGGGATGACCGGGGATCGCGTTGGAATCGGCCATCGTGATCGAAGGGTCCGCGCACAGGTGGCGGGTCAGCTCCAGCGTCAGTTGCACGCCGGGCGAGCATTTGGCGAAGCGTTCGTCCACACCGAGCTTGAAATAGAAGGCGCGGTCGAGATGCCGCAGCACGATGCCGGATGCGACCGGCGTGTCGCCCGCATGCAGCGTCACGATCTCGCAGTTGCCGCGCGCGGCTGCGTCAACCACCGCACGGCGGACGAAGGCGGCGTCGCCGTCGTCCTGCGCCAGCGCGGTGCCGCGCTTGGCTTTCCAGCCGGAAGCTTCAAGCATCAGGAAAATAGCAAGATCGCGTTTGATCTCGCTCGGCAGCATCGCGATCGTGAAGATCACCTCGCCATGTTCGGCGAGGCGGTTGCGCTGGCGGCGAAGCTCTTTCAGTTTCTTGGGACCGAGCGCTTCACGCAGCAATTCGTCGGCGTTGCGCGTGGCGTCGAGACAGGCGCGGGCATGGCTTTGCAGGATACGTGGCTTCAGCCCGCTCCATGCCAGTGCGCGCGTCAACGCCATCATCACAGGGCCGTCGAGCGGAACGTCGCGCAGGATCAGCGCATGCGCGCCGGCCTTGCGCGCCTGGCTCATCAGTTTGCCCGCGGCCTCATCCGCGCGGTCGCGATCGAGCAGCGGCGTGCCCAGCACGCCGTAAGGATCGGCGCTGACCAGCGCCGGCAATGGAAGACCGTAGGCACGCCATGCAGAGATTGTCGGCAGCAGGCCGATCAGGCGCGGATTGTCATGGGCCGCTGTTGCGTCTGCGATGGCGGTGAGGGCGGAGACATTGGTGCGTGTCCGCGCGGAGGCATTCACGGCCAGCTCCCACTCGGGAAGATAGAAACCGTTCGGCTCGATGGCGTTGTCGCTGAGAAGCCGCCAGCGCTCGGCAACGATGGTGTCGAGCGGCGCGAGCACTGCATCCGTGGCGGAGCGACCGGCGTCACTGGTCTGCACGCGCGCAAAGCCGACCTCGCGGCGCGCGGCAGCCTGTGCTGCGTTGGCAATCTCGACCACGTCCTGACCCCGTTACACGCTTTTTTTGCGCGCGGCTTTTGCAGCGTCGCGCGAGTGTTCTTTTGTGTTCCTGACCTTCGACGCTAGGGGTCAAACATCAAAATCGGATGTGGGATTAGGGTTAAATGCGGTGCGGTTTCTTAGCTTGCCATTAACCACACTGTAGCGCCCCGTTCGCCAGGCGCTCGGAAAGCGGGGACCCTTAGGGACCTTTAAGTAATTGCCGGTACAGTCAAACCATTATGTTACCGACTCTGTGTCGCGCTTGCGTGCTGCGGATCATTTTTGACAGTTGCTTTTTAACCGTATTTCCGCGCGCGTTTTACTTCGCAAGCAGACCCACCTCCATAGGAGGGTGCAATGGGGAAAGAGCTTCGCAAAAACCCCCGCGTCGACTTTGAACGCGGTGTCGGGGTTCAGATCATGGGCATCGATGGTACGTGGCGCCGTGCGTGCCGGATGCTGGATGTTTCCGAAGGCGGCGCGTTGCTTGCGATCGAAGGCTCCATCGGGGAGCTGGATCTGAAAGAATTTTTCCTGCTGCTGTCTTCGACCGGGCTGGCTTACCGCAGGTGCAAGCTGGTGCGCGTCAACGGCGACCAGATCGGCGTGGTTTTTCTGAAACCCGAATGCAAGAAGAAGTCAGCAGCTTCTTCGGCAAGACGGATGCCGGTGGCAGGTGCGGTCTGACGGCAAGTTGGTGAGGCACTGTAAGAGTCTGGATATTCTCATGCATCAAGATCGTCGCTTTTCCCGCGTCAAACCTTCCGGAAGTCTCTCAAGATCCGGAAAGATCATCGTCGATCCGAAGTCTCCGGTGGTCGCCTGCAGCGTCGTGGATTATTCCGCGGGCGGCGCATGCGTCGAGATCGCGCCCGGCTCGTCGCTGCCGAAACGATTTGAACTTCTCTACGCCGGCACGAAAAAGAAATGCCGCGTCGTGTGGGTAAAGGGCTCCCGCCTGGGCCTCGCGTTCTAACGCTGGGCCGCCGGGTGCCGGGGCGGGCCGCCGAATTCTCACGAAAACGCAATCTGGACGCCTGTTCGGAGGCATCGCCCTGTCTTGGCCATCGTTTTGCGGTGGGTTAGACTGGTCTGGCTGACGGTTCGTCGGCGGGACGGCTCACACATGAACAGCCTCAAAAAGATGATTGATCCGGGGAGAGTTTCGATGCGCGTGTTTCGGGTTGCGATGCTGGTCGGAGCGATGACGGCTCCTGTCGCGCTTCCGGTGTTTGCACAGGGCATGATGCCCGGCTTCAAGCTGAACGACACCAAGCAGCTCAGCGAAGACGAAATCGCGCGCAACAAGGCCAACGAGGACGCGGCCAAGGCCGCGCGTGCCAAGATTCCCGACGCCAAGGTGAGCTCCGATCCCTGGGCCTCGGTGCGTACCGAGCCGGCACCCAAGACGCCGAAGGCGAAGACAAGCGCGAAGTGATTTTGCGCGCGGGTGTGGAAGGGGCCGCCAACTAAGGCGGCCTTTTTTATTTCAAATGCCGTTGAATCGGGGAGACGGTTCTTAAGTTCCCGTCTCATAGGTTCCCGACGCGGAGCCGGGAACCCTTTTTTCAATCAGGAGGTTGCATTGAAGGATCTTGTTGCAAAGTTTTTCGCCGACAGTTCAGGGGCCACTGCAATTGAATACGGTCTGATCGCCGCCGGCATTGCCCTCGCGATTATCGCCGCTGTGAATGGTCTCGGCACCAATCTCAACGCCAAGTTCACGAACATCAATTCTTCGCTTAACTAATTTCGTGCCGTGGCTGGCAACGTTGTGAGGGCTCTGACTTCGGTCGGGGCCCTCGACTTTTGGGGGATAATGACGAATAAGGCCGCCAACCGAGACGGCCTTGAGGAAGGCAATGACGTTACCTGGATTCTTCGAAGGCACCGGGATGCCCGATCCCGGCTGGTGGGAAGCGTTATGGCCTGATCCAGCGAAGGTGCTTGAATCCGTGGGATTGAAGCCCGGGATGGATGTCGTGGATCTTTGTTCAGGCGACGGCTGGTTTACCCTTAAGATTGCTCAGGCGGCGAAGCACGTCACATCAATCGACATCGACGAAAAATTACTGGACGTAGCGCGCATCCGGCTGGCTGACAGCGGGGCGACGAACTGCGAGTTTATCACTGGCGATGCTTATGACCTGGCCGCGCTGGTCCCCGCGAAAGCTGACTTTGTTTTTCTCGCCAACGCTTTTCATGGTGTGCCGGATCGGGCGCGGCTTGCGCGATCAGTACGCGACACGCTTCGTCCTGGCGGGCAGTTTGCGGTGGTGAATTGGCATGTGCGCCCGCGCGAGCAGACGACAATTCTGGGCGAGCCGCGCGGTCCTGCGACCGAATTAAGAATCAGCCCGGAGCAAACGATCGAGCCCGTTGTGGCCGGCGGGCTGGAGTTTGTCCGCGTGGTTGAGCTGCCGCCGTATCATTACGGCGCTGTTTTTCAAAACAGGCCACTGCGAAATTCAAAGTAGGCCACTCGGGGTTAAAGCAGGCCAGTACCGGAAATTTTGAAGATGTTTCAATGAAAGAGGCCGCCAACTGAGGCGGCCTCTTATTTGAGTCCATTCGTTTAGAGGTTAGCGCCAGCCACGATGCCGGCCACGCGACCAGCCGTAGTGGTGTCCGCGACCACGTCCCCAACCATAATGGTGTCCACGACCGCCTCGTCCCATGTGTCCACGTCCGTGACCATGCCCGCCTTTGACGAGGATTGTGTCACTGTCGGATTGAGCAACGGGGGCGGGTGATCCGAACGGCAGCGCCGTAGCTGGCAGGGTCGGCAGGATGGCAAAAGCACAGACGGCGGCGCCGATCAGTATCAGGCGTTTCATGAAAGTTTCTCCTAAGGGCCGCGTGATCGCGGCAGTATCTAATGACCCGGGGGCCTTAGAGTTCCTTCGGAGAGGCGGCCTTACTTCGGTGTGTGCAATTCGCCCTTAAGCCACGCTTGCGTTTCAGGGGCTTTCATCGGATCAGGCTGACCGCAGTTCTCGCACTGAAATTTGCGGCCACCGATAGCGCCCTTGCGAAGTATGAACTTCATGGGCTTGCGGCACGTAGGGCAGGTTGGAGATGCGGATTGAACTTTGGGCATGATGCTCACCCTTGTTCAGGCGGGAGCGCAACGCTCTCAGTCACCGTCAACAGCCGAGGGCAACCGGTGATGCCCTAGAATGCGCCGCACCGATCGAGAAAAGCGAGTCAAATCTGTGGGGGTGACATAGTGAATCCGGCTTTGCCGGAACGGATGCGCTCCCGGCAGCTTGCCTCTCAGGAGGCGATCATGCCGACGTGTTCAAATGAAAGAGGCCGTCAACAGAGGCGGCCTTACTTAGGGACGGGCCTTGGTTAGATTTCCGATTTCCATGATCGCAATCCCGGCGGCGATTACGACCAGACCAACCAACTTAGTGATATCGATCGGCCGTCTTTCCATGCCGAATAAGCCGAACTGGTCAATCACGGCGGAGGTGAGGAGCTGAGCAACCAGAATGAATGCGATGAAACTGGCCGCGCCGAAACGCGGGATAATGGTCGTGGCCGACAATACATAAAAGCCGATGAGCAGACCCGCGCCATAACTTATTGGCGGCGCTGATCCAAGTTGAGCAACGGTGGGCGGGCCGTAAAGCGGGAGAGTGAGTCCAAAAGCGACCAAGGCCGCCACCGCGAACATGACTGCCGTTGCCGCGAACGGGTTGCCGACGCTGCGAGCAATACCGCTATTTAGAACGCCAATTAAAGGTATACCTACTCCCGCCAAGAGGGACCAAGTCGCGAAAATCAAATACGAACGCATCTCATCTCCTACCGCTGGATGGTGCCCTTGTACTTGACGGTTCGTCGTAAACCAGAGCGCATCAGGCCAAACAGGCCACCCCAAATTTCAAATTGAGCCACTGGGGTTTAAAACAGGCCAGTACCCCACTTCCAAAAAGAACATATTGCGAACTTAGAACAAATAGGGTACATTGGTTCCCATCGGATCAAGCCCGATTCCGGTCCGCCGACCCTGGGAAGCCGTTTGTCCGGCTGGCGAATCCCTTACATAAGGAGCACCAATATGGCCCCCGCTGCCCTGCGTATCGTTGAAGGATCTTCCATGGACAAGACCAAGGCTCTGTCGGCCGCGCTCTCCCAGATCGAGCGCCAGTTCGGCAAGGGCTCCGTCATGAAGCTCGGCAAGAACGACCGGTCCATGGAAGTCGAAACGATTTCATCGGGCTCGCTCGGGCTGGACATCGCGCTCGGCGTCGGCGGCCTGCCGAAAGGCCGCGTGGTCGAGATTTACGGGCCGGAATCCTCAGGCAAGACCACGCTGGCGCTGCATACGGTGGCCGAGGCCCAGAAGAAGGGCGGCATCTGCGCCTTCATCGACGCCGAACACGCGCTCGATCCGGTTTATGCCCGCAAGCTCGGCGTCAATGTCGATGAACTTCTGATTTCGCAGCCCGACCACGGCGAGCAGGCGCTGGAAATCGCCGACACGCTGGTGCGCTCCGGCGCGGTGGACGTGCTTGTGGTGGACTCGGTGGCAGCTCTGGTGCCGCGCGCCGAACTCGAAGGCGAGATGGGCGACAGCCTTCCCGGCCTGCAGGCGCGATTGATGTCGCAGGCGCTGCGCAAGCTCACCGCCTCGATCAACAAATCCCACACCATGGTGATCTTCATCAACCAGATCCGCATGAAGATCGGCGTGATGTACGGTTCGCCCGAAACCACCACCGGCGGCAACGCGCTGAAGTTCTACGCCTCGGTGCGCCTCGACATCCGCCGCATCGGCCAGATCAAGGAGCGCGACGAAGTCGTCGGCAACCAGACCCGCGTCAAGGTGGTGAAGAACAAGCTCGCGCCGCCGTTCAAGCAGGTCGAGTTCGACATCATGTACGGCGAGGGCGTCTCGAAGATGGGCGAAATCCTCGATCTCGGCGTGAAAGCCGGAATCGTCGAGAAGTCCGGCGCGTGGTTCTCCTACGACAGCCAGCGCCTCGGCCAGGGCCGCGAAAATTCAAAGGCTTTCCTCAAGGCCAATCCGGAAATGACGGCGAAGATCGAAGCCTCGATCCGGCAGAATTCCGGACTGATCGCCGAGCAGATTCTCGCAGGCCCGCCGGAGCGCGATGCCGACGGCGAGGAGCCGCAGGACGATTGAGACATTGGTCATTCTGGGGCGCGAGCTCTTGCGAGCGAACCCGGAATCCAGCCATTCGAGATTCCGGGCCTGCGCGTGAAGAACGCCCATCCCGGAATGACGAGGATGGAATTTTCTGAGGCTTGAGTTTCATAGGGCTCAAGCTGCGGCGTGATCCCGAAAGACGGGAATCCTTTCGGATCAGATCACGCTTCAGAAGCAAACGGGCGTTGTGGATGTTGAGTTGCCGACATCCCCAGCGCCCGATTTGTTTTTGAAGAGCAGGGCGGCAGCGTTTCTGTCCGCGTCGTCCCGGCCAAGCGCAGCGCGAGCCGGGACTCATAACCCCTGCATTCGTTTGGCGCGTTGCGCGACCGGCACATGAACCACAGTCCAGGGATTATGGGTCCCCGCTTTCGCGGGGACGACGACTTGGAAGCTCCGAGCGCGCTACTCCGCCGCCTGCGCGTAGTCCGCCACCGGCGGACATGAGCAGACCAGATTGCGGTCGCCGTGGACGTTGTCGACACGGCCCACGGGGCACCAGTACTTGTCGGTACGTGATGTGCCGGCCGGGAAGCAGCCTTCCGCGCGCGAATAGAGACGCTCCCACTTGTCCTCGGCGATATCGTGCACCGTGTGCGGCGCATAACGCAGCGGCGAGGCCTCGATCTTGAAACGCCCGGATTCGACGTCGGCGATCTCGCGCCTGATCGCGATCATGGCGTCACAGAAGCGATCCAGCTCCGCCTTCGATTCGGATTCCGTCGGCTCGATCATCAGCGTTCCCGGCACCGGGAAGCTCATGGTCGGCGCGTGGAAACCATAGTCGATCAGGCGCTTGGCGATATCGTCCACCGTCACGCCGGAGCCTGCCTTCAGTCCGCGCGGATCGACGATGCACTCGTGCGCGACGCGGCCCTTGGCGTTGCGGTACAGCACCGGGAAATGCGGATCGAGCCGCTTGGCGATGTAGTTGGCGTTCAGGATCGCCACTTCCGTGGCGCGGGTCAGTCCTTCGCCGCCCATCATCAGAATGTAGATGTAGGAGATGACGAGGATCGACGCCGAACCGTAAGGAGCGGCCGATACCGCGCCGACGGGAGCCTTGCCGCCGTCGGTCCCGACATGCCCGGGCAGGAACGGCGCGAGATGCTTTTTCACGCCGATTGGCCCCATGCCCGGGCCGCCGCCGCCATGCGGAATGCAGAAGGTCTTGTGCAGGTTGAGATGGCTCACGTCCGCGCCGTAGTCGCCGGGCCGCGCGAGGCCGACCTGGGCGTTGAGATTGGCGCCGTCGAGATAGACCTGTCCGCCGTGGCTGTGGACGATGTCGCAGATCTCGCGGATGTGCTCCTCGAACACGCCGTGGGTCGAGGGATAGGTGATCATCACCGCCGCGAGATCGTTCGAATGCTGTTCGGCCTTCTTGCGCAGATCCTCCACATCGACGTCGCCGCGCGCGTCGCAGGCGACGACGACGACATCCATGCCGACCATGCTGGCGGAGGCTGGATTGGTGCCATGAGCCGAGGAGGGGATCAGACACACCTTGCGATGCGCTTCGCTGCGCGACTGATGATAGGCGCGGATCGCGAGCAACCCGGCATATTCGCCTTGCGCGCCGGAATTCGGCTGCAGCGACACGGCATCATAGCCGGTGATGTCGGCCAGCCATTTCTCCAGCGTGGCGAACATGGCGTGATAGCCCGCCGCCTGCGCCGATGGCGCGAACGGATGCAGCGCGCCGAATTCCGGCCAGGTCACCGGGATCATCTCGGTGGTTGCGTTCAGCTTCATGGTGCAGGAGCCGAGCGGGATCATGGCGCGGTCGAGCGCGAGATCGCGATCCGACAGCTTGCGCATGTAGCGCAGCAGTTCAGTCTCGGAGCGATGCGCGTGGAATACCGGATGGGTCAGAAACTTGCTGGTGCGATTGAGTGCAGGCGGCAGCGCGTCGCGCGCCTCCTTCTCGATGTCGGCATACGACAGGTTGCCGCCGAACGTCCGCCACACGCTCTCGACAATTTCCGGCGTGGTGGTCTCATCCAGCGCGATGCTGACGGTGGTCTCGTTGAGCCGCAGATTGATGCTCTCGTGGGCGGCATGCGAGATGATGGCTTGCCGCTGACCATTGATGGCCACTGTGACCGTGTCGAAATAGGCGTCGCTCAGCGGCGCGAAACCGAGCGTCTTCAGTCCGGCCGCTAGCACCGCCGTGCGCCGGTGCACGGTGCGCGCGATGTGGGTCAGCCCTTCGGGGCCGTGATAGACCGCGTACATCGAGGCGATGACGGCGAGCAGCACCTGTGCCGTGCAGATGTTCGATGTCGCCTTCTCGCGGCGGATGTGCTGTTCGCGCGTCTGCAGCGCGAGCCGATAGGCGGGCGCGCCGCGCGAATCCACCGACAGGCCGACGATGCGGCCGGGCAGGGAGCGCTTCAACGCATCCTTCACCGCCATGTAGGCCGCGTGCGGCCCGCCATACCCCATCGGCACGCCGAAGCGCTGTGTCGAACCAACCGCAATGTCCGCGCCGAGATCTCCGGGCGAGGCAATCAGCGTCAGCGCCAGCGGATCGGCGGCAACGACGGCGATGCCGCCCTTTGCCTTTAGTGCCGTGATGGCGGCGCGCGGATCATTCAGCCCGCCATGCGTGCCGGGATACTGGAACAGCGCGCCGAACACGTCGGCCTTATCGAGATCGCGCGCGGGATCGCCGACGATCAGCGTCCAGCCCAGCGGTTCGGCACGGGTGCGCAGCACGGCCAGCGTCTGCGGATGCACCTCGTGATCGACGAAAAACGCCTTGGTCTTCACAGATGAAGAGCGCACGGCCAGCGCCATCGCTTCCGCGGCCGCTGTGCCTTCGTCGAGCAGCGACGCGTTGGCGATGTCGAGCCCGGTGAGATCGCAGATCATGGTCTGGAAGTTGAACAGCGCCTCGAGCCGCCCCTGGCTGATCTCCGGCTGATACGGCGTGTAGGCCGTGTACCACGCCGGATTCTCGAGGATGTTGCGCTGGATCACGGCGGGCAGGATCGTGCCGGAATAGCCTTGGCCGATCAGCGAGGTGAACACCTGGTTGCGCGCCGCGAGACCGCGCATATGCGTCAGCGCTTCGGTCTCGCTGAGCGGTTTGCCAAGATCGAGCGGCTTCTTCTGCCGGATCGATGCCGGCAGCGTCTGGCTCATCAGTGCCTGAAGACTCGACGCACCGACGGTGTCCAGCATCGCAGCGATATCGCGCGGCGAGGGGCCGATATGCCGGCGCACGAAATCGACGGCGGGTTCAGCGGCAGGCGGGCGATGCGCGGTCATATCGAACTCCTCAGGCGGTGTGGGCCTTGTAGGCGGCTTCATCCATCAGGCCGGCGAGATCGCCCTTGTCGGCGATGCGCAGCTTGAAGAACCATGCGGCCTTGCCGGGATCGGAATTGATCAGCGCCGGATCGGCGGTGAGTGCGTCGTTGACCTCGACCACTTCGCCCGAGATGGGCGCATAGACGTCGGAGGCGGCCTTCACGCTCTCGACCACGGCGGCAGCTTCCGCCTTCTTGAACGCACGGCCGACTTTCGGAAGCTCGACGAACACCACGTCGCCAAGCTGGGTCTGCGCGTAATCGGTGATGCCGATGGTGGCGACATCGCCCTCGATGCGGAGCCATTCGTGATCGGATGTGTAAAGTGTGGTCATGGGTATCCTCAGCGTTGGAAATTATCGTTTGTATCCGTTGGGCACGAAGGGCATCGGCGCGACGCGCAGCGGCAATCGCTGGCCGCGCACATCGGCGAAGACGACGGTGCCCTCAGTCGAGAGGGCAGTCGGCAGATAGCCCATCGCGACAGGTGCATTGAGCGTCGGGCCGAAGCCGCCGGATGTGACGGTGCCGATTTTGTCCGATGACGTTTCGCTGGCGTAGAGCGCTGCATTCTCGCGCACGGGTGCGCGGCCCTCGGCGCGCAGACCGACACGGCGGCGCGATGCGCCGGTCTCGAACTGTTTCAGGATGACATCCGCACCGGGAAATCCACCGGCTCGCACGCCGCCGGTGCGGCGGCTCTTTTGCACCGACCATTCCAGCGCACCTTCGACCGGCGTTGTGGTGGTGTCGATATCGTGGCCATAGAGGCAAAGCCCGGCTTCAAGCCGCAGGCTGTCACGCGCGCCGAGGCCGATCGGCAGCACTGCCGGATCGGCCAGCAGCGCCGTCGCGAGCCGCTCGACGTCTTTTGCGGGCACCGAAATCTCAAAACCGTCCTCGCCGGTGTAGCCCGAGCGCGAGACGAAGCAGTCGACGCCGAGAACCTTGTGCGGCCCTGCATCCATGAAGCGCATGGCGGCCACGGTGGGCGCGTGTTTCGCCAGCACCTCGACCGCTTTCGGTCCCTGCAGCGCGATCAGCGCGCGGTCCGGCAACGGCTCGATGATGCAGGTATCGGAGAGGTGTTTGCGAAGATGCGCCTCATCCTCGATCTTGCAGGCGGCGTTGACCACGAGGAACAGGTGATCGCCAAAGTTCGCCACCATCAGGTCGTCGAGAATGCCGCCGGCCTCATTGGTGAACTGCGCATAGCGCTGGCGGCCGGGTGTAACGGCAAGGATGTCCTGCGGCACCAGCCGTTCCAGCGCGCGGGCGGCGTCCTCGACCTTGCCGGATTTCGGCCGCAACAGGATCTGGCCCATATGGGAGACGTCGAACAGGCCGGCCGAGGTGCGGGTGTGGAGATGCTCCTTGAGCACGCCGGCAGCGTATTGCACCGGCATCTCGTAACCCGCGAACGGCACGATCTTGCCGCCGCGCGCCACATGCAGGTCATGCAGCGGCACGCGCTTCAGCGTATTTTCGGTGGAATCTGGTTTGCGCTCAGTGGCAAGCATGGTCGGGCTCCTGACGGATTCCGGGACGGTTCCCGAAACCTTGTCGAAGCCCCATCTGTCGCTGCGCCTGAGAGTATTATCCCGTCGGCGGATGCCGCGCCGGGCTGCCCGGCCGCATCTCTTTCCAGATTTCAGTCAGTCACACGGTCCGTTTGCCTGAGAGTTTCCGGGGCGGTTGCTCCTTCGGCGCCGGCGATGCCCATTTCTTAAGAGCGGCCGGTCTCTCCCGTCGTGACTTGTCAGCTTACTATATAGCTTACTTAGGCAGGGAAACACTGGTTTCGAGGCCCTGTCAACGCAACTGCGAGATTATCAACGGGCTTCGCGGCGCTTCTGAGACTGCTTGCAAGTCGCTGATCCGCTGCACACTTTCTGGACATAGCGGGTCCGTTCCGTCTAGAAACGGGGCGAGACAGACTGCGCTGCACGCGTCATGACTGCGGGTTGTGTGGAAAAGCGTTTTCGAGCGAAGTGGGTACCGGTTCGCGTGAAGAAAACGCGTCAAGGCAAGAGGCGTTTTCAAGCGAAGCGGACAGCGGTTCGCGTCACGAAAACGCTGTAGAAAATCAGAGTTTTTTGGGCGCGATTGGACGAGCATGAGTGGCGTTAACGAGATCAGGTCGGCGTATCTGAATTTTTTCGCGAAGAACGGCCACGACATCGTGCCGTCGTCTCCGCTTGTTCCGCGCAACGACCCCACGCTGATGTTCACCAATGCGGGGATGGTACAGTTCAAGAACGTGTTCACGGGTCTTGAGAAGCGTCCTTATGTCCGTGCGACCTCGTCGCAAAAATGCGTCCGCGCCGGCGGCAAGCACAACGATCTCGACAATGTCGGCTACACCGCGCGGCATCACACCTTCTTTGAAATGCTCGGGAACTTCTCGTTCGGCGATTATTTCAAGGAACGCGCCATCGAGCTTGCCTGGAATTTGATCACCAAGGAGTACGGCCTTCCGAAAGAGAGGCTGCTGGTCACGGTCTATTCCGAGGACGAGGAAGCAGCGAAACTCTGGAAAAAAGTCGCGGGCCTGCCCGAATCGAAGATCATCCGGATCGGAACGTCGGACAACTTCTGGCAGATGGGCGACACCGGCCCTTGCGGTCCGTGCTCGGAAATCTTTTTCGATCACGGCGACAAGATCTGGGGTGGCCCTCCCGGTTCGCTTGAAGAAGACGGCGACCGCTTCATCGAGATCTGGAATCTCGTGTTCATGCAGTTCGACCAGATCGCGCCCGGCAATCGCGTCGCGTTGCCGAAGCCGTCGATCGACACCGGCATGGGACTGGAGCGCATCGCCGCCGTGCTGCAGGGCAAGCACGACAACTACGACATCGACCTGTTCGTCGCACTGATCCGCGCCATCGCCGAATTGACGGGCGCCGATCCGCAGGGCGAACAGAAGGCGTCGCTGCGCGTGATCGCGGATCACTTGCGCGCCTCGTCGTTCCTGATTTCCGACGGCGTGCTGCCCTCGAACGAGGGCCGCGGCTACGTGCTGCGCCGGATCATGCGCCGCGCGATGCGCCACGCGCAGTTGCTCGGCGCGAAAGAGCCGCTGATGTATCGCCTCGTGTGGGCATTGGTCCGCGAAATGGGCCAAGCCTATCCCGAACTGGTGCGCGCCGAAAATCTGATCGAGGAAACGCTGAAGCTTGAGGAAACCCGTTTCCGCAAGACGCTGGATCGCGGCCTCACGATTCTGGACGAGAAAAGCGCGTCGCTGAAGAAGGGCGACATGTTCGACGGCGAGACTGCGTTCACGCTGTATGACACCTATGGCTTTCCGCTCGATCTCACGCAGGACGCGCTGCGCAACCGTGGCATCGGCGTCGACATTGCGTCGTTCACTGATGCGATGGAGCAGCAGCGCAAGAAGGCGCGCGCGGCATGGGCTGGCTCGGGCGACACTGCGACCGAGAATGTCTGGTTTCCGCTGCGCGAGAAACTCGGTGCGACCGAGTTCCTCGGTTACGACACCGAGATCGCCGAAGGCGCCGTCACCGCGCTGGTAAAGGACGGCAAAGAGATCGAAAGCGCCAAAGTCGGCGATAGCGTCGCCATCGTCATGAACCAAACGCCGTTCTACGCCGAATCCGGCGGCCAGGTCGGCGACACCGGCATTCTGAGCGGCGAGGGTGCGCGCGTGCGCGTCACCGACACCCAGAAGAAGGCCGGCGATCTTTATGTGCATCTCGGCACCGTCGAGCAGGGCACGCTGAAGCCGGGCATGGCGCTGCAGCTTGAAGTCGATCACAGCCGCCGCACGGCGATCCGCGCCAACCACTCCGCGACACATCTTCTGCACGAGGCCCTGCGTCAGGTGCTGGGCGATCACATCGCGCAACGCGGTTCGTTGGTCGCGCCTGAACGGCTGCGGTTCGATTTCGCGCACAACAAGCCGATCACGCCGGACGAATTGCGCCGCATCGAGGACATCGCCAACGACATCGTGCTGGAAAACGGCGAAGTCGTCACACGCTCGATGGCGGTGGACGATGCGCGGGATTCCGGCGCGCGGGCCCTGTTCGGCGAGAAGTACGGCGATGAAGTGCGTGTGGTTTCGATGGGGCAGGGCTCGGGCAACGCGCTCGGCTGGTCGGTCGAATTGTGCGGCGGCACGCATGTGCGCCGAACCGGCGACATTGGTCTGATTTCGGTAACGGGCGAAAGTGCTGTGGCATCGGGCGTGCGCCGCATCGAGGCGCTGACCGGGCGCAATGCGCGTCACGCCGTGAATGCGACGATCCAGACCGCGAAAACTGCTGCGGCAGAACTGAAAACCACGCTCGACGATTTGCCGTCGCGCATCGCGGCGTTGGTCGATGAACGCAAGAAGCTGGAAGGCGCGCTGTCGGATGCGCGCAAGAAACTCGCCATGGGCGGCGGGGCTGCGGCGGGTAGTGGCGCGGGCGCTTCTAGCGACATCCGCACCATCGGGGATGTGAAATTCCTCGGTCGCGCGGTGCAGGGCATCGAGATGAAGGATCTCAAAAGTCTTGCCGACGACGGCAAGAAACAGATCGGTTCGGGCGTGGTCGCGATCATCAATGTCGGCGAAGACGGCAAGGCGGGCGCGGTGGTCGGCGTCACGTCCGACCTGACCTCGCGCTTCAGCGCCGTTGATCTCGTGAAGATCGCGTCGGAAGCACTGGGCGGCAAGGGCGGCGGCGGTCGTCCCGATATGGCGCAGGCTGGTGGACCGGACGGCGCTAAGGCCGATGCGGCGCTGAAGGCAATCGAAGCCGCGATGGGTGCGTAAACCGGCTCAGGTTTTCTTCAGAAACACGTAATCCGCCGAATAAGCCACGCTTTGGAAAGCGCCGGCCTTGTCGCAGGTGCCTTGCGGCTTGCCGCCAACGGTGTTGATCCGCTGGACGGTCGTGATGCCGGTCAGCGCGCCGCTTCCCCGCTGCGAAACGATTTCCAGTTTCAGCCATGGAATGTCTTTGTCCGTCGCGCCCGGCGCATTACCGGTTGCCTTGCCGACCACGGCGCTGCCGTCGCTGTATTCCCAGTTGGGCCCGGCGTAATGCCGCCCGACGGTCTTGCCCTCGGCGAGCAATGTCGCGATCGGCTCGCGAAACACCCATGCGAGTTTTCCAGACGCGTCGGCCTTGCACTCATAAACTTGCGCGCCTTCGGCGTGCAGCGTCAGCACGATTTTCTCGCCCGGTGCGGCGATGGCGTCCGGAAGCGGAGTTTGAGCGGATGCGCTCACGAGCGCACCCGATAGAAACAGCAATGCGAGAGCGGCTTTCCTAAAGAGGGGCATAGTCGCGGTCTCCCATGTTGATCTTCGACGAGAGCCATCTCGTTCACTGCCAGCGACACGATTGCAAGGTTGAGATTTTTGACCATTTCCCCAGGAAAACTAGTCACCGAAGTCGAGACTAGGCTTTATCCAGGATTGTATCCCAAAGGCCACAGCATGTTCCCGGAATCGCAGCTACGGTGGCTCTCTACTTAATGAATGAAATTGGGTGTTTTGTGCATAAGTCGCTTTTGATGGCGGGTGTCTTTACCGCACTTTCCGTCTCCATGGCACCTGCTGCGGATCTCGCTCCGCGCATTTTTACCAAAGCGCCTGCAGCACCTGACAATTGGTCGGGCGGCTACGTCGGAATCAGCGGCGGCTTCGGCACGGGCAACTCCAAACAGACTGATCCTGGTCCTGGCCCGCTTGTGGGCGGTGGAGGAGGGGCGCCTGGCGACGGAAGCTACTCTGTTAACGGCGGCCTGATCGGCGGGACGATTGGCTACAATTGGCAAGTCGCGCGCTGGGTTTACGGCTTTGAGGGCGACTATTCCTGGGCTGACATCAGCGGCCGTTCTGATCTTTGCGGATTATCGGTCGGCAATCCTCACGCCTGCGGCACCAAGCTGAGTTCGCTCGGCACCTTGCGTGGGCGCGTCGGTTACGCCGCCGGAGCGATAGGCAATTGGCTGTTGTACGCGACCGGCGGTCTTGCGGTTGGCGAGGTGCGTGGCTGGGACGCTCTGACGCCGGCATCCGGCAGCGAACTTCGTCCGGGATGGACAGTCGGGGCAGGCGTGGAAACGAAGTTTGCGCCGAACTGGTCCGCGAAGGTCGAGTACCTTTACGTCAATCTCGGCAAAGCTCAGTTGTTCGACATTTTGCCGTCCACGCCGGAATCTGTCAGCTTCAACGCGAACATCGTCAGGGCGGGCATCAACTACAAGCTACCTGCGGGCAAGACGTCCACGGTCAGCTTCTCCCCTGAACCGGCCCGCAACTGGACCGGTCTTTATATCGGCGGTCACGTCGGCGGCAGTTCGGCGCGTTCCGACTGGATGTTCCAGCAAGATGAATGGCCCTGGACCAACTCCCCTAACTCGATCCCGTTTCGCTCGAAGACAAGTTTGCTCGGGGGTGCTCAGGCTGGCTTCAACTATCAGCTTGGATCGATCGTGACCGGCATCGAAGGCACGTGGTCAGGATTGAATCACAAGACGACGATCATCAGCCCTTACTTTCCCCTCAGCGATACCGAGACGACCAAGATCAGCAATCTCTTCACAATCGCTGGTCGTCTTGGCGTGACCTGGGACCGTGTCTTGTTCTACGGCAAGGGGGGCTGGGCAGGTGGTGAGGTCGAACTCTCTGCGGCGTCAACGTCCGGCGGTCTATCCGCATGGAATCCCGGCAGCAGGATCAGGAGCGGCGTGATCGTGGGTGCCGGCTTCGAATACATGCTGACGCAGAATTTCATCCTTGGCATCGAATACAACCACATCGATCTCGGACGAGCCAATTACACCGCCTACAATACCGGCGTGGACACGTCTCTTACATCGGTCGACGACAAGACCAAGCTGGATACCGTTGTCGGCCGCTTGAGCTACAAGTTCGACTCGTTCGGCGCGGTTGCCAGCCGGTAGATTGTCCGGCCTCAAAAAATTAGCGACTGACCTAAGCTCAAAATGAAAAGGCGCGGAGATCATCCGCGCCTTTCGTTTTAGCTTTGTTTTATATGCCTTAAGCGGCCATCGCCTTGGTGAGGTTTTCCGCAACCTTGTCGAGGAAGCCGGTGGTGGAGAGCCAACGCTGATCGGCGCCGACCAGCAACGCCAGATCCTTGGTCATGTTACCGGCTTCGACCGTTTCGACGCACACCTTTTCCAGCGTGTCCGCGAACTTCGCCAGTTCGGCGTTGTTGTCGAGCTTGGCGCGATGGCTGAGGCCGCGGGTCCAGGCGAAGATCGACGCGATCGAGTTAGTCGAGGTTTCCTTGCCCTTCTGGTGCTCGCGGTAGTGGCGGGTTACGGTGCCGTGGGCGGCTTCCGCTTCCATGGTCTTGCCGTCCGGCGTCAGCAGCACGGAGGTCATGAGGCCGAGCGAGCCGTAGCCCTGCGCGACGGTGTCGGACTGCACGTCGCCGTCGTAGTTCTTACAGGCCCAGACATAGCCGCCCGACCACTTCATCGCGGCCGCGACCATGTCGTCGATCAGGCGATGCTCGTAGGTGATGCCCTTGGCGTCGAAGTCCTTCTTGAACTCTTTGTCGAACACGTCCTGGAAGATGTCCTTGAAGCGGCCGTCGTACTGCTTGAGGATCGTGTTCTTGGTCGACAGATAGACCGGATAGCCCTTGGCTAGGCCGAGGTTCATTGAGGACCGGGCGAAATCGCGGATCGAATCGTCGAGGTTGAACATGGCGAGCGTCACGCCGGCGCTGGGCGCCTTAAAGACTTCGCGCTCGATGACCTTGCCGTCGTCGCCGGTGAATTTCAGGGTGATGGTGCCCGGAGTGGGGAACTTGAAGTCGGTGGCGCGGTACTGGTCGCCGAAAGCGTGACGGCCGATGATGATCGGTTTGGTCCAGCCCGGCACCAGGCGGGGCACGTTGCGGCAGATGATCGGCTCGCGGAACACGACGCCGCCGAGGATGTTGCGGATGGTGCCGTTCGGCGACTTCCACATTTCCTTGAGGCCGAATTCCTTCACGCGGGCTTCGTCCGGGGTGATGGTGGCGCATTTCACGCCGACGCCATGCTTCTTGATCGCGTTGGCCGCGTCGATGGTGACCTGATCGTTGGTCTTGTCGCGGTACTCCATCCCAAGGTCGTAGTATTCGAGCTTCACATCGAGGAACGGGTGGATCAGCTTGTCCTTGATGTACTGCCAGATGATCCGGGTCATCTCGTCGCCATCGAGTTCGACGACGGGGTTGGTCACCTTGATTTTTGCCATGGGGGATTGGGCCTTAAGATTGGGGGCGGAAAGGGCGAGAGAACCGCAACAGGTTCCGTAGCGAGGCTATAGCACCCGCCTTGGCGGGCTGGAAGGCAAGGCACCTGAGACTTTCTGGCATGCCCGGCCGGATGCGTTCCGATGTGCAAGTCTGGAGCCATTCCAAGCCAAATACTTGGGCACGGCGGGGCCTGAATTGCCCGTCGCGGAAACCGTGCAGAGACCAAACCGCTCGCCACTTCCGCCTGACGTGGTTTGGGGCAAGGGCAACTCGCCGCAGAGGCCCCGAGGGACACACCTCGCGTTTGCACGAGATTCAAACGGTCTCGTAACCCCTTTGATTTATAAAGATAATTTTAAGCGACCAGCGCCGGATTTGAATCGGTCTCTTCGGTTCTTGATTCAATGTCTTCGCGCGTTGAATCAGAACCTTCAGACGCTGATTCAAAACCCTCACGGATTGAATCACAGTCATCGCGAGTTGATTCAATACGTTCATTTCTTGAATCGGAAGGTCAGCCAATCTGCCGGGGAGGCTTGGTCTAGCGGGCTTTTGGCGTCAGCGGCCCCGGTGGCGCCTTGGTAATGAGGGCGGTGACAAGCAGTCCCGCGATGGCAAAGCCGAAGGTCAGCCAGAAGCCGTCGATATAGGCCAGCACGTTGGCCTCGCGCTGAACGATGCCGGCCAGCGTCCCGACGCTGCGCCCTGTCGCCGTTCCCGTGCCGTAACCGGCGAAATACCCTGACAGTTTTGCGAGAAGATCATGCACCTGGTCCTTGGCGCCGATGACGTGCTGGCCGATCAGGTTGGAGTGCGTCTGTTCGCGCACCCGCAGCCACGTCCCCATCAGCGCAATGCCGATCTCCGCGCCCCCCAGCCGCATGATCTGAATGTAGGCGGCGAACGCCGTCGCCCGGGTGGGGTCGGAATTGGCGAGCGCGATGATGATGATCGGGAACAGCGTAAATGCCTGGCCGACCGATTGCAGGAGTACGATGGGGATGAAGTCGACCAGCCGCCATTCATGGGTGATCTGGGTTCCGAGCAGAGCGGCGGCAGCGAAGGTGATCAGGCCGGTCACCAGCACGATCCTTACGTCGTACCGCCGCAGCAGCCAGATCGAGAGGGGAAACGTCACCGCCATCGGCAGAACGCCATAGATCAGAAGCAGGCGGCCGGTCTGTTCAGGCCGAAGCTGCGCCACGGCCGAGAGGAAATTCGGCACCAGCGACGAGTTTGAGAGACTGGTCAGGGTGTAGAGCAGGATCACGACAAGCGCGAACCCGATGTTGCGCGACAGCAGCACGTTCGCGTGGGCCCAAGGGTCCTGAACCACCGCCTCGTTGATGAAGAACGCCACCAGCAGAAACACGCCGCAACCGAGCATCGCAACAACAGTTCCGGAATTGAGCCAGTCCAGCCGGTTGCCTTGATCGAGGCCAGCATAGACCATGGCGATGCCGGTCCCGAGCAGCAGCATGCCGCCCCAGTCCGCGGTTTCCAGCAGCTTTCGGTTGATTGGATCGCGCGCCGCGCCGAAATAAACCAAAATCGCCATCAGCACGGCGATAATCGCGTCCTGCCAGTACAGCCACTGCCAGCCGAGGTGATCGACATAGAAGCCGACAAGGGCGGGACCGAAGTTGAGCGAAAAGCCGACCCGCAGGGCATAGATTCCGATCGCCACAAGCCACCACTGGATCGGCAGGTTGCGGAAAATGATCATCAGCGTGGCAGGCACGAAGGTACCGAGCAGCAGACCGTGAAGGATGGTGAGGGCAAGAAGTGTCTGATAATCGCGGATAAAGGGAAGAATCAGCGAGATCAGTGCGAAAACGAGGCTTGGCGTGCCGAGGATGCGGCGCAGGCCGAACACGGTCGCGAGCCAAGCCACCGCAGGCGCGATGAATATCTGTGACGCTGTCGATGCCGTGCTGAGCCACGCGCCTTCATCGAAGCTGAGCGAAAAGGCGCCTTTGAGATCCGGCAGCCCGATCGAAAACATCCGGCTGTCGATATTTGCCATCGACGAGCCGAGCAGCACGGCGATCACGGCAAGCAGCGGATAGTGGACAGGCTGACCGACCGAGACCGGTCCGCTGGCGATGATTTTAGTTTCCGCCACCGGGCATGGCTCCAGTGGTCTTGGCTCCAGTAGTCTTGGCACTGACATTCGAGGGGGCAACCGTCCCCTCGGTGTTGATCCGCGTCACCGCCGACATGCCGGGCCGCAGACTCTCGAGCAGCGGCTGGTCCTTGTCGAATTCGATCCGCAGCGGGATGCGTTGCACCACTTTGGTGAAATTGCCGGTGGCGTTATCAGGCGGCAACAGTGCGAATTGCGATCCGCTGGCCGGGGAGACCCGCGCGACACGGCCATGCAGAATCTGGCGAGGGAATGTATCGATGGTGATGTCCACGGGTTGACCGGCCTGCACGCGGGTCAATTGCGTCTCTTTGTAGTTCGCGATGACGTAGACGTTGGGCAGCGGCACCACGTTGAACAGGTTGCTGCCGATATTGACGTAGTCACCGGGCTGGACCTGCCGCGCGCCGACGATGCCGTCGAACGGAGCCACGATGCGGGTGTAGCCGAGCTTGAGGCGCGCTGCCTTGAGTGCAGCCTGAGCGGCGAGGACGTCGGCCGCGCGCTGCTTTTTCGTTCCGGCGAGGACTTCGAGCTGATGCTGTTGTGCGGCGATCACGGCGCGGCTGGCGCGGACGTCTGCCTGCGCCTTGGCAAGCGCAGCGGTGGCCTGTTCGAGCTTCTGTCGCGTGCCCGACGAGGTCTGGATCAGCGATTGCTGGCGCTCCTGCTCCTGCTGCGCCTCGATTTGGAGGGCTTCCGCGGAGGCGCGTTGCGCCTCGGATTGCGCGATGGTGGCGTACTGGAGCTCGACCTGATTGGCGAGATTGTCGAGCGCGGCCTGTGCACCTGCGACTGCGGCTTCGGCCTGAGCGACCTGCGCTTCGTAGTCAGCAGGATCGATCTCGACGAGCAGGTCGCCGGCCTTGACGCGCTGGTAGTCGCTCGCGGCCACGGTCTTCACCTCGCCGGCGACACGGCTGCTCAATTGCGACACCTCGGCGCGGACATAGGCGTCGTTCGTCGTCTGGATAGTGGCGCTGCTGACCCATTCGTCCCAATTCGCGGTGGCGAGCACAATGAAAGCCACGGCAGCGATTACGCAGGCGACTGGAATAGCCACGCGCCGCAAGGTTGCGCCCACGGTGGATTCCTCCGGACCTGGCGCGGCATTTGAGGGAGGGGCGGATGGTGTTGTGTTGCTATCTGTCTGGGTCACGGGTCACCTTGGTATCAACCTACCCCAATCGGCAGCTAAAACTCAAAAGCTGAACGCGTTGTTTCCGGCATGCCCGCATTGCAGTGCATCCTGCCGGCTTTCGGCTGATCTGAGGCGGGCGCATCGAGAAATGTCTTGACCTGCCCGGTCTCAACTGCGTTACGGCAGGGGAAAATATGACACGTAAAAGTAGAGACAATGAGCGGCTCAGGCACCGATAAAACCAAGGCAGGCAAAGAACTGGCCGGCCCTATAGTGGTTCTGGTCGAGCCGCAGCTCGGCGAGAACATCGGCATGTGCGCGCGCGCCATGGGCAATTTCGGCCTGACGCGGCTGCGCATCGTCAAGCCGCGCGATGGCTGGCCGAATATTGCTGCCCAGCGCGCCGCGGCAGGAGCCGATCACATTCTCGATAACGTCCAACTGTTCGACACGGTCGAGGCGGCGGTGGCCGACTGCTCGCTGCTGTTTGCGACCACGGCGCGGGCGCACGATCAGGCCAAGCCCGTCGTCGGTCCGGAGGAGGCCGCCCGCCAGATCGTCGGCGAGATCGCGGGAAGCGGCACCGCAGCGATCATGTTCGGGCGTGAGCGCTATGGACTGGAGAACGACGAAGTCGCGCTCGCCAACCGCATCGTCACGTTTCCGGTCAACCCGGGCTTCGCTTCGCTGAACCTCGCCCAAGCGGTTCTGCTGATGGGCTACGAATGGTTCAAGCTTGCCACGTCTAACGCGCTGCCGTTCGACATGCCGGAACGCTCGGAGCGCGCGTCGAGCCACCAGATGCAGACGTTCTTCGACAATCTGGTCAGTGAACTCGACAAGGTGGAATTCCTGCGGCCGCCCGAAAAGCGCGACACGATGCTGGTGAACCTGCGCAATATCTTCGCGCGCATGGAGCCGACCAAGCAGGACATGCACACTCTTCATGGAGTTGTCATGGCCATCGCCGAGGGCCGCAAAGGTCCTGCAAAAGGCGGCGTTCTCAACGGAACGGAGGCGACACGGTTGCGCGCACTGCTCGCCGAGCATTCCGAGGGCCGCGCGCCATCCGACAGCAGCACGGTGAGGGGACTTGCGCGGCTGCTGCGGCGGAATCCGACCGATGCCGAGCGGATCCTGTGGGACGCGCTGAGGACCGACCGGCGCTTCGCGTCGCACTTCAAGCGGCAGACGCCGGTGGGGCGTCACATCCCGGATTTCGTGTCGTTCTCGAAGCGCATCGCCATCGAGATCGTCAATGCCAATGAGAGCGATACGATCGCACGCGATCGCGCGGCGCGGCGCGAATGGCTGGAGGCGCGAGACTATCGCGTCTTTCTCGTTAACGCCGTGGACATCGAGACCGGCCTCGACGCGCAGCTGAACAAGCTCGCAACGAGCGTCACCTCTTAGACATTCTGCTTGTTGTCAGGAGTCCGTGGCAAAGCCGCGCGTCGATGTAGCTACCTTGCGCAGCCTTTGGGCAAGCCGCGTTCGAAATTCATTGGTCCGAAACGAACTTTCGATGCGCCGTTTATTGCGCGGGTTGACAGCGTCCAAAATGCAACTTTAAGATGTATTTTATTGATTATACAATTTAAATTTTGGGAGATTGAAAATGCATGTGGTATTTCAGTGTCTTGTCTTAATCGCCGCAGTTCTTGGCGGCGTGTCCTCGGCCCGGAGTGAACAGATATTTGGCGATTTCGGGCAGCCGGCCTGGAGCCGGATGTTCAAGTTTTTCGAATCCCGGTTTGGCGCGATCGCGAAAGACGAAATGGTGTTGGTTTTGCCGACGGCCACCAATGCAGCATGGGATGATCCAATACGGACGTTTCGGCTCATGGAGATGTACCACTGGGGAGACTGGGCGCCCTCAAACGCGTGGCAATACGCGCCGAATTCCGGGCGGCGCATCAGCGAGGGATATCAGTATTTTCTCAACGCAGCGTGGGTTGCAGCCGTCGATGCCAACGGTACGGCTTCAGTGGACGTGAAGAACGCATTGAAGCGAGCATCAGAGGAGGTTCAATTCACCCGCTCGGAGTACATCGCCAAGCAGGACGAAGCGGCGAGATCCTACGATGAGTACGCAAACAACACGCCGCCATCGAAGCGTTTGTCGAAAAGGGAGTTCTATTCGAATCCTCCAAAGGGATATGGCTGGGCGGCCGAAATCGACACCAAGGCAAAGCGTCTCGGCGATGCGCTGGAGACATTGGAGATTGTGACCAAAAATCTGAACGATCCCGACATTGAATTGCTCAAACGGGCGCAGATCAAATTCAACAACCCGAGACAAAAGATCAGTCTTCCGCCTGTCCGCGAAGTGTTGAATGATCCCGACAGATGGCAGCAGTATTTCATCTCCTATGTCGACAAGGACATCTTTGCGTTTCTGAAAGAGTCAAATCTCCAAACGCAGAAGATTGAGGAAATCTCGCAAACATCGACGTATTTCGAACAGCACTGGAAGGCGAGCGTAAGTGTGAGTTTTCTGGGATTGTTTCGCGCGGGAGGCGCATCCGCGGAACAAGTCCGCAGGGAAACGCACATCAGGAATAATGCGACACGAATCGAAATCTCGTTCGCGAATGTCGACACTTTCAACATTCTTCGCGGGGAGTGGTTTGACGAAAATCTCGTCGCCAGATTTGCGCCGAAGCTGAAGAGCGATGCATTCAACGCCATATGGGGACCCAACGGGCAGTTGGAACTGATACCGAAAACGCTCTTGGTCGGCCGGGGCATGACGTTCCGCGTCTATGCAGACAGCGACTCGCTCGATTATCTCTATGAACACTTTGAAGGCGGAGCAGACGCCGGCATCTATATCGGATACTGGCGGGTTGGAGGTTCGGGCGGGTACTCGAGCACGAAGTCCGAAACCAAGGTGTACAAATTCAAGGACTATATCGAGTTCACCGACCTGAGCGGGCGGGGCAAGGTTTTGGCTATGCTTGCCAAGTACTACGCGGCTGGTTTGACCAGGCCTAAATTCACATTTGCGACGACGGACGATGCGCGCCGCGATGCACGAAAAACGATTGATAGCTTATGGGCTCCGGCTGTTTCCAACCAGAAAATCCAGGACATACTGGGCACGGAATAGGCAAAGCGGGATTGGAGCGAACTGCTAGTTCAATGTCGTGCGGGCAGCGAGACCCGATCGATGAAAGATCCGAGACCGGGGGCCGGCGCTTGTTGATGAGCAACTCGCGCCGGCTTTCTTTTAGGTAGTCGGTCGCGAAAAACTTCTTTTTTGGATGGACTAAAGCGCGGTAGGAAGGGTTGCTACAAAAACGCACAAACTAAAAACCATCAAAGGGAGGCTTCAATATGCGTCCAATCGGTCTTGCAGCATTGACGGCTGCTGCAATCGTCATCGCCGGTCCTGCTCATGCGCAGGCGCCGCAGGTGGAGAAGAATGTGTCGATGGCCATGGCGATGGCCATCATCCAGGGCACCATCGAACAGTGCACGAAGGACGGCTACAAGGTCTCCGTCACGGTCGTGGACAAGGCGGGCAACGTCGCGGCCCAGCTTCGCGGCGATGGCACCAATCCCCACACCATGGAATTCAGCCGGCTGAAGGCCTATACCTCGCGCACGCGCGGGCAGACCTCGCTGGAATTCATGAAACTGACCGACAAGCCCGAGACCGCTTACCTGAAGCAGATTCCGGGTGTGGTTGCGGTGGGTGGTGCTGCCCCGATCAAGGTCGGCAACGAAGTCATCGGTGCGGTCGGCGCTTCTGGCGCACCCGGCGGCGAGAAGGACGAAGTCTGCGTTCTTGCCGGCATCGCGAAGGTTCAGGACTCGCTGAAGTAACCGTTTCCGCAAAACAAAACGCCGCGCGATCGGATCGCGCGGCGTTTTTTGTTTCAATGTGCTGGAATTACTGGCCGGCCTTGATCTGGGCGACGGCGGTCGCCACCAGTTCGTCCATTTTCTTGCGGACCTCGGCCTCGCTGACACCCTTGCCCGCGAGGTCGTTCGTGACCTTGCGCAGCACGTCTCCGTCACCGGCTTCCTCGAAATCGGCAGAAACCACCTCTTTGGCGTAGGCGGCGGCCTCGTCACCGGTTTTGCCCAGCTTTTCGGCGGCCCAGAGACCCAGCAACTTGTTCCGGCGGGCTTCCGCCTTGAACTTCTGTTCCTCGTCGAGGGCAAACTTTTTCTCGAAGCCTTCCTCGCGCTTGTCAAAAGTCGACATATATCTGTTCCGTAAGCTGAATTTGGGTTTTGCCTGAACCGGCGGCGGTTGCCCAGCATATAGGGGTTTGGCCCCCTTCAAAGCAACGTCCGAGAGGTCGCAGGAAGCCTAAAAGCAGCCGGTAAAACACCTTACGTTGCGTTGTGTCGGCTGGATCAATCGGTTAGGTTGCCGATGAGTCTGGTTCGCGGTTTGTTTCACGATTCCGGGCTTCATGGCAGCTCCGCCGTGGGTCGCGTAAATCACTCGGAGCACCCCACTTCATGGACTTTAACAACACACGGTACATCCCTATGAGCCGTCGGCGTCGCATTTACGAAGGCAAGGGCAAGACCCTTTACGAAGGGCCGGAGCCTGGCACCCTGATTCAACATTTCAAGGACGACGCCACCGCGTTCAATGCCAAGAAACACCAGATCATTGAGGGCAAGGGTGTCCTCAACAATCGGATCTCGGAATACGTTTTCCAGCATCTGAACGACATCGGCGTGCCGACGCATTTCATCAAGCGGCTCAACATGCGCGAGCAGTTGATTCGCGAGGTCGAGATCGTGCCGCTGGAAGTCGTGGTGCGGAACGTCGCCGCTGGATCGCTGTCGCAGCGCCTCGGCATCGAGGAAGGCACGCAACTGCCGCGCTCGATCATCGAGTTCTATTACAAGAACGATCAGCTCGGCGACCCGATGGTTTCCGAAGAGCACATCACTGCGTTCGGCTGGGCGACGCCGCAGGAAATCGACGACATGATGGCGCTGGCCATCCGCGTCAACGACTTCCTCACCGGTCTCTTCCTCGGCGTCGGCATCCGTCTTGTGGACTTCAAGATGGAATGCGGACGTCTGTTCGAAAACGACATGATGCGCATCATCGTCGCCGATGAGATCTCGCCGGATTCGTGCCGGCTGTGGGACATCAAGTCGAACGAGAAGATGGACAAGGATCGCTTCCGCCGCGATCTCGGTGGGTTGCTTGAGGCTTACACGGAAGTCGCCAAGCGTCTTGGCATCCTGATCGAGAACGATCGTCCTGCGGGCTCCGGCCCGGTGCTGGTCAAGAGCTGAAGCCGATGAAGGCGCGTGTTACGGTTACGCTGAAGAACGGCATTCTCGATCCTCAGGGCAAGGCCATCGAGGGCGCGCTGAAATCGCTCGGCGTCGATGGCATCGCCAGCGTGCGGCAGGGCAAGGTGTTCGACATCGAACTCGCCGGCGCGGACAAAGCGAAGGCCGAAGCGGCGCTGAAAGATGCCGCGGACAAGCTGCTCGCCAATACGGTGATCGAGAACTATCGCGTCGAGATCGTCTGATCTTGTACTTCGTTACTTCGTCATGGCCGGGCTTGTCCCGGCCATCTACGTTTTGACGAAGCATCTTGAAGACGTGGATGCCCGGGACAAGCCCGGGCATGACGATCTTTGAGGGTTGTGCTGAATTGAGATTTTACACCAGCGTGAATTCCAGATCGCCGAGCTTGTCGATGCTGGAGACGATCTTGTCGCCGGCCTTCAGCCAGACGCGCTTCTCCGGCGGATAGCCGAGGATGACGCCTTCGGGGGTTCCGGTGAAGATGATGTCGCCGGGTTCAAGTGTCATGTAGCGGGAAGCGTAGCTGACGAGCTGCTTCACGCTGAAAATCATGTTCTTGGTGTTGGCGGACTGGCGCTGCTCGCCGTTGACCAGCGTCTTCAGGTTGAGGTTTTCAGGATCGACCTGATCGGCGGTCACGAGCCACGGGCCGATCGGACCCCAGCCGTCGCCGGTCTTGCCGAGCATCCACTGGCCGGAGCGCATCTGCTGATCGCGCTCGGAGAAATCCTGGCCGGTGCAATAGCCAAAGACATAGGACAGCGCATCGGCTTCGCTGACGTTGCGCGCCTGTTTGCCGATGACGGCCACCAGCTCGGTCTCGTAGTCGAAATTCTTGCCGGGCTCCTTCGAGACGGCAATCGTTCCGCCGTGGTTATTGAGCGTGGAATTGTACTTGTTGAACAGGATCGGTTCCTTGGGCAGCTTCTCGTTCGCCTCGGCGGCGTGGGCCCTGTAGTTGAGACCGACGCACAGGATCTTGCTCGGCTCGTTGACGCAGGGGCCGAACTTCGCCGATTTTTCGGCGATGAGATACTTGCCGCTGGCCTTGGCTTTCTCGACGGTCGCCTTGAGCGCCGAGGCGTTGTAATCGCCGCTGATGACTTCGTCGGTCGAGAGCGGCGCGCCGAGCTTGAATGCCTGTTCAGCGGCACCCACATCCACAATGCCCTTGTCGGTGCGCACACCGAGTGACAGGCCATTCGGGGTGTCCAGCATCGCCAGCGTCATGTTCTTGGTGACTTCCAGCTTGGGTGGCTGGCCGGGGGCAGGGGCGGTGCTTTTGGCCTGGGCGAAGGCGTCGCGGGTGCCTGCCGAGAGCAGGCCGCCTGCGACGACGCCAGCGGCAGACGATTTCAGGAATTTACGGCGATCGTTGTCCATGGTTTCCATCCCGATTTCTTGTTGTTCAGCACCATTGAGCGGTGCCGGGATACTAACTTACACTGGAAAACCGGGCCTCAAATGGGATAAGTCATGTGGAGAAGGCATGACTCGCCTGTGTAGCCCGCAATCGGAAACTCGATGAAATCAGCCGTTCTCGTCTTCCCAGGTATTAATCGCGAGCGCGACATGGCGCGCGCGCTCAAGCTCGCATCCGGCAATGACACCGCCATGGTGTGGCACGCCGAAACGTCACTGCCGAAAGGCACCGATCTGGTGGTTGTGCCCGGTGGCTTTTCCTATGGCGACTATCTGCGCTGCGGGGCGATCGCCGCGCGTGCACCGGTGATGGATGCGGTCCGCGCCCATGCCGCCGCAGGCGGTCTGGTGATGGGCGTCTGCAACGGTTTTCAGATTCTCTGCGAGTCGGGCCTCTTGCCCGGCGTGCTGATGCGCAATGCGCAACTCAAGTTTATCTGCCGCGACGTGCATCTGCGCGTCGAGCGCTCCGATACGCCGTTCACGCGCGGCTATAATGCCGGGCAGGTGATCCGCGTACCGGTGGCGCATGGTGAAGGCAACTACGCTGCCGATGAAGACACGATCCGTCGCCTCGAAGGCGAGGGCCGGGTGCTCTATCGCTATTGCAGCGCTTCAGGCGAAGTTGGCGACACGCACAACATCAACGGCGCTGCAGCGGCCATCGCCGGTATCGTCAGCGACAAGGGCAATGTGCTCGGCATGATGCCGCATCCCGAAAATCACGTCGAAGACATCATGGGTTGCACCGACGGCCGCGGGCTGTTCGCAGGATTGGTCGAACATCTGAAGGCCGCGGCCTGACGCTTCCGGCGGATGCCGGAAGCGCGATGCCGCTCGTCACGCCGTCCGCAGGGTCGCCAGGAATTGGTCCACACCGGACCGCAATTGCTGGTTTTCTGCAGTCAGGGAACTGGCTGACGCATGTACGTCCGCTGCGGCGCGGCCCGTGTCTTCCGCGCCCTTGTTGACGCGGACAATGCTCGCGGCGACTTCCGACGATCCCGCAGCAGCCATCTGAATGTTTCTTGCCACCTCAGTAGTTGCGGCGTTCTGCTGATCGACCGCTTCGAAAATCGCGGTGGCGATCTTCGAGATGGAGCCGATCGTGCTGCTGATCTCGGTGATCGCGCCGACAGTTTCGCTGGTCGACGCCTGCATCCCGACGATCTGGGTGCCGATTTCGTCTGTCGCCTTCGCGGTCTGCGAGGCAAGCGCCTTCACCTCCTGCGCCACGACGGCAAATCCTCTGCCGGCTTCGCCCGCGCGTGCGGCCTCGATGGTTGCATTGAGGGCAAGCAAGTTGGTTTGTTCCGCGATGGCATTGATGATCTTGATGACATCACCGATGCGTGCGGCAGCCTCACTAAGGCCGGCCATCCGGCCGTTGGCGCTCTCGGCCTGCTTCACTGCGTCATTCGCGATCCGTAGCGATTCCTGAACCTGTCGCGAGATCTCCGAGACCGAAGCACCCATTTCCTCTGCGCCTGCTGCGACGGACTGTACGCTTGCTGAAGCCTCTTCTGAGGCTGACGCGACGGAGGTCGACAGGATAAGCGTCTGATCCGCGGTGGATTTCAGTGTGTCCGCGGCGGCGTTGAGGCTATTCGAGGTGGTGCCGACCCGCGAAACGATTTGTGCGATGGTCTGTTCGAATTGTCCGGCCAGCCGGTCCAGCGCGGCGCGTTTTTCGCGCTTGCCTGCATCCAGATAGACCGAAATCGCGAAATCCATATCGAGCATCGCCGCGCCAACGACGGCGTCGATGATGGCGGCCTTCTTTTCGAACAGCGCCCGGCTCGCGAACCGCGCGGTGATGCCGGTTTCGATCGCGTGAATCAGGCCGCTGATGATCCGCTTGTAGCCGCCGATGTACCAGCGAGGCTCGAGGCCCAGCCGATGATGGGTTTCGCCGATCCGGGTCACCGACCGCACGTAGTCGTCATCGAATTTCCCGGAAAGGATCATGTCCCAATGTGCAAGCTGCGCGGCTTTGGCATGCGCGACGATCTCCGGGCGGGGAAACATGCGCTGCACGTCAGGAAATTTTGCGATGGTCCGATAGAATTCCTCGAGGATTGCGGGAAGCGCCGCCATGGCTATGGGGCGGATCTCGCGGAGCGCCGCACGGGACGTGTCGTTGATTCCGTTGAAGGCGATGCGGGAGGCGAGTGTGTCGGAAGGATTCATGACGGCGGGACCTGACTGGAAAATCACAGGGCAGCGCATTGCCGCCTGCAAAGAGCAGGCAGTCGGCCACGCTGTCCGATCGTGGAGGGCTGGTCGGGGTACCGGGCGCGGTCAAGAAGCGCTGGCAAAACAACGGTTAGTGCGGTTTGGTTAACGCAGTCTAAAGCTGGTTCCGCGGGCGCGCACTCCCGGCTACAACCTTCGGCTAGGTGCGTTTTTTCATCCGCTTGATCGTGCCGGAGAACGTGAACAGCGGCTTGTCGCCGGTGACAAGCGTACCGCGCAGGAAGATCAGCGAACCACCGGCACGGGTCACGCCACCGATGGCCTCGATCAGGTCGCCTTCCTTGGCGGCATCGAGAAATTCGCAGGCGAACGACACCGTGACGGCCGGCGCCTGAAGCTCGTGCACGGCGAACGCGAACAGGCAGTAATCCGCGAACGTCATGTAGCAGCCGCCATGGACGTTGCGCATTCCGTTGAGGTGCTTGCTCTCGACCCGGAACGCGCAGCGGACCGTGCCGTCCTCCTCGATCTTATGCCAGAACGGGCCGTTGTTGGATTCGAAGCTGTCGCGCTTCCAGGTCCGCCATCCGGCGAATTCGCCCTCGGTGGCGATGTACAGGTCCGGGCGGGGGCGGCCGATCTGAGGGGGCGAGACGTTCACGGGGCGATGTCCTGAGGATCTGGAGGCCGAAAATCGGCCGGTTTCCGGGCTGTCTTAGAGGCGTGAGGGCCCTGCGGCAACCGGGGCTTTTTTGGGCGGGATTTCTGCCTATCTCATGCTTGCCGCGGCACGGGCCGCCGTGCACAAAGAAGCTCGGAATCACGCATATTCCGCATCAATCGACCCTCCGGCCTGTCCGGGGGAAGTAGCCGCATTTGACCCCGGAGCGACGTCGCCTTGACGATCAGGAACGAACCCCAGATCACCCCCGATCTCGTCGCCAGCCACGGCCTCAAGCCGGACGAATACGAGCGGATCCTCAAGCTGATCGGGCGCGTTCCGACCTTCACGGAGCTCGGCATCTTCTCCGCGATGTGGAACGAGCACTGCTCCTACAAGTCCTCGCGGTTGCATCTGCGCGGCCTGCCGACCAAGGCGCCGTGGGTCATTCAGGGCCCGGGCGAGAACGCAGGCGTCATCGACATCGGCGACGGGCTGGCTGTGGTCTTCAAGATGGAGAGCCATAACCACCCGAGCTACATCGAGCCCTATCAGGGCGCGACCACGGGCGTGGGCGGCATTCTGCGCGACGTATTCACCATGGGCGCGCGGCCGATAGCGTGTCTCAATGCGCTCTCCTTCGGCGCGCCGGAGCATCCGAAGACACGTCATCTGGTATCGGGTGTTGTCGCGGGCATCGGAGGTTATGGCAATTCGTTCGGCGTGCCGACGGTCGGCGGCCAGATGCGCTTCCACACCCGCTATGACGGCAACATTCTCGTCAACGCGATGGCCGTGGGCCTCGCGGAAGCCGACAAGATTTTCTATGCGGCTGCATCCGGCGTGAACATGCCGATCGTCTATCTCGGCTCCAAGACCGGCCGCGACGGCATCCACGGCGCGACCATGGCCTCCGCCGAGTTCGACAACGATAGCGCCGAGAAGCGCCCGACCGTGCAGGTAGGCGATCCGTTCGCGGAAAAGCTGCTGCTGGAAGCGTGTCTCGAAATCATGGAAGCGGATTGCGTCATCGCGATTCAGGACATGGGCGCTGCGGGCCTGACATGCTCCGCGGTGGAGATGGGCGCGAAGGGCGATCTCGGCGTCGATCTCGATCTCGACAGCGTGCCGACGCGCGAAACCGGCATGAGCGCCTACGAGATGATGCTCTCGGAATCGCAAGAGCGCATGCTCATGGTGCTGAAGCCCGAGAAGGAAAAGCTGGCCGAAGAAATCTTCAAGAAGTGGGGTCTGGACTTTGCCATCGTCGGCTACACCACGCCGACCCAGCGCTTCGTGGTGAAGCACGGCGGCGACGTGATGGCCGACCTGCCGATCAAGGAACTGGAATCCGAAGCACCGCTGTATGACCGGCCGCATGTGCCGTCGCCGCAGCTTCCGGTGATCCATGCGCGCGATGTCACGCCGCCGGTTTCCATTTCAGACGCGTTGTCGAAGCTGATCGCCACCCCCGAATTGTGCTCGAAGCGCTGGGTGTGGGAGCAGTACGACCACGTCATCGGCGGCAACACGCTGCAGCGTCCCGGCGGCGATGCTGCGGTGGTGCGCGTGCTGGACGGACCGAAAGGGCTCGCGCTGACCTGCGATGTGACGCCGCGTTATTGCGAGGCCGATCCATTCGAGGGCGGCAAGCAGGCAGTCGCTGAAGCGTGGCGCAACATCACGGCGGTGGGCGGTAAGCCGCTCGCCATCACCGACAATTTGAATTTCGGAAATCCCGAACGGCCCGAGATCATGGGTCAGTTTGTCGGCTGCCTGAAGGGCATCGCGGCGGCGTGCACCGCGCTGGATTTCCCCGTCGTGTCAGGCAACGTCTCGCTCTACAACGAAACCAATGGCCGCGGCATTTTGCCGACACCGTCGATCGGCGGCGTTGGGCTACTGGATGATTTTACCAAGTCGGCGACGCTGGCGTTCAAGGCCGCGGGCGAAGCGATCCTGCTGATCGGCGACACCCAAGGCTGGCTCGGCCAGTCGGTCTATCTGCGCGATATCTGTGGACGGGAAGAGGGGGCACCGCCGCCGGTCGATCTCACCATCGAGAAGCGCAACGGCGACGTGGTGCGCGGCATGATCAAGGGCGGCACCGCGAGCGCCGTGCACGATGTGTCGGACGGCGGTCTTCTGGTCGCGCTGACCGAGATGGCGATGGCCAGCGGCATTGGCGCGATCCTCGATGCGCCGCCCGAGGAGATCGTGCCGCATGCCTGGTGGTTCGGTGAGGATCAGGCGCGCTATGTCGTGACGGTGCCGGAGACTCACCTGCTCACGGTTCTGAGCAAGCTGAAGGCCGTCGACGTGCCGTGTCACGTGATCGGCAAGACCGGCGGCCACGACATCGCCGTCGAAGGTGAAACTCCGGTCTCGATCGCATCGCTCAAGGCTGGCTTCGAAGGCTGGCTCCCGGCTTATATGGCGGGGCGCGGCTAGTGAGGCGCCAAGTCACGCCGTGGCGTGATACTCTTCACTGATGTCCTTGCCGGTATAGTCCGTCATCATCGCGGTGGCGGCCAGGCTGACGACGGCGCAGCAGGCGATGTAGATCGCGATCGCATAAGGCGTCTGGTACTTGCCGTACAGCCAGGTTGCGATCAGCGGTGCCGGGCCGCCCGCGATGACCGATGCGAGCTGATAGCCGAGCGATGCTCCGCTGTAGCGCAGCCTGCCGGTGAAGCTTTCTGCGATCAGCGCGGCCTGGGGGCCGTACATCATGTCGTGCGGGATCAGCGACAGCACGATAGCGAAGAAGATGATCCAGACGACGCCGGTGCTCACCATGCCGAAATAGATGAAGCCAAAGATTCCGGTCACCACTGCACCGATCATGTACATGGTCTTCCGCCCGATGCGATCGGAGAGATAGCCGAAGAACGGGATCGAGAAGAAGGACAGCACCGACGCCGTGAGCACGGCCGTGAGCAGGAAGTCGCGCGACACATGCAGCGTGCCGGTACCGTAGGAGAAGATGAAGGCGGTGAAGATGTAGAACGGCGCCTGTTCTGCCATCCGTGCGAAAGCTGACAGCAAGATCTCCTTCGGCTGACGCTTGATGACTTCAAGGATCGGGGTGCGCTCGATCTTCCGTTCGGCGACAAGTTTGGTGAAGATCGGTGTTTCCAGAATGCCGAGGCGGATATAGAGGCCGACGGCAACAAGGATCAGGCTCAGGAAGAACGGAACACGCCAGCCCCAGGCAAGGAATTGCTCGCCTGACATCTGGCTGAGGGCCAGAACAGCAAGGTTGGCCAGGAAGAGCCCGCAGGGCACGCCGAATTGCGGCCACGAAGCGATGAAGCCGCGTGATTGATTGGTGCGTGCCCACTCCATCGATAGCAGGACCGAGCCGCCCCATTCTCCGCCCACGCCGATACCCTGAATGAAGCGCAGGACGGTCAGAATGACGGCGCCCCAGATGCCGATGCTTTCGTAGGTCGGGACCAGCGCGACGGCAAAGGTTGCGAGCCCCATCAGCATCAGCGTTGCGATCAGGGTCGATTTGCGGCCGATGCGATCACCATAGTGGCCAAAGATCGCCGCGCCGATGGGCCGGGCGATAAAGCCGACGGCATAGATGGCGAAGGCTTCCAGCGTGCCGACCCACGGATCGGAATGCGGGAAGAAGAGCTTGGCGAACACGAGGCCTGTGACAATGCTGTAAAGGAAGAAATCGTACCATTCGATGGCGGTGCCGACGGTGGAGGCGATGACGGCACGGCGCAGTTGCACCTGATGTTCGGCGGCGGAAAGCCGGGCAGGGATAGCGTTTGTGGAGGGCATGACGTTTCTCCATCAACGGAGGAGCCGCGACGTGAAATTTGTGATCGTCGCGACATATTTTGTGAGGGAACTCCCGGCCGGTTTGCGAGTTCCGCCCGGCTGCGCCACTGGCGGGATTAAATTTTGGTGAGGGTGAGGCGGCGTCCCGAAGCCGTCGCCATCACAAGCGAGGCGCTTTTTTTGGTCGCATCGCCCAAGCTGGCTCGAAGGTTGGCTCCCGGCTTATAAGGCGGGGAAGGGCTGAGAGTGACGCACGCGCGCGCGTCAAGCTATCGGCAGCCCCACCCTTGAGACGGTCGACGCTCAGACTCATCAAAATGAGGATCGCTCCTAACCTCTCCCCGTGGGAGAGATTAGGAAAAGCGCCGCCTACAACTCCTCGATGGTCACCTTGTCGGGATAGAACGCCAGATGCTCGGCGATTTCCTTCACCGAATCGTAGGGCGACTCGTAGGTCCAGATCGCATTCTCCAGCGTCTTGCCGCCGGCCACGATGCTGAAGTAGCTCGCGTCGCCCTTGTAGGGGCAATAGGTTGAATGGTCCGTTCGCTTCAATTTGGCCGGATCGGCGTCCTCGCGCGGGATGTACTGGACGGCCGGATAGCTCGCTTCCTTCAACGTCAGAGCGCGGTTGGTTTCGGCAATGACTTCGCCGCCGACGCTGACCCGGACCCGCTTCGGGTTGGGGGCGGTGGTGATCGGGTGGTCGGGGCCTGGAATTTTCATGCGAACGTTCATGGCAAGTTTCCTTGGGGAGTCTCGTGTCCAGACCGCAATATAGGGACAATCTGGCGTAATGCTTGCGTGACGCAGCCGGTTGCAGGGGCTAGAATCGGTCTTATTTCGGTGCATTGCCTTGCTGGCCCAAATCAGGAGACTTTTAGAAATGCCAATGGACGCGCGGGACATCGAAACAATGATCAAGGCTGCGTTGCCCGACGCGAAGGTGGAAATCCGCGACCTCGCGGGCGATGGCGACCACTACGCGGCAACCGTCATCTCCGAGTCATTTCGCGGTAAATCGCGGGTGCAGCAGCACCAGATCGTCTATCAGTCGCTGAAGGGACAGATGGGCGGCGTGCTGCATGCGCTGGCGCTGCAGACGGGCGTGCCGGACGCCTGATCGACGGGAGCGGGGGCAGGGTGGCGAAGAACGGAACATTGCTGCGGGCGCGCGCCCCGCACCAGCATCATCGCGTCACCTACGTTGAGCTGTTCTTCGATCTCGTCTTCGTTTTCGCGATCACGCAAATTTCCCACACGCTGCTGGCGCATTTCACGCCGCTCGGGGTGTTGCAGACCACGATCCTGTTCCTGGCGGTATGGTGGGTCTGGATATTCACCTCCTGGATCACCAATTGGCTTGACCCGGAGCGAACGCCCGTCCGCGTGATGCTGTTCGCGCTGATGATCGCCGGATTGCTGTTGTCCACGTCCATTCCCAAGGCCTTCGAGACGCGCGGGTTGGCATTTGCGCTGGCTTTCGTCGCCATGCAGGTCGGACGTTCATTCTTCACATTCCTGTCACTGCCAAAATCGCAAACCGGCTGGCGCATGAATCTCCTGCGCATCACGCTCTGGATGACATGCAGCGGCGTGTTCTGGATTGCAGGCGCGTTCGCGGAAGGGCAGGCTAGGCTTGCGCTCTGGATCGTCGCGGTGGCGATTGAATATTTCGGACCGGCGATGCGGTTCCGCTTTCCTGGCCTTGGCGCAACACCTCTCGGGGATTGGGAGGTCGAGGGCGGCCACATGGCCGAGCGGTGTGCGCTGTTCATCATCATCGCGCTCGGCGAATCCATCGTTGTCACAGGTGCGACGTTTGCAGAAACAGCGTGGACCGCGACGGCAATAAGCGCGTTCGTTGTGGCGCTGCTCGGCAGCATCGCGATGTGGTGGGTGTATTTCCATATCGGCGCGGAGGCCGGGGCCGAGCATATATCGCACTCAGAGGATACCGGTCGCCTTGCGCGGCTGGCCTACACTTATATTCATTTGCCGATCGTCGCAGGCATCGTGGTGTCGGCGGTGGGCGACGAGTTGCTGCTGGCGCATCCCGACGGTCATTCGGACATGAAGGCGATGCTCAGCATGATCGGCGGGCCGCTTTTGTTTCTTGTCGGCACCATTCTGTTCAAGCGCAGCATCCGCGGCATCTTTCAGCTCTCGCACCTTGTCGGCATCGGTCTGCTGATTGTTCTGATCCCGTTCGCGCATTTGTTGTCACCGCTCGAACTTTCGGCGGCGACAACCGTCATCATGCTGATCGTTGCTGCGTGGGAAGCAATCTCGCTCGGCTCCGGCACGGACACGGCGGAAGTCTGACCCTTTATTTTTCCGCCACCAGTGCGTGGACCGAGAACATACCATCGGGATCGGTCCAAGACGCGCGGGGGGCCCACCCCGAACCGCGCGCCAGCGCCGTGAAGCGCTCGATGCTGTATTTGTAGCTGCTCTCGGTGTGGATCGTCTCGCCTGCGCGGAATGAGAAGGTGTTCCCCAGCAGCCGCACGGTCTGCGCCTTGCGGCTGATCAGATGCATCTCGATGCGATGACGCTCGCGGTTGTAGATCGCGCGATGCTTGAATCCGGACAAATCGAAATTGCCGCCGAGGTCGCGATTGATTCGCACCAGCACGTTGAGATTGAATTTCGCCGTCACGCCCGCGGCGTCATTGTAGGCCTCGTAAAGAACGCGCTCGTCCTTCTCGAGATCGACGCCGACGATCAGGGTGGCGCCGTCGCCAAGGATGGCGCGGGCGCTGCGCAGGAAGGCGCAGGCTTCGTGCGGGTCAAAGTTGCCGATGGTCGAGCCCGGAAAGAAGCCGACCTTCGGCATATCCTTCACTTCCGGCGGCAGTTCGAATGGCGTGGTGAAATCAGCGGTCACCGGATAGACCGCCAGACCCGGAAAATCCTTGCGCAGTGCGTCGGCCTGTCCGTTGAGGAAGTCGCCCGAAATGTCGACGGGCACGTAAGCGCCGAATGCGCATTGCGTCAGCAACAATCGTACCTTGGTCGAGGCGCCCGCGCCGAATTCGACCAGCGCGGCATTCTTCGGAATCGTCGCCGCGATCTCCGCGCCGCGGTCGCGCAGGATGCGCAGCTCGATGCGGGTCGGATAGTATTCCGGCAGCAGCGTGATCTGTTCGAACAGTTTCGAGCCGACCTCGTCGTAGAAGTATTTCGGCGGCAGCCGTTTCGGCTGTTGCGACAGTCCGGCGATGACGTCCTTCGCGAACGGACAATCCTTCGGGTCAAGAAGCTCGTGAGCCAGCGCAGTCATATGCACATTCATGACGATCTCTTATGTTCGGAGGTCAGACGGCGTAATCGGCGAGGCGCAGCCCCGTGAATTGCCAGCGATGGTGCGGATAGAAGAAGTTGCGGTAGGTCACACGCGTGTGGTTGTCCGGCGTCGCCAGCGACGAGCCGCGCAGCACGTACTGGTTCACCATGAACTTTCCGTTGTACTCGCCGAGCGCGCCTTCGATGGTGCGGTAACCCGGATAGGGTGAATAAGAACTGCGGGTCCACTGCCAGACAATGCCGTACGCATCGTTGAGATGGCCGGCGCGCGCGGCGACTTCCCATTCCATTTCGGTGGGTAGATGTTTTCCGCTCCAGCGCGCGAAAGCATCGGCCTCGTAGTAGCTGACGTGAGACACGGGCGCTGAAGGATCGACCGGCTGCAATCCTCCGAGCGTCATGATTTTCCACTCGCCGTCGATATTTCGCCAGTGACCGGGGGCTTGCCAATCTTCCTTGGCGGCGGCGGCGAAGCCGTCCATCAGCCACAACGTTGGCGTCGTGTAGCCAACGTCTTTCATGAAGGCGAGCCATTCGCCATTGGTGACGAGATTGCGCGCCAGCTTCACCGGGCCGACCAGCGCGCGGTGCGCGGGCTTCTCATTGTCGAAGTGAAACGAATCATCGGCATGACCGATGGTGTGGATGCCTTCCATCAGCGTGATCCACGCTTCACCCGTGCGATTCGATGCGGGAAATGTCCACGCCGGATCATAGGCCGGCGGGATCGGGTTCTGCGCGAAGGCGTGCAGGATGTCGGTGAGCATCAATTCCTGATGCTGCTGCTCATGGTTGAGGCCGACTTCGATCAGCGGCTCCAGTTTCGCGAGCGTCGCTTCATCAGCCGTGTTGAAGAATGCCGTGACGGCGGCATCGACGTGTTTCCGGTAGGCCGTCACCTCATCGGCGCCGGGGCGAGTGAGGTGGCCGCGCTGGGCGCGGGCGTGGCGGGGACCGGCGCTGACGTAATAGGAATTGAACAGGTAGGCGTAGTCCGGATGGTAGGGCGTGTAGCCCGGAGAATGCTCCCCGAGCAGGAATTGCTCCCAGAACCAGGTCACGTGGGCGCGGTGCCATTTGGCCGGGCTGGCGTCCGGCATCGACTGGATGAGCTGGTCTTCGGGCGACAGCGGTGCTGCCCTGCGTTCCGTCTCGTCCCGCACCGTGCGATAGGCCGCCAGCAGCCTGGCTGCCAGTTGATCGCGGGATTCGTGGCAGGATTCTTGGCGGGAATCGGCCTGAAATGGGGTGGGGGTCGCGACGCGAACGTCTGGCTGGGAGGCGGTTTTCGTCACGAGAATCTCCGGTCCGGGAGAGAACGATTCTTCGCCGGATCGGTTCCGGAGAATGGATGTTCGTAAATGGGGTACCCTGTAGCCTGTTAAAAGGGCTAGTCCTGCCACAAAGTGGATACGTCAGGGCTGCCATTCGGTTTCATTTCAGGCCGGCTTACGGCCACTGAGGCCCTTTTTGGGGTGGGCGGCATGGCACCCCTTCGGTGATTTGATTGGGCTATGGAACCGTTTCAGGCTACATATATGGGCAGAGAGCGACGGGCCGATGGGCGTACATCCCGGCCTTGCCGCAGGGCAAAGTCACCAAGGACGCGATTATGAGCATCGAGCAATTCATCGACAATGAAGTGAAGTCCAACGACGTCGTGCTGTTCATGAAGGGCACGCCGCAGTTTCCGCAGTGCGGATTCTCGGGCCAAGTGGTCCAGATCCTCGATCACGTCGGCATCGCCTACAAGGGCCTGAACGTTCTCGAGTCCGGCGAACTGCGCGATGGCATCAAGATCTATTCGAACTGGCCGACCATCCCTCAGCTTTACGTGAAGGGTGAGTTCGTAGGCGGTTGCGACATCATTCGCGAGATGTTCCAGGCGGGCGAATTGCAACAACTGCTCGCTGACAAGGGCGTGCCGGTGCAGCAGCCCGCCGGCTAAAGGTCCTGCATTTGTGCGACGGCGGCTCTGCGAGCCGCCTCGCTTGTGAATCAGCCTTCCTGACCGATACACTTCCTCCCAAGCCCGGACCTTCACGATCCGGGCTTTCGTCTGAAAAAGACTTGAGTCTGGAAAGACCTGGGAGGAATTGTATGTTCGTATCTCGCCATATCAAGGCGTCGCTGTTAGCTGCCCTGACGCTCGCCGTTGCTGGCAGTGCATTCGCCGAAAGCGTCGTTCGCACCCGTCCCGCCGAGGCGGGGCTGTCGCCCGCAGGGCTCGCGCGGATCGGCGCCTACATCAATAACGAAATCGCTACCAACAAGATTCCCGGCGCTGTGATGATGATCCAGCGTCGCGGCAAGGTCGCCTATTACGAGACCTTCGGTGTACGTGATCCTGGCACCAAGGCGCCGATGACTGCGAACACGATTTTCCGCATCTATTCGATGTCGAAACCGGTCACGACGGTGGCGGCGATGATGCTGGTCGAAGAGGGCAAGCTGCAACTCGACGACCCCGTTGCGAAGTTCATCCCGGCGTTCAAGGATGTCAAAGTCGGTGTCGAGAAGAAGGGCGACGATGGCAATATGACGCTGGATCTCGTCGCGCCGCGCCGCCCCATGACGGTGCAGGATCTGATGCGGCACACCTCCGGCATCACCTACGGGTTCTTCGGCGATGGGCTGGTCAAGAAAGCCTATGTCGATGCCAAGATTTTCTCGGAGGATGTCGACAATGCCGGCTTTGCCGATCGTATCGCGAAGCTGCCGCTGGCTTATCAGCCAGGGTCAACGTGGGACTACAGTCATTCAACTGACATACTCGGACGCGTGGTCGAGGTTGTGTCCGGAAAATCACTCTATCAGTTCGAGAAGGAACGCATCCTCGATCCGCTCGGCATGAAGGACACCAGCTTCTACGTCACTGACAAGGCCAAGCAGCCCTTGATCGCCGAGCCATTACCGAACGACCGCAAGATAGGCAACGATGCCGACATGAATGACCCGCGCATCGTGCGCAAATGGGAATCCGGCGGCGGCGGCATGGTTTCGACCATCGGCGATTACGCGCGTTTCGCTCAGATGATCGCGAACGGCGGTACACTCGACGGCAAGCGTTATCTGAGCCCGAAAACCATCGCCTATATGGGATCGAACCACATCGGTCCGGCATCGGGCGTGGCGAACGGTCCCTATTATTTGCCGGGACCGGGCTTTGGCTTCGGCCTCGGATTTGCGGTGCGGACCGAGCCGGGCGTCAGCGTCATGGAGGGCAGCGTCGGCGAGATGAACTGGTCGGGCGCGGGCGGCACGACCTTCTGGGTCGATCCGAAGGAAGACATGTTCGTGGTCTTCATGTCGCAGACGGTTCAGCACCGCACGCGCCACCGCATCGCGCTGAAGAATCTGGTCTACGGCGCATTTGAGAAATAATCCCGCAAGGAAGCAAGGGCTAGCCTGGCGCAACTGCGTCAGGCTGGTCCTTGCACCATGGCTGCCGCCCGCTAAAGTCGCGCGTCATTGTCCGGATTTGCGGAGATCGGTTTTGTTTTATTCAGTTGGGGGCTGGTCTATTCGTGCGGCCCTTCGTCTCGCATTCATCACCGTTGTAAGCGCATTGTTGCTTTCGCTGCCGGCTTCTGCGGAAAGCCTGGCGCGGACCAATCCGGGTAGAGCCGGCTTCTCCCCCCAGCGGCTGGCGCGGATCACCGACTATTTCAAGAACGAGGTCACGACTGGGAAAATTCCCGGCGCGATCGTGCTGGTGCAGCGCCGAGGTCACCCCGCGTACTACCAAGCCTTCGGTGTGCGTAACGTCGCGACCAAGGCGCCGATGACCTCCGATACCATCTTCACGCTGTTCTCGATGACGAAGCCGATCACGTCGGTGGCGGCAATGATCCTTGTCGAGCAAGGCAAGCTCGCGCTCGACGACGAAGTCGGGAAATACATCCACGGGTTCTACACCATCAAGGTCGGTGAGGAGAAACAGGGTCCCGACGGCAAGCCGGAATTGTCTCTGGTCGCGCCGCAACGTCCGATCCTGATTCATGATCTGCTGCGGCAGTCCGCGGGCATTCCTTACGCGTCGCTGGCCTATGGCGTGGTGAAGAAGCCTTATGAAGACGCCGACCTGATGTCCGGAAAATTCACCAACGCGGAAGTGGCGGACAAGATCGCGGCGCTGCCGTTGATCAGCCAGCCGGGTGAATACTGGACCTACGGTCACGCCACCGACGTGCTTGGCCGGGTGATCGAGGTGGTTTCCGGAAAATCGCTCTACCAGTTCGAGAAGGAAAACCTGCTCGATCCGCTCGGCATGACCAACACCAGTTTCTTCGTGACCGATCCCGCTAAGCAGGCGCTGCTCGCCGAGCCGCTTCCCAATAAAGAGGACAAGCTCGATCGTGACCCGCGTATCGTCAACAAATGGGAATCCGGCGGCGGCGGCATGGTGTCGTCGATCGCCGATTACGCGCGCTTTTTGCAAATGCTGCTGAACGGCGGCGAACTTGGCGGCAAGCAGATTCTAGCGCGCAAGACCGTGGACCTGATGACGTCGAACCACATCGGCGAGGTGGCGGGCATCAAGCCGTGGGTCTACTATTTCCCCGGCGCCGGATATGGCTTCGGCCTCGGCTTTGCCGTGCGCACCCAGGACGGAATCAGCCACTGGGCCGGCTCGGTCGGTGAGTATGAGTGGAGCGGGGGCAGCGGCACGTATTTCCTGGTCGATCCCAAGGAAAACATGTTCGCGATCCTGATGATCCAGTCGCCGTCGCAGCGTGGGCGCATTCAGTCAGCGCTGAAAAGCATGATCTACGGTGCGCTGAAATAGCGGTTATCTGGGCATGATCTCACCGAAAGCCGGTTCCCACTTTTCGTGATCATGCCTCAGAACCTGACGGCGACGTTGGCCCTGACCGCGTGGGCGCTGGCATCGGCGGCGATGCGGCCGGTGTAGAGCAGTGCCACCACCGTATTCCGATGCACAAACGCATCCAGTCCAGCCTCGACAAGAAGCGCGTCGGTCGCAATCGGAACACCGGAGATTGCGAACGGCGAGGGACTTGCCGCGAACGACATCAACGAAACCGGCGTGACGTTATCAAAGGCGTGCTGCCAACCCAGTGAACCTCGTGCGGTCATGAGCCACGGACCGAGGGCCGGGATCGGCGCCTGCGCGCGCACGCCCAGCGTTGTATATGTTGCCGATGTGCTGGTCTGAGCCACAGTGAGAGCTGCCGGGCCGCCACTCTCGGTAAAGCCGTCGCTGCGCACACGGACATGTGCGAGGTCCGCGAATGCTTCGGCATTCAGCCAGCTTGCGTGGAGGCGATAGGCGGCTTCGCCGAACACCTGCGACGTGCTGGCGTTGTAGCTTGCCGTTGCCGCATCGGCGAAACCGGGGAACGCGATGGTGCGCGTCGTCGAGATGTCGTGGTGGGAGTAGGCTGCGCCGGTGCGGAGCAGGATGTCGCCAATTTGTCCGCCGCCATAGGCTGCGAGATGGAAGGTATCGATGGTTCCGGATGATGTGCGCGCATCGACACGCGCGTCCGACCGCCCGCCGCCGGTTGCGACACCGAGCCGCCAGTTGTTGTTGAGCGTCACATCGACGCCGCCGATGGCACCGCCGTTGGACGCGCGCAACGTCGCTGCGTTGCCGTCGCTGTTTAGTCGTGTCCAGTTGCCGTAGCCCTGCACCCATGCGGCATAGATCGGAGCGACGACAGGAGGCTGAGCCTTGATCGGCCACTTGGGACCAGCCTTGGTCTTGCGCGCCTTCTTCGCGTAGGCGAGCGCAGATTCGTCCTCGTCCGCAAACCCGACCGCCTGTGTTCCGGTCGAACCCTGCAGGGTGTCCAGCCGCTGCCGCCCGAGAATGGCCTCGCGCACGAGGGAGCTCTCATCCAGCATCAGCGAATGCAGGCTCGGGTGAATCTCGCCCGACACGCTGTCGAACGCCGCGCGCGCCTGCTCCGGCGACAGCATCAAGGCTGCGCTGACGATCGGATTGGTCATGCCGAGCGCGGCGAGACCACCGCCCGCCGATATCTGGTTCGGCGTGATGCCGACGCTGGCGAAGTCGATGCTGTTGCGCACCAGCGTGAGATACACGTTGTTGGCGTCGTAGGTCAGCGACGGATCGAGGAACGCGAAGTTCGAAGTGACACCGCTGAAAGTGCCTATGCGGCCGCCGGTGGTCGTCAGGATCGTATATTGTGTGCTGGGCGCGTAGCTGCCGACGCCCGCCATCACGCGCACCGTGCCGCCTTGGATGGTGGCGGTGTGGCCGGCCCCGGTGATCGCCAGAACACCATCCGTGGACGGTGTGACGCCGACGGTGAAGAACGCGCCGATCTGATGGATGTAGTTGCCGTTGAACGCCAGCGTTCCGCTGTCGACCCGAACATTGCCGCCTGAGTTGTTCGTGACGTTGCCAACCACGGTGCCGTTGCCGGTCAGTGTGCCGCCGCTCTGCACGCCGACGGCGGGAGAAGTGAGCTGGCCTGATACGCGCAACGTTCCGGCTTGCACGGTTGTGGTGGTAGAAAAAGTCCCGTTGCCGGTCAGGGTCCAATCCACGCCGTTCATCGTCAGGGTTTCGAAGTTTGAAAACTTCGCGATATTTTCTGTGCCGGTGCCTTCGAGAATGAGGTTGTCGGTGCCGGTGCCACCTAAGACGTTCCCGTTAAGGACGGAGCCAGTCCGCAGCCGAAGCGTATGGGTCGCGCCCGCCGGAACGCCGGCGTTGGCGGCGAATGTGATCGCATTTGTCTTGCCGGAGATTGTGCCGCTATTGATAATTTCGGCGGCGAAAGTGTTGCGAACAAGAATGCCGTTCCAGTTCGCCGCAGATCCGCTGCTTCCGCTGTTCGCAATCGTGCCGGTGTTGGTGATCGTACCGCCGCCGTTCATTTCGATGGCCGATCCGGCGTTCGATCTGATCTGTCCGTTGTTCGTCAAATTCAGAACAACTGAGGTGCCGGCATATGCACCGTTATAGGCACCGAAGATGGAGCCATTCGATTGATTGGTAACCGATCCCGTTCCGCCGCCGGTACCGATTTCAACGCCGGTCGCGAAGCTACCCAACGTGCTGCTGATTGTACCGTCGTTAATAATCGTTCGACCGGTGCCGCCGCGAACAGTCACGGCTACATCGTTGTTCTTGGTCGCGCTAATCGTCGCGCCGGTAAGGTTCGTGACGCTGCCGCCGCCCGTCACGTTGATCGGAGCGTTGATCGTTCCCGCGTTGCCGATTGTCGCGGTTGCAGTCTGCGTGATGATCGCGATTCCGTTCGCATTGATTGTTCCGGTGGCGAGGTTGTTGACCGTGCCGCCGTTGTTGAGAAGGATCGCATTGGAGGCTGTCGAATTGATCAGGCCCGCGTTGTTGATCGTGCCGCCTGCGGTGAAGTTGACGGCTAGGCCGCCCAGGCCCGTCGATGTAATGCTGCCGTCATTTTGTAGCGTCCAGGTTTGGGCGGATGCGTACATGCCGGTCGGGCCAGGTCCGATGAGCGTCCCGGTGTTATTGACGGTGACTCCCGTGGCGACATGGGCGGTGCTTCCCGAAAAAGTGTTCAGATTGACGCCGTTCGCGATGTTTGATGTGATTTCAACATCGGCTGCTCGAACCTGGGTGGGTGAAAAGATTTGCGGAATCAACAACGTCATCACACCGACGGCGAACATCCACGCGACATCCCGGCGGACCGTTACCTGCGGCCTCTCAATGCAACGCCGCAACGCAGTCATTGAGCCGAAAATTGCAGTATGAAATCTTAGCGTGGACGCGGTTTGCACCGCGCCAAGCACCCCACCAAAAAACTTTGTCACAATCGCCCCGCATTCCAACCCGCAATGGAAAAACGGTGCCAAAGGTATGGGGGCCACGCACTATTCAAATGAATAGGGTTAGCTTTAAATTGTTGTGTCATTTTAGATTTCCACAGTGGGTAGCGGCGGGGTGGTCGTGAGCGAGGCCGAAGGCAAATTTCTGGACGCGCTTTATCAAGGGGTTTCCGACAGCGGCCAACTCACTCGCGCGCTGGGGTTGATCCAGAACATGTTCGGTTGCCGCAGCGCTGTATTGGTGATGGTCGACGCGCGCGATCCGACGGCGAGTTTTGTCGAGACATCGGGCACGCTGCATCAAAGCCTGCAGCTTTATGTCGAAAAATATGCCCAGATCGATCCTGCACCGGCGCGATTTCTCAGCCTGCCGGCGGGGCGCGCCATGAGCACGGATCGCCTGTTCACGCCCGAAGAACGCGCCACCGGTCAATTTTATAATGAATTCTTCAAACCGATCGGTCTGATCGAGACGCTCGGCGGGCCGCTCTATTCCAGCGACGGAAACTTCGCGATGATCGCGCTGATGCGCGGCGATGATCGTCCGCCGTTCGACGAGCGCGAAGTCGCGTATCTCGAGCAGCTCATGCCGCACATCACGCGTGCGCTGCATTTGCGCCGCACGTTCTTTCGAATCGATTCAAGAAATGTCGGATTGCAGGCAACACTTGACCGCCTTCAGGCTGGACTCATTCTGCTGGCGGCTGATGGAGAGGTGCTCTTCGTCAATGCGGCGATGCAAGCTCTCACGCGGCAGAGCGACGGCTTCGTGCTTGGCCGCATGGGAAAGCTCTTGGTCACGCATACGGAAGCGCGCCGCCGGTTTGATGCGCTCTTGATCAGCGTCGGCGCTGGCGGCCCGGGTGGCGTGGTTGCCGTGCCGCGAACCAAAGGACGAGATTATGCTGTTCTGGTCGCGCCGTCCCCGGCATCGTCCGCGCAATCCGACTGGGAGCGCAGCGGGCTACGTGGGGCGATCGTTGTCGTGCACGATCCGGACTCCGGATCTGCCAACACGTCCGAGATCTTGGAGCAAGGGCTCGGGCTGTCGAAGGGCGCGGCGCGGTTGGTGGCGGCGTTGGCAGCAGATCACGATCTCAAGACTTTTGCCGAAAGCGAGGGCGTGACGATTCATACCGCGCGGTTTCACTTGCGGAGCGCGTTGTCGCGGACCGGAGCCAAGACGCAGGCTGAAGTGGTGCGGATCGCGGTGCGCCTGTTGCGGGATTTCGCATTGGCCGATCCGTATCCTGCGCCCGGGAATGCTGCCGATCCGGCATAGGCCCGCATGGCGAGGGTCGATGCGGATTCATGTCCCGCCAACGCCTTCGTCGGCCCCGAAAGAAAAAGGCCGCCCGGTGAGGCGGCCTTTCGTATTTCGGTAGTCCAGTCGCAAAAAAATCAGCGCGAATAGAATTCGATGATGAGGTGCGGTTCCATCTGAACCGGGAACGGCACTTCCGAGAGACCCGGAACGCGCACGACCTTGGCAACCTGCTTGCCGTGATCGACTTCGAGATAGTCTGGCGTGTCACGTTCGCCGAGCTGGTTGGCTTCGAGCACGAAGGCGAGCTGCTTCGACGATTCCTTGATCTCGACCACGTCGCCGACCTTCACCTTGTAGCTGGCGATGTTGACGCGCTTGCCGTTCACCTTGATGTGGCCGTGGTTGATGAACTGGCGGGCGGCGAACATGGTGGCCACGAACTTGGCGCGATACACCACGGTGTCGAGACGACGCTCGAGCAGGCCGATCAGGTTCTCACCCGAGTCACCCTTCAGGCGGCTGGCTTCCACGTAGATGGCGTGGAACTGACGCTCGGAAATGTTGGCGTAATAGCCCTTGAGCTTCTGCTTGGCGCGGAGCTGCGTGCCGAAGTCGGAGAGCTTGCCTTTGCGGCGCTGGCCGTGCTGGCCGGGGCCGTATTCACGCTTGTTGACGGGGCTCTTCGGGCGGCCCCAGATGTTCTGGCCCATACGGCGATCGATCTTGTACTTCGCCTCACTACGCTTAGTCATCGCGTCCTCTTTCGTAAGTTTGAGTTTTGAGGAAACGCGCCCTCCTGTGTAACGGAACTAATCCCGGTACCGACAGGTCCGCCTCATAAGCTTGATGGGGAGGACCACGGGTCGCGAAACGCAACGCGGGCCGAAACCGGCCCGCGAGCAACGTGTTCATAGGTAGAAAACGCCGCTAAGTCAAACAGTTCGGCTATTTTGCCGGAGCCGGGGAGGCCAGCGGCTTGGTCTTGTCCACCACGTAAACTCCCAGCACTTTCATAGGCTTATCGCCATGAACGGCGGCGTCGTGCACGGCGCCTGCCGGGATTTGGTAAGATTCCCCGGCTTTCAGCGTCTTGTCCGGTTGCCCGTCGATGGACAGCACCAGTTCGCCCTCCAGAACGTAGCCGGTTTCGACACCGGGATGGGTATGGCGGCCCGCCTTTGTCCCCGGAGCCAGTTCGGCAAGACCGGTGACCGTGTTGTAGCCCTCGGGGAAGGCGATGGTTTGCAGCGGCGTGCGCTTGATGCCCGCGGGCGGCTGCTGGGCGAACGCCGCGCCGATGCCGGCAAGCGCGAGAACGGAAACGCAAAGCACTGTCTTCTTGAGCATTATAAATCCTCCCTTGCTGTTCTCTTCATGGAACAGACCGCGTGGGAAGCTAGCAGCCGAATGATAGCGGCGGAAGGGCGGTTCTCAGCTCACGGGGCTGGCACCGAAGAACGGCGCAAGCGCCTTGGCCAGAACCGGCGAAGGCGCTTGTCCCGAGGTGAACAGGATTCGCGCCTCGAGCGTCTCGCCGAGGCCGTTGGTCGAGCCGAGCAGATCGCTCACCCGCCGTGCGATGGCGGGGGCGGGGTCGATCCAGTCCACACGCCACGGCGCCAGCGCGAGCATCTGGTCGATCAGCAAGGGATAGTGCGTGCAGGCCAGCACCACGGTGTCGGTCCGTTCTCCATCATTATTTTGGCCGTTGAGGAAGCACGGCGCGATCTCGGCCGCGATGGCGTCGTCGCTGACGCGCTCTCCCCGCAAGGCGGCTTCCGCCAGACTGGCGAGATTTTCCGCACCCACGAGAGTGACCTCGCATTCCCGTGCGAAATCCCGGATCAGCGTCCTGGTGTATTCGCGTCTCACGGTGCCCTTGGTGCCGAGCACGGAGACGCGTTTGGTTTTTGACGATGCGCAGGCAGGCTTGATGGCCGGTACGGTGCCGACGAATGGCACACTGTAGGCCTCGCGCAGATGCGCCATCACCAAAGTGGACGCCGTGTTGCAGGCAATAACGACGAGGTCCGGCTTGTGCTCCGCGATCAGGTCGCCGATCAGCGGCACCACGCGGGCGACGATCTCGTCCTCGGTGTGCTGGCCGTAGGGGAAATAGGCGTCGTCCGCGACATAGATATAGCGTGCAGATGGCCGCAGCTTGACGATCTCGCGGAATACAGTGAGACCGCCGAGGCCGGAATCGAACACGAGTATCGTGGGCGCCTGTGACACGAGGGGCATGATAGCCGATTTGCGGTTACCAGTCTGTTGTGACGGGCCGGGTCTAGATCCGGCTCAGAAGCTGCCCGAGCAGGAGAAGGCCCTGCGGCCACAGGCCCAGCCGCGACGCGCCATTGATATGACCCAATTCGCCGGCGTTGCAGAAGTCAGCGCCCCATTGTCGCGCAAATCCCTCGGCGCGCGCGACGGCAACATAGGGATCATCTGTGCTGGCAACGACCAGCGCCGGAACCGGCAGACGGCCCGTCGGCATTGGTGCGAAGTCGCGCACCGCGTCTGGTGTGTGGGCTGGCGAGTCGACGTCGGACGGCGCGACCAGAAGCGCACCCTTGATCCGGCCCGGCGGCCGCGAGGCGAGCCAGTGCGCGCCGAGGGCGGTCCCAAGACTGTGGCCGATCAGGATCGCGGGACGGCTGCCATCCGACACCTGCCGGTCGAGCCGCTTCAGCCAGCTGTCGCGGCGCGGATTATCCCAGTCGTCCTGCAGCACGCGGCTGGCATTGGGGAAGGCTGCGCTCCAGTGCGATTGCCAGTGCGCGACGCCGGAATTGCCGAGGCCTGGCAGCAGCAGAAAGTCAAAATCAGAGGTGGCATCGATCATGGGTCAGACCGGAGCGAGAGGAACGTGAGGTCCTTCCGGCAGCACGACCCGGACGGCGTCGCCGGGACGCACGTCCCCCTCGGCCAGCACCACGCTCATGACCCCGGCTTTACGGATCAGGTTGCCGTCGGCATCCTTGTCCAGCGTCGCGGCCATCAAGCCCTTCTGGAAGCGGTCAATCTGGATGCAGGGGTTGCGCAGGCCAGTGACCTCGACAACGGCGCTGTTGCCGAGATGCAGCCGCGTGCCGGTCGGCAGGGCCAGCAGGTCGATGCCGCGCGTGGTGACGTTCTCGCCCATGTCGCCGGGCCGGACGATGAAATTCTTCGGAGCCAGTTCGTCGAACAGTTCTTCGTGGATCAGATGCACCTGACGCAGGTTCGGCTGGGTCGGGTCTCTTGCCACGCGGGAGCGGTGCTTCACCGTCTCGCCCATGTGGGCGTCACCGGCGACACCGAGGCCCTTGAGCAGGCGGATGCTCAAGCTATTCGGCTTGCTGAAGTGGTGGTCCTTGCTCAGGCTCACCGCGGTGACGACGCCCATCGGTTCAGGATGCTCCGAACACGCGCTTGAAGATCGTATCGACGTGCTTGAAGTGATACGCGAGATCAAATTGCTCTTCGATCTCCTTGTCCGACAGATATTTCTTCACGTCGGCATCTTTCTTCAGCAGCGTCTGGAAGTCGCCTTCGCCGCGCCAGACCGGCATGGCATTGCGCTGGACCAGTTTGTAGGCGTCCTCGCGCGACGCGCCTTTTTGCGTGAGCGCGATCAGGAGCCGCTGCGAATGAACGAGGCCGCCGAGGCGGTCGAGGTTCTTCTGCATGTTGGCGGGATACACCAGCAGCTTCTCAACGACACCGGCCAGACGATTGAGTGCGAAGTCCAGCGTCACGGTGGCGTCGGGTCCCATCATGCGCTCCGCGGACGAGTGCGAGATGTCGCGCTCGTGCCAAAGCACGACGTTCTCCAGCGCGGGCGTCACATAAGCGCGCACCATGCGCGACAGGCCGGTGAGGTTTTCGGTCAGCACCGGATTGCGCTTGTGCGGCATCGCCGACGAGCCCTTCTGGCCTTCGGAGAAGAACTCCTCGGCTTCCAGCACCTCAGTACGCTGCATGTGGCGGATTTCGGTGGCGAGGCGCTCGACAGAAGAAGCAACGACACCGAGGGTCGCGAAGAACATCGCGTGCCGGTCGCGCGGGATCACCTGCGTCGAGATCGGCTCGACCGCGAGGCCCATGGCCTTGGCGACATGCGCTTCGACACGCGGGTCGATCTGCGCAAACGTGCCGACAGCTCCGGAAATTGCGCAGGTCGCGATTTCTTTGCGCGCCAGAACGAGACGTTCGCGCGCGCGGGTGAACTCGGCATAGGCATAGGCGAGCTTGAGGCCGAACGTCACCGGCTCGGCATGGATGCCGTGGGAGCGGCCGATGGTCGGCGTCATCTTGTATTCGAAGGCGCGCGTCTTGAGCGCGGCCAGTACCTTGTCGATGTCGGCAATGAGGATATCGGCAGCGCGCGCAAGCTGCACGTTGAGGCAGGTGTCGAGCACGTCCGACGAGGTCATGCCCTGATGTACGAAGCGCGCTTCGGGTCCGACGATTTCAGCCAGATGCGTCAGGAAGGCGATGACGTCGTGCTTGGTCTCGCGCTCGATCTCGTCAATGCGCTCGACATTGAAGACCGCATCCTTGGCCTTGGCCCAGATCGTCTTCGCGGCGTCCTTCGGGATGACGCCCAGTTCCGCGAGCGCGTCGGCGGCATGCGCCTCGATCTCGAACCAGATCTTGAAACGCGTCTGCGGCTCCCAAATGGAGACCATTTCGGGGCGGGAATAGCGTGGAATCATCGCGAACTCTTGGGCTTTGGGGATTACGCCGCGCTTTAGCAGATCGTATCCCGCGAGGCCACCCTCGAGCCGCGGTTCTGTGCGGAAAATCAGGCTTTTTAGGCCTAAATCGCTTCGCCGCGCGCGGAAGCCGCCGCATTGCGGATCGCTGAGATGTTCGCCTTGTAGCTGTCCATCGTGCCGCCCTTGAACACGGCGGAGCCGGCGACCAGGGCATTCGCTCCGGCGGCGGCGATTTCGGCCGCGTTGGCAGCCGTGACGCCGCCATCGACTTCAATATCGATGGGCCGTCCTGCGCACATGGCGCGGACCTGCGAAATCTTTTCCAGCGCGGACGGAATGAACGACTGTCCGCCGAAACCGGGATTGACCGACATCACCAGCACCAGATCGATGATGTCGATCACATACTCGATGGCGCTCGCGGGCGTCGCGGGATTGAGCGACACGCCGGCCTTCTTGCCGAGCGCTCGGATCGCCTGCAGCGAGCGATGCAAATGCGGACCGGCCTCGGCGTGGACGGTGATGTGGTCGCAGCCGGCCTTGGCGAAGGCCTCAAGATACGGATCGCACGGCGCAATCATCAGGTGCGCGTCGAAGATCTTCTTCGAGTGCGGGCGCATCGCCTTGATGACATCGGGGCCGTAGGAAATGTTCGGCACGAAATGGCCGTCCATCACGTCGAGATGCATCCAGTCGGCGCCCGCCTGATCGACGGCGCGAACTTCCTCGCCGAGCTTCGAGAAATCCGAGGCCAGGATCGACGGTGCGATGATCAGAGGGCGTGATGTGAACGGCTGGGACATGGCTGCTGTTTCCGGTGCCTCTCCTGGCGCGACGGGCCAGCGGTGACGGACAGTTTCGCCTAACACGCCGCCCGCGCGCGGGCAATCAAAGGCGCGGGGCGTACACAGAAGTTGCGCGCGAACCACGGCAAATCCTGCCGCAGCGGGCAGAAATTGCCGCGTCAAATCGTGCTCACGAGCAGCGGAAAGTGCCGTATTTAAAGGGTTTCCGAAGCGGCACGGCAATTGCTGGATACTTCCCGGGATGATCTGAGCCGCCTGTCGGCTTTGGGGAGTATCGCGATGTTTTTTGCTGCAGGTGCTGTTGGGGCTGCCGCTGCTGCCGCGGGCACAGCATTGGATTTGTTGTCATCGCTGACGCCCGGCAAGTCGGGCTCGACGACGACGGGCGTCAAGCAACCCGGTTCGATTTTCGGCCTGACCGATCCGACCGGACTTACGCAGACTTTGACGCCTGCATCTTCGACCGGCTCCGCTTCGAGCGGAACCCTGTCGCCATCGACGTTTAATGCGTTGCTGGTGTCGCAGGATCCGACATCCTCCAGCCCGACGAATGCGCTGAAAGACCTTTTCGCGCAGATCGACACCAATGGTGACGGCAAGATCACCAAGGCCGAGTTCGAGGACAAGCTCGGCGCGGGTGGCACCAATATTCAGGCCGCCGACAACGTGTTCGACAAGATGGACACCGACGGCGACGGCTCCGTCAGCATGAACGAAATGGCGGCCGCGTTGAAAGGCAAGGGTGGCGCTCATCATGCGCACCAATCCGGCGGCGGTGGAGGCGGCGGCGCGGATGCGCTGATGCAGGCGCTCCAAGGCGCGTCCAGCACCACGACCACCAACAGCGACGGTTCAATCACCACGACGCTGACCTATGCCGACGGCACCAAGCTCACCATGAGCCAGCCGGCGTCATCGACGTCGTCAAGCAGCGCGTCAACGCAATACAGTCTCGTCGAGAAAATGATGCAGCGTCAGACGGACGCACTCGCCACCGCCGCGAAGCAGTCGGTATCAGTCAAGGTCTGATCGATCGGACCGGATAACCGCCTGCATTCGTAGCACTACGCACAAACACGCCGTTTTCATCACTCGCTAACCACATCCGCCGGTAATCGCACCCACGCAATGTTTGCGGGGGCATGCGGTGTCGAGAGCAATTGTGTGGGCCGGCGTCGTTTGTCTTGCGGCAAGTACCGCACATGCAGAAGACGACTTCGTCGCATCGTTGCGCCTGCGCGGCGGCTTCGACACCAATCCCGTGTTTGCGAACGGTGGCGGCATCGGCGGCAGCGCCTTCATCGGTACGGATACGGCGCTCGTCGCCGGTACTAAAGAGAAGGATTACAGCTATGGTGTCGCCGCTGAGGCGAGCACCACGCAATATGCCAATCCGCTCGCGTTGCCCGCACTGACCGGCAAGGTTGTGCTGCGCGGGACATACGGCGGTGACGATGCCAACATCGCGGCCACGACGACTATTGCGGATACCAACACCTACAATCTGCGGTCGTCAGATCTCGTACAGTCGCTCAAGGGTGAAGCGAAATTCGGTGCGATCAAGGTGTTTACGACCGTCGAGGGTGCGCGTTCGTCACTGAACCAGACCAACGCGATTTTTCAGGACTTTCTGCCGTCTCCGCAGGTCTATCTGCGCGGCACGCTGATTCCGGGCATCGCTTACGTGCGGGACAAGTTCGAGGTCGGTGCGTCGGTCAATCTGTCGGTGCGGCGCTATCAGCGCGAGCTCGATGACTTCGGTTATCGCCGCGACAACGAACGCGTGCAGCCGTACTTGTTCGCAAAATATCAGGGTAAGGATATCACGGCCTTCGCGTCGATCTCGCAGTTGCGCGGCACGTTTCACGATGTCGATTTCACCAACGTCAATGCATTCCTGTTCGATGTCAGTGTGCAGTGGCGCGCCGCGCCGTTCACGATCGACCTCGCGGCTTACCGCCGGGCGGGAGAGACGACGTTTCCGGTCTCGCCGATCACACTTGATACAGCCTATACGGCGAAGGCGACATGGCAGGTCGAGCCCAAACTCTCGCTGACGGCAGCGGTCGGCTACAGCACCATCGATTATCTGGATTCGCCGTTTCGCCAGCAGGTGCTGACTTACGGCATCGGCGCATCGCACGATCTTGGCAACGGCTACGCGCTTGGCCTCGATCTGTCGCGAGCGCAGGGCACATTGATCTCGAGCGGCAAGGCGAGCGCGATCATCATCAGTTCGTCGCTGACCAAGAAATTTACACCGTTCGCCAAAGAGACCGCGCCCGAGAAGCCGGCAGTGAACAAGACTTGAAAGTGACAGTCTGATCCCGCAAGACGGGATTGCCGGATCAGACTGTCGCGCAGACGGGTGGGGGGAGCATTACCGCCTGCGGTCTTACAGTGGTCTAGACGTCAGTGTCCGCAGCCGCAGCCGCCACCGAGCAATCCGCCGAGGACACCACCCTTGCCGAGCACGGCGCCGAGAACGCCGCCTTTGCCGGTGGTGACTGAAGCGTTGACGACGAGAGCTCCACGGCCATCAAGCAGGCCGAGGACGCCGCCCTTGCCGGTGAGCACGTTCGCTCCGACGCCCACGCCTTTGCCACCACCTCCCGCGAGTGCGGGGGCACTGATAAGCGCCATCGCGAGAGCGGCCAGACACAGCACTTTCTTCATGACGTTTTCTCCACTGTTACGTGCACGACGTTGTGCACGCAGCGGACCGTAGTCGGCAAAATTCCGCCGACAATCGAAAGGAAGAGATAACCTTAAACGACAGGGGTTTTCTGCATTTTCCGACCGCATGATGCGCTCATGCTTACGGAAAAATACGTAACCGGTTGCGCAGTGGATTCAGTCATACTTTTTCAAAACGTGCTTTCCACGACGGCAGCGCGCCGGCGAACGGCAACGCTTTCGCTTCATAGACGCCGCGTGCGATGGCGCGTGCAATGACGTTCGCGGCGACCGCGCCGAGTTCAGTCAGACCGTACAACGGATCAATCGGTTTTTCGCAGGTCGCTGCTGCGAACACGGCGTCGCCGTCCAGCGGCGCATGCACGGGGTAAATCGCGCGGGCGAAGCCGGTCTGCCCGATCATCGCCAGCCGTTTCGTCTGCGCCTTGGTGAGAATCGCGTCGGTGACGACGACTGCGAGCGTTGTGTTCTCGATGGCCGTCGCCGTTGGTGCACCCTTGAGGCGCATGGCGAGCATGTCCGGTGTAAAGGCTGCCGGCAATCCGCGCCCGCCGAATTCATTGCCGATCTCGAAGGGTGCGGCCCAGAACCACGGCCCGTCACCGACATTGACGCTGCCGACCGCATTGACCGAAGCAATGGCAGCGACGCGAACGCCGCCCGCCGTAACTGCGGAGGCGGAGCCGAGACCGCCCTTGAAGTTGGCCGTGGTCGCGCCGAGGCCCGCGCCGACACTTCCGAGAGCGAACGCGCCGTCGGTAGCCGCTTCGGCGGCCGCATACCCGAGATCGCGATATGGTGGGAAGCGGCCCCACTTTTTGTTTCCACCATTGAGCATGTCGAACTGAACGGCGCCGGGCACGAGCGGGATCAGCGCATCGCCAACTGGAAATCCACGTCCATGTGCGGCGAGCCACGCCTGAACGCCGCCGCCGGATTCAAGACCGAACGCCGAGCCTCCGGACAGCGCAATCGCGTCGATGCGCTCGACGGTGTTCGCCACGTCGAGCAGGGAACCGTCACGCGTGCCCGGCCCGCCGCCGCGCACGTCGATAGAGGCGACGGCCGGTTGATCGAAGATGATGGCCGTTACGCCAGAGGCGACAGCTGCATCGTCGGCGTGGCCGACGCGGACGCCAGGGATGTCGGTGAGCAGGTTTTTCATGGACTGCCTTTGGATAAATCTCGATCACAACACGCGGAACGACCGGGTGCGGAGCTTGCATAGCATAGCTGCCCCGGTGCAATAAGCGGCATGATCACCGACGTCTCGCTTCCCGCCGCGCTTGCCGCCGGCATCATCAGCTTTCTCTCGCCATGCGTTTTGCCGCTGGTGCCGCCGTATCTGATTTATCTCACCGGCGCGACCATCGAGCACGTCGCCAATGATGAGGAGCAGAAGGCTTCGAAATGCGCTGTAATGCTCTCGGCGCTGGTCTTCGTGCTGGGATTTTCAACCGTGTTCGTGGCGCTGGGCGCCAGCGCCAGCCTGATCGGCGGCTTGATCCGTGCATGGTCCGCGCAGCTCTCGATCGTCGCGGGCATCGCCATCATTCTCATGGGACTGCACTTCCTCGGTCTGACGCGCATCGGGTTCCTGATGCGCGAGGGCCGTCTGTCGATTCCGAAGCCGGTCGGATTGTGGGGCGCCTATGTGATGGGGCTGGCCTTTGCGTTCGGCTGGACGCCATGCATCGGTCCGATATTGGCGGCGATCCTGTCGGTCGCGGCGTCGGAAGCGACGGTCACGAAGGGGGCGGGACTTCTTGCGGTCTATTCTGCCGGTCTTGGCATTCCGTTCCTGATCGCGGCGTTCATGGTCGAGCAGTTCTCGTCGGTGCTCGCGCGGATGAAGAAGCATCTCGCTACCATTGAGCGTGCGATGGGTGTGCTGATGATTCTGGTCGGCGTCGGATTTCTCACCGGCGCGGTGACGAGCGTCAGCATCTGGCTGCTGGAGACGTTCCCGGCGCTGCAGAATTTTGGATAGGGCAACGCCAAAAAGAAATGGCCGGGACAAGCCCGGCCATGACCCGTCAGATATGTTGGGGACTCACGATCCCTTGTTGAGCTCGGCGTAGTTGCCCTTGGCGTCCCACTTGTAGACGACATAGTCGAGCAGCTTGATGTCGCCCTTGGCGTCGAACGACAGCTTGCCCAGCACGGTGTCCCACTCGCCGCCCTTGATGGCTTCGATGACCTTCTTGGGATCGGTGCTCTTGATCTTGTTCACGGCCTGCGACCAGACCTGGAACGAGGCGTAGGTGTAAAGCGTGTAGCCTTCCGGATCGATGCCCTTGGCCTTGAACTTCTCGACGATGGCCTTCGCTGTCGGCTTGTTGCGCGGATCGGGGCCGAAGGTGAACAGCGTGCCTTCCGCAGCCGCGCCCGTGATCGACGCGAACTCCTTGTCGTTCATGGCGTCGCCGGCCATCAGGACAGTCTTCATGCCCTGGTCGCGCATCTGGCGCACGATCAGGCCGGCTTCCTGATGATAGCCGCCGACATAGACCAGATCGATGTTCTCGCGCTTCAGGCGCGAGACGATGGAGTTAAAGTCCTTGTCGCCCTTGTTGTAGGATTCGAACAGCTTCTCCTTGAAACCGGCTGCGTTCAGCGCCTTCTTGGTTTCATCGGCAAGACCCTTTCCGTAGGTGGTCTTGTCGTTGAGGATCGCGACATTCTTGCCGGCGAAGGCCTTCAGAATGTATTGCGCGGCGACGAGGCCCTGCTGGTCGTCGCGGCCACAGACGCGCAGCACGTTCCACAGCTTGCGCTCGGTGAACACCGGATTGGTCGAGGCCGGGGTGATCTGCAACACGTTGCCTTCGGCATAGGCCTCCGACGCGGGGATTGATGATGACGAACAGAAGTGTCCGGCGACGACCTGAACTTTCGAACTCGCGAGCTTTTCCGCGACCGAGCGCGCCTGCTTCGGATCGCAGGCGTCGTCGCCAACTTGCAACGCAAGCTTCTTGCCGATCACGCCGCCCGCGGCATTGAGATCGGCGACCGCCATGTCGGCGCCGTTCTTCATCTGACGGCCGAACGCGGATTCGCTGCCCGTCATCGGACCGGCGACAGCGACGGAAATGTCTTGCGCAAACGCAGCAGTCGACATGGCAATCGACGCGCTGAGTGCGAGGCCAAGGAGGTGGATCGGTTTCATAGGGCAGTCCTCATGCAGGTCTCGAATGGCGCGACCGAGCGGCCCGCCGGGCGAACAAATCGCGCGTATTGTCCGCTGATTTTACCGTCAAGTCATGAGCAATTTTCAGCCGCGCTCAGGTATTGGCTGGCGCATCTTGCCGCAGCCGCCAGCCGAGCGGACCGCTCGGTTCGTACAGCCAGTAATACTGTTTCACCATCTGCCGGGCCCGGGTGCGCTGAAAAGACAGGCAGGCGACGGCGATCAGGATGGCGGTTTCGACCAGGTAGGTCTTCGGCTGCAACAGGGTTTCGTTGAACAGCGCGAAATGCACGAATCGCACCGCCAGTCCCATCGGGATCATCGCGATCACTGCGATCCAGATGCTCCGCCAGGTCAGCGCAATGGCGCGGCCGGCGAGCAGCGCGCAGCCCGCGCCGAGCACCACGGTGACGAACAGCACCTGAAAGATGGATTCGTTGGAGTAAAATTGCGTCAAAGCATAATCCTAGATTCTTTGGGCATGATCTGATCCGAAAACCGGTTCCCACTTTTCGGGATCATGCCCTAGTGCCGCCCACCTTCAAGATATGCCGCACGGATTTCAGGCCGCGCCAGCAACTCGTCGCCGGTGCCGCTGAGCGTGATGAGGCCGTTGACCATGACGTAGCCGCGGTGCGCCAGCTTCAATGCATGATTGGCGTTCTGCTCGACGATCAGCACGGTGAGGCCGTCTTGTCTGTTCAGCGTGCGGACGACGTCAAAGATCTGCCGCGCGATCAGTGGCGCGAGGCCAAGTGACGGCTCGTCCAGCATCAGCAGACGCGGACGGCTCATCAGCGCGCGGCCGATGGCCAGCATCTGCTGCTCGCCGCCGGACAGCGTACCGCCGCGTTGCGCGATGCGTTCCTTAAGGCGGGGGAACAATGCAAAGACTCGTTCGAGGCTGGCATTGCGTTCGGCCTCGGTGCTCTCGATAGCGGCGTCCGCGCCCATGCGCAGGTTTTCAGCCACCGTCATGCGCGGAAAAATGCGTCGGCCTTCGGGGGACTGCGCGATGCGAAGACGCGCGACGTGATGGGTCGGCTCAAAGGTGATGTCGCGGCCATCGAACTCGATGGTGCCGGCGCGCGCGCGGGGGCGGCCGAACACCGACATCATGAGGGTGGACTTGCCCGCGCCATTGGCGCCGATCAGCGCGACAATTTCGCCGGCCTTGATGTCGAGATCGACACCCTTGAGCGCTTCGATGTTGCCATAGGCCGCGACGAGGCCGCGAATGGAGAGGAGAGGTGACGCGTTCACGTTCCGCCCTCCATGACTTCGATGGCGGTTTGTTCGTCAGCGCCGAGATAGGCGGCGATGACTTTCGGATCGTCGCGGATTTCCCGTGGTGTGCCGGCGGCGATCTTGACGCCATGATCGAGCACGAAGATGCAGTCGGAGATTCCCATCACCACCGACATGTCGTGTTCGATCAGCAGGACCGATGTGCCGTGGTCCTTGCGGATCGCGAGCAGCAACTGGCTCAACTCGTCGCTTTCGCGCGCATTCAACCCGGCGGCCGGTTCATCGAGACACAGCAGCGCAGGTTCCGAGCACATCGCGCGTGCAATCTCCAGCCGTCGCTGATCGCCATAAGGCAGGTTGCCAGCCGCGTCATCAGCGCGAGAGGTCAGGCCGATGCGGTCGAGCCAGTAGCGCGCAAGATCAATGGCGCTACGTTCCGCGCGGCGGAAGCCGGGTGCGCCAATCAGGCCCAGAAACGTGTAGCCTGACGCACGCATCAGCGAATTGTGCTGCGCCACCATCAGGTTTTCCAGCGCGGTCATGCCCGCGAACAGCCGGATGTTCTGGAAGGTGCGCGCGACTTTTGCCACTTTAGAAATGCGATAGTCGAACAGTCGCTCCAGCAGGAACTCGCGGCGGTCTTCGTGAATCAACCGCATCATGCCGGTGGTCGGCTTGTAGAAACCGGTGATGCAGTTGAACACGGTGGTTTTGCCGGCACCATTTGGTCCAATGAGCGCAGTGATGTCGCCGCGCTTCGCCGTGAACGACAGATCGTTGACCGCGACGATGCCGCCGAAGCGCATCGACAGATGATCGACGTCGAGAATGTCGTCCTCGGGGGGCTCGTTGTTCATCCGTGGCCTTCCTTGACCATCGCGGACGAAATCTCCGTGGGTTTTTCGAGGAACACTGACGGCGCACGGTGGCCGATCAGACCGCGCGGCCGCCAGATCATCAGCAGCACCATCGCGCCGCCGAACACCAGCATGCGGAACTGCTCAAGGCCTCTGAACAGTTCGAACCCGCCGATCATGGTAAGAGCGGCCAGCGCTACGCCGAGCTGTGAACCCATGCCGCCTAGCACCACGATGGCGAGCACCAGCGCGGATTCCTGAAACGTGAACGACTCCGGGCTGATGAAACCTTGGCGGGTTGCGAAGAACGCGCCGGCAAATCCGCCGAACATCGCGCCGGTTGCGAAGGCAGTCAGCTTCGTCGTGGTGGTGTTGATGCCGAGCGAACGGCAGGCCACTTCATCCTCACGCAGCGCTTCCCACGCGCGACCGATCGGCAGACGACGCAGGCGAATGGTCACCCAGTTGGTCAGCAAGGCCAGCGCGAGGATCAGGTAGAACAGGAAGACCACGCGATGCGTTGCGGAGAATTCGATGCCGAGCATCGCGGCGAGGCCGTCGTCGGTGTTGGTCAGCGGAATGCCGAAGAAGGTGGGACGCGGAATGCTGCTGATGCCGTTCGGGCCGCCGGTGACGTGTTGCCAGTTGAGCAGGATGAGACGGATGATCTCGCCGAATGCGAGCGTCACGATGGCGAGATAGTCGCCGCGTAGCCGCAGCACCGGAAAGCCGAGCAGCACGCCCCAGAACGCGGCGAGGATTCCCGCCAACGGCAGGCAGACCCAGAACGACAGGCCGAAGGTCGTGGCCAGCAGCGCGTACGAATACGCGCCGACGGCATAGAACGCGACGTAGCCGAGATCGAGCAGACCGGCGAGGCCGACCACGACGTTCAATCCCCAGCCGAGCATCACATAGGTGAGCACGAGAATGCCGAGATCGAGGATGTAGCGCTGATCGTAGAAGATCACCGGCACTAGCAGCGTGAATAGGAGGAGCCCCGGCGCGAGAAAGCGGCGCAGCGTGGCGATCGTGCCGCTGGCAGATTCAGGAAGCAGCGAGATCGTCTTTACCGGTCCGATCCATTGCCGCAGCAATTCGACGATAATGCTTCCGAAAAACACTGCGGCCACCAGCGCGGCCAGATCGGCGAACCGCGTCCAGTAGATCAACTGGCCTTCCGGTCCGGCTTCGGTGCGGATGCCGATCATCAGTGAAAACAGAACCAGCGCCACGAGGGCGCTGATGAGGGACTTCTTGAGAATGAAAGGGATGCCGTGCGGGGCAGCGGCGACTTTGGGCGCACGGGCGGCGGGATCGACGGAACGCGCCACGCTGCCTCTCAGACTTTTTCGACTTCCGGACGGCCCAGAAGGCCGGTCGGAAGAAAGATCAGGACGACGATCAGAATCGAAAACGCCGCCACGTCCTTGTATTCGGATGTGAAGTAGGCGGACCAGAAGGTTTCGATCAGGCCTATCAGAAGTCCGCCGAGCATCGCGCCGGGAAGGGAGCCGATGCCGCCGAGCACAGCGGCGGTGAACGCCTTGATACCGGCAATGAAGCCCATGAAGAAATCGACCACACCGTAATAGAGCAGGTACATCATGCCGGCGACGGCGGCGAGGGCTGCGCCGATCACGAACGTCATGGAGATGGTGCGGTCGACATCGACGCCGAGAAGGGCGGCCATGGTCTGGTCCTGTTCGCAGGCGCGCATGTCGCGGCCGAGCCGCGTGCGCGCCACCAGCCACGAGAAGATCGCGAGCAGGATGACGGTGGTGATGACGACGATGATCTGGATGTTCGACAGCCGCACCACGAAGCCGTCATTCTCGAACAGCGTGTAGCCGCCGGTGATGACGGGCGGCACCGGTTTCACGCGCGCGCCTTGAGCGACCTGCGCGTAGTTCGTCAGCACGAATGACATGCCGATGGCGGAGAGCATTGGCGCGAGGCGGAACGATTGCCGCAGCGGACGATAGGCGATGCGCTCCACCGTCCAGCCATAGAGCGCAGTGACGGCCATCGCCACCAGCAGAACCAGAAGCAGGATCACCGGCACAACAGTAAGACCGATCGACACCAGAATGAGAAAGGTGATGAGGGCGATGAACCCGCCGATCATGAAGATGTCGCCGTGGGCGAAATTGATCATGCCGACGATGCCGTAGACCATCGTGTAGCCGATCGCGATCAACCCGTAGATCGAGCCGAGCACCAGTCCGTTGATAAGTTGCTGGGCGAAGTAATCCATGGGCTGCCGTGTTCGAGCAACAGATCGACACGTCGAAGGCCCCGGCAGCCGGATCGTCGCGTCGTCCCATTTTCTAACAGCGGGAACCGGGTGCGGCAACCGGCAGGGGTGCGTCGTGGCGTCCTCGTCCACGTCAAGTTTGCAGTGCGATGAAAAGTTCATGGAGGAACCCGTTGTTCCGTTGCAACCAACAGCGAGGGCGGCAGTTGGGACTTTCGTTCAACAAAGGAGAAGTCCCATGGGCAACCAGAACAATCCGAACCAGAATCCTGGCCAGCAGACCCAGAACCCAAGCCAGAAGCCGGGTCAGCAGGGTGGTGGTGGTCAGAAGCCGGGCCAGCAACAGCAGGATCCGAGCCACAAGCCCGGTCAGCAAGGTCAGCAGGGCCAAAAAGGCGGCCACTGATCAGGTTCGGAGTGGTTGAGTTGAGAAAATCCCGCCGAAAGGCGGGATTTTCTTTTGCGTGGTATTCCAGCTGCCGTTGTCCACAGGGCCGGTCGCCATATTAAGGTTAAGAAAGGGTTTAAATTGCCGCTCTCTGTTGAGCGGAGTTAGCTCCGGCCTCAGGTCGGAGCGAGGCGCATGTCCAAGGATTGGCGGATCAGCACGTTCAATGGCACGCTTCTGGCGTGCTATTTCATCCCGTCCTGGACCATTTCGGCGTTGAAGATCTGGATCTCGCCGATCCGCGGGTTCTACGATCGCACCAACATCGCCGCTGCGATGTATGTCAGCGATTATCTCAGCCTTCCGGCGATGGGGACCATCCGGGTCGCGTGGCTGCTTGCGCTCGGCAAGGTGACGGTGGCCGCCTTCTTCCTCGTGTTCCTGCTGCTGGTCATCCGCGCTGCGATCCGCAACAAGGGTGGGGCCGACGAGGCGCTCGCCTTCGCGCTGGGGCTTGGCGCGTTCATCAGCATGGCGAGTTTGATCGCAGCATCGAAGGTCGTAGAGCTGGCGGCGCTGCGGCTTCATGCCAGCGAGTCGCTGTTGCTGATCGGCGCCGCGATCTTGCTGATCATCGACACCGATCCGGCAGCCGTGTCGTCCCGCGAGGAACAGACCTCGACTGCGACGCATCACGGTTATTTGTCGAGCAGTCCCAATTCCTGAATGACGCCGGCCGCTTCCTTGACCGCATGATTGACGGCGGGGACACCGCAATAGATCGCCTGTTGCAGCAGAATTTCCTTGATGTCGTCCGGCGTGAAGCCGCCTTCGGTGAGGGCTGCGCGGACGTGCAACCGAAACTCATCCCATTGCCCGAGCGCCACCATGGTGCCGATCACCAACACGCGGCGAGTGCGCTGGTCGAATTGCGGCCGCGTCCATATCTCGCCCCACGCATAGCGTGTGATGAGATCGAGGAAATCCGCGTTGAATGCGTTCTTGCTCGCGGCGGATTTATCGACCCAGGCGTTGCCGAGCACCTTGCGCCGTTGCGCGGTGCCTTCGTCGCGGCGTTGATTGTCATCCATCGGATTGCTCTCAGCGCTGGGTTAGGAAGCCGACCACGGCTTCGGTGAAATTGTGCGACTGCTCGACATTCGAAATGTGTGCCGCGTCGAGCAGGGTCATGCTCGCATTGGGGATGTGGCTGCGGATGAAGACGCTGGCCTCGACCGGCGTGGATATGTCGTGACGACCGGCGATCACCAGGGTCGGAGCCTTGATCCGCGGCAGCAGGTCGCGCTGATCGAGCCGGCTCAATGCTTCGCAGCAGGCGAGATAACCTTGCACCGGTGTGGCGATCAGCATGGCTTTCAACCGCGCTGCGATTTGAGGTTCGCGTTCGCGGAAATCCGTCGTCAGCCATGCGGCGATAATGGCGTCTGCAACCGACGCGATGCCGCCCTCTGTCACCGCTTTGATACGATTCATCCAGTTGGTCGGATCGGGATAGTAGCAGGAGGTGTTGGCGAGGATGAGTTTCTCGATCCGTTCCGGCGCATTCGCCCCTAACCACTGGCCAACCATGCCGCCCATCGACAACCCGCACCAGTGCACCTTCTCGATGTTGAGATCGTCGAGAATCGCCAGCACATCCTTGCCGAAGCGCTCCATCGAATAAGGGCCGGGAGGGGCGCCGGACTTGCCGTGGCCGCGCCGGTCATAACGGACGACGCGATACAGCTTCGTCAGCGCCGCCATTTGCGGCTCCCACATCTGCATCGTCGCGCCGAGCGAATTCGACAGCATGATGGTCGGTCCGCCGTCGCGCCCTTCGACCGAAACATTCAGCAGGCATCCGTCGGCGTCGATCATAGGCATAAAAGAGACTCCGTTATTCTTATTTGCTGTCCAGCGATGCGAGCAGCCGGTCGATCATTGTTTGCGATACACCCTGATAGGCGCCCGGTTCGAACAATCGCTCAAGGTTTTCGGCGCCGAGATAGGCGGTCACCCGCGAATCTTTCGCCAGAACGTCGCGAAGGTGTTGTTTGGTCTCAACCGATACACGGCTCGCGGCCTCGACCATGTGATGGGCTTCGCCTTTGCCGACCTTTTCCGCGAGCGTCATTGCTACCGCTTCGGCCATGATAAGGCCGTGGGTCGTACCGAGGTTGGCTTGCATCCGCGCTGCATCAACTTCAAGTCCTTCGGCGATATCCGCAATGGCCGCAAGCGCGCCGGATGTCACCAGTTGTAGCGTCGGTAACGTCGGCCATTCCGCATGCCAGGGACCGGCGCTTCGCTCATGCTCCTGCACCTGGGCGGCGAAAATGGTTGCAGCCAGATTCGGCGCCATCGTTGCTCCCGCAAGAGCCGATGCGGCTGCGACTGGGTTGCGTTTGTGCGGCATCGTCGAGGAGCCGCCGCGGCCTTCGGCTGCGGGTTCGAAGGCTTCCGCGACATCTGTTTGCATCATCAGCGAAACATCGCGAGCGATCTTTCCGCAGGTACCGGTGAGAATGGCCAGAACGGAAGCGACATCGGCGATGCGGTCGCGATGGGTGTGCCAAGGTGCGTCCGGCAGCGGCAGCGACAGTTCATTGGCCAGGTGCTCGGCGACTTTGAAGCCCTTGTCACCAAGAGCAGCAAGTGTTCCCGCCGCGCCGCCAAATTGCAGCGCGAGCGTCTCGCCAAGCAAGCGTTTCAACCGCCCGCGCGAGCGATTCAGTGCGGCCGCATATTCAGCGAGCTTCAATCCGAATGGCATTGGGAGCGCATGCTGCAGCCAAGTGCGACCGACCATCACTGTCTCGCGATGCTGGCGGGCCAGTTGCGCAAATCCTGCAATCGCGCGATCGAGATCGATCGTCAGTGCGTTGATGGCTGCCCGCAGGCCCAACATGGTTGCGGTGTCGATAACATCCTGGCTGGTTGCGCCCCAGTGCACAAAGCGTGCAGCGGAAGGATCCGCTTGACCGACTTTCTCGGTGAGCATTTTGACCAGTGGGATGGCGAGGTTCCCAGCTTGGGCCGCGGCCTGGGCAAGTGCTGTCCGGTCGAACGCTTCAGCATGGCAGGCGTTCGCGATGCTTTCGACAGCACTCGCCGGAATCACGCCCGCTGCCGCTTCGGCGCGCGCAAGTGCATGTTCGAAGTCCAGCATGTGTTGCAGATAAACTTCGTCGTCGCACACCATGCGCATGGCGGCGCTCGACAACAAAGGTGCGAGCAGAGGAGGCAGTGACGAACTCATGATGCACGGACCCTAGCCAACCGTGGCAGGCATGCCAATAGATTCGCTGCACCGGTAAGTATTTTGCAATGCACCTGCCCGAACGGTCCTCTTTCAATTATGCTGTCAGTGGCTTACTTGAACTCACCAGGGTCGCCGGATGCGGCCATCGAACATAGTTGAATATGGAGACCTTCTCATGGCGATGACGATTACCGGCGAGGTTCAGCTTCCGGCTTCCCGTGAAGTGGTCTGGGCGAAGCTCAATGATCCGGCTGTTTTGAAGTCCTGCATTCCGGGTTGCGAGGAATTGAATGTCTCTGGCGAGAACCAGTTCGAGGCCGTCGCCAAGATGAAGGTCGGCCCGGTGTCCGCGCGCTTCAAGGGCCGGGTCACGCTGAGCGATCTCGACCCGCCGAACGGCTACAAGATTTCCGGCGAGGGTGAGGGTGGCGTCGCGGGCTTTGCCAAAGGCGGCGCGACCGTTGGGCTGACCGACAAGGACGGCGGTACGTTGCTGAGCTATAATGTCGATGCTCAGATTGGCGGCAAGCTTGCGCAGTTAGGGCAGCGGCTCATCAATGGCGCGGCCAAGAAACTGGCCGATGAGTTCTTTGTGAAATTTGCGGAAGCGGTGAAAGCAGGCTGAAGGCCGTTTCGGCATATCAGCCCCTCCCGCAAATCAAGCCTTCTTGTTCGCAAGCGGGGCGCCGCACGGTTGCTCATCGCCGCAATGGCTCATATTATGAATTTGGAACCATTTTAAATGTTCCGCGCCGTGCCATGCGGTGTTGAAAAACTTGAGTCCCAGAACTTAGTCCAGAATCTGGGCGCCAAGCCGAAAACAAGAGAGTGTTGATGGCCAAGATTTCACTGATCGTGAACGGCAATCCCGTGACGGGTAAGGTCGATTCGCGCACGCTGCTCGTTCAATTCCTGCGCGAAAATCTCAAGCTCACCGGCACCCATGTTGGCTGCGACACCTCGCAATGCGGAGCCTGTGTCGTCCATCTCGACGGCAAGGCGGTGAAGTCCTGCACCACACTCGCGGTGATGGCGGACGGGCACGAGGTCAAGACGATCGAGGGTCTCGCTGCCGACGGTGCGCCGCTGCATCCGATGCAGGAAGCATTCCGCGAGCATCACGGTCTGCAGTGCGGCTTCTGCACGCCGGGCATGATCATGACGGCGGTCGATCTCGTGCATCGCAAAGGGCATGATCTCAGCGATCACGTGATCCGCGAGGAACTCGAGGGCAATTTGTGCCGCTGCACTGGCTACCAGAATATCGTGCTGTCGATTGCGGCCGGCGCCAAGGCGATGGCCAAATCCGATCTCGCATAACGCGCGCTCCCGAAGGACATTGCAATGTACGATTTCAAATATCATCGTCCCGGGACTGTGCGGCAGGCCGCCAATCTTCTCGTCAAGAACGAAGACGCCAAGCTGATCGCGGGCGGCCATACGCTGGTGCCGGTGATGAAGCAGCGGCTAGCCGCTCCGCCGCACCTTGTCGACCTTAGCCATATCGAAGGCCTCAACAGCATCGAGATGAAGGGCCGCAATCTGGTGATCGGTGCGACGGCGACCCATGCCGAAGTTGCGAATTCCGCCGTCGTCGGCGAGGCGATCCCGGCGCTTGCCGAGCTTGCGGGCCTGATCGGCGATCCCGCGGTCCGTCACAAGGGCACCATCGGCGGCTCGCTCGCTAACAACGATCCGACCGCCGATTATCCCGCTGCGGTCATGGCGCTGGGCGCGACCATCGTGACCAACAAGCGTCGATTGAAGCCGGAAGAATACTTTCAAGGCCTGTTCACGACGGCGCTCGAGCCCGACGAGATCATTACCCGCGTGATGTTTCCACTGCCGAAGAAGGCCGCGTATCAGAAATTCCGTAACCAAGCGTCGCGTTACGCGCTGGTCGGCGTGTTCGTCGCACGGCGTCCATCGGACGTGCGTGTCGCAGTGACCGGCGCCGGTGGCGACGGCGTGTTCCGCGTTACGGAGTTCGAGGAAGCGCTGAAGAAGCGGTTCTCGCCGAAGTCGCTTGACGGGTTGACGGTGTCCGCCGAAGGCTTGAACAGCGATATTCACGGCAGCGCCGAATACCGCGCGCATCTTATCGGTGTGCTTGCGCGCCGCGCTGTGGAAGCCGCGACGGCGAAGAGCTGAACCTGGAGTCTGTGTGAGCATGAGCAAGATCCCCGCATCGGTCGATGCAACGCTCGATTTGCTCACCAGCCGTGGCTATCTCGCGGAGCGTTCGCTTGCGACGGTGGTCTACCTGTCCCTCAAGATGGGCCGGCCTTTGTTTCTCGAAGGCGAGGCGGGTGTCGGCAAGACCGAGATCGCAAAGGTTCTCGCGGCTGCGCTCGGACGCAAGCTGATTCGCCTGCAATGCTATGAAGGCCTCGACATCGCGTCCGCGGTGTACGAGTGGAACAGTGCTGCGCAGATGATCGCCATTCGTCTGGCCGAGGCCAGCGGTGAGACCGATCGCGAGCAGCTTTCCGCCGACATCTTTGCCGAGAAATATCTGATCAAGCGCCCGCTGCTGCAGGCGCTCGAGCCGGACGTTGCCGGTCCGCCGGTGCTGCTGATCGACGAACTCGATCGGGCCGACGAGGCGTTCGAAGCGTATCTCTTGGAAATCCTCAGTGACTTTCAGGTCACGATTCCCGAGTTCGGTACCGTCAAAGCGCCACAGACGCCCATCGTCATTGTGACGTCGAACCGCACGCGCGAAATTCACGACGCGCTGAAGCGCCGCTGTCTCTATCACTGGGTTGATTATCCGTCGGCCGAGCGCGAGCTGGCCATCGTCAAGTCGCGTGTACCGAACATCGGCGCGAAGCTGTCGCAGCAAGTGGTCGGTTTCGTGCAGGCGCTGCGCGAGCAGGATCTGTTCAAGGTGCCGGGCGTGGCGGAGACCATCGACTGGGCGACGGCGTTGACCGAACTCGATGCGCGTTCGCTGACGCCGCAGGTGGTGGGCGATACGCTTGGCGCGCTGCTGAAGTATCAGGACGATATCGGGCGTATGCAGGGTCCAGCGCTCGACAAGGTCATCAAGGAAGCCGTCAGCGATCCTGCGGCCTGAACACAATCCGGGACTCGTCATGGCGAATGACATCCATAACCCAGCGACCGGATTGATCGCCGATAACGTCATCGGCTTCGCGCGCGCATTGCGTACCGCCGGGCTGCCGATCGGGCCGGGTGCGGTGATCGATGCGCTGAAGGCGATGCGGCTGATCGACATCGGCAACCGCGCCGATCTGTTCACGACGCTGGAATCGATTTTCGTCAAGCGGCGCGAGCACGCTTTGGTGTTTGCGCAGGCGTTTGACCTGTTCTTCCGCCGCGCCGAAGGCACCGACCACATGCTGGATTCGGTGCCACTGCCGCCCGAGGCGCAGAAACCTCCGCCGCCGGCGTCGCGCCGTGTTCAAGAAGCTTTTGCGCAGAGCCGGAATATGGAGACGCAGGATATCGAGGAGAAGAACGTTCAGCTCTCGGTGTCCGACCGCGAAGTTCTTCAGCGCAAGGATTTCGCGCAGATGAGCGCGGCTGAAATCGCCGAGGTCACGCGTGCCATCGCGCAGATGAAACTGCCGCAGGCTGAGTTGCGCACGCGGCGCTTTGCGCCAGACGCGCGCGGCACGCGGCTCGATCTGCGAAGGACATTGCGCGGGAGCCTGCGCACCGGCGGCGAAATCGTGAAATTCCATCGCCTCGGCCGCATCGACAAACCGGCGCCGATTGTGGCGCTGCTCGATATTTCCGGCTCGATGACCGAATACACGCGGCTGTTCCTGCAATTTCTTCATGCCATCACCGATGCGCGCAAACGCGTCTCGGTGTTTTTGTTCGGCACGCGGTTGACCAATGTGACCCGGGCGTTGCGCGCGCGCGATCCCGACGAGGCGCTGGCGGCGTGTTCGTCCTGCGTCGAAGACTGGGCGGGCGGCACGCGGATTGCGACCTCGCTGCATAACTTCAACAATCTCTGGGGTCGCCGCGTGCTCGGGCAGGGTGCTACCGTGCTGCTGATTTCCGACGGGCTGGAGCGCGAGGCTGATTCCCGGCTGGAATTCGAGATGGATCGGCTGCATCGCTCGTGCCGCCGCCTGATCTGGCTCAACCCCTTGCTGCGGTTCGACGGCTTCGAGGCCAAGGCGCAGGGCATCAAAATGATGCTGCCGCATGTTGATGAATTCCGTCCCGTGCATAACTTGAAGTCCATGGAAGGGCTGATCGCCGCGCTGTCATCGGACCAGCCGCCCCGGTGCATCGAAACCCGCTCCGCAGCCTGAGGATCACACCATGCTCAACCGCGACGAAGACATTTTGAAAGCCGCAGAGAACTGGATGAAATCCGGTCACGGCGTTGCGCTGGCGACGGTGGTCGAGACCTGGGGCTCCGCGCCGCGTCCGGCAGGCTCGAGCCTCGTTATCAACGATGACGGCACATTTTTGGGTTCGGTGTCCGGCGGTTGTGTCGAGGGCGCGGTAGTCACCGAGGCGCTCGACGTGATCGCCAGCGGCAAGCCGAAGATGCTGGAATTTGGCGTCGCGGACGAGACCGCGTGGAATGTCGGTTTGTCATGCGGGGGCACCATCCGCGTCTTCGTCGAAAAGGTGGGCAACTCTTGAAACAGAATACGCTGGCCGAACTGAACGCCGAGCGCGCGGCGCGCCGGGCTGTGATCGTCGTCACCGATGTCGTGAGCGGCGACCAGCGCCTCGTCAAGGCGGCCAACATTGCCGCCGATCCGCTGCATGCCGAACTCGACAAGCATTTGCGCATGGGCAAGAGCGGCATGGTCGAGAGCGACGGCAAGAAGCTGTTTCTCAATGTCTATGCGCCGACGGCGCGCCTCGTCATCATTGGCGCGGTCCACATCAGTCAGGCGCTGGCCCCACTGGCGCAGTCGCTCGACTATGACGTGTTCGTGGTCGATCCGCGCACCGCCTTCGCTTCGCCGGAACGTTTTCCTGACGTGCCGCTGTTCGCGGACTGGCCCGACGTCGCGCTCCCGCCGCTCAATATCGACCGCTACACGGCATTCGTCGCGCTGACGCACGATCCCAAGATCGACGATCCGGCGCTGCTGCACGCACTTGAGCGCGATTGCTTCTATATCGGCGCGCTCGGTTCGCGAAAGACTCACGGCAAACGGATCGATCGTCTCAAGGCTCAGGGCGCGAGCGATGAATCGCTGGCGCGAATCCATGCGCCTATTGGCCTGAACATCGGCGCGGTCTCGCCATCCGAGATTGCAGTTGCTATCATGGCGGAAATCACGGCAAGGCTTCGGCTGCCGGCCGACGCACCACTCAAGACAAAGTCAGCCGCATGAAATTTGGCCCGGTTAAACCTGAAGATGCTCTGGGTGGCGTGACGGTACACGCCATACGTCAGGGCTCGCTTGTGCTCAAAAAGGGCACCGTCGTCGGGTTCGCCGAGATAGCCGCGCTGAAGCAGGCGGGCGTCAAGGAAATCGTGGTCGCGCGTCTCGACAAGGATGACGTGTCGGAGGATGAAGCAGCCGCGAGCATTGCCGCGGCAGTCGCGGGTGAGGGTGTCAACGTCGAGCGGGCGTTCACCGGACGCGCCAATCTGTTCGCATCGGAAGCCGGTGTGCTGGTGGTGGATCGCGATTCCGTCGACCGCATCAACCGGGTCGATGAAGCGGTCACCTTCGCAACACTGCCAGCCTTCAAGGCGGTGGTTGCGGGCGAGATGGTCGCGACCGTCAAGATTATTCCGTTCGGTGTCGAAGCCAAGCTGCGCGATGCCGCTGTGGCGGCCGTCGGCGCAGGGCGAATGCGGGTCGAGCCATTCAGGATCAAGCGCGTCGGTGTTGTCTCGACGCTGCTGCCTGGTCTCGCACCGAAAGTGATCGAGAAGACGTTGCACGTGACGGAAGAGCGTCTCGCCCCGACCGGCGCGCGCATCATTGCCGAACGCCGCGTGCCCCATGACCAAGCCGCGTTGGCGCCCGCAATTGAAGAACTGCTCGCGCTGGGCGCTGAATTGGTGCTGGTGTTCGGCGCATCTGCCATCGCCGACCGGCGTGATGTGATTCCGGCCGCGATCGAACATATCGGCGGCGCGGTCGAGCATTTCGGTATGCCGGTCGATCCGGGCAACCTGATGCTGATCGGCAATGTGAACGATCGTCCTGTGCTCGGCGCTCCGGGCTGCGCGCGTTCGCCGAAAGAAAACGGCTTCGACTGGATTCTGATGCGCTTGCTAGCCGGGCTTCCGGTCACGCGCGCGGATGTCACCGGCATGGGCGTTGGCGGCCTGTTGATGGAAATCGTGACGCGGCCGCAGCCACGCGTGCCGGTCGAGGCCGATGGCAACCGGAACGTCGCGGCTGTCGTTCTCGCCGCCGGACGTTCGACCCGCATGGGTGGGCCGAACAAGTTGCTGGCCGAACTGAACGGCAAGAAGCTGGTACGGATCGTTGCCGAGCAGGCGCTGGCCTCGAAAGCATCGCCGGTCATCGTCGTCACTGGCCATCAGGCCGGTGAGGTCGAGGCTGCGTTGAAGGGACTCAACGTCAAGTTCGTGCGCAATCCGGATTTTGCCCAGGGCCTTGCGACGTCGGTGAAGGCTGGCATCGGCGCGGTGCCGGAGAATGCCGACGGTGCTGTGGTGTGCCTCGGCGACATGCCGCTGATCGACGCGAAATTGATCGGCCGTCTGGTCGAAGCGTTCGCGCCGGATCGTGGCTCACTGATCGTGGTGCCGGTAGCAGGCGGACGACGCGGCAATCCCGTGTTGTGGTCGAGGCGATTCTTCCCCGAATTGATGGCGCTCGACGGTGATGTCGGTGCACGTCATTTGATCGCGCGGCACATGGAGGCTGTGACCGAAGTGGAAGTTCAAGGCAACAGCGCCTTCCTCGACATCGACACGCCCGAGATGTTGACCGATGCCCGAAAGGACAGTTCACGGATCGGCGCCGGCGGTTCATAATGCCGCAGGAGCGCTCGCATTTCCCTCCTGTTCACCAAGTTGAAAGACCCTGCCGCTAGATTCGCCCTGTGACTTCCGGGAGGGGATCTTGACGGCGTTCACGGCTGCGCGCGCTCGCGCGCTTTTTATTTTTGCTTTGGTTTCTGCTTTTGCTGTTCATCTCGTCGGAACGCCGGCTTCTGCAGCCGGTGCGCTGGCCATCGGCAAGTGCGGGGCTTACGGCCAGGCCTTCGACTATCCGGCGGAGCAGGGCGCGCGCAGCGCCGCTCTCAAGCAATGCAAGGGCGAATGTTCTGCCGTGACCATGAAGCGTGCCTGTGCCGCACTGTCGCTCGACATGACCAAGCCTTGTGGAGCACACGGCTACGCGGTCGCGCCGCGCATCTCCAGCGCGCTCAATGAAGCCATGAAGAAATGCTACGCATTCGGCGGCAAGGAATGCGTCATCCGCGCCTGGGCCTGTGACGCCCGGGGCTGACAGAGCGCCTGCGGCCCCGTCTTGCGGCGATAAATTCCAATACTTAATCTGAGCGGGGAGCGTCACTGCAGCCTCGGCATTTGGCCGAGGGCGGATGACCAAATTCACTTGTTCACATTCTCTGGCAACGCCTGCGATCGAGAAGGAGTGAGCGATGGAGACCCACCAAAAAATTATTGAACGTTATGAAGGCGCCAGCGTCGTCGACGATTTCGGGACGATGGGGCGGCTCCGTCATCCTGCGTGGCAAATGCTTTGGCCGCAGTCCGGTGAAATCGTCCGGGGCCACGACAACTATGTGGCATTGCGGACCCATCGGCCCGAGGGCGGTCCGCGCGTCGAAGCGCTTCGCCATGGGGGCTCAGGCGACAACTGGTGGTCCGAGATTGTCATCCATTATCGCGATGGCTCCCGTTGGCTCGGCATTACCCTCTATGAGTTTGACGGCGACCTGATCCGCTCCGAGCGCGTCTATTTCGGACAGCCGTTTTCCGCGCCTCCTTGGCGGGCCCAATGGGTCGAGAAGGGCGAACCGGCGATTCATTGACCGGCAGCGATCGTCAAGCATGCGCCGATCCGGTGACGTTCCCGGCGCCTGTCTCCGTGAACCGGCCGGATCACGTCATCGAAAGGAGGCAAGTCTGCCTTGAATATGACTGACTGGTCAGTCATATTTTTAGCATGGCAAAAGTTCCACTCATCGACACCCGTCCTGCAAAGGACAAGTCTACCCGAGGCGCCAAAACGCGCTCGCGCGCTGATGGCGTTGCGACAGGGCAACCGTCAAAGCGTCTGATCGGCGCGGCGGAGCGGCGCGCGGCGATCGTCGCTGCAGGTCTTGACGAGTTCACCGCGAAAGGTTTTGCCGCGACGCGCCTTGACGACGTGGCCAAGCGGGCAGGCGTCGCCAAAGGCACGATCTATCTTCACTTCAAGGACAAGGAAGCGCTGTTCCAGGAATTGGTGCGCACCGCACTCGGACCGCTGATCACGCGGATCTCCAATCCGCCGATCGGGCCTGGCGCCGGCTCGGCGCGCGAGGCGATCGAAGCGCTGGCAGGCATGTTCGTCCGTGAGGTTATCGGCACGAAGCGCGGGGATATTCTGCGTTTGATCATCTCCGAAGGTACGCGCTTTCCGTCGCTGGCGGACTTCTATTATCGCGAGGTAGTTGCACATGGTATCGCCGGAATGCGGAAACTGATCGAATACGGCATCGCACGCGGCGAAATCCGCAATCCCGGTTTGGTGGAATTTCCGCAACTTCTCGTTTCGCCACTCGTTGTCGCCGTGATCTGGCAGGGCCTTTTCGGCAAACACGCGCCGCTCGATGCAGCGGCGATGCTGCGCGTTCATCTCGATCTGATTTTTGATGAAGGGAGAGCGGCATGATTGCGTCGCGAAACATGATGCGGGCGCTCGCTGTTTTTCTGGCGAGTGCCGTTCTGGCGGGATGCGGGGAATCGAAAAACCCCGGCTATCAAGGCTGGGTCGAAGCGGACATGATCTTTGTCAGCCCCGACGAACAGGGACGCGTCGTCAAACTCAATATTCGCGAAGGCGACAAGGTCGAGGTCGGCATGCCGCTCTATGCCGTCGACGACGATCTGCAGCAGGCCAATCTGAACCAGAGCAACGCCACGCTCGCCAATGCGAAGCAGGCCTACGATCGTGCGGCGGCCCTGAGCAAGACCGGCTCCGGCACGCAGGCAAATTTCGATTCCGCGCTCGCCTCGCTGCGTGTCGCCGAGGCGCAGGTGAATACGTCGCAGACGAGGCTGGCGCGCCGCCGCATGAACGCGCCCATAGCGGGTACGATCCAGCAGATCTATTTCCGAGAGGGTGAGACCGTTCCGGCGCAGAAACCGGTTGTGTCGATTCTGCCGCCCGGCAACATGAAGGTGCGCTTCTTCGTGCCGGAGCCGGAATTGCCGAAGCTCAAGGTCGGTGAGGACGTGCGGGTGACATGCGACGGTTGCGCCAGCGACCTGACGGCGAAGATCTACTTCATCGCCACCATGGCCGAGTACACGCCGCCGGTGATCTACAGTCTCGATGAGCGATCGAAGCTGGTCTATCTGATCCAGGCGCGGCCGAACAAACCCGATAGCCTGCGCGTCGGCCAGCCGGTCAGCATCTTTGCCGGTGGGAGGACGCCGTGAGCACCGAGGTCGCTGCGTCCGGCATCGCCATCGAAGTCCGTGGTTTGTCGAAGTCGTTCAGCGGTCGCGAGGTGGTGCACGACCTGTCGATGCAGGTGAAGCGCGGCTCGATCTACGGCTTTCTCGGACCGAACGGGTCCGGCAAGACCACGACCATACGCATGCTGTGCGGCCTGCTGACGCCGGACAGCGGAGAGGGGACGTGTCTCGGCTACAACATCCGGCGCGACGCCGACAAGATCAAGCGGCACGTCGGCTACATGACGCAGCGCTTCAGTTTGTATCAGGATCTGTCGGTGCGCGAGAATCTGGAATTCGTGGCGCGGCTTTACGGTGTGCCCGACCCGCGCGCCGCTGCACGCGAGATGATCAAGCGTCTCGGTCTCACCGGACGCGAGGAGCAGCTTGCGGGCGAACTCTCCGGCGGCTGGAAGCAGCGTCTTGCGCTCGGTGCCTGCACATTGCCGAATCCGCAACTGCTGTTGCTCGATGAGCCGACCGCCGGCGTCGATCCCAAGGCGCGGCGCGAATTCTGGAACGAGATTCACGCGCTCGCCGCCGAAGGGCTCACCGTGCTGGTCTCGACGCACTACATGGACGAGGCGGAACGCTGTCACGAGATCGCGTATATTGCCTACGGCAACCTGCTGGCGCACGGCACGGTCGAGGAGGTCATCGCCAAATCCGCGCTGACCACCTACACGGTGACGGGAGAGGGCCTGAACGGGCTCACCGCCGAACTCACCGGCAAGCCCGGCATCGATATGGTCGCGCCGTTCGGCACCAGTCTTCATGTCTCCGGACGCGATGAAGCTGCGCTGGAAGCGGCGATAGCGCCTTACAAGTCCGGCAACGGCGTGGTCTGGCACAAGTCCGAACCGTCGCTCGAGGATGTCTTTATCGAGTTGATGGGCCGCTCGAAGGACAATTTCCAATGAGCGAAACCGAGGTCACGAATGGCGGCTTTACCGGTTTCTGGCAGCGCACCTACGCGATGCTGGTCAAGGAATTCCTTCAGTTGCGCCGCGACCGGGTCTCGTTCGCGATGATCATCATGCTGCCGATCATGCAGCTTCTGCTGTTCGGCTATGCCATCAACACCACGCCGCGCAATCTGCCCACGGCCGTTCTGTTGCAGGAAGACAGCGATCTCGGGCGCTCGATCCTCAAGGCGTTGCAGAACACCGCCTATTTCCGCTTTACGCGCGAGGTCCATACCGTCGCGGAGTTCGACAGTCTGCTGGAATCCGGCAAGGTGCTGTTCGGCGTCGAGATTCCGCGCGGCTTCGAGCGCGCGGTGCGGCGCGGCGATAAACCTGCGCTGCTGGTGGCGGCGGACGCAACCGATCCGGTCGCGTCAGGGTCGGCGCTCTCGGCACTCGGCCAAATTGTGCAGACGTCGCTTCAACATGATCTGCAAGTCGGCGATCCGCCGGACATGCCGTTCGAAATCCGCACCCACGCCCGCTACAATCCGGCGGCGGAGTCGCGGCTAAACATCGTGCCGGGTTTGGTTGGCACCATCCTGACCATGACCATGCTGATCTTCACCGCGCTGTCGGTGACGCGCGAGATCGAGCGCGGCACGATGGAAAATCTTCTGGCGATGCCGATCACGCCGGTAGAGGTGATGCTCGGCAAGATTATTCCCTATGTGCTGGTCGGCTTCCTGCAGGCGACGATCATCATCGGTATCGGTCATTTTCTGTTCGACGTGCCAATATTGGGCAGCCTGTGGATTCTGGCGTTGCTTTCGACGCTGTTCATCGCGGCCAATCTGTCCATTGGTTACACGTTTTCGACCATCGCGCAGAACCAGCTTCAGGCCATGCAGATGTCGATGATGTTTTTTCTGCCGAACATCCTGCTGTCTGGATTCATGTTTCCATTCGCGGGCATGCCGGTGTGGGCGCAATGGATCGGCGAAGCGCTGCCGCTTACCCACTACATCCGTATCGTCCGCGCCATCATGCTCAAGGGTGCGTCACTCCAAAACCTGCAGTACGACGCGATCGCGCTGTGCCTTCTGGTGCTGGTGGCCATGACCATCGCGGTCACGCGATTCCGGCGCACGCTGGATTGAAGGTCAATCGACCCTGAGTTCCGTTTCGCACTATCGCCGCGTGATCAGGCTCATGCGCGCGTAAAGCCCGGAACGGTGGCTATTGTCCTCGACATAGCCGGCGCCCAGGGTCCATTCGAAGGCCGCGGTCCTGAAGGACGTCAAGTGTGCACCGATCCGGTACTGGCGATAAACTTCGTCGCCGGATGTCTCGATTTCGGGTCCGGTCCAGAAGCGATCCATGACGCGCCATCCAGCGGCCACGCGTACGCCGAAATTGTTGCCGATCGTCGAGCCTGAGATGGATGACGCAAGCATGAGCGTCGTGGTCGGCTCCCACCACAAATCCACGCCAACGCGCAAACCGGCGTGATTGCCGCGAAGGCTGTTGCCGGGATCAGCAGGCGACGTCCGATGGTTCTGAAGGTCGAGGCCGGCGAAGACCTTGGCTTCGAAATTGCCGTGCTTGATCCGCCAGCCCGGCATGATCGAGGCGAGCAGGCTGGTGCCTCGGATGTTCGTCGTGCCCGCGAGATAGCGGTAGCTGCCTTCGGCCAGCAACAGCTTGAGCGTGAAGCCATCCTCGTTCAGTCCATACGGAGCCCATTGCGCGCCGCCGTAAAACGAACCGCCGCTGCGCCAGAGATCGAAGCCGCTGAAATAAAGAAGTTTTTCGGGAGTGGCGCCGTCGCTCGGGTGGCTTTCTTCAGGATCGCCTACGGTGATGCCACCTGCCTCTGGATCGGCCGCAGCGGCGGGGCCACCGCAAAGCAAGACAGCGGCGGTGACGCAAAACGCGCGCACCCTTCCCACGCAACGCATGGAGCCCCCAGAAGCCCCGAACAAAAAACTTAAGTAAAAATACGTAGGGCTATTAGAGCGGCAAGGAGGGCGTTCGTCTAGCGAACGAGCGGGAACACCCCATGAACGCGACTAAAGATAATCATGGGGCCTGTGGATAACTCAGAATTGCGGGGCGACGAGGTTCTCGATCTTCGCGCCTTCGCGTTTCTCGATGATCTCGGCAATGAACTTGCGATGACAGGCGTTGTGATCGCGCTCATAGCACAGGATGCAGACCGGTCCGGCCTTCATGACCAGCGTTGCGAGTTCGTCCATCTCCGCGCGTGCCTGCGAGGTCTTGAGATGAGCGTGATAGATTTTCGACAGCGTCTTCATGTCGCCTGCGCGCGCGGCCATGCGGCCGTCCTTCGGCGTGCCGAGCCCCCGAAGGTGGATGTAGCCGATGCCGCGCTCGTCCAGTCCCGCCGCGAGTTGCGTCTTGGAAAATCCGGGACGGCGCGATGAAGCAATCGCACGCACGTCCACCAGCAGTTTCACACCGGCGCCTTGCAACTCATCGAGGACAGCTTTGGGTGGTGTTTGTTCGTAGCCGATGGTGAAGAGCTTTTTGGCTTTGGCCATGCTGCCTCCCGGTGTTCGATGACGCTCACTTCACCCGCGCGATCAATTCCACCGCACCCGCCGGTGCGCGGATTTTGCCTTCGTGGATCACGTAGGCGAACACGTCGCGCGGCTGCTTCTTCGCGGGCGTCTTGTCGGATTTGGCGAGGTCATCCGGTTCGCCGCCCTCTGCCCATAACGTCAGCCGTTTGGCCCATTCATCCAGCGCCTTGGGAGGGTAGGCGGTCTTGACGGTGTCCTTGCCGGTCTGAAGCCGCGCATAAACGAAATCGGTGGTGACGTCGGCGATGGCCGGGTATTTCGCATGGTCGGCGTAAACCACGGCCACCTCAAACTTCCTCAGCAATGCGATAAACGACGGCGTGCAGAAGCTGTCGTTTCGTACTTCGACCACATGGCGCAGCGCGAGACCATCGAACTTGCGTGGCAGCAGTTCGAGGAATTTTCCGAAATCCGCTTCGTCGAATTTTTTGGTCGGCGCGAACTGCCACAGCACCGGACCGAGGCGGTCGCCCATCTCCGTGACACCGGAATCGTAGAACCGCTGGATGGAATCCCCAGCCTCTGCCAGCACCCGGCGGTTGGTGGCGAACCGTGGTCCCTTGACCGAGAACACAAACCCGTCCGGCACCTCGCTGGCCCATTTGCGGAAGCTTTCCGGCTTCTGCGAGCCGTAGTAGGTGCCGTTGATCTCGATCGAGGTTAGCTTTGAGGCGGCGTAAGACAGCTCCTTCGCCTGGGTCAGCTTTTCCGGATAGAACACCCCGCGCCACGGCGCGAAGGTCCAGCCGCCGATGCCGATGTGGATTTGACCCGATTTCTTCGCCATTTTCGTTTCCCTTTGGGGGCTTGCGGAACGCCGCCACCGTACTTATGTAGCTTTAACGGCGATGTTGCAGCACCAGCTCCATCGCCGGACGACCACGAGAAGAACCGTGAGAGGGTGAGCGCGCCGGATGTACGCGCAGCCTGATTCTCTTACTGGTTTCCCTCCGTGGTCGTTGGCATTTTTAAGCCCCGGTTCACCACCGCCACCCGATTTCCCCGCATTATTGTATCGAAATGGCGTCTCCGGGCGGGTCGTCTTGGCATCCTCCGGCACCCCGGATATACGCTGGCCCCATGACTGAGGCCATCTCACCCGGCGCGGCGCCCGCACGTCAACTGTGCGTGGTGGTGCCCACTTTCAAAGAGCGCGACAACGTCCCCCAGCTTTTTGCGAAGCTGGACGCCGCGCTGTCCGGCATTTCGTGGGAAGTCATCTTCGTCGATGACAATTCCCCGGACGGAACCTGGGAGGTCGCGCGGCAACTGGCCCAGACCGATCCCAGGGCGCGGTGCATTCGCCGCATCGGACGGCGGGGCCTCTCCGGCGCCTGCATCGAAGGTATTCTGGCCTCAAGCGCGCCCTATGTCGCCGTGATGGACGCGGACCTGCAGCATGACGAGACGCAACTCCCGAAGATGCTCGCGCTGCTGCAATCGGGCCAGGCCGAGCTCGCCGTCGGCAGCCGCTATGTTAGCGGCGGTGACACCGGCAGTTTCGGCAGTGCGCGTCTCGGCGGCAGTGTGATCGCGACCAACATCGCCAAGAAACTGCTGCACATCAAGATCGCCGATCCGATGAGCGGCTTTTTCATGCTTCGCCGCGATCGCTTCGAGCAGCTTGCGCCGTCGCTCTCGGTGCAGGGGTTCAAGATCCTGCTGGACATCGTGGCGACCGCGGGCGGAAAACTACGCGTCGTCGAGGTGCCTTATTCCTTCGGCGCACGGTTGCACGGTGAGAGCAAACTGGATTCACTAGTCGTGCTGGATTTCCTCGGTCTCGTCCTCGCAAAGCTGACGAACGATCTGGTGTCGCTGCGCTTCCTGCTGTTCGCGCTGGTCGGCGGGATCGGTCTCGGCGTCCATCTGCTAACGCTTTACACTGTGCTTGCGCTCAAGGTGCCGTTCGCGGAAGCCCAGGGCGTCGCCGCCTTTGTGGCGATGACCGGAAACTTTCTTCTCAACAATCAACTGACCTACCGCGACCAGCGCCTGAAGGGCTTCGCCCTCATTCGCGGCCTGCTGTTGTTCTATCTGGTTTGCAGCGTGGGCCTGCTCGCCAATGTCGGCGTTGCGGCGACTGTCTTCGATCAGGAGCCGATCTGGTGGCTCGCGGGTGTTGCCGGCGCGCTGATGGGTGTGGTGTGGAACTACGGCGTCTCCAGCCTGTTCGTTTGGCGCGCGAAATGATCTCTGCGGATGCGAAGCTGACACGCGGTGCGGCTCTCACCGTGGCCGCGTTGGTGCTGCTTCGCCTGATTGCCGCGGCGTTTACACCGCTGACCTTCGATGAGGCCTATTACTGGACCTGGGCGAAGCACCTCGCGGGCGGTTACTACGACCACCCGCCGATGGTTGCGGTGGTGATCCGCCTCGGCACATTGATTGCGGGTGATACCGAGTTCGGCGTGCGGCTGGTGTCGATCCTGCTGGCGCTGCCGATGAGCTGGGCGGTGTATCGCACCGCCAAGATTTTGTTCGATGACGCGCGCATCGCCGCATCCGCCGCGGTCCTTCTCAACGCGACGCTGATGGCTTCGGTCGGCACCACCATCGTGACGCCCGACGCGCCGCTGATGGTGGCATCGAGCTTTGTCCTCTATTTCCTCGCCAAGGTTTGGGAAACCGGACGCGGCGTCTGGTGGTTGGCGGTCGGTGTCGCTGTCGGTTGCGGACTGCTGTCGAAATACACCGCGTTGTTTTTCGGCGCCGAGATCCTGCTGTGGCTCTTGCTGATGAAGGACCAGCGCCGCTGGCTGGCGTCGCCGTGGCCTTATCTCGGCGGTATCGTTGCGTTTGCGGTCTTCTCTCCGGTGATCCTCTGGAATGCCGATCATCAGTGGGTGTCGTTCATCAAGCAGCTCGGCCGCGCGCGCGTCGAGGGGCTCACGCTGAAATTTCTCGGCGAGATGTTGCCGACGCAATTCGCGTTTGCAACGCCTTCCGTTTTCATTCTCGGCGTGCTCGGGCTCTATGCGCTGGCGCGGGGCAGGGCCGCGAATGCCGCGGGTGCTGCGCTCATCAATGTCAGCGTCTGGATGATCTTCCTCTATTTCGTCTGGCATTCGCTGCACAGCCGCGTCGAAGCCAACTGGCTCGGGCCGCTTTATCCGGCATTCGTCATCGCCGCCGCCTTTGCGGCATGGGGCACGACATGGAATCCGCGCGAACAGCGCACCGTGAATGCCTCCCGCCGCTGGGCGCTGCCGATCGGCGTAGCGCTGTTCGTCGTGCTGATCGTCCAGACCAACACCGGCGTGTTCACCAGCTTTCGCCGCGATGCGACGGTGCGCAGCGTCGGCGTCGGCTGGCCGCAACTCGCGCGCGAGATCGAGACTATCCGCGTGGCGCAAGGCGCGAGTTGCGTGCTTGCGAGCGATTACGGCACCACGTCGTGGCTGATGTTCTATCTGCCGAAAGGCACCTGCGTGGTTCAGCGCCGCGAACGCTACCGATGGACCTATATGCCGGAGCCGGATGCAGGCTTGTTGAAGGGCAGGCTGCTTCTTGTCGGCTATCCCGATGGCGATGGGGTATTCCTCAATGACTATGCCCGCACTGAGGAACTCACCGAGCTGACACGCAAGCGCAGCGGCGTCGCGTTCGAATCCTACGAAGTCGATCTGCTAGAGGGCGCGAAGGGCGATGCGCTTGATCGCTCGCAGCCGCCCGAACTCAGCGGGCCGCAATAGCGGCGTGCTTTCGCCACGTTTTAGAACACATCGCACAAATTTTCAGCGCAAACGTGAAGAGCGCAGTGGAACGCATTTGATACGCTGCGTGTTTCCGTCGGAACGTTCCGAGGAGACGACCATGAGCTCAAGGACCATGACCCCGGGGATAGCGGCTGCCTGGATTGCCGTGGGGATGCTTGCTGCTCACGGATCGAACTTCGCATTGGCGCAAGGCACAGATCAGCAGCGCGAAGCGTGCACGCCCGATGCATTGCGTCTCTGCGGGCAGTTCATCCCGGATGCCGGCAAGGTGGAATCCTGTCTGCGCAATGCAGGACCGAAGCTCAGTCCGCCGTGCCGCGTGGTGTTCAATGTGCCTCCGCCGTCTCCAAACAATCAGACGACAACGGCTCGCGTACGTCCACAGCGTGACCAACCGCCGCCACCGCCCGCAGAACATGACGACGACGATTGATCACCGCCGCTCGATTCGCGTCTCATACCTTCGAATAAATTTTCCGCGAACAAATTTTTGCGACCGTGCGCGTAAAACATCCATCACGGATCAGCGATGCGTCACACGCGTTTGATGCGTGCGCACCGCCTGCCAGTAAAAATTCTGATGATCGCGGAGGAGGGCTCACACCGTGAGCCCTCCTTTCGCTTGCCGGATAGCCCGCGGTTAGCGGAAGCCGCCCGTCACATGCAGCGTCTCGCCGGTGACGTAGGACGCGCCTTCCGACGCCAGGAAGGCAACGACCGAGGCGATCTCCTCAACCTTGCCGACGCGGCCCATCGGCGTTGCGGATTCGATCCAGGTGCGCATCTCGCCTTCGTGGAATCCGGCTGCGGTGACGCCTTCCGTCACGATCATGCCGGGGTTCACCGCGTTGACGCGGATCTTGCGCGGCGCCAGCTCCTTCGACAGCACCGACGTGATGGCATCGACTGACGCCTTGGTCGCGGTGTAGACCGCCGAGCCCGGCGGCGTGATCGTCGAGACGCCGGACGAGATGTTGACGATGCTGCCGCCGTCCGCGCTGAAATTCCGCGCCGCTTCCTGCGACACCAGCAGGAGGCCGAGCACGTTCAGGTCGAAGTGTTTGTGGAAGTGCTCCGGCGTGATGTTGTCGAGTGGGGCGAATTCGTAGAGGCCGGCATTGTTGACCAGCACGTTGATCGGCCCCAGCGCCTTAACGGTTTCGGCGACGACGGACTTTGCGTCCTTCGGATCGGCGAGGTTGCCGTGAACGGCGACCGCCTTTCCGCCCTTCGCGGTGATTTTCGCGACGACGTCGTCCGCGCCTTTCTTGCTCGATGCGTAGTTGACGGCGACGGCTGCGCCCTGCGCCGCGAGTTCAAGCGCGATTTCGGCGCCGATGCCCTTGGATGCGCCGGTGACCAGCGCGACTTTGCCTTGAAGTGTCTTGCTCATGATCGAAGTCCCTGACTTTCGTTGTTCTATATTCCAGTAGTTCGGAAATATGGAACTATTGAACGACGTCAAGGGCGGCCCTATATTATTTTCATGGTCCAGTTTGTTCACCCATCGACCCAGGACATCACGCTGGCCGGCGTGCTCTCGGCGCTGGCCGATCCCAACCGGCTGCGCATCGTCAAGGGCTTGATGGGACAGAAGGATTGCATGTCGTGCACCGCGGCCGCGCCGTGCGAGATGGCCAAATCGACGCTGTCGAACCATTTTCGCGTGCTGCGCGAGGCGGGGCTGATTCGCACGACGAAGCAGGGGGTCGAGCATCGCAACGCGGTGCGCGAGGCGGATATCAATGCGCGGTTTCCGGGGCTGCTGAAGTCGATCCTCAAGCACGCCGAGGACGAGTAGGGCGCGCGGACCGGTTATCGGCGTCATCCTGAGGTGCGAGCGGCGCGTAGCGCGCGAGCCTCGAAGGATGCGCGGGTCATGTTGCCGTCCTCCTTCGAGGCTCGGGCGTTGCCCTCGCACCTCA
>JBOFVL010000018.1:0-17703 GCA_051653085.1 Afipia sp. | reverse complement strand
GATCGGAAGTCTTGGCGACTTCCGCGAGCAGCGCGTTCGTGAGCGTCGTTTTGCCGGTTGATGTTCCGCCGGCAACCAGGATGTTCTTGCGTGAACTAACGGCTTGCCGCAGCGCTATAGCCTGTTCTGACGTCATGATCCCTGCCAAGACGTAGTCATCAAGCGTAAAGATAGCGACGGCCGGTTTGCGGATCGCGAACGCTGGAGCCGCAACAACTGGCGGCAACAAACCTTCAAAACGTTCGCCAGTTTCAGGTAGCTCGGCCGATACACGGGGTGCACCCGCATGCACTTCACCACCCACGTGGTGAGCGACCAGCCGAATGATGCGCTCCCCGTCTGGCGCTGACAGGATCTCACCGGTGTCCGTCAGACCGCTCGACAAACGGTCGATCCACAATCGGCCGTCAGGGTTTAGCATCACCTCGACGACTGAAGGATCTTCCAGAAAGCGCGAGATCGCGGGGCCAAGTGCAGTGCGCAGCATGCGCGCGCCGCGAGATATTGCCTCCGATTGAATGGAATGGATTGTCACCACCGTCCCCACAAATGAAGTCGCCTGAACGACCTCAGTGGGATCAATTAGAAAAGGCAGTAAACCTCTTCGCGCAACAAGCGGGATGTTTGGTTCGCGGCCTGGCGTAGAAAAAGAAAAAGTGGGGAATGTCGAAATCCCAACGTAGCACCGATCGCCGCAAAAGACGGCTTGGAAACCAGGCACAGGCCGGCCAGTCTACCATTCCACCGCCTCACGCGCCTCGAGGATAGATCCCTCGACGGGCACCATGACAAATTCCGCTTGGCTGTCTCGCTCTGCAAACGGCCGCGTAAGCGACGCGTAAAGGTGCCTGCTCAACGTTCGGAGCCAAGGCACAGCGAACCAGAGCAATGCGGCTGCCTGAAAGGCTGCACTGAGACCAAACGCAAACTGATACGCCATTACCGGATAATGACCGTCTTGAGGTGCCCATTGTCCGACAACAAGCCCGATCCCGTACTGAACCGCGAACGCCGAACCAAAATGTGCAAGGTTCAACGCCCCATTTGCTCGCGCGGCAAGGCCTTGCGGAAAATAATCGGCGATCATCGCATAGCTGAGAACTGTTGCCGCTCCCATAACTGACACGGCACACCAGGGCAGTAGCGATGGCATTGGCACCCGGAGAATAAGTGCAAGTTCGGCCGCAATGAACACCCCTGCCATGCCAGCTATCAGGATTTCGGTTGTTGTGCCGCGTCTGCGTAGACGATCCGCCATCACGCCCAGCAGCAACGCTCCGAAACTGATTGCGAGAGCCATGATGAACAGCTGCGTCATGAGACTATGCCGATCAAGCCCTTCCACATCCGTAAGCCAGGGCGCAGCCCACAGAGATTGCAGGGCCCATGACGAGCCGATGCAGGCTGCCGACAGTGGCGCAAGTCTCAGGAATCGCGCGTCGGAATACACAGACCACAAAGTAAGCCGGGAGGTCGTCGACGCTGCTTCATTGCTGGAGCTTTCCGGTACGCCAAAGTAAGTGAAGGCAGCTACGGCGATCGTTGCAAAAGTCAGGACTTCGAAAAGACCTCGCCAACCGATCCAATCCAATACCCAATCGGTCGGTGCCGTTGCGGTGACGGCTCCAAGCGACCCCAGCATGATCATGCAGCCGTTGACGAGGGCGATACGCTCCCTGGGAAACCAGATGACCACGGCCTTGAGCCCTGCCATCAATGAGGCTGCAACCCCAAGTCCTATCATGGCGCGCGCAACCAGAAGCTCCGAAAATCCCGTTGCGGTCCCGAACAGGGTCGCGCCGCCGGCCGCCATCACCAGCAACACGCCCTGGACACGACGCGGTCCATACCTATCGAGAAGGACGCCAATGGGAATTTGGACACCTGCGAAGACGAGGAAATAGACCGATGCGAGCAGCCCGGTCTTTGCGGCATCAAGTCCAAATTCGGATGCCAGCGCTGGAGAGATGGAGGCGTTGATGGTTCGGAAGAGGAAGGAAAGATAATAGCCAGCGGCAAATGGGAGGAAGACGGCCAGGATCAGGCGCCACCACTTCCGGCTCAGGTGATCATCGACGTGTTGACATTCATCCGCGTCCGGTTCGGTGCTTGTCGCCGCTCGTATTGCGTCTTCGTATCCAGCTTGATCATGCCGGCCAGCAGAAGGCGTTCGGGAGGTGACGAAAGTTGGAATTGCTGCCGCCCTCCTGGGCGGCAGCGGATGATTCCTGCTTTATATTTGCATCGCCTCGCAAACCGGCGCCGTTTGGGGTGTCTGTCGGCTTGAGGTCGACTGTCTCATCCTGATCGATTATCGATTTCAAGCCGTTAAATCGTGTCGCATTGAGGCGATCGATCGTCTCCTGGATAAGCGAACGGTCCTGCTGAACCCGCTGATCGACTTGCTCGGCCAGGACCTTGAAGCGCTCATCACCGAGCTGGCAGGCTTCTCGCTGTTGCTGTTGCGACAGCGGCGGCATCACGGCGAGGTGATATCGCGCATGCAGCGCGACCGTCTCAGCGATTGTCCGTAAATTGCGCTCCAGAGAATCGAATCGGGCGTGTATGTCGTCAAAACCGTCATGCACCGCATTTTCTGGAGGGCGCGGATTCAGAAATTGTGCAAGCGCAGCCTCCACGATCATGCTCTTGCCCACGCCCGGACGTTCAGTCGCAGCTTCGAGTTGCTCGTGAATCTTCTCGGTGATCCGGACGGTTACCTTGCGGGTTGCCGCGGAATTCCGTTTGTGAGGTGGCGATTTTGCCACCGCGGCCTGGCTGGCCTCCAACTCGGGTTCGCCGTGGAGCTGCATTTTCGCTCTTCTCCGTACTCTGAGCGCACCGATCAAGGCCGCAACGATTGCGGTGCGACGGATTTTGCCAAGGGGTGATTGAGTCTGATGGAGGCAACAGAAGAGCAGCATCGTTGGCGCTGCAACCGTCGACGATAGCGATCGTACCTTGGCGTAGCGAAAGAAGGGATCGGCGGGCTGATTAGCTCGCGCCGGCGCCGGCGTCGTCGTTGCCACGCACGGCGTTCTCCCCGTCGTGCGATTCGATACTCACCTCCTTCAGCATGGTCGACCCGCTGGATAGCCTCCGCCCGAGAGCTTCGACAAAACGATCATAGCGCTCCGCGCCCTTGGCGCGCGCTGCTGGGCTCGATTGCTCCGGCAGCGCTGGCGTTGATGTCAGCCAGAAGCGGATGAACAGCGCGATCGTCTCCAGCGTGACGGTATCGTTTCGTTCGAGCCGTTCGAGGACGCGCACGATCCGATCCAGCCGCTTGGCGATCGCGGCCTCCCTCCGGTCGGATTCGTCGGGCGAAAGGAAGGAGGCGATGGCAGCCTCCGCGACCAGCGACTTGGACTTGCTGTGACGCTTTGCGAAGGCCTCCAGGCCAGCGAAGGTCTCTGGATCGAGATAGATGCTGAGTTGGGCCTTTTTCATGCTCACTAGCCTAGAGATCCATCGGATCCTCCGGGTCGATGGTGACGGAACGCGCGATGCCCTGCATCGAACGGCTCAGAGCCCTCGCCTGCACCGCATCGGTGTCGCCATCATCTGGCGCGGCATCGAACTCGTTCTCGGCCAGGGGAGCCCCAATGACGACATCCTCGTGCTGCGGCAGCTCGGGCTCACGGCGAATGCCGCCGTTGGGATCACGGGATCTCCGCGTCACCTTCGCGAGGAGTTCGGCAGAGGGCGGGATTTGCGGACGGCCTGACCAATCGTCTGCCTGCGCGACCAGGGCGACCGGATTGGCGCGGGATGGATTCAAGACCCGGCGCTTTAGCTGCGTATCCTCATAGTATCGGACCTTGCTGGCGCGCACGGGGTGCACCCCCGAGACCATTACAATCGCCTCGTTAGGTGAGAGCTGCATGACTTCCCCCGGTGTAAGCAGCGGCCGCGATGTTTCCTGGCGGCTGACCATGAGGTGCCCAAGCCAAGGGCTTAAGCGATGCCCGGCATAGTTCTTCATCGCGCGCATCTCGGTCGCGGTTCCAAGGGCGTCCGACACGCGTTTGGCGGTGCGCTCATCGTTGGTCGAAAAAGCGACCCGGATGTGGCAGTTGTCGAGGATAGCGTGGTTCGGCCCGTAGGCGCGTTCGAGCTGGTTCAGGCTCTGGGTGATCAGAAAGCTGCGAATGCCATAGCCTGCCATGAAGGCAAGCTGGCTCTCAAAAAAATCCAACCGCCCGAGCGCTGCAAACTCGTCGAGCATCAGAAGCAGCTTCTGTCGTCGCCGATCGGTGTCCAGGCTCTCGGTCAATCGCCGTCCGATCTGATTAAGTACCAGCCGCATCAGGGGTTTTGTGCGGGCGATGTCGGATGGCGGGACGACAAGAAAGAGCGAGATGGGCCGGGGTCCGTCAACGAGATCGCGGATGCGCCAGTCGCTCCGTCCCGTGACCTTGGCGACGACGGGATCGCGATAGAGCCCCAGGAAACTCATCGTGGTTGACAAAACACCTGAGCGTTCATTCTCGCTCTTGTTGAGGAGCTCGCGCGATGCCGAAGCCACCACGGGATGAACGCGCTCTCCGAGGTGCGGCGTCGCCAACATCGCATTCAGCGTCGTCTCGATCGGGCGTGATGGGTCAGACAGGAAGTTGGCGACGCCGGCGAGCGTCTTGTCGGCTTCAGCGTAAAGGACATGCAAAATCGCGCCAACCAGCAAAGAATGGCTGGTCTTCTCCCAATGATTGCGGCGCTCGAGCGCGCCTTCGGGATCGACGAGGATGTCAGCAATATTTTGGGCGTCCCGTACCTCACAGTCGCCTTTGCGGATCTCGAGGAGAGGGTTATAGGCCGCGCTTGCCTGGTTGGTGGGGTCGAACAGAAGCACGGGCCCAAAGCGCGCGCGCCAGCCCGAGGTGAGCTGGAAATTCTCGCCCTTGATGTCGTGAACGATGGTGGAGTTCGGCCAAGTAAGAAGAGTCGGAATGACCAAGCCGACGCCCTTACCCGAACGGGTAGGAGCAAAGCAAAGGACATGCTCAGGGCCGTCGTGCCGGAGATATCGGCCATCAAAGCGGCCGAGCACGACGCCGTCGGTCCCCAGAAGGCCCGCCCGCCTGACCTCACGTGCGTCGGCCCAGCGCGCCGAGCCGTATGTGGTCACCTGCTGAGCTTCCTTTGCCCGCCAGACCGACAGCATGATCGCGATGCCGATAGCGGCGAACCCGCCGCTTGCGGCGATGCAGGCCCCCTCGATGAATATTTTTGGCGCGTAGGCGTCGAACTGGAACCACCAGATGAAGAAAGCAAGCGGCTGATAGATCGGCCAGCGCCCGACCATGAACCAGGCGGGCCCGAGCTGCGGTTGGTAGGCGAGACGCCAGGCCGTCCACTCGGTCGCCGTCCAAACAAAGGCGAGCACGACGATCGAGACAAGGAACAGCTGCCCCCAGAGAATCTTGGTCGCGGACATAGGCCCAGAAGCGCTCGCCCCGTGCACCCACGCAACGACAATATCCAGGCGATCGCGGTCGCGCGCGCCGTAGCGCAGAGATCGGCGGGTCAGAGCGAAAGGTCGCGCTTGCGTCCAAAACTCCAGTCGACGCCGCCGGGACCGGCGATGCCGCTTACTTGCCTGCCAAGTTCGCGCTCAAGGGACGGTATCCAGGGTACGAGCTGGAAGCCCAGGCCGTTGTCAATCATAGCAAACCGGCCTGAGGCGAGCGACAGCCTTCGGCGATAAACTCCCGAAACCGACTGGCCTGCCTCGGCGGGCATATGCGCCAGCCCCGTTTCTTCAGCCAAACGCTTACCCGCTGAATCGAGCTCGCGGGTACGCAGGGTACTGATAAGATTGCGGCCGATGATGACCTTGTCTCCGTCCCGGCGCACGAGGCCCCGTTCCGCCAGCGCATCAATCCGACGATCAAGCGCGCGGCGGACCTCGGCACCGAAACCGGCTCGCGAGAGATCGGCAGGTTCGCGGGCAACGAGGCGCCGATCGAGCCAGGTCGCCCCTTCGGCCACTACCTGTTGGTCGAGGTTGAGGTCGGAGCGGACGGCAAGCGCGATCCGCGGCCGGCCCCTCGCATCCTCAAAACGACGGAGTTCCACAATGCCCCCGATCGGACCGTCGCCGGCTGTATCGATGTCGGGGAGCTTCAGATGATGCACACGCCCGTCGATCCCGTCCACCACGGCAAACGCTGTTCCCCTTAACTCGTCATCCAGCCCGCGGGCGATGAGACGGCCGATCACGGGTCCGCCATGGCCTTCGCCCTCGAGCGCCCAGGATGACGGCGCGCGAGATGCACCATCCTTGGCTAGGCTCTTGTGCAGCCGCTTGATGATATCGCCGCGCTCCCCGAGCGCACGCAAGCGCTGCTCCGCGTCAGCGGCCAGAACCCAGCGCGCGGGCCCGGCTGGTTCAGCAAGTCCGAGCCGCTCAAGCGTCCGCATCCGGCCGATCCGGATCTCCCGCAACGGATCGCGCGCGACATCGCGTTCGGGCCGAAGATCGACCACCCCTTCCGCCCTGCCCGCTTCCCGGGCAAGCACCCGATCGAGCCGCGTCCAGCGTTCGCTCGTGACCTCTGCCTCGAGACCGCGCCGTATCTCGAGCTCAGATCGCGGGCCAAGCTCACGCGTGACGAGATCACCTGCGCGCGCCCGCAGGCCGGTTCCGATGTAGTCGCGGCTGATGACAAGGTCGGAACCGTCGTCCGCGCGACCGCGCACGAGAATGTGGATATGGGGATGCTCGGTATTCCAGTGGTCGACGGCGACCCAGTCGAGCCGCGTGCCGAGATCACGCGAGGCCTGATCCATCAGCTCACGGGTAAAGCTCCGCAGGCTTTCCAGCTCAGTGGCATCATCCGGCGAGACGATGAACCGGAAATGATGCCGGTCCCCGTCGCAGCGTTCCGCAAAAGCCCGGCCGTCTGCATCGTCCCCGGCAGCATCGAAGAGCTCACCGGGCGATCCATCGCGGGTGACACCGTCCCGTTTGAGATAACCGATATGGGCTCGCAGTGCGCCGGGCGACCGCATCCGGCGTACGACACGCGCCTTGACCATGGCGCCCCGGGCGCGGTTGTTGAGGAGCCGTGCCGCGGCAACGCTCGCCGCACGGCCGCGCCCGAAGGACCCACTCCTCCTGACTCCGCCGTGTGAGAGACCGCCTGCCTTCTGCGCGGCTCTGAGGGCCTGCGCGAGAAACGATTTTGCCTTGGGCGCGCGCGTCGAACGGATACGGCCTGGACGGATGCGGAAATCGTCGTTGCGGCTCATCTTGCCCGCCGCAAGGTGTCGAAAACCGAGCAAGAACAGCGCCATGGCGAAACTCGCAAGTTGCGCCGGTCCTTCGCAATGTTCGGAGCATGATTGAGATTGCTGACATTTCCCAACCGACCGACCGGCCGCACCTTGCGGCTTTTATCCTGCCCTCCTCGGTTGCTGGTTCCCAGGGCCCAACTTCCAAGCCAACAGCCTCGCGGTACTCGCGGCGATTTGCGACAAAATGCAGTTAGGGTCATTGCGGTGGATCATCCAATTGCGCCTGCCCGAACGTCGGCTGGTGGCCGATTCATTGCGAAAGAGCCGCCGCGACTTTGGCAGTTGATTTGCGAAGCCCCCCACTGTTTGCGAGCGAAGCGAGCGTTTGCGATAGCGATCGTTACCCGGAGGGCCGAGACACCCGCAGGGTGGCTCGGTGAGGAGCGAAGCGACGAGTAGAGCGCGGGCCGAAGGCATCGCCCGTATGCCATCAGCACCTTAATATCGTACTCCTCCGCGAACTCTTGCCGCGTGAGCGAGGGTCCTTCAGTAGCAAACCCGAGAGTCTAGCGTCATGATCGTGTTGCAGCGTTTCGAATGCAAACCGAGGCACGATGGCCGTGACAAGGCGTGCAATGATCCGACGCGGACGTAGTCCTCCAATCTGACCCGGCAATAACAGCTTGCACCGGTTGCGTCGCTGCCTGTGCGGCCGCTCTGCCTGTTGTGGACCGCCCCGGTGAGGGAAGATCAGAGTGTGCAAGAATGAGCCGAAATAGGTCGGAGGGATGCTGCCGATCTGCATGATCACTCCTCATGCGTCCACACCGGCACCACCCTGCCGATAACCGCGGATGCAGGGAGCGGTCCAAAGTATCGACCGTCAAGCGAGTCCTCGGACTGCCAATTCATGACAAAGACTTCACCGGTCGAGAGCAGACGGCATCCCTGCCAGACCGGTAAGGGTCGACCGCGGGCGTCGCGTTCCCTCGCCTGCCCTACCTCAACGTCGTCGACAGCAATTTTGAGCCCGGTTCTGCAGACGGTCTGTCCAGGGAGCGCGAGGATCCGCTTCAGCATCGGCACGCCGATCGGCAAATACCCATTGAAATCGAGAAAGGTTCCGAGCGGCTCCGGCGGTCGAATTGCGACGAGGTCGGTGACGCTCAGTCGGTCGACTGGTTGCAATCGATACAGGCCAATGGGTACGCTCTCCGAGGCGTTCCAAATGTAGGAAGGCGTCTCTTTTTCACTTCCGGCCAGCACGAGGGCGACGCTTCCAAACGTCGCGAGAATGGTCGTCATTCGGCCGGTCATGACGTCACCTTCCGGCGATGCAACCACGCCTGGTGACGACCGCGCGTATAGGTTCGCGGCGCCTCGTTGACTGACAGCCGGTTGTGAACGTGGTGCCAGTAGTCAGGCGCAGCGTCCGCAGGGTCGATCCCGAGTGCCTCTACCGCATCGATCAGCTGCAGAACGCGCTCGACCTTTGGCCAGCCAGATAGTCGCAGCAGACTCTCGCCGCCAGGGTTGATCCAAGGGACGGTTGAGTAGCGCTGGCCCGGTGCCGCCGCACGCAAGATGTCGATCCGGGACAGCACGGTCCCGAAGTCGTTGGACGTCCAGCGCACGAACGCAAAGATGCTGCCGGGCGCGAATGAGAGGACACGCCGATGAAGGTCGACGATCTTTTCAGAGATCGGATGACCAAACCGAATCCGGTTCTCAATCCGCTTTTCGAGCCAGAGAAGCTCGACAGTCGTAACGTCATTCACTTGCGACTCCATGTCAGTGTCGGACGTGTGGCACGCACAACCGCACCCTGGATACCGGGATGCTGGAGCGCAGGCCTGAAAGGAGGAGTGCGGTTCTGGTCGTCGCGCCGCTGTTGGGCCGGCAACTGTCCTGCTGGCACCGCATCCCGGCCGTCGAGGTCCGTTAGAAGGAATCCGAAGGATTCCCTGTTAGTAGAGTTACGAGGTCGAGAAGATGTTGTGCGCCAAGGCGTTGAGTGCGATTCTGGTCCCCGATAGCACGAGGATCCGGTCCCCGATGGCACGAGAGTTGTGGTCCCCGATAGCACGAGCGAATTCACAGCTTTTCCCCTGGGTGAGGTACGAGCCCGCGCTTTCGCAGCCGCTCTGTGAGCGGGTCGATCGCAGTAGGTGCAAAGTTCAGCCGCTCCGCGCCGTTTGGATCCTGCGTGATGATGAGTTCGTAGCCCGGCAGGGTCTGCCGGCGCACGATCTGGCGCAGGTCATAAGCAAAGTGCTTGACCGGCGATAGGCTGCCGGACTTGGCGTGAAGGTGTACGACGTCGAAGCTCCAGCCTCCGCCCTGACGGCCGCCGTGCTTGCGGACGAGACGATAAAGCCATCGCTCGAGCCCGCCGGTGAGATCGAAATACCCACGGTCGATGGTCAGCACGAGCGCATCGTTCAGAACGCCCGTGTAGAACCAATCCGGCAGGATCAACTCAAGTCCGCGAGGCTTGCCGTGGCAATCTGCCGTTTCCTTCCATTCGTTGATCCAGGAGAAGCGATGCCGCCGCCGCTCCGTCGGCTGGCGGATTGAGGTCACGACGGTCGTTGACTGAAGCCGATCGAGTGCAGCTTTGAGACGGTCATAGTCACGCACGCTGGTGCCGCGCCCGACAAAGGTCAGGATCTCGTATGGCGTCGCGGCCATCAGACGCGATGTCTTCAGGCCAGCGTCGCGAGCCTCAACGATCTGCGAAGCCGCCCATATCAGAACGTCCGCGTCCCAGATCGTCGCCATGCCGTGCTCTGGCACGGCCTCGACGCGGATCAGGATGGTCCCGACGCGAAAATCGATCGGAATGATCCGCCTGGACTTTGCCAGCGAGAAGAACGGATAGGCCATCAAATCTTGCGCATCGCGTGCGGCCAAGTCGCCGGGCAATGCACGAAATAGATCGAGTTGATCGCGCTCAGAGCGACGGCGCCCCCGTGCTGAGAAATTGCTCTCGGACATCTGTCAGCGCCGCTCCTTCCCCGCATAAGGAACGGGTGCGTGCCGCTTTGCAGGCAGCACGGTGCCGGCACCGGGATCGCTGGTTGACGTCTTGGTGCCACGGTCGGCCCAAGCCTTGAGGTCGTCGAGCGCATAGACGACGCGACCGCCGATTTTTCGGTAAGCCGGTCCGGTGCCGTAAGTCCTGTGTTTTTCCAGGGTACGGCCGGAAAGGCTGAGGAATCGGGCCGCCTCGGCGGTGCGCAAGTATCGTGGCGGCAAGCCGGCGGTAGGATCGCCCATCTGAAAAACTCCGCGGTCGTCTGGAGCGCCAGCGAGTTTGGCGGCGCGTCAACGGACACATTGGCGGAGTAGAGCCTCGAAGGGGGATGCCGAAGATAAGGGGGCGCATTTTCGATACCCCTGAAGCGCGTCCTATTTTTTGCGAGATGTCGGACGCAACAATGCGCGATAGCCGCCACGCATCAGCGCAAGACCGCTCTGGACCAGGCGAATGGTCCGATTGCGCAGGTCGTGAGTCTTCCAGTCGCGTTCGGAAATGCGTCCGGCGCCGAACAGGACTTCTGCTATTTCCCGGTAGGTACTGCCGTCCGTGCGCGCATCGAGCGCGCGCAGAGCAAGCGCGAGCCGGCGCCGGCGATGCGTGGAAAGCGCATGCAGCGGCGGCCCCGGAGGCCTGCCATTGAGGGCGCGCCACAGCCGCTTGCCTGCATCCGCGCGGAATTCAAAGTCAGGGTCGAGCGGCAGTTCGACCGCATAGGTACCGGCAACGACCGGCGCTTCCTTGAACCAAACGCGATGTTCTACCTTCTGCAAACGCAATACTGCGTGCCAACCATCAGGGCCTTGCCGCAGCTGACCGTCGGTCAAGCTGCCGAGATCCAGGGCGACGCTCGCTTGGGGGACCGCGTGCGATACAGGCCGCACCGGAACGACCGTCGGCAGAACTTCCGGCGCCCAGAAGACGGTCTGTTCGAGGCAGGAATGGCTGGGGTCAGCTACGAAAAGACAAGCCCCAACGCTGGCGGAATTCCGGGCTTGCCTTGGGAAGCGCCTCTAAGGCGCTACGACAATCAGCTCCGAAATCGGGATTACGGCGGAGACATTCCCACGCTAGTCCGGTGATTTCCGCCTCTTGAACGCGATCATAGGCGTCTGGCGATCTCCAATCGAATTTTGGCATTACGCGTCCCCATCGCACTGCGAAATTGAAACGCGATAAACCCGACCAGCTTTGGTTGAGGAAGTCCCTGATCCTGCATCGCGTGATGCATCGGATCAAACACGGAAATCAGGGAGTAAATTCCTCTACGGAAGGGCTTCAAAGATTCGGATTTGATGCGCCGCCGCGCAGCAAATGACGATATCCTTTCTCCGTCATCCATTTCGCACGAGCCAAATGGGTATCGAACGCACGCCTTGCGCGATCATGCTCAAGCTCTGGGTCGATCTTTAGTACCAGTTGAGCCACCTCGCGCCAGTCTGCTCCTTCCGCGTCCGCATCGAGCATTCGTAGATACGTGATGACGTGCTCCTCATCGTACACCGTGAGAACGGGGTCTGTCGGAGCTACGTCGGCCACGTCGGGATCTGGAAGTGGTTTTTTCATGCGTTCGTCACAGAGCGAATGATTCCAACTCACTGCAAGCCATAACTGTTCGCCAGACTTACTTTAGCCCTATTTTGATCGGCTCCACCAGCCCGACTTGGCATTGCATCCCCACCGGGATCAAGAACGACCGTCCGCCTCCGCGTATTGATTGAATAGCATATCTCGTGGCGAATAGGAACGATCGTTCCTAGAACGATCGTTCCGGTTCGGGTTCCCATGTCGCTATGGATCTCAAGGAGATCATGGCGGTAAACCTGCGTCGGAGACGCCACGAGCTACAAATGACGCAGGAGGAACTGGCCGAGCGTGCGGGCTTAAGCGCTCGTTACGTCGGCGCTATCGAACGCGGCGACGTATCGGCAAGTGTTACTGTGCTTGGACAAATTGCCGAAGCATTGGGATCGGAGCCGGGAGACTTGCTGAAGCGGTCTGGGCGCGGAAACAAATCGTAGGCGTTTCCGTCGTCGAGCATATTGGCGTGGTCGGAGCGTTGAAGCTTGGATGCTTAGCTTCACCCAATCGCGATCTCCCAAGAGTGAACCAAACAGAAGCCCCGCCCGGAGGAACTCGGGCGGGGCGGAGCGAGCTCTACGCTTTAGTCGCCGTTCTTACGCGAGCGTGACCACAGCAGGCTGTAGCCTTCCCCACCCTCGTCGTCGAACAGGTTCGCGTAGATCGGCGCGTTGAAGGAAGGATCGTCAAGCTTGAGCGAGAGATAGTCGCGGCCCTCCTCGGAGCGCTTCGACCAGGCTGCTCCGATCTCGGCGTTATGTGGTGCACCACATAACACCGATTATGCGAAGCGTGGCGTTATGCGGAGTGGTGGCGTCTGAGTGCAGGTTTTCCGCGGGTTTCGGGCTCGCCGCGCTCCACATAATCCCGAGGGAAGAGCCGCGACGGCTCGGCGGGCGAACCGTCGCGGTAGCGGTCGGTCAGCGTGACCAGACGAGGGTGTAGTCGGTCTCGCCCTTGAAGAGGTTGGCGTAGATCGGCGCCGGGAAGGACGGATCGTCGAGCTTGACCGAGTGGTACTCGGTGTTCTCCTTCGAGGTGCGGTGCCACGCGGCACCTATCTCGACGTTGCCCACCAGCACCCGCAGGTCCGGGGCCTTGTCGTTGGTGGATTCGTCGGCTGGGACGAGGCGCGCTTTGACGTTGAGCGAGAGGGTCTTGATGGTGCCGGCGAACACGCCGTCTTCGCCGCGGGTGAAGGTACCGATCTGGGCCATGATAATCTCCGTTTTCTGTTTCAAGCCCGCGACCATCGCGGCCTTGATGGCGATCCGAAGCCCCGGGACGGCCGACCCGCAGCCGTAAGGCCCGCAGCGCAGCGCAGGACGGCTGAAGGCAACTTGTTTGTCGCGCGAGGAAGCTGCGCAGCAGCGGGGAAAGAAGTTGCTGCAAGCGTTGCGGGGATCAGGCCGGGAAGCGCAGCGACCGCATCCCGGGGCGTGATCCGACATCAAAAGGTCCGCGTGTTCGCAGGCTGCGCACAGCAACGGAGATGATGGCCCAGTATACCAACACCACGGCGATGATGGCGCTGCCGCATCGTCAACGATCACGCACGGCTCAAGGCATTCGCTCGCCGGTTTGCGATCGAACGACAACTGCCGGAACTGGGTGGGCAATGCAAGCGAGCAAGGGCTGCACCGAGGATATCGACGGACCGCGACCACTCGGTGAAGCTCGGCTTTTTCACGCCGGCGGCGGCGATGTGTCCGCTAACAGAGAGGCGATCAACGCATCCGGCGCTCTGAACCGTCCGCGCCGCAGCTCCGGCGGAACGACCGCTTCAACCGCCTCCAGCTTTTCGGAGGGATCCATCCGCAGGTAGACCTCCGTGGTGCGGATATCGGCATGGCCCAGCCACAAGGCGACCTTTCGGATGTCGTGTGTGGCCTGCAACATGATCACCGCGCAACTGTGGCGCAGCTGATGAGGCGATATCGAACGGTTGCATAGGGACGGACACGTCTCGGCCGCCGCCCGAGCATGCTTCTCCAGCACGTACTCGAAGCCGGCCCGCGTCATCGGCGCTCCTTCGGCATTGACGAAGAGCTCGGGCACACGAACCGAGCCCCGCAGGGTCAACCACGCCCGCAGATCGGCTGCGGTTTCTTTCCAAAGCGGAAGACATCGCTCCTTGCGACCTTTGCCCAGGACCAGAAGGCTCGGCGGCCGCTGCAGGGATAGATTCGCCATCATGGCCCCAACCAGTTCCGAGACACGCAGTCCGGCCGCGAAGCAAAGATGCATCATCGCCCGATCGCGTACGCCCAGACGTGTCGTGAGGTCCGGCGCATTCAGGATCGCGCGCACCTCCACCATGACCAGGTGACGGATAAGCTTCTGATCGTGGCGCTTGACGGGGATGGCGTGGATCTGACCGATCTGCTCCAGAGCCGAAGGCACCTGGTATTCAACGTAGCGCATGAACGTCTTGATCGAGGCAAGGCGCAGATTGCGGGTGGCGGCTCCATTGCCGCGCTCGCGCTCGATGTGACCAAGAAAGTCCAGGATCAATGCCGCGTCGAGCTGTTCGATAAGAAGCTGCGAGGGTTTTGTCTGGATGCGCTTCGCCGCGAAGGCGAACAAGAGCCGGAAGCTGTAGGCATAAGCCTCGCAGCTATGCGGACTATAGCCCCGCTGACGGGGCATGTAGTCGCGCAGGAAGCCGGTGATCAGAGGAGCAAGGAGGGTCATATGGGCTCCCCCATGATCAACGTTTCGGCCGCGGCGGCGATGTCGGTCATCAGTTCCGGTGTCGCCTGTAGGTACCAGTAAGTGTGCTTGATATCGACGTGGCCCAGATAGGTCGCCAGCGCGACGAAGTGTCGGGCGACCGCGTCGCGCTCGGTGTTGCATTGCTCCAGAACATGCGTCGCGAAGCTATGGCGAAGGTCATGAATGCGCGGCCGCCGGGGCCGCTCCGGAGCAATATTCGCAAACCGCAGGACACAGCGGAATGTATAGTTCACCGTGCTGGAGGCGAGTCTCTTGCCCTTCGCCGAGGGGAACAGGTGATCGTCCGATCCCGCGACAAGGCGGCGCCTGTCGAGATAGCGGTCGAGAGCCTCCACCACGGTCGGGTGCAACGGCACGAGCCGGCTTTTGCCGAACTTGGTGTCGCGGATATGCAAGACACCGTCGGCCAGTAAGTCGTCGAACCGAAGGTCGAGCGCCTCGGATACGCGCAGCCCCGTGGCGGCGATCAATCCGAACAGCATCACATAGAGCTGCCGACGTAAGGGGTTGGGCTTTTGCCGGCGGAGTTGGCCGGCGCCCTCAAGGATCCGAGTCAATTCATCCGGCGTGTAGATATAGGGAACGGGCCGCGATGCGCGTTCGGCAAAGAGAATGACCGGCACCTCATGAGCGGTATTCTCGGCCCGCAAAAAGCGCGCGAACCGCACCACGTCACCGAGGCGGCGATGCCGGGTGCACCGAGTTGGCGCCATCGTCGCCCATTCCAGCGCTGTGGCGGCGCTGACATAACTCTCGCCCTTTTCCGTCGCAAAGCGCGCAAAGGATTGAAGGTGTCGCGACGGCTTTCGGAGCTTGAAGCCAAGAGTCCGGCGAAGCTCGATGTAACGTTCCGCGTCATCGCTCAGCATGGCAGCCTCCCGATCCAGGGCTGCGTGATCTCCGACAAGAGGGCGAAGTCCACCTTGGCGTAGTGCATCGTCATTGCCGGCGATCGGTGACGCAGGACGGCGCCGACGCCTGTCAAACTGACGCCATGCCGAAGCATCGTCGTGGCTGCGGAATGGCGCAACACATGGGCTCCTTGATGGGCACTTTTGATCCCGGCTCGGAGCAGCGTGCGACGCACGATGCATTTGATGGCGATGCGGGTCAGCGGTCGAACCGGGGCGGCTTCGGTGATGAACAAACGGGGCGTCGACAACGGTGGCCTGACTCGCTCGATGTAGGCAATCATCGCATCGCCGACCTCCTGGGTCAGCGGAAGCCACTCCTCGCGTCTGGATTTGCCGGCGACGGTAATGCGCCCATTCCGCCAGTCGACGTCGGCCAATTTCAGATCGGCCACCTCGCTGGCCCGTAACCCGAGACGGGCAAGCAGCAGAACGATCGCCTTGTCGCGCAACCGCCCTTCGCCCTCGCAAGCTGCGATGGCGCGGGCGATATCGTCTGCGGCAAGGAATCTCGGAACCGACGCCAATTGCCAGTTGGCGAAGCCGGGGACGGCATAATCGCGTCCTACCGGGCTTTGTCCAGTCGCCACCAGGAAGCGGAGGAACGCCCGTGTTGCAGCGGCAATCGATTTAGCGCGCCCGCGGCTGTGCGGCTTGGCACGTTCAAGGACAAAGGCTCGGATTGCATGGGCGGTAAAGGCTGTTGGATTGTCGCCGAGCGCTTCGAGAAGATCGACCAGGGTCGACTGATAGGTATCGAGCGTTGAGTTGACCACACCACGCTGGTCGCGCATCCAGCGCCGGAATGCCGCAAGGAGCGGCCAGATCTCTGTCGGCGATGGCGGTGGTGCCGATCTGGGAAGGGTTTCTCGATCTTGAAGATAGCGGATGAACAGCCGACCTGCGCCGGCGTAGGCGCGGATGCTCTTCTTCCCTTTGAAGGCAGCCGCGGATGCAGTGAGCCCGTCCAAAACATTGTCGAGCGCAAAACCCGCCGCATGCATCCAGTCGGTCCAGCCTGCGAGTAGTCTCACCTTCTCTTCAATGGTGCTCGGCGTGTATCCATGGTCTTGAAGCCAGTTCTCGAAGCCATCGACATACGGTTTCGCAAAGTGCAGCCGACTCTCTACGCTGTTCCAATGCTTGCGTTTCTGCTTCGACATGATTGCCTCCTTTGTTGCTTGGAGGCCACAGCATGCGGCGTTCTGCGACGGTCCGAGCGCTTGGCGTCACGACAAGGCCGTCTGTCCACAGAAGATCGGGGCTGTTTGGACCGAGTCGGCGCACCTCACTCGGCGGCGTCATTTTGTCCTGCGCGTGCCGCATTCTCGCTGTTGCTGCCAGCGCGCATAGGCCGGTTCTTCGCGTTCTTACGGGTGAGGCTTAATGGCGCTCAATTGCACCGGGAGAGCGGAATGCTGCCGTGACGCCGCCGTCATTGCCGCAGTTGTGAAGTGCCTTTGAGCCGATGCTCTCCTGTGGGGCTGCTTCCGCCTAAACCATAGCGGCCTTTTGCTGGCAGATCACGCGCCACAATACGCTCGCTGCGCTCGCCGACCTTTACCCGCAATGGCTCGTTCGCGATCTTCTTCCCCTGCCGCCAAGCGGCGGCATTCCTCGCGAGGCAACAAGATCGCTCAGCCCGCCATCCTCCGCTTCGCTGCGGGCCAAGGCTGCGGGCCGGTCGTTGCGGCGCTCAAAGATCGCCATCAAGGCCGCGATGGTCGCGGGCTTGGATACAACAACAGGAGATCACCATGGCTCAGATTGGCACCTTCACCCGCGCCGAAGATGGATCCTACAGCGGCACCATCAAGACGCTCTCGCTCAACATCAAGGCGCGCTTCCTTCCGGCCGAACCGTCCGAGAACGAGAAGGCTCCGAGCCTGCGCGTGATGGCCGGCAACGTCGAGATAGGTGCCGCGTGGCAGCGGACCTCCAAGGAGAACACCGTCTATCATTCGGTGAAGCTCGACGACCCGTCCTTCTCAGCGCCGATCTACGCCAACCTCGTCGCGGTCGATGACGGCTACGCGCTGGTCTGGTCGCGCTGACCCGCAAGCTTGCGGCGCCTCGCCCTGCGCGAGGCGCCGCTGCTTCTCTCACGATATTATGCGGAGCGCGGCGGTCCCGAAACCCGCGGAAAACCTGCACTCAGACGCCACCACTCCGCATAACGCCACGCTTCGCATAATC
>JBOFVL010000017.1:0-307941 GCA_051653085.1 Afipia sp. | reverse complement strand
CGTTGGTGTCGTACAGGGTCACCGTGCTGCCGGGCTCGGCGGTGCCGTCGATTTTCACCTGGGTAAAGCTGGTGATGCCGTCGCCCTTGGTGCCGCTGTCGGTCGTGGTGTCGAGCGACAGGCCCGTCGGCGCTGCCGGTGCGGTCGTGTCGATCGTCACCGAGTAGGCAGTCGATGCAGTGCCTATGTTCCCAGCCGCATCCGTCGCCTTTGCCGTGATGTTGTGCGTTCCGGTTGACAAGCTCGCGGTCGTAATGGTGAAGACGCCGGTGGTCGCGTCGGCAGCGTTTGTGCCGAGAACGGTGGTGCTGTTCGTATCGTACAGTGTGACCGTACTGCCGGGCTCGGCGGTGCCGTCAATCTTCACCTGGGTAAAGCTGGTGATGCCATCGCCCTTGGTGCCGCTGTCGGTCGTGGTGTCGAGCGACAGGCCCGTTGGCGCTGCCGGCGCGGTCGTATCGACCGTTACCGCATAGGCGGTCGATAACGCGCTGGAGTTCCCGGTCGAGTCCGTTGCCTTGGCGGTGATGCTGTGCGTGCCGTTCGATAGCGTCGAGGTCGTGATACCGAACGCGCCCGTTGTAGCGTCCGCCATGCCGGTGCCGATGACGGTGGTACCGTTCGAATCATACAGCGTGACCGTATTACCAGCCGATGCCGTGCCGTCGATCTTGAGCTGAGCAAAGTTGGTGATGCCGTCGCCCTGCGTGCCGCTGTCCGTTGTGGTGTCGAGCGACAGGCCCGTCGGGGCGGGCGGTGCGGTCGATGTCACCGTCACCGCATAGGCGGCCGACGCCACGCCGATATTGCCGGCAGCATCCGTCGCCTTCGCGGTGATGCTGTGTGTGCCGCTCGATAGCGTCGAGGTCGTGATGCCGAACACACCCGTGGTGGCGTCCGCAATCCCGCTGCCGAGCACAGTGGTGCCGTTGGTGTCGTACAGTGTGACCGTGCTGCCTGGCTCGGCGGTGCCGTCGATTTTCACCTGGGTAAAGTTGGTGATGCCATCGCCCTTGGTGCCGCTGTCGGTCGTGGTGTCGAGAGACAGGCCCGTTGGCGCTGCCGGCGCGGTCGTATCGATCTGGAGCGTGCCGGCCGGATTGTAGTTGGTCGCGCCCGACAGGTCGGCGCTGTTGCCGGCCGCATCCTGGATCGTCGCCCCGTTCAGATTGAATGACGACACCACGAGGTCGGACGTGTTCTGTCCGGGTTGAACCGTATAACTGAAGGTCAGCGCGCTGGTGGCCGAGCCGCCGGTGTAAGTCGCGGCGCCACCGTCATTGGGCGTCAGGGTCGGCATGCCGCCCGCGACGTTGACGGTCACGGCCTCGTTGAAATTGACAGTCAGCGTGATCACCTTGCCCGCATTGAGGTCGCCGCCGCCGTTGGTGATCCCCATCCCGGATGTCACGATCGAAAGAACCGTCGGCGCGGTCGTCGCAGCGACAGGCTGGATCGCGACCTGAGCTACCGAAGTCTGCCACCACGCGTTGGCGACATATTCGCCCGATATCCAAAACGCGTTCGGGCTCTTGGGGTCCGCGATCGCCGAAGAATCGTTGCCCCAACGTTGCGTGCTGGCTCCATCGCCGGAGTTGAAGTAGCTCGTGCTCGCCTGATAGAGGACCGGTGCGCTGAACGTGTACGTCAGATCGGTGGCCCGGTCGTAGACGAAGTAGTCTGCCGGATACATGTTCGGGCCACTGGCGGCGAAATTGATGATGACGTCGCCTGCAGCGTCCAACGCGATGGAAGCGTCGAACGTCGCCACATTGGCGCCGATCGTGGCGCCCGAGAGGTCGCCTTGCGCCACGAGGGTCGGGGCGCTGGGATTGGTGACGTCGAGTTTGAACCAGTGGACTTCCGGGACGCTCGATCCGACCGGCTTCACCTCTGACACACCGTAGAGGAACCCGTTCGCGTAAGCCATACTCCGGATTTGCGTGCTGCCGGCGTCCAGCAAGAGGTTCGTCCCCTGCTGTTGCGCCGTAAAGCTCGTGTTCCCGTTGCCCTGATCGCTGTTGCCGAGAGCCAGCGTGCTCAATGGTCCAAACGTGTTCGTGGCCGCATTGTAGGTTTGCAGCGCGACGACCGTTTCGACGCCCGTAGAACTGGTGGAAGCATAGTAGCTGGTACCATTGTTGCCGGCGATGACGCGGTAGATGCCATGGTCCGGCGGCACAAGCTGGTTGGCAGTGACCGTCAGTGCGCCGCCGTTGTAGATGCCGCCGCCGACCCCAGCCGTGTCACCGATGATCCAGCATTCTGTCCCTGCGAAGCCCGAGCCGTTGACGTTGTATTGAGCGTCCGTGATGTAGATATTCGCCCCATCGACCGACACGACCGGCTGGTTGGATGAGGTCAACTGATTGTTGATGGTGAGCGACGTGTTCAGCGACGCAAAATACCAGCCGTCGTTCGGGTTCGAGTCCTTGGAAACAGCAATGTCGATGTTGCTGATCGTCCCGCCGGAAGCGGTATTGTTGATGGTGACAATGTAGCGTTGATTGACGCTGTCGTAGGCACAGCGCGAATAGGACAAGGCGTTGGTCGCGACGGACCCGAGCGGCTTGAAGAATTGGTAAACCGATTGCAGCGTCGCTGCCCCGCCGGTGAGATTCGTCCATTCGATCCGTGAACCCTCTGCCATGACGATATTGCTCGGGCCCGCGGCGAGACCGTTGTGCGGCGGGTAGGTGGATGTGTTCGAGATGCCGGAGAACTGGGTTTCGACCGCTGGAATTGCGGTGACAATTTGCGGCCCGGTTTGCGTTAGTCCGTAGAACGACAGGTTCGCGGTCAGGCCATTGACATCCGTGATTGTTGCGCCGTTGAGATTGACCGACGTCGCAGCGAGCGACGACACGTTGGTGTCGTTCGATGAAACCCTATAGCTAAAGATCAGCGCGTTGGTGCCCGACCCGCTTGTATAGGTAGCGGTCCCGTTGTCGTTGAGACCGAGCGTCGGCGTCCCAGATACGATCACTGTCCCGCTGAAGTTGACCGTGATGGTGACTGTGTTGCCGATGTTCCGGACACCAGCGGCCGGCGCGTCGATGATCGAGGTCACTGCCGACGTGCTCGACGTCGGCGTATTGTGAGCGGCAAAGACCTGCTGCAGCGCTGGGGAACTGTTCAGCGACGAATCGCCAAGCTGACTACCCCAGCTAAAGGCGAAGTCGAACGCGGGCGCTGGAACAACCGATCCCCATGTCGACAAGACCTGCTGTTCCTGGCTGGCGGTTGGTAGCGTGTAGGTGGGGAACCCTCCGCCACCGAAGGCTTGATACACTGGTACAATCTGGCTTTGCTTGATCCCGGCTGCTTCGGCTGCGCTTACGGCAGCGGGAATGACGCTGTAGTTAGCTCCGTTGAACTGCGGCCTGACGGGGTATGGATCGAGGCCGAACAAATCGATGTCTGTGTTCGCGGAATTGTAAGTGTTTATGTATGATGGATTCGTGGGGGTGCCGACATTCAGCAGGACAATGAATGTCTTCGCGCCTGGTACATTGGCATGGATCCAATCCGACTCGGCCTTGAGATTGGCGGCTGCAACCAGCGACGGGTCTGGTTCGTCTTTGAGGTAGAAGCCATAAAGATTTGGATTGCCGATGTACTGGCTCACGACGCTCTGGAAGGAAGCGGTGACACCGTCACCCATGTTTAGCCACACGAGGCCTTTGACGCCGGGTGGCAAGGAATTGAGCTCAGCGACAGAACTGACATCTGCCAAGTTGAAGCCGTCGCTGGCGGGTACATATTGGCCGCTGACGATGTTTGCGTTCGGCGTGTAGTGAAGACTGGTGATCGGATCAGACATGCGCTGTTCCTTGTTGGTTGGCTCGCAATTGTTGCGAGACGGGAACGAGGCGGAAGACGCGGGCCCACTGGCCAAACACGTCCCGCGCCAATCCGCTCAAGCCAATTCCGGTTACGCCGGCATCTGCGCATGCCTGCAACGCGCGGGAGAACCTCAGGGTTGAAGGCGATGCGCCTATTGCTTTCCCAGGATCACCGTCGAACTTGCGCCCGCAAGTGCGGCGGTTTTTCGGTCAAATACGGCTCAAAAGGAGTACCTCCAATTCGCAAGATGATGCCGGACAGGCGTTTTCTCAACGTCTGCCATGATGCCGAACGAGATGTAGTTCAGGTTGTCCTGCGTGTTGGAAGGCGGCAGGCGGGCTCCGGTACGTAGCGCTGGACAAGCAATTCCGCCTGCGGACATGGGGCGATCGCGTAGGCGCGGCCTTCGTCATCGCCGAACTTGACGAGCAAAGCTCTGTCATCGAGCTGCTCCACTATCGTGCCAACTTGCCCGCGTTCAAGCCCCTCCGCCGGATCGCGAGAGGAGCGCCAACCGTGTTTCAGTGATGCGCCGAAACGCTCTTGACGCACTCGGACAGCAAATCACCGGACGCAGAATGACTGACGTCACCCAGACTGATGATGCCGACCATCCGCTTGCTCTTGTTGATCACTGGCAGCCTGCGGACTTGCAGCTTCTCCATGTGATGCACTGCCCTTGCGAGATCATCGTCCTCCCGGCAACAATGGATGCCTTCGGTCATCACATCGCGCGCCGTCGCGCGGCCAGCATCGAAGGTGTTGCTCGCGAGCCCTTTGCAGACGATGTCGCGATCGGTCACCATCCCGATCAGTCGGTCGTCCTCCCCAATCGGAATGCAGCCGATGTCATGCCCCCGCATCAATTTCGCGAGCTCGGTGACAGGGGTGTTGGGGCTGACCCAGTCGACACCCTTGTGCATCACGTCTTTGACTTTCATGGCGAGCCTTCATTACTGGGTTTCAGGTGCACTTGCATGCAATGCAGCACGGCCCCCGTTTTTCTCAACTATACAACTGATTGCGCGCGAGGTCGCAGAAGCAAGCATCATTCCTACGCGATCGGACCAGACAAGCGCTGTCGCTACCACCCTCCTGAACAAGTGACAGCGACTTCGCGGCCGGGATTCCCGCCCAACATCGCAAAGGCAATGGGCCGCGCGCATCCGACGCGAAGCCGAAGCTGCCTACGTCAGGTTTCCCCAAGCCTGTGTAAGGCGTCAGCGCGATGACTTCCGCGTCCGGAATCGGGTTACAAACGGATCAGTGGAATCCTGCAAATCCAGGCGTGTCACATTGGACAGGGAACGGTTCTATCCACTAGCCTGATAGGCTGCGTTGTTGCGCGCCTCCAGATGAGATCAAAGGGAATGAAAGAGAAAAAGGACATCGTAGAAAACTGGCTGCCGCGTTACACCGGCACGCCGCTCGCCGAATTCGGAGAGTATGTTCTTCTGACCAATTTCGACAATTACGTCGAATGGTTCGCCACGCTACATGGCGGTCTGGTAAAGGGCGTAGATCGACCGATGCCTAACGTGACTGCCGATGGAATCACTCTGATTAACTTCGGCATGGGAAGCCCGAATGCCGCGACCGTGATGGATCTGTTAAGCGCCATTGCGCCGAAAGCCGTATTGTTTCTTGGCAAATGTGGCGGGTTGAAACGCAAGAATCATATTGGCGATTTAATTCTACCGATTGCAGCTATTCGGGGCGAAGGTACCTCGAATGATTACCTGCCACCGGAGGTCCCCGCGCTGCCCGCGTTCCAGTTGCAACGCGCGGTGTCAACGATGATCCGCGATCTCGGTCACGACTATTGGACAGGTACCGTGTACACGACCAATCGTCGTGTCTGGGAACACGATGATCGCTTCAGGGATCTGTTGCGTCGTACACGAAGTATGGCGATCGACATGGAGACTGCAACAATCTTTGCTGCAGGGTTTGCCAACCACATTTCGACCGGCGCACTGCTTCTCGTGTCCGATCAGCCAATGATCCCCGAGGGCGTGAAGACCGAAGCGTCGGATCAGGTGGTGACCGCGAACTATGTCGAAAGGCATATTAAGATCGGGGTAGAGGCCCTGAAGCTTGTGCGGCGCCGCGGCCGCAGCGTAAAGCATTTGCGTTTCGAAGACGATTTCGATGCGGGGCATGAGACATAAAGAGGCGTCGCCCCGCCGCATGAACAGTTAAGCAGCAGCATGATCTTCCCATTTGGGACTGCGACGGTCGCCGCGGATTATCCGACCAATGTGCCCAGCTTCAGTTGCGACCGACCAATCCTCAGTCGTGTGCGCTAAAGCGCCCATGTGGTGCGTCGGCCGTCAGCCGCACAAACTGTGCGTGACTCATATGAAGCAGCGTCTCGTGATCGCCGGCCTCCATGTAGATCCCCGGCTGTGCCTCGATGCTATCGTCAACGATGATATCCAGCCGTAGCATTTGCCGACGGCAGGAACTGCACCGTGTGCACAGTCGCGGAACAGCTGATTGATCTCGGTTTCATCTGCCATGTCGACATTGTCACCGAGTTTTGTCCTTAGTTCCGACAGGCGGAGGTGATGCGATGCGGGCACCACAGCCAGCATGTATTCGCCGTCGCGCCGCAGCACGATGCCCTTGGCAAGGCGATCGCCCGAGATATGGCATGCATCAGCCGTGCGAGTGGACGTCATGCTGAGTTCGTGCGGGATCTCCTCGTATTGGATGTTTTCAGCGGCTAGGTATTTCTGGAGGGTGGGAGCTATGGACATGTTATGACCTCCGCCACGTCGGCCGCCATGGCACAAAACTCCGGGCCGCTTAAGTTGGGCGCAGTCCTCGACATGTCGGGGCTCTTTGCCGACATTACGGGGCCGGGTAGCGAGGCCGCAGCCAAAATGGCCATCGAGGACTTTGGCGGAGAGGTCCTTGGCCGCAAGGTCGAGATTATCGTCGCTGACCATCTCAACAAGGCCGATCTGGCCGCGAATTTCACCCGTGAAATGATCGACAATCAGGGCGTCGAAGCCATTGTAGACGTGGCAGGTTCTTCGACGGCCCTGGCTGCGGCAGAAATGGCCAAGATGCGCGGCAAGATTATCATGTTCAATGGTCCCGGCGCGGTCAGATTGACCAACGAGGCGTGCGGTCCTTACACCGTCCACTACACCTACGATACCTATGCGCTGGCCAGCGTTACGGGCCTCGCCACGGTGAAGCGGGGGCTCAATAGCTGGTTCTTCCTCACGGCCGACTACGCGTTCGGCCAGGAACTGGAGCGCGACACCTCGAATGTCGTCGTCAAGGCGGGCGGTAAGGTGCTCGGCAACGTGAAGCACCCGATCAACACGTCGGATTTCTCGTCGTTTCTGCTCCAAGCGCAGAGTTCCAAGGCAAACGTGATTGGTCTCGCCAACGCAGGCGGCGATACCATCAATGCGATTAAGCAGGCGGCTGAGTTCGGTCTTAGCCAATCCGGACAAAAGTTGTCGCCGTTGCTGGCATTTATTTCCGACATCGACAGCGTCGGGCTCGAGACGGCGCAGGGGCTGTTGCTGGCCGAGGCGTTTTATTGGGATCTGAGTGACGAAACTCGCGCGTTCTAGAAGCGCTTCATGGAGCGCACCAAGCGCGCGCCGACGTCGGCACAAGCGGGCATCCATTTGTCCGTCACCACCTACCTGAACGCGGTGATGAAGGCAGGCACCACCGATGCGGCAGCCGTGATGAAGGTCATGAAGGAAACGCCGATCAACGACATGTTCGCGAAGAACGGCCGGATCCGCGAGGACGGCCGCATGGTGCACGACATGTACCTGTTCGAGGTGAAGAAGCCTTCGGAATCGAAGGCTCGCTGGGACGACTACAAGCTACTCGCGACCGCAGTTTGCCGCCGTTCGTTGTGTGCATAAAGCAGCGGCCGTGCAAATCACGAAGCGGGCCTTGGATAGGCTAGACATGCGAACAGCACCTGGACTTGCATCGAAAAGCAGGACAGGACGGGTTTCCACTCACCCTCGGCCGTTCACGTCACCTCTTGCGAGCCACGATGTAAGGGCGGTTGTCGTTGCCCTTCGCTGCGTGGTCTTCAGTGGCAAGAATGTCGAAGCCTGCGGTGCTTATATGCTGGCTTAGATCCGCCACCCGAAAGACGCCTGCATAGGGCGCTTTGCCGATCGCGCGCATCGCGGGCAAGGCAAACCGGATAAGTGGGTTCATATCCCCAACGCAGGGTGTCTTGGAGATGAACAAGCCCCCCGCTGCAAGTAAGGCGTGGATGTGGCGCAGCGTGCCAGGCAGGTCGCGGACCAGATGGAGATAGTTGAATCCTAGAACCGCGCCAAACTGTGCCGCGTCGGGCGCAAGTGCTTCCGCGGTCGCGGTGCGGAAGACAAGGGCTCGTATGGGGCCAGCGGCGTGTTTCTCATTGGCAATCGCGATCATTCCAGCGGAAACATCCGTCGCAAGATAGTCCTGAACATCGCCCGCGAGCCGAAGCGCCGTTGTTCCTGTTCCGCAGCCCAGTTCCAACACCCTATCGCCTGGTCTCAACAGGGCGCGGGTCCGATTCAGCGTTCGCTCATATCCGACCTGATCCGCAATCGCACCCACGGCATACTTCCTTGAAGTCCGGTCCCAGAAACGGGCGTCGCTCGCTATGTTCATGATGGTTGCTCCTCAGATCGCGACGTTGCCCTATTCAGCATCAAGAAAGTCGGATACGAAGCCGTCAAGTCAAGCCCCGCAGAAGCTCGTGCGGCCATCGGCGTTGATTGGGTAGCGACCTCGCAGGATATCGCGTCATGACGTGCAATTGGCGGCAAGTGTTGGGCCGCGCCCGACGATGTCGTCGCCACTGCCAAATTAGGTCCGCGTCGCTTGCACCACGTTATCATGGTGCCGATGACTTTGCGAAACTTTCGCAAGAGGTTCGGTTCTGGCATTGATAACCAGCAAATACATCGCCCATTTAGGCGAAGGAAAATACCAATTCACTGGCAATTGGGTCAGACCTCATGCGCACGTTTGATATTCTCGATGAACTGGCGCGTGCTTTCCCTCCACGTAAAACTTGAAGCGTAAGCGCGGCATTTTTCACGAGAGATGTCTAATGCGCCCAGAGCCGCGCGCCTCAGATTCATGTCGAGACGACCGCACTCCGATCGTCCGATCACATCGAGCGGTCCCATAACTGGAAATGCCGCAACCGGCAGGCCGCATGCCAAGGCCTCAAGGAGTACGATTCCAAAAGTATCGGTGAGGCTCGGAAAGACGAAGACGTCCGCGGATGCATAAACCTCCGCAAGTGCCTCTCCGGTACGAGTACCGAGAAAGTGCACGTTCGGAAACTCAGTTTTCAATCTCGTGCGCAAAGGCCCATCGCCGACAACGACCATCGAGCCGGGAAGGTCCAGCGTCAGAAAGGCCGTGATATTCTTTTCAATGGAAAGCCGGCCGACAAACAGAAAGACCGGCTTGGGGAATGCGAGCGGACGCTCGATGCGCGGGCGGAAGACGTGAGCGTCGACGCCCCGCGACCAAGGCATGAGATTGCCGAATCCCCGGGCTTCCAACTCCTCCTTGAGTGTCGGTGAGCCCACCATGATGCCCGCTCCGCTGTTGTGAAAGCGTCGCAATGCTGAGTAACTCCACTCCAGCGGCACTGGCAGCCGAGCTGCAAGATATTCTGGAAAGCGGGTGTGATAGCTCGTCGTGAAGGGATATCCTTCCTTCTGGCAAACGTGTCGCGTCATCCAGCCTATGGGACCCTCGGTTGCGATGTGCACGGAATCGGGTCGTGCTGCGGCGATAGCACGTTTGACTGCGCCGGGCGACGCCAAAGCAAGCCGTATTTCGTTATAAGCAGGCAGCGGTACCGTTCGAAAATCCTGTGGAGTTAAAAAGTTGATGTGAACGCCGAAGGAAGGCGCCTCAGTCGCCAAATTTTCCAGAGAGCGAACCACGCCGTTCACTTGCGGACGCCAAGCATCGGTCGCAACCAACACCCGCATTACGCAGCGACCTTTGCTAGCGGGACCGCCGCCGTTTCAATCAAGGGGCGTGACGGCGACCCCACCCATCGCAAGATCTCAAAGTGGCCATCGTAGTGCTCGACCACTGCCGAGCAGGATTCCACCCAGTCTCCCGTGTTGATATAGCGCACACCGAAGTCGTCGTGCATGACAGCATGGTGAATATGGCCGCAAATCACGCCCTTCACATTGTGTCGTTGTGCTTCGGCGGATAACACTTCTTCGAAACGACCTATGTAGTTGACGGCGTTTTTGACGTTCAGTTTCGCCCAGGCAGAGAATGACCAATAGGTGAGACCAAGCCGTCGGCGGACGAAGTTGAGCTTTGCATTGCAAGTCAGTGCGGCTCGATAGGCCCAATCGCCGAGAAGGGCGAGCCAACGGGCGTGGCTGACGACAAGATCAAACTGATCACCATGGATGACCAAATAGTCCCGACCATCCGCGCCTTTATGAATCGCATGATCGACAACATCAATACTGCCGAATGATGAGCCGACATGATCGCGCAAGAATTCGTCATGGTTGCCGGGAATGTATACGAGGCGCGTTCCGTCACATGCCATGCACAGCAGTTTTTGCACGACACTGTTGTGCGCATGTGGCCAATACCAGTTTGACTTCAGGTGCCACCCGTCGATGATGTCACCCACGAGAAATACGGTGTCGGCATCGTAGCTGCTAAGGAATTTGATCAGCTGGTCGGCCTGACATCCGTTGGTGCCGAGGTGTACGTCAGAAATAAAGAGCGTCCTGATTTTAGTAACGGCTTCGTACTGGGATGATGCTGCCGTTGATGAGAGAGTCTCGCCGAGATCGAGAGGGGTGTTCTTGTTCGCTAAATCATCGCAGTTGGGGTGTCCGTCACCAGCCTTGTCATGCCGGACCACCATCGCGGTTAGTTCTGCGAAACTGATGATGGCCTTCGTCGCACTGCGGATGGCTCGCCTGTTGAGGGCCGAGCGTAGCCAATAAACACTTGCCATCAAGAGGACGAACGCGAAACCAGCCCCGCGGCGTTGGTCGTCAGCAAGAAGGGGAACAAGCTTGTAGCTCGAAAAGAGGATCATGGTCATCGCGGCGGCTTGCTCAAGAACGCCGGTGCTGGGTTTTAGTCGGGACAGTGAAGCTCTCATACATTCTCCTCGGAGGATTGGGGACCGCATGATGGAACACCTCGTTGCTATCAAACGGTATGAACCTCGCTCTCCCGGGACGGCAATCTCGGGTCCAACAAACTTCAGAAGCTCGCGTGTTCAGACGCGGCCATTGTGTTCGTCTTCAGTGATGCTGGAAGACCTCGGTGCGGAGCGGTTGAAGAAACGAAGCCCCAGGAGAATTGTGAATTCTGCTGCAATGAGGGCAATGGCTACCCAGAAGCCGATGCTGACCGGATCGCGATCACTGCCTCGCAAGGCATATCCTAAGCTCAGAAATGGCATGTTCCAGATCAAGGTGCCGAGCGATGTCGCGGCGAGAAACGCTCGGGGCTCGAGCCTGAGCACACCAGCGGGTAGAGCCAGATAGATCCGCACGGTCGGAAGGGTCTGGCCGATCAGCGTTACCCAAAAGTGATTGCTGCGGTAAGCGTTCGTCAACCGTCCGTAGAGCGATGGTCTGAGAAAGACATATTTCCCATAGCGTGCAACCAACGCTTCGATTCGTTCTGATCCCAGCGCCCTGCCAAGTCCATACCAGCCGATGGCTCCGATGACCGATCCGATGGTGGTCACGATGATTGTCATGGTGAGAGTTGAGCCATCGGAGACGCTCATTCCGAGAAACATCAACAAGACGTAAGATGGAAAGAGAGGGACGAATTTCTCGACGATGGCCAGGCAGCCAATTCCCACGAAGCCGAAGCTCAGCAGTGTTACGATCGTGCTCGACGTTTCCATTGTGCCTCAGTCGGTTACGGCTTGCGCCGGGTGATGCGGTAGACCGAAGCCGGGGGCACATTGCGACGCGTTTGGCCGATGCAGGTTGCCTGGAGGCCAAGGCCATCGAGGATGGGGTCTGCGATGGGGCAGCGCGGGCCGTAGGTGATCTGATAGAAGGCACCGTCCCGGCGCAGATAGCCGAAGGCACCGCTGAGGATGGCGACAATTTTGTGCGGGGGCATCGTGAGAAGCCCCAGTCCGCTGATGACAGCGCCCACCGGTGCGTTCTCGAACAGCTTGTATTTATCCAGCCACGCAGCATCCATCCAAACCACGCGCGCCTGCGGAAAACGTGTCTGCAACAAGCGAATGAAATCGGAACCATATTCAACCAAGGTCAAATCCCGCTCCCTCACTCCGCGATCCAACAGCGCATATGTGAATGGACCGGTACCTGGACCAAGCTCGATGACAGGACCGGTCTCGGCGCCGATTTCCTGCGTCATCAATGCTGCGACGGCGGGGCCTGATGGCGTCACTGCGGCGACACGCAATGGATTGCGTATCCATGAGAGAAAAAACGAAAGGATGTCAGCAACCGGCATCCCGGCTGTCCGCACTCGTGGGCGTGCGATGCTGGGTTCAGGGTGATCATTTGATCTCAAGACCATTGCATTTCTTTCAAGGCGGGAGGCGGGGTATAGGAAACAGGCATAAGAAAGGCAGAGCGATATCCATCGGCGACGATACGGGATCGTCCTGTCCGGTGTGCTATGTCTCATGCGTAGGTTGCGCGAGCCTGTCGTGAATGCGCTTTGCAGAAAATAATCCATGGGAACGGCATTCGCGGAAATTCCATGCAAGGTTGCTGCAATGGAAGGGCGATAGATGAACCGGGTAAGATGGAAGGGGCCGGAAGTGACGGGGCAGGAAGACTAGCGGATGCGAATTCTGTTGGTGGAAGACCAGCCAGAAATGGTCGCCGCGCTACGCGCTGCTCTCACGCGGCACGATATGCTGGTCGATCATGCGCAAAACCTGTCCGAGGCTGAGGCGATCGTCGCGGACGGCAACTACGATGCTGTGGTGCTCGATCGTCAGTTGCCTGACGGCGATGGTCTATCTCTCATTCCGAAGCTGCGCGCCAGCGGCAACATCGTGCCGGTCCTTGTGCTCACTGCACGCGGTGATCTTGCGGACCGGGTTGCCGGCCTCGACAATGGTGCGGATGATTATCTTGCCAAGCCGTTTGCCTTTGAGGAATTGCTGGCGCGATTGCGGGCTCTCTTGCGGCGACCGGCCGGCGTTCAATCCGATATCGTGCGGATCGGGCGCATCTCGTTCGACTTCATCCATCGTGAGGCGAGCATTGAGGGAAAACCGCTGGAAATGCCGCGCCGCGAGTTGCTCGTATTGGAGGCGCTGGTGCGTCGCATGGGGCGCATGGTGCAGCGCTCGTCCCTTATGGAAGCGGTCTTTGGCCTCGACGACGAGGTTCAGCCCAATGCGCTCGACACGCATATCTCGCGTCTGCGCCGCAAGCTCGGAGATGCGAACGCCAGTGTAACGATCAACGGTATTCGCGGCGTCGGGTATCTTCTGCGTGATACCCCATGAACGTGTTGCGACCGCGCTCCCTTAAGTGGCGCCTCGTTGGGCGTCTCGTCGTTTTGCAAGCGACTATGCTGACGCTGCTGATCCTGCTCATCATGCTGGTCGTCGCGGCATTGTGGCGTAGCGGCGTTGTAGATGGTGATTATGAAGGCAATACCCTCGATGTTATCAAGGAAGCGGTAGAGCGCGACGCCGGCGGCGGCTTGATCCTGCGTCCGACATCTGAACTCGCAAGTCTGCGATCGGACGTTTCCGATCTGTGGTTCATCGTCCGGGATACTCAAGGGCATAGTCTGTCAGAGGGCTCCGTGCCGCCGGACTTTATGCCAATCGCTGATGCGCTCGACCACATCAGTGACGCCCGGCTCGGATGGAGCGTGGGTGAAGCCTCACCGCCTGCGGGGCTCGTCAAATGGGTTAATTCCGCTGCTGGAAAGATTCAGATTCTGACGGGGACACAAGGGCGCATCTCGGTTCGCAGGGTCATCGCCGCCGCGCCGCCTCTATTCGTGAACGTTATTCTGCCCATTGTCTGTCTGATGGCGCTTGCGACCGCCTTCGCGACGCCATTCGTGGTTCGCCGAGCCATGGCAGGATTGGGACAAGTCGCAGCGCAAGCAGAACGGATCGACATTGATCGGCGCGGTGTACAATTGTCGGTGGAAGAGGTTCCGATGGAGGTCGTTCCTTTGGTCAAAGCGGTTAACGACGCCCTGGGTCGTCTCGACAAGGGTTACGAGCGTCACAAGCGCTTCCTCACCGATGCAGCCCATGAGCTTCGAACCCCGATCGCAATCCTGACAACGCGGGTCTCGTCGCTTCCAACTGGACCGGAAAAAACACGTCTGCTCGAAGACGCGACCCGTCTAACGGTGCTGACCGGCCAGCTTCTTGATCTCCAGCGCCTCGATCAACAACTCAATCAGTTTGGTTCGGTTGATCTCGTCGGCATCGCTCGACGTGTGGTCCTTGACTTGGCACCGCTGGCCTTCGCCGCAGGCTACGAAATGTCGTTTGAACCGGAAGACGAGGATATCATCGTGAAAGGAGACCAAACCTCTCTTGAACGAGCATTGACCAACCTCGTGCAGAACGCCATCGATCACGGCGGGCGTCGTGGCACGATCCTGGTTCGCGTGGCGCGTGCCGGCTGGATTGAGGTTGGCGACGAGGGGGGCGGTATCCCGATCGAAGAGCGTGAACAGGTGTTTGAACCGTTCTATCGCCTGCAGCAGGGTGGACGGGGAGCGGGCCTAGGTCTCGATCTCGTGCAGAAAATTATGCGTCTGCATGGTGGTCACGCCGAGGCAGTTGATGGGCCGTCCGGAGGGGCGTGCCTGAGAATGATGTTCCCAGATGCTCGTGGAGTCCCGTCCCCGGGTATGCGTGGAAACGCGCGCGGGGTTAGCTAGATGCTGGACGCCTCCGCCTTGATGCGCGCCACTCCGAGACGGCAACCTAGACAGATGACAACCAATTAGCGGGGTGAGGGGCCGTAGTCCAGTCAATCTCCGGCCGTCCATTGAAATTACACCGTAATTTCAACAACATAAGAGTTCGCAGTTTTGTTCTAAGTCGATGCCACAACGGCTGCCAACGCAAAAGCCTATCTGAATCAAGTCGACCAAGGATGGGCAAACGGCACGTCCATCGACGCGAACACTGTAGTGTATCTGGACCAACTGGCGGTGACCTATCTCCACCATGTTGGTCTGCTCGAAAAGCTCGCGGATAACGTGGCAGGTGTTTACGTTTCAAATGACGTCGACGCCCATTGCGAAGCGGTTCTGCACGGAGCGGAGCTGTCGGCTGAGCTTATGTCCGCCGTGGATCGGATACGAGCGGCCCTTAATTCTGCCGTCGAGAAAGGCGGCACCGGAGCGATGGAGCTCGGGCGAAAGTTCCTCGACAAGATATTTGGAGATCAGGCACAGTTACAACGACAGTGTGAACTGTTTGCGGCTAGTATGGTTGTGTCAACGGTGCGTCTGCGAGCAGTGCTCAGGGATCGCGATGTCCCGTTGTATTGGTTCCGCTTAGCAAGCCTGACACATGCAGGTGTGTTGACCACAGCGCTTAGTGGTTTGACCAAGACTGCAGATTTCATGGCGTGGTCGATCCGAGAACTTGGAGCTTCCTACACCTGGTATAGTGTTCTGGACGCAGCAGTGGCCCCGCGATTGGGAATCGGAATGGATTGATCCACAGTACCTAAAGAATGAACTGATGGGGCGTTGCCACAACGCGATCATGCAGCTTGCTAAATCCAAGCAACCAAAAAACTGGATAAGAATCGTGGATAAGGAGATCGCGAGTCTACAGACACGAATGCTTGCTTTTTTTGCCGGTCCGATGGATGACTTCGTTTCTCAAGATGTCACAGATCAACAGAAAGAAGTATTTGAGCGCGTAAAATCGATTCTGCGGCGTCAGAAATCATTCAAGAATGCGAGGGGGCTGGAAACAATCGCGCATACGGGTGCTGTCGGTAAACCTTTATCCAATGACGTGCTGCGGTTGCTTGAGCGTTCCGATCCGGATATTCCTAACCTCAAGGATGCGATACCTGTGCTTCGCTGTTGCGCATACATCGCGGCGAATAACGAAAACGAGAAGTTGGCGGAGGCTGTTATGCTCCGATGCATTCGCCTGGTAACGCCCCAGTCAAAGGCAGAAGATATTCTGCGCCTTATCCTCTTGGGAATGATGGCCTGCGCAGCGTACCGCGATCCCCGAGCTTATCATAAAGCGGTAGGCAATATGATGGCGCGATTTGCTTACAGGACGCCAAAATCTGTCGTATTTGATGTGCGATCAACGCTGGAGCTTTTAACCAGGCGTGATCTGCGGATGATGGCGACGCTTGGGCGAGCCATGGCGATTCTCGATCTATGATTGAACATTGCATAATTCGAGGATCTCGTCGTGGTTCTGGGGCGGATTGATCGAGATCTTCAGCGTACCTGATCCTTAGGTTCGCCTGTGAAGTCGCGGACTGGGGCGTTTCGAGGTTGGTAGTTCCTGCCGGGAAAGCATGTCAGAGCATTTGTAGGGTTCGATCCGATCCCTCCCCTCGTTTAAATCGCAGAACCATTTAAATCGACTCCCGCTTCCTCTCGAGGCTTGTCCTCGTTGCCGTCCAACTCCAACAACGTGGCTTTCTCTGCGATCGAACGTACTGTTATTCAGCGCTCGGGGAAGAGAATAGTTGCACTTAGACCGCTTCTGTCCGGGCGGTTGGTCAGAATGAGCGTTCCATCCAGGCGCTTGACGGCGGCCTCTACGATGGCGAGGCCAAGGCCCGTTCCGGATGCACTCTTGTGCTGGCCACGGAAGAACCGTTGCGAAACAAGAGGCAATTCGGCGGCCGTAATCCCGGGACCTTCGTCTTCGACCTCAACGCCGCTCCCGTCGGGCGTCACGCGCCAAGACACTGTTCCTCCGTCCGGCGTATGCTGAACTGCATTCTCTTGGAGGTTGCGTATCGCGAGCGTCAGAATGTCCCGGTTCGCTCGCAGGCTAAGCTTATACAGTTCAGGATCGATTTCGACGGAGATCGACCCGCGGTCTGGCTTTAGCGAATCGGCGATCTCGCCGATCAACTGACCGGCAATCAGAGGTTCCCTGCGATCTGTCTCCGATCCGGCATCGAGTTTTGCGATCGCCAGCAATTGGCGGACGAGACGGGAGGTTCGATCGACGGAGACGAGAATCTGGCGCAATGCGCCTTCCTTCGTCGCGTTGTCCGATGCACTTAACGCGATTTGCGCCTGCGTCTTCAGGCCGGCGAGTGGCGTACGTAATTCGTGTGCTGCAAAGGCCGTCACCTCGCGCTCGTGTCGTCGGGCGGCGTCGACCTTAATGAACAGTTTGTTGATGGCATTCACGACAGGATGGATTTCCCTGGGAGCATGTTTGGCGTCGATTGCGCGCATATCGTCTGCATCGCGTTGTTGCAGTTCATCCGCCACGGCTTGCAACGGCCGCAAACCTCGTCCCAGACTCGTCCAGATCAGGAGGCCGAGTAATGGAATGATGAGCAGAGTGGGTGCCAGCAGCCCCTTGATGATATCGGTGATGAGACGCTCGCGCAGGCCCAGCCGGTCGCCGACCATGACGCGGGTTCCCTTGACGGCGTCTTCCACGGCAAACACCCGCCATGTTTCGCCATTGATCGTGCGCTCGGAAAACCCGTTCGATTCCTGACTCAATTTTTCGCCGGGGGCGCCGCTGGAGCGAGCCACAAGACGGCCGTCGATCGACCAGACCTGGCAGGACAATTGGCGTTCATAGTTGGGTAGTTCTGGCGCGACAGTGGAATCGAGCTGAGGGCTGTTCGATCCGACGCCGCCACTGCCGGAGACCAGCGAGCTGACCATGCGAGCTGCTTCCTGTAGGCGCGTGTCGAGAACGTGTTCCACTTCATTTTTTGTCTGGAGATAGATCCATGCCACCGCGCACAGCCAGATCAATCCGGTGGCGGTGACGAGGATCGCAAACAGTCTGGCGCGAAGCGATGTCATTGGCCGGCGGCCCTCATGCGATAGCCATGTCCGCGCACCGTCTCGATCATGTCGCGGCCGATCTTTTGGCGCAGGTTGTGGATGTGAACCTCAACGGCGTTGCTCTCGACCTCTTCCTGCCATCCATAAAGGCGAGATTCCAGATCGTCCTTTGAGTGCACCATCTCGGGACGTTCCATTAGCGCCGACAAGATTGCGAATTCGCGGCGCGACAGATTCACTGGAGCGTTGTTGGCGGTCGCGGTGAGGGCAGCGGGGTCGAGCACAATTCCGTTGTGGGTAAGGTGCGCTGCGGCGCGTCCGGACTGACGTCGCGCGACGGCGCGCACTCGTGCGGCAAGTTCGTCGAGGTCGAATGGCTTGCCGAGATAATCGTCCGCGCCGGTGTCGAGCCCCTTGATCCGGTCGCTCACCTCATCGAGAGCGGTCAGCAGCAGTACCGGAGTTTTGTCGCCGGTTTTGCGAATGCCGGCCAGGACATCGAGGCCGGATCCGTCGGGAAGCATCAGGTCGAGCACAACGGCATCGAACGTACTCGTTGCAAGCGCCGCATATGCGTCGGCGCAGGTCGCAACGGTATCGACCGTCGCCCCTGACAATCCGAGTCCTACTTTCAATCCGTTCGAGAGAACCGGATCATCTTCCACGACAAGGATGCGCATCGCGATCTCCTTCCGCCATTGACATCCAACGCCTGGCTTAAGGCTGCCTTAAGGTTGGCCCGCGACATGGCGGTGATTATCATCGAGGAGCAAACATCGCCATGCCAGGGGTTCGTCTGCATCGGGTCATCCCCTTTTTGCTCGGGCTTTGCCTGTATCTGCCTGGCATAACAGTGCCGGTGGGAGCTCAGTCCGGCAATCCGCCGCCCGTCGATCAGGTCTTCGCCCTGACGGCCAACCGCGCAGCCGAAGGCGGGTTGCAACTCGACTGGCGCATTGCGCCGGGCAATTACCTCTACCGCGATAAGATCATCGTGAAAACCGCCGCGGGAGATGCCGTCGCGGTCACGCTGCCGCCGGGGCAGATCAAGGACGATCCGACGTTCGGATCGACGGAAGTCTACCACGACAGCGTCGCGGCCGACGTGGCGATGGCTGATCTGCCGGCCTCTGGACATGCCGTGATCACCTATCAGGGCTGTGCCGAGCGGGGCATCTGCTATCCGCCTGTCCGGAAAAGCATTGATCTCGTGACGATGATAGTGACAAACGGCGCAGCGGCTGCCCCGCTGCGCGATATCCAGACGGCCGCCCCGCAAACCGATGAGACACGCGAGTATCTGGTCCCACCATCGGCCGGCGATCCTGGATTGCAGGGTGAGGTGTCTTCGACAACTCGCCTCTTGAGCGGCCACATCCTGGCCATGCTCGCGGCCTTCTTTGGCTTCGGACTGCTGCTGTCGTTCACGCCGTGCATTTTTCCGATGATCCCGATCTTGTCCGGCATGCTGGCGCGATCAGGAGAAAATCTCTCGGCGCGCCGCGGCTTCACGTTGTCGGGCGCTTACGTCCTCGCGATGGCGCTGGCCTATGCAGCGCTCGGAATCGCTGCTGCCTGGTCGGGGCAGAACCTTCAGATCGTACTGCAGACGCCGATCGCACTCGGCGTCATCAGTCTTGTGTTCGTGGCGCTCGCGCTGTCGATGTTCGGGTTCTACGATCTGCAGCTTCCGGCGCGGTGGGCAGACCGCTTGTCTGGCTCGGTGTCCGGCACGGGAGGCTCGATCGGTGGGGCGGCGTTGCTCGGCTTCGGTTCGGCGTTGATCGTCGGGCCGTGCGTGACGCCGCCGCTCGCGGCCGCGTTGCTCTATGTGGCGCAAACTGGTGATCTCGCGCGCGGCGCTGCCGCGTTGTTCGCGCTGGGACTTGGCATGGGTATGCCGCTGCTGGCCTTCGGCACGTTCGGAGCTGGCCTACTGCCGAAGTCGGGTCCATGGCTCGTGCGCATCAAGCATGTCTTCGGATTCGTTTTCATCGCCATGGCGGTCTGGATGCTCTCCCGCGTGACGCCCGAGTGGCTCACGCTGGCATTATGGGGCGCATGGCTGATCGGCCTCGGCCTGTATTGCGGCGCGGGGTCGATCGTCTCGAAACGGTTCTGGCGCAGTTGCCGCGTCGGGCTGGAAATTCCGGGAGCGATCGCGCTCGCCTGTGGCGTGCTGTTCTTGGTTGGTTCAGTTGCGGGGAACAACGTGCTGCGCGCGCTGCCTCCGTTCGCTTCGCTTACCTACAATGAGGAGGTGGCGGGATCCGATGTCCACATCGTGACGTCGCCGGCAGCCTTCGACGCCGCCATGGCAACGGCACGCGCCGCGGGCAAATCGGTTCTGCTCGATTTCTCGGCGGACTGGTGCATCGAATGCAAGGCCATCGACCGGAATATCTTCGGCAACAAAACCGTGCAGCAGCATTTGCGCGATGTCGTTCTGATCCGCGCCGACGTGACGAACTACAACGACGCCAGCCGCGCGCTGATGCAACGCTTCGATGTCGTCGGTCCGCCGACCATGATCTTTTTCGATGCCGAAGCAGGCAAAGAAATCCCGCAGACGCGCACTGTCGGCCCTATCGATGCGGATACCTTTATCCACCGGCTCGCGAGCGCCCGTCGCTCGTGATGCGCGACCGCCATCGGGCCAATCCAATCCATTCCAATCCGGAGAACAGTAATGACCACAACCACCATGCCGACAGTGCCCACGTTTAGGTCGCGACCAGCTCTGTTGTTGCGCTGGGCCCTTGTTTCGCTCGCGCTTTTCATCGCGGTCGATGTCCAGTCAGCCCACGCGAACGATGCCGATACTACGCGTGACGCCATCCTCAACGATCCGGCGGCCCCTGTCGCCGGCAACCCCAAAGGCGACCTGACGATCGTCTCCTTCTTCGACTACAATTGTCCGTTTTGCAAAAAATCAGAGCCGGATCTCGAACGGCTGGTCAAAGCCGACGGCAAGATACGCCTCGTCTACAAGGACTGGCCGATCTTGACCGAAGCGTCCATCACTGGTGCGCACCTCGTGCTGGCTGCAAAATACCAAGGCAAATACGATGTGGCTCATCGCGCCCTGATGGAGATTCCCGGACGGAGAATTCCGGCCGAGCAGATGCGGGAGGCCATCCGTGCGTCGGGCGTCGATATGGATCGGCTCGATGCTGATCTGAGCGCTCATGCCGACGAGATTACCGCGCTGCTCCGGCGTAATCTCGCACAGGCCGAGTCGCTCGGCTTGCAAGGCACGCCGGCCTACCTTATCGGGCAATACAGGGTCACCTCCGCGCTGAACTACGACAGCTTCAAGAAAGCCGTCGCTGATGCACGCGCGCTCGCCGCCACGTCGAAATGACTTTGCGTCGCCGCATCGTCGAAGCAGCTACATGCACGGAAGTCAGATGAGCCATAAAATGCGAGCGATGTGGAGGGCATTCGTGCTCTCCACTCTTCTGCCTGTCGCCCTCGTTGCCTGTACGACGACATCGTCGCCGCCATCGGCAAAAGTGGCGCGCGTGGTCAGCCCCGACGTGGTCCAGCGCTATGCGGCTCCGGCGAACGAGTTGTTCGATGTCGATGCCGTGGATACGACAGAGCTGGATCCGAAAAACCTGCGGCAGGTCGTCGACTATCCGACAACGCAACAGCCAGGTACGATCATTGTCGACCCGCACAAGCGATTTCTTTATCTCATGATGGAGAATGGCAAAGCTCTGCGTTACGGCGTCGGCGTAGGAAAAGAAGGGCTGGAGTTCAGCGGCGCTGCGACTGTTCAGGCCAAGAAAGCATGGCCGCGCTGGACGCCGACGCCGGACATGATCCGCCGCGAACCCGCTCGCTATCGGCCATGGGCCAAAGGCATGGAGGGCGGAGCAAAAAATCCGCTCGGTGCTCGTGCGCTTTATCTTTTCAAGAACGGCAAGGATACGCTGTACCGCATCCATGGCACCACCGAGCCGGGGAGCATCGGAAAGGCCGTATCATCTGGTTGCATTCGCATGCTGAACCAGGATGTGATCGATCTTTATAATCGCGTACCGAAAGGCGCGAAAGTCGTCGTGTTATAGGCATTGAAGGTCCGGCGGCGTTTCGATGTCGCTGATCACGTGTTGGTGTGCAAGACCCGCAATCATGAATAGAGGTCTATGAGCGTCTGCTTCTGGCGCAGAGCGGTCACTCGCGAGCATCCGAATTGGGGAATCTAGTTGGGGGGTCGCGCATCCGATGGCTTCGGATCGGCGATTACGAGAACTTGTTCGTTGAGCATTCGAAGCATCTTCAAATGCTTCATCAGATCGCGCATGGCGGCGAAAAACTCGGCCCAGACAAATCCCATGATACCTGAGTTTTCCCATTCCTCGAAGAGGTCCGCCTTCGCTTCATTGGAATGCGCTAATCCGCCATAGACGACGGTCTCGCGGGTGGCCATGGGGCGGTCGCCGAAGGCGAGCTTTGAATCGGCATCGAGCGATCGATTATAGCGCCGTCGGGTTTCCTCGAAGTTCCTTCGTGCGCCGGATTGCATCCAAGGCCGGGCGTTGATGCGTCCGAGCGAGCCAATGGAGATGGCATCGTTATTTTGCGTGTACTGCCGGTAATCGAGGACAAAGGCATTGATTTCGTCCTGGTTGAAATCTTCCAGGAAGGAGTACACGACGCCTTGCATCGCGACTTGCGCCAGACCGGCTCGCTCCAGCTTCATTTTGTCCATGCGCATGACGACGTTTGGGATCGTGTCGGCGTAACGTTTCTAGAATGCCGACTGCTCGGTGCGGGTGACGCGTCGGTTGAACCGTCGAAGCACATTCAAATCTTTCGTCATGGCGGAGGCGAGCGCCCCCATGAGCGGCCCCTCCAAGACACGGACCAAATGTTGGACCTTGCGGATCATGCCGCGGATTTCAGGGGTGTCCGGGAGGAGCCGCACGTGCCGGATGCCGAACAGGCCAAGGCCGCGAAGGGTTGCGCGCTGCGTATGATGCCGCCGGATAGCGCTGCCGGTTTGAACGACTATGATCCAGTTATTCGCCGTGCTACGAGCTATACCGTGTGGGATGTAGCGAGCAAGCGCCCGCTCGAAGCCGGATACGCGCTGCAAAGGAGGTCTTCGCGGTCAACGATACGGTCGCCACAACCTTCTACGACCGGGACACGCATCGCCAGAAAAAATCTCCCTCGTTCATTCCTGAGGCAGTCGTCGATGGCTTCCGATACTGATCGGAGAATGTCGGCTGTTGGCGTAAGATGGGCGTTGCAACTCCGCTAAATCTCAAATTCACCAGCCTGGATATGTGGCCTCTAGTTTTGCCCAGTCGCCTAAGTATCTCGCTTTTTTCATGCAAGTGATTGCGTCGACCGCGTGCCATCTATGGGGAAGGCGGGTAAGCCAGCGATTCTCCAGGCGGCCGTGGTAGAGCAACAGTATGGTCGCGACCATCATCTGGTTGGCAGGCGGGAGTGTCCGATAGTTCTTGCGTCAAAGAGACAATTCCTTTTCGTCCCAATCTCCGCCATCATCGTAGGCTGCGCCCAGAGGTCGGATATCGTTGCCGTACATCGCGGGCCTGGCTGGAAAGCGAGCGAAGAACGGCTGCATTGCGTAACGTCTGAGAACATCGAGAAGGTGTAGTTGGAATTTAGCTGGATTGAACCCGGTGGAGATGTTTTCACCACAGATTCGAGCTAAAGCGGTGGCGGCAGGGTCGCCCATCGAAGACCGCTTCAGTACGACATCTGCAAGTAGTGTCTTCGCGAATTTATCGTTCGCATATTCGGGCGAGATAATCGCGAGCGCAGTTACTGCAACGGGAACGAATGAGTGATGCACTGGACGGTGAGCTTTCGTCCAGTCTGTGCAAACGACCGATCCGTCTGGCGTGATTTCAGTTCCGAAATTCGCCAAGACCTCGGTAAAATTGTTGGCCATGTTTCATCATCCGTTTCGTTGCGCACGAACAGCGGATCGTAACTGCTGGGTCCGGCCCAACGTGCCGCTTGGAACGTTGGATTGAATTTCCGCACAACGTCTCGCTGCCGGGTATCGAGGCGTGCCCATGCGCCTTCCTTATTCTCATAAGGTTGGGGAAGCTCTTCGAAGCGTCCAACTGCGAGAAATGCTGTAATCAGCTGTGAGGTCGACCCGCACAGTTCATGTGCTTTGACGCGTCCCTCCAACAGGCTTTCGATCAATTGTCGTTCGATGTTCATAATACTGTCTCCCTCGTCATCATGATGGGCGAGCGTCATTCGGGAGCAAATGCGACAAACGCAACAAGCGCCGGCAGTCAGATGGTGGCCTCGCAAGGATTCATTTTTTGAAGTAATTGATTATTCAGTTCAAAATATTTTTTTGTGGGCGGCTAAAATGGCCGCCGTCTGAGGGCGTTTTTCTATTGGTGCTAGTCAATAGAGGTGGAATGTTCAGGCTACGCGCAGAATGTTGGCTACAATTTCCATACTCAGTTTCTGCCATTTTCGATCATCAGCACATCGAGACTTTCGATCTCCTGCATGGCGCGTCCGGCGATGCCCTGCAGATCGCCGTAGAGGCCGGTAGTTGAATCAAGAACGCCCTTGAGCTGTTCTTCGCGCTTGGCCCACATACGCATCATGGTCTTGCGCTCGCGGTCGAGATCGTCGCGCATGTCGTCGCATGTCTTTCTTAGTTCCGCTGCATGAACCTTCGTGTCCATGGTAAGTCCCCATCTTTCATTACGGTGAAGTCTACAGCATGGGGGGTGCCGAAGTACAGAAATTGGAAAACGGGGTGTGCAAAGAGCTCCAGTTCTCGGCATCATGGAGCGGCCGCATCATGATGGATGGGTCGGCCACTCTGGCAGAGAACACCGACATGAAGGAATTCTACCTCGGGATATCATCCGAGGGGCGCAAGAGTTTTCGCGATATGAAGTCGTACCGCCGCCGTAAGCGTTGGCTTTAATAATGCGGAGCTAATATCTGGCGATTACGTCATTAAGTTCTAGGACGGTTCCAGATCGAGAAACATCGTAGCCGGAGAGCGTGCCGGAAATCTTGCGAAACGCCTTTGATTTCATGGTCGCAATGATGCTTTGAACATCCTGTCTCTCAAGCGTATCGCGCTTGAGCAGAAGGCAATAGTCTTCAGCGAAGAGCGGCACAAATCCGATGTTCAGCTTTCGCGCGGCAGTTTCAATACCCAGCCCGACGTCGGCAACACCGCTTGCCACGGCTGATGCGATGGCGGCGTGGGTGTATTCCTCGTTATTGTATCCATTGACCTTTCTCTTATCGATGCCCTCGCGCTCCATCATTAGGTCGAACGCGATCTGCGTTCCCGACCCGCGCTGCCGATTGATGAAGTGTGCTTTCGTTTTGATGATGTCGGAGATATTTCTGATGTTCAGCGGATTGCCGCGCGCAACGATGAGGCCCTGCATCCGGCGCACGAAGTGAACGAGAATTTGCGTGCGTGGCCGCAGCCAGGGTTTGAATTCGCGCAGAACCTCCTGTCCGAGGTCCCCCTCGGGAAAATGAAAGCCGGCGATATCGCAGCGTGACTTTCCAAGGCCCGTAATGCCGCCAACGCTACCGGCGATTTGAATATCCAGCTTTGGACCAGTACCCATCTGAAGCAGATTGCGTAGTTCCATCAGCAGCAGATCGTGGCTCGCGATTATGCGTACCGTTTCGTGAGGCGCGGCCAGCATCGGCCGGATTTTCTGATCTATGTCACGGGCTGCTTTCGCTAGATGCGGCTCCATTTTTTGGCGCGTATGTCTGTGGGCTTGCAGCAAGCCCTCGCCCAATGTTGTGAGCGAAGTCCCTTTTCCGCGTTCCTTGAGGACGAGCGGTTGGCCGAGTGTGTCCGACCATGACGTGATGAGTCCCCACGCCTGGCGATAGTGCAGCCCCACCTTCGCTGCGGCAGCGGTCAATTTTCTGGTCTGGCTGATGGCATCGAGCAGCGCGAACAACCGCGGATTGACCGGAATGTTAGGTTGCCGTTCACTCGTCCAGACCAGTTCCAGGGCGAGTACAGGTGCTGCTTCTTTCATATGGGATTTTTAGCATATTTGCGTTCCTGCGAACATGGTGTTCATTCTAGTCAACAGAAGCTGTTCTTTTTGGCGATCTATTCTCGACGAGTGCGCGGATATAGGAATTGAAATGCATATTCCAGCGCGAGCCGTTATTCTCCAGAAAATTTGGAAGACAAAGGGCGTGTTCACTCCGAAAAGCTTCCCACTTCAAGCCCGCTTGTATGGTGGCGGCTGGGTTGTCTTGCGGGGGTTCTGTTCTTGATCGACAAGCTTGAACTTCTGCTTGCGCTGGCAAAAGAGCGACACTTCGGACGGGCAGCCGAAGCCTGCGGCGTTACGCAGCCGACGATGTCCACGAGTCTCAAGCAACTCGAGGAAATCCTTGGGGTCATGCTGGTGCAGCGTGGATCGCGCTTTGTCGGTTTCACGCCCGAGGGCGAGCGCACACTCGATTGGGCGCGGCGCATCGTCGGCGATGTCCGCGCCATGCGTCAGGAAATCCACGCGCTCAAGGACGGCCTTTCGGGGGAGATCCGTATCGCCGCGATTCCCACCGTGCTTGGGATGGTGGCATCGCTCACCACGCCTTTCAGGGCGCGTCATCCCGACGTCCGCTTCCGGATCGTGTCCTGCACATCGGTTGAAGTGCTCGGGTTGATGGAGAATTTGGAGGTCGATGCCGGCTTGACTTACATCGAAAATGAACCGGTGGGCAAAGTTCGCACCGTTCCCCTCTACCATGAGAGCTACCGGTTACTGACGTCGCCTGACGGCATGTTCGGCGATCGCGATCAGGTCACGTGGAAAGAGGTCGGGCAGGTGCCTCTGTGCCTTCTCACGCCGGATATGCAGAACCGCCGCATCATCGACAAGGCTCTGCGTGACGCCGGAACCGAGGCAATGCCAACGCTGACATCGAACTCGACCATCGTTCTCTATACGCATGTGAAGACTGGGCGCTGGTCCAGCGTGATGCCGGCAAAACTCGCAGAAACTCTCGGTCTGTCGGATGCGGTGCGGATCATTCCGATTGTCGATCCCCCTGTGACGTACAGTATCGGACTGGTGGTGCCGCCCCGCGACCCATTGACGCCGCTCATCGCTGCGCTGGTTCAGATCGCGCGTGAAATCGCGCCCTCACTGGAATCCTGATCCCAATTCCGCTGTGTCCATGGCGCTGGCTCTACCAACGGGCCCTGTGCGTCGATAACGATTCCGGATTGCATCATTCGTGTTTCTTATCGATGCCCATTCCCTATCGCCGCATGAGACAGCTTTATTGATCTTTAGAAGGATTCTCGTTTCTGTGAGCCGAACCGCGATGTGCGCGATCGAGAGTAACCATGCCGTCAGCATACGAAGCCTGGAATACCGAGAGGGGCGCTGAGATCATCGCCGCCCACAAGGACCTTGAAGGTCCGACCATCGTCATCCTGCACGCGATTCAGGATGCCTTTGGTTACGTGCCAGAGCCGGTGGTTCCGATGATCGCCGATGCGCTCAATCTGTCGCGCGCGGAAGTCCACGGCGTCTTCACATTCTATCATGATTTTCGTCACGAGCCTGCTGGCAAGCATGTGCTCAAGCTTTGCCGCGCCGAGGCCTGCCAGGCTGCCGGCGGTGATGCGCTCGCAGCGCATGCCGAGAAAAAGCTTGGCGTCGCCATTGGAAACACGACGGCCGATGGGCGCGTGACACTGGAGCCGATCTATTGTCTCGGTCTGTGCGCGACCGCGCCATCCGCGATGCTTGATGGCCGTGTAGTCGGCCGTCTCGATACGAAGCGTCTGGATGCGCTTGTCTCGGAGGCGCAGCGATGACCCTGCGTTTTTATATATCGCGTGATGCAGGTGCCGTCGCCGTTGGTGCGGACGAGGTTGCCGTTGCGCTTGAGAAAGCGGCGGCGGCGCGCGGCGTCGCCGTTGAGATCGTCAGGACCGGATCGCGCGGACTCTACTGGCTGGAGCCGTTGGTTGAAGTCGCGACCGCGCAGGGGCGTGTCGCGTTCGGACCGGTGACTGCTGACGACGTCGCTTCCGTGCTCGAATCGGCATCGTCAAATGGCGCACATGCCCTGCGGCTGGGCGTTACGGACGAGATTTCGTGGCTCAAGCGTCAGACGCGTTTGACCTTCGCCCGATGCGGAGTGATCGATCCGCGCTCGGTGGAAGAATATCGCGCCCATGATGGCTACAAGGGTCTTGAGCGTGCGCTGACGCTCGGCTCTGACGGTATTCTCTCCGATGTGAAGACTTCCGGCCTGCGCGGCCGCGGCGGCGCAGGCTTTCCCACCGCAATCAAGTGGACGACCGTCGCGCAGACGGCTGGAGACCAAAAATACATCGTCTGCAACGCGGACGAGGGCGACAGCGGCACCTTCGCCGACCGCATGATTATGGAAGGCGATCCGTTCGTTGTGATCGAAGGCATGACCATTGCCGGTGTCGCGGTCGGTGCGACCCGCGGCTACATTTACATCCGCTCGGAGTATCCGCATGCGGTCGAGGCCATGAACGCCGCGATCGTTGCTGCGCGCAAGGCCGGCTATCTTGGCAAGGCAATTGGGGGCTCGAAATGCGCGTTCGACATGGAAGTCCGTGTCGGTGCGGGCGCTTATGTCTGCGGCGAAGAAACCTCGTTGCTGGAAAGTCTGGAAGGCCGTCGCGGCCTCGTTCGCGCCAAGCCGCCGCTTCCTGCACATCACGGCCTGTTCGGCAAGCCGACCGTCATCAACAATGTGCTGTCATTCGCCGCCATCCCGTTCATTCTCAACGGCGGCGCGCAGGCCTACGCCGATTTCGGCATGGGCCGTTCGCGCGGCACGATGCCGATCCAGATCGCGGGCAATGTAAAGAATGGCGGTCTGTTCGAGGTCGCATTCGGCATCACGTTGGGCGAATTGATCGACGATATCGGTGGCGGCACGGCGAGCGGACGGCCGGTTCGCGCCGTCCAGGTCGGCGGTCCGCTCGGAGCTTACTTCCCGCGTGCGCTGTTCGATACGCCATTCGATTACGAAGCCTTCGCGGCCAGGGACGGTCTGATCGGCCACGGCGGCATCGTTGTGTTCGACGATACCGTGGACATGTCGAAGCAGGCGCGGTTTGCGATGGAGTTCTGCGCCATCGAATCCTGCGGCAAGTGCACGCCGTGCCGCATCGGCTCGACGCGCGGCGTCGAGACTATCGACAAGATTCGGGCGGGGGATCGAGGCGCGGCGAACATCGCTGTGCTGGAAGACCTTTGCAACACCATGAAGTTCGGTTCGCTCTGTGCGCTCGGCGGCTTCACGCCGTATCCTGTGATGAGTGCGCTGAAGCATTTTCCGGAAGATTTCGGTGCGACACCGCGCCTGCAAGCTGCTGAGTAAGGACAAACGCCATGTCGCTCATTCACGAAGTCGATTACGGAACGCCACTCTCCAAGTCCGAGAAGATGGTGACGCTGACTATCGACGGTCAGAGCGTGACGGTGCCCGAAGGTACCTCGATCATGCGTGCCGCGATGGAAATGGGCACGCAGATTCCAAAGCTCTGCGCCACCGATATGGTGGATGCCTTCGGCTCCTGCCGCATGTGCCTTGTTGAGGTTGAAGGTCGCGCGGGAACCCCGGCATCCTGCACCACGCCGGTGATGAACGGGCTTGTCGTCCACACCCAGACCGAGCGCGTGAAGAAAATCCGCAAGGGCGTGATGGAGCTTTATATCTCCGATCACCCGCTCGATTGTCTGACATGTGCGGCGAACGGTGACTGCGAGTTGCAGGATATGGCCGGCGCGGTCGGTCTGCGCGATGTTCGTTACGGTTATGAAGGAGAGAACCACGTTTTCGCCAAGGACGGCGCCAACGAAAACTGGATGCCGAAGGACGATTCCAATCCATATTTCACCTACGATCCGTCGAAGTGCATTGTCTGCTCGCGCTGCGTGCGCGCCTGCGAGGAAGTGCAGGGCACGTTCGCCTTGACGATTTCGGGCCGCGGTTTCGACAGCCGTGTCTCTCCCGGCATGAGCGAGAGCTTCCTCGGCTCCGAATGCGTGTCGTGCGGCGCCTGCGTTCAGGCTTGCCCGACAGCGACGCTTACCGAGAAGTCGGTGATCGAGATCGGTCAGCCTGAGCACTCCGTGGTGACCACTTGCGCCTATTGCGGCGTCGGTTGCACTTTCAAGGCTGAAATGCGCGGCGAAGAAGTTGTGCGCATGGTGCCTTACAAGGACGGCAAGGCCAATCGTGGCCATTCCTGCGTCAAGGGAAGGTTTGCGTGGGGTTATACTACGCACAAGGAGCGCATTCTCAAGCCGATGATCCGCAGCAAGATATCCGACCCGTGGCGCGAAGTGTCATGGGATGAGGCGATCAATTATGCGGCTTCGGAATTCAAGCGCATTCAGGCCAAGTATGGTCGCGATTCCGTCGGGGGCATCACGTCGTCACGCTGCACCAATGAAGAGACCTATCTGGTTCAGAAGCTGATCCGAGCCGGTTTCGGCAACAACAACGTCGATACTTGCGCCCGCGTCTGCCATTCGCCGACCGGCTATGGCCTGTCGCAGACTTTCGGTACTTCGGCCGGCACACAGGATTTCGATTCCGTCGAGCACACCGATGTTGTCATCATCATCGGCGCGAATCCGGCCGCAGCGCATCCCGTCTTTGCATCGCGCCTGAAAAAGCGATTGCGTGAAGGCGCGAGGATGGTCGTGATCGATCCGCGCGTCACCGAGATGGTGAAGTCGCCGCATGCTGCGGCGGAAATTCATCTTCCGTTGATGCCTGGCACCAACGTCGCCGTTCTGACCGCTCTGGCGCATGTGATTGTCACCGAAGGCCTTGCGGATGAGGCTTTCATTCGCGAGCGCTGCGACTGGACCGAGTTCGAGGAATGGGCTGCGTTCGTCGCCCTCAAGAAGAACAGTCCCGAGGCAACAGCGATCCAGAGCGGTGTCGATCCGAAAGAACTGCGTGCGGCCGCCCGCCTGTTCGCTACCGGCGGCAACGGCGCGATCTATTACGGCCTAGGCGTCACCGAGCACAGCCAGGGCTCGACCACTGTGATGGCGATTGCCAATCTCGCGATGGCGACCGGCAACATCGGCCGCCCCGGCGTCGGCGTGAATCCGCTGCGTGGCCAGAACAACGTGCAGGGCTCGTGCGACATGGGCTCGTTCCCGCACGAACTGCCGGGTTATCGCCATATCTCGGGTGACGCGGTTCGCGAGCAGTTCGAGAGCATGTGGAACGTCAAGCTCAACAACGAGCCGGGTCTGCGCATTCCCAACATGTTCGATGCCGCCATCGAAGGCACGTTCATGGGCATGTACTGCCAGGGCGAGGACATTTTGCAGTCCGACCCAAACACCAAGCATGTTGTGGCAGCTCTTTCGTCGATGGAATGCGTCGTGGTCCACGACCTGTTCCTGAACGAGACCGCGAACTATGCACATGTATTCCTACCGGGTTCGACCTTCCTCGAAAAGGACGGCACCTTCACCAACGCCGAACGCCGCATCCAGCGTGTGCGCAAGGTTATGACGCCGCTCAACGGCTTCGCCGATTGGGAAATTACGCAGAAGCTCGCCAATGCGATTGGTTACAATGTGCACTACGATCATCCGTCTCAAATCATGGATGAGATCGCAGCGCTGACGCCGACCTTCACGGGTGTGTCGTATCAGAGGCTCGAAGAACTTGGTTCGGTGCAGTGGCCTTGCAATGAGACGGCTCCCGAAGGAACGCCGATCATGCACATTGATCACTTCGTGCGCGGCAAGGGCAAGTTCATTATCACCGAGTACGTCGCGACTGACGAGCGCACAGGTCCTCGTTTCCCACTGCTGCTCACCACAGGCCGAATCCTGAGCCAGTACAATGTCGGTGCGCAGACGCGCCGCACTGACAACGTCGTCTGGCATTCCGAAGATCGTCTCGAAATGCATCCGCACGACGCCGAGCAGCGTGGTGTCCGCGATGGCGACTGGGTGCGGTTGGCGAGCCGCGCGGGCGAGACCACCCTGCGCGCGCTGATTACGGAGCGCGTTGCGCCGGGCGTCGTCTACACCACGTTCCATCACCCCGACACGCAGGCCAACGTCATCACGACGGACTTTTCCGACTGGGCGACCAACTGTCCGGAATACAAGGTTACCGCGGTGCAAATTTCTCCGTCCAACGGGCCGAGCGAATGGCAGAAGGAATATGACGAGCAGGCGCGCAACTCGCGCCGGATCTCACCACTTGAGGCGGCGGAGTAATTGGCGAAATCACCCGCCATAAGCGTGGACCGCTACGTCTGGCGCGAAAGTGGCTTCAGCGAAGGACGCCGCTCGATCCCGGAGGAGACTGCGGTTGCCCTGACCTATAACGGCGGGACCTACGCCGTGATGATGGCCACACCGCAGGATCTTGAGGATTTTGCGGTCGGCTTTAGTCTGAGCGAAGGCGTTGTGAGTTCTTCGAGAGACATCAAATCCTTTGAGGAACTGGAGGCGGACGACGGCATCGAGCTGCGGATGTGGCTTGAACAGCCCAACGCTGATCGGTTGAGCGAACGCCGTCGGCACATCGCCGGACCGACAGGTTGCGGATTGTGCGGAATCGACTCCATTGCCGAGGCGACCCGGACAGCCGCTACGGTCGACTCTGGCCGCGACTTCTCACCTGTCGAGATCATGGAGGCCATGCAGGGTATAGCCCGCCTCCAGAAGCTCAACATTGAGACGCGTGCGGTTCACGCGGCAGCACTCTGGACGACCGAGCGGGGTGTCGTTGCTTTGCGCGAGGATGTCGGGCGCCATAATGCACTCGACAAGCTCGCCGGCTCGCTGGCGCGTTCGGCTGTTAACGCCAGCGACGGGATGGTTCTTCTGACCAGTCGGGTGTCCGTCGAGATGGTTCAGAAGACCGCTTCGATCGGCGCATCGATGATAGTGTCAGTATCTGCGCCGACGGCCCTGGCGGTAAAAATGGCCGAAAGAGCGAATATCACGCTCGCGGCAATCGCGCGGGCTGATGGGTTTGAAGTTTTCACACATCCACATAGAATCCTACCCCGAGGGGCAATTCATGTCGTCGCCTGACCGGCTTGTCCATATGGCCAACCAGATCGGCAAGTTCTTTATGAGCCAGGGCAAGGGGAAAGCCGTGCCCGGCATCGCCGAACACATCAGGAAATTTTGGGACCCTCGCATGCGCTTGGCGATCCTGGCGCACCTCGAAGCAGGTGGGGCAGGGCTCGATCCGGATGTGAAGGATGCGGTCGCGACCCTGAAAAAGGCAGCGACGCAATAGGCGGCAGACACGCTCATCGGAAAAGCAAGCAATTGAAGGATTGTGATGGCACAGCCGTTCAATCTGGCGTGCCCTTGGATGATCCGCCGCGGGTGTCGCCGTGTTGGAAGGCAATTCTTCGTGAGGCGGCCAGATTCATGAAGATCATCGGAATTGCCGGATGGAGTGGTGCAGGAAAAACAACCTTGTTGACTCGCCTTATCCCCCAGCTCGTCGCGGGAGGACTGAGTGTGTCGACAATCAAGCATGCTCACCATCGGTTCGATGTCGATTCACCGGGTGAGGATTCCTTCAGCCACCGGCAAGCAGGCGCCGAAGAGGTCCTTATTTCGTCATCTCGCAGGTCTGCCCTGATTCACGAGTTGCGCGATGAAGCCGAATACTCTCTTGCTGAGCTTCTAAAGATGATGAAACCCGTCGATCTCGTATTGGTGGAAGGGTTCAAGGCTGGACATCATCCCAAGATCGAAGTCCATCGTGCTGCAAACGGAAAGCAGCTGATGTTTCCGGGTGATGAAAGCATTGTGTTCGTTGTCTGCGATGGCCCTGTCCATACGACTTTGCCGACATGTGATCTCAATGACATCGACAGAATCGCCGATTTCGTTCGTGGTCTTGCCGTGACCATTGATGATCGGCCCTACTTGCGAAGCGCTAAGGATCCGCAGGATTAGAATTTAATCGAAGGTCCGCTTTTGGCGCAAAGCGGACCTTGGTGGTTTCAAGCTAACTAGCGCTGGAAATAGGCTGTGGCCCGTCGATGCAACGCATTTCCAACACGACGAATTTAGTTGGAATTGTTGAGCTGAAAACGGTTTCCTAAACCGTAGGTCGGAAGTTCTCGTTTTGGATTGCGGTGTTCAGCCAAGTGCGCAGGCGAAATGAATGTTCATGGTGCGAGCCGGCAAAAGATTGCAGATTTTCGCTGCCGGTTGTACGATTTCGTGCCGCGGGAGGCTGCCGTCATTTTGTCTTCTTTAGCATCGAAATTGTCGCGCTAAAGTCCAAGACTGTCGAAGCGTAGGCTATCAGCTTGGTTGTATGACCGTCGCGCGGCTCTTCGCCCAAGGCGCCGTCTCGATGCCGTTGATCTCGGATCGTCGCCATACTCATCGGACGGATCTTGGAAGTGACTTCGCGCGGAATCCATCATCTCACGACGATCATCGGTGACGCCCCCCGGGTCGCGCACTTCTATTGCGATATTCTGGGGCTTAGGCGCGTCAAAAAGACCGTTTGCTATGATGATCCGGGAAGTTACCACGTCTACTTCGGCAATAAGGCCGGCAGCCCCGGCACCGTTATCAGCGCTCTGGCGTGGAATTGCGTGCCGCAAGGAATGATGGGGGTAGGCGAGGTCGTGCAGACGGCCTTCCGTGTACCATCAGGGTCATTCGACAGGTGGGCCGAGCGCCTGGATCAGGCCGAAGTTGCGTTCAGACGGGACCGATCTCCAATCGGAGATCCCATGCTGTGTTTTGCGGACCCCGAGGGAACCTCCCTTGCCCTGGTGGAGTCGGGGAACGACCAGTCAGTTGGTGCGGAGGCCGACTCTGTACTTGGGCTTCACGAAGTCACTCTCAGCGTGCGCGCGGCGGACGCCACCATCGATATCATTCAGGATGTTCTGGGATTTGAATGCGTTTCCAACGCGCAGGATGTGATGCGTTTTGTCGCCCATGACGGGCCGGGCGGATTGCTTACGCTGCGCCTGATTGGACCCGGGTCCCGAGGGCGGCTTGGAGGTGGAACGATACGGCACGTGGCCTTCCGCGCTGCTGATCTCGATGATCGTTCTGAGATGATTGAAAAGCTTCAGAAGGACCATGGAATCGCGGTTACTGATCCCATCGAACGTACGTACCTGAATGCGGTAGGTTTTCGGGCGCCATGTGGCGTTCTATTCGAAATTGCAACCGATGGACCTGGTTTCGCGGTCGACGAAGCTCCTGAAACCCTTGGGACCAGCTTAAAGCTCCCTCCGTTTCTGGAAGGACGGCGCTCTGAACTGGAAAGTATACTTCCGCCCATGAAATAACGAGTTCTATCGGATGGGCTCGAGAACTGCCGGAAGTCGATCGGCCATGAAGTCGACGAATGCTGTTGTCCTGGGCGACGCCGGCCCCGTCGGCCAGAGTGCAGAGACAGTTCTTTGATTGCTTGTCTCCGCCTCCAACAGCGGGACGAGTTCGCCTGCCTCTACGTGATCCCGCGCCCAGAACTCAGGCACGCAAGCGATGCCGTGTCCGTCGAGAGCGGCGGTGATGAGCATGGCATTATGATCGGCGACAAGCCGGTTGACGAGTTGCTCGCTCCGGCGGAGGTAATCCGGACCCAGTGGCCAAGGATAAAGTTTGCACGTTGATGAATTCCGGTTCCTGAGACACATGTGTTTGACAAGATCGTCGAGGGACTTTGGTTCAGGCCGTCTCGACAAGTAGGAAGGCGACGCCACCAGCAGAAGCCGGAACGAGCCGATCTTTCGCATGCGGAGACGGGAATCTTCGAGACTCCCGATCCGAAGCACGATTTCAAAGCCTTCCTCGATCAGGTCGACGTTTCGGTTCGTAAGGCTGAGCTCGAGTTCGATTTCCGGATACAGATGCATGAATTCGGCAAAGACGGCATTCCAGGCATCGCTCACGAGAGGCGCACTGACGCGAAGTCTGCCTTGCGGACTATCGCGGGCGATGGCGAAATCCGATTCGGCGGCTGCAATCTCGTTCATGATCGCGCGACATCTGACGAGGAAGCGGGTGCCCTCCGTCGTGAGGCTGATGCTGCGTGTGTTTCGGTGAAAGAGGCGAACTCCGAGCTGTTCTTCGAGGCGGGCGATCGTCTTGCCAACTGAGGAAGCCGTTTGGCGAAGCGCCCTTCCGGCGGCGACATAGCTGCCGGAATCGACGACTTGAACGAAGACAGAAATGCCAGTTATCTTGTCCATTGCGGAAAAATCGTCCGTGTAAAACGGCCAAAGAAGCGGTTTTCGCAACCGATCATGGTCGATAGCATATCGAATGGCTGAAGCATGAGAAGCTCCAACGATGGAACAGTCTGATACCACGTCGGATGGCTTCTACGGCCGTCGCCTCAGTCAGCATCTTGGAATGGAGGGCGATTGTCTCTGGCGCATCGAGCGCGAAGGACAGTTGGCGCTCGCTGTAACCCGGCTTACATGTTCCCGCTTCGTTCGAGAACGGACTGTGCCGATTCCTTCCGAGCCAGCCTTCAGCATTCTGCATCAGCTTGGTGACCTCGATAGGCATTCTTGTTGGCTGGCCGGGCGGCCCCGATATTCGGAAGCTTTTGGTGCAGGGACTGTCAGCGTGATTGATCTTCGTGACAACCCCCAGTGTGAGTTCAGGGGGCCGTTCGACGCCGTCCAATACTATGTTCCGAGGAAGGCGCTCGACGAATTCGCCTACGAGCATGGAGCCAAGCCGGTTTCGACCCTCAAATGGAGCAGGGATCAGCGCGATCCCTTTCTTTCGACTCTTTCGAGTATTCTTCTAAGCGCGGTAGAACAGGATGCGACGACCAATCAGCTCTTCGTCGATCATATAGGGTTTAGTCTGCTTGCGCATTTCGCGCAGACTTATGGAGGGCTCCGTGCGCGGGACGGAAAATCACAGGGCGGTCTTGCACCATGGCAGGAGAGGCGTGCGAAGGAGATCATGCGCGCGCGACTCGCAAGCCACCTGACCATTTCGGACGTCGCGGCCGAATGCCAGTTGACGCCCAGCCATTTCGCCCGCGCGTTTCGGCGCAGTACCGGCGTTGCCCCGCACGAATTTCTGTCGCAATTACGGATCGATGAGGCCAAGCGTCTGATGTTGGCCACGAAGCTTCCGCTGGCCGATGTCGCTTTGATATGCGGCTTCGGTGATCAAAGCTATTTCACGCGGGTCTTTTCTCGAAATGTCGGCGCCAGTCCCGGCGCGTGGCGCCGGGCCCGGTCGGAAGGATAACGTCCCCTATGTCGGGTGGATCATGTCACGGGCGTACGACAGACCGATCCCATAGCCGCCTGCATGAGCTTCGACGATGCCTCTGGCGCCGTCGTAGGTTTCTTTTCTCGTCCAGTCTCGCTGCAGCTCCAACAGAACCTGAATCCATGATGTGAGACGGGCTCCAGCGGCTTCCATGCGGCGCAGGGCAAGAGAATGGCTGTCCGGCGTCAAGCCGCCGCATGCGTCTCCGACGACATACACCTCGTATCCTGCAGCGATTGCCGAGAGCACGGCGAAGGATACGCATGCTTCCGTCAACAAGCCCGAGACGAGCAGACGCCGTCGGCCGGTCGCTGACACCGCTTCGCGCGCCTTGTCGTCTTCCCAGACGTTCATGCTTCGACGATCGATCGGCGTTACCTGAGGGAGGACCGTGGCGACGGCCGGCATGAGAGGGCCGCTATAGACTTTCGTCGCCGAAGTCGAGGCGACGACTGGAAGGCCGAATACCGTCGCGGTCTTTGCCAGCGCGACGACATTGTTCAGCAGGACCTGCCGGTCAATTGAGCTTACGCCGAACGCCAGGCCGGCCTGCTGATCGACGAGCAGCAGGGCGCAATCCTTGGGCTCGATGAGCTTCAGCGCATCACGTTCCGTCATCTGGTTACCTCCATATCGATTGCCGGTCTACGCCTTCAGGAATTCCAGAAGATCCGCGTTAAGTTGATCCGCATGCGTTGTTGCTGTCGCGTGCGGGGCTCCCTTATAGACCTTCAGTTTAGCGCCCTTGATCATCTCGGCTGCAAGTTTTCCGGTGAATGGAAATGGCACGACCTGGTCGTCGTCGCCGTGAACCACGAGCGCCGGGACGTCGATCTTTGCCATGTCCGGGCGGAAGTCGGTTTCAGAGAACGCCGTGACACAATCGATCGTCGCCTTGATCGACGCTTGCAGGCCGATCTGGAGTGTTTGCTTGAACACGCCTGAGACACTTTCACGCCGTGGTTCGTGCCATAGAACAGTGCACTGAAGTCGTCCAGAAATTGCGGTCGATCCTTGATGAGGCCCGTCTTGATTCCATCGAAGACGGTCTTGTCAACTCCGTCGTGATCGGAGGTCTTGACGAACAGCGGTGTTACGGCGCTGATCAGCGCGAGCCTCGAAACGCGCGTAGAGCCGTGGCGTGCCACGTATCGCGCGATGTCTCCGCCACCCATTGAAAAGCCGACAAGTGCGATTTCCTTCAGATCGAGATGGTCGATCAGTTCCGCAATGTCGTCTGCGAAGGTGTCGTAATCGTAACCGCTCCACGGCTGGCTGGACCGGCCGAAGCCTCGGCGGTCGAAGGCCACCGCGCGATAGCCATGGCTCGCGAAGAACAGCATCTGAGCGTCCCACATGTCGGCGCTGAGTGGCCAACCATGGCTGAAGAGAACGGGCTTCCCGCTGCCCCAATCCTTGTAGTAGAGCTCGGTGTCGTCCCGCAATTTCAGCAAAGCCATCTCTTTCTCCTTCAGCGACGTGATGGGCGGACGCCACCTTAGTTGAATCGTTCATTGCGGCTTGGACGTTCGGAAGCGGTTTTGGATAGGTCGGCGCTCTCGCGCGAGGTGAAGCGCTTATGGGGATTTCCGCGCGAGCACAGTAGGTCAATTTGTCGCCTCTGGCCCAAGCACAGCGAGTTCGTGCAACGAGCGACGCGTTTGTCCAAGCAATGCCGGCCAGCGATGTGCACTATCCACGCCCGAACTCAATTTCCTTTGCTGCCCGCACTTACCCATGGAATTGTGGAGAATCTCGATGTCCAAGCTCGAAATGCTCACCCCGCAGAACAGCGCGATTGCGCTGATCGATTTTCAGCCCGCGATGTTTCAAGGTGTTCAATCGCACGACCGTTTGGTCACGATTAACAACGTCCAGATCCTCGCAAAGGCCGCCAAACTTTTCAAAATCCCGACGGTGTTGAGTACGGTGGCCGCGGAATCATTCTCCGGCCCCTTCATGCCAGAGGTCGTCGACCTGTTCCCGAATCACGACATCATCGACCGCACCTCGATGAATTCCTGGCTCGATGCGAATTTTCGAAAGGCGGTGGCGGCCACTGGCCGCAAGAAATTCGTCATCGCCGGTCTCTGGACCGAGGCCTGCGTGCTTTTCCCGACGCTGGATATGTTGAGGGAAGGCTATGAGGTCTACATTGCTGCCGACGCTTGCGGCGACCTTTCACTCGAAGCCCATAACCGCGCAATGGAACGTGCCGTTCAGGCAGGCGCGGTTCCCATAACCTCTTCGCAATACGCCTACGAGCTTCAGCAGGATTGGGCGCGCAGCGAGACCTACGAAGGGATGATGGACATTCAACGCGCGCATTCGCCCTACGGTGTCCAGATCCGATTCTCGAAATGGGCTCTCGGCGAGCACGCCTCGGAAGGCGGCGCGAAGGCGGCTGAATAGCACCTGTCGTCTTCGCAACTAGGGGATCAAAGATGAAGATCTACCTTCTGTCGCTTGGCGCCGGCCTTTTGGTCGGCGTCATCTACAGCCTGATCAACGTTCGCTCGCCGGCGCCGCCGGTGGTGGCGCTGATCGGCCTTCTGGGCATCCTCATTGGTGAACAGTTGCCGCCGCTGGTGCGAAGCCTGCTGAGCAGGGAGCCGGCCGCTCACTCGTGGCAGCATCAGGTTAAGCCGCACGTATTTGGCGATCTGCCGAAAGGTACGCGTCGGCCAGCCCCGCTCGTCTCTCCCGATGCGAAGGATACAGTGTGATGCCGACACGTCGTACGTTCATCGGGGCGGCTTCGGGGCTGGTGCTGCCCGGCCTTTCATCGGCTTTTGCCGCAGACGACATATCTTCACAGGGAGCCAACCGCGTGAGCGCCGATCTGATTCTTCACTATGGCCTCTTTACTACTCTCGATCGCTCCAAGCCTGCGGCAAGTGCCGTCGCGATCAAGGATGGTGTGTTCCTTGCCGTCGGCGGTGAGGAAGACGTGATGCCTCACGCCGGCCCCAATACCCGTGTGATCGATCTCAAGGGCCGGCGCGTGCTGCCGGGGCTGATCGACAATCATCTCCACATCATCCGTGGCGGCCTGAACTTCAACATGGAGTTGCGCTGGGACGGCGTGCGTTCGCTTGCCGACGCCATGAACATGCTGAAGCGGCAGGTTGCGATTACGCCGCCGCCGCAATGGGTCCGCGTGGTCGGTGGTTTCACTGAGCACCAGTTCGCCGAAAAGCGCCTGCCGACCATCGATGAAATCAATGCCGTCGCCCCGGATACGCCGGTATTCCTGTTGCATCTTTATGATCGCGCGATCCTTAACGGCGCGGCACTCCGTGCCGTTGGCTATACCAAGGATACGCCGAATCCGCCAGGCGGCGAGATCACGCGCCATGCGAACGGCAATCCGACGGGCCTGCTGCTGGCCAAGCCGAATGCGGGTATCCTCTATTCTACTCTTTCAAAGGGACCGAAGCTGCCCTTCGAATATCAGGTCAATTCCACGCGCCACTTCATGCGCGAGTTGAACCGACTCGGCGTCACAGGCGCCATCGACGCGGGCGGCGGATTCCAGAATTATCCCGACGATTACGCGGTTATCCAGAAGCTTTCGGACGAGGGGCAGCTTACGATTCGGCTTGCCTACAACCTCTTCACCCAGAAGCCGAAGCAGGAAAAAGAGGATTTCCTGAATTGGACGCAGACGTCGAAATACAAGCAGGGCAACGACTACTTCCGTCACAACGGGGCCGGCGAAATGCTGGTGTTCTCCGCTGCTGACTTCGAGGATTTCCGCCAACCCCGTCCTGACATGCCGCCTGAGATGGAGGGCGAGCTGGAAGGCGTTGTGCGCATTCTCGCCCAGAACCGCTGGCCGTGGCGGCTTCATTCCACCTACGACGAGACGATTTCCCGATCCCTCGACGTGTTCGAGAGGGTCAACCAGGACATTCCGCTGCAAGGCCTGAACTGGTTCTTCGACCATGCCGAAACGATATCCGATCAATCCATCGACCGTATCGCGGCGCTTGGTGGCGGCATCGCCGTTCAGCACCGCATGGCCTATCAGGGCGAATACTTTGTCGAGCGTTATGGCTTCGGTGCTGCCGAGGCAACACCTCCGGTGAAGAAGATCATCGACAAGGGCGTCAAAGTGTCGGCGGGCACGGACGCCACGCGCGTGGCGTCGTACAATCCGTGGGTGTCGCTGGCGTGGCTCGTCACCGGCAAGACCGTTGGCGGTTTGCGGATTTATCCGCAGCGCAATTGCCTCGACCGTGAAACCGCGCTGCGCATGTGGACGGAGAACGTGACTTGGTTCTCCAACGAGGAGGGCAAGAAGGGCCGCATCGCCACCGGCCAGCTTGCCGACCTCATCGTGCCGTCGAAGGATTTTTTCACCTGCTCCGAGGACGAGATTTCGCATCTCACATCGGACCTCACGGTGGTTGGCGGCAAGATGGTGTACGGCGCGGGCGACTTTTCTGCGCTCGACGAAAACGTGCTGCCGCCCGCGATGCCGGACTGGTCGCCGGTGCGGACCTTCAAGGGTTATGCCGCCTGGGGTGAACCGGAGGGAGCCGGGAAGAACTCGCTGCGACGCATGTCCATCAATCTCTGCGGATGCGCGAACAGTTGCGGCGTTCACGGCCACGACCATGCCACCGCCTGGTCGAGCAAGCTGCCGATCTCCGATCTGAAATCCTTCTGGGGCGCGCTCGGTTGTGCCTGCTGGGCGGTCTGATAGTTGCGACGGAAGGGGTGCGCCGAGTTGAAACCGCATGATGCCATCAACACGAAATTCTCAGCGATTGTGCGGCCCATACTGACCGCTCCGATCGTCCGCTGGGTTGCACTGCTCGGTCTCTGCGCGGCCTATCTGCAGGGCAGCTTCAACAAGGCGGTTGATTTCCCGAGCGCGATCGCCGAGATGAATCATTTCGGGCTTTCGCCCGAAAGGCCATTTGCGATCGCGACCATCGTTCTCGAGCTTGTCGCATCAGTGTTGATCCTGACGGGTTTCTATCGCTGGATCGGCGCACTGGCGCTCGCCGGGTTCACGCTGCTGGCGACCTTCGTCGCCTTACGTTTCTGGGAGATGCAGCCGCCCGCACGCTTCATGGCAGCCAATTCCTTCTTTGAACATCTGGGCTTGGTCGGCGGTTTCCTGCTGGTTGCCTGGCACGACTTAATCCAACATGAGTCCTCATCTTGAACAAAGAAACAGTGGACCAGCCCATCGCTTTCAAGCCGGCCGGCGGCTTCGCACCACTGCGTCAATCGGTCTTTGCCGTGCTGTGGGCCGCGACCATTCTCGGGAATACCGGCAGCTTCATGCGGGATGTGGCGAGTTCGTGGATCGTCACTGATCTCTCGGCGTCTCCCGCCGCCGTCGCAATGATCCAGGCTGCCGGTACGCTTCCAATATTTCTTCTTGCGATTCCGGCTGGCGTTCTGTCCGACATTCTCGACCGCCGCAAATTCCTGATCGCAATTCAGTTGATGCTGGCATCGGTGAGCGCGACGCTTGTGGTTCTGTCGCACTTCGGCCTCCTGACCGTTGAGCTTCTGGTTGGTCTGACCTTCGTCGGCGGCATCGGCGCAGCTCTGATGGCGCCCACCTGGCAAGCGATCGTTCCCGAGCTTGTGCCGAAGCAGGATCTGAAGAGCGCCGTTGCCCTTAATTCGCTTGGCATCAACATTGCTCGTTCGGTCGGCCCTGCGCTCGGTGGTCTGATGCTTGCGGGATTCGGCGCTGCGGTGACCTACGGTGCGGACGTCCTGAGCTACGTATTCGTCATCGCTGCGCTGGTTTGGTGGAAGCGTATGCCGCAAGCCGACGATGCGTTGTCGGAGCGCTTCTTCGGAGCTTTCAGAGCCGGACTGCGATTCACGCGGTCCAGCCACGAACTTCATGTGGTGCTGCTGCGCGCCGCGATCTTCTTCGTGTTTGCCAGCGCGGTCTGGGCTCTCTTGCCGTTGGTGGCGCGCGGACTCAACGGCGGTGCCGGTTTCTACGGCGTCCTGCTGGGCGCGGTCGGTGCCGGAGCGATCATCGGCGCGTTGGTGCTGCCGGCGCTGCGGCAACGCCTCGACGCGGACGGGCTGCTTTTGGGATCGGCGGTCGTCACCGCGGCGGTCATGAGCAGCCTTGCTCTTCCTCTTCCGCAATGGCTCGCATTACTGGTGCTGCTGCTGCTCGGAGCAGCATGGATCGTCGCCTTGACCACGTTCAATGGTGCCGCTCAGGCCATTCTCCCGAACTGGGTGCGTGGCCGCGCGCTCGCTGTCTACCTCATGGTCTTCAATGGAGCGATGGCAGGCGGCAGCCTTGGCTGGGGCTGCGTTGCCGGAGTTGTAGGTATCCCAACGGCGCTGCTGATCAGCGCGGTGGGCTTGCTTGTGGCGGCCTTCGTGCTCAAGCGTATTGCGTTGCCGGCAGGCGAGGCGGATCTCACGCCATCACGTCACTGGCCTGAGCCGCTCACTGCCGATGCCGTCGAAAACGATCGTGGTCCGGTGCTTATCCTGATCGAGTATCGTATCGCTCTCAATGACCGTCCGAAATTCTTTGACGGACTGAAGAAGCTGTCACAGGCGCGGCTCCGTGACGGCGCCTATGGCTGGGGCATTACGGAGGATGCGGCCGATCCGGAGAAGATCGTTGAATGGTTCATGGTGGAATCATGGGCGGAGCATCTGCGCCAGCATCATCGTGTGTCGAATGCGGATGCCGATGTGCAGCGTGATACGATGAAATATCATGTCGGTCCTGACGGTCCAGTTGTGCGCCATTTCCTCGCAATGGAATTGAGATCGTTTCCGCCGGCTTCGGACAGAGTCTCATGAAGCACCCATGTGACATGCGGGCTTTGCCGCTTGCGCTGGCGCTTGCAGTTTTGCTGAGTGCGAATCAACCGGTCGCCGCCCAAGACGTCACCGGTCGTCCTGCCTATCAGAGTTCGCGCTTCGACGAAGACTGGTCCGCCTTGCGTGATTCGGCAAAGCGGACGGATCCGTTCGATCCGATCAAATTCATCCCGCTGACCGCGGACGGTTCCTGGTACATGACGCTGGGCGGCGAACTGCGCGAGCGCTTCGAATCGTCGCGCAATCCGTTGTTCGGGCTCGCGGCGCCTGCGCGCAACGACTATCTGCTGCAACGTGCGTTCCTGTTTGCGGATGTTCACTACGGGCCCAACTTTCGAACCTTCGTGGAGCTTGCGAGCGGATTGGCCCGGGGCTGGTCTGGCACGCCACCCGCAACCCAGAAAAACGATCTCGATCTCCTGCAGGGTTTCGGCGAGATTTCATTCCCGGTGGAGAAGGGCGACGCGCTACTGCGGGCAGGGCGTCAGGAAATGAGTTTTGGATCGTCGCGTCTTGTCTCGGTCCGCGACAGTCCGAATTTTCGGCGTTCGTTCGACGGTGTACGAGGCACATGGAACGTGTCGAAGGACTTTCATGTCGATGCTTTCATCGTGAGGCCGGTCGCGCCCCAGCCGGGAGTCTTCGATGACGGCATGGATGACAACCAGTCGTTTTGGGGCGTTTACGCAACGACGGCCGTTCCCGGTATCCCTGGCTTGAAGGCAGACCTGTATTATTTCGGCCTCGAGCGCCGGAACGCGAGCTTCGCTCAAGGGATCGCGACGGAGCGTCGCGAAACCATCGGTACCCGGATTTTCGGAAAGCGCGACGGATTTGACTGGAACATGGAGGGCGCTTTCCAGTTCGGGTCCTTTGGCGCGTCGAACATCTGCGCATGGACCGCCTCGGCCGATGTCGGGTACACGTTTGCCGGCCTGCTGTTTTCGCCACGGCTAGGCCTCAAAGCCGACGCCATCAGCGGTGACAAAAACTTGAAAGACGGCACGCTGGGTACCTTCAATCCATTGTTTCCGAGATTGCCTTATTTCTCCGAAGCCAATCTTATCGCGCCGATGAACCTGCTCGACCTCCAGCCCAACGTCACCTTCGCAATCACGCCGAAGCTCAGTCTGAACGTCGGCTGGAATCCGTTCTGGAAGCAGGAAACGGCAGATGCGATCTATTCCTCGGCGCTTGTTCCGGTCAAAGGTACGGCTGGCGGGTCTGGACAGTATATCGGACAGCAGACGAGCCTGACCGTAGCGTGGGCAGCAAACACGCACCTGAATATCGCCGGAACATATGTTCACTACATCCCCGGTGATCGCGTCAAGCTGGCCGGCGGGAAGGAGGGTGACTTCGTCGCGGTCTGGGCGCAGTGGCTGTTCTAGGCAACAGGATGCGTCATTGCGGGCGCATCCTGCAGGTGTCTTTCAATTGTCAGACTGCGGTCGCTTTATCCGCCTGAAGGAAGCGGGCGGCCTTGATCCATTCCTGACCGATGGTCAGGTCTGACTGCGATAACTGATGTCCAGTGGGCAGTACTGAATGCTGAACATTAGCGCCGGCCTTCGTCAATAGGGCCGCGAGTTGGGTCGAGTTGCTCGCGGGGATGATTGGATCGAGTTTTCCTGAGACGATGAGCACAGACTTGTCGGTCAGATCGGCCTGCGGCGGCTGCGACAGCGGCACCATCGCACGCAACAGGATTGCGCCTGCAAGTACATCCGGACGGAGCAGCAACATTGCTGCCGCGATATTTGCGCCATTCGAATAACCCAGCGCGACTGGCGCGGCGATGCCGTAGCGGGCACGTGCGGCTTCCAAGAAATCCGCAAGCTCGTCGGCGCGGCTGCGCACGTCGTTCTCGTCAAACACGCCTTCGGCCAGTCTGCGGAAGAAGCGCGGCATGCCGTGCTCAAGCACCTTGCCGCGCGGCGACAGCAGCGCTGAGCCTGGCGAAATGGCTTTGCCCAACGGCAGTAGATCGTTCTCGTCGCCGCCGGTGCCGTGAAGCAGCAGGAGTGGAGGTGCTTCGAGCCGGTTGCCCGGCTCGAAGCGATGGATGAAGTTGAGTTCGTTACTCATCACGCAACCTTTCCAAGCGGAGGGAGCACGCCCTCGATTTCCTTGCGATGGGCCTCGAGGAATTTCGGCAGCTTCAGATCCTGACCGAGCGTCGCCACCGGTTCGTCCACGGCGAAGCCGGGAATGTCGGTTGCGATCTCGAACAGGATGCCGCCAGGCTCACGGAAGTAGATCGACCGGAAATAGTTGCGGTCCTTCTGTTCCGTCGGGTGCAGACAGTGTTTCTCGATCAACTTCTTCGCCATGTCGGCTTGCTCGGCGTCGTCCTTCGCACGGAAGGCGACGTGATGGACCGATCCCGTTCCCTGCCGTCCGGGCAGAAATCCCTTGGCCTCATAGATGTCGACCACGCCGCCCGTGGCGTTGCCCGGAGCTTTGAAGCGGATTACCGATCCTTCGCGCGCGGCTTCCTCGAAACCGAACACATCGGTCAGGATCGCACCGGTCCGTCCGGCATTCTCGAGCAACAGGGTAACGCCGTGGAAGCCGCGGATCGCATGCTCGGCAGGCACGTCGCCATTGCTCCAGCCGGCTTCGTTTTCCGCGCCCGGTACGCCGACCAGTGCGAGGCTCATGCCGTCTGGATCGGTGAACGGCAGCACGGATTCGCCGAACCGCTTTTCCAGTGCTTCGTGGGCGATACCTTTTTCGATAAAGCGATGCGTCCAGTAGCCGAGCGATCGCTCCGGAATTCGGAAGGCCGTCTGCTGGGTCTGGCCGACGCCGCCGCGGCCGGGCGCTGCGCCTTCCCAGGGGAAGAACGTCAGGATGGTGCCGGGATTGCCCGCTTCATCTCCATAATAGAAGTGATAGGTGCCTGGGTCGTCGAAATTGACCGTCTTCTTGACGAACCGCAGCCCAAGGGCGCGGGTGTAAAAGTCGAAGTTATGCAATGCGTTACCAGCGATCGCGGTGACGTGGTGAATGCCGGACATGGTCTCTTCTCCTGCGGTATGAGGCGGATCGGCCTCGGTTGCAGGGATAATTGGTCGATGCTCATTTGAAGACAATCAGCGCTTTCATGGCATCTCTGTCTATGATTTGATGACAATGAGTTGGTGCCGCGGAGGCGTTTTTCGGAGAACGATCGATATGGATAAGCTCGCCAGCCTTCGGGCGTTCGTCAAAGTGGTCGAACTCGGCAGCTTTTCCGAAGCGGGACGGCAGTTGCGGTTGTCGCGTTCGGCGATCAGCAAATATGTCAGCGAACTTGAGCAAAGCCTCGGCGTTCAATTACTCAACCGGACGACGCGTCACGCCGGTCCAAACGAAAACGGCCAGATGTATTTCGAGCGCGCGCTAAGCATTCTGGCGGATATCGATGCAGCGGATCAGGCGGTTGCGCATCTCCAGTCCACTCCGCGCGGCCTGCTTCGCGTCAATGCGCCGATGTCGTTCGGGACGTTGCAACTTGGTCCTGCGATCGCTGATTTCATGGAGATCAATCCCGAACTGCAGATCCATCTGGTTCTCAGCGACGAGCAGGTCGATCCGGTGCAAGGCGGATTCGATGTCACGCTGCGTATCGCGGACCTGGAATCCTCAAGCCTCATCGCGCGCAAGATAGTGCCCATTGAACGCGTTGTCTGTGCATCACCGTCCTATCTGGAACAGCACGGCATTCCGACTCACCCGAACGCATTACGCAATCATGTCGCGCTTACCTATGGCTTTCTTCTCACCGGCAACCAGTGGAAGCTCACAGGCAAGGATGGCGATCACTGGATTCAGCCGTCGTGGCTTCTGTGCGCTAACAATGCGGAGGTGTTGCGCGACGCGGCGGTGAAGGGCCGGGGCGTTGCATTGCTGCCGACATTCATCGCCGGCGCCGCACTTCGCGCGGGTGAGTTACGGACTGTGCTCGATGAATACAAGGCGCCACCGCTGACGCTCTATGCGATCTATCCTCCGACGCGGCACCTCGCTGTGAAGGTCCGCCTGTTCATCGATTTTCTGGTCAAGCGATTTAGCGCCGGCCCGGAGAAGGATCTCAACACGGCAAGAGCCGGATCAAAAGGGTCTGGTTGATTCACGCACGATCAGTTCGGGCTGCAGAACGATGTGCTCTGATGCGACGGATCGCGTTTCGATTTCTCTGAGCAGGAGTTTCGCCGCGCCGCGGCCCATTTCGCGATGGCTGATGCGCACCGTTGTCAGAGGCGGCGAAACAAGATCGACCAGCGGCATGTCGTTGTGCCCGACCACCGAAATATCGGCCGGACAGCCAAGACCGAGGCCACGAATGGCGTCGAGTGTTCCCAGTGCAAGAAGATCGTTGGCTGCGACAATAGCCGTCATGCCGGGATTGTTCTTCAACAGCGCGGTCGCAGGCTCTGCTCCAGCCTCGCGCGTGTAGTGCGACGCCTCTTGCACATGAATGGGCAGACCGTGGCGCTTCATCGCGCGCACGTAACCGTCGCGCCGCAAGGCTCCGGTCGAGACGCGCAGCGGGCCCGAGACATGACCGATCTTGCGATGACCGATCGACACGAGATGATCCACCGCGAGTTGCATTCCTTGCTCGTCGTCCGAGACGACGGACGACACTCGGTCGCGGAATTCGGCGCGGTTCACAAGCACGACGGGGAGGTTACGATCCAGGCAATAGCCGACGACCTGATCGTCGCTGAAGACGGTCGCGAGAATTAGTCCGTCGACGTGTTGATTCAGCAGGCTGTCGACGAACGCAATCTGCAATGACGCATCCTGACCGGCATCGGCCACGATCGGCGAATAGGATTCCGCTGACAGCGTTTCCGCGATCCCTCCAAGAATCGGGGCGAAGACCGGATTGGCGATGTCCGGCAGCAGGACGCCGATCAGGCGCGAGCGTCCCGTTCGCAAACTCGCTGCAACACGGTTGGGCCGGTAACCGAGAGATCGGGCGAGAGTCTCGACCCGCGCCACGACATCCTCGCCGACCAGGTGACGTTTCTGGGGATCGAGCGCCCGCGACACCGTCGACGGATGTACGCCGAGCTCTTCAGCAATCTGTTTCAGGGTCGTCGGTGCGGGGCGATTCATGAGGTTATTCTGTAACTTAAGCTGCAGCTCACCGTGAGTATGGCAAATCGCTTGACATAATGCAATCGATTGCAGTAGAAGTCATGCAATCGATTGCATAGCGTTGTGCAGAACGAACCCGGGAAGAGAGCCATGAGTGCATCGTCGGCCCCAAAGAAGCCTCTGGTCGGAGAGGGAAGCAGCATCATCGAAACCCAGGAGGACGTGACGCCGGTGGTCCTCGCCGCAATGGCCGGAACATCCAGTCACCGGCTGCGGCAACTCGCGGACTCGTTCGTTCGCCACATGCATGCATTCGCGCGCGAAGTGAATCTGACCGAGTCCGAGTACGACATCGGAATCGATTTCCTGAACCGCATCGGTCAGGCCACCAACGATCGCCACAACGAGGGCATCCTGTTCGCAGACGCTATCGGCTTTTCGACGCTCGTGTGTCTGCTCAACAATGGCAACGCCGGAGCGACGGAAACCGCCTCGGCCCTTCTCGGTCCGTTCTGGCGCGCGAATTCGCCGAAGACTGCGAACGGCGGCTCGATCGTACGTTCTCCGACGCCGGGCCCTGAATTGTTCGTCTCGTGCGTTGTCGTCGATACGAACGGCAAGCCGATCGAAGGTGTCGAGGTCGATGTTTGGCAATCCTCACCCGTCGGTCTCTACGAAAATCAGGATGACACGCAGGCCGATATGAACCTGCGCGGCAAGTTCACCACCGACGCGAATGGGCGCTTTAATTTCCGATCGGTGAAACCTGCAGGCTATCCAGTCCCGACAGATGGACCGGTCGGTGACATGCTGCGTGCGCAGCGCCGCCATCCCTATCGTCCGGCGCACATTCACTTTCTTGGCTTCAAGCCCTGCTTCAAGACGCTGATCACGCAGGTGTTCGTCGATGACGACAAGCATCTGGAGAGCGACGTGGTGTTCGGTGTGACACGCGCGCTGATCGGCGATTATCGCCGGCATGATGCGGGGACGCCACCTGCGGCAGACGTGAAGGCGCCCTGGTACACGCTCGACTACAAATTTGTGATGGAAGCCGGCGAAGCCAAGCTTCCGGTGCCTCCCATCAAGTGAGATGAAAATGCCCCTTTCTGTTTCCCTGCAAGACAAGGTCGTTCTCATTGTCGGAGGCGCTGGCAGTATCGGTGCCGCCACGGCGATGCAATTTGCGCAAGGTGGAGCCAAGCTTATCATTACGTATCGCGGCCCGGAATTCGCGGTCGCTGCGCAAGCCGTGTTGAAAGCCCTACCCGGCAAGGAGCATTCTGTTTTCGACGCCGATGTTGCCGACACAAAGACATTGACGGCCCTCCGCGACGAAATCACAACTCGCTATGGACGGCTGGATATTCTGGTCAACGCGGCCGGTTTCACCAAGCCCGTGCCGCATGCCGATCTTGATGCGCTCGACGATGATCTGATCGACCGGATGTTCGAGGTAAACTGGCGCGGCCAGTTCGCCACGATCCGCACGTTTGCGCCGCTGCTCAAATCTTCCGGCAACGGATTGATCGTGTCACTTTCCTCGATTGCGGGGACGAACGGAATAGGATCGTCGATCGCTTATTGCGCAGCCAAAGCTGGCATCGATGTCATGACCAAGTCATTGGCGCGTGTGCTCGCCCCCCAGGTTCGTGTGCTAGCCGTGGCACCCGGTGTCGTCGACACGGGCTTTGTTCCCAACCGCGGCTCCGATTTCAACGAGAAGGCTGCGTCAACGACACCGATGAAGAGAATCGGGACGGTTGATGACATTGCGGCTGCGATTCTGTCCTGCGCGACTCTTCTAACCTTTTCCACCGGCACCACCATCGTCGTCGATGGCGGCAGAGCTCTCTGAGAAAGCCCGAGACATGCGCAAACCTCGCCAGAAGATTTTTATCACTTGCGCCGTCACCGGCAACCTAACGACGCCGGACCAGACCCCGCATCTGCCGATTACGCCCGAGCAGATCGCCGATGCGTGCCTCGGTGCGGCTGAAGCGGGCGCGGCCATCGTGCACATCCACGTGCGCGAGCCCGGAACGGGCAAGCCGTCGATGGAGCTCGAATACTACCGAGATGTCGTCGAGCGAATCCGCGCGAAGAATGCGCAGTTGATCCTGAACATCACGACGGGACCGGGTGGCCGCTTCGTGCCGTCGCAGGATGAGCCGCGCGTCGCCGCGCCGGGCACGACCTTGATGGCACCAGAGAAGCGCGTCGCGCATATTGCCGCGCTTCGCCCCGAGATCTGTACCATCGATCTCAATACCATGAACTCAGGCAGCGAAGTCGTCATCAACACGCCGGGGAGTGTGCGGCGGATGGCGAAGGTGATGCGTGAGGCAGGCGTGAAGCCTGAGGTCGAGCTGTTCGATTCCGGCGATATCGCGCTGATGAACGATCTGATCCGGGACGGGACGCTCGAAAGTCCGGTGCTGTGTTCCTTCGTGATGGGTGTGCGTTACGGTTTTCAGCCAAGCCCCGAAACCGTTCTCTATGCGCGGGGCCTGCTGCCGGCCAGCGCCGAGTTCACCGCCATCGGGATCGGCAAGGCCGCTTTCACGACTGTGGCGCAATCCTATCTCGCAGGCGGGCATATCCGGGTCGGGCTCGAAGATTCGGTCTACCTGGCACGCGGCGAACTCGCGCCGTCCAATGCAGCCATGGTGGAGAAGGCGCGGCGCATCGTCGAGGACCTCGGCGCGCAGATCGCAACGCCTCGCGAAGCACGAGAAATCATTGGATTGCCGACACGCATCGCCGGCGCGTCGCGCGTGGCTTGAAAGGATTCGAGATGACACTGGCAACGGCAAAATCCGCGGCGAATGCGCCTGTGTTCGAAGGGATGTCGGTCCGCCTGAATGCGAAGGCGGCGGATGCCGCCTCACTCGCGCCAACACTCGAGAGGCAGTTGCTGACGCGCGGACCTGACGATGTGGTCGTGGTAATCAAAGCGGCGGGCGTCAATCCGTCCGACGTCAAGGCGGCGACCGGCCTGATGCCCTACGCGGTATTTCCGCGCACGCCAGGGCGTGACTTTGCCGGCGTCGTTGTTGACGGTCCCGCCGAATGGCTCGGGCGTGAGGTGTTCGGCTCTTCCGGCGATCTCGGCATTCGTCGCGACGGCACCCATGCGACGCATCTTGTGGTCGAGGCGGCGGCTCTGGTCGAGAAGCCGAAAAACATTTCGATGAACGAAGCAGCGGGCATCGGCGTGCCGTTTGTGACGGCGATTGAAGGTTTTCGCCGGACAGGGATGCCAACGCCGCAGGAAACGGTGCTTGTGCTTGGCGTGAACGGCAAGGTCGGGCAGGCGGCCGTGCAGCTTGCGACCTGGCGCGGTGCGAAGGTCATTGGCGTCGTCCGGAAAGATGAACCCTATGAAGGCCACGCCAATGGCCCTGTCGAGGTCATCAACTCCAGCGCCTCTGATGTCGCGGCCCGGGTCCGCGAACTGACCGACGGCAAGGGCGCAGATATCGTTTTCAATACGGTGGGTGATCCCTATTTCCAGGCGGCTCACAAATCTCTCGCGCTTGGCGGTCGCCAGATTCTGATCGCCGCCGTGGACAAGATCGTCCAGTTCAACATTCTTGAGTTCTATCGCGGCCGCCACACCTATGTGGGGATCGATACGCTGGCGTTCTCGTCGGCGGCGAGTGGCGATGTGCTGCGTGAAGCGCTTCCGGGCTTCGCAAGCGGGCACCTGAAGCCATATCCGATCGCAGGCCACGCGATCTATCCGTTGTCGGATGCTAAATCGGCATATCGCGCCGTGATCGGTTCGTCGCGTGACCGCATTATCTTCAAGCCTTCGGCCTGATCATGCATATCACGCGCCTTGAGCAGGCCCCCATGTACTTTCCGCCGGAGCATCACGACATGCGCTGCCTGCGGCTGCAAGGCCGCGAGGCGGGTCCGTCGGATACGCTCTGGCTTGGCATGTCTCAGATCCTGCCGGGCGGACATACGTCGCTGGATGCCTCTCCGATCGAGAAGATCTACTTCGTGGTCGAGGGTGAGCTGACGGTGGAAACGCCGGATGGCGAAAGCATTCTCAAACCATTCGACTCGTGCCGCGTCGCGCCCAACGAGGCGCGCGCATTGAAGAACAAGACCAGTAAGCCCGTCATTGTCCTGCTTGCGATGCCGCTTGCAGCGGCACGGCAGGATCAGGCGCCGGCACGATGAATGAACTCAGGCAGGAACAGTCGAGGAGAGCATGATGTCGCAGATGGTCACCAAGCCGGCCAAAAAGCCATTCTACAAGATACTTTATGTGCAGGTGCTGACGGCGATCGCGGTCGCGGTCATTCTCGGTCACTACTATCCGTCGTTCGCAGTGGAAATGAAGCCGTTCGGTGACGGGTTCATCAAACTGATCAAGATGATCATTGCGCTGGTCATCTTCTGTACGGTTGTGTCCGGCATCGCCGGCATGCAGGACATGAAGAAGGTCGGGCGCGTTGGCGGGAAGGCGCTGCTTTACTTCGAGGTGGTTTCCACCATTGCGCTTCTGATCGGAATGATCGTTGGCAACTTCGTAGCCCCCGGCGCAGGCTTCAATGCCGATCCGGCGACCCTCGATGCCAAGGCTGTCGCGCAGTATGCCGGTAAAGCAAAAGAGCAATCGATCGTCGAATTCGTCCTGAACATCATTCCCAATACGATTATCGACGCATTCGCTCGGGGCGACATTCTGCCAGTCGTGATGATTTCGGTTCTATTCGGTTATGTTCTATCGAGGCTCGGCGACCGGGCCAAGCCGGTTCGCGACGTGATCGATGCAGGCTCCGAACTGGTGTTCGGAACTATCAACGTGATCATGCGTCTTGCTCCGATCGGCGCGTTCGGCGCGATGGCTTTCACCGTCGGACGATACGGCATCGGATCGCTCGGCCCGCTGTTGAAGCTGATCGGCGTGTTCTATCTGACATCGCTCATTTTCGTGTTTGGCATTCTCGGGCCTATTGCGATGTGGGCCGGTTTTAGCATCTGGAAATTTCTCATCTACATCAAGGAAGAGATCCTGATCGTCCTCGGCACGTCGTCATCGGACCCGGTGCTGCCGAGCCTGATGGCGAAATTGGAAGGGTTGGGCTGTTCAAAGCCGGTCGTCGGCCTGGTTGTGCCGACCGGTTATGTCTTCAACACCGATGGATCGTCGATCTACATGACGCTCGCTGCATTGTTCGTGGCGCAGGCCACGAATACGGACCTGTCGCTGACGCAACAGATTGCCATTTTCGCGGTCGCCATGTTGACGTCCAAGGGAGCCAGCGGCGTTACTGGGGCTTCCTTCATCGCCTTGGTCGGTACTCTGTCTGTTGTTCCCACCATACCGGTCGCTGGTATGGCTCTCATCCTCGGAATCGATCGCTTTATGAGCGAAGCACGGGCGTTGGTGAACGTGATCGGAAACGGCGTCGCGACCATCGTGATCTCGCGGTGGGAGAACGAGATTGATGTCAAACAAATGCGAGCTGTTCTGAACGGGGAGGCAAGCGCAAAGACTGCTACTCTGGCTCAGCGGGCTGATAGGGAAAAAAGCGCCGTGAGAGCGGTTTGAGCGCTTGCAACGCTTCAGGCCGATCCCTCCGACCGCGGTGCCCGCGCAAGCTCACTATACGCACCTAGTCTTGCGGTTTTTGCCTGGAATCGGTGGGAATAGCGCTCCACTTCACCAAAATGCGGCCATCCTGAGTGATACCAAGCGCCGCTTCCGAACGGATGGTCGCGCGTGATTGTCGAACTGGCCGCAGAGGGTCATCTCAGTCTCAGCTGGCAGCCTGTAAAAACGTACGGTGGGAAATATGGCTCACGAGCGTGTTGATTGCGGTCGTTCCGGCGAGGGCGGGAGACACTGCGCGCTACCTCGCAAATAAGTGCGCATCGAACGGAGGGCGTATGACTATTTACGTGAACTCCAAGAATGCGGACGCTTGGCCGGAAGGTTTTCCCGCATGTGAAGCAGACAATGACGCAATACCTGTTCCGGCATCAGTTCATCGCGGATTTGAAGGTGACATGCGGCGCGGGCGAAGCTGTGGCAGCAGCCGGTCACAGTGTTGACGATACGCAAGCGCACTACGATAGACGCGAGTCTGGCAGCCGGCGCAGCGGGATCGTTAGAATTTACAGCGCTCGCAAACCGAAACTCGGCAGTATTGCGCGCGCGCCAAAGCTCGCCGCGGATCGACACAGTGCATCGAAACTCCACCCCATTACCCCATTTGGCAAGAAGCTGACGCAGTTCAGGAGAGATCCACCGCTATTGGTCAGCCGAGTGCCCAGCCTAACTTCCCACTAAACGTCCGCTTCTGACCCGAAGCGGACAACCGGACTAACGCGCGGCGTGCCGTGTCTTATCACCAGCCTCGTTGCACCGGAGGAAAGAACTGGCCGCCGCTCCGGCGTGTATTGCTCGGTTGGGGATTCGGATTGCGTTGGAAAAAGATGCCGAAGCCGTCGTCCTGTCGGTTGCCGTTGCCCCAGCCGTTGTCATCCGCCATGAGAACCTCGCTCGGCTTGCGCGTGATGAAGCCGCCCTGAGGCTGGTCGCTCAGCACCGCGACAAACTCGGTGCGGTAGTTGGTCTCCTCGCTCAGCGGCTCGTCGGAGACGATGATCGAGGATCGCGGCAATGCGGTCGGCGCGGTGCGATCAAGGACTTCCTTCGGGATGGTGATGCGGTCGAGCGCGTTTTTGGCATCATCTCCGTTCTCGATCGTGACGGCGGTCCAGCGCAGGCCGGCGTCGTTGCGTGCCACCGCCGTGAATACATGCGTGCCGAGTGGCTTGCCGGGATCGCGGATCGTGACCGGGACCTCGATGGTCGCATCGAACACCTCGCCGCCCCCGTCCGGCGCCGGCTTATGCGTATTGCGCCGAACGTAAAGCGTCCGCGTTGCGCGGCTGATATAGATCGAGACCGGCTCGACCGCGAGCTTCGCGTCGAGCGCCGCCTTGGTGGTGTCGGCCTTTTTTGTCTGAGCCGTCTTGGCCGCTTCTTTTGCTACGCTGGCTGCGTCGAGTCTTGATGACGCGTCCGTCTTGGCGGTGTCGAACTGGGTCCCCAGCTCCGCTGCTTTGGCGGTGGCCTTTTGCTTACGGTCCTCGGCCTTCGCCCTGGCTTGGTCGGTCTTGGCGGCGGTCACCGCCTTGTCGGCGGATACAAGCTCGACGTCGGCCCTGGCCTTGAGCCGCTCCAGCTTGCGTAACGACGCCGCGAGCGGTGCCGTCTCGCGCGCCGCTGTCGCAGCAGTCTTCTTGGCCGCGTCGGCCGTCGTAGCAGCGTCCGCGGCCTCGCGTGAGAGCGTCTCGGCCTTTGCCGGAGCAGCTGCGACGACCTCCGCGTTCGGCACGAAGAGCGATAGCGTCGGGTGAGAAAAGTCGACCGGGGCCGCATCGTCCGGCGAGATGATCACGCGCATCCCGATCCGCGTCTTGTCGAACAGCTTCTCCGCAAAGCCGTAAGGCATTCGCACGCAGCCGTGTGAGGCCGCATAACCGGGCAACGGTCCGCCATGCAACGCGAGGCCGTTCCAGGTGATGCGCTGCATGTTCGGCATCCAAGCATCGTCATACATGGTCGAGCGATGGTCCTTGTCCTTCTCGACGATGGCGAAGACGCCGGCTGGCGTCTCGCGCTCCCTGACGCCGGTCGACACCGGTGCGCGCAGGATCCAGCCCTCGGCGTCATAGAGCGTGACCTGCTGGCTCTTGATCGACACGATCGCCATGATCGGCTCGCCTGCCTCGCGCGGCGCCGTCGTTTCGGCGGGTTGCGCGCGGCGCGCCTGTTTCGCTGCTGCGGCGTCGACGGTCGACGCCATCAGCGCGGCCATCGCCGCGAACATCACAGCGGCTGAAGATCCCCAATGGCGCGTCGCCACAGTGGATTCCCCCGACGTCAATCGATCCACCATTTCTTTCCCCGTTGCTGCGCGTGTCCGCTGCCGTAACCAGCCTCACATATCCGACTCGTGAGGAACAAGCATGCTCGCAGCTGAAATTGGCACAAAACGTACAGCGAGCGTTCGCAGGCCTGCCGTTGCACACAGGCAACACCTCCAGGAAAAGGGCCCGACCTCTTTGGTTACGCCATTGCATGGTCACAACGTTGCCCGAACAATCAGCGGCGTCCGCATGGTTGGCTGTGCAATCCGGTTCCGATGAGGCTGGAATGATGAACCTGCAGCGACTTTCGACAGAGCCGTCGCCATTGTTGCGATCAGTCTTTCTCGCGACCGGGATTGTCGGCCTGCTTGCGACGGGATCAGAAGGACCCCAGACAGCGGTCGCGGCCCCACGCAACGACATCAACGCTTCCTCTCACTTCACAGAACACCAGCTTGCCGGCGGCTTGCAGCCAAGCTCAGTGCTCAATGAGGACCCCGGTCAAACCGGTGGTGCGATGGCCGAATTCGCAGGAGCAGTTGCCGAAGCATTAATCGCTTTGGACAAGCCGAACCCAGTTGTCGAAGCGGCCTCGATCAATTCGCCGGATGTGCCGCCAACGCGACCAGCGTCCGTGCGAGTCGCAAGTGCGGATCCGTCGGATATCGAAATTGGCGGCGCAAACAGGGTCGTCAACCCCGTTGAGATTGTCGACGAGTGTCTGGTCATGGAGATCTGCGTCGATCGATATCTGTGGGCGCTCTATCAACGGACGCCCAAGGAGGACACCATCAAGGTGCCCGAACGGAGGAACGTCTCCGTCAAGCGGAAGGGTAAGATGGTGACCGTCGCCAGAACCTTCACCAAGCTTGTCGATCAAGATTTTGGGTGGAAGGATCCGAAGGCGGCGGAACGAGTCCGCATGTCGATGATGGACTATGTGATCGGAGGCATGGATCGGAGCTTCAAGCTAAAATTGTTTCATATGCTTCACGCGGCGGAGGCGGCGGGCCTTTCGCCCGGCATCACCAGCGCATTCCGTGATGACTATCGCCAGTCGATCGCAAGCGGCCTCAAGGCGGCGAGCAACAAGTCGTTTCATGGCGGGAGCTCCCGCGGTGGCTACGGGCATGGGCTTGCGGCCGATATCGTGAGTGTCCAGGGCGGAACGCGCGACGAGCGATGGGCTTCCTCCGATAAGCTCTGGAAGTGGGTCGATGCGCATGGAAAGGAATTCGGAATCGGGCGCCCGTATCTCGGCAGGGACCCGCCGCATGTCGCACCGGTCGACGGCCGAGAATATGCAGCGCACAACCGCGGCACCAAACAGGCGGCATCGGACGTGAAGAAGGTGGACATGAAGAAGGCTGAGGTGAAGAAGGTCGACGTGAAGAAGGTGAAGCGCGTAGCCACACGCGACTACCCACGCCCCGTGAAGCGCCCGAGAACTGCAGCCGTCTCAAAGCTGAAAGCGAGCTGAGTGGCTTGGGTCCGAAATCAGGCTCGCAAAATAAAATTCCGGGAATCGTGACGTCCGTTGCTGGCGCAAAGCGGACCTTTATATTCCATAACATCGGATCTGCGATTAATGCTCAATCACCACGAAATTCCATAACATTCGATCTGCGAATATCTGCGTTTGACCAGAAAATTCAGCGCCATCAGATCTGATTTTAATAGCGCAAGGCATCAAATACAGTTCTGGCGGCTCGAAGGTCGGCAGCAGCAAAGTTCTCTGTGAATCTTATGCGCAATAAAGTCCTTTAAACAGCGGATCGACATACATCCGGGTAACGTTCTCGACATTCGCCTGAGGACACCAGCGTTGCAACTCGGCCGCGCCATTGATCATTGGATTGACCAGTTGCCCACCGAGTTGCGGATCAACTGGACGGATGGAGCCATCGACGATCCCATCTGCGATCATGCTGGCGAAACGATCCGACAGGCGGTTCATCCGGGTCACCATCTCCCGCCGGCTGGGTCCGGGAAGCGCCGCCAGTGCAGAGCTGCGCAGCAGCGGACCGCGTGAGGATAGTTGATACTCGACTAGTGCGGTGCAGGTGGCGCGAAGCCGGTCGAGGCCGGAGCAGGGCATCGCACGTCCCGCATTTTGCGCTTGACGGATCACGGCAAACGTAAGTTCGAAGCAATCTACCACCAATTCATCCTTGTTCTGATTATGATGGTAGAAAGACCCCTTCGAAACATTCAGGCTTGCAGATATCTTTTCTACCGATGCGCCGTGGTACCCATGGTCGTTGATCTGCTTGCCGCGGCCTGGAGAAAAGCTTCCTTGGGTCCCGGCTCGGGCATTGGGATTGTCACTGCCGCGTCGTTGCATTCCCAGCCCGGAGCAGCAACGCCATAAAGCAGAAGGTCTGCGATGCGTTTTGAGCTGAACGGGTAGTCTTCAATTTCCTGACTTGGCAACCAGCCTGGCAGCCAAAGCATACTGCTTAATACAAGGTGGGTTCGCGCATTCCGATCGCCTCGAGACATCGCAGGAAGCGCGTCGTCAGAAAAAAGAAACGCCCTAAGTTGCTTAAACATCTGCGTGTAAGTAGCGAATACCGGCTGGGAGACCGGTCCGTTCAACGTGCGAATGTCATCGAACAGGATCGGACGGTGTCGCTTTTGCCGTTTGATATCGCTCCATAGTGTAAAATGGGCATCGATCAGAGCGGCAACGCGGCGATCCTTGCCGGTCACTTCAAGGGAAATCGGTTGACCTTGGTGTAGGCCGCGATACCTTCGAGAAAACACGCGGCCGCGAGTTCTTCCTTTTTCTTGTAATAGTAAGTGACGCTCGCTGTCGTCAGGCCATATGCCCTCTGTCCGATTTTCTCGTTCAGACATTTCTTCTTCGCCCAACCTCCGGTGCGTGTCTGCCGGTAGCCGTCGGCTGCCTTTCGCTACAATCTGGTAGGAATCATCACGTCTGAGAGTACTTGAGATCATGTTGTTATTGGCGATTGCTCGAGGTGGCCATTCGATGAAACGAATGCGGCGGCAATGCGAACAACTATTCGGAATACTGCTCGCTTAACCCGTCAGCGGCCCAAGTTCGATACTCACGAATCGCGCTCACAATTTGCGCCCTATGCGACGTCCGCGCCGATCGCGTTATGAAGAGGCCAAGTTCCTTGCCGGAAGTGAGGTGCGTCATGTTTGAGGCAAGGCCGGCGGGCCAACCGATTTTCACAACCTTGCTGCTGCGACCGCGGAAAGGAGCGGATGCTGCCGGCAACCGCGAGTGCAATCAGCGACTGGGACAATTCATTTCGATTGATACAGTGTGACAATTGCTCCTTCCCTATAGCAATCACGACGCGCGATTACGTGGAGGGCAAGTCAAATTTTCGATGTGAAGCTCCATCGCAGGGCAATGCTAAAGTGCGGGAATGATTGCAGAAAGACGTAGTTAGTAACTAGGTGCGGCAGCGAGTGGAACAGAGCATTCGTGGAGTCTGTTGCTGAACTTGCCGTTCCGTATGCTGATGCAATAGACGCGGCGCAAAAAAGAAAAATAGAAATTGCACGTCCGTACAATTCTCCAAATCGGTTGACAGAATAAAGTTGAGGTGGCAACTAAATCGAAACACAGGCGCAGGTGGTTGTCGAACCACCCGAAGGATCCTGGATCTGCCGAACGAGTAGACCCAACGAAATCACCAAGCCTCGCGATTTGTCGCGCGGCGCCAGGCGGCGGGTCGTTCGCTTCAGTCGCGAGGAGGGTAGGATGAGCGTGGACGTAACTGTTGATCGGGTGGCAATCGACATCGATCCATTTTCATCGGGTTACATTCTGGATCCCTATCCATCTCATCAGCGAATGAGAGATCTTGCGCCCGTTGTCTGGCTGGAGAAATGGAACGTTTGGGCGGTTGCGCGCTACGAGCAAGTGCAGTCTGTTCTGACTGACTGGCGAACATTCTGTTCGGGCGCTGGTGTCGGAATTGCAGATCAGCGGAAGAATGGTGGCTGGAGAACGCCAAGCCTCTTGCTTGAGACGGATCCGCCCGATCATACCGCCAATCGCGCCATTGTCGGACGCATTCTCTCGCCTGCGGCGCTGCGCGCCCTGCGAGCGACATTCGAAAAAGAAGCGGAAATTTTAGTCGAAAAAGTTGTGAAGGCGGGAACGGTCGAGGGCGTCACTGGGTTTGCGGAAGCCTTTCCCATGAAGGTGTTTGCCGATGCGGTCGGCGTTCCTGTCGAAGGCCGGAGCCATTTGATCGCGTGGGGCAACATGGTGTTCAACGGCATGGGCCCTCGCAACGAATTATTCGACAGTGCAATGGCGAATGCCGACGAGGTCTCGCGCTGGGTCACAATGGCCTGCCAGCGTGAAAACCTGACGAACGGCGGTCTTGGCGCACAAGTCTACCGGCATGTTGATGCGGGAGAGATCGACGAGCGGCATGCCGCGCTGTTGGTCCGGTCCTTTCTGTCGGCCGGAATTGATACGACGACATATGCGATCGCCAATGCACTTTTCTGTTTCGCGAGCCATCCTGATCAATGGGACGTTGTCAGGAGCGAGTCGGGAATGGTGAAGGCCGCGTTCGAAGAGATGATGCGCTTTGAGTCGCCGTTCCAGACATTCTTCCGCACGGCGACGTGCGATACCGAGATTGCGGGCGTTCAGATTGAAAAGGACAGCAAAATTCTTGTGTCCATTGCTGCTGCGAACCGCGATCCGCGCAAGTGGAATAATCCCGATAGCTTCGATGTCCGGCGCAGTACAACGGGTCATGTCGGTTTCGGGACCGGCATTCATGGTTGTGTCGGGCAGATGATCGCCCGGCTTGAAGTTGAGGTGCTCTTATCTGCGCTTGCGCGACGGGTGAGCCGCATAGAAATGACCGGCGCTCCGGTTCGCCAGTTGCACAACACGCTGAGAGGCTTCGAGCGCCTTCCTGTACGTTTTCACGCCTGAGCCCGCGGGAACTCGATGCCCTCGATCATCCTTATTCAGGCCGATGGACGTCAGGACGTCCTTGATGTGCCGGTCGGTACCACCCTCATGCATGCTGTCGTTGGCGCGGGTCTCGAAGGCATTGTCGGTGAGTGCGGCGGGTCCGCCATGTGCGCGACATGTCATGTCTACGTGGATCAGAATCAGGAGCAGGCAAAAGCGCTTCTTCCGGTCAGCGCGGTCGAAGACGCGATGCTCGATTCTGCCGCATCAGAGCGGCGGGGCGAAAGCCGCCTGAGCTGCCAACTCCGCGTTACCGAGGCGTTCGATGGCCTGGTGGTTCATCTTCCCGAGAGCCAGCTATGACGATACCCGGAACAGTTATCATTGTCGGTGCGGGCCAGGCAGGATTCCAGGCCGCGGCTTCGCTGCGCGATGAGAAATTCGCAGGCCGCATCCTTCTGATTGGCGATGAACCCCATCTGCCGTACCAGAGACCTCCTCTCTCCAAGGCAGCCCTCGAAGCTGGCGCACAGGCGGCCGGATTATCGCTCAGACCCTCAAAATTTTTCGACGACAGGATGATAGAGGTCCGGTCGAATGAGCCGGTTTCCACAATCGACCGTTCAAGCCGGTTGGTGAAGCTGCGCTCGGGTGAAACTCTTCGATACGATCACCTGGTTCTTGCGACTGGTACGCGGAACCGGCTGTTGTCTGTTCCCGGCGCAGACCTTGATGGGGTTTGCTATCTTCGGACAGCGGTCGATGCCGAGGCTCTCCGGACCAAGCTTGAGCAAGCCAGACACTTGGTCGTCATCGGCGCCGGCTTTATCGGTCTGGAAGTCGCCGCGGTTGCACGAAAGCGCGGTATCGCGACGACGGTGCTCGACATCGCGCCGCGGCCCATGGAGCGCGCCGTCAGTTCATTGATGTCGGATTACTTTCACAGCCTTCATGCAAAAGACGGCGCTACCATCCACATGAATACCGGCGTTGCCGCGATCGAAGGCATCGATGGGCGAGTGACCGGCGTTAAATTTGGCACGGATGAGCAGCTCGCCGCGGATCTCGTTCTGGTCGGAATCGGTGTGGTTCCAAATGTCGAACTGGCGGCTGCAGCGGGATTGTCGGTAAATAACGGCATCGTCGTTGATGAGCTTCTGACGACGAGCGACCCGAATATATCCGCCATCGGCGACTGTGCAGCTTTTCCGTTCGGTGCAGACGGTATGCTGACGAGGCTGGAGTCGGTGCAGAACGCCACCGATCAGGGGCGTGCTTTAGCCGCAAAGCTCGTGGGTCGCCCGGTGCGGTATGCAAGCGTGCCGTGGTTCTGGAGCGATCAGAACGACGCCAAGTTGCAGATTGTCGGCCTCACGGCCGGGCACGACGAAATTTTGGTATCGGGCGAAATCGAGGAGGGCTGCTTCTCCGTTTTTTGCTTCAGAAGAAGGATTCTCGTTGGCGTCGAATCCGTCAATCGTCCGGCGGATCACATGGCTGGCCGGCGTTTATTGAAGCATGACATTCGGCTGTCACCGGAACAGGTCACTGCGGCGCAGTTCGATATCAAGACAATGGAGATTCAGGCGCGTGCGGCGGCTCTGGAGGTTGGCTCATGACAGGCAGGGCCATGCGCGAGAGTCACTCCCACGAAACAGAAGCTCGCGTGCCGCTACTTCTTCCGTTTGCCCCAAGTAGGACTCAGGGGATCGTAGGCGTTCACGTAAGGTACGCTGGCGCGTATCTTTCTCAGGCAAACGATAAGGGTCTCGATCTCTTCTGGCGAAAGAGCCGACAGCAGCCGCTCCTCTCGTGCAAGTGCTGCAACGATAACGCGGTCGTGAAGCGCGTTACCGGATCTGGACAGTCGCATGATCCGCGAGCGGTTGTCCTTGGGATCCGGCTCACTTGTAACAAGTCGTTCGTGTTCAAGTACGTGCAGACTTCGGCTGACTGCGCCTTTGTCGAGTCCGATCGCGTTGATGATCTGGTTGGCACTGATATCCGGCATTCCCGCGAGCACGCCCATCACGCGCCACTCGGTGATGCCAAGGCCGAAGTGCTTCCGGTAGGTGTCGGATGCGCCGCGCGACAGTCTGTTCGAGATGTAAGTGAAAAAATACGGGATGTGTCGATCGAGATCGAGCACGGCGCGGCCGGATACGGTTGTGGCTCCCTGACGAACGTTTTTCTTTTGCACGAACTGCCCCGCAATTTCTCGAAAGAAAATTCGGTCACTTGCATAAGACCGAAAATACAAGGTGATGATCTAAACCAATCACAGAGTCATTGAAATCAAAATGAGGGAGGAAAAAATGGAAAAGATCAAGCATATCGTGACGACAGGGTTGTTCATCGGGCTGTGCGCATCAACTCAAAGTTTTGCGCAAGAGCCGATCAAGATCGGAGTGGTGACACCTCTCTCTGGTACTTACGCGGGTATTGGACAGCCGGTCCGATGGGGTCTGGAGCTTGCAGCACAAGAGATCAATGGCGCAGGCGGCATTGGTGGCCGAAAAGTTGTCCTCATTTTCGAAGACGAAGAAGCAAACCCTTCCGTCGCTGTTCAGAAGGCTGAACGGTTGTTTCAGATCGAGAAAGTCGATTTTCTGACGGGCATGGTCAATTCCGGTTCGACGCTCGCGGTTGGACAGCTCGGTGAACGAAACAACAAGCTCGTGTCGACCACCGTTTCGTTCGCGGACTCGATCACGGGTGATAAGTGCTCGCCCAACGTATTTCGCGTGAATGCTCGTGCCGAGCAGCAGTCCTATGCTCTGACGAGCTGGCTTGGAAAGGAAAAGCCAGCCGCCAAGGTATTTGCGGTCGGCCCTGACTATGAGATGGGAAGGTCGAGTGTGGCTGCGCTCAAAGCCGGTGCCGCGAAGAACAAAATCGAGGTGGTCGGTGAAGTTTTTGCCCCACTCGATTCGAAGGACTATTCGCAATACTTCGGCCAGATCCGTGCGGCGCGACCCGACATGATCTACACGTCGGTCGCCGGTAACGACACCGTTCGGCTGCTGACCCAGCTCGATGAGTTCGGAATCTTGCGGACCGCGGGCGTGGTCGGCTCGTCAGGAACGATCACCTCGCAAAATCTTGCTGCCGTTGGGAAGGCCGCAGAGGGCTACGTAACGGGATCGGGTTACTCGCCCAAGATTGATACCATCGAAAACAAAAAGTTCGTCGGCGCATTCCGCGCGATGTTCAAGACAGATCCTGATTTGTTCGCGGCGGACTCCTATGGGCTTCTCTATGCCTATAAGGCTGCCGTTGAAAAGGCCGGCTCGGCTGACACTGACAAGGTTCGCGAAGCACTGCGCGGACTGTCATGGCAGACCCCTCAGGGTCAGAAGGCGATCCGTGCCGGGGACAATCAGGCTATGCAGCCGATGTACATCGTGAAGATCAAGAACGGTCAGTTCGATGTCGTCGGTCAGGTCGCTGCCGAGGATGCGATCGGCCCGGATCAGTGCACGCGCTTCTGAGCTTTCATTTCTGATGCTTTCATTGCGGCGCTCCATAAGCGCCGCAATGCTGCACGCTGGAAAAACATCATGGGAATGATCGACTACATTCAATTTGTTCTGGCGCCTCAGGTCATCAATGGACTGGCGCTGGGAACGGCTGTTGTGCTTGTCGCGCTGGGGCTGACGATCATTTTTGGCTTGTTTGACGTCATTAATATGAGCCACGGCGAATTCTACGCGGTGGGTGCATTTGCAGGTCTTTCCCTAGCGGCAACCGGCGTCAATTTCTGGATCTTGATCGCGCTGGTGCCGATCCTCATGGCTCCATTGGGGATTCTCGCAGAGCGGTTTTTGATACGACGCGTGTTCGACGGCAAGGATCGGCATGTCTCGACGCTTCTGCTGACATTCGGCCTATCTTTGATCATCGAGGATGTGCTGAAAGCAATTTACGGCCCCAACACGCATCGCATTGATGCGCCAGTGTCGGGGGCACTCGAAATCTTCGGAGTTATAGTTCCAAATTATCGGCTGCTTCTGATCTGTGTCGGTGCGGCGATCATCTGTGCCGTTGCGTTTGTGACTTATCGCACCCGTTTGGGAGCGGTGGTGCGGGCCGCAGCATACGATCGCCTGATGACCTCGTCGTTGGGCGTTCCGGTCGGCTGGGTCTATGCAGGGACGTTCGCACTTGGTGTTTCGCTTGCCGGACTCGCAGGTGTTTTACTCGCTCCGTTGTACTCGGTGTTTCCAACGATGGGACGCGATTTTATCCTGCTTGCGTTTTCTGTGGTGATCATCGGAGGAATGGGGTCGATCTGGGGCGCTGTCATCGCCGGCATTTTCCTGACGCAGGTGCAGGCACTCGCAAGCCTGGTGATCTCACCGGTCTGGACCGATCCGATCGTATTCGGAACGATGGTTGCGTTTCTCATGTTCCGGCCACAAGGACTGTTCGGGAGGCTGGGTCATGCTTGACCGCCAATCCCAGGTAATGCGTGCGAACCACCTTCTGATGCTGGTCTTTGTCGGAGGGGCGCTGGCTCTGGCCGCTTTCGGTGTCGTATCCGGCAATGCATTCTATCTTCGGCTTAGCACTGAAGCGCTCATTTTCGCGGGGCTCGCGCTCTCCGTCGATCTGCTGCTCGGTTACACCGGCGCCTTGTCGCTCGGGCAGGCGCTGTATTTCGGTGTCGGCGCATATGTGTCGGCCCTTGTGCTTCTCAGAACACCATCATTCTGGCTGGCAATGGCCGCAGCCGGAGGGGTCTCGCTTGTGGTGGCCTCTATCGGCGGCCTGATCGCCAATCGCGTCCGCGGCGTTTATTTCACCTTGATCACCCTTGGGCTCGCTCAGGTCGTCGGCAAGATTGTCTATAACACCCGCGAACTGGGAGCGTCAGACGGCATTATCGGCATTCCGGTTATCGATATCGGCATCGGGACGATTTCGGTGTCCGCGGGCAATCCCGTTGGATTTTTCCTGGTCGTTCTCGGCGTCATGGCGGCTCTCTACGCTGTCCTTTCATACCTTCTTGAAACGCCGTTCGGACGCGTTCTGATTGCACTTAAAGTCAACGAGAAGCGCGTTCCTTTCTTGGGCTATTCGTCCTGGCGCGCGCGTATGGTGGTCTACGTGCTTGCCGGATTGGTGGCGGGTCTGTCCGGCGCGCTTTATCCGATGTTGCGCGGCTTCGTGTCGCCCGAACTGATGTCGTTCACTGTGTCCGGCAACGCCGTCGTCTCGGTGTTGCTGGGCGGAGTAGGAACCCTGGTCGGCGCGCTTTACGGCAGCGTGCTGTTTGTCATCATCAAGTCCATTATCGGAAGTTGGACCGAGCACCACCTGATTGTCGTTGGCGCACTCTTTATGTGCTCAGTCCTGTTTCTACCTCGAGGGTTGATCGGGATCATCCAGCCTTGGCTTCTGCGAGCTCCGACGCGATCCACCGAATCCGAACCCGTTGGACGGGTGGCGGTGGTCTCGCAGGAGGTCAAATCATGATGTCACCTGTCATGAAGGTTGAGGGGCTTGGCATTGCCTTTGGAGGGTTGAAGGCGGTGGACGACGTGACCTTCGATGTCGAACGGTTTCGGGTGACCACTGTGATCGGCCCGAATGGTGCGGGTAAGTCGACGCTCTTTAACCTGATGAGTGGCGCGCTGCGTCCCCGCTCCGGACGGGTGCTGGTTGACGGCGCCGATATGACGGGAAAGTCGCCCGAGCAGATGAAAGCGAGTGGCCTGTCGCGCTCGTTTCAGATCACGAATCTGTTTTTCGATCTGACGGTGCGGGAAAATCTGAGGATCGCAGCGCAAATTCTGGAGCCGCGGCGACACGCGTTCTTGTTGACCCGAAAAAGCATTCGTGCGCTGGCCAAGGTCGACGAAATGCTCGAACGTTTTGGTCTTGGCTCAAAGGCCAACGAGCTGGCCGGGAGCTTGTCGCATGGCGAACAGCGACGGTTGGAAATCGCTGTATGTCTTGCCTCCGAACCAAAGGTTCTGATGCTTGACGAGCCGACCCAAGGCATGAGCCAGGGCGACACCGAGGAGACAAAAGAATTAATCCGGTCCCTCGCAGACAGTGTGACGATCGTCTTGATCGAGCATGACGTAAGTCTTGTGATGAGTATCTCGGATTACATAGTTGTCATGCATCAGGGCCGCAAGCTCGCTGCTGGTGATCCCCAATCCGTACGTGCCAACCCTGCCGTCCAGGCAGCCTATTTTGGGCACGCGTAATGCTGTTGAAAATTGAGGGGCTGCATACTCACTATGGCCTCAGCCATATTATTCAAGGCATTGATCTTGAAGCTGACGGCGGTGAGATAATCGGCATTTTCGGCCGCAATGGTGTTGGCAAGACGACGCTGCTGAAGACAATTGCCGGGTGGGTTGCACCGACGCAAGGACAAATCGTTCTGGACGGGGTGCGGCTGGATGGCCGCAGCTCCGACAAGATATGTCATCTGGGTGTTGGCATTGTGCCGGAAGACCGGCGCATCTTCCCGGGCCTGACGGTCGCGGAGAATCTGCATATTGCCCTGCTGCAAGTGAGAGGCCGCAGTGCGCGAGATGAGCGGCATGCGCTCGATCGCATCTATGCGCGGCTCCCCCGTCTTGCGGAACGCCGCAAGCAGCTTGCGACCACCCTGTCAGGCGGCGAGCAACAGATGCTCGCGATGGCGCGCGTGATGCTGGGAAAGCCAAAGCTCGTGTTGATCGATGAGCCCACCGAAGGATTGGCGCCCATGATAGTGGAAGATATTTTCAAAATGATCCGTGATCTGCGCGACGACGGCGCCTCAATCTTGCTGGTCGAGCAGAATGTCCATCAAGCGCTCATGGTGACCGACCGCTTCTGTGTGGTGGAGCGTGGGCGCATCATCGTGACCGGCGATGGAAAATCCGAGGCGGATCGCGAACGGCTATTTGCTGCCATCGCGGTCTAGATAGTGGGATCGAGGCCGTCAAAGACATCCGAACATCCCGATTGTATGCAGGAAAATGCAATGACAACGACATCGAAGCGACTTGAAAACAGGGTTGCCATCGTGACCGGAGCGGCACAAGGCATTGGACGCATCTACGCGTTGGCGCTCGCCGCGGCCGGTGCAAGGGTTTGCGTATCGGATATTACAGTGCCGGAAGAAACGTTGGCCGAGATCACAAAAGCTGGCGGGGAGGCGAGCGCGGTGAAGGCCGACGTTTCCGATCAAGCGTCACTTGACGCAATGGTCGCGCACACGGTTTCCAGATTCGGTCGCCTGGATGTGCTGGTGAATAATGCCGGTATGTTCGGATCGCTCAAGATGCAGGGCTTTGCGGACATTGCACCCGAGGAGTGGGATCGCGTTATGGCCGTCAATGTGCGTGGCGTTTGGCAGGCGATCAACGCGGCCGTTCCCGCTATGAAAAGGGCCGGTGGGGGGAATATCATAAACATTTCGTCCGGCACCGTCTTCAAGGGCAGTCCCTATCTTCTGCATTACGTCACGTCGAAAGGTGCGGTGATCGCGTTGACCCGTGCCATTGCGCGGGAACTCGGGGACAGCAACATCTGCGTTAATGCGATCGCGCCTGGGCTTGTCATGAGCAGCAACGTCCAGTCCCACCCTGACTGGCAGAATATCGCTGCTTCCATCGTATCGAGCCGGGCGATCAAGCGAGAATCGATGCCAGATGATCTCATTGGCGCGTTGCTCTTCTTTGCTTCTCAGGACAGTAAATTTGTCACCGGTCAGACCTTGGTAGTCGATGGTGGCTCGGTCATGCACTGACTGAACTCGAAGGACGACAAACAGAAGATTCAAGTGTCCAAAGCTCAGCTCTTCATCGACGGCGAGCGGTGAACGTTGCGGTGCGCGACTTCTTCGCGAAGAGACGTTCACATGTCTGCATGCAAAGGCTTGCTGCCGAATTCGTAGCGACGCCCTCTCTCGCTACCACATCAATTCAGAGACGAAACTCAGAACTGGCAAGCGGACCCTCACCGGAGTCCGCGCAGCGGTTTCAGGCCGATTTCGATTCGGCCTCATCCATCTTTCCGACGCGGTCGTAAGCCTCGACGAGATGGCGGCGCATCAGTTCCGCGGCGCCGTCGCCGTCGCCGCGGATCATCCCTTCGAGAATGCGGTCGTGTTCTTTCCAGACGCTGATCGACATGCCCGGATGACGCAGGACTTTCCCCATCGCGCGGCGCAGGTGCCGCCAATGCAGCCGCATCGTCTCGGCGATCAGTGGATTGCCGGACAGCTCATAGATGAATGAGTGGAAGTCCATGTCGGCCTTCAAAGCCGCGCCGGCATCGCCGGTAGCAACCACGCTGCGGCCGTGCTCGACGAGCGCGCGGCCGCGCGCGATGGCCTCCTTGGTCAGGCGCGGAGTCGCGAGCTTGACCGCGAGCGGCTCGACCGCCGAACGGATCTGATAGATCGCCTCAAAAAATGCTGGATCGACCGGCGTGACGGTTAGTCCCTGACGTCCCTGCGCAAGAAATCCCTGCGCCTTTAATATCGCCAGTGCATGGGTCACGGGCTGCCGCGAGACATTCAGGCGCGCGGCGATATCTTCCTGCGTCAGGCGTTCGCCGGGCTTGAACGTGCCGTCGCACAGGGCATCGAGGATCACCTCGTAGGCCTGATCGACCAGACTTTTCGGCGGGGCAAGGGATTCCAGGAGCGTTCCTCCGGTTGTCATGCCGCGCAGCAATATCGTTGTCGCTTGACAGCGGGTGCGGGTCGCAGCAATCTGAGTTTAGAATACTGAATTCAGAATGCAAGACCAGAATACCGGGATCGCAGAGAAGGGCGAAACCCCGCCGGCTTCGACAATCAAGAAATCAAATCAGGAGGATACGTCATGCGTTTAACCCCCGAGCAACTCGAACAGTTTCGCACTGAAGGTTGGCTTTTTCTGCCCGAGCTTTTCAACGCCGAGGAAGTTGACGTTCTGCGCCGTGAGGCTGTGTCGATCTATGACGAGCAGCGCCCCGAAGTCTGGCGCGAGAAAAGCGGCGCACCGCGCACCGCCTTTGCCGCACACCTTTATAATGAGGCGTTTCGCCTGCTCGGCGCGCATCCGCGCATGATCGAACCGGTGGAGCAGATCTTCGGCGAGAAGGTCTACATGCATCAGTACAAAATCAACGCCAAATCCGCTTTCACCGGCGACGTCTGGCAGTGGCATCAGGATTACGGCACCTGGAAGCGCGACGACGGCATGCCACTCCCGCTCGCAATGAACATCGCGGTGTTCCTCGACGAGGTGATGCCGATCAACGGTCCGCTGATGCTGGTACCGAAGAGCCAGAACGCCGGCGATCTCAAGGCGTCGCATGACCTTGCGACCACTTCCTATCCGCTCTGGACGCTTGATGAAGATACTGTGACGCGTCTTGTTCAGGATGGCGGTATTGTCGCGCCCACGGGCAAGCCTGGCGGCATGCTGATGTTCCACGGCAATCTCGTCCACGGTTCAGCCGGCAACATCACGCCCTATCCGCGCAAGATCGTCTACCTGACGCTGAACTCGGTTTCGAACTACATCCGTACGCCGACCCGGCCGGAGTTCATCGCGCATCGCGACTTCACGCCGATCCAGACCGTGGATGACGATGCACTGGTTCGTTACGCGCGCAGCCACCGCCAAGCGGCGGAATAGCGCAGGCACTTCGTCATGCCCGGGCTTGTCCCGGGCATCCACGTCTTTAAAAGCAAAAGAGAAGAAGGCGTCGCTGGCCGGGACATAGGCGAGCGGCAGCGACGCCGTTCTTCGAACGGCTATGCCCGGCCATGACGATAATAATTCAGCGACGATCAAGTCGCAGACAACCGCTAGGTCAATCTGTCCATGAATCTGCATCACCTTCTCGAAAAGCGCCGTGCGGCAGGCAAACCCGTGCGTGTGGCCTTGATCGGCGCCGGCAAGTTCGGCTCGATGTTTCTCTCTCAGGTGCCGCATACGCCGGGCCTCGAAGTCTCCGTGATCGTCGATCTCGACCCTGAGCGCGCGCGCGAGGCCTGCCGCACGGTCGGCTGGGATGCCGCGCTGATCGCCGCCACGACATTCACCAAGGACGGTGGCGCCGCGATCGGCGGCAACATCGAAGTTGTGGTGGAAGCGACGGGCAATCCGTCCGTCGGGATTCGTCACGCGCGTGCGGCGATCGCGGCGGGCAAGCATATCGTCATGGTCAATGTCGAAGCCGACGTGCTGGCCGGTCCGCTGCTGGCCGACGAGGCGCGGCGCGCGGGCGTGGTCTATTCGCTGGCTTATGGCGATCAGCCTGCGCTCACCGCCGAAATGGTGGACTGGGCGCGCGCCACCGGCTTCAAGGTCGTCGCCGCAGGCAAGGGCACAAAGTATCTGCCGATCTATCACGACGTGACGCCCGCGGGCGTCTGGAGTCACTATGGTTTGACTGCCGCCGAGGCGCAGTCTGCGGGCATGAATCCGCAGATGTTCAATTCGTTTCTGGATGGCACCAAATCCGCTATCGAGATGGCAGCCATCGCCAATGCAACCGGGCTCGACGTACCGGCGAGCGGTCTGGCGTTTCCGCCCTGTGGCGTCGATGATCTGCCGCATATCATGCGTCCGCGCGACAAAGGCGGCGTACTCGAAAAATCCGGCGTGGTGGAAGTCGTCTCGTCGCTGGAGCGCGACAGCCGTCCGGTGTTTCGCGATCTGCGCTGGGGCGTCTATGTCGTGCTCGAAGCGCCGAACGATTACGCGGCGGATTGTTTCCGTCAGTATGGTCTGAAAACCGATTCGTCCGGGCGCTATGCGGCGATGTACAAGCCGTATCATCTGATCGGGCTTGAACTGAACATCTCGGTGCTTTCCGCAGCGCTGCGCGGCGAACCGACCGGCCAGCCGCAGGATTTCCGCGGCGACGTCGCCGCCGTTGCGAAGAAGAATTTGCGTGCGGGCGAAATGCTTGATGGCGAGGGCGGCTATACGGTCTGGGGCAAACTGATGCCTGCCGCGGACAGCCTCAAGGTTGGCGCACTGCCGATCGGTCTGGCGCATCGGGTCAAGCTGACAAAGGACGTCGCGCACGGCGACGTCGTTCGCTGGTCGGACGTTGAGATCGACACCAAGGACGATGCGGTCATGTTCCGCCGTGCGATGGAGACCAAATTCGCTGCGGCGCGCTGAAGCGTTCGCGCCAAGCGTTGCGTATTGCGCAACAGTGATACGCAACGCACGGACGTGCTGGTGAGACAGCGGAAGTGATGCCTATAGTGCGCCCCAAAACGGGGAGAGAGCACTGATGCCATATGTCGATGCGTCCGGCGCGAAGCTCTATTATGAAGAGACCGGCAGCGGCTATCCGATCGTCTTCGTTCACGAGTTCGGATCGGACTGCCGCGAATGGGAAACCCAGGTCCGCTATTTCTCGCGCTCTTATCGCTGCATTGCCTACAATGCGCGCGGTTATCCGCCCAGCGATGTTCCCGACGACCTCAATCTATACGGCTGGGAATTTTCCGCCGACGATATTGCCGCGGTGATGCACGGCGTCGAGATCAACCGTGCTCATATCGTCGGTCTCAGCATGGGCGGATATGCGGCGCTTCAATTCGGACTGCGGCATCCTGGAAAAGCGTCAGCGATTGTCGCCGCTGGAGCAGGGACCGGATCTCCGCTGTCTTTACGTGAAGCCTGGTTCAAGGAAGCGCCGGCGACCGCACGCGGCTTCATCGAACGTGGCATGGATGCGATGGCTGAGGAGATGGGACATAGCCCCACCCGCATCCAGCTCAAGCATAAGGACCCGCGTGGCTGGCAGGATTTCATGGACCACCTGCGCCAGCACTCGCCGCGCGGAATGTCGAACACCATGGCGCGCTATCAGACGCTGCGGCCGTCGCTGCATGATTTCCAGGGTCAATTCGCGAAGCTGACGACGCCCGTGCTGCTCGCGGTGGGCGACGAGGACGCGCCCTGCATCGAGACCAATCTGATGCTGAAGGCAGCGATCCCAAGTGCCGGTCTATGGATGTGTCCGAACACCGGACATGCGATCAATCTTGAAGAACCGGCGGCGTTCAACGCACAGGTGGAAAGCTTCCTGAGCGCCGTCGAGCGCGGGATTTGGCGTCGCTGGATGCCTACCGCGTGACGTGAGCAGAGACCGCGAGCCACCGGCCGTCGTGCTTTGCCCACACGTCGGTATAGCGTCCGCCGCCAGCGCTGCCGTCCGGCATGAGGTAGCTGGTCCGTGCATGGATGATTGCGAAATCGCCCATGATGCGGATCATTACGTCCTCGGCTTTCAGATTCCTGATCGTGACTGGAATAGCGGTCTGTTTCAGGAATCCTGCGCGATCGACCAGCGAACGGTCCGGGTTCGAGCAGTAGAAATCCGGTGCGAGGATTTCGTCGAAGCGGCGGACATCGGAGTTTTGCACCGAGTCGATGTAGTCGCGGTTGAGCGCAACCAGCGCGTCATGATCGCTTACTTTCATATCCATGTGCGTTGCTCCGATGCCGGTTTCGCCATGCGAACAATAGTCCCGTTGCTGCGGTCGGCAAGGCGGAAGGCATATGGTTGCGCTGCAAAATGGGGTGCCATTCCTTTTGCTGAATCTGTTGCGGTCACGTATGTGTCAGGTGTCATTTCATGCCGGCGCAGACTGCGCCGCATTCAGCAAGCGGATCGGTTGCAATGGACTTCGCACTCAGCGCCCAACAGGAATCCATTCGCGATGCGATTCTGAAAATCTGCAGCCGGTTCGACGACACCTACTGGCTGGCGAAGGATCACGACGGCGGCTTCCCGCACGAATTCTACGAGGCCATGGCGAAAGACGGCTGGCTCGGCATCTGTATCCCTGAGGAGTTCGGTGGTTCGGGCCTGGGCATCATGGAAGCCGCGATCATGATGCGCGCGATCTCGGAATCGGGCGCAGGCATGTCGGGCGCGTCGGCCGTCCATATGAATGTGTTCGGACTCAATCCGGTGGTGGTGTTCGGCAATGACGAACAGCGCGCGCGCATGCTGCCGGGTATCGTCGAGGGCCGCGAGAAAGCCTGCTTCGGCGTGACCGAACCCAATACGGGGCTCAACACCACGCAATTGAAAACCCGCGCCGTGCGCAAGGGCGACAGATACATCGTCAACGGCCAGAAGGTGTGGATCTCCACCGCGCAGGTCGCGCACAAGATTTTGCTGCTTGCCCGCACCACATCGTTGGAAGAGATGAAGAGTCCGACCCACGGCCTTAGTCTTTTCTATGCGGACTTCGACCGCTCGCGCATCGCGGTGCATGAGATCGAGAAGATGGGCCGCAAGGCCGTCGACTCCAACGAACTCTTCATTTCGGATTTCGAGATTCCGGTGGAGGATCGCATCGGCGAGGAAGGCCGCGGCTTCGAATACATCCTGCACGGCATGAATCCCGAGCGCGTGCTGATTGCGGCGGAAGCTGTCGGGCTCGGCAAGCTCGCGCTGTCGCGCGCGGCTGCCTACGCAAAGCAGCGCATCGTGTTCAATCGCCCGATCGGACAGAACCAGGCGATCCAGCATCCGCTGGCGAAGAACTGGATCGATCTCGAGGCGGCGTGGCTGATGACGCTGTCAGCGGCGTGGCAGTACGATCAGGGATTGCCATGCGGACCGGCGGCGAATGCCGCGAAATATCTCGCCGGAGAAGCGGGGTTTCACGCCTGTGAGCAGGCGGTGATGACTCACGGCGGTTTCGGTTATGCCAAGGAGTACCACGTCGAGCGCTACCTGCGCGAAGTGATGATTCCGCGCATCGCGCCGATCAGTCCGCAACTCATCCTGAGCTTCATCGGCGAGAAGGTTCTTGGACTGCCCAAATCGTACTAAGATAGAGAGGTCGCGGGGCTATGCCGAAAGCGCGGTGTGGCATGACATTCCGCGACGTTGACGACCACTGATATATCTGTTGACGTGCGGATGAGTGCTGCGCGTCTGCGATGTCAGCAACAACAATCGCGATAGAAACAAGAGAACGGGCCTATGTCGCACGACCATCATCATTCCCACGATCACTCGCACGATCATTCCCACGCGCACGACGACGAGCGCTGGAAGCATGACGGCGTGCGCGTCATCCCGGGTAATCAGCTCGATCCGAACGTGCCGTCCACTGCCGGCATGGACCGCAAGGCCGCGATCAATTTCGCGCGCGTCGGCGCGCAGAAGCTCTGGGCCGGCACCGTGACGATCAGGCCCGACGCCAAGACCGGCGCGCACCATCACGGGCATCTGGAAAGCATCATCTATGTGGTGCGCGGCAAGGCGCGCATGCGCTGGGGTGAGAACCTGCAGTTCACCGCCGAAGCCAACCCGGGTGATTTCATCTTCGTGCCACCTTATGTGCCGCATCAGGAGATCAATGCCAGTCCCGATGAAGTGCTGGAATGTGTGCTGGTGCGCAGTGACGGCGAGGCGGTTGCGATCAATCTCGACATCGAGCCGGTCGAAAAGCCGGAGACCGTATTGTGGGTCGATCCGATTCACCGCGATCCTTCTGAGAAGAAGGCCTAAGGAAAACACACTCTCGTGAGGTCGTTTAAGCTAGGCGGGAATCGTGCTTGCGGATCAGATAGTTGCAGTGCGTCATAATGACTACTGACGATTATTGACAATCGTCAGTCGTTGTAAGAGGGTGGTTGGAGTGTCCCAAGGGAGCTCCAGATGCACCGCGTCCAGAAATCCATCAGTCAACGCAATAGCTTGGCTGTTCTCGCCCTGATCGTACCGGCATTGGCGCTCGGCGCCTGCAGCAAGGAGCAGGCTGCGGAAGGCGAAAAGGGCCGGCCGGTTCTGGTCGCGACGGTCCATTATCAGTCCCAGTCGCCGGAGCGCAGTTTCGTCGGCACCATCCGGCCCCGCATCGAAACCGACATGGGTTTCCGCGTTCCGGGCAAGGTCGCCAAGCGTCTGGTCGAGGTCGGTCAGATCGTGGATGTCGGCCAGCCGCTGGCGACGCTCGACGAGGTCGATCTGAAGCTGCAGGCCGAGCAGGCCGAAGCCGAACTCAGCGCCGCAACCGGCGTGTTGGCGCAGGCCAGCGCCGCTGAAGGCCGCGCCAACGATCTGCGTACCCGTGGCTGGTCCACCCAGGCACAGGTCGATCAGGCGAAGGCGGCCGCCGACGAGGCGCGCGCACGTCTCAATCGCGCCGAGCGCTCCGTCGAACTCACCAAGAACAGCCTGTCCTATGCCAACCTCGTTGCCGACACTCGCGGTGTCATCACTGCGACGTTGATCGAGCCGGGGCAGGTGGTGGCGTCCGGCCAGACCGCGATCCGCGTGGCGCGTTCCGCCGAGAAGGAAGCGGTGGTTGCGATCCCCGAGACGCTGGTGAACTTCGCCAAGACTGGCGCGGCCAGCGTCACGCTGTGGTCGGAGCCGGGCAAGAAATACACCGCAAAACTCCGAGAAATCGCGCCCGCCGCCGACACCGCGACGCGCACCTATCTCGCGAAGTTCTCGCTGCCGGATGCCGACGATGCTGTGTCGCTTGGCATGACGGCGACGCTGACGCTGGCCGATCCCGCGACCGAGCGCGTCGCGCGGCTGCCGCTGTCGGCGCTGTTCAGTCAGGGTGACGGCCCGGCGCTTTACGTCGCGGATGCGAAGACCGGCGATGTGTCGCTGAAGCCCGTGACGGTGAAGGCGTATGAGACCAATGACGTCATCATCACCGGTGGCATCGAGGAAGGCGCCAGCGTCGTGGTGCTTGGCGTGCAGAAGCTCGATCCGGCCCAGAAGGTCCGGGTTGTTTCGTCGCTGTCGTTCTAAAACCTTACGAGGGTCCGATGAAGCGATTCAACCTTTCCGCGTGGGCTGTTGCGCATCCCACCCTCATCCTGTTCTTCATCGTGATGCTCGGCATCGCGGGCTTCTTCTCCTATGAGCGGCTCGGCCGCGCGGAAGACCCGTCCTTCACCATCAAGGTCGTGATCATCAACGCGATCTGGCCCGGTGCGACCGCCGCCGAAATGCAGGCGCAGGTAGCCGACCGCATCGAGAAGAAGCTGCAGGAGTTGCCTTACTTCGACAAGGTGACGACCTATACCAAGCCCGCATTCACTGCGATGCAGCTTGCATTCAAGGACAACACGCCTGCGAAGGACGTGCCGCAGCTCTTCTATCAGTTGCGCAAGAAGCTCAACGACATCCGCAGCGATCTGCCGCCGAACCTGATCGGCCCGAACATCAACGACGAATACGGCGACGTCGATTCTGTTCTTTATATGCTGACGGGCGATGGCGCGGATTACGCCCAGCTCAAGAAAGTGGCCGAAGGGCTGCGCCAGCATCTTTTGAAAACGCCGGACGTGACCAAGGTCAATCTGTACGGCACCCAGGACGAGCGGGTGTTCGTCGAATTCTCCCACGCCAAGCTCGCGACACTCGGCATCACCACGCAGGCGTTGTTCGACTCCCTGGCCAAGCAGAACGCGGTGGTGCCTGCAGGCACGGTGGAAACGTCGTCGCAGCGCGTGCCGCTGCGCGTCACCGGCGCCTATGACAGTGTCAAGGCTGTGGCGGAAACGCCGGTCGAAGGCAATGGCCGGGTATTTCGTCTCGGCGACATCGCAACCGTCACGCACGGCTTCGTCGATCCGCCGGATTATCAGGTGCGCCAGGAAGGCAAGCCCGCCATCGGCATCGGCGTGGTGATGGCGAAAGGCGCCAATATTCTGGAGCTCGGTGAAACCGTAAAGAAGGCCACCGCGCAGTTCATGTCGGCGGTGCCGCAAGGATTCAACATCGAGCAGATCGCCGATCAGCCGCAAGTGGTTGAACATGCAGTCGGCGAGTTCGTTCATTCCTTCGTCGAAGCGCTGGCCATCGTGTTGTTCGTAAGCTTCCTCGCGCTCGGCTGGCGGACCGGCATCGTGGTGGCACTGTCGGTGCCGCTGGTGCTGGCGATCGTCTTTATCGTGATGAATGCGATGGGCATGGACCTGCATCGCATCACGCTCGGTGCGTTGATTATCGCGCTCGGCCTTCTGGTCGATGACGCCATTATCGCGGTCGAGATGATGGTGGTGAAGATGGAGCAGGGATGGGACCGCGTGAAAGCGGCATCCTTTGCCTGGGAATCCACCGCGTTCCCGATGCTGACCGGCACGCTGGTCACCGCCGTGGGCTTCCTTCCCATCGGCTTCGCCAATTCATCGGTCGGCGAATATGCCGGCGGTATCTTCTGGGTGGTGGCGATTGCGCTGGTGGCGTCGTGGTTCGTCGCGGTGATTTTCACGCCTTATATCGGTGTCAAGCTGCTGCCGAACTTCAACCACGGCAAGCACAACCACGATCCGCACGCAATCTATGAGACGCGGATGTATCGCGGCCTTCGCAGTGTGATCGAGTGGTGCGTGAAGCGGCGAGGCACTGTGGTGCTGGCGACCATTGGCGTGTTCATTGCGTCGATTGTCGGTTTCGGCCATGTGCAGCAGCAGTTCTTCCCGCTGTCGGAACGGCCTGAACTGTTCCTCCAGTTGCGGCTGCCGGAAGGCACGGCGTTCAACGTCACCAAGGAAAGCGTGAAGAAGGCGGAAGCGCTGCTTAAGGACGACAAGGACATCGTGACCTACACGACCTATGTCGGGCAGGGTTCGCCGCGCTTCTGGCTCGGCCTCAATCCGCAATTGCCGAACGAGGCGTTTTCGGAAACCGTGATCGTGTCGAAGGACGTCGCGGCCCGTGAACGTATCAAGGCGCGGCTTGAGAAGGCTGTTGCTGACGGTGCACTGTCGGAAGCGCGCGTGCGCGTCGACCGATTCAACTTCGGCCCGCCCGTCGGCTTCCCGGTTCAGTTCCGCGTCATTGGCCCGGATACCAAGACCGTGCGCGATATCGCCTACCAGGTACGCGAGGTGATGCGCACCGAGAAACGGGCCGTGGATCCGCATCTCGACTGGAACGAGCAGACGCCCTATCTCAAGCTTGCCGTCGATCAGGATCGTGCCCGTGCGCTCGGCCTCACCCCGCAGGACATTTCGCAATCGCTGGCGATGCTGATTTCCGGCGTGCAGGTGACGACGCTGCGTGACGGCATCGAAAAGGTCGGCGTGGTCGCCCGCGCCGTGCCGTCGGAGCGGCTCGATCTCGGCCGCGTCGGCGATCTCACGATCTACTCGCGCAATGGTGTTGCGGTGCCGCTGTCGCAGATCGCCAAGATCGAATACGCTCACGAGGAACCGATCCTGTGGCGGCGTAACCGCGACATGGCGATCACCGTGCGCGCCGACATCGTCGATGGCGTGCAGGCGCCCGACGTGACCAACGCGATCTGGCCGAAGCTTAAGAACATTCGCGACAGTCTGCAGCCGGCCTATCGCATCGAGATCGGCGGCGCGATCGAGGAGTCTGAGAAGGGCAATGCGTCGATCAACAAGCTGTTCCCGCTGATGATCATCGGCATGCTGACTCTGCTGATGATCCAGTTGCAGAGCTTCTCGCGGTTGGTCCTCGTGTTCCTGACCGCGCCGCTCGGTATCGTCGGCGCGTCGCTGGGCCTCAACGTCGCCAACAGTCCGTTCGGTTTCGTGGCCCTGCTCGGCCTGATCGCGCTGGCCGGCATGATCATGCGTAACTCGGTGATTCTGGTGGATCAGATCGAAACCGACGTGGCGCACGGCCTGACCCGGCGCGAAGCGATCGTCGAAGCCACGGTTCGCCGTGCCCGGCCGGTGATTTTGACCGCGCTGGCGGCTATTCTGGCCATGATTCCGCTGTCCCGGTCTGCCTTCTGGGGCCCGATGGCCATCACCATCATGGGTGGATTGTTCGTTGCAACATTCCTGACCCTGCTGTTCCTGCCCGGCCTCTATGCGCTATGGTTCAGGAAGAGTCTGGACGAACGGGGTGAGGGCGAGGTCCCGATGCCTGCGCAACCGGGCCAGCTCCGGCATGCGCCGCCGCTCGCTACGGCGGCTGAATAAGAGCCTTGGTATTCATACGGATATGACACTGCTTCGCGACGATACGGATTCGGAAAAGAGGGCGTGCATTCTCGCTACGGCGGAGCGTCTGTTTCGTGAGATCGGTTATCTCAAGACGACGGTCGCTGACATCGCCAGGACGCTGAAGATGTCGCCGGCGAACGTCTATCGCTTCTTCGATTCCAAGAAGGCGATCCATGAGGGCGTCGCGCGCCGGTTGATGAACGAGGTCGAGACCGAAGCTGAGGCTATCGCGGCCAAGACCACGCATCCGGCAGTTCGGCTGCGTGAATTGCTGGCAACTGTCAGCCGCATGAACGCCGAGCGCTTCGTCGGCGACGCCAAGATCCACGAGATGGTCGCCATCGCGATGGAAGAAAGCTGGGACGTCTGCGAAGCTCATATCCAGCGCATCACCATGGCCATTGGCGCGGTTATCGCCGAGGGTGCCAAAACAGGCGTGTTTAAGGTGGCCGATATCGAACTGGCGGCCTTGAGCACGTGCACGGCCATGCTCCGTTTCTTTCATCCGCAGATGATCGAGCAGTGTGCCAGGAAGCCGGGGCCGACTCTCGATCAAATGATAGACTTTATCCTCGCGGCGCTTACGTTAAGCGCACCCGGCACGATGCCGGGCAACAGCGGTGCGGGCAAAGTCTCTTCATGAATGATTTCCATTATTACGAACCGTCCCAGGGCCACGGCCTCAAGCACGATCCATTCAATGCCATTGTTGGCCCGCGACCGATCGGCTGGATTTCATCCCGGGACGCCAAGGGGCATGTCAATCTCGCGCCCTACAGCTTTTTCAACGCCTTCTGCTATGTGCCGCCGATCATCGGATTTTCCTCGACCGGCTGGAAGGACAGCGTTTCCAACATTCAGGAAACCAAAGAGTTCACCTGGAATCTGGTGACCAAGCACGTCGCCCAGCAGATGAACATGACCTCGGCGAGCGTGCCGCACGAGACCGACGAGTTTATCATTTCCGGGCTGACCAAGGCGCCGTCGCGCAAGGTCGATGTGCCGCGGGTTGGCGAAAGTCTGGTTTCGTTCGAGTGCAAGCTGACTCAGATGATCCAGCTTCAGGGCGTGGATGGCAGGAAGGCTGACGCTTGGGTAACTTTCGGCGAAGTCGTCGCGGTCCATATCGACAAGAGCCTGATCAAGAACGGCGTTTATCAGACCGCTGATGCCTATCCGATCCTGCGCGCCGGGCGGATGGGGGACTATGCTCAGGTCCGGCCCGACATAATGTTCGAGATGGTGCGGCCGCGGTAATCGGAGAATTCCGGCTCAAGTCCTGGTGATCTGTCTGAGTGTTTAGGACGCAGGCCCGGAACGTTAGGCAGGCGTGCAGGTTATTGAATTGGTGGCGTTTTTAGGGGCTTTCGCGTCAAACGCGACATAACATCGAAGTTGTTTTCCAGCCTTGACCCGCTAACATTTTACGCCTGTGGCTCCCCAGCTTTGGCGAATTCGGCAAAAGGATCCTCCCATGAGCTTTTCCCTCCGCCGCGACCTCATCACCCGTCCGATCTATGCGTGGGCGCACAAGGCGCTGCCGCCGATGTCCGACACCGAGCGCGAGGCGCTTGAGGCCGGCGACGTCTGGTGGGACGCCGATCTGTTCACCGGCAATCCCGATTGGTCGAAGCTGCTGGCCTTTGCGCCGGCAAAGCTCACCGATGAAGAGACTGCGTTTCTCAACGGTCCGGTCGAGCAACTCTGCGAAATGGTCGACGAGTGGAAGGTCAACTGGGAATGGCGCGACCTGCCGCCGGAAGTCTGGGACTTCATCAAGCGCAACAAATTCCTCGGCATGATCATCCCCAAAGAATTCGGCGGGCTCGGTTTTTCGCCCTATGCGCATTCGGAAGTGGTGCGGAAGATTTCGTCGCGTTCGGTGACGGCGGCGGTCACGGTGATGGTGCCGAATTCGCTCGGGCCGGGCGAACTCCTGATGCACTTCGGCACCAAGGAGCAGCAGAACAAGTGGCTACCGGGCCTCGCCGAAGGGCGTGAGATTCCATGCTTCGGCCTGACCAGTCCGGAAGCCGGCTCCGATGCGGCGTCGATGATCGACACCGGTATCATCTGTAAAGGTAACTTTAACGGCAAGGAGACGCTGGGCCTGCGGCTGAACTGGCATAAGCGCTACATCACGCTCGGCCCAGTCGCGACGCTGCTGGGTCTCGCCTTCAAGGCGTATGACCCCGACCACCTGATCGGCAGCGAAGAAGAACTCGGCATCACGGTTGCACTGATTCCGACCGACTTGCCGGGTGTGAGCATCGGTCATCGCCATCTGCCGGCGATGCAGGTGTTCCAGAACGGTCCGAACTGGGGCAAGGACGTTTTCATTCCGATGGACTTCATCATCGGTGGGCAGGAGCGCATCGGTCAGGGCTGGAAGATGCTGATGACGGCGTTGGCGGCGGGTCGCGGCATTTCACTGCCGTCGCAATCGTCGGCGGGTGCGGCCTATTGCGCGCGCGCTACCGGCGCCTATGCGCGCATCCGCGAGCAGTTCAAAGTGCCGATCGCAAGGTTCGAAGGCATCGAGGAGCCACTGGCGCGCATTGCCGGCACGGCCTATCAGCTCGATGCCGCACGGCGGCTGACGTGCGCCGCACTCAATCAGGGCATTCATCCGGCGGTAATCTCCGGCATCATGAAGTTGCATGCCACGGAGCGCCTGCGCATCACGGTCGATGACGCGATGGACATTCACGGCGGCAAGGCGGTGATCGACGGCCCGCAGAATTATATGGGCAATCTTTATCGTTCAGTGCCGGTGGCCATCACGGTGGAAGGCGCGAATATTCTCACTCGCAATCTGATCGTGTTCGGACAGGGATCGGTCCGCGCGCATCCCTATCTGCTGAGCGAGATGAACGCCATCGGCGAACCTGACCAGAAGAAGGGGTTGGCCGATTTCGACACCGCGTTCTGGAAGCATGTCGGCCACGCCATCACCAACATCTTTCGCGCCTGGGGCAGAAGCTGGACCGGCGGTGCATTCGCGCCTGCGCCCGATGTTGGCGCCGCAACCGGCTACTATCGCCAGCTCTCGCGTTATTCGGCGGCGTTTGCGCTGTGCTCCGACATGGCGCTGCTGACGCTGGGCGGCGCGCTCAAGCGCAAGGAAATGCTGTCGGCGCGGCTCGGCGATATTCTCTCGGAGCTTTATCTGCTGTCGGCGGCGCTGAAGCGCTGGGAAGACGAGGGCCGGCAAGAGGCCGACTTCGCCGCGCTCGAATGGGTGATGGCGAACGGCATTCGCACCATTGAAAATAGCTTGGCCGAAGTGATGGCCAACCTGCCGAACCGTTTTGTCGGCGTGATCCTGAAGTTCCTGATTCAGCCGCTTGGCGCCAATCCGCTCGGCCCGTCGGACAAGGTTGTGCATCGCTGCGCGCAACTGATTCTTGAGCCGGGCGCGGTGCGTGACCGTCTCACCGAGGGTCTTTATCACCCCACTGACGACGGTCCGCTGGCGCGACTGGAGAGAGCGTTCCTGCTCGTCACCGCCAATACGGAGATGGAAAAAAAGATGCACATTGCGCGGGTTCGCGACTGGAGCGAGGCTGTGAAGAAGGGCGTGATTACGGCTGCCGAAGGCGAACAGATCAAGGCCGCGCACGATGCGGTCGCTTTGGTGATCGAAGTCGATGACTTCGCGCCGGAAGCGCTGTCGCCGATCTACAGAAAGCGACCTGACATTAAGCAGGCCTCGCCGGACCGGGCCGCAAGCTGATGGTGCGACCGGTTTACATTATCGATGGTGCGCGTACGCCGTTCCTGAAGGCACAGGGCGGGCCGGGACCATTCACCCCGGTCGATCTTGCGGTTCAGGCGGGGCGTCCGTTGCTGGCGCGACAGCCGTTCGCGCCAAGCGCGTTCGATCAGGTGATCCTCGGTTGCGTCAACGTCATTGCGGACGAGATGAACCCCGCGCGGGTTGCGGCGTTACGGCTGGGCATGGGCGAACGCATGGTGGCGTTCACGGTGCAGATCAATTGCGGCTCCGGCATGCAATCGATCGACACGGCATACCGTTACATAGAGGCGGGCAAGGCCGACATGATTCTCGCGGGCGGCGCGGAAGCTCTGAGCTACGCACCCCTGGTGTTTCCGCAATCCGGCGTGCGCTGGTTTGCGAAATTTGCCACCGCGAAGGACTCGCTGTCGAAAATCGTGGCGTTCCTGAAAGTCCGGCCTTCGTACTTCAAGCCGATCATCGGACTTGAACGCGGGCTGACCGATCCGATTACCGACCTCAACATGGGACAGACGGCGGAAGTCGTCGCGCATCTGATGGGTGTGACGCGCGAGCAGGCCGACGCCTATTCGGTGGAAAGTCACCGGCGCCTCGCCTATGCACAGGAACACGGTTACCTGAAAGGCGAGGTCGAAACGGCCTTCGCACGAGATGGAAAATTCTACGATCACGACGACGGCGTGCGGCCGGATTCCTCCGTGGACAAGCTCGCCAAGCTGAAGCCGGCCTTCGAGCGGCCATGGGGTCAGGTGACGCCGGGCAACTCGTCGCAGATCACCGATGGTGCGTGCTGGACCATTCTGGCGTCGGAAGATGCCGTCAACAAATATGGCCTCAAGCCGAAGGCCATCATCGTCGACAGCCAGTGGGCAGGGCTCGATCCCGGCATCATGGGCTTCGGCCCGGTGCTGTCGTCATCCGAACTCTTGAAGCGCAACAGGCTCAAGCTCCAGGACATCGAGACCTGGGAAATCAATGAAGCCTTTGCGGCGCAATTGCTGGGATGCCTCGCCGCGTGGAACGACGACAAGTTCTGCCGCGAGGTGCTGGGGCTTGATAGCGCGGCCGGTCAGATCGATCAGACGAAGCTGAATGTCGATGGTGGTGCCATCAGCCTCGGCCATCCGGTCGGCACCAGCGGCAACCGCATCGTGCTGCATCTTGTCAACGCCATGAAGCGGCTCGGCACCAAACGCGGCATCGCCACCGAATGTATCGGCGGCGGGCTCGGCGGCGCGATGCTGATCGAGACAGTGTAAGGGGTCGCACATGGACAGCAGGATCATGGACGTTCTGAAAGACCGCGTCCTCGAACTCGGACCGGAGCCGGCGGCGGGGCCTTACAAGAACTTCAAGCTCACCCGCGATGGCGACGGCATCGCGTGGCTGCTGTTCGATCGTGAAGGCGCCAGCGCCAATACGCTCTCCGGCGATGTGATCGAGGAACTCGGCCAGATCGTCAGTGTGCTGGAAAGCGAGCGCCCGGTGGGCCTCGTGATCCGCTCCGCGAAAAAATCCGGCTTCATCGCGGGCGCCGACGTCAACGAATTTCGCGGTGCGACCGATCCACGCCAGGTCGAAACCGAAATGGCCAAGGCCCATGCGGTTGTGGACCGGCTGGAGGCGCTGAAGATTCCGCGCGTTGCTGTGATCCATGGCTTCTGCCTCGGAGGCGGGCTTGAGATTGCGCTGGCCTGCAATACCCGTATCGCCATCGATAACGCGCGCTTCGGATTTCCCGAAGTCATGCTCGGCCTGCATCCGGGCCTTGGTGGCACCGCGCGCTTCACGCATCTCGTCAGTCCGCTCGAGGCGATGACGATGATGCTGACAGGCAAGACCATCGAGGCCCGCAAGGCAAAGTCGCTAGGGTTGGTCGAGGCCGTCACGCAGGAACGTCACGTGCGCGGCGCAGTGAAAGATGCGATCTTCGGCCGGCTGCGCCCGCACAGGCAGGGCTTGCTGGCGAAGGCGATGAACCTGGGGCCTGTGCGCGGCTTGCTCGCGAACCGCATGCGCAGTGAGGCGACGAAGACCGCGCCGAAAGAGCATTATCCCGCGCCTTACGCATTGATCGATCTGTGGGAGAAGCACGGCGGCGACCGCGCGGCGATGCTTAGTGCGGAAAAGTCGTCGTTCGCCAACCTGATGGTCACGTCGACGGGGCAGAACCTGATCCGCGTGTTCTTCCTGCGCGAGCAGATGAAGAAGCTCGCCAACGGACGCAACACCGTGAAACACGTTCACGTCATCGGCGCGGGCGCGATGGGCGGCGACATTGCAGCATGGTGCGCCAATCAGGGCCTGCGCGTGACGCTGGCCGACATGAAGCCGGAAGCCATCGCCGGTGCGATCAAGCGCGCGGCAGACTTGTTCGGCAAGATCATCCGTAAGAAGACCGATCTGCGCGATGCGCTTGACCGGCTGATGCCTGATCTGAACGGCGACGGCGTGCGCAACGCTGATCTCATCATCGAGGCGGTGCCGGAGAATCTCGGGCTCAAGCAGAAGGTCTATGCGGGCCTCGAGCCGATCATGAAGCAAGGCGCGATTCTCGCCACCAACACCTCCAGCATTCCGTTGCAGGATCTGCGCACGACGCTGAAGCATCCCGAGCGGCTGCTTGGCCTGCATTTCTTCAATCCGGTATCGCGGTTGCAGCTTGTCGAGGTCGTGAGCCACGATGCGGTCGATCCGCAGGCGCTGGCCACCGCGCTGAAATTTGTCGGCGCGATCGATCGCCTGCCGCTGCCGGTGAAGAGTTCGCCGGGTTTCCTCGTCAACCGCGCCCTGACGCCGTACATGCTGGAAGCGATGGTGATGCTCGACGAGAAGGTGGACAAGGCCGTCATCGATGCTGCCGCAGAGAAATTCGGAATGCCGATGGGACCGATTGAACTGGCTGATCAGGTCGGTCTCGATATTTGTCTGGCGGTCGGCGACATGCTGCGCTCGAAATTCGGCGATGCGCTGCCGCCCGCGCCCGACTGGCTGCGCGACAAGGTGAAGCGCGGTGAACTCGGCCGCAAGACCGGCAAGGGTTTCTATGAATGGAAGGACGGCAAGGCCGTCAAGATACCGTCGCCGGTGCAGCCGACCGACGAGATGATCGATCGTCTCATCCTGCCGATGTCGAACGTCTGCGTTGCCTGTCTGCGCGAGGGTATCGTCGAGAACGCCGACGTGGTGGACGGCGCGATGATCTTCGGCACCGGCTACGCGCCGTTCCGGGGTGGCCCGCTGAACTATGCGCGTACACGCGGCGCTGCGAATATCGTTACCGCGTTGAAGGCACTCGAAGCAAAGTTCGGCGACCGCTTCAAACCCGACACCGGGTGGGATACATTCGCGTGAACAAGATTCTTTTGATGGATTTCATTGATGGCTGACACGCCCGTTCACGCCGCGCCTGCACCTGCCGGACCGCATGGCGATCTGTCGATTCGCACGATGGCGATGCCGGCCGACACGAATCAGAATGGCGACATTTTTGGCGGTTGGCTGCTCAGCCAGATGGACGTTGCAGGCGGCATTTATGCTGCAAAGGTTTCGCAGAGCCGCACTGTCACAGTGGCTATCGAAGCGATGACATTTCGCAAGCCGGTTTATGTGGGCGATGTGGTCTCGGTTTTCTGCACCACGGTCCGAATCGGTCGCACCTCGATCTCGGTCCATATCGAAGCGTGGGTGCAACGTCGAAATGAGTCGCAGCTGATTCTCGTTACCGACGGGAACTACACCTACGTCGCCATCGACGACGATGGCCGTCCGCAGCCGATCGGGCAGGCTTCGCCATCCGTCAGCGCCTGACGATCGATTTTTCCCAGAAGTGCTAGTCTATTTTTCGCAACCATGACGGTTGCTCGAATTCTTTCGTCCCGTTTTGCGGCGTTTTGCACAACCGGCATTGCTATTTTGCCGCGGTGCGGCCGATCGTCTTCCAGGACATGCAATCCGGTTATAAAACTGTCGCGCGAAGCGCCTACAGGTTCGGCGGATTGCACAGGCAGGAGTCAGTTGGCGTTCGTTTTGGAGTCATTTCGGCCGGAAATCCGGTCCGAGAGATTGGCCCGGGATGTGCATATGAGATCTATGCGATTGGAAAGAACGGTGTGTTGTCGAAGGGTTTGAACTGAAACCTTTTCAGCCTTTCGGAGTTAGTGCGCGTGAGAAACCCAAGAGACGGGCACGGGATAAGAAACATGTCGGACACCTACATCATCGAAGTCAGTTCTGAAGCGGCGGGTATTGTTGTGCGCGAGAAATCGGGCTTTCGTTTCTTCGCAGCAGTGCACAAGTTCAATCCGCTCGATGGCAGGGTATTCAAGAACGCGCGAGAGGCAGAGCGCGCCGCCACGCGGTTCCTCGCTGGGCAACTGGACCCGGTTCCCGCATAAAAATTCCCGAACAAAAATGGCCGGGAGTCGCTCCCGGCCTTCTTGGTTTCCAGTGTGCTGTGAGAACGGTTTACTCGGCCGCAGCCTGACGCCCGAGAGCCGGATAATCCGTGTATCCCTTGGCATCGCCGCCATAGAATGTAGCCTTGTCGAAATCGTTCAGCGGCGCGCCGAGCTTCAACCGCTCGACGAGGTCGGGATTTGAAATGAACGGCTTGCCGAACGCGATCAGGTCGGCCCTGTTCTTTTCAAGCACCTCAGTCGCAAGCTTGAAGTCGTAGCCGTTGTTGGCGATGTACGTGCCGCCGAAGCGCTTGCGCAGGCTGTCATAGTCGAACGGCGCGATGTCGCGTGGACCGCCGGTCGCGCCTTCAATGACGTGGATGTAGACAAGCTTCAAGGCATTGAGCTGATCGACGATGTGATCGAACAGCGGCTGCGGGTTGCTGTCGGAAATATCGTTCGCGGGCGTCACCGGTGAAATGCGGATACCGGTGCGGTTCGCTCCGGCCTCGGCGGCGACGGCTTTCGAGACTTCAAGCATGAACCGCGCGCGGTTTTCGATCGAGCCGCCGTAAGCGTCGGCGCGCTTGTTGGCGCCGTCTTTGGCGAACTGGTCGAGCAGGTAACCGTTTGCGCCGTGGATTTCGACGCCGTCGAAACCGGCTTCCAGAGCATTGGCGGAGGCGCGTTTGAAGCTGTCGATGATACCGGGGATTTCACTCAGTTCGAGCGCGCGGGGGGCAGACACATCGGCGAACGTGCCGCCGACGAAGGTTTTGCTCTTGGCAGGGACTGCGGAGGGCGCGACCGGTGCACCGCCATTCACCTGCAGCGTGGTGTGGGAAATGCGTCCGACATGCCAGAGCTGAATGTAGATGTGGCCGCCGCGTTCATGGACGCGATCGGTGACTTTGCGCCAGCCCGCGATCTGTTCCTTGGAATAGATGCCGGGGGTGTCCTGATAGCCTTGGCCCTGCTGCGAGACCTGGCTCGCTTCGGTGACCAGCAGTCCGGCCGAAGCGCGTTGGCCGTAATATTCGATCGCGAGAGGATTGGGCACGAAGCCTGCAACAGCGCGATTGCGCGTCAGCGGAGCCATGACGGCGCGGTTGGTCAACGTGACAGCGCCGAGCTTGTATGGCTCGAAAAGTTTGGAGGCGGACATGGCGGATCTTTCCTGAAAAGGGACTTCGATGCAGGTGCATGTAAGTACCGCCAAGCCGAAAACGCAAGTCACAGCCGATTGAATAGTGCCGATATGGCTGCGCTGAATGGCAGGCATGTGCTCCGTCGCGAGGCCGGCTTTGCGCGGTCCCGCAGGGAAAATTCATTCGCATAAAGGAAAAAGGCGGCATAAGCCGCCTTTCATTTCAGGGCGCGGAAGTTGAAAGATGCTGTCGTCGCGGCGATTGGCATCAGCGAGAGGCCTCTGCCTCGAAGTTAAGCAATCGCGTCACACCGCGCCGAGAAAATCACGCTTGCCGATTTCGACGCCTTTGTGACGCAGGATGTCATAGGCGGTCGTGCAATGGAAAAAGAACTGCGGCATGGCCGAATGGTTGAGGAACTGCTGGCCGGTCACCGTCATGGTTTTTCCCGGGCCGACCGGAAATGTGATCTCGCGCTTTTCCGCGCCTTCGTATTTGGCGGGTGGCAGCGCCTTGATGTTCGCCAGAACCTTTGCGATCCGCGCCTGCAATTCCGAGAAGGTGGTTTCGGTGTCGGCCATCACCGGCAATTCGGTTTGCGTGAAACGTGCGCAGGCTTTTCCGGAAAAATCGCACGCAAGCTGAACCTGCCGCGTCAACGGATACATCGATGGATGCAGTTGTGCATTCAGCAGTTCCTCGGGTGCGATCTTGTTCGCGGCAGCATGGTCTTCCGCCTTGGTGAGGATTGCCGACAGCGCCGTCAGCGTGTGGGTAAAGACCGGAGCCGAACCGTCGTAAAATGTCATGGGTGACCTTTCAGGGAATAATCTTGCCGTGAAGCAGGCCAGCCCGATGTAGATGTTCTCCCTACGCTTGCAAGATCGCGGGGATTATTTAGCGCGTGGTGACAAGCGGCGCCCCTCCGCGCATCCGCGTCAGCAATTCGGCAGTCGGCCACGAATCGGCGGGCAGGCCGTGCTTCACCTGCATGGTCTTGATGGCGATGCGGCTCTGCTGGCCGAGGATGCCGTCGATCTTGCCGACGTTGAATCCCTGACGCGCGAGCAATTGTTGCAATTCCTTGATCTCGTTGAACGGCAATTGCGCGACCGGCGCTACAGGCTTTCGCATCGGACCCGCGCCCGCGATGCGGGTGGCGAGATAACCCGCAGTGGTCGAATAGATCAGCGAGTTATTCCATTCGGTGTAAGCCGCGAAATTCGGATAGGCGAGAAATGCCGGCCCAAGGCGGCCCATCGGCAGCAGCACGGAGGCGGGAAGATTGTCGTTCGGCAGCGGACGGCCGTCGGCGTAAGTCACGCCCCATGCCGCCCATTTCGAGCGCGGATGCTTGATGGTGAGATCAGCCTGATCCCAAGGGAAACGAGACTCAAGATTCGACGGCACCCGGATTTCCTGCAGCCACGGCTCGCCGCGCCGCCACTTCAATCCGGTCGCGATGTAATTCGCAGTCGAGCCGATCACGTCGGGGGCGCTGTGCAGCAGATCACGATGTCCATTGCCGTCGTAGTCCACGGCGTAGTCGAAGTAATGACGCGGCAGAAATTGGGTCTGGCCGAGTTCGCCGGCCCATGAGCCGATCATCTCGGCTGGTGAAAGATCGCCGCGATCGATGATCTTCAATGCGGCGATGGTCTCGTCGTGAAACATCTGCGCGCGGCGGCAATCATAGGCAAGCGACACCAGTGAGCGCAGCGTCGACAGCTTGCCTTGGATGGCGCCGAAATCGCTCTCCAGCGCCCAGAACGCGGTAATCACCGCGGGTGGGACGCCGTATTCCTTCTCCGCCCGGGCAAAGGCTTGCGCGTAGGTCTGGATGAGTTGCTGCCCGCGTACCCTTCGCGACTCCGATGCCATGCGTCCCGCAAATTCGGTGAAGATCTGGCCGAACACACGCTGGCCGCGGTCGCGGTTCACGATGCCCTGATCGTAGACCATGTAGGGCGAGGCGGCTGCGATCGCGCGCTGCGACACACCGGCGGCGACTGCGTCCTGCTTCAACTGCGCGAGAAACTGATCGAAGCTTTGGCCGCCATGACAGGAGGCCCCGCGCTGGGCGGAGGCGGATGTTGCGAACAGGCACGTCGCGATCACAAGAGCGGGAATGAATCTGGTCATGAAAAGATTCTGCATCTGCGAATGAGTGATGAAGGATTGAGGCAGGGCGTGGAGGAGGGCGCTAAGTGAGGCCAGGATAGAAAACATAGCGGCGCGTCACAAGCGATCAGTCGGATGAGAATCCGAATGGAACGCTGAGCCGCCGGTAATCGTCGGGGAGGAGTTCACGGCCAATCGGAAGTTCGGATCGCGCAGCGCATGTCGGACGATGGCAGACGCGGCATGCGACGCCGATCGGCGTAGGCGCATCGGCGCGAGGTTCGGATTCATCGCTGGTATAAATCAGTTTCTTGGCGTGTTCAGCCGCGCAGCCGATCGCAATGGCACGCTCCACCCGCACGGCGCCGAACGAGCCCCCACCGGCGGTGACTGTCCGGGCGATGGAAAAGAACCGCTGACCGTCGGGCAACTCTAGCCACTGCGTCACGATTTGTCGCGGCGTTTTGAAAACTCCGTGAACCGACCACAGCGGACAGGCTCCGCCGTGCTTCGCAAAGGGAAAGCCGGCGCCGTCGAGCAGTTTGGAAATATTGCCGGCTGGATCGACGCGGATCAAAAAGAACGGAACCTTTTCCGAGCCCGGTCTCTGCAGCGTTGTGATGCGATGCGCCGTCTGCTCGAAGCTGGTTCCGAACTGGCGCGCCAACGCTTCAAGGTCGTAACGGCGCGTCTCCGCTGCTTTCGCGAATGCGGAATACGGCATGATGAGTGCTGCGGCGGCATAACTCGCGAGCGACCGATGCGCCAGCAGTTTACCGCTCTTGGAAGTGAACTTGCCGGCTTTCAGCGCCGCTTCGATCTCGTCACTGAACTCGAGATAGGCGAGTTGCTGTGCCAATTGAAAATTGAAGCTCGCGCTGTCGAGCGAATCGTCGAACAGGACCTCTTTGCGGTGGCGGTCCAGCCGGCGCATGGACCCGAGCATGACCTCGGGCGGTAGATGGCGCACACGCAGCTTGTGATGACTGCTTAGTCGCTCGATAAACCAGTTCGCGTCCGCAGGGCCGTGCAGAATTCGTTCGGCCGCATCGTCAAGATCAGCGAAGTTGTTTCGGCGCGCAGCCAGAAACCGCCGGACTTCCGCAACCGGATCGTTGACGTCCAAACCGCCCCGGCGCGAACGCGATGCGGGCCCCGCCAATCCCGGCTCCTTGCGATCCGCCAGCGCAAGTTGTTCTTCGCGGTAGGCTGTGTAGAGCCGCAGGAATGCCTCCGCCAGTCCCGGATAGCCCATCGCGATATCGCTGATTTCAAGAGAGGGAATGTCGATGTCCGCGAACATCGGTTCCTTGAGAACCGCTTGCATGCGTGCGGTATGATCTGCGCCGCCGTCGCCCGCGAGATCCGCGAGATCGATTTTGTACGTGCGAGCGAGGCGAAGCAGCATATCCGCCGTCACCGGCCGCTGATTGCGCTCCAGAAGCGCCACATAGGGCGCAGAGATGTCGAGATCGGCCGCCATATCGGCCTGCGTCAGCCCCAGGTCGCGCCGCAGGCGCCGCAGCCGCGGACCCATAAAAACCGAGCGGATTGCTGATGTCGCCATGGGCGGTCACCCTATCAAATAACCAGGAAATGTAAAGTAATTACACCATTACAACAGAAGTTTGTAAAGTCTGACAAGTTATCTTCGAAACCCCTAGCGATTGGCCGCGCGATGCGTTGAAACAGTGGCAACTTCACAAGGGATCAGCACCATGAATTACCAATCGCGCGGAATCACCGACCAAGCAATTCAAGGCCCGGCTTCTTATCAAAGCGAAATCGCTGCGGCTGAAACCCTTCTCAAGGACAAGGGCACATGGAACGGCGTGACCGCCGAAGCCGTCGCGCGCATGCGCCTGCAGAACCGCTTCAAGACCGGTCTGGACATCGCCCGCTATACGGCGGCTGTGATGCGCGCCGACATGGCCGCGTACGATGCGGATCCCACCAAGTACACCCAGTCGCTGGGTTGCTGGCATGGTTTCATCGCCCAGCAGAAGCTGATCTCGATCAAGAAGCATTTCGGTGGCAAGACCGATCGTCGCTACCTCTATCTGTCGGGCTGGATGATCGCCGCGCTGCGCTCCGAGTTCGGTCCGCTTCCGGATCAATCCATGCACGAGAAGACCTCGGTGCCAGCGCTGATCGAAGAGCTTTATACCTTCCTGCGTCAGGCTGACTCGCGCGAACTCAACGATATCTTCCGCGAACTCGATGCCGCGCGTAAGGCCGGCGACAAGGCCAAGGAAACGGCGCTGATCGCGAAGATCGATAATTTCCAGACGCACGTCGTGCCTGTCATCGCCGATATCGACGCGGGTTTCGGCAATGCCGAAGCAACCTACCTGCTTGCAAAGAAGATGATCGAAGCAGGCGCATGCGCCCTGCAGATCGAAAATCAGGTGTCCGACGAAAAGCAGTGCGGCCATCAGGACGGCAAGGTGACTGTGCCGCACGAAGTCTTCCTGGCGAAGATTCGTGCCTGCCGCCACGCGTTCCTCGAAATGGGCGTGGACGACGGCATCATCGTGACCCGCACCGACTCGCTCGGCGCAGGCCTCACACAGCAGATCGCTGTCAGCCACAAGCCGGGTGACCTCGGCGATCAATACAACAGCTTCCTCGATTGCGAAGAAGTCGACGCATCCAAGATCGGCAACGGCGATGTCATCATCAGCCGCAACGGCAAGCTGTTGCGTCCGAAGCGCCTGCCCAGCAACCTGTATCAGTTCCGCGCCGGCACGGGCGAAGACCGCTGCGTTCTCGACAGCATCACCTCGCTGCAGAACGGCGCTGACCTGCTGTGGATTGAAACCGAGAAGCCGCATATCGAGCAGGTTGCCGGAATGGTCGATCGCATCCGCAAGGTGATCCCGAACGCCAAGCTGGCTTATAACAACTCACCGTCGTTCAACTGGACGCTGAACTTCCGCTGGCAGGTGTACGATGCCTGGAAGGAAAACGGTAAGGACGTCAGCAAGTACAATCGTGCCGAGCTGATGAAGGTGGAATACGACGATACCCCGCTGGCGATCGAGGCCGATGAGCGCATCCGCACCTTCCAGGCGGATTCGTCCAAGCGCGCTGGCATCTTCCACCATCTGATCACGTTGCCGACCTATCACACGGCAGCGCTGTCGACCGATAACCTCGCGAAGGAATATTTCGGCGAACAGGGCATGCTCGGATACGTGAAGAACGTTCAGCGTGCGGAAATCCGCCAGGGTATCGCCTGCGCGAAGCATCAGAACATGGCCGGCTCCGATATCGGCGACGATCACAAGGAATACTTCGCCGGCGAGGCAGCCCTGAAGGCGGGCGGCGCTCACAACACGATGAACCAGTTCGGCTGACGGCCGAATCTCAACAAAGCTATTGCACATCAAGCTAACTAACGGAGGCTCAAATGAGTGGCAGCAATTTCTGGGTGATTGGCGGCGAGTTCGGTTCGATGAACTTCCACAAGCTCGTGGAAGGGTCGGCCCAGGTCCAAGGTCCGTTCAAGACCCGCAAGGAAGCGGAGGACTGCTGGCGGAAAGTTTCCGAGGAGAACCGTCATCGCGCAGGCGTGCGCTTCTCCATTGTGGAAGAACCGCAGCGCGCGACGGCTTAACCTAACTCCCGGGCGGGGTTCGTCGCCCGCCCCATTTAGCGGCCCTGTTCCGATTCCGGACAGGGCCGTCTTTTTATTTGGAGCGGCGGTATGCCGGCTCACAGGTGCTTGCGGGGGATAGGGTTACTGATAGATTAAGGGGGTCAAAACAAAGGTATCTAAGTCATGGCGGAACAGAGCGCCCCAAGCGATTCGGCAGGCAGATCGACCCCGGTCCGGCTGCGCGATGCCTTGCGGAAAGCCCGTATCGAGGCCGCCGATCGGACCGGTGTGGTGGTCGATCTGCGCGACGCCGAAGTCGCCCGGCTGGAAATTCTTCACGAGGCGCTCGATTCGCTGTTCTCCGAAATTCCGGCGGGGGTCGATCTGTTCGACCGCGGCATCAGCCAGGGCGACATGCCGCGGCTGTGGATCGATTCGGTCGCACATATTTCGATGGGCCGCGACAAACGCATCTATCGCTTCACACAGGACACTCGCTTCGGCCGCATCGTGCTGGCCGAATCCCATGACGTGCCGGTGATGGTCGATGCAGTGACCGACTATATCGCGCGCCGCATGATCGAGCGCGAGCATGCCATGGTGGTGACGCCGGCTCCGGCTGTTGCCGCCGTTCCCGCGAAGCGCCGCAGTGGGGTTTGGACCTTCGCGTTCGGATTCGCCGCAGGTCTCGCCGCGCTGTTCGGCTTCGCGCTGGTGATGGCGTTGCGCGGACTCTAATTTCCTCGGACCACGCTCTAAATCAATCTTGCATCCTTGATCTCGCCGAGCGCCCCATCGGCAAATCCGCGTACGCGATGGTCACATTGCCACGCATCGCCCTCGCGCTTCACTGAAAACAGATTATACGCCGCGGGGTGGTTGTGTCCGTGCGCCGTGGCGGACGCCGAGGGCACGCCGATTGCGGGAATGCGTCCCTGCGGTCCGTCGAGCCAGACGATGGCGTGACGGTGATCGTGCCCATGCAGGATGAGTTCGACGCCATGGCGCGCAATCAGATCCAGCAGTTCATCGGAATCGCGCAACCGCGCCGCCCATCGTCCCGGCGATGTCATCGGCGGGTGATGAATCAGCAGCACGCGAAACAGTTTCTCGCCTGCGAGTCGCGGCAGCAGTTGTTCGAGATCATCGCGCTGCTTGTTGCCAAGACGTCCGGTTGCCATGAAGGGTGCTGTGGGAACGGCGGTCGAGACGCCGACCAGCGCCAGCGGCCCTCTGCGCCGCAGATAGGGAAAGGCCGCGTCGCTATCGGGCGCTGCGCCGTCGCCGCGCAGGTAATCCGCCCATGACTGCGGGAAATGGTCCCGGATGCCGGGCACATAGGCGTCGTGATTGCCCGGCACCAGCGACACGTTCTCCGGCGTGCCGACGCTCTCCAGCCACGTACGCGCTTCGGTGAATTCGAGCGGCAGCGCGATGTTGACGAGGTCGCCGGTGACGGCGATGTGATCGGGCTGCTGCGCGTGCATGTCGGCGACGATTTCGCCAAGCACGTCGCGGCGGTGGATCAGGTGCCGCTTGCGGCGCCAGTTGAGATAGCCGATCGCGCGCTTGCCCGCGAGTTCGCGCAGGCGCGGCCGCGGCATCGGGCCGAGATGCGGATCGGACAAATGGGCAAGGACGAAGGACGTCATCGAAACGTGACCGTTGGGGATCGAAATGCTATCACGCTTTAACGTCCTCACGCTGTTCCTACGAGGATGGAACTGCATAGCACGATGGCCGGGCGGAATCTCGCACGATGAATACTCAAGATCTCCGGCGGCGGTTCGAGCCCTTGTTCCGGCGCGTCTTTCATTTCTATTCGCGGTTCGCCCGGGGCATGACGCTTGGCGTGCGCGCGGTCGTGCTCGATGGCGAGAATCGCGTGTTTCTGGTCAAGCACAGTTATGTCTCCGGCTGGCACCTGCCCGGCGGCGGTGTGGAAACGGGCGAGACCTTTTTGGAGTCGCTCAAGCGCGAACTCACCGAGGAAGGCCGGATCGAGATAACCGGCGAGCCGCGCCTGCACGGCGTATTCTTCAACCGCCGGGTGTCGCCGCGTGACCATGTCGCGGTCTATATCGTGCGCCAGTTCACGCAGGACCGGCTGCCAGAGCCCAATCACGAGATCGTTGCCTGCGGGTTTTTCGGTCCGGCGGACCTGCCGCCGGAGACCACCCGGGGCACCCGGCAGCGAATCGCGGAAGTGCTTGAAAACTGCCCCCTCATCGAGGACTGGATATAAATTTGCGGCTCCCGGCAATGGACCGTGCCCGCGTCAGATGCTATTGCGCCCCCTGACATGTCCGACCTTTCCCTGACCATATGGGCTGAGACCGCAGGCGACGCACAGGCCATCGAGCGCCTGCACGAACGCACATTCGGGCCCGGCCGCTACGCGCTCAGCGCCTACCGGCTGCGCGAGCATGTCGATCATCTGCTCGATCTGTCGTTCATCGCGCGGATCGGCACGCTGATGGTCGGCTCGGTGCGGCAATTGCCGATCTGCGTCGGCAATACGCCGGCACTGCTGCTCGGACCGCTCACGGTGGAGCCGCCGTTCCGCGACCGCGGCGTCGGGCGGGCGTTACTCGACCGCGCGCTGAAGGATGCGAAGGCCAAGGGGCATCGTCTTGTGCTGCTGGTCGGTGACGAGCCGTACTACAGCCGCGTCGGCTTCAAACGCATTCCGAAGGGGCAAGTGACGATGCCGGGGCCGGTCGATCCCGCGCGGCTGCTGATCTGCGAGCTTGCGGATAGCGCGTCCGATGGCGTCAGCGGCACGGTACGGCCGGATTGGTCGTTTGCTCGGCTCCCCTGACAAATTGGAATCATCGCTACACACTCGGTGTCGTCCCCGCGAAAGCGGGGACCCATACTCCCTGAAGGTAGAGTTTGTACGCGGAACGTTGAGGCTCTTTGCCAAGCGGAGACATCGGTGGTTGTGGGTCCCCGCTTTCGCGGGGACGACCATGTCGTGAGATCGCTCAATACTTCACGTTCGCGAACATGCGCACGCCAAGGCCGGGCTGCAGAACCTGATCCTTGTTGTAGGCAACGGCGTTGCGGATGTCCTCGTTGAGCAGGTTGTTGCCGACCAGACCGAAGGTGAACTCTCTCGGACCGAGCCAGCCGTCCTTCGCGAGCTTTGTCGTGTAGCTGATCTCCGCCCGGAGATTGTTGTAGCCGGCTGTCGGCGTTTCGACCCCGCTGACGTCGTTCTGTGCGAAAGCGTGCAGCAGATTGACGCGGGCGAGCCAGTTGGCGTCGCGGTAATAGATGCCGCCGCCGAGCCGCTGCGGCGGAATGCGCGGCACGTTTGTGCCGTCGGTGAAGGTGGCCCGCACGATGTCGTATTGGCCCTCGACGCCGAACTGTCCGGCCCAAAGCGGCAGCACATCATACTGGAACTGGAATTCTCCTCCGCGGAACGTGGCGTCGCGCTGGGAGTAGATGGCTTGCTTCAGTTCAGTGCCCGTCGTGCCGCACGAAGCGAAATCACCATCGCACATCACGCCCGTCAGGTTCCGGAAGATGAAGCCGTTAAAGCGTGTGTAATAACCGGTCAGTTCGAAGCGGAACGGTCCCGTCGCGCGGCGCAAGCCGAGCTCGACCGATTTCGCGGTTTCGATGTTCAGATTGGGATTGCCGATATCGAAGGTGCCGGTGGCGTCGTGCCCGCCGCGCGAAAAGAGCTCGGCTGGCTTCGGCGCGCGCTCGACATACTGCGCTGTCAGGCTCGCAGCGAGATCAAGCGGCAGGTTCTGGATCACGCCAATGCTTCCGCTCTTTGGCGTGAATTTCGGATTGCGCGCGAGCGTCGGCCCGACGGGATCTATTCCGAGAAAACTCGCCGGAAATTCCGGCGTCATGCCGTTAAGATCGACATGCTCGACGCGCCCCGCCACCTGCGCCTTGGTGGTCTCGCTGAACTTGAACTCGTTGAAGATGTAACCGGCGACCTTGGTGTTCTTGTTCGGATCCCACAGCCCGTTGAACTGGCTGCCTGGATCGTCGGGGCTCGGCGCGGTCAATTCCTGATGCGACGCCTGGACGCCGACAGCGGTGGTCAACGCCGCAAAGCGAACGTTGAGCGGTGCGAACTGCACCTCGACGCGGCCTTCCTGCTCTTTGTTGGTAAATGTCTGACGCACGCCGTCGGTCGAGAAATCCGCCGGGTCGGTGCGGCCGAGTTCGTTGTGTTTGTAATCGGTCGCGCCGGCCCAGAACCGGATCGCGTCGATCGCGGCGGAGTCCGGCCGGTACTCGCCCTTCATCGTGACCTTGGTCTGCTTTGCGTCGATGCGTGTGCCGAACTCTTCACCTTCAACGCCTGGAATGCGGTAAAGGCTGTTGGTCTGCGTCACGGCCGCGCCGATGAAGCCGCCATCAAAGAAATAGGAACCGCCGACCGATCCTCCGATGGATTGTGTTGCCGTGTTTCTCTGTATGCCATGAGGCGTGCTGTAGTCCTCGGTCTTGCGGGCATATGCATCGGCGTGGATCGCGACGTTATTGCCGGCGGCATCGAGCAGCACCGCACTCTCACGCCCGAGATCGACGCTCGACAACGAATTCCGCGTCTCGAAACTGGCGCAGGGGTTGGAAGGTGAAAGCTCCGGCGCCTTGACGTTGTAGCCATAGGTCTGGATCGACGGCACCGCGCTGCATGGCAGCGTTTCCGGAATGCGGTTGTTGCTGGCGCTGACCACGCCGCCGATCGACTGCGATCCGTAGCGCAGGGTCGCAGGCCCGCGGATGACCTCGACCTGGTTGGTTGCCAATGGATCGATCGGCACGAAGTGATCTTCGCCGAGATCTGACGCACCGTTGCTGCCGATGCCGTTCTCCACGATGCCGACGCGATTGACGTCGAGGCCGCGGATGATCGGCCGGCTCGATGCGCCGGGCGCGAACGATGATCCCGTGATGCCGGGCTTGTTGTTCAGAAGATCGCCGAGGGTGGAGGCCGCGCTGCGGCGGATTTCCTCGTTCGGCACGACGGTAACGGTGGCGAACTGATCGGTGACAATCGGCAGCGTGCCGGGGAATGTCGCCGGATCGGGAGCAGGGGGCGCTGCCGGTGCAGCGGCGGTACGGCCGGGCGCTGCAGCGGGATGCGGACGCGGCCGGCGGATCGGGCTCGGTGCCTGCACGACGATTTCCGGCAACGCTGTACCGGCGGCAGCCGGTGCAGATTGATCGGCTTGCTGCGACCGCGCTGCGCCGCTGACGAGAAGCGCTATCGCGACGGCGGAGCCGCCAGCCAGCGAAGCGCGAATAAACTTGTACGACATGATGCTTTGATCCTGACACCGCCTCCGATCCCATCGTGTGGGGACCGGGCGGCTAACCTCGAATGTCCCGCCGTCGCCGTTGCAGGCGAGCGCCGGGATTGGACAACAGTTCGAGTCAGGATTGTGGAGGGGCGCGGGACCGGAATGCGCCGCGCCGGGAGTCGGGCGCGACGGACTCGGGATCGAGTACGGCTCGATAGGCTGCGAAAGTCAGCGGCAACGGCAGCGACGGCGTGGCTGTCGTAACGGCGTTGCTCGTCATCGCCACGGTGGAGCAGATGGCGCACAGATCGCGATGGGCGTGCTGATCGTGGTCGGTGTCAGGCGTGGAGGCCTGCGACTGACTCGCCGAGGCTGCTGCTACGGCCAGATCGTTATGGAAGTGCCCGAACGACAGGCCGAACTGCAGCGCCAGCGCGAACAACGCCAGCAGCGACAGCCTTTTTGCCTTCGATCGCAGCCAATTCATTGCCGGATACGCCCCACGCCCATCCGGTCCGCCGCAAGCGGCTGGTCCCAGATGTTATAATATAACATTGCCGGTCGGAGCGCGGGTGTCAACACGGGACCGCAGTGCGAAAGACGTTGGCCGGGAAGTGTGGCTTGATCGACACTTTCTGGCTGCTCGCCCTTTGAAGCGGCTAACAACTCGCACTTCAGGATGACGGGAGTGCGACGCTGCTATAATCAGCGGCTTTCACGCAGCCAGGTGCTGGCGAATGCGCCGAGCAGCAGCAAGAGGCCAATCAGACCGGCGAAGATCGGCAGCACGCCGATGCCGCGCACCACGCTGGCGTCGCGCATCTTGACGCCGAGCCAGCCTTCGCCGCGAAACACCGTCGAGGCGCGCACCGGCAGCACACGCGGCAGATCGACACTGCCGCCATCCGCTATGCGGCGGACGTCGCCACCGGTGGTCTGTAACAGCGGGCGCAGCATTTCCGTTGTTGAGGTGACTTCCGCGAATTCCTTGGGGTTCACTGGACCGACATTGATCAGCGCCTTCAGCGCGCCGTCAGTGGCCTGCCACAGGCCGAGTTCGTCGGCGCCGGTCGATGCCCGCCATTCGCCGGGATCGCCCGCCGTGAGCGTCATCTGGCGTGTTGCGCCGGACGGCGACGTAATCGTGACGGGCTGCACCGTGTCGGCCATGGTCTGGCGCACCACGACGAGATCGCGGCCTTCTACCTTCAGCCGCAACGCTTCTTCGTCGAGATCCGGCTGCTTCATCAGCCAGTGCGACATCCGCCGCAGCAGATCGAGATGCGGCCCGCCGCCTTCGTAGCCGCGCGCCCAGAGCCAGATGTGATCGGACAGCAGCAACGCGACGCGGCCCTCGCCCTGTCGCGACAGCAGCAGCAGCGGTTTGCCGTCCGCGCCTTCCATGATCGGAGGATTGGCGGGATTGCGCGTATCGATGAGACGGAAGAAGCGGCTCCAGTGCGGCGGCTCGCTGTTGGAGCCTTCCAGCCCGCGCGTCACAGGATGACGTTTGCCGATGTCGCTCAGCCGCGCCGTGAAGGCCTTTTCGCTGACGCCTGTCGGCTCCGCGGGAAGGATCGCATCAAGCGGCGTGCGCCAGATGCTTGTCGGGCTGGCGTAGTCAGGGCCGGCCGAGACCAGAACCGCGCCGCCGCTACGCACGTAGCGTGCGATGTTGTCGAAGTAGGAAATCGGCAGCACGCCCTGCCGTGCGTAGCGGTCGAAGATGATGAGCTGAAACTCGTTGATCTTCTGCTGGAACAGCTCGCGGGTCGGAAACGCGATCAGCGACAGTTCGTTGATCGGCGTGCCGTCCTGTTTCTCGGGCGGACGCAAAATCGTGAAATGCACCAGATCGACGCTGGCGTCTGACTTCAGGAGGTTACGCCAGGTGCGTTCGCCGGAATGCGGCTCGCCGGACACCAGCAGTACGCGCAGCTTGTCGCGCACGCCGTCGATGGAGACGACAGCGCGGTTGTTCACCGGTGTCAGTTCGCCCTCGAGCTTCGAGGCTTCGATCTCGATGATGTTCGGGCCGGCATGGGGAATATCGAGCGTCACGCTGACCTGCTCGCCGCTGCGCACCGCGCGTTCGCTGAGCACATCGCCGTCGCGGCGCACGGCGACCCGCGCGCTTTCACCGGTGACGCCCTGATCGTCGAGGCGATAGGTGATGGTCTGGGTCTGGCCGACGATGCCGAAGCGTGGTGCTGCGACGATGGCGATGCGGCGATCGCGTTCGTTGCTGCGCCCGGTAATCAGCGCATGCACCGGCGCGTTGAAGCCGATGGCGGCGGCGTTGGCAGGAATGTCATGAACGCGGCCGTCGGTGATGAGAAACGCACCGGCGACGCGGTCGGTCGGTACATCGGAGAGCGCGGAGGTGACGGCCGAGAACAGTTTGGTGCCGTCGGTTTCGCCATCGGCCTGTCCGGCCTCGACGACGCGCACTTCAAGGCCTTTGATGTCCTTCAGACGCGCAACCAGCGCTTCGCGCGCTTCATCGGTCTCGCGTGTGCGCTCGCCGAAGTTCTGGCTGGGGCTTTTATCGACGACGACGGCAGCGACCGAGGAGAGAGGTTCGCGCTCCTCGCGCGTGAACGACGGGTTCGCCAGCGCCAGCAGGATCAGCGCCAGCGCCGCGACGCGCACTGCGGCTCCGCGCGCCAGCGCGAACAGCAGAACTGCCGCGATGACGACGATCGCAGCGAGGCCGACCCACAACACGAGTGTAGGGACGAGAGGCGCGAATGCGATGCCGTAGGTCATGGCAGGCAGACTTTGAATTCATCGTCTTGGCCGGGCTTGTCCCGGCCATCCACGTCTTTGCAAATCCCAAGGAAGACGTGGATGCCCGGCACAAGGCCGGGCATGACGGCATGATTGTTTGAAGGCTCGATGTTTAAAATGTTCATGCTCATTGCCCCAACCGTTCGATCAGCGCAGGGGCGTGCACCTGGTCGGCTTTGTAGTTTCCGGTGAGCGTGTACATCACGATGTTGACGCCGGCGCGGAACGCCATTTCGCGCTGGCGCGGATCGCCGGGCGTCAGCGGCAGCATTGGCTGGCCATCCACTCGCATCGCCCATGCACCGGCAAGATCGTTCGAGGTGATGATGATCGGCGAGACGCCGTCGCCGCCGCGCGCGGGCCTGTCGGCCGCCTCTTCGTCATCGACGCGCGGCAGCGTCTCGACCCAGGTTTGTCCCGAGTTGAAGCGGCCAGGGAAGTCGCGCAGCAGATAAAACGTTTTGGTCAGCACGTGCTCGCGTGGCACCGGCTCGAGCTCGGGAATATCGAGTGAGGAGAGAATTTCGCGCAGCGTCAGCATGCCGGGCGTCTGCGATTCACCGCCAGGCCCCGGGGGAGCCTCGACAGCATCGCGGGTGTCGAACAGCACGGTGCCGCCCTGTTTCATGTAGGCGTCGAGCTTGTTGATCGCGTCTTGCGACGGTTTCGGCGCGCCGGAAATCACCGGCCAGTAGATCAGCGGGAAGAACGCAAGCTCGTCGCGCGCCGGATCGACGCCGACCGGCTCCCCGGCCTCCAGCGCGGTGCGTTGCGCAAGAAAGAGCGTCAATCCGGAGAGGCCCGCCTTGACGATGGAATCCACGTCGGCGTTGCCGGTCATGACATAGGCGAGGCGCGTTTGTGAGACGGCCTTGATGGCGAAGTCGTCGGCGGCAGGATTGCTTGCGGGCGGGGCCGCAGGTGCGCTTTTGGGCGGAGCTTTCGGAGCCTGCGCATACGACGGCGAGGGCACGCCGCTGACAGACGCGAGCGCAAACGCGATTATTAGTGCGGCCGTCGCTGTCCGGCGTCTCAGCAAGGCCGCCAGCCCGCCGCCGAGAATGGCGACGATGATGGCGTCAATCAGGAATAGTGCCAGCGCAGTCGAGAGCAGGATACCACGCAGATCACGCGGCTCGGTGTTGGTGTAGGTCGCGCGCCGCGCCTTCAGACCGGACGTATCGAGCGGCGCGAGCCGGTCGGCGGCGGCCAGCGCATTCACTGCGAGCGGGCCATCGACGGGTCCATAGAGTCCCGGCGGATGATCGAGCGTGGCGCGGTCGCGGTAGTCCGCACGCAAAGGCTTTGCGGTGGACGGCGGCGGCCCGAAGGCACCGAAGCCGTCGAGAGTGCGGATCGGCGCAACAGTCTCCGCGCCGCCCTCAGTGGCGACACCTGCGCCCGCGTTGGCTGTGTAGCCGGACATATCGACGACTCGCCGCAGCATTTCGACAAAGGTGCCAGACATCGGCAGGTCCGACCAGCGCATATCGGCGCTGATATGGAACAGGACGACCATGCCCTTGTCGCGATGTTCTCCGGTCACCAGCGGCGTGCCGTCAGCCAGCGAGGCCCAGCTTCGCGAGGCCAGCGCAGGATCAGGTTCCGCCAGCACCTGACGCGTGACCGTAATATCCTTCGGTACGGCCAGACCGGCGAATGGCCCGTCGGCGGCGAAGGACGCCAACGGTTGCGGCTTCTCCCAGGTGAGGCTGCCGCCGAGGCTGCGCCCGCCGCGGCGCAGTTTCACCGGCACCAGATCGTCGTCACCAGCGGCGAGACGTGGCCCCGCGAAGCGCACCAGCACACCGCCCTGGGCGATCCATGCAGTGAGGCGCTCGCGAATGTCTGGCGACAGCGTGCCGACATCGGCAAGCACGATCATCGGCAGCTTCTGATCGAGGAATTGTCCGATCGCCACCGCCGGCGCGACGCGCTCGCCGAGCCGCACGTCGGCGAACGGCGCCAGCGCGCGGGTGAGATAGAATGTCGAGGCGAGCAGCGGCTGTGCGGTATCGCTGGTGGCGCCGGAGACGATGCCGATGGCGCGGCGGCGCCAGCGCTTGTCGAGCAGTTGCACCGCGCCGGCCGAGCGTTCGCCGCTGACTTCAAGCCGCGCGATGTCGTTGCGCAGTTCAACCGGCAGGTCGAAGTTCGCCTCCACCTCGCGATCCTGCGAGCCGAATGCAAAGCGTGCTTCGCCGATGGGCGAGCCCTTCTGGTCCAGCGCGCGAACCAGTCCGACGTCCGCGCCGCCGCCATTGGCGCGCAACACCTTCACCGTCATCTTCGCTGCCGCGTTCTCGGCGGCGACCAGCGCATGCGCGGGCGCAGTGCCGCCCTCGAAGATCGTCAAGGTACGGTCCTGAATGGTCTTGGTCAGTCCCTCGGTGAACTCGCTGCCGCGTCCGGTATCGATACCGTCGTTGAGCCAGGCGATCTCGCTGTCGCCGGTCTTGGCGAGAAAGCGCGCCAGTGCGGGGAGAGTTTCGACGCGCTCGACGGCGTAAGGCTTCGGCGCAAGCTGGCGCAGTGCGACGCGCGCCGTGCCGGCGGGAATCAGCGTGATGTCGCGGGTGCTCTCCGACAGCGGCACGATGGCGACGGCGCGGCGGTCGGATTCCGCGTTGGTGATCAACTCGTCCGCGGTCTTGATGCGGGCTTCCCAACTGGATGCGGCGCTCCAGCCGTCATCGAGCAACAGCACCAGCGGCGCGCTGGACCGCGTGATGCCTTCGCTAGGATTCCAGATCGGGCCTGCGGCGGCAAGAATCACGAGCGCTGCCGCGAGCAAGCGCAGCAGCGTCAGCCACCATGGCGAGCGGGACGGAGTTTCTTCCTTCGGCGCGATGTCGAACAGCAGCCGCGTCGGCGGGAAATCGATGCGGCGCGGCCGCGGCGGCATCACGCGCAGCAGCCACCACAGCGCCGGAAGGCTCAGCAAGCCTATCAGCAACCAAGGTTCGGCGAAGGAAAGCGGCAAACCCATCATGAGCTGCGCCCTGCGGTGGCCATTGCGCGGCCCCCGCTGCCTTTGGCGACCATCATTCCGCTGTGAAGATAAAGCAGCAGCTCCGCAGCGGAGCGATCCGTGGTGTGAGTCGAGAACAGCCAACTGAGCTTGTTGGTTTCCTCGCGAATGGCGGCGCGATGCGCGGCGACGCGCGCGGTGTAGTCCTTCGCCCAGGTTTCCGCGCGGCCTGCGGTGATGACATCGCCGCCCTCGGGCTCGACGAATTCGACACGGCCGGAATAGGGGAACGTTTCCTCGGCCGGGTCGACGACCTGAAGGAGCGTGCCGTGCGCGCCGGACGATGAGAGACCGCCGAGCATGGTGCGGATCTCGCCGATCGGCGACCAGAAATCCGACAGCACCACGACTTCCGACAGCGCCGACGGCACGAAGGATGGCGGCAGGCTCGAACGCGTGGCGGTGTCATGCAGGATCGCTTGCGCCATCTTGTCGACGATGTTGCTGCTCGAACTCGGATTCATCAGGCCGGGAATGCCAACGCGCTCGCCGCCGGACACCAAGAGATCGGCCAGCGCGAAGGTCACCACCAGTGCGCGCTCGAGCTTGCTGTCGCGCGCGGTCTTCGATGCAAACGCCATAGACTTGGAACGGTCGGGCCACAGCCACACGGTGTGCGCGGCTTCCCATTCCTGCTCGCGGACGTAGAGATGATCGTCGCGTGCCGAGCGCCGCCAGTCGACGTTCTGCGAGGCCTCGCCGGAAACGAAGCGGCGATACTGCCAGAAACTTTCGCCGGTGCCGGCGCGGCGGCGTCCATGCAGGCCGTGGATCACGTTGGCCGAAATGCGCCGCGCTTCCAGCACGAGACGCGGCAGCGACGCGGCGAGCGAACGGCTTTCACCATCTGCGCGTCGGACTGCTTCGATCTCCTGGAGTGCGGGTTGCGGCCGTGCTGCCATCAGCCAATCCGTGACTTCAACTGTTTGATGATATCAGGAATCGTGCGGCCCTCGGCGCGTGCCGAGAAGGTCAGCGCCATGCGGTGCTTCAGCACCGGCTCCGCGAGATCCAGCACGTCGTCGATCGACGGTGCCAGGCGTCCGTCGAGCAGCGCGCGGGCGCGGACGGCGAGCATCAGCGCCTGGCTGGCGCGCGGTCCCGGTCCCCATGCAATCGACTTGCCGAGTTCTCCATTGTCTTCGCCCGGACGCGCGGACCTGACGAGAGACAGAATCGCTTCGACGACGGAATCGCCGACCGGCAGACGGCGCACCAGCCGCTGTGCGGTCAATAGCGTCTCCGCCGTCATCGCCGCTTTCGCTGTCGCCTGCTCCGCGCCGGTGGTTTCAAACAGGATACGGCGTTCGGCATCGCGGTCCGGATACTCGACATCGATTTCCATCAGGAAACGGTCGAGCTGCGCTTCCGGCAGCGGATAGGTGCCTTCCTGCTCCAGCGGATTTTGCGTGGCGAGGACGTGAAACGGCTTCGGCAGATCGTGCCGCGCACCGGCCACCGTGATGTGCTGTTCCTGCATCGCCTGCAGCAATGCGGACTGGGTGCGCGGGCTGGCGCGGTTGATTTCGTCCGCCATCAGCAACTGTGCGAAAACGGGACCGGCGATGAAACGGAACGAGCGTTTGCCGGTCGTGCTTTCGTCCAGCACTTCCGCGCCGAGAATATCGGAGGGCATCAGGTCGGGCGTGAACTGCACGCGCTTGGCGTCGAGGCCGAGTGTGGTGCCCAGCGTCTCGACCAGCTTGGTCTTGGCCAGACCTGGAACGCCGATCAGCAATGCGTGTCCGCCGGACAGGATTGTCACCAGCGCGTTCTCGATGACGCGCTGCTGCCCGAAGATGACGGTGGAGACCGCTTCCCGGGCAGTCCGGATATTGCCCGCGATCTGCTCGGCCGAGCGCACGATCACGTCTTCAAGTTTCTCAACACCGTCTGCGCCAGCCATATTCGTCGCTCCTTGCCTATTCAGGACACTAGCGGAGACCCATGCTAAACCGGTGCAAAGGCCATGTATTCTCTTATGTATTCGCCTGCTCAGGCTGTCCCCACATTACCGGCTGGGGGGCTTGAAACTCATCACGATGTGGCGAGTAATCCCGCAAGGTTGTGTTGGGATTTCGCGGGCTATAGCCATCGTTCCTGTCATGTTTGGGCTTGCAGCATCCGTGCCAAACGGCAGCAAACGTGGCAAACAGGAACGTCAAGGGTCAGGGCAAACAATGGCGAACCAAGGGCAAAGACAGGAACCGAATCCGGTTCAGCGGCTCGATGGCCTGACCCAGGCGGCGCGCGGTGCTGCGACAAAAGGTCTGCCGCCCATCCATCTCTGGAATCCGCCGTTCTGCGGCGATCTCGACATGCGAATCGCGAGCGACGGCACCTGGTTCTATCTCGGTACGCCGATAGGCCGGCCGGCGCTGGTGAAGCTGTTCTCCACAATCCTGAAGCGCGAGAACGGCAAGTACTTTCTGGTGACTCCAGTGGAGAAGGTCGGCCTCCGCGTCGATGACGCGCCCTTTCTCGCCGTGGAGATGGAGAAAGATGGCGATGGCAGCACGCGCAAGCTGAACTTCCGCACCAATGTCGATGACTGGGTGCCATGCGGCAGCGATCATCGGCTGCGGTTCGAAGCGGCCGCCGACGGCGGACTGACGCCTTACCTCCATGTGCGAGCGGATTTGTGGGCAAAGGTCACACGCGCGCTCTATTATGATCTGGTCGAGATGGGCGAGATTCGCGTCGTCGATGGCCGCGAGATGTTCGGGGTCATGTCGGGCGGCGAGTTCTTTTCGATGGCGGACGCAGCCCAGGCGCGAGAAGCTGTTTGACGAAAGAGGATTCGGGTTGACGAAAAGTGTTTTGAGAGATGCTGCATCCGCCAATATCGCGGCTCCGGTCGATATGAGTTCCGGCGAATTCTTCCGCCGGGCGCGCGAGCGGCTGAATTTCGATGTGCCGCCGGGATTAACCGACGCCGACGTGCTGGCGCCCACCGGCGATTTTGGCACCGACGCCATGCTGCAGATCATCGCGAAAGAACGTCCGGTTCGCCCGGCGGCGGTGCTGGTTCCGATCGTGGAGCGCGACGTGCCGACGGTGCTGTTGACCAAGCGCGCTGAACATCTCAACGAACATGCCGGACAGGTTTCGTTTCCCGGCGGCAAGATTGATCCGACCGACGCTTCGCCGATGGATGCGGCGCTGCGCGAAGCCGACGAGGAGATCGGCCTCAAGCGCGCGTTCATCGATCCGATCGGCTATCTCGATGTCTATGCGACCGGTTTCGGATTCCGGATTCTGCCGACGCTGGCGCGAGTGCGGCCGGGCTTCGAACTCACCATCAGTCCCGATGAAGTCGACGATGCGTTCGAGGTGCCGCTGGCGTTCCTGATGGACCCGGTCAATCACAAGCTCGGCAGCAAGGAATTTCGCGGCATGCAGCGTTCGTTCTACGAGATGCCATTCGAGGAGCGTTACATCTGGGGCGCGACCGCAGGTATGCTGCGCGCGCTCTATGAGCGGATCTACCTTACATGATCCGTCCGGTCCTCACCGAGATCGGAATCTTCCTGATTCCATTCGCGGTCTACGCGGCGTTTTTGTTGGCAAGCCGTTCCGATGTCTGGGTCAAGTCGTCGTGGCCGCTGCATGTCATTGGCAAACTGGCGGGGGCTGCATTCATGCTCGTGATCGTCAGCCTTGTGCTGCTGGCGCACTTTTCCGGCGCGCCTCCGGGTTCGACCTATACGCCCGCGCATGTCGAGGACGGCAAGCTCATTCGGGGGTCTGAGAAATGAATGCCACGCGCTCGCTGCGTGACGCTTCCTGGCTGACGTCAGGCGCGACGGCGCGCGTGCTGGCGCTTCTCAATTCTGACGGTGAGGAGGCGCGGGTTGCGGGCGGAGCGGTGCGCAACGCGTTGCTCGACCTTCCGGTCGGCGACATCGACATCGCGACCACGACGCTGCCCGAGGAGGTTATCCGCCGCGCCAAGGCCGCGCATATTAAGGCTGTGCCCACCGGCGTCGAGCACGGCACGGTCACGCTGGTGATCGAGGGCCAGCCTTTCGAAGTGACCACGCTGCGCGAGGACATCGAGACTTTCGGGCGCAAGGCCAAGGTAGCGTTCGGACGTGACTGGACGCGCGACGCGTTGCGCCGCGACTTCACCGTCAACGGATTGTCGGTGACGCCGGATGGCGTGGTTCACGACGAGGTCGGTGGGCTCGCGGATATTGAGGCGCGCCGCGTGCGCTTCATAGGGGAGCCATCGCAGCGCATTGCCGAGGACTATCTGCGCATTCTGCGTTTCTTCCGCATCCATGCGGCCTATGGCGAAGGCGAGCCCGACCGTGCCGGATATGCCGCCTGCATCGCCGGGCGCGACGGCCTCGCCGAGCTATCGGCCGAGCGCATCCGCATGGAAATGCTGAAGCTGATGGTCGCGAAGGGAGCCACACCGGCACTGGTGGCGATGGACGATGCCGGGCTGCTGCTACGGCTGACGGCGGGCGTGGTGTTTCATGGCGCGTTCGCGGCCATGATCGCGGCCGAGCGTGAACTGGGAATCGGTCCGGATGCAATGCTCCGCCTCGGCGCATTGGGGGTCGCGGTTACCGAAGACGCAAAACGGCTGTCACAGCGCTGGCGGCTGTCCAATGCCGAGACCAAACGCCTTGATTCGATGGGGCATCGCTGGTGGCGTGCGGCGGGCATGGATGAGGCGACCGCCCAGCGCAGGCTCTACCGGCTGGGAGAAGGGCGCTACCGTGACCGGATCATGCTGGCATGGGCGCGGGCAGGGCGAGATTTTACCGCGCCGTCGTGGCGCGAACTTGCGACACTGCCGGACCGCTGGACGCCGCCGGTCTTTCCCCTCAAGGCATCAGACTTCATCGCGCGTGGCATCGCGGAGGGCCCGGCACTCGGTCACGTACTGACACTGGCCGAAGACGCCTGGCTTTCGATGCAGTTTCCGCTCGACGCCGCGGCGCTGAAAACCATCGCCGATGACACCGTCGTACGATTCACGCGGGATCATCGGCTTTGATGTGAGTGCTGTCGGGACGCCGGCAGCGGTCTCAGGCGACTTCCGCCGTTTTCTTCGCGTGATGATCTTCGCCTTCGTCCTCGTCGTCTTCGCTTTCCTCGTCTTCGTGATGCTCTTCTTCGTCCTCATCGTCGGACAGGTCGATGTGGGCGAGTTCGAGGACAGCGGACGGAAGCGATTCGCGGAACAGATCGCCTTCTTCGCCAATCCAGACACATGCGACCGTCTCGTCATTGACCTCGGCAACGGTCAAAGCCTGGCCACCGGATTTAAGAACAACGACGTCGCCTGCTTTCAGTCCCATGATCGGCTCCTTGTTGGGTGTGAGGAGCCGCTAACCTAGTTGCCGGTCATGACATGCCGACAAAGCAAAGCTGACAAAACTTGTGACAAAACGAAAAAGCCCCGGACCATGTCCGGGGCTTTGAATTAAGAGAACCGAAGTTTAGCGGAACGCACCGAGGAGATATCCCAGAGCGTCGAACTTGTAATTCACGCCGGCCTTGACGGTGTGAATGCCGGAAAGGTTCGTCGTGGTCCAAACCTGGGTGCCGCCGCCGTTTGCGTTGCCGGTATTGGTAACGTCCTTGTCGAAGCCGAGATAGAGATACTCAGCCTTCACGCTCCACTTGTTGTCGATCGCATATTCCCAGCCGCCGCCGACTGCGTAGCCGAGGGCGTAACGGCGATGAACCGTGTCGGTATGGGTACCAACACCACCATCGACCACGCCGGTTTCGAACTGGGCAAGGGCAACACCGCCCTTGGCGTAGATCAGCGAGCGGTCGATGGCATAACCCAAGCGTGCGCTCCAGACACTGTAGAGGCCGTCAGCGCGTGTCGTTGCGATCGAGGTTGGTCGGCCGGCATAGGCTGCCGAACCCTTGGTGCCGAGATAGCCCGTTTCACCTTCGTAACCGATCACCCAGTTCGGAGCGACCTGCCAGTTGTAGCCGTCTGTGTAACCGCCGATGAAGCTGGAATCATATTTGTAGGAAGCGGCGGGGCCGGCAAAGATCGGAGCGCCGGTGCCATCAACCGGAACACCGGTCACGGAGTCCTTGGCCCCAAATGCGCCACCGACGTAACCGCCGATGTAAGCGCCGGTCCAGGTGAAGACCTGAACGGGAGGGGCCTTGCGGTAGAGAGGCGCGGTGCCGAGATCGGCTGCGGAAGCCGCACCCGACAGGCCAAAGCCTGCGGCAGCAATGAGAAGAACAGCAATCTTGCGCATGAGAGCCCCTTAGAAACTTTGATGGCGGCGCGATTCCGCCACACCTATGGCAAGCAAAATACTTCGAGGGCGGCCCGGACCCAAATGGAATCCGGGCGGTTGGGCGGTATCCCGCACCGTTAGTTGGCGAGTGTGCTGTCTCGGTGACACAGATGGAGGTCACCCAAAAGCGCCTGTTTCTTGGGCTTTTTCCCGGACTTTCGGGGTTTTGAGCCCCCGGGGAACGTCCTACGGCCATTTCACCATGGGCGGCATCGACGACAGGATGGAATCGACGTTTCCGCCGGTTTTCAGCCCGAAAATGGTGCCTCTATCGTAGAGCAGGTTAAATTCGACGTAGCGCCCCCGGCGGACGAGCTGCTCCTCGCGGTCCTTATCGGTCCAGGCGGCCCCGAAATTCCCCCGCACCAGTTCCGGGTAGATTTTGGCGAACGCTTGGCCCACGTCCTGCGTAAAGGCCAGATCGGCGTCCCAGTCGCCCGAATCGTGCCAGTCGTAGAAGATGCCGCCGATGCCGCGCGCCTCCTTGCGGTGGGGCAGGTAGAAATACTCGTCGCACCAGGTTTTGTATTTCTCATAAGGCGCGACCGCCGCATGGGTATCGCAGGCCGCTTTCATGGCGGCATGGAAAGCCTGCGTGTCGGCGTCGTCCTGGGTCCGCCTGCGGTCGAGCACGGGCGTGAGGTCGGCCCCGCCACCGAACCACTCTTTCGTCGTCACCACGAAACGCGTGTTCATGTGCACGGCCGGCACATTCGGATTGCGCGGATGGATGATCAGCGAAATCCCCGACGCCCAGAACCTTGGATCGTCCGCAGCGCCCGGAATCTGCGCGCGGAATTCGGGCGCGAACTCGCCATGCACCGTGGAGCAATGCACGCCGGCTTTCTCGAACAGCCGCCCGCGCAAAATCGACATGACGCCGCCGCCGCCGGGCTTTCCGGTGTGATCGGTTCGCTCCCATGGCGTGCGGACAAAGCGCGATGCTTCTCCGGGATAAAGTGCCGCCGGCGCGTCGGCTTCGAGTTTTTCCAGCGCCGCACAAATATCGTCGCGCAGTTGCTCGAACCAAGCGCGGGCGCGCTGCTTGCGTTGCTCGATGGTGGTGACGGGTTTTTCCAAGTGATGTCTCCGTCTAGCCGCGCCTAACTCTGCGGTCCGAAATAAGTACAACTTTCGTTGCAACTGTCGCGATGGACGCTGACGCGGGTGACCTTGCCCGCGTGCTGGACCCGGTCCCAGATGAAACGCGTGAGGTTTTCCAGCGTCGGTGCGCCCAACGCCTCGACCTTGTTCAGCAGCTTGTGGTCGAGCATTTTCTGCACGTCAGCCATCGATTGTTCGAGCACACCCAGATCCATCACCATCCCGGTGGCGGGATCGGGCGTGCCGCGAACGCTGACCTCGGCGCGGAAAGAGTGGCCATGGATTTCGTCGCTGGCTTCGCCCAGCGTCGTGCCGGGCAGCGAATGCGCGGCCTCGAAACGGAACGATTTCGTCAATTCCCACATCGGTCGTGTCCGGTTTTACCTAATACCAAGCGTCTTGTGCGTCTGGACGCTGAGCCGCCACTGCGGATGGCGCAAGCAATACGCGATCGCGGCTTGCGTGCTTTGCGCTATGTCAGGTCCGTCCATTGGCTGCAATGAGAACCGCTCGAATTCCAGACCCGCGAAATCCTCCGGGGTGTTTTCCGCCTGCGGATAGACCAGTTTCAACTCGTGCCCCTTGCGGACCACAAGCTCCGATCCGGCCTTGGGGCTGACGCAGACCCAGTCGAGGCCGGGCGGCGGTTCGATAGTGCCGTTGGTCTCGATCGCGATCGTAAAGCCGCGTGCGTGAAGGGCGTCGATCAGTGCGGTATCGACCTGCAGCAGCGGCTCGCCCCCGGTCAGCACGGTATAGCGGTGGTTTTGCGGACCTTCCCACTGCGCGGCAATTGCAGCCGCGAGGTCGTCGGCGTTCGCGTAGCGGCCACCAAGCGTGCCGTCGGTGCCGACGAAATCGGTATCGCAGAACTTGCAGACGGCGGTGTCGCGGTCCTGCTCCCGGCCGGTCCACAGGTTGCAGCCGCTGAAACGGCAGAACACGGCGGTGCGCCCGGCATGGGCGCCTTCGCCTTGCAATGTCAGGAAGATTTCCTTGACCGCGTAACTCAACCCTTCGTTCCTTCAGTTTGTCGTGTTTTCTTAACGCGAACCGGTGCCCACTTCGCTCGAAAACACGCCGCGTGTCTGTCTGAGCGCTTCGCCCAGCGCCATCGCCACCGTCATGGCGACGTTCAGGGAGCGCATCCCCGGCGCGATGGGGATGATCAGCCGCTCGTCGGCTGCGTTTACCACGTCATCCGGCACCCCGGCGGATTCCCGGCCGAACAGCAGGATGTCGTCATCCCGGTAGATATGATCGAGATAGGGCGTTGCCGCCTTTGTCGAAAAAAGAACCAGCCGGCCTCCTGATTGGGCTCGCCATGCCTCGAAGGCGGCCCATGAATCGTGACGCACAATGGTGACCCGATCCAGATAGTCCATGCCGGCACGGCGAAAATGCCGGTCGGAAATGGGGAATCCGGCGGGCTCGATGATATGGGCCTCCACGTTCAGGCAGGCGCAAAGCCGCAGAATCGTTCCGGTGTTTTGCGGGATGTCGGGTTGAAAAAGGACAACGCGCATAAAAAAACGGTCCTCGGCCCCAGTGGAAAACTCAGGAAAAATCTTTGTGACGGGCGGTTTTAGTGCGTCGCACTAATTGTGCCGATAGCGGGCTTGCGCTCTCCCGGCAAGGGTGCCAATAGATCGATTCTAGATCGTATGTTCTGCCCGGTTGAGTAGGACAAGTGATCATTCTGCCACCGCGGGGGGCCGCGGGCACCGGCTTCCTGTCCCGGCGTGTGCATTGCGTCGAAGGGGATGGTTCCGCCGGTTGCAGTTCGGAAAGGGTTTGCAATCGTGACGTCTTCATCCTCGGCCGAGCCGACACGCCGTGATTTTCTTTATGTAGCGACGGGATCCGTGGCCGCCGTGGGCGCTGCGGCAGTGGCCTGGCCTCTGATCTCCCAGATGAATCCCGATGCCTCGACCATCGCGGCCGGCGCTCCCATCGAGGTCGATCTTTCTCCGATCGCCACGGGACAAGACATCAAGGTGTTCTGGCGCGGCAAGCCGATCTACATCATGAACCGGACCAAGAAGCAGATCGACGAGGCGCGCGCGGTACCGACCGCGAGCCTTCCAGATCCGCAGAGCGATCAGTCGCGCGTCAAGGAAGGCCACGACCAGTGGCTCGTCGTGATCGGCATCTGCACGCATCTGGGCTGTATCCCCATCGCCCATGAAGGCAGCTACGACGGCTTCTTCTGCCCGTGCCACGGTTCGCAATACGACTCGTCCGGCCGCATCCGTCAGGGGCCCGCGCCGCTGAATCTGGCCGTGCCGCCATACGCCTTCGTCTCCGACACCAAAATCAAAATCGGCTGATCTTTCATCTGACCCGATTGCGTCGCTTCTTCTTTGTCAGGATCGCATCATGAGCGGACCATCCAACTACAACCCGCAAAACCCAGTCTTGAAGTGGGTTGAACGGCGTCTCCCGATCGGTGGACTGATCCACTCGTCCTTCGTCGCCTACCCGACGCCGCGTAACCTGAACTACTGGTGGACGTTCGGCGCGATCCTTTCGATGATGCTTGGCGTGCAGATCATCACCGGCATCATCTTGGCGATGCACTACACGCCGCATGTCGATCTCGCCTTCAAGTCGGTCGAACTGATCGTTCGCGACGTCAACTACGGCTGGCTGCTGCGCTACCTGCACTCCAACGGCGCATCGATGTTCTTCATCGCCGTCTACATCCACATGTTCCGCGGTCTCTACTACGGGTCATACAAGGAGCCGCGCGAAGTTCTCTGGATCCTCGGCGTCATCATCTACCTCTTGATGATGGCCACGGGCTTCATGGGCTACGTGCTGCCGTGGGGCCAGATGAGCTTCTGGGGCGCGACCGTCATCACCAACCTGTTCGGCGCCATTCCTTATGTCGGCGACAGCATCGTGACGTTGCTGTGGGGCGGCTACTCGGTCGGCAATCCGACGCTGAACCGCTTCTTCTCGCTGCACTACCTGCTGCCGTTCGTGATCGCGGGCGTCGTCGTCCTGCACGTCTGGGCGCTGCACGTTGCCGGCCAGAACAACCCGGCGGGCGTCGAGCCGAAGACCGAGAAGGACACCGTGCCGTTCACGCCTTACGCGACCCTGAAGGACGCGTTCGGCATGTCGGTCTTCCTGCTGTTCTTCGCCTGGTTCATTTTCTACATCCCGAACTATCTCGGCGATCCGGACAACTACATCCCGGCAAACCCGGCCGTGACGCCTGCGCACATCGTGCCGGAATGGTACTACCTGCCGTTCTACGCCATCCTGCGTTCGATCCCGAACAAGCTTGCAGGCGTTATCGCGATGTTCAGCGCCATCATCGTGCTGGCGTTCCTGCCGTGGCTCGACTCGGCCCGGACGCGCTCGTCGAAGTATCGCCCGCTTGCCAAGCAGTTCTTCTGGATTTTCGTGGCCGTGTGCATTGGTCTCGGTTATCTCGGCGCCAAGCCGCCCGAAGGTATCTATGTCGTGGCCGGTCGCGTGCTGACGTTCGCTTACTTCGCCTACTTCCTGATCGTGCTGCCGCTGCTCAGCCGCATCGAGAAGGCGCGTCCGCTGCCGAACTCGATCGCTGAAGACGTGCTGCGGAAGACGGGCAAAGCGCCGGTTTCGGCCATGATCGCGCTCGCTGTCGGCGGCGCGCTGATGCTGGGCGGCATGAACAACGCCAAGGCCGCCGATGACTCGCACGGCGCAACGCCGCCGTCGCTGAAATGGTCGTTCGCCGGACCTCTCGGCAAGTTCGATCAGGGCCAGTTGCAGCGCGGCCTCAAGATCTACAAGGAAGTCTGCGCGTCCTGCCATTCGCTGAACTACGTTGCTTTCCGTAACCTCGCCGATCCCGGCGGGCCGGGGTATTCAACGGCACAAGCAGCGGCTTTCGCGTCGGACTACAAGATCAAGGACGGTCCGAATGATGCGGGCGACATGTTCGAGCGTCCCGGCCGGCCGGCCGACTATTTCCCTGCGCCGTTCCCCAACGAGCAGGCCGCCCGTGCTGCCAACGGCGGTGCCTTTCCACCGGACCTGTCGCTGATTGCCAAGGCTCGCGGCTACGAGCGTGGCTTCCCGCAGTTCGTGTTCGATGCCTTCACCCAGTTCCAGGAGAAGGGCCCGAACTACATCGATGCGCTGTTGCAGGGCTACGAGGACAAGGCGCCGGCGGGCTTCGCGCTGCCGGAAGGCTCCTATTACAACCACATCTTCCCCGGCCACTCGATCAAGATGCCGAAGCCGCTCAGCGACGGTCAGGTGACGTTTGACGACGGCTCGCCTGCGACGGTGCAGCAGTACGCCAAGGACATTTCCGCGTTCCTGATGTGGACCGCGGAGCCGCATCTCGAAGCGCGCAAGCGGACCGGCCTGCAGGTGATGCTTTTCCTGATCGTGCTGTCGGGCCTCTTGTACTTCACCAAGAAGAAGGTCTGGGCTGACGCCCACTGATCTTCCGCACATTGCAATCTGCGAAAGGCCCCCGCTGCGGGGCCTTTTTGCTGCGTCCATGCTTCAATGCAGCATGCCAGCATGCTGGCGTCCTGTGATCCGCTCAACTAACCTTAGCGGTCCGGGGGACACAGGACACATGACGGGCGCACCGATCGACGACATTTTGCTGAATATCAATCCGACGGGACAGCTGGTTCTCGGCGGCGTGCTTGCGCTGATCATCTACGGCGTCGCGCTCGATCTGCGGATCGACGATTTCATCGAGGTGTTTCGCAGGCCGGTCGCGCCGCTGGCGGGTTTGCTGGCGCAATTGGCGGTGCTTCCGGCGGTGACCTGGGCGATCACCATGCTGCTGAAGCCGCAGCCGAGTATCGCGCTTGGCATGATGGTGGTGGCCGCGTGCCCCGGCGGCAATATCTCCAATCTCATCACCCATATGGCGCGCGGCAACACCGCGCTGTCGATCAGCATGACCGGCGTGTCGAGCCTGCTCGCCATTGTCACGACGCCGCTCAACATCCTGTTCTGGGCGGGGCTCAACCCCGATACCAACGCGCTGTTGCGGCAAGTCAGCATCGAGCCGCTGTCTTTCCTCGGCTCGACCATGGCGATTCTGGGCGTGCCGATGGCCCTGGGCCTGGCGACGGTGCACTACTGGCCGCGGCTTGGTCATCTGCTGCGCCGTCCGCTGCAGATATTGTCGTTTCTCTTTCTGGTCGCGTTCATCGGCGGCGCGATCTTTACCAACGCGCGCTACCTCACGACCTTCGTGCAATCCATTCTGCCGTTCGTCGTGCTTCATAATGCCATCGCCATTGCATTGGGCTGGGGTACTGCGAAGCTATTGCGCCTGAGCAACTACGACACGCGCGCAATGACGATCGAAGTCAGCATGCATAATTCGGGACTTGGTCTGGCGCTGATCCTCAATCAGTTCGATGGTATCGGCGGCGCGGCGCTGGTCGCTGCCGGGTGGGGCGTCTGGCATCTGATTTCCGGATGGGCGCTGGCGGCATGGTGGAAGCGCCGCGATCCGCATCCGCAAAGCGAACAACGAACTCCACGCACGGAAACGGCGGCATGAGCGAGGCTCAAGTGGGATTTGAAGCCATGAAAGGCGTCGTGCTGGTGACCGGCGCGGCGGGCTTCATCGGCCGGTCGCTGATCGCGGAGCTTGCGCGCAGCGGCACCAATTCGGAAATCGTCGCGCTCGACATGCGCGAGGTTGTGGCCCAGGATCGGCTTGCGAACGTCACTTATCTGACGGGCGACATTCGCGATCCGGCGCTGAAGGCGATTTTTCAGAAGCACCGCCCGCAAACCGTTGTGCATCTCGCCTCCGTGGTTGCCGTGGGCGGCGACCCGCAGCGTGACTGGGAAATCGACGTGCTCGGCACCAAGAATGTGCTGCAATGCTGCGTCGATGCTGGTGTCGATCATCTGATCGTGACGTCGAGCGGGGCGGCCTATGGCTACTACGCCGACAATCCGGTGCCGCTGCACGAGGACGATCCGCTGCGCGGCAATGCGGACTTCCCTTACGCGCGCAACAAGCGTGAAGTCGAGGAAATGCTGGTCGAGTGGCACGACCTTTATCCGCATCTTGAGCAGACGGTGTTTCGCCCCTGCACGGTGCTTGGACCCACTACCAACAACCAGATCACCGCGATGTTCGAACGGCCGGTGGTGCTCGGCCTCAGCGGCACCTCGACGCCGTTTTCGCTGATCGCCGACAGTGATGTGGTCGATGCACTGGTGCAGGCCGTTCGCCGTCCGGAGCCCGGCACCTACAATCTGGCCGGCGACGGCGTATTGAGCCTGCGCGAGATCGCTGAACTCAACCGGAAACTCTATGTCGCAATCCCGCCCGGGCCGCTGAAGTTTTTGCTGTGGCTGTTGAAGTCGCTTCGCGTCACAAAGCTCGGCCCCGGGGCAGTCAAGTTCGTCCAGTACCGGCCTGTGCTTGCCAACGACAAGCTGAAATCCGAATTCGGATTCACGCCGCACTACGACGCGCGCGAGGTATTTGAGCGCTATCGTGATGGGCGAGCGGAGCTCACGAAATGACGACACTTGTCATCGGCGCCGGCCCGGCAGGGCTTGCCGCCGTCAAAAGCCTCAAGCAAGCCGGTCTGCCGGTACAGGCCGTTGAGAAAAATGCCGACGTCGGCGGGCAGTGGCTCTATGGCGCGTCACCGAGCGCGGTCTATGCCTCGACGCATCTGATTTCCTCGAAACGCACCACGGCTTTCGCGGATTATCCGATGCCGGAGGACTGGCCGGCCTATCCGGGTCACGCGCAGGTATCGGATTATTTCAAATCCTTCGCCAAGCACTTCGATCTGTATCCGTCGATCCGTTTCAAGACAGATATTCAAAAGATCGAACAGCGCGACGGAAGCTGGCGCGCGACGTTCGGTGACGGTGCTACCGACGATTATGAAAGCGTGATTTTCGCCAACGGCCATCTCAGCGATCCGCTGACGCCGAAGATTTCGGGCGAGTTCCGTGGCAAGCTCATGCACGCGAAGGATTACAAGACCGCCGATATTTTCGAGGGCAAGCGCGTTCTCGTGGTCGGGATGGGCAACACCGGCTGCGACATCGTGGTCGATGCGATTCATCGCGCCAAAAAAGTGCTGTGGAGCGTGCGCGGCGGCAATCATTTCGTGCCGAAATTCCTGGCCGGAAAACCCGCCGACGAAGGCAATCACAAGCCGAAGCGCTTCATTCTTCCCAAGCGGCTGCGCTCGATGCTGCATGAGCCGCTCCTGAGGTTTCTTGTCGGGCCGCCGGAGCGTTTCGGTCTGCCGAAGCCGGAACACCGGCTTTACGACAAGACGCCGATCGTCAACTCGCTGGTGTTGCAGCATCTGGGGCAGGGCGACGTGGTCCTGCGCAAGCCGATCCGGGAGTTTCGCGAAAATACCGTGGTGTTTGCCGACGGTCAGGAAGATGAGGTCGATCTGGTCTTGCTCGCGACCGGTTACGAGATCACGTTTCCGTTCCTGGAAGACCTGACCGAATTGAATTGGCAGAAGGACGCGCACGCGCCGCGGCTCTATCTCAATATCTTTCCGTCGCGCCCGAACGGCCTTTATGTCGCGGGACTGCTGGAAGGTGCGGGCGTCGGCTGGCCAGGCCGCGCGTTGCAGGCAGACCTGATTGCCGCCTACATCAAGGCGCAGAAGGAGAACGCCGATACCACCGCCGATTTCCGCGACAAGATCGACGCTTTTCACGCCAGGCCGCCGAAAAAGGATCGCGGGGAACACGGAATTTTTGTCGACTTCCTGCAATACAAACGTGATCTTCAGAAAGCCATCGCGAGCTTGAGCGTTGCTTCGCCCGCGGTATAAGAAACCTGAAAAGTATCGGAGGACCTCATGGGCACGAACATCACTTTCAAGCGTCCCGACGGCAAGGACGCAACGGGCTATCTCGCCAATGCCGCGCGCGGTAATGCGCCGGGCGTCGTCGTCATTCAGGAGTGGTGGGGCCTGTCCGAAAATATCAAGGGCCTTGTCGACCGCTTCGCCGTTGCAGGTTTCGATGCCCTTGCACCGGATCTCTATAAGGGCGTTGTCGTGCCGTACCACGATGCCGATGCTGCCGGCAAAGAGATGAACTCCCTGAACTTTATCGAGGCGACAGAACAGAACGTACGCGGCGCGGTGCAGTATCTGAAACGCAATGGCGCAAAGGTTGGTCTCACCGGATTCTGCATGGGTGGTGCGGTGACCATCATTGGCGCAGCGAAGATTCCTGAACTGACCGCGGGCGTCGCGTTTTATGGCATTCCGCCGGAACAGGCGGCGAAGCCTGCCGATGTGAAAATTCCGCTGCAGGGACATTTCGCCAACAAGGACGACTGGTGCACGCCGCAGGCGGTCGATGGCTTCGAGAAGGCGATGAAGGCCGCGGGTAAGGATTTCGAGGCGTTTCGCTATGATGCCGATCACGCCTTCGTCAACGAAGAGCGTGCGTCAGTGCACGACCGCCAGGCCGCTGAACTCGCCTGGGGCCGCGCCACGGATTTCTTCAGGAAACATTTGGGGTGAACTTCACCATCTCCGACCTGCGTCAGCAGCCCGCGTTCTTCGACGCGGTTGCTGACCGCATCTGGCGGGGATGGTGGAAGGAGCGGGGATTTCCAGCGGACTATATTGTCGGCCGCCTGCGCGAGAACATGAATCCGTCGCCGATTCCATTCGCGCTGGTGGCGCATCGGGGCGATGTTTTTCTAGGCACATCGTCGGTGATTGCGGCCGATCTTGAGGATCGCCCGCAATATTCGCCGTGGGTCGCGGCAGTCTGGGTCGATCCGAAATATCGCATGCAGGAGATCGGCACGGCGCTGGTCGGGCGTGCGGCAGAGGACGCTTTCGCGCTCAATTTCCGGCGGGTCTATCTCTGCGCCCAGAAGGAAAGACGCCGGTTCTATACCCGGCAGGGCTGGTCCCCTCTCGAGGAGAATGTGGGGGAGCGGAAGGTCACGCTATTTGTGAAGGCTTTCGGGTCTTGACATCGCCCCCCGGCAATGATGTTTTGCCCGCCATGAGCACCCTGTCCAACCCGACCCGTCTCTGGTGGCGCACCTCCTGAAGGTGGCCGGTGCGATTCCCGTGAATTTCAATCGTCGAGGCCGTCATCGCAGAGCGACGGCCTTTTTCGTTTGTCCTGTGTGGCGTTCCTCCAGCAAGTTTCGTAAGAGGACCAGATGAACAGGACAGTTTTCTCGCTTCCCGCGCAGAGCGAATACCGGACCGCCCGCGGCCTCGATGTGGCGCGTTCCGTCGAGCATTTCACCGGCGGCGCAGCCCTCGACCGGCTGATCGAGCAGCTCGATACCCGCCGCGGCGTGGTGCTGTCGTCCGGCACCACGGTGCCGGGGCGCTATGAGAGCTTCGACCTCGGTTTTTCCGATCCGCCGCTGCGGCTGGAATCCACCGGCACGGATTTCTTCATCGAGGCGCTGAATGCGCGCGGCAAGGTGCTGGTGTCGTTCCTCGCAGCTAACCTGAACGAGTCGTCTGCAGTCATTACCGAAAAGAGCGCGACGCGCGTTGCCGGTCACATCGTGCGTGGCGACGCGCCGGTAGACGAGGACCAGCGCACGCGGCGCGCGTCGGTGGTGTCGCTGGTGCGCGACATCATCGCGGCGTTCAGCTCGCCAACTGATGCGCTGCTGGGATTGTTCGGCGCCTTCGCCTACGATCTCGTGTTCCAGTTCGAAGACCTCGTGCAGAAGCGTGCACGCGAGAAGGATCAGCGCGACATCGTTCTGTACATCCCCGATCGCATTCTTGCCTATGACCGCGCCACCGGGCGCGGCGTGATCCTCAGCTACGAGTTTTCGTTTGACGGACAGTCCACCAAGGGTCTCGACCGCGAAACGCCGCAGAGTGTGTACGCCAAGACCAAGCGTGAGGGCTTTGCCGATCACGCGCCCGGCGTCTATCAGGAAACCGTCGAGACCGCCCGCAAGGCATTTGCGCGCGGCGATCTGTTTGAAGCTGTTCCGGGCCAACTGTTCGCCGAGCCGTGCGAGCGCACACCGGCCGAAGTGTTTCAGCGCCTGTGCAAGATCAATCCGTCGCCTTACGGCGCGCTGATCAATCTTGGCGACGGCGAATTTCTGGTGGCGGCGTCGCCGGAAATGTTCGTGCGCTCTGATGGCAAGCGGATCGAGACCTGCCCGATTTCGGGCACCATCGCGCGCGGCGTGGACGCTATCAGCGATGCCAAGCAGATTCAGGAATTGCTGAATTCGCAAAAGGACGAATTCGAACTCAACATGTGCACCGACGTCGACCGTAACGACAAGGCGCGCGTCTGCGAGCCGGGTACGATCAAGGTGCTGGCGCGGCGGCAGATCGAGACCTATTCGAAGCTGTTTCACACCGTCGATCATGTCGAGGGCATGCTGCGTCCGGGTTTCGACGCGCTTGACGGGTTCCTCACACACGCCTGGGCCGTGACGGTGACCGGTGCGCCGAAGCTGTGGGCGATGCAGTTTGTCGAGGACAATGAGCGCTCGTCGCGGCGCTGGTACGCCGGCGCACTCGGGTTCATCGGTTTCGACGGAAGCATCAACACTGGCCTCACTATCCGCACTATTCGCATGAAGGACGGCCTCGCTGAGGTACGTGTTGGCGCGACGCTGCTGTTTGATAGCGATCCCGTCGCTGAAGAGAAGGAATGCCAGACCAAGGCCGCGGCGCTGTTCCAGGCGCTGCGCGGCGATCCGGCGAAGCCGCTGTCGGCTTTCGCACCGGACGCCACCGGCTCCGGCAAGAAGGTGCTGCTGATCGATCACGAGGATTCGTTCGTGCACATGCTGGCGGATTATTTCCGTCAGGTCGGCGCAACCGTCAGCGTCACCCGGCATACCCACGCGCTCGAACTGCTCAAGGCCGAGAAGTACGATCTGCTGGTGCTGTCGCCCGGTCCCGGTCGGCCCGAAGACTTCGGCATCTCGAAATTCATCGGTGCGGCGCTGGAGAAGAAGCTTCCGGTGTTCGGCGTCTGCCTCGGCGTTCAGGCGATCGGCGAATATTTTGGCGGAAAGCTGGGTCAGTTGTCGACGCCCGCGCACGGCCGTCCCTCGCGCGTTCAGGTGCGCGGCGGCACGCTGATGGGCAATCTACCCAACGAGGTCGTGATCGGCCGCTATCATTCGCTCTATGTCGAGCGCGACGGCATGCCGGACGTGTTGGAAGTCACCGCCAGCACCGAAGACGGCATCGCCATGGCGATCGAACACAAGACCTTGCCGGTCGGCGGCGTGCAGTTCCACCCCGAGTCACTGATGTCGCTCGAAGGCAATGTCGGATTACGGATCGTGGAGAATGCGTTTCGCCTCGGGCAACCTGCGAGTCGATAATGTCCGTCATTGCGAGCGCAGCGAAGCAATCCAGTGCGCAGCAACATGGAGATCTGGATTGCTTCGTCGCTTCGCTCCTCGCAATGACGAGTTCTTTGATTTAACCGGATTAGACAAACGATGACTCTCGCTGACGACTTGAAGGCCACTGTCCGCGCCATTCCGGATTATCCGAAGCCCGGAATCATCTTCCGCGACATCACCACGCTGCTCGGTAACGCCTGGGCCTTCCGCCGCGCGGTCGATGAATTGGTGCAGCCTTGGGCCGGCTCCAAGATCGACAAGGTTGCGGGCATGGAAGCGCGAGGTTTCATTCTCGGCGGTGCGGTGGCGCATCAGGTGTCGGCGGGTTTCGTGCCGATCCGCAAAAAGGGCAAGCTGCCGCACACCACGGTGCGCATTGCCTATTCGCTGGAATACGGCCTCGATGAAATGGAAATGCATGCTGACGCGATTCAGCCCGGTGAACGCGTCATCCTGATCGATGATCTGATCGCGACCGGCGGCACGGCAGAGGGTGCGGTGAAATTGCTGCGCCAGATTGGCGCCCAAGTCGTCGCGGCCTGCTTCATCATCGATCTGCCGGAACTCGGCGGCGCGGCCAAGCTGCGCGCCATGGACGTGCCGGTGCGCACGCTGATGACATTCGACGGGCACTAGACAACAATTGCAGTGTCGTCCCCGCAAAGGCGGGGACGACATGAGAGGTTGGTCTCACAACTTGTGCAGGATCAGATTCAGCTCCAGTTCGCGGAAGCTGGTGTAGTTGTTGCGCACCCATTGATGCAGTTCCGACGACTGGTCCTTGTTGTCGCGAAGATAGTGCGTGAATGAGAAATTCAGCCGGCCAATGATCGATTTCAGGAACGCGGGCAATGCCGCGATCCTGAACGGCCGCACTCCCGCAAACGCTTTTGGCAACTCGCCCCACAACACATGCTCATTCTCGACCGGCACCAGCGCGGCACCTGTGAACGTGGCACGCAGCATCTGCCATGCAACGGCGGAAGCTCGGTCGCGGTCGGGAACGAAGAGGATGACGGGATCGACGCCACGGCGGTCCGCTTCTTTCATGAATCCGATTTCCGAAATCATCTTGAAGAAATCGTCGAAGGCATGGAATCCGAGATCGACGACCTTGGGCACACCGTCATTGACGATCAGCCGGTCCATCAGCGCCATTTGTCCGAAGGTGTCGCTGATGGAGGCGGTTTCGGTGGCGTGCGGCAGGTAGTTCAGCAGCGACGGCTCGCGCAGATTGATGTCGAAGGCCGATACGGCTCCGCGCTGGAGCAGCAGGAACTCCGTCAACACCCTTGCGATCAACGTCTTGCCGACCGCGGGGCGGGGAGAACAAACGATGTAGACGGAGGTGCGGCGCATCTGCGCTAGTGTCCTGAATACGACGTTCGCTTCATTTTGCTGCACCCCTGAAAGCGAACGTCGTATTCGAAAGGACACTAGAAATCATGGATTCGAGTGGTCCTTTGCTTCTGACATTCGCAAGGACGGTTGCCGAGGTGGGATGCGAATGTCAGAACCGGACCGCTCGGTCAGATCTCGCTGGTCGGTGTCCGCGGCTTGTCCTTGGAGCCGACGATTTCCGTCAGCTTGATGCGGTCGAATTCGCCCCAGACGTTGCCAAGCCAGTGGCGGACATAGCCGCGCAGCACGAATGAGTAATTCGCCGCCTCGTCCTTCGTGCCTTTGTTGGCGACGAACTTGAGGAACGGCACCGACGCTACTTCGACCTGCTCGTAGGCCATTTCGTTGAGCTTCGGAATGGTGATCTCGGTCGCGTTCTTGATGCGCTTGAAATACGAATTGTAGGTCGCTTGGTCCCACTCGAAGAAGCTGGTGTTGTTGATGAAGTTCTTCACCAGGAAATACTTCGCGCCGTCCATGAAGTTCGCGGTCTCGGCGATCTCATCGAGCGAGGCGATGGACGGTCCGAGGATGTGGAACACGGCGAACGTGATCTGGCCGGACTTGGCGGCGTCAAGGAAACCGATGTCGCGGAGCGCTGCGAGGGTCGGGGACAAAAGTCCTGCGCGCACGTCGATGACCGTGACACTGGTGCCGGACGTATTCAGCGTATCGAAGATCTTCATCTGATCGGACGTAGAGGTGACGTCGACGATCTCGGTGATCTCCGGATGAAAGCGCATCAACGTGCCGCGCGGCGATTCGGTGTCGAAGGCGCGGGTGGGGATGTTGTTCGCGTTGAAATAGTCGAGGACGGTGCGCGAGACGGTGGTCTTGCCGACCCCGCCCTTGTCCGCGCCCACTACGATCACTGCCGGTTTCGCCATAAGACCCCTTTACGCGCCAAACACTTCCATCTGACGACGGGAGCTTAGCCTGCTTTCCGCCGGAACATGGCAGAAACGAGGGATAATTCAATTCTTGACGGCGCTGTTATGATTAATAACCACCGGCTTTGTTAATCCCAAAGGGCTATCTGCGGCCCCAGGGGCCGAGAACGGAGCCAGTGGGCGACGGAGCTGGCTCAGGGGAACTGCCCCACGGCCCCTTATGTGGAGGCTCCGGTCGCGTTTCAGGCGATGTCCCGTCGTATCGAGGTACGCCATGGCCGGCTTCATCCGTGACTTCCCCGCCCGGCAGCGGCAATGGGCCGGGATCGCGGCCCCCGGCATATTTCACCAGCGCCTGGACGCGGGAATCGACCGACGGATGGGTCGCAAACAGGTCGACGAAGCCCTCGCGCGGATTATCGATGCACATTTCCATCACCGCCGAAGTCGCGCCCGGAAGCTCGCCGCGGCCCTCGATCTTGCGCAGTGCCGAGATCATCGCGTCCGGGTCCTTCGTAAGTTCGACCGAACCAGCATCCGCCAGAAATTCGCGCGAGCGCGACAGGGCGAAGCGCACCACGAGCGACAGGCCCCATGCGAGGCCGATCAAGGCGACAGCCAAAAGAATGATCGCGAACGCGCCGCCACCCTTCTTGTCGCCGTCTGAAGAGGACGATGAGGAGCGCCCGCCGCCGCCGAAGTTCCAGCTTGAGTTGAAGAACATGCGGAAGAACAACTCGGCGACGAAGCCGATCACGCCGGCGATAATCACGGCGACCACCATCAATTGAACGTCGCCGTTGCGGATATGGGTTAGTTCGTGACCGAGGACCGCTTCCATCTCACGATCGTTCAGGGCGTTCAGCAGTCCACTGGTTACCGTGACGGAATACTGGCTGCGATTGAGTCCGGACGCGAAGGCATTGAGTGCGGGGCTGTCCACGATCTTGAGCTTCGGCATCGGGATGCCGCGCGAAATGCAGAGATTTTCAAGCAGGTTGTAGAGCCGCGGCTGCTCCTGCCGCGTCACGTCGTGCCCGCCGGTCACGGCATCAATGATCTTCTGATTGAAGAAATAGGCGATCACGATCCAGAGCGCGGACCCGATGGTTGCGTAGGGGAAGGCCTGGATCAGGTCGCGGGTCGCAAGAACGATGTAATCGTCAAAAGGCCGCTGGCTGTTCGAGACGGCTTCCGCAATCAGCGCGCCGGCGAACACCATGACATAGACGAGCAGGAACAGGCCGCCGAGCAGCAAGATCGAACGCGTCTTGTTCGATGCGATGTGCGTGTAGAGACCGTACGCGGCCATGATGCGTTGTCCGTGCTGAGCAGGTGGTCAGTTTGTCAGAACTTGACCGACGGGGCCTGTTCGAGTTGCCCGCGTTGCTCGCCGAGATCGAAGAAGTCCTTGCGGGTGAATCCGAGCGCGCCTGCGAACAAAGCTGCCGGCAACTGCTGGATGCCGGTGTTGTATTCCTGCACGGCGTTGTTGAAGAAGCGGCGGCTGGCGGCGAGCTTGTTCTCGATGTCGGACAGTTCGGACTGCAACTGCTGGAAGTTGGCATTGGCCTTGAGGTCCGGATAGGCCTCGGACAGTGCAATCAGCCGGCCCAGTGCAGCACCGAGCTGGCCTTCCGCCGCCGACACCTGCGCCGGTCCCTGCGCGGACATCGCCGCGTTGCGCGCCTTCACCACATCTTCCAGCGTGCCGCGCTCGTGGCCGGCGTAGCCTTTGACGGTCTCGACGAGGTTCGGGATCAGATCGTGACGCTGCTTGAGCTGTACGTCGATGTCGGCGAAGGCCTGCGAGACCCGCTGCGCCAGCGCCACCAGGCGGTTATAGGCGCCGAACACGAACAGGGCGATGACGACGATGACACCGAGTAAAATCCAGCCGGACGACATGAGGGGAAACTCCTTGAGGACAACGAATGGCCGAGCCTAGCGGAAAAGACCGGCGCGCGGCAGGGCCGCACGGCGGCCCGGCTCTGATTAGATTGCCTTCGAGGCGGATCGGTTCAATGAATTGATAAAATTCATGAAAAATCCCGCTCCTGATGACAGGAGCGGGATTTATGAATGCGGCCTTTGGCGGCGAATTTCGCCGATCAGGGCTTGGCCATATGCCAGGCACCGTTCAGGAAGCCGTCGCCGGTGGTGTCGCCGGGCTTGGTGTCCTTCGCGAACGTGTAGAGCGGCTTGCCTTTGAGGGCCCACATCTTGCTGCCGTCGTCGCGGGTGACGATGGTCCAGTCGCCCGAGGCTTTGGCGTCGGCGGCGGCCGTTAGCGGCGGCCAGTTGGTGGCGCAGGGACCGTTGCAGGCCGACTTGCCGTTGCTGTCCTTGTCGAATGTATAAAGCGTCATGCCCTTGGCATCGACATAGGCCTTGCCCTTCGGCGTATCGGCGACCTTCGCCGCCTGCGCGAACGCGGCTGACGAGGCGAGCATGAGGGTCACAGCCGCGACCGCGGCGAATGTTTTGGACATCGCAGTTTTACTCCTGATGAATTTTGCGTCGGACGCGACCGCGTCATCAGGACAAACTCCGGCGCGGGAGGATTATTCCGGCGTCGAGCGCCCGTCGCGGAAAACCGCGTCGCCCCAGCTCCATTTTTTGGCGCGCTTGTATCCACCCTTATCCCGGTGTGGGACGCTTACGGTCTCGACCCCGTCACTTGCGCAGATTTTAGCGGTCACAGCGATCTTCGTTGTCTGTGGCTGCGCCAGCACTCGCGCGGGGCGCTGCGCAACCGGCACACGCGACAATGCGACGTAGCTGAATTTTTCATCCTCGTACGGAAGTTCTGCTCCCTTGAGGTGTTTATGCGCGCGGGATCGCGACAGCCGCTGCGAAAAGTGACACCAGTCGGGTGTCTTGAGCGGACATTCCGCATCGTGCGGGCAGGGCGCGATGACATGCGCGCCCGCGGCGATCAGCCGCGCGCGCAACTCGATGATGCGCGCATATCCGGCCGGCGTGCCGGGCTCGACGACGAGCAATGTATCGCGTGTCTTCGCCCACATAGCGTCCGTCAGCGTCGTGCGTTCGCTGTCGCCGAGTTCGTTGATGACGTAGCTCGCAACGACAAAATCTGCTTCCGGCGCAACGGCGAGCAGCTTGTGCGCATCGCCCGGCTCGTAACGCATGGAAGCAAGACGCGGGCTCGATTGTGCGAGGGCGATGGCGAGATCGCGCAGTGCTGCATTGGCATCCAGCAGGGTGAAGGCATCGAGCGATGCAAAAGCTTCCGCCGCGGCCCATATTGCCGTTCCCGGTCCCGCGCCGATGTCGAGCAGGCTCTGCGGCGCAAATTCCGGGTTGACCTCCGCGAGCGCGTTCAGGCTCGCGGCGATGGCGGCATAGGTTGCTGGCATCCGCGCCAGCGCATAGGCGAGTGCATCTTCGCTCGTCCTGATGCGGCCAGAGCCACCGCCGCTGCGATAGGCCAGCGAGATCGCTCCGGCGCGTTGTGCTGCGTCCTTGCGTGACAGGCCATCGGCCTTGCGCGCGAGTGCTGCTCTTAATTCGGAGGGAAGATCTGGCGTCATGGAAGTCCTCAGGCCGGGCCGGCCTGAGGATATTATGCCACGTTCTGGTCGAGAACCTTCATCGCGCCGTCAAGATCGACCGACACAAGCTGCGACACGCCGCGCTCCGCCATGGTGACGCCGAACAGCCGGTTCATGCGCGCCATGGTGATCGGATTGTGGGTGATGATGATGAAGCGCGTCTCCGTGGACGACGTCATCTCATGCAACAGGTTGCAGAACCGTTCGACGTTATGGTCGTCGAGCGGCGCGTCGACTTCGTCCAGCACGCAGATCGGCGAAGGATTGGTCAGGAACACCGCGAAAATCAGCGCCAGCGCGGTCAGCGCCTGCTCGCCGCCGGACAGCAGCGAAAGCGTCTGCGGCTTCTTGCCGGGCGGCTTGGCGATGATTTCCAGACCAGCCTCGAGCGGGTCTTCGCTCTCGATCAGCGTCAGTTCAGCCTGACCGCCGCCGAACAGTTCGGTGAACATCCGCTTGAAGTGGCCGTTGACGACCTCGAACGAGGTCAGCAGGCGTTCGCGGGCTTCCTTGTTGAGGCTCTGGATGCCGGTGCGCAGCTTCTTGATCGCTTCGACCAGATCGTCGCGCTCGGTGGTGAGGTTGAGATGCTGGGCTTCGACCTCGCGCAGTTCTTCTTCGGCGCGCAGGTTGACGGCGCCGAGACGCTCGCGATCGCGGCGCCATTTTTCAAGATCGGCTTCGACATCGCCGACGGCCGGGAGTTCGGTCTCGGGCGTGATCTCCGCGAGTGCCGCCGCGCCATGCGGTTCGACCTCAAGCATGTCGCGGATTTCGCGCTCGACATCCTCGAGGCGGCGCTTGGAGCCTTCCATGCGCTCTTCCGAACGGGCGCAAGCTTCGCGCGCAGTGGACAGCGCATCGAGCGAAGCGCGGGCTACGCGGTCGGTTTCCGCCATGGCGGCCTCGGCGGTTGCCAGCGCATCGGCAGCCATGCGGCGGTCGGATTCAGCATGCTCGATTTCGCTGATCAACGCGCTGCGCTTCTCGGCGAACACCTCCGGGGCGTTCTCAAGCTCGGCGCGCTCGATCTTGACCTCGCCAATGCGGGTTTCGACAGTAGCGATCTGCGACGCAGCGTTTTCCTTGCGGCTCCTCCACTCGTTGCACTCGGCGACGATCGCCTGCACGCGCCGGTCGGCGAGTTCAGCTTCGCGGGCCAGTGCCTGCGCTTCGGCGCGAACCTGCGCCGCGAGACGGCGGTGGCCGTCCATGTCGGCTCGGACGGCGGCGAGGCGTTCTTCGTTTTCCGCGCTGCCGGGCAATTCGCTCAAAGCGGCGACGGCGCTTTCGTGCGCGCCGTGGGCTTCGGTGCGGTCGGCGGCAAGGTGTGTGCTGCGTTCGTCGAGCGCGGAGCGGCGCGACGCGTGTCGATTGATCTCGCGCTCGGCGGCAGCATGCTTTTCGCGCGCCGCATTGGCTTCACGCTGGGCGTTGCGCGCGGCTTCACGCGCAGCACCTTCAGCGGCGGATGCGGCCTTGAGTTCAGCGTCTGCCGCCTCCAAAGCCTGACGCTTGGCCACTGCATCGGCGCGCGCCTGTTCGATTTCGGTTTCGATGTCCTTGAGGCGTGCGCGTTCGGCGAGCCGCCGCGCTGCACCGGTCGGAGCATGGGCCGCCGCGACGAACCCGTCCCAGCGCCAGAGATCGCCTTCGCGGGAGACCAGCCGCTGGCCGGTCTTCAGCTGCGAAACGAGCTGCGCGCCGCGCTCGCGGCTGACGACGCCGATCTGCGCCAGACGCCGCGCCAGTTCCGGTGGAGCCATCACATGCTCGGCCAACGCTTCGACGCCTGCCGGTAGCGACGGATCGCCCGCGACGACGCCAACGCTCGACCAGCGCATTGGCGCAGTCGGATCGACCGGCGCGTCAAGATCGTCGCCAAGTGCGGCGCCCAGCGCCTTCTCGAAACCCTTGGCGACGCTGACGCCGTCGATGATCGGCGGCCACAGGTTTTTGGTTTCACCGTTGACGAGCTTGGAGATGGTCTTGGCTTCGGTCTCCAGCCGCTGCACGCGCTTTTCGGCATCGGCGAGCGGTGCACGCGAGGCTTCCAGTTTGGCGCGCGCGGCAAGATGCGCCTCCTCACTGGCCTGCGTGTTCATCTCGGATTCCAGCAGCATGCCCTGCGCGGTTTCCATGCTCTCAACGAGTTCGCCGAGATCGCCGAGGCCGCCGGTTTCGGCGTTGAGCTTGGCGACCTCGCCTTCGACATTGGCGATGTCCTGATCGATCCGCGCGAGGCGGTCGCGATGGGTGCGGACATTGGCTTCGAACTGGTTGCGCTTGGCGGTGAGGTCGGCCAGCGCTGTGGTCAGTTCGGAGAAGGTGCGCTCGGCGGCGGCGAGGGTCGCTTCCGCCTCGGCCACGCGCTCGTCCGCGCCGCTGCGCTTGTCGACGCGCGACTTGATTTCGTCCTTGAGAATGGCGTCTTCGGATTCGAGGCGCGCCAGCGCGACGTCAGCGTCCGACAGTTGGCGCTGTTCGCGCTCGATGTCGGCGGCGAACTGCGTCAAGCGGCGATCGAGTTCGGTGACGCGCTCCTTGGCGCGGGCTTCCTCGCGGTCGAGCATTTCGCGCGCATTGGTCAGCCGCTGCAATCCGGCGGCGGCGCGCGCTTCGTTTTCGCGCAGGCCCGGCAGTTCGGAGGCGCGGATCGCCTGGATGCGCGCGGATTCCGCCTGCTCGCGGGTCCGCTCGGCCTGCTCGCGCACGTTCAGATCATGGGTCTGGCCGGCGTCGGCGACGTCGGCATGGGCCTGCAGCCAGCGCAGGTGGAACAGCAGCGCCTCGGCCTTGCGGACTTTGGCGGCGACTTCGCGATAGCGGATCGCCTGACGCGCCTGCTTCTTCAGGCCGTCGATCTGACCGGCCAACTGGCCGATGACGTCCTCGACGCGGGTGAGATTGGTTTCGGCGGCCTTGAGGCGCAGTTCGGCTTCATGGCGGCGGGCATGCAATCCGGCAACGCCGGCTGCGTCTTCCAGCACGCGGCGGCGCTGGTCGGGACGCGCCTGAATGATTTCGCCGATCTTGCCCTGGTGGACGAGGGCCGGCGATCGCGCGCCGGTGGCAGCGTCGGCAAACAGAATCTGCACGTCACGCGCGCGCACATCCTTGCCGTTGATGCGATAGACCGAGCCCGCTTCGCGTTCGATCCGGCGCGAAATTTCCAGCACCTCCTGATCGTTCACGGCGGATGGCGCGGAGCGATCGGAGTTGTCGATGGTCATCGCCACTTCGGCGTGGTTGCGCGCCGGGCGGTTGCCGGAACCGGCGAAGATCACAGCGTCCATGTCGGCGGCACGCAGCGACTTGTGCGAGGTTTCGCCCATCGCCCAGCGCAGGGCTTCGACCAGGTTCGATTTGCCGCAGCCGTTGGGACCGACAACACCGGTGAGACCCGGCTCGATCAGGAAATCGGTCGGTTCAACGAATGACTTGAATCCGTGAAGGCGAAGACGCGTGAGTTTCATGCAATCGGTGCTCTGTTGGCCGGGCCGAATTATCCAGCCGGGGCAAGGTCATAGAGAGCCTGTGCCAGTATAACTGAGTCGCGGTATGCGCCTCGGATTGTCTGCACAATGGCGAGGCCGGCCGCGGAGGGCAACCGGGCCTCGGGGCTTTTCCCAAGGGATTTGCAAGGGATTTCAGTGTGTTTCGGGCGAATGTGCCCGAATTCGGGCGGCTCTCAGCTCTTGAGCAGCGGCTTGATGAGCTGTTCGAAGGCCTCGAACGACGTCTCGCCCTTCACCACGGTTCCGTTGACGAAGAAGAACGGCGTCGAATTGACCTTGAGTGTTTTGTAGGCGAACTCGCGCGCATCCAGGATGCCCTTCTGGATTGCAGGATCGCCCTGGACGCAATCCTTGATCATCTGCTCGCTGAAGCCGGCCTGCTTGCCGACGCGGTTGATGGTTCCGAGCGCGTCCGACGCCAGATCGTTCTGCTGCTTGAACAGGATATCGATGATGGCGAAATACTTCGGCGCGTCATCCTTGGCCACGCAGCGCGCCAGCGCGGAGGCCGCCAGCGCGACCTGATCCAGCGGGAACTCGCGGAAAATAAAACGCACCTTGCCGGTATCGATGTAATCCGTCTTCAGTTTCGGGAACACGTCCTTGGTGAAGGCGGCACAATGCGGGCAGGTCATCGAGGCGTATTCGATGATGGTGACAGACGCGTCCTTGGAGCCCAGCGCCATGTCGCCGAGCGCGCCGGCCTTGTTGATTTCGGCGGCAGACTGGGCGCTGGCATCGCTGATGAATTGCCATGGCGAGATGCCAACGGCGGCGGCAAGGCCAGCAAGGGAGAGGGCGGCGTTAAAGGTGCGGCGCGTGATGTTCAACGGTCTGCTCCGGAATACGTGCGAACGGCGCTGGATCACGCCCTGATTGCCGATGTTCGCTAGCTTGAAACGATAATTGTGGCAATGCCGGGCCGCTTCGGCACCCTGCTGGGACCGTCAATTTCGCTTGATCGACGCGCCGAGCCGCGCCAGTGCCGCGCGCAGATCGCCATCCTCTACGCTGGTGAGATCTGCCTCGATTCTGGCCACCTCAGCGGCATCGGGCTTTTTCCGGATTTTCGGCGCCGGCCGGCGCGACAGCGGCGCCTGACGCAGCGCGATCCGTCCCACCGCGTTCCAGCCGAAGAAGCGGTTGACCCGCTCCAGAATGACGTCCGAGGTGTGCTGGATTTCCAGCGCCATCGGCCCCTCGACCCGCAAGACCAATGTGGCCGGTTCGGGCGGCTGGTTCTCGACCGGCCGCGGCCACTGGATTTTCAGCGGTTCCGAATGGGCGGCGACCTGGGCGCCGACGATATCCGCCCATCGCGTCACCAGTTCGCGCGAGGCAAAGCCCTGCTTGGCGAAAACGTCGTTGATCGCACTGCCGAGCAGTGCGGATAACGGCTTCGCCGAGATGGGACCGGGCTTGTTCATGGATGGCTGTCGTCGGTACATAGTGTCCCATGACCCTATCAGGCGCCGCGGCGCGACGAAAGAAATCTCCGGAAGCCGCCGAAGCCGATCGCGCTGCCGCGCTGCTCGCCTGGTACGACCGCCATCGCCGCCAGTTGCCGTGGCGCGCGCTGCCGGGCCAGTCGAGTGATCCCTATCGCGTCTGGCTGTCGGAAATCATGCTGCAGCAGACCACCGTGAAGGCGGTCGGTCCGTATTTCGAGAAATTCACCGCACGGTGGCCGACGGTTATGGCACTCGGCTCGGCCTCGCTCGACGATGTGCTGCGGATGTGGGCCGGGCTCGGCTACTATTCGCGCGCGCGTAATCTTCATGCCTGCGCTGTCGCCGTGCTGCGCGAGCATGATGGCGTATTTCCCGACACCGAAGAAGGCCTGCGCGCGCTGCCGGGAATCGGGCCTTACACGGCGGCGGCGATTGCGGCGATTGCATTCGGCCGGCAAACCATGCCGGTGGACGGCAACATCGAGCGCGTGGTGTCGCGGCTGTTCGCCGTGGAAGAACTGTTGCCGAAGGCCAAGCCGCGGATTCAGGAACTGGCCACGACCTTGCTTGGCGCGTCACGCGCGGGCGACAGCGCGCAGGCGCTGATGGATCTCGGCGCGACGATCTGCACGCCGAAGAAACCGGCGTGTGCGCTGTGTCCGCTCAACGACGATTGCTCGGCCCGCGTGCGCGGCGATCAGGAGACGTTTCCGCGTAAGGCCCCGAAGAAGACCGGCACGCTGCGGCGGGGCGCGGCGTTCGTGGTCACGCGCGGTAGCGAACTGCTGGTGCGCACGCGTGCTGAAAAAGGATTGCTCGGCAGCATGACCGAGGTGCCGACGTCGGAATGGTTCGCCGGTCATGACGACAAGGGCGCGCTCAAGCAGGCGCCTGTGCTGACTGTTTCACGCTGGCATCGCAAGGCGGGCGTGGTGACGCACGTGTTCACGCATTTTCCGCTCGAACTTGTTGTCTACACCGCAAGCGTTGCTGCGCGCACGCGCGCGCCCGAGGGAATGCGCTGGGTACAGATTGCAACGCTCGAGGACGAGGCGTTGCCGAATGTCATGCGCAAGGTCATTGCGCATGGATTGGGGGAGTAACGACTCCCTCTCCCCGTAAACGGGGAGAGGTGAAGCACACTACCCCGCGCTCGACAGCATCGATGATTCCGGCTTCGGCACGATCGGCGGCTTGGCGTTGAGCGCATCGACCTGAAACCCCGCCACGCGCTTGTAGGTGTTGGCGACGTTTTCGAGCTCCTGATGCGACAGCACGTCGGTGACGACGTTGAAGCCGTTCGGCGCGCGCTCTTCGACGAGTTGCATCACCTGTTCGGGTCCGTTGCGGCGATTGAGCTTGACGAGTTCTGTGGTCGCCGGACGGCGCTCGGCTTCATAGGCCGCAAGCGCAGCCGATGTCTCGCCGTGGTTGAGAATTTCGCGCGTCAGCACGCGAGCGTCGAGAATGGCCTGCGACGCGCCGTTGGAGCCGATCGGATACATCGGATGCGCGGCGTCGCCCATCAGCGTCACATTGCCGAAGGTCCAGCGGTCGATGGGGTCGCGGTCCACCAGCGGATATTCGTAGGCATGCGCGCAGTTGCGGATCAGGCTTGGCACATCGAGCCAGTCGAACCGCCAGTCCTCGAACCAAGGCAGGAATTCATCGAGCTTCGCGGCGCGGTTGTAATCCTCGCGACGCCACTGATGATCCGGCGGGAAGTAGCGCTCCGCGATCCAGTTGATGCGGAATTTGCCGCTCGGCAGCGGCATGTTGGAGATCGGATAGCAGACAAATTTCAGGCTCTCGTGCCCCGCCATGATCATGGTGCGGCCGGAAAGGAAGGCTTCGCTCTCGGTGATGCCGCGCCAGAGAATGCGGCCGTTCCAGATTGGCGGGCCTTCGCCGGGATGGAGTTTGCCACGCACCGCGGAGTGAATGCCGTCAGCGGCGATCAGCAGCGAGCCGTCATAGGTGCCGACGTCCTCGCCGGTCGCCTTGTCGATGAAGCGCGTGGACACGCCCTCCGGCGTCTCGGTGAAGCTTGCGATGTGATGGTTGTTGAGCAGGTTGTCCTTGCCGAGACGCTCGATCACGGTATCGAGCAGGATTTGATGCAGCACGCCGCGATGGATCGAGAACTGCGGCCACTTGTATCCGGCCTCGAGCCCGCGCGGCTCGGTCCAGATCGGCTTGCCGTGTTTGGAGAAATACGACAGCTCCTTGGTGCGCACGCCGGCCGCGTCGAGCTTCTCGAGCAGGCCGAGTTCGATCAGTTCGCGCACCGCGTGCGGCAGTACATTGATGCCGACGCCGAGCGGCTTCAGTTCCGCAACGCTTTCAAACACGCGGCATGGAATGCCAATCTGGTGAAGGCTGAGTGCGAGCGTCAGCCCGCCGATGCCGCCGCCTGCGATGAGAATGGTCATGATGAACGCTCCCGATTTTGAGAGTGTCATCGCATAGGAGAGGGAAAGGGGGCAATTGCGAAAAGGCACGAACTAACGCGAGGGGGCCTTTCCATGGCTCCCGCCCAGCTCTTTCCCAATCTCAAGCATGAGCTTGCGCAGCCAGATCGACCCGGGATCGACCTGCGCGCGTGTCGGATAAAACATGAACTGCTCGTCGATCCCCGGGTCGAGCGGCGGCGCAACTCTGGTCAGCGCCAGCGGCTTCGACAGCGCCGCGATCAGGCGGCTCGGCACAAACGCCACAAGGTTAGTCCGCGCCGCGACGTGCAGTGCTTCGATGTAGCTCGGCACCACCAGCGCAATCTGCCGCTCCAATTTTTTGGTCTGCAACCACGTGTCGATCAGGTCCTCGCTCTGGCCGCGAATGACGACGGCGACATGCCGCGCCTTGAGAAACGTGTCCCTGTTTTTCAGCCGCGCCCCTGCCGGATGTCCCTGCCGCACCGCCAGCGCATCGGAGTCGGTGTAAAGCAGTTGCCGGTGAAATCCCTTGAAGGCATCGCCGATGCTGATCACCATGTCGATGGTGCGCGCGAATTCGGCGGTAAAGATCGCGGGGCCGCGCCAGGGTACGACCTCGATCCTCACGCCGGGTGCGGCGGCATCCAGCTTTTTCATCAGCGGTGGCATCAGCAATTCGACGGCGAGGTCCGGCATCATCAGGCGAAAGCGCCGTTCACTGCGTGCGGCGTCGAAGTCGTCCGGCATGAACAGGCCGCGCACCTGATCAAGCGCCTGCGCCAGCGGCGCTCGCAATGCATGGGCCCGGGGCGTCAATTCCATGCGTGCACCGACGCGCACCAGCAAGGGATCGCTGAGGATGTCACGCAGGCGCTGCAGCGCGTGACTGGTCGCCGGTTGCGACAATCCGATCCGCATGGCTGCCCGGCTGACATTGGCTTCGAGAAGAAGTGCGTCGAGGGCAACCAGCAGGTTGAGGTCGAGTGCAGATAAATTCATGCTGTGAATATATACAATATAATCTATCGATTGGAAGAATAGAGTGGCTGGCGCCATACTCCACGCATCGATCACATGATGGAGCCACCGCCATGGGCGCAGCCGAAAACAAGAAACTCGTTCAGCAGATTTACACCGACGCCGCCAACCGCGGCGGAACGACGTTTGTCGATAACCTCGCGGAGGATGTGACCTGGGTTGTGATGGGTCAGTATTCGTGGTCGGGAATTTATGCAGGGAAGGAGGCAATCACGAACGGCCTTCTCGGCCATTTGCGAACCTTGCTGACCGAACGCACGAGGACCGTTGCCTTCAACTTTGTCGCCGAGGGCGATTTCGTTGTGGTCGAAGCCAAAGGCGACAACGTCACCAAGGCCGGCGACCGGTACGACAACGAGTACTGCATGGTTTGGCGACTGGAAAACGGCAAGGTCAAACAGGTCAAGGAGTATTGCGACTCTGCGTTGATCGAACGGGTGCTCGGTCCGTTTCCTAAATCTGAAGTGCGGAGGGCTCGCTGAAAGTGGACAGCATCTGCCCTGGCGAGCGGCCGCAGCAGGGCCAGTCATCGTTGGTCGTGTCTCATTGGGTGCTGGACATGATCCGAGGTGCTCTGGAGATTGCCCGGACATGGCGAAGACGCAGCCGCGAGCGGCGTCAGCTCGGAGCAATGAGCGAGCGCGATCTGAATGACATGGGCATGAGCTGGGCGGAGGTCGCGACCGAGATCAAAAAGCCATGCTGGCGAGAGTAAGACAGGCGGCGGATTAGACCGCCGTCATCTCGCTGTCTGCGATAAGGATTGTCATGTAAACCACTCCCGGCTTTGGACTGTCGTGGCATGAGGCCAGGGAGCAATTGCGAAGCGAAGGCAGATATGGCGGTTGATCAATCCTTGAAGAGGGCGTGCATGCCGTCGATGGATTCAGGCCCGTAGCTGACGGAGCCAACCGGGACACGATGCTGGATGGCATCGAGGACTCTCGCAGTCCAGCACGGGCCGAAGCCGCCGCACAGTTCGATGAGTTGCACGCCGCCGTCGACCATTTGCAACGCGACGGCGGGAGCTTGGCCAAGCTCTCCAACTCCGACGGCGATCATTTCGAATGCAGGTGAAGTCATCGACAACCGGTGGTGTGTGGGGTCGAGCTGCGCGCCCGAGACGATAAAGCCGAACTTTGCAAGAGCCATCGTAGTTCTCCTTCTGGTGATCTCACGCTAGGTATGGCTTATGCTCTCGTCCAAGACTGATATGGCACAACTTCAGACCGGATACGTCTCATGCTGGATTTGCAGCAATTGCGCTATTTCGTGGCCGTCGCGGAAACAGAGAATGTAGGGCGGGCTGCAACGCAGCTTCATATTTCGCAATCGCCGCTAAGCCGGCAGATGCAGCAGTTGGAGGCCCGGCTGGGGCTCGGATTGTTCGTGCGCGAGAAAAAGCGGCTACGCTTGACGGCTACGGGACGCACGTTCCTGAAAGAAGCACGCGCCCTGCTCGCGCATGCCGCGAAGGTGGAAGGCGGCGCGCGGGACATTGCGCAGGGACGTGCGGGGCGATTGGTGGTCGGTTACGTGGAGGGAGCGATCCACAGCGGCGTCATCGCCGCGGGCCTGCGGTCGTTGCGCAAGCGGGCCCCGGGCGCGCAACTGGAGTTGCGCAGTTTGCGTTCGGCCCAGCAGTTTGAAGCGATCACCCAGGGCGATCTGGATGTCGGCTTGACCTATTCCGCGCCACAGGTGGGCGGAATTCTCGACAGCCGTCTCTGCGTCGAAGAAAAATTTCTGCTCGCCATCCCTGAAGGGCACCCGCTTTCTGCGGGGCGGCTTTTGCCGCAGCGGCTGGACGGTCAGACGTTCATTGCCCCACCTGCAGCCCGATCGTCGCTTGCGCGACAGGCGTTCCTGCAGGCCTGCGCCGTTGCGGGCTTCATGCCCAGCATACAGTTCGAGGCTGACAATCCGACGATGGCGTTGGGATTTGTGGAGGCGGGCCTGGGATTGGCGATCGTGCAGGCGAGTCTGCGGCACCGGGCGGCGCCTGGGATCGTGTTACGGACGATGCCGGGGGCATTTTCGTTGCGCATGCGCATCCACGCCGTGGCGGCGAGGGAAGCGCCTGGGCTCGTTCGTACATTTCTGGAGGGGTGTCAGCGCGTCCCGTAACTGTGACGCCTGCAGGGCGTCTTCCATTCGTGATGAGGCGGCGGATCAGACCGCCGCCATCTCGCTGCGGATTTCGGCGCGCAGTTCGTCGATCAGCTTGAGACCCTTTTTGGTCTCGACATGCCAGAACGACCAGCCGTTGCAGCTTTCCGAGCCCTGCGCCAGCGCGCCCATGCGATGGATCGAGCCGACCTTGTCGCCCAGCATGATCGCGCCGTCCGCACGCACCAGTGCGCCGTGCTTCTTCTTGGAATCGACCAGCTTGGTGCCGGGCACGATCATGCCGCGCTCGACCAATTCGGAGAATGCGACGCGCGGCGCACCGCGCGCAGTCATGAACGGCGCAAGCGTTGCTTCCGGCAAGGGCTCGATGGCGGCGATGCGCGCCTCGGCGGCCTTCGCGTAGGTCTGGTCGCGCTCGAAGCCGATATAGCTACGGCCGAGGCGTTTTGCGACAGCGCCGGTGGTGCCGGTGCCGTTGAACGGATCGATCACGAGGTCGCCGGGCTTCGACGACGACAGCAGCACGCGCGCCAGCAGACCTTCGGGCTTTTGCGTCGGATGAACCTTCTTGCCGTCGCCGCCCTTGAGGCGCTCGTCGCCGGTGCAAAGCGGGATCAGCCAGTCGGAACGTGCCTGCACGTCCTCATTGGCGGCCTTCAGCGCTTCGTAGTTGAAGGTGTAGCCCTTGGTGTTCTCGTCGCGCGCCGCCCAGATCATCGTTTCGTGCGCATTGGTGAAGCGGCGGCCGCGGAAATTGGGCATCGGGTTGGTCTTGCGCCACACGATGTCGTTGAGAATCCAGAAGCCCAGATCCTGCATGATCGCGCCGACGCGGAAAATGTTGTGATAAGAGCCGATCACCCAGATCGTCGCCGACGGCTTCATGGCGCGGCGCGCGGCAAGCAGCCATGCGCGCGTGAAATCATCATAGGCGGCGAAGGATGAGAACTTGTCCCAGTCGTTGTTGACGGCATCGACATGGGATTCGTCGGGGCGCTTGAGATCGCCCTTCAATTGCAGATTGTACGGAGGGTCAGCGAAGACCAGATCGACCGATCCGGCTTTCATCTTCGACATCTCCGCGACGCAATCGCCAACGACGATATGCGAACTCGGAGCAGTTTCAAATTGAGTGCGGGGCGCCTTTGCAGACGCCCCGCGACGCGACACTACCATGACTCAAAACCTGACTCAGGCGACGCAGCCGGCGACGCGGGACTAACTAATCCGACTGTCATCACCATGAATGGCCAAGGTAAAAATCGGCTTAATCAAAAACAGGTTTGTCACTCATCTGAGATTTAGTTTTCAACTCGCGTCGCATCGCTGGTTGCAACTGCGTTGCACATCGGCGCACGATTCAACTCGCGTCGGAAATAGCGCCGTACGTGCCTTTCGTTGAGAAATTCAGCCCGCATTCATGTCGCACGGTTGAAACACATCGAAATGCCGCATGAGGCAATGCAACGCCGCACTAGGCAATTTTTGCCGGGCAATGTATGAATCGTTAACAGGATACTTTGCGGCTCCATCGCGTTGTGGTCTGGCGCGTCCGCTGAGTGAGGAGATTTTCCGATGCGTTACGATGATTTCCGCCGCAGCGATAACATCGACGATCGCCGCGACGACAGCGGTGGCGGATTCGGCGGCGGAGGTGGCGGCTTCGGATTCCCCATGGGCGGCGGTGGCGGGCTCGGAATTGGAACCGTCATTGTGCTCGGCCTGATCGGCTGGGCGGTCGGCATCGATCCGCGCATCCTGATCGGCGGCGCAGAGGTGCTCACCGGCGGCCAGCAGCAGGCCCCGAGCTATCAGACCGATCGCAGAACAAGCAGCCCGCCGAAGGCCGGCGCGCCGTCCGACGAGATGGGCAGCATGATCGCGGGCGTGCTCGGCGAAATCGACGACCGCTGGAGCGAAATCTTCTCAGCCAGCGGCCAGACCTACCGCGGGCCGCGCATCGTGTTGTTCCGGAACGCCACCAACGGCGGCCGCTGCGGCATGGCGCAATCGGCGATGGGCCCGTTCTATTGCCCGCCCGACAAGCAGATTTTCCTCGACACCGGATTCTTCCGCGAGGTCGAGACCCGGTTCCGCGGCTGCTCCGGAAATGCGTGCAAGTTCACGGCGGCCTATATCATCGCGCATGAAGCCGGCCATCACATTCAGAATCTGCTCGGCATCTTGGACAAGGCGCGGCAGATGCAGGAGCGGGCTGGCAGCAAGGCAGAGGCGAATGCCATTCAGGTGCGGGTCGAACTGCAGGCCGACTGCCTCTCCGGCGTCTGGGTCAACCGCGAAGAGAAGAAGCGGCCCGGCTTCCTGGAGGCGGGTGATATCGATGCGGCGTTGCAGACGGCGTCCGCGATCGGTGACGATACGTTGCAACGGCAGGCCCAGGGCCGCGTCGTGCCGGACTCGTTCACCCATGGCTCGGCCGCGCAGCGCAAGCGCTGGTTCATGACCGGCTATCAGCAGGGCAGCGTGCAGGCCTGCAACACGTTCGCGTCCGGCGTGCAGCTTTAGCGCCGTGTCCGCAGAAACTGCAGCAGCCCGGCAATTCGTCCCGCTCAATATCGCGGTGCTGACGATTTCCGACACGCGCTCGCTTGCCGATGACAAGTCCGGCACGACGCTGGCGGACCGCCTCACGGCGGCGGGGCATCATCTTGCTGCACGTGACATCGTGACCGATGATGTCGATGCGATCCGCGCGAAACTGAAGGCGTGGATCGCCGATCCCGGCGTCGATGCCGTCATCACCACGGGCGGCACCGGCTTCACCGGCCGCGACGTGACGCCGGAAGCCGTCGAGCCGCTGTTCGAGAAACGCATGGACGGCTTCTCGATCGCATTTCACATGATGAGCCACGCCAAGATCGGCACGTCCACGATCCAGAGCCGCGCCACCGCCGGCGTCGCTGGTGCGACTTATATCTTCTGTCTGCCGGGATCGCCGGGTGCGTGCCGCGACGGATGGGATGGGATTCTGGCGCAGCAACTCGATTACCGCACCAAGCCCTGCAACTTCGTCGAGATCATGCCGCGGCTGGACGAGCATTTGAAGCGCGGCAAGGCGAAGACGTAACGGTTAGAGCGTCAGCTCCCATGTCTCGCCGATCAGGTCTTGTCCGAAACTGTGGTGCGGTTCGCTTGCGACGCGCACGAAACCCGCGCGCTCATAAATTCCGCGCGCCGCCAGCAGCATGCTTTGCGTCCACAGCGTGATCTTGCGATAGCCGCAACTCCGCGCGAATGCGATGCATTCATCGACCAGCCGCTTGCCGAGGCCGATTCCGCGCCCCGCTGGATCGATCAGCAAGAGACGAATCTTTGCAACCTCGTCGGAATGCTTGACCAGGAACACCGAGCCGACCTGCTTGCCATCGATTTCGGCGATCCAGCAGCGTTCGCGCGACGGATCGAAGTCTTTCAGGAACTGCGCGACGATCTCCGCACACAGTGCTTCGAACGAGATGTCCCAGCCGAATTCGCGGGCGTAGAGCGCGCCATGCTGCTGCACGATCCAGCCCATGTCGCCGGGCCTGTGCGTGCGCAATGTCGCTTCGGGACGACCGGTTTCGTCATCCAGCAGCCGTTCGATGGTGGCCATCGCGTCCACCAGGCGCTGCCCGCCGCCAGCCGGCAGCGCCTTGAGCATGTCCGCGACATCTGCATGCGAGGTTTGGTTCAGACGGCCGAATGCGAGATGCCCCTTGGCCGTCAACGTCAGCTGATACTGCCGCTTGTCTGTAGGGACAGGCTTGCGCGTGATCAGGTTCTTCTCAGTGAAGGCGTTGACGATGCGGCTGAGATAGCCGGGGTCGAGTCCCAGCTTTGATCCGATTTCCTTCGCGGTCACGCCGTCCTGCTGCGCGAGTTCGAACAGCACGCGGGCTTCCGTCAGCGAGAACGGGCTTTGCATCAGGTTCTGCTCCAGCACGCCGATCTTGCGGGTGTAGAAGCGGTTGAACCGCCGGATCGCGGCGACTGAAGCGTCGCTGTCCAATACGGGTTGTGCAGGCATGGGCATACTCCGTCTCACCGGACGGAGTGTGTGCCGATTATTGACGATGTCAACTAATAAGTTGACGGAGTCAACTTATCTCAGGCGGCGACGAAAATCTTGGTTCTGAGCACGGCGCGGCCAGCGCGGCCGAGCTTCGAGATCAGCTTGGCCTCGGCGCGGCGCGCGGCAGGGGCATAGCCGCCGACCTGCTCATAATGATCGCGGGAAATCAGCAGGCCCTGGTCTGCGGACGGGCCGGAAATAAACCGGGCAAGGGACTTCACTCCGTCGCGAACCGTCGCTTCCTCATAAGGCGAGCGCGCATAGCGGAAGATGCCCGCGCGCTGCCGCCCGCTGAGCGATACCCGCTGCATGAACTGGGCAGCCTCGTCGATCCAGCCCGCCTCCAGTACAGCGCCGGGAAGCAGGAACAGCAGCCATGGCGACCGGCTTTGCTGCGCACCTGCCGCAAGGGCGGCTGCCCGCGAACCGTCAAATTTCAGGAAATTGCATCCTGCGATATCGGCCACCCGCTCGATGGCGTCGGAACCGGGCCTGTCGACCAGCACCACGTCCCGGACGATACCCGCAGCCGCCCCCGGAACGAGGGCAGCGAGGGTGGCAACGACAGGTTGCTCGACGCCTTCGGTGGGAATGACAACGCTGATCATGGGCCGGTGCTTGGAATGCCTGTCCGTCAAATGCTTGGTGCGGCATCGTTATCATCTTGTCACACTCAGAACAGCCCGTCCTGTGCAGCTTTTTGCGGCATTCCCTAACGCCCGGCACACCGAGGGGGCGGGTCGCAAGAGCCGGTGAAATTTTCTGGTGAAGCTGGAATATTGTTCTTGTTTTGTTCTATTTGGTTGCTATCTTGGACTCATGAGCCATGCATCCCATGCCCTCAAGCACCCGCCGGTCACGTCGCCCTCCGAGCCGGCGGGTGTTCCTTCCCCTTTTCCCGAGATCGAAGTCGCGATCGACCGTCAGCGGCGCAGGGGCCGCGGCGCGCAATCCAACGCCAGCGGCCGCTTTGAGGCGGAAGCCCGGGTCACCTTCGACGACGGCTGGCAGAGCCTGGAAGAACTGCCGCCGTTCCAGACCACGGTCGCCATCGATACCGCGCGCAAGGTCATCACCCGCAACGACTCGCCCGACATCGGCTTCGACCGCTCCATCAATCCCTATCGCGGCTGCGAGCATGGCTGCGTCTATTGTTACGCACGGCCGACCCACGCCTATCTCGGATTGTCGCCGGGGTTGGATTTCGAATCCAAACTGTTCGCCAAACCCGACGCGCCGGAGCTGCTTGAAAAGGAATTGGCCGCGCCCGGTTACGACCCGCGCATGATCGCGATCGGCACCAATACCGATCCGTATCAGCCGATCGAGCGCGAGAACAAAATCATGCGCGGCATTCTCGAGGTACTGGAACGGGTCGGCCATCCGGTCGGCATCGTCACCAAGTCGGCGCTGGTGACTCGGGACATCGACATTTTGGCGCGGATGGCAAAGCGAAATCTCGCCAAGGTTGCGATTTCGGTGACTACGCTGGATCCGAAACTCGCGCGGACCATGGAGCCGCGCGCCTCGACGCCTCCCAAACGGCTGGAGGCGCTGCGGCTGTTGGCCGAGGCGGGAATCCCGACAACCGTTATGGTTGCGCCCGTGATCCCGGCGCTGAACGATTCCGAGATCGAGCGCATTCTCGACGCCGCGGCTCATGCAGGCGTCAAGGAAGCGAGCTACGTTTTGCTGCGGCTGCCGCTCGAGGTCCGCGATTTGTTCCGTGAGTGGCTGATGGCGAATTATCCGGACCGGTATCGACACGTCTTCACGCTGATCCGCGACATGCGCGACGGTCGCGACTACGACTCGCAGTGGGGCGCGCGGATGAAGGGCACCGGCCCGATGGCCTGGATGATCGGGCGGCGCTTCGAGATCGCCTGCGAGAAACTCGGTCTCAACAAGCGGCGCTCCAAGCTGACGACGGCCCACTTCGCGCGGCCCAAGCCCGCAAACGAGCAGCTTAATCTGTTCTGAGACCCGAGCCGCATTGAATAACGGGCACGGATGAAAGTTCCGGCTTGCGAGGCTGCGCCACTAGCCGCAGCATCCCGGCATGATTCGAGACAAATCAGCAGCGGCTCGACCAAAAGCGAAAAGTACCAAGCGCAAGGGTGTGATCGCCGCAGCGCCGCCAAGCTTTCGCCGCGAGCGCGCGCTGTTGAAGCGCGGCGTCTGGCCGGTCGCGGGCTGCGACGAGGCGGGGCGCGGGCCGTTGGCCGGGCCGGTGGTAGCGGCGGCCGTGATCCTCGACCCGAAGCGGATTCCGAAGGGCCTCGACGATTCCAAGCGCCTGACGCGCGAACGGCGCGAAGCGCTGTTCGAAGAAATATGCGCGACCTCGCTCGTGTCGGTCACCTTTGCGCCGCCGTCGCGGATCGATCGCGACAATATCCTGCGCGCGTCTCTGTGGGCGCTGGCGCGGGCGGTGCATGCGCTGCCCGAAATGCCGAAGCATGTCTTCGTCGACGGGCGCGACCGGCTGGACACGTCCTGCGATTGCGAGGCGGTGATCGGCGGTGATGGCCTCGTGGTATCGATCGCTGCGGCTTCGATCGTCGCCAAGGTCTCGCGCGACCGGCTGATGTGCCGGCTGGCGCAGGATTGCCCCGGCTACGGCTTTGAACAGCACATGGGTTACGGCGTTCCGGCCCATCTTGAAGCACTCGACCGCCTGGGGCCGACGATTCATCATCGCCGCTTTTTTGCTCCGGTTGCGGCTGCACGTGAAAAACACGAAGGCATAACCGCCGCGAGCGCACCGAACAGGGTTGCGACCGTGGTCGAGGAAGTCAGGATTTTAGTTTCGCCGTCACCCTGAGGTGTGAGCCGCATTGCGGCGAGCCTCGAAGGGCGACGGCATAAAGCAGGAGTTTTATTTTCAGCTTGCCATCCTTCGAGGCTCGCAAGGGCTCGCACCTCAGGATGACGGATCAGGGTTCGGTTGCCTGATCGCCTTCTGCGCTTTATCAGTGAGCGTCCCTCGCAAAGCCGTTTCGGACGTTTCATGCGCTTCACCTCCCTGATCGTCGAACTGGTTCGCTCGCGGCCCCGCCTGATTTTCTGGATCGTGGTGCTGGCGCAGGCAGCGCTGTGGCTGTTTCTGCCGTGGCTGTTGTACGGAAGCCCGCCGGGCGATGTGGCGACGGTGCTCGCTTTCGGCAGGGAGCATCAGGTCGGCACCCATCTCGGCCCGCCCGCTGCGTTCTGGCTCGCCGATGTCGCGTTCCGTCTGTCGGGCAATCATATCTTCGGCGTCTATCTGTTGGCGCAGCTTTGCTTCATTGTGACGTTCTGGGCGCTGTTCAAGCTCGGCCGCGCCATCGTCGGCCCGCAACAGGCGATCCTTGCCGTGCTGCTGACAGCGACGATTACGGCGTTTTCCTTTCCCGGCATCGAGTTCGGTCCGCTTATCCTGGCTCGGCCGCTGTGGGCGCTGGTGCTGCTGCATACCTGGCAGATCATCGGGCAGGGGCGGCGCAGTGCATGGTTCCTGCTGCCCGTCGAGATCGGTCTGCTGCTGCTGACGACGTCGGCATCGATCCCGCTGCTGTTGCTGCTGGCCGGCTTCGTGCTGGCGACGCAAAAGGGCAGGCGGGCCATGATGTCGGCCGATCCGCTGTATGCGACCATCGTCCTTGCAGTGCTGGTGCTGCCGTATGTCATCTGGCTTTTGCGTGCGAACGCGGTGGCGTTACCGTCATTGCCGGCCGCAACCGGTATTCAGGGGAACCTGCTCGGATGGCTCTCGCTTCTGGCCGGGTTGCTGTTCGCATTGTTCGGCGTCGCGCTGCTGCTGATCGTCAATTCGCGTTATCTCGATCGCAAATCCGAAGACGCGCCGATCATTTATCGCCCGCCGGTCGATCCCTTCGCGCGGCTGTTTGTCTATATCTTTGCGCTGGTCCCTCCGATTGCCCTCAGTTTCCTCGCGGCCTTGTTCGGCAAGGACCAGGTGATCGGCGGCGACGGCATCGCGCTGCTGCTCATCGGGCTTGCGGTCATCGTCGCCGCAGGCGATCTCATTCCGCTACGGCGGCAGCATCTTTTGCGCTCGGTCTGGCTCGTTATCATGGCAGCGCCCGCCGTCCTCGTTCTCGGTATCGTGTTCGTCCAGCCGTGGATCGGCGGCGGTGAGGTCAGGACGTCGCTGCCCGCGCGCGAGATCGGGCAATTCTTCGGCGAGAATTTCGAGCGGCGCACCGGCCATCCGTTGGCTTCGGTGGCGGGCGATCCGCAACTCTCGACATTGATCGGCTTCGCTGCGCGGTCGCGTCCGCATGTGATGTTCGATGCAACGCCGCAGCAGACGCCGTGGATCACGCCCGCGCTGTTCAACGAAACCGGCGGTGTGGTGGTCTGGCGCGCGGCGGACACGGCGGGTTCGCCGCCCGCCGATATTGCACAGCGCTTTCCAAATCTCGTGCCGGAAGTGCCGCGCGCGTTCGAGCATACGGTCCGCGGCCGCCAGAGTCTGGTGCGGATCGGCTGGAGTATTGTGCGTCCGCAGCAGGCGACACAGGGTCCACGATAGCAGAGGGATGCAATGAGCGAGCGGCCGGGAACGTCGTTGGAGACATTTTTCGACCGCCAGTTCGGCCTCATCCAGAACGGCACGACAGTTCGTACCGAATTCATCGCCGGCGTCACCACGTTCCTCACGATGATCTACATCGTGTTCGTCAATCCCACGATCCTCGCCAATGCGGGCATGGACAAGGGCGCGGTGTTCGTCGCCACCTGCCTTGCGGCGGCGGTCTCCTCATTGGCGATGGCGTTTCTGGCGAACTATCCGATCGCGCTCGCGCCCGGCATGGGCCTGAACGCCTTCTTCGCGTTCACCGTCGTGCTCGGTTACAAATACACTTGGCAGCAGGCGCTCGCGGCGGTGTTCTGTTCGGGTGTGATCTTCTTCGCGCTCTCGATCTTTCGGCTGCGGGAATATGTCATCGATGCCATTCCGCGAAACCTGAAATTCGCGATCTCCGCCGGCGTCGGTCTTTTCCTCGCGATCATCGCGCTCGAACAGGCGAAGATCGTGGTGGCGAGCCCGGCGACGCTGGTCACTGCGGGACCGATCGGTGTCGCGAATCCCGCGCCCGTGCTGTGCCTGCTTGGATTTGCGCTGATCGTGGCGATGAACGCGCGCAACATCGCCGGCGGCACGCTGCTCGGGATTCTCGCGGTGTCGCTGATCGGGTTGCCGATGGGGCTGACGAGCTTCAATGGCGTGATGTCGCTGCCGCCGTCGCTGGCGCCGACGCTGTTGCAACTCGACTTCTCGCGCGCGACCGAACTGACCTTTATGGTCGTGGTGTTCAGTTTTCTGTTCATCGATGTTTTCGACAACGCCGGAACGCTGATCGGTGTGACACATCGGGCAGGTCTTCTCGACAAGGACGGCAACCTGCCGCGCATGAAGCAGGCGCTGATGGCCGACAGCTTTGCTGCGGTGTTCGGGTCGCTGATCGGCACATCGACCACCACCAGTTACATCGAGAGTGCATCCGGCGTCGCGGCCGGCGGCCGCACCGGACTGACGGCGGTATTCGTCGCGCTCTTTTTCCTGCTGGCGCTGTTCTTCGCGCCGCTTGCCGGCATGGTGCCGGCTTACGCGTCGGCAGCGGCGTTGCTCTATGTCGCCTGCGTGATGACGCGCGGCCTCGCCGACATGGATTGGAGTGACGTGACGGAATACGCGCCGGCGGTGGTCACCGCTATCGCGATGCCGCTGACCTATTCGATCGCGACCGGCATCGGCCTTGGCTTCATCACCTATGCGGTGGTGAAGATTCTCGCGGGCAGGTTCGCGGACGCAAAGCCCGCAGTGATGCTGCTTGCGCTCGTATTCGTGGTGAAGTTCGCGGTCGGCTAGGCGTTTATGCCGCGCGGCCGCGTTGCGGCGGAGATGGCAAGGCCGGCCAGGGCAATGGCGAATGCGGGAAACAAAACGATGTTGACCGTCGACCAGCCATAGCTGGTGAGCAACTGGCCTGAGGTGAAGGAGCCGAGCGCCACCAGTCCGAAGACGATGAAGTCATTCAGCGCTTGCACCTTGTTGCGTTCCTGTGGCCGGTGGGTTTCGACGATCAGCGTCGAGGCGCCGACGAAAGAGAAATTCCAGCCAAGCCCGACGACGATCAGCACGGTCCAGAAATGCATGGCAGTGATTCCGGACACACCGATCATCGCGGCGATCGCCTCCAGAATGAGGCCTGCTGTCGTAATCTTCGCCGCGCCGAAGCGCGCGATGAGCGATCCGGTAAAAAGCTTGGTCCGAACATCGCGACGATGTGCCACTGAATGCCGAAATTGGAATCGCTGAGGCTGAGACCGCAGAATTTCATCGCAAGCGGCGCCGATGTCATCAGGAAGTTCATGCCGGTGTAGGACACGGCACCGCAAATGGCGGCTGCGATGAAGCGCGGCTGCCGCGCGATCTCGAACAGCGGCCGTCCCGCCGCAAGATCGGTCGGCGCTGGTTTCGGCGCATCGACCCCGACAAGTACGGCCATGGCAACCATGGCGACCGCAGCCTGAATGAGAAAGCTCACGGCGAACAGATAGGGCGGCCAGATGTCCATGGTCCATTGCACGAGTTGCGGTCCGAGCACACCCGCGAATACGCCGCCTGCCATGACCCAGGAGAGTGCTTTCGGTCTGTATTCAGGACTTGCGCTATCGGTCGCCGCAAAGCGATAGGACTGCGATACAGCGCCATAGAGGCCGCCCAGAAAAGTCGCAAAGCAGAACAGGGCGAACGAGCCGCGATAGATTGCCAGAGCGGCGAGGAGTCCGCAGAGCGTGCCGCACACTGTACCTGCGACGAACGCTGCGCGCCTGCCAAAAGCTTGCGAGATCATGCCGGTGGGCAAGGTGCCTGCAGCAAGCCCCAGGACGTAGATCGACAGCGGCAGGGTCGCCAGCGACATGCTGGGCGCGAGCTGCGCGCCGACGATCGAACCGGTGGCGAAGATGACGGCCGCGTTTGCACCGGTCAGAGCCTGCGCTGCGGCGAGGCGCTTGACGTTCATGCGCGCACGCACATCGTCAATCATCTCTGCCGCGATAACCGTCATGCTCCACCCAGCGTTTTCTTGGTCGTTCCTTCTGCGCTTATGGATGGAAATAGAGAATTATTCTACGGCGGATATCAGGATAGCCGCCATGCACGCATTGCGGTGCATATCGTTGCGCGGATGCCGAACGTCAGGACGCTCGGTCGGCGTGAAGGGCTTTTTTGATCGAGCGCAGGTCCTGCCACGTCAGGCGCTTGTAGATCGGCTGACGCAGCAGATAGGCCGGATGAAATGTGGCCATCGCTTTGATCTTCCGCGAGCCGGTGTCGTAATCGAACCACCTGCCGCGCGTTTTCATGATGCCGTCCTTGAGATCGAGCACCGCCTGCGACGACGGCTTGCCGAGACAGACAAGAACGTCTGGATCGACCAACTGGATTTGCCGCCGGATGAAGGGCAGGCAGATTTGCGTTTCCTGCGGCGAGGGATCGCGATTGCCCGGTGGCCGCCATGGAATGATGTTGGCGATATACACCTTGCTGCGGTCGAGGCCGATCGCGGCCATCATCAGGTCGAGCAGTTTGCCGGAACGGCCGACGAAGGGCAGGCCTTCGAGGTCCTCGTCGCGTCCCGGTGCTTCGCCAACGAACATGACCTTCGCTTCGGGGTTGCCGTCGGCGAACACCAGCCGCGTCGCGGTGGATTTCAGCGCACAGCCGTCGAACCGTTCGAGCAGCGCACGCAGTTCTTCCAGCGAGGCTGCTCTGGGTGCGATCTCGCGCGCCGACTGGATCGCGGCGTCGGGCGCGGGAGCAGGCTCGGCGAGCACGGGCGGGGGAACGGGGTTCGCAGTGCGGAACAGCGCGGGCTTGGCCGCTGGCCGTCCCTCCACCGCCGCCTCTTCCGACAGGCGATTGACGGGGGTCTCCGACAACGCGCAATCCACCCCTGCTTCCAGATAGAAAGCAAGAAGTTCGCGCGCGGTGGGCATTTGTTCAGGGGCGGTCACGAGACCAATCTAGATCGGATTGCGTTGCAGCGAAACGGGGTTGTTCTTGCGCCGAAAATCGGGAAGAACGATGATTAGAAGCATTCTGAACCAGCATTTTTGAGATGACATCATGAGCACCGAAGAGCTGCCGCCGCGCGATTCCATGGAATTCGACGTTGTGATCGTCGGAGCTGGTCCCTCGGGCCTGAGTGCTGCCATCCGGCTGAAGCAGATCAATCCGGACCTGACCATCGTCGTGGTTGAGAAGGGCTCGGAAGTTGGTGCGCACATTTTGTCCGGTGCGGTGATCGATCCGGTGTCGCTCGACAAGCTGATTCCGGATTGGCGCGAGGACGCCGACTGCCCGCTGAAGACGCAGGTGAAGGACGACCAGTTCTTCTGGATGACGGGCAGTTCCGCGATCAAGCTGCCGAATTTCATGATGCCGCCGCTGATGGACAACCATCATTGCTACATCGGCTCGCTCGGCGACGTTTGCCGCTGGCTTGGCCCGCGCGCCGAAGCGCTGGGCGTCGAAATCTATCCGGGCTTCGCTGCGGTCGAGGTGCTCTACGGCGAGAACGGTGAGGTGCGCGGCATCGCCACCGGCGACATGGGCGTTGCGCGCGACGGCTCGCACAAGCCCTCCTACACGCGCGGCATGGAGTTGCTCGGCAAGTACACGCTGTTCGCGGAAGGCGCGCGCGGGTCTCTGACCAAGCAATTGATCGCGAAGTTTGCGCTCGACAAGGACAGCGAGCCGTCGAAGTTCGGCATTGGCCTCAAGGAGGTCTGGCAGATCGATCCAGCGAAACACAAGAAGGGGCTGATCCAGCATTCCTTCGGCTGGCCGCTGAACACGTCCACCGGCGGCGGATCGTTCCTCTATCATTACAACGAGAACCTGGTCGCGGTCGGCTTCGTCGTGCATCTGAACTACGACGATCCGTATCTGTCGCCGTTCGAGGAATTCCAGCGCTTCAAGACCCATCCGAAGATTCGCGACACGTTCGACGGCGCCAAGCGCATCGCCTATGGCGCGCGCGCGATCACCGAGGGCGGTTACCAGTCGGTGCCGCGCCTGACATTCAAGGGCGGCGCGCTGATCGGCTGCGCGGCGGGCTTCGTCAACGTGCCGCGCATCAAGGGCGTGCACAATGCGATGGGCACCGGCATGCAGGCGGCGGAGCATGTCGCCGCGGCGCTGGCGGCTGGGCGCGCCAACGATGAACTCGTTGAGTATGAAAATGGCTGGCGCGATTCCGCCGTGGGCAAGGACCTGCACAAGGTCCGCAACGTCAAGCCGCTGTGGTCGAAGTTCGGCACCATCATCGGCGTCGGCCTCGGCGGCCTCGACATGTGGACCAACACGCTGTTCGGTTTCTCGCTGTTCGGCACGCTCTCCCATGCCAAGCCGGACCGCAAGACGCTGGACCCCGCCAAGGCGCATCAGCCAATCCCTGCGCCGAAGCCGGACGGCAAGCTGACGTTTGACAGGCTGTCTTCGGTGTTTCTGTCGAATACCAACCACGAGGAGGATCAGCCGATCCACCTCAAGGTGGCTGACATGAATCTGCAAAAAACATCCGAGCATGACGTCTATGCCGGTCCGTCGAACCGCTATTGCCCGGCGGGTGTGTATGAGTGGGTCGAGGAGAGCACTGGTCCGCGTTTCCAGATCAATGCCCAGAATTGCGTCCACTGCAAAACCTGCGACGTGAAGGATCCCAACGGTAACATCACCTGGGTTCCTCCCGAGGGCGGCGGCGGGCCGAATTATCAGTCGATGTAAGCACGTTCGCGCGAGAACGGCGGATCGCCACGATTGCGCCACACTGGCTGGGCTCGTCGTTTGACGGCCCGAATCCTTGCGGATGACGGCCAAAAGAGCCATTGTCCCGAGGCTGCTGGCCGCCTGACCGGTCGCGCACCTTACCCATCAGATGGAGCCGGCGAGCGTGATGCTTTCAGTTCATTTCAATCGCGTGGCCGTTGCCACACTCGCGTTCGCGTCGGTGATGACATGCGCAGGCCCGCTCGCGGCGCAGACCCGCACTGGTGCCAGCGAGGAGGCGAAGCAGGCTTCGTTCCCGAGCGGACGCGACCTGATCGGCCTGACCGTTTCCGGCAGCTACCTCGCCGCGCGACACGCCAGTGTCGATCGCGACGCGACCGCGGCGGCGGCGTTCTATCGCGCAGCGCTGCGCTCCGATCCGAAAAACAATGAACTGCTCGACCGCGCCTTCATCGCCTCGCTCGCCGATGGCGATATCGAGGAAGCCGTCAAGCTCGCCGACCGAATCCTGACCATCGACAAGAACAATCGCGTCGCGCGGCTGGTCGCGGGCGTGCGCTCGCTGAAGCAGAAGCAGTACCCCGCCGCCCAGCAGAACATCAATCAGTCGGTTCGCGGGCCGATCACCGATCTGGTGGCAACGCTGCTGTCCAGTTGGGCGAGCTACGGCGCCGGCAACACGCAGGTTGCGATCGCCAACATCGACAAGCTGGCGGGACCGGAGTGGTATCCGATCTTCAAGGATCTGCATGCCGGCATGATCCTGGAACTGGCCAACAAGCAGAAGGAAGCGGGCGTCCGCTTCGAGCGCGCCTACAAGCTCGACGATTCAGCGCTGCGGGTATCGGACGCCTATGCGCGCTGGCTGTCGCGCAACAAGGACGCCGCGGCCGCCACTGCCGTCTATGAGGGCTTCGACAAGAAACTCGCGCGGCATCCTCTCGTGCTGGAAGGTATCCGCGAAACCAAGGCCGGCAAGAAGCTGTCGCCGCTTGCGGAGACGCCGCAGCAGGGCGCGGCCGAGGCGCTTTACGGCATCGGCGCATCGCTCACGCGCCGCGGCGGCGAGGATCTCGCGCTGGTCTATCTTCAGCTCGCGCTGTACCTGAACCCAAACCACTCCCTCGCGTTGCTTTCGCTGGCGGATCTTTATGAATCCGTGAAGAAGCCGCAGATGGCGATCAAGGTGTATGAGCGCGTTCCCGCGAATTCGCCGCTGAAGCGCAACGCGCAAATCCAGCTTGCGACCGACCTCGAGGCAGTGGACCGCCCCGACGAGGGCATCAAGATTCTGAAAACCGTCGTCAGCGAGGACCCGAAAGATATCGAAGCCATCATGGCGCTCGGCAATATCGAGCGCGCGCGCAAGAAGTTCGCGGATTGCGCCGAGACCTACAGCCAGGGCATCGATGCCCAGACCGGAGCCGAGAAGCCGAACTGGGTGTTCTATTACTTCCGTGGCATCTGCAACGAGCGCTCGAAGCAGTGGACCAAGGCCGAGACCGATCTGAAGAAGGCGCTCGAGATGCAGCCCGAGCAGCCGCATGTGCTCAACTATCTCGGCTATTCGTGGATCGATCAGGGCATCAATCTCGATGAGGCCATGAAGATGATCCGCCGCGCCGTCGAACAGCGGCCGGACGACGGCTACATTGTGGATTCGCTGGGCTGGGCCTATTACCGCATCGCGGACTACGACAATGCGGTGAAGCAGCTCGAACGCGCCATCGACCTCAAGCCGGAAGACCCGACGATCAACGATCATCTCGGCGATGCTTACTGGCGCGTGGGACGGACGCTGGAAGCCAGATTTCAGTGGCAGCACGCGAAGGATCTGAAGCCTGAGGCGGAAGAACTGCCGAAGATCGAGGCCAAGCTGCGTGACGGTCTGCCCGAAGATACGTCCAACGCGGCCGCCGCCGATAAGAAGAAGGAAGACGGCAAGGGCGGTTAGCTCACGCTGGCGCGTTGCCATCCTTCGATCAACGATCTATCACAGCCGTCATGGCCGGGCTTGTCCCGGCCATCCACGTCTTGCGGGATTGAAAAGGACGTGGATGCCCGGCACAAGGCCGGGCATGACGAATGAGAGCTTCCTTGCCAATGACTGCACTGACTGAAACCGCGCGCGCCAAAGTCAATCTCACCCTGCGCGTTCTTGGCCGGCGCGCCGACGGCTATCATGACATCGAAAGCCTCGTCGTGTTCGCAGACTGTGCGGACACGCTGACGCTGACGCCCGGTCCGGAGCTTGGCCTCGCGACCGGCGGTCCCGGTGCGCCGGACTGCGGCGAGATGTCCGATAACCTGGTGGTGCGCGCAGCGCGGCTGCTCGGCGAACGCATTCCGGGCCTCACGCTCGGTCATTTCACGCTGGACAAGCATCTGCCGGTTGCGGCCGGTATCGGTGGCGGTTCGGCGGACGCCGCGGCCGCGCTGCGGCTGCTGGCCCGCGCGAACAACATTGCTATTGACGATACGCGCATCGTCGACGTCGCGCGCGAAACCGGCGCGGACATACCCGTCTGTCTCGCATCACGAGCCTGCACGATGACCGGCGTCGGCGAGAATCTGTCGATGCTGGATGTGCCGCCGATGCCATGCGTGATGGTCAATCCGCGCGTCGGCGTCGCGACCAAGGACGTGTTCACAGCGCTCGGTCTTGGCAAGGGTGAGTTTCTTGCAGGCGCCGGCGACGTGATGCTGTCGCCGGGATGGCCCGTGAAGGGTGCATCGTTCGATGAATGGATCGATGCGATCGCCACAGGCACCAACGATCTGGAGCGGCCGGCGCTGAAGGTCGAGCCCATCGTCGGCGAAGTACTATCAGCGCTGCGCGAGACAGAAGACGTGCGGCTCGCACGCATGTCAGGTTCGGGTGCGACCTGTTTCGGAATCTATCAAACAGTTGAAGATGCCCGGCAGGCCGCGAAGACGATTTCGCAAACCTATCCGGGCTGGTGGGTTCACGCCGGCGTGCTGAGCTGAGTCCAGCCGCTGCGGATCAGTGCGAGCGCGCCAGGCAGAACGCGACGACCTGCTCGAGTGCGGTCTTCATTGGCGATGACGGAAACAGCGCCAGCGCATCGACGGCCATTGCGCCGTAGTGCTGGGCGCGGCTCATGGTATCTTCCAGAGCGCGATGCTTGGTCATGAGACCGATGGCTTGATCGAGATCGCCGTCGCCGATCTCGCCCTTTTCCAGCGTGCGGATCCAGAACGCGCGCTCGACATCGTTGCCGCGGCGGAACGCCAGAACCACCGGCAGGGTGATCTTGCCTTCGCGGAAATCGTCGCCGACGTTCTTGCCAAGCTTGGCAGCCTTGCCGCCATAATCCAGCACGTCGTCCACCAATTGAAATGCGATGCCGAGATTCATGCCGACCGACCGGCAAGCGGTCTGTTCCGCCTTCGGACGATTGGCGATCACCGGGCCGACCTCGCAGGCCGCTGCGAACAACTCAGCCGTCTTGCCGCGGATCACCGCGAGATATTCGTCTTCGGTGGTCGCGGTGTTCTTGGCCGCCGCAAGCTGCATCACCTCGCCCTCGGCGATGGTGGCAGCCGCTGAGGAGAGAATGTCGAGCGCGCGCAGCGATCCGACTTCCACCATCATGCGGAACGCCTGGCCGAGCAGGAAGTCGCCGACCAGTACGCTGGCCTCGTTGCCCCACAGCATCCGCGCGGAGAGCTTGCCGCGCCGCAATTCGCTTTCGTCCACCACGTCGTCATGCAGCAGCGTCGCGGTGTGCATGAATTCCACCGCCGCGGCGAGCTTGATATGGCCCTCGCCCGCATAGCCGGTGAGGTTGGCCATCGCCAGCGTCAGCATGGGGCGCAGGCGCTTGCCGCCTGACGAGATCAGGTGATTGGCGACCTCCGGGATCATCGTGACTTCCGAGCCGGTTCGCGACAAAATGGTGCTGTTGACGCGGTCCATATCGGACGCAACAAGCTCGACCAGCCGATCTATCGATGGTGTCGAGTGGCTCTCAAAGGGTACAATAACCGCCACGTCCGGTCTCCGGATGAATTTGAGGGCACAATAGAAACTGCCGTGCGATGCGGCAAGAGCAACAACGGCTACCCCGGAGGGGCTGTTCCAACTGCGGGAGACGGTGGCTTTGCGCGAACTGGTACGGACCAATGATGTGGTGCTGGTGTCCGCGGTCGGCGCGTTGCTGGACGGCGCCAATATTCATCATCTCGTGCTCGACAGTAACATGAGCATCATGGACGGATCGCTGGGCGTGCTTCCCCGCCGTATCCTGGTCCACGAGGACGACAATCTGGCGGCGCGCCGGCTGCTCGAAGATGCAGGTTTGGCCCATGAACTGCGGGACAGCGATTGACGGGACAATGACTAATCCCGCCCAGACTGACCTTTCAGATGTGACCGAGGACATGTTTCTCGGCGGACAATTGCGGCTGCGTCAGCCGAAGCGCGGTCACCGCGCCGGTCACGATGCGATTCTGCTGGCGGCGGCGACGCCGGCGCGGTCGGGACAGCGCGTGGTGGAATTCGGTGCTGGCGTCGGTGCGGCGGGGCTCAGCGTGGCGCGCCGCGTGACAGGCGTCGATTTAATTCTCGTCGAAATCGACCCGACCCTCGCTTTGCTGGCGGGCACAAACGCCGATGCCAATGGGCTGAAAGCGTGCATCGCCGCACTCGACGTTACGGCAAGCGCCGATGTTTTCGCAGCGTCAGGGCTAGGTTCCGACAGCGCCGATGTCGTCCTTATGAATCCCCCGTTCAACGATGCTGGCAGGCACCGGGCTTCGCCAGATCCGGCGCGGCAGGCGGCGCATGTGGCAGCCGCCGACACGCTCGAGACATGGATTCATGCGGCGCGGCGCGTGTTGAAATCCGGCGGCGTGCTGACGCTGATCTGGCGGGCGGATGGGTTGGCCGAGGTGCTGGCGGCGCTGGATCGTGGGTTCGGCAGTGTCGAAATCCTGCCGGTTCACCCAAACCCCGGCGTGCCTGCGATCCGTGTGCTGGTCAGCGCCATCAAGGGCGGCCGGGCGCCGATGGTGCTGCACCCCGGCTTTGCTCTTCAGGAGAAGGGTGGGAGTGCCAGTGCAGAAGCCCAGGCGATCCTCGACGGGAAGGCCGTCCTGCCGTTGGCGAAGGTGCAAAATCACTGAATGCCAACCGCTAAAGTGCTTAACGGTTGAGCAGTCCGCTTATTGCGATACCGTTTCTGGTTCTGCTTCCGGCGTCTGCGTGAACCGGATAGCCGCGAAAAGAGCACCAATCAGCAGTATCAGGAGGTAGATTTTCATCTCTGCACCTTCTGGGTTGCGCCATTGCAACCCGACATGGTTGTTGCAATGCAAAGTGCGTTCCAGTTTTTTGCCGCATTTCCCCGCGAGCAACGGAGGAATTAGAAGAAATCACGTCCGATCAGATGTTTAGACGGAATTCGGGCACAAAAGACGTGCTTAATGCTTGCCAAATGCGCTCGCACCCCTGATGCCAGTTACCGAATAATAAACCGTGAAGATAAAGGACATTTCATGCCCGGGAATGACGGCGGAAGTCACTTTGGCGAGAGGTTGAAAAGTTTGCTGCCCGCGCGCTGGCGCGGCGGAGCCGTGGTGCCCGTGGTGCGCCTGTCCGGCGTGATCGGCGCGGTGACGCCGCTGCGCCCGGGCATGTCGCTGGCCGGCGTCTCCCGGACGCTGGAACGGGCCTTCGCGACCAAGGGCGCGAGGGCGGTCGCGCTGGTAATCAATTCGCCGGGCGGGTCGCCGGTTCAGTCGCGGCAGATCTATCAGCGCATTCGGCAACTGGCGGCGGAGAAGAACCTGCGCGTGTTGGTGTTCGTCGAGGACGTGGCGGCGTCGGGTGGCTACATGATCGCCTGTGCGGGCGACGAGATTTTCTGCGATCCGTCATCCATCGTCGGCTCGATCGGCGTCGTCGGGGGCACGTTCGGATTCACCGATCTCATCAAGAAGATCGGCATCGAGCGCAGGCTCTATACGTCGGGCGATCACAAGTCGCAGCTCGATCCGTTCCTGCCGGAGAATCCCGAGGACGTCGCCCGGCTGAAGGCGATCCAGCGCGAGATTCACGACAGCTTCATTGCTCTGGTGAAGGACAACCGCGGCGCACGGCTCAAAGGCGAGAGCGACTATCTGTTCACCGGCGAATACTGGGCCGGCGAGCGCGCGGTGAAACTCGGCCTTGCGGACGCCATCGGCGATTTGCGCACGGTGCTGCGCTCACGTTACGGCGACAAGGTGCAGACGCCGGTCATTGCGCCGGCGACGGGGCTTCTCTCCGGGCTTGCCGGTCGCAAACCGGGCGCGGGAGTGGCGTTGCCGGGGTTTCCCGGATTTTCAGATGACTTGATTTCGGCGCTGGAAGAGCGTGCGATCTGGGCGCGCTACGGATTGTAAGACGGGAGATCGATGATGCCGCCGCTGATCCTGATCGCTGCTGGAATTCTGGGAGGCGCAGTGCTTGTGCGTTTTGTGGTTCGCGAAGGCAAACGCATCAATCGCGAACTCGACGATGCGCGCAAGGCGAAGCCAACCGAGCAGGAGCATATGCCGAAGCTGCGCCGCGATCCCGACACCGGAACCTATCGGCCGGGATAAGGCCATGATCCCGAAAAGTGGGCACCGGTTTTCGGATCAGATCATGGCCGAGAAAAAACAGGGCGTGCCGATCAGCTATGTCGGCGCACGTCGTTGATAGTCATGATGCAAAGCGCGGCCATGATGGCCGCCGCGACCAGAACCTGAAACACAATCATTGTCGCCCCTGCCGAAAAAGCACCGCCGGTTAGCCCGGTCGTTGGTTGCAATGGCGGTCTTGGTAGGGGGCAAGTTGCTAACAAAGGGAAACGAGCCGACGCCTGTTCGATCTGGCGGTTAAATCGGTGTTCCGCCGGTTGCTAAAATCCCGCCAATTCCGTCAGGAATTGACGCCAGTCTGGTGGCTCGCAAGTCCGCATCGTTTTCTCGGTACGGCCCTTTTGAGGACTTGCGAGCCAAAACCATACTGGAATCATAACTTACGGGTGCCCTTTAGAATCCGAAGTTCGCTCTGGAGCGTGCTGCAAAATGGGGCGAACTTCGGATTCGGGACACCCGGATGCAGCCATCGCCTTGATTCCGTTGGGCTGCGCCGATACGGTCCGCGCGCAAATCGCCCTTCCAAACCATTAAAGATTTCCGATGGATTCTCTGCCTCCGCACATGCGTCCCGAGCGCTCGTTTCAGGGTCTGATCCTGACGTTGCAGCGCTATTGGGCCGACTATGGCTGCGTCATCCTGCAGCCTTACGACATGGAAGTGGGCGCGGGCACATTCCATCCGGCGACGACGTTGCGTGCGCTTGGCCCGAAGCGCTGGAATGCGGCTTACGTGCAGCCATCGCGCCGCCCGAAGGATGGCCGCTACGGCGAAAATCCGAACCGCCTGCAGCACTATTATCAGTTTCAGGTGATCCTGAAGCCGTCGCCGCCGGACATTCAGGATCTGTATCTGAAGTCGCTCAAAGCCATCGGCGTCGACGCGGCACTGCATGACATCCGCTTCGTCGAGGACGACTGGGAAAGCCCGACGCTCGGTGCGTGGGGCCTCGGTTGGGAGTGCTGGTGCGACGGCATGGAAGTCTCGCAGTTCACTTATTTCCAGCAGGTCGCGGGTGTCGAATGTGCGCCGGTGGCGGGCGAACTCACCTACGGTCTCGAGCGGCTCGCAATGTATGTGCAGGGCGTCGATCGCGTCTACGATCTCAACTTCAACGGCCGCGAAGGCGCCGACAAGGTGACCTATGGCGACGTGTTCCTGCAAGCCGAACAGGAATATTCGCGGCACAATTTCGAACACTCTGACACGGCGATGCTGTTCGAGCAGTTCAAGATGGCCGAAAGCGCGTGCCGCAAATATCTCGAGGCAGGATGGAAGGACGGCAAGCGCGAGGCGCATCTGATGGCGTTACCGGCTTACGACCAGTGCATCAAGGCAAGCCATGTGTTCAACCTGCTCGATGCGCGCGGCGTGATCTCGGTCACGGAACGTCAGAGCTACATCCTGCGCGTACGCGAACTCGCGAAGGCGTGCGGCGAGGCATGGATGCACACCGAAGCAGGCAGGGCGGCGTAACCAAAGGCTGGAGTTGATTTTCCACCCTCCCCTTGAGGGGGTGGGTCGGCGAGCAGAGCGAGCCGGGCCCAGCGAAGGAAGTTGCATTTGAGGATTTGTGTGAGCAACGTTGTGCTCCCCTCCCCCCGCTTGCGGCGGGGAGGGGTCGGGGGTGGGGGGACGATGTCACGCCGGCCTGTCGACAAGCGCATTCCACGTGCACGCAGACTGCGCCGCGACACAACGGAAGCCGAGAAAAAGCTGTGGCCGTATCTCAAGCAATTGTCGCCGGGAAATTCTCATTTCCGTCGACAGGCAACCATCGGTCCTTACTTTGCTGACTTTGCCTGTCACGTGCTTCGCCTTGTGATTGAGGTCGATGGCGGCCAGCACGGCGAGAGTGCTGCGGATGCCACCCGAACGGACTATCTGGAAGGGCTTGGCTATCGCGTTCTTCGTTTCTGGAATAACGACGTGTTGAAAAATGTAGAAGGTGTGGCCGAGGTGATTTCTGCTGCCATCGCCGAACGCGTTCCCCCCACCCCCGACCCCTCCCCGCCGCAAGCGGGGGGAGGGGAGTAGAGAACAGAATCCAATGCCTGAACTTCTCCTCGAACTGTTCTCCGAAGAAATCCCCGCGCGCATGCAGGCGAAGGCGGCGGAAGATTTGCGCCGCATGGTGACCGACAAGCTGGTTGCCGAGGGCCTCGTTTATGAAGGTGCGAAGGCGTTCGTGACGCCGCGCCGTCTCGCGCTGACCGTGCACGGCATTCCGGTGCGCCAGCCCGATCTCAAGCAGGAGCGCAAGGGCCCGAAGATGGGCGCGCCTGATGCGGCCGTGCAGGGCTTCCTCAAAGCGACCGGTCTCAAGTCGCTCGATGAAGCGAAGATCCAGCGCGATCCGAAAGGCGATTTCTACATCGCGCTGATCGAGAAGCCGGGCCGCCCGGCCATCGACGTGATCGCGGAAATGATTCCGCTGATCATCCGCACCTTCCCGTGGCCGAAGCAGATGCGCTGGGGCGAACGCTCCGCGAAGCCGGGCGCGCTGACCTGGGTGCGGCCGCTGCATTCGATCATCGCAACATTCGGTCCTGAGACCGAAGAGCCGGAAGTGGTGAAGTTCGACGTCGCCGGCATCGAGGCCGGGCAGACGACATATGGTCATCGCTTCATGGCGCCCGCCGCGATCAATGTGCGCCGCTTCGACGATTACGTGACGAAGCTCGAAGCCGCCAAGGTTGTGCTCGATCCCGAACGCCGCAAGAACATCATCCTTGAGGACGCCAAGGAACTTGCGTTCGCGCAGGGCTATGAATTGGTCGAGGATCAGGTGCTGCTCGACGAAGTCGCAGGCCTGGTCGAATGGCCGGTGGTGCTGATGGGCTCGTTCGACGAGAGCTTCCTGTCGATTCCCGGCGAGGTGATCCGCGCAACGATCCGCAACAACCAGAAATGTTTTGTGGTGCGAGCGCCGGCTTCTTCTCCCTCCCCCCACGATAGTGGCGGGGAGGGATCAAGGGTGGGGGGCGCTTCATCGTCCACCGCCGCTTCCCCCCACCCCCGACCCCTCCCCGCCGCAGGCGGGGGGAGGGGAGATCAGCTCGCCAACAAGTTCATCCTCACCGCGAATGTCGAAGCCTCCGACGGCGGCAAGGCGATTGTCGCAGGCAACGAGCGCGTGATCCGCGCGCGGTTGAGTGACGCTAAGTTTTTCTACGAGAGCGATCTGAAGAACTGGAAGAACAAGTCGCCTGAAGACCTGCTGAAGAAGTTCGACCAGATCGTGTTTCACGAAAAGCTCGGCACGCAGGCGGAGCGCATCGCGCGCATTACACGGCTTGCGGTCGAACTTGCGCCGCTGGTGAAGGCCGATCCGAAGCAGGTGGAAGCCGCCGCGAAGCTCGCCAAGGCCGACTTGTTGACCGAAGTGGTCGGTGAATTCCCCGAACTGCAAGGTTTGATGGGTAAATATTATGCGCTGGCGCAGGGCGCCGATGCATCCGTCGCAGCGGCCTCGGAAGATCACTACAAGCCGCAGGGTCCGAATGATCGTGTTCCGACCGATCCGGTGAGCATTGCCGTGGCGCTGGCTGACAAGATCGACACGCTGGTGGGCTTCTGGGCGATCGATGAAAAGCCGACGGGATCGAAGGACCCTTATGCGCTGCGTCGTGCGGCGCTGGGTGTAATCCGGTTGATCCTAGAGAACCAACTACGGTTTAGGTTTCTGCAGTTTGCTGCGTTACCTACCGCCGAAATTATGGGGTCGATAGTAGGCGCAGCCATCGAAAAGCAGATGGATGGTTTGGTTGCGTTGGTTCAGCTTGGCCTCTCAGAAGATGCTGCAAAGCATGCCTATGAAGCAATACTGGATCCAGTTAGCAACGAAGGGAGTAAAAGGCTTGCTGAGAATACGACCGAGTGGTCGTGGAAGCTTGCGAATAGCCTTCTGTCCTTCTTCGCCGACCGCCTGAAAGTCCAGCTTCGCGATCAGGGCGCGCGGCACGATCTCGTCGACGCCGTGTTTGCGCTCGAAGGTCAGGACGATTTGTTGATGGTCGTGCGCCGTGTCGAGGCGCTCGGAAAGTTTCTCGACACCGACGACGGCAAGAACCTGCTCGCAGGCACCAAGCGTGCGGCGAACATCTTGCGCATCGAAGAAAAGAAAGACGGAAGGGCGTTTGACGGCGCGCCGGACGCGAAGCTCTATCAGCTTGACGAAGAAAAGAAGCTGGCAAGTGCCATCGCTCAGGTGAAAACCGAGGCCAGTGCTGCGGTAGCCAAGGAAGATTTCGCCGCCGCCATGACCGCTATGGCCAAGCTGCGCCCGGCCGTCGACGCCTTCTTCGACAAGGTGAAGGTCAACGACGACGACGCAAAGGTGCGCGAAAATCGCCTGAAGCTGCTGAACGAAATCCGCGAAGCCACCCGCGCCGTAGCGGATTTCTCCAAGATTCAGGACTGACGTCGAGGCAAAACCGATCCGCTCCCTCGCCCCACTTGCGGGGAGAGGGTTGGGGTGAGGGGCAGCCATCATCGAACCCGGTAATCAGCCCCTCACCCGGAGCCTTCGTTGCACTTCGGCTCCGACCTCTCCCCGTAAAACGGGGAGAGGCGAAACAGCAGCGGCGGCAGAAGGGCCGTGCCGTTTACCTTCCGTTAACCATGTTCTGAAAGGTTCCGGTAACTTCCGTTAACGGCCGTTAGCGAATGCCGGGACCGAACATGACGTCGATCAACGGTTATAATCCCTACGCCCAATATGGCTCCGCTTATGCACGCGCGGCCGCTGCTGCGCAGCCGTCGCTCGCCGACGCATTGAATGCGGCTGATGCGGGTAACAGCAACCCGTTCGATCCCAACGCCGCGACGAACCTGACTCTGTCCGACGCGGCGAAAGCCAAGCTTGCCAGCGACGCAGCCACACCGGATTTCACAACCGTCACCAACGACGCGCGTACGGCGCTCGACAAGCTCTATGCTGCTGCGAAGGTCACCGGCCCGCTGGGCAGCGACGGCAAGACCACCATCGATCTGTCGTCGCTGGATCGCCGCTCGCTGTTTGCGATTGCCACCAACAACGGCGGCAAGTTCACGCCCGACGAGCAAAAGGTTGCATCCGGTGAACTGACCAATCGCTTCAATGCAGCGCTTGCGCCCGCAGCCGCGGCAACGTCGATGACGAAGAATTACACCGTCGTCTACAAGGCCGCGCTGGATTATCTCGACGGCGCCAGCGGCGAGGAGAAAGCCACCGCGACATGGGCCGCGCAGCGCGCCGCCGTGTTGAAGGGCTATGAGGCCGCGAAGCAGAAGCCGGACACCGCGCCGTCCGGCATTTCCGGCGATCCGGTCGCAAGCTTCCTTGCGCAAAATCCGGATGGCGCGCCGGCTGGAACAACGAAGACGTTTGCCACCGTCGCGACCAACGCCCGCGCCGCTCTCGATGCCCAGGCTAAACTCGCGGCCGAGAATAAAACGGAGCTCGTCTACGATCCGAAGCGCAAGTTCGGACAGCTTGTGGATTTTTCCTCATTCGACAACCGCTCGCTGTCCGCCATCACGCTCAATCAGGATCAGAAGTTCTCCAATCAGGAGATTTACGCGGCCAAGAAGGAACTGGATACGCGCACGCGCACAAGTATCCTTACATCCCTCAAGCAGAGTCAGCAGAGCGGCGACCCGTCACAGCTCAGTCTTGGAATTCTTCAGAGCTATTCGGCGATGAGCGATGAGGAGCGTCAGGCATCGGGATGGACGTCATCGTTCCGCGATAACGTGCTCCAGAGCTACAAGACCACCAGTAATATCCTGTCGATCCTCAAGGGATCATAAGCAAACGGCTGCAACCGGATGCAAAACATCCACGCTAAGATCGTCATGCCCGGGCTTGTCCCGGGCATCCACGTCCTTAGGCGGGAGCAGTCAGAAAGACATGGATGGCCGGGATGAACCCGGCCATGACGGAGGCATAAACCAGCGCGTCGATTCTGAGGGCTGCAAAATAAAAGCCCCGTCCGGATTTCCGGGCGGGGTTGTTTCGTTTGCGCTGGAACCGGAGGGGACGGCCGTCCAGCTCAAACGAAAGTTCGTCGGCCTTGTTAATCGATCACCTGCATCACGCGGCGCGTGCGCGGTTCGACCAGGATCGGCCGGTCATTGACCACCGTGTAGCGATAACTCGTCGCACCATATCGCTGCGGCACGTCGTAATAGGTCACGCCGCTTTCCGGCAGCACCGTGCCGACCCTTACCGGCGTATCGACGGAGTAGGACGGAACACGCTCCTCGACGATGTACCGACGAAAGCGCGGACGTTCGTCATCAGCGATGATGCCGACGCCGGGACCGGCGAGACCGGTGGTCACGCCTTCCTCGACGATGATGCGCTGCTGGGCCTGGGCCGCGAGCGGCATCGCCGTGGCTGCAGTCAGCAGCGCCGCTGCGAGAATGGGAGTACGCATGGCTTTCTCCTTGATGAGAGGAACCTGATCGCGCGCAAAACGATTCATCTTGCATCGATCATGCTCGGGAACCGGCGGTTGCCGATTGACCAGTCCTGACAAGTCTCCGCACGCGTCGTCGTTCCTGCACGATGCGTGATTTCATTGCGGCATTTTCGTGCGCGAATGGAACCGGTGGGTTATCGCGCGCGCTTGCTATCGTCGCAGGCAGGATGCCGATACATTTTTGAGCGAATCGTTCGCTTCGTTTCTTGTCTCTCAACACCGTCCTGGAGAAATCAGATGACCCTCAGCACGCATCTTCAGCCGATCGTCGCACTGATTGCCGGTGTGCTGATTCTCATCATGCCGCGGCTGCTGAATTTCATCGTGGCGATCTATCTGATCCTGGTCGGCATCATCGGATTGGGGATCATTAAGTAACGGAAGATGTCGAATTGTTACAAATTGCGCGCCAAATGCCGGAATTTGCAGAAATCTGAAACAATCTGTAACCGTCCGTGATAGAAAACGCGGATATCGGCCGGGAGTCGCTTGCGCGTTAGCGGGCAACCGTGGTGTAACGCCGCTGCCGTTTCACTCATGCAGCGTCTGGAAGCCATGGCCAAAGCCTCATCGAAGAAATCCGCCGCGAAGTCCGCTCCGAAATCAGTTTCCAAGTCCAAGCCGATCGCCAAAACGAAGCCGGTTTCCGCGAAACCCGCGGCTAAGGCGAAACCAGCCGCCAAGAAATCCGCACCTGCGGCGAAGAAAACAGTTCAGGTTGGCAAGTGGGTCTACACGTTCGGTGACGGGCGCGCCGAAGGCAAGGCCGGCATGCGCGACTTGCTCGGCGGCAAGGGCGCGAACCTCGCCGAAATGGCCAATCTCGGATTGCCGGTGCCTCCCGGCTTCACGATTCCGACGTCGGTCTGCACTTACTTCTATGCCAACAACAAGACCTATCCGAAGGACCTGAAGGCGCAGGTCGAAAAGGCGCTCGACACCGTCGGCAAGATCGCCGGCAAGACGTTCGGCGACGCGAAGAACCCGCTGTTGGTCTCGGTGCGCTCCGGCGGCCGTGCCTCGATGCCGGGCATGATGGACACCGTGCTCAATCTTGGCATGAACGACACAACGGTCGAGGCGCTGGCACAGCTCTCCGGCGACCGCCGTTTTGCCTATGACAGCTATCGCCGCTTCATCACGATGTATTCCGATGTCGTGCTCGGCTTCGAGCATCATCATTTCGAGGACATCCTCGACACCTACAAGGACAGCAAGGGCTATTCGCTCGACACCGAACTGACGGCAGATGACTGGGTCGATCTGGTCGGCAGGTACAAGGATGCGGTGGCCCGCGAGACCGGTCAGGATTTCCCGCAGGATCCGCACGCGCAGCTCTGGGGCGCGATCGGCGCGGTGTTCTCCTCGTGGATGAATGCGCGCGCGGTGACCTATCGCCGCCTGCACGACATTCCTGAGTCATGGGGCACCGCCGTCAACATCCAGTCGATGGTGTTCGGCAACATGGGCGACACCTCGGCGACGGGTGTGGCCTTCACACGCAATCCGTCCACCGGCGAGAAGCGGCTGTACGGCGAATTCCTCATCAACGCGCAGGGCGAGGATGTGGTCGCGGGCATCCGCACGCCGCAGGACATCACCGAATACGCGCGCAAGGAATCCGGTTCCGACAAGGCGTCGATGGAAGTCGCGATGCCGGATGCGTTCAAGGAACTGACGCGCATCTACACGCTGCTCGAAAAGCACTACCGCGACATGCAGGACATGGAGTTCACGGTCGAGCAGGGCAAGCTGTGGATGCTGCAGACCCGCAACGGCAAGCGCACGGCAAAGGCCGCGCTGCGCATCGCCGTCGATCTCGCCAGTGAAGGACTGATCACCAAGAAGGACGCGATCACGCGCATCGATCCGGCGTCGCTCGATCAGCTGCTGCATCCGACCATCGATCCCGTCGCCAAGCGCGACGTCATCGCCACGGGTCTGCCGGCATCGCCCGGCGCCGCAGCCGGTGAAATCGTGTTCTCGTCGGACGAGGCTGCGAAGCTTCAGGCCGACGGCCGCAAGGTCATTCTGGTTCGCGTCGAAACCTCGCCGGAGGACATTCACGGCATGCACGCGGCCGAGGGCATCCTCACCACGCGCGGTGGCATGACCTCCCACGCGGCGGTGGTCGCGCGCGGCATGGGCAAGCCCTGCGTGTCCGGGTGCGGCACCATCCGCGTCGATTACGGACGCGGCATGATGACCATCGGCAACCGCAGCTTCAAGGCCGGCGATGTCATCACCATCGACGGCTCGCTGGGTCAGGTGCTGGCCGGCCGCATGCCGATGATCGAGCCAGAACTGTCCGGCGACTTCAATACGCTGATGGGCTGGGCCGATCAGGTCCGCAAGCTCAAGGTCCGCACCAACGCCGATACGCCGGCGGACGCGCGCACCGCGCTCAAGTTCGGCACCGAAGGCATCGGGCTTTGCCGCACCGAGCATATGTTCTTCGAGGAAACCCGCATCCGCACGGTGCGCGAGATGATCCTGGCCGAGGACGAGGGCGCCCGCCGTGCGGCGCTCGCAAAGCTGCTGCCGATGCAGCGCGCCGACTTCGTTGATCTGTTCGAGATCATGAAGGGGCTGCCGGTCACCATCCGTCTGCTCGATCCGCCGCTGCATGAGTTTCTGCCGCATTCTCAGAGCGAGATCGAAGAGGTCGCGCGTGCGATGAATACCGATCCGCGCCGGATCGCGGATCGCGCGCGGGAACTCTCCGAGTTCAACCCGATGCTTGGCTTCCGTGGCTGCCGCCTCGCGATCGCCTATCCGGAAATCGCCGAGATGCAGGCGCGGGCGATCTTCGAGGCCGCGGTTGAAGCTGGCAAGCGCACCGGCAAGCCGGTCGGGCTTGAGGTGATGGTGCCGCTGATCGCAACCCGCGCCGAGTTCGATATCACCAAGGCGCGCATCGATGCCACCGCGCAGTCGGTGTTCAAGGAGACCGGTACGAAGCTCGCGTATCAGACCGGCACCATGATCGAACTGCCGCGCGCCTGCCTGATGGCCGGCGAGATCGCAAAGACCGCCGAGTTCTTTTCGTTCGGCACCAACGATCTCACGCAGACGACTTACGGCATCAGCCGCGACGACGCCGCGAGCTTCCTCGGCACTTACGTCGCGCGCGGCATCCTCGAGATCGATCCGTTTATCTCGGTCGATCGCGACGGCGTCGGCGAACTGGTGAAGATCGGCGTGCAGCGCGGCCGCAAGACGCGTCCGGGCCTCAAGATGGGCATCTGCGGCGAACACGGCGGCGATCCGGCTTCAGTGGCGTTCTGTCACGACGTCGGTCTCGACTACGTGTCGTGCTCGCCCTATCGCGTGCCGATCGCGCGTCTTGCTGCGGCACAGGCAGCACTCGGCAAGGCTGTCGCCAGCCAGGCCTGAGTTCCACATCGCTCCAAAGCATCATGCCGTCTCTGAGAGGAGGCGGCATTTTGCTTTTTCGCGCGTGTCAATTGATGTGAAATGGAACCGCGTCACTTCGCGCATTCACTATTTTTGTTGACGCGATCTTTACCACCTTGCTGGACGCGGCATTTACCAACGCTTGCGATGTGACCGCGCGAATTCAAGCATGTGCTTGTGTGTGGCGCGCGGGCCGCGCCGATTAACCCCCCGGCAACTTTAATTCGATACCAACGCAATTGATCGGATTGTACTGAATGTGCCGTCCGGTCGCGTGTGCATAAGCGTAGTGTTGCGTGAGCGTATCGATGTCTGTGTTGCGTAACGGGCCGAAGGGCGCGCGGTTCGCGCCCTTCGGCTTTGTTCTCTGTCTTCTGACAGTGAGCCCGACCGAAATCGGCTATCAGGATCTCGCATCTTTGCTGGCACGCCAGCCCGGTGTCGCGGAGCGCTGGCAGCAGTACATCTTCTCATCGTCCCGCCGCATGCTGCAGGTGGCCTCGTTCAATCTGCCGCGCCCGATGGGCACGAACACTTCCGAAACAGCCTCTTATCGTCTGGCGAGTCTCGACAGCCAGGGCATCGACGTGACCGGTTCCGTCAGCGGCAATCCGCTAGGACAGATCATGCGATCGCTGCAAAAGTCTGATTTTCCCAAGGTCGTGCGTTCGTCGAAGGGCGATCGCCTGCCGGTTCGTGCGCCGGAGGTTGCAGCGCCCGTCGTTGCACCGCAGCCACCGCAGGCAACACAAGAGCAGCCGAATTCAAACGCTTCGGTGCGAGGCGCGAAGACGGCGGATGCGGTTCCCGCCACAGACGCTGCCGCGCCGCTCGATGCCGAACTCGAAGCCGCGCTGAACGCGCCGCGTCTTCAGCAATATGAAGCGACCGCTTCGCTTCAGGGCCTTCCTGCCGATCACCCGCTCAACGCAGTGCCCGCAGCCGCGAACAGCGACGGTGGCACGGCGGAGGTGGAACCCAATCGCGATGGCTTCTCCTTCCAGACTTCGACCCTGTTCTTCGGCAACTCGTCGCTCGGCATAACGAGCGGATCGCTCGAACGCTGGCAGCCGGGTGAAGAGCCGATCGTTGTCGTGCCGGGTGTCGATCCGGACATGAAGAAGCCCGCCGCGTTGCCGGCAAATCCAGCCGAACCTTCGGTTGGCGGCGAGAGCGTTGCGAACAAGGGCGAGGTCACCGGCGAGAACCAGCGTCCGCGCACGCCCGCCGAGCGGCTCGGGCTTGACGCGAAATCGCGCGCGAAGGCCGAAAAATGCCTGACCGACGCGATCTATTTCGAGGCGCGCGGCGAGGCCGTGCGCGGGCAGATCGCCGTGGCGCAGGTCGTCCTGAACCGCGCGTTCTCCGGCTATTATCCGACCACGGTTTGCGGTGTTGTCTACCAGAACGCGAACCGCCACCTGTCCTGCCAGTTCACCTTTGCCTGCGACGGCATCCGCGACGTGGTGAAGGAGCCGGACATGTGGGAGCGCGCGAAGAGAATCGCGAAGGCGTCACTGGACGGCCGGTTGTGGCTGCCGGAAGTCGGCAAATCGACTCACTATCACGCCTATTGGGTGCGCCCGTCATGGGTCAACGAGATGAAGAAGATGTACAAATACGGCGTACACACCTTCTATCGTCCACGTGCCTGGGGCGACGGCAAGGACGCTCCGACCTGGGGCAATCCGGCAGAGACGGCGGCGATCTCCGCCAAGCTCGCTGAAGCAGCCAAGAGTTCGGCTGAAATATCGGGCGGGAAGCCCTGAGTTAAGGCTCTAATCGCTCTGCTAATACTGTGGTCATGCCCGCGCTTGTCGCGGGCATCCACGTCTTTCTTATCACTAGGTATTCAAGACGTGGATGGCCGGGACAAGCCCGGTCATGACGATGAAGGTATATTTGCCGACTACTACGCGTCGATATCCAGCGCCACATCGAAATTCGGCGCTGAGTGTGTCAGCGCGCCCGCCGACGCGTAATTGACGCCGGTTTTCGCGATCTCGCCGATCGTCGCCAGCGAGACGCCGCCGGAGACTTCCAACACGACCCGGCCGGCAGTGATCTGAACGGCTTCCTGCAATGTCGGAATATCCATGTTGTCGAGCATCACGACATCGGCGAGTCCGGTGGCGAGCACTTCGCGCAACTGATCGAGCGTATCGACCTCGATCTCGATCTTCACCAGATGGCCGACATGCGCACGCGCACGCTCCAGCACTGCCTTCACGCCGCCAGCGACCGCGATATGGTTGTCCTTGATCAGGATGGCGTCGTCGAGGCCGAAGCGATGGTTGAAGCCGCCACCGCAACGCACCGCATACTTCTCCAACGCGCGCAGCCCCGGCGTCGTCTTGCGCGTGTCGCAGATACGCATCTTCGTCACGCCGGCGTGGCGGATATAGCTCGAGGTCAATGTCGCGATGCCGGACAGGCGCCCGACAAAATTCAGCGCAGTCCGCTCTCCTGCCAGCACGGCGCGGGCAGGGCCGGAGATTGTCAGCACATGGACGCCTTCGGCGACAGCGTTGCCGTCGCGCACATGGGCCTGGATGTTGATGTCCGCTGACAGCCGCTGAAACACCGCCACCGCCAGCGGCAATCCTGCGATTATTCCGGCCTGCCGGGCGATGAGAACAGCGTGGGCATGAATGGCCGGGGGTATCGTTGCTGTCGATGTCACGTCGCCGGCGCGGCCGAGATCTTCCGCGAGCGCGCGGGTGACGGCCTCCTCGATCGCAAGCGGCGACAGGAATGCGTCCGGATGCATCAAGACGGCGGGATTGAGGACATCGCTGATGCTCATGCGCGGGCTCCCGAGGCAAGTTTTGCGACAGGCTCATCGCCTGCGATCGATGCCGCGATCTTACGTGCTTCTGCGAGCGTCGTCATGGTGCGCTTGCGCTGGGCAGGATCTTCCGCGGGATAGTCGGAGCGGAAATGCGCGCCGCGGCTCTCGCGCCGCGACCATGCGGACGCTGCGACGATCAGCGCGGTGGTCGCCATGTTGCGCAGTGCGATGTTGCCGGTGTCGCGCTCGACGGCTGCGAACGCTTGCACCGCTTCCATCAGTTGGTCGCCATTGCGGACGACGCCTACATGCGAGGCCATCAGGGCGCGGAGATTGGCTTCGGTGAGCGGCGGCATGGCGCAGTTGCGCGGTGTGGTTTCCGCCAGTCGCAAGGCAGGTGCTACGAGCGTGACGCCATTGATGTTCTGCGCGATGCGTGCGGCATAGACCACGGCTTCGAGCAGCGAGTTCGAGGCGAGACGGTTGGCGCCGTGGGCGCCGGTGCTGGAAACTTCGCCGCCGGCCCACAGACCTTTCAGCGAGGTGCGGCCGTGCCTGTCCACGGCGATGCCGCCCATGTGGTAATGCACGGCGGGGGCAATCGGGATCGGCTGTGTGGCTGGGTTGAGCCCGGCCGACAGGCACGTGGCGTGAAAGCCCGGAAATTTTTCCGCGAGGTGAGCGCCGAGCGATGTCGCATCGAGGAACGCGCCGCGCCCGGCGGCGATCTCGTCGAACACGCCGCGCGCCACGATGTCGCGCGGGGCGAGCTCACCCAGCGGATTGAGCGCCAGCATGAAGCGCTCGCCTTTGCCGTTGATGAGAGTGGCGCCTTCGCCGCGCAACGCTTCGGTCGCCAGCGGCGCGGGATCGCGGCCGACATTGAGCGCGGTCGGATGAAACTGCACGAATTCAGGATCGGCGATGATCGCGCCGGCGCGGGCCGCGATAGCCATACCAAGTCCGCTGGCCTCGACGGGATTTGTCGTCACCGCGTAAAGATGCCCGATGCCGCCGGTCGCGAGCACGATCGCGCGTGAGGCGAGCATGACGGGTTTTGCCGTAGCGTCGTTTGCCTTGCGCAATTGCAATCCTGAGACCGCGTCGCCGTCGGTCAGCAGGGCTTCGGCGACATAGCCTTCGATCACTTTGATCGACGGCGTCTTGCGTACGGCGTCGACTAGCGCCGCAATGATAGCTTTGCCGGCCATGTCGCCCTGGACGTGAACGATGCGCCGCGCCGAATGCGCGGCTTCGCGGCTGACGGCCAGTTTGCCTTCGAGATCGCGGTCGAACGGCACGCCGTAGGCCAGCAGATCGTGGATGCGTGCGGCGGCTTCGCGGGCGAGCCCGAGCGCGACGTCTTCATCGACAATGCCGCCGCCCACGGCAATGGTGTCGGCGGCATGCGCCTCGGCGCTGTCGCCTTCGGCCACCGCGGCTGCGATGCCGCCCTGCGCCCATGCGCTCGATGCGCCCTCGCCGAGCGGCGCGGCGGAGATCACTGTGACGGGACGCGGCGCGAGCTTCAGCGCGCAGAACAGGCCAGCGAGTCCGCCGCCGACGATGATGACGTCGGTGTTCGCATCGCGTGAAGGAAACGCAATATGGTCAATGCTCATGGCAGGTGCCTTGCGCTGTCTCTGTCATCCTTCGAGGCTCGGCGCTAACGCGCCTCGCACCTCAGGATGACGACCGGTGTAGTTTCCGCCGTCACCCTGAGGTGCGAGCGGAGCGAGCCTCGAAGGGCGACGGCCCTCTCAATTTTTCAGATTGATCATCCGCTCCACCGAGCGCCGCGCCTTGTCGATGATCATGGGATCGATGGTCACTTCCTCACGCATGTAGATCAGGCTGTCGAGAATCTTCGGCAGCGTGATGCGCTTCATGTGCGGGCACAGGTTGCACGGCTTGACGAACTCGACGTTCGGCAGTTCGGCCTGCACGTTGTCCGCCATCGAACATTCGGTGACCATGACGATGCGCTTCGGCTGGTGCTTGCGGACCCAGTCGATCATATGCGCGGTCGAGCCCGTGAAGTCCGCTTCGGCGAGGACGTCGGGCGGGCATTCCGGATGTGCGATGATCTGCACACTCGGATCGGCCTCACGATAGGTGCGCAGCTCGTCGCCGGTGAAGCGCTCGTGCACTTCGCATGCGCCTTTCCACGCGATGATCTTCACGCTGGTTTTCGAGGCGACGTACTTCGCCAGATACTGGTCCGGCAGGAAGATCACGGTGTCGGCGTTAAGGCTCTCGACCACCTGCACGGCATTCGATGACGTGCAGCAGATGTCGACTTCCGCCTTCACGTCGGCGGATGTGTTGACGTAAGCGACCACCGGCACGCCGGGGAAACGCTCGCGCAGCAGGCGCACGTCGGCGCCCGTGATCGAGGACGCCAGCGAACAGCCGGCGCGGGAATCCGGGATCAGCACGGTCTTGTCAGGATTCAGGATCTTCGAGGTCTCGGCCATGAAGTGCACGCCGCACTGGACGATGACCTTTTCTTTCACTTTCGTCGCCTCGCGCGCGAGTTGCAGCGAGTCGCCGCCGATGTCGGCGACGCAGTGAAAAATCTCCGGCGTCTGATAGTTGTGCGCGAGGATGACCGCGTTGCGCTGTTTCTTGAGGTCGTTGATCGCCTTGACGTAAGGCGCCATGAACGGCCATTCGATTTCCGGAATGACGTTCTTCACCTTCGCATAGAGATGCGCAGTGGCGCGCTCGACGTCGGGCGTCCATTCCAGCGACGGCATCGGCAATGCGCGCGCGCGTTCGGCATCGGTGAGGCGGGCACGGGGGAGGCCCGCTGCGGGGCGGTGGATCGGATTCCCGAAATCGTCGGGACCGTAAATTCCGGAGATCGGCATCGCAGCCTCCCTTGGCTAGCCATATATACTCATTTTGAGCATATATGGGCTTTGAGAAATCCGGCCTTTTGGGCCGGCGTTTCAAACTCTGGTTTCTTATAGGGATGACGGCCTGAGCGGATCCGCATTCCCTAGCTCGTATGCACCCTACTTATTCTCATAACGAGCAAAACAAATATAACAGGTCGCCATCGTCTGCGCCAGATGCGCGGCCGAATATTTCCGCATGGTGGAAATGCGCTTGGCAAATTGGACCGGACGATCCAATCAGGAGCTAGTGTGGTGGTTCGCAAGTCCGCAACATTTTCTCAGCACGTCCATTTGCGGACTTGCGAACCGAGACCACACTAGAATCATAATTTCTAGTGTCCTTTTGAATCCGAAGTTCGCTCAAGAGCGTGCCGCAGAGTGAAGCGAACTTCGGATTCAGGACACTAGGATCAATTGCAGAAGAAACGGAGAACGGGTTTGGCAACCTTCAAGGCAATCAGGATCGACAAGGCCGAGAAAGGCACCACCGCGGCGCTGACGCAGTTCGACGAAGCGGAGATGATGGAGGGCGACGTCACCGTCGCCGTTGAGTGGTCCACCGTGAATTACAAGGACGGCCTCGCCATCACCGGAAAATCCCCGGTGGTGCGCCGCTTTCCGATGATCGCCGGCGTCGATTTCGCTGGCACCGTTCTCAAGTCGTCGCATGCCGGCTGGAAGCCCGGCGACAAGGTGATCTCCACCGGTTGGGGTCTCGGCGAGACGCATCTCGGCGCCTATGCCGAGAAGGCGCGCGTGAAGGGCGACTGGCTGGTGCGACTGCCTGACGGCATGACCACGCGTCAGGCGATGGCGATCGGCACGGCGGGTTTCACCGCGATGCTGTCGGTGCTGGCGCTGGAGAAACACGGTCTTGCGCCGAAGGACGGCCCGGTGGTCGTCACGGGTGCTGCGGGTGGCGTCGGCTCGGTCGCCGTGGCGCTGCTCTCCAAGCTCGGCTTTCATGTCATCGCCTCGACCGGCCGTGCCGCCGAGCACGGCTATCTCCGCGATCTCGGCGCGGCGGAGATCATCGATCGCGCCGAACTGTCCGGTCCCGCGAAGGCGCTGGCCAAGGAACGCTGGGCGGGCGGCATCGACAGCGTCGGGTCCACTACTTTGGCGAATCTGCTGTCGATGACGAAGTATGGTGGGGCGATTGCCGCGTGCGGCCTTGCCGCCGGTATGGATCTGCCGTCGTCGGTCGCGCCATTCATTTTGCGCGGAGTGTGCCTTTTGGGCATCGATTCCGTGATGTGTCCGATTGGCCCGCGCAAGGCGGCCTGGGCGCGGCTCGCGAAGGACCTCGACCCTGCAAAACTAGCTGAAATAACTACCGAAATTGGCCTCGCCGATGTGCTCGACGCGGGCCCGAAAATTCTTGCAGGCCAGCTTCGTGGCCGAACGGTGGTGAGAATTTCCTGAGGACGTTCAGACTTTGCAAACCATGGTGCTCCAATGTTGCCATGGTTCGTATGGTAATCAGCGGGTTAAGGGATAAACCGCCCGGCGCTTCGCCCGGGCCGGTTTTCCGGATCCGCAAGTTCAGTCAGTTGGAGTAGCTCGCATGCTCGTGCGCATCGTTTTTGGAGCCCTTCTTGCCAGTTCGGTTGCGGCTCCGGTGTTGGCGGAAACCCTGAACGCCGACGAGGCGCGCAAGTTCGTCGCCAACAAGATGTTCGCCTTCACCTGCTTCGACGGCACCAGGGGTGTCGGCAAGATCACAGACGATGGCGCGGCGGCCGGTGCGGTGCAGTTCAGCGGGACGCCTCAGGCCCGCAACATGCGGCTGCCGTCCAACACGCTTCAGGTCCGCGGCCAGCAGATTTGCGCGTCGATCAAGGGCATCCCGTTCGAGCCGTGCTTCAATCTGAACAAGACCGACAATGTCAGCTTCCGTGGATCGGTCTCCGGCCTCGGCTTCGCCTATTGCGACTTCCGCCGTCACGGCAATGCGCGCGTCTTCCTCGCACGTTCGATCTCGCGTCCGCGCTCGCTGCGCGCACCGGGACAAACCGCTGACGCCTCTGCGCGTGCCGAGGTGCGCCCAGCATCACACAGCGAACCGGCAGCACTTGAGCTGCGCCGTTCCGCCAGCGAGTAATCTTCGCTTTCAGACTACCGATTACGCCGCCGTGCTGTTTGCAGCCGGCGGCGTTTTCGTCTGCTTGAACAGGATGCGCTGATACAGCCATCCGATCGCGACCAACACCAGTCCGAGACCGATGAACGAGAACGCCCGGTAGGCTCCGGTCAGGTTCGACATGTCGATCAGGAACACTTTCAGGATGGTGACGGCGATCATCACCGCCGACGCAAGCCGCGCGCGCTGCGACGGCAGCAGCAGGCCGATCCCCAGCAGCACCACACCGAACACCAGCCACGCCACCGAGTAGGTGTACTGCTCGGCGTCGAAGGTGCGGAAGCTGTTCAGGTATGGCCCGTGATAGAGGTGGCGGATTTCCAGCGTGATGTAGGCCAGCGCAAGGATGAGCGCGCCGCCTGCGATGGTGTTGGCATAAGCCGCTGCACGGCGTCCTGCCACGGCATATGACAGAAGCAGCGCGAGGATGGCCGGGATCGCGTAGCCGAGAATCAGCGGATTGATGAAGGTTCCGGTGATCTCGATGCTCCAGATCGCCGGGTTGGCGATAAAGAACAGCCCGAACAAGATCGCGAGACCCGCGAACCATGTCAGCAGCAGTGCGCCGATGTTGTGGATGACGCTGCCCGTTCGCACCCGAAGCCGCTCAAGCCCGATTGCCATGGCAAGCGCGACACAGACCTGCAGACCAACCTCGACCAGACTCGACGATGCGCTGTAGATGTCGCCATTGTTGATGAAGTGGCGAATCTCCGTGAACGCCAGCAGCACCGTGAACAGGATCGCGGCAGCTTCGACGCTGCGCAGCGGGGCGTCGTCGCCGCGCCGGCGCAGGAAGATGCTGCCGAGCCAGAATGACGCTGCCGGAATGCCATAGCCGAGCAGAAGCCAGTTGAAGATCGGCGTGGTGCCGACATCGTTGCCGGCAATGCGCGGCTCGTAACCGACCCGCAGCACCACGATGCCGGTGAGGATCGCCGCGAGCGAACGCAGGAACGGGATCGGCCGCTTCATGGAAATCCATGCGGTGCCGAGCGACATCAGCGCCAGCGCGATGGTGAGCCAGCCCTTTTCAAGCGCAAATGTGAAGGCTAGCGCCAGCGCTGCGAGCGTGCCGGTGGCGAACAAGGCCGTTGCGATCATCTGGCCCGGACGTGCGTCACGCTTGGTCAGAAGCTCGGTCGCCGCAGCAAACGCACCGGCCAGTGCAATGGCAATGATCGCGAACGGAATCGACCGGTCGAGATGCGCGATGCGCGCGTAGAGCGCGACCAGCAGCGCGAGCGGCGTGAACACGCCGGCGGCTGCCCAGATCACGGGAATAATCGCGCTGATCGAGCGGCCCTGCGCAAGAAAACCGGCCGCGCCGAACGCCACGCCGAAGCCCGCCGCCGTCATCAGATGCATGTTGATCGAGCCTTCGTCGGCCCGTGTGCCGATGCCGGGCATCGCGCCGCCGGGCATCACGGTGAGTTCGGGATTGGCGCGGATCGCCCATTCGGCAAACACGGCGAAGACGAACAGCGCGGCTGCAGCGATTGCGCCGGTGGCGCTCTCCGCACGCCACGCGATGGCGAAGGTGGCCGCGACCAGCAATGTGAACACGATCATGGCGGGGTCGGCATGGTTGTTGATGAGGACCAGCGCCGTTGCGCCGAACAGGGACACGCCCAGCGAAATCGAAGACACCGGTTCGACACGACCCTGTTCAGCCGACGGACCGAACATGAATCCGGCGACCACCAGCAACGCGGCAAGTGCGAAGCTTGCGATGATATCGAATGCTTGAGGGCCGAGCGTATGGGGGCGGGCAATGTCGAACAGCATCCAGAACGCGCCGAGCACAATCGTGGTGACAGCCAGCCAGCGCCACAGGCGAATTCGAGCAAGGCCGAAGGCCGCTGCGGTGACGATGGCGATATAGATATAGAGCGCCCAGTAGTCGGGTTTGTCGGAGGACACCAGCACGGGTGTCACGAATGCGCCGATGACGCCGAGGCCAGCGAGTGCCGGACCGTGAAGCAGCGCGGCGGCGAGGGTGCCGAGCGCAACTGCGCCGAGGAGAACGAAGGCGACGGGCGGCGAGAGAAAACCATAAAGCGCATAGGACGCATAGACCGTCGCGAATGCGACCGCCGTCCCGGCGGCGGTGAGGATCGCCGGAATGTTGGCCATCGGCAGCGGCGCGATCGAGGACAGATTCTCCTTGCGCCGCGCGTATTCACCGGTGGCGAGCAGCGCGAGCGCGAACAGGCCGCCGAGCAGAACGCGGGTGCCGGGACCAAGCAGGCCTGCTTCGATGGAGTACTTGACGAGAAATACGCCGCCGAGCGCGAGCGTCAATCCGCCGACCCACACCACCCAGCGGGTCCCGAGGCGTTCTTCGAGTCCAGGTCCGCTTGCAGCGGCAGGTGCTCCCGGTGTTTCAGGAGTGGCGCCGTCAACGGTCTCGCGATAGCGCGATCCAGCCGGAGGCAATGGCGGCGGTGTTGAGGGAGACTTCTCGCTTGTGGTCGCTTCCGATGATGCCGTTGTCTCGGGGACGATCGGCGGTGCGACCGGCGTATCCGATGGCAATGCTGAAGGACGCGCGCCGCGTGCGAGCGACGCCTCAAGTAATGCCAGCCGCGCGTTGAGTTCCTGCGAGCGGTTGCTGGCCTTGCGCGCAAAAATAAATGCGATGATCGCCACAACGAGCGCAATGAATTCCATCGTTCCTCCTTGCACGATCCGCCGGCGCATGAGCGGCCGACTTCAGATCACGCGGAAATTTCCTTGCTGTCGCGGCTAGTCTGACAGCCTTGCTCAAATTCTAGCGGCGGCCGCGCACGCGCAATCCCGGCGCAGGCCGCTCCTGCAACACCTCGCGGCGGAAACGAAACAGCGCGGCCGGCCGTCCGCCGGTCTGGGTGGACATTTCGCCGGTCGGTTCGACCAGCGCGCCATTTTCCACCAGTCGGCGAAAATTCTGTTTGTGCAAATGACGCCCCGAGATTGCCTCAACGGTCCGCTGTAAGTCCGTTAGTGTGAACTCGGGCGGCAGAAGTTCAAACACCACCGGACGATATTTCAGCTTGGCGCGCAATCTTGCGATGGCGGTGGCCAGAATACGCCGATGATCGAAGCGCATCGGAGTGCCGAGCGCAGGCAGCGATTTGCGCGCCAGCGCGGCGGGCCGGTCATCACGGCGGGATTCCTCGATCAGACCAGCCTCGTAAAGCAGTTCGTAGCGGTCGAGCACGCGTTCTTCGTCCCACTGCGTGCCGAAATAAAGCCGGACCCGGTCGCTGCGCGCCAGTGCGCGTGCGGCATTCGGCTGTTCGGATTGCGCGGCCCAGGTCTCAAGGGCGGGAAGGATGTCTTTCTCGATGATGGCCGGCCGCGCATCGCGCCAGTCCTCCCACGGGAAATAGCGATACCACGGCTCAAACGTCGCGCCGGCGACCTGCGGTTTGGAGGTGTTGTCGGCGGCGCGCGTCAGTGCGAGATAACCGACGGAGGCAACATGGGCGTCTGTGTCGCCGCGTTGCGCATGGCGGCCGCGATCGCCGAACGTATAGAGCTGCTCGACATATCCGAGCCGCAGGCCGGTCTGTTCCTCCACCCATGACCGCAGGCCGATCTCCAGGGTGCGGTGGGCCACTGCATCGAACGGCCCGAACGGCAGGCCGGCGAGTTCGTCGCCGTCGCCGCCGGATGCGGTCAGGATCAATGGCTCGTTGCCCTCGATGGACACGATGGCCGCCGTCAGCCCGATCTCGATCGGCGTGAGAATCTTCTCGGTCATCGTGCGAAAGCCTCGTCATAGCGAGGAGCGCGGCGACGAAGCAATCCAGTTCTTTTCGTTACTCTGGATTGCTTCGCTTCGCTCGCAATGACGGATCTCATTCGATCTCCACGCGGAATGGCTTACCCTCGATGCTCATGTTGCCCGGACCCATCGAGTCGAGTGCGCGGACCATCCGCCCGTTGCGGCCCAGCACCTTGTCCGCCAGCGTGACGATCAGGCGGTTGGGATAGGCGGTCGGCGATGCGGCGCGCATTTGCCGTGCGATGGAGAACTCGTCGCGGGACGGGTTGAGCGCGCAGACCGCCATGAACGCGCTCGCGGTCGAGCGGCTGATTCCGGCGTAGCAATGAATGACCATGGGTGCTGCGCGATCCCATTTGCGGATGAACGCCAGCGCCTGCTCGATATGTTCGTGCGACGGTGCGACGAACCCATCCGCAGGTTCGTTGATGTCATCCATCTGGATGCGCAGGTGATTGGCTTCGAGGATCGACGCGGGCCGCACCACCTGATCGACCCTGGCCATCACGGTGAGGACGTGGCGTGCTCCGGTGGCCTCGACGGTGGCGGGCAGGGCGGCGAGCGAGCAGACGTGAATCATGGCGGTCCTTCTGTTGGCCGCCATTATAGGCCGCCCCCCGGCGGATCGCCAACGTGCGGACTAACCCAGCAAGGTCTTGAATCGCGCAAGGAACTGCTTTTCGGCCCGTCCGGCGGACCAAGGCGTCACATAGTCCTTCTCGGTCGGGGCAGGCAGCTTGGGGTCGCGGCCGAACAGGCGTTTTGCTTCGGTCTCGCCGAAACCGGCAAGGTGCGTCGCCTCGAGATAGGCCGCGCCCATGTCGGCGGCCTTGATCTGTCCTTCGATCTCGGGGGGCAGGATTGCCGGCAACCCAAAGCGAATATGGATCGCGGACAGGAGCCGCTTTTCGACGACCTTGTAGGAGCCGCCGATCACCGCCTTGAACGGCGAGATCATGTCGCCGATGACGTATTCCGGCGCGTCGTGCAGCATCGCCGCCAGCCGCACGCGATGATCGACGCGCGGCGTCTGCTTGCGCAGAACGGCCTCGACCAGCAGCGTGTGCTGGGCGACGGAAAAGATGTGCGCGCCGTGGGTCTGCCCGTTCCATCGCGCGACGCGCGCCAGACCATGCGCGATGTCCTCGATCTCGATATCGAGCGGCGAGGGGTCGAGCAGATCGAGGCGGCGGCCCGACAGCATGCGCTGCCAGGCGCGGCCGGCTTTGGCGGAGGAAGGTTTCTTGGCCGTCATTTTGTTTTAAGGCGCGGCGGCTTTTTCATCTTGCCGCATTTCTCGTGGCAATGGCACGTCACGAGATGATCGTTGACCATGCCGGTGGCCTGCATGAAGGCGTAAACGATGGTCGGCCCCACGAATTTGAAACCGCGCGCGATCAGTTCCTTCGACATTTTCGTCGAGACGGGCGTTGCGGCGGGTACCGACGCCGTCGTCTTGAACTGATTCACCTTCGGCTTGCCGTCGACGAAGTCCCAGAGGAACGCGGAGAACCCCGGGCCTTCCTCCATGATCTTCAGATAGGCCTTCGCGCTGTTGACGGTGCCTTCGATCTTGGCGCGGTTGCGCACGATGCCGGCGTCGTTCATCAGCGCGGCGATCTTCTTGTCGCTGTAGCGCACGATCTTGGCGGGCTCGAAATCGTCGAAGGCTTTACGGAAGTTGTCGCGCTTGCGCAGGATCGTGATCCAGGAGAGCCCGGCCTGAAAGCCGTCGAGGATCAGCTTCTCGAACAGCGCGCGGTCGTCGTACTCAGGCACGCCCCATTCGGTGTCGTGATAGGCCATGTAAAGCGGGTCTTCGCCCGGCCACGGGCAACGACGCAATCCATCGTCATGCAGGCGCGCGCTTGTCATGCCGAGGCTTTCGACGGCGCGGCCTTGATATCGTCGGGCGCGACAAGGCTGAGCGGCAGGCCGCCGGCGGTCAGCGTCAATCCGGCGTCCAGCGCATCGGCCACGCGATCGATCCGCAGCAGCGCCAATCCGAGACCGTTGGCGGACGAGCCCATGGTGCCGACGGATTTCTCGCCGGCATTCACCGGCAGGCCGATTTCCGGCACAGAACTGTCAAGCCGCACACGGACCGTCCGCGTCCGCGCGGTGCCGCGATGCTGCATGCGGGAGACGACTTCCTGTCCGACGAAGCAACCCTTGTCGAAATCGACGCCGTGCAGCCGATCCATGTTGGTTTCGTGCGGGAACGCGTCGCCATAGATGAAATCCACGCCGCCGCGCGGCGCGCCGCAGGCGATGCGATGCGCCTCGTAGGTTTCGCTGTCGCCGAGTTCCGCGCCGATGGCCGCAGCCGTCTCCTCGAGAAGATCGTCGGGGACAAAAATCCGCCAGCCAAGCTGCGGATCGCGCGGGTCCTCGAAGGCAAGGTCCGGCTTTTTGAGCGGAACGCCGTCCCACACCGCCAGCACGCCGAGTTGTGACGAGATATTTTCGACCGTCACTTTCGCGCGCAGTTTGTAGAAGCCGAGTTTGGTGGCGAAGGCCTGCGCCAGCGCCAGCGGGACGTCGAACACGAAGCCGCCGCCGTGGGCCTCAGGCGCTTCGGTCACCAGAAAGTCCGCGATGATCTTCCCCTGCGGCGTCAGCAGCGCGCCGAACCGGCCTATCCCGGGCTGGACCAATTCGACGTTCGTGGTCACGAGCCCGTCCAGGAATTTGCGGGCGTCCTCGCCGCTGACCTTGACCACGCCGCGATCCGGCAGAAACGCTGCTTTCATGAGGTTTTCTCGGAATTTCTCGAAGTTCTTTGGGGAAATTTTCCCGTTGGTTGTTACATGGGAACGTAAGGCGCTAGAGTGCGGACAACAAGGCCCGTGCATCGGACGCCAACCGCACTGGACGCGCAGAATCAGCCCCACACCAGACGAGTTTACAGACTTGGCCCAGACATTTGATGTGATTCTAAAATCCGGCACCGTCGTCAATCAGGATGGCGAAGGCGTTCGGGACATCGGCATTAACGAGGGCCGCATCGCGGAGATCGGTTCGCTTGGCGGCGCCAGTGCCGGCGAGATCATCGACTGCAAGGGCCTTCATATCCTGCCCGGCGTGATGGACACGCAGGTGCATTTCCGTGAGCCCGGTTTGACCCACAAGGAAGATCTGGAAACCGGCTCGCGCAGCGCCGTGATGGGCGGCGTCACCGCCGTGTTCGAGATGCCGAACACCAATCCGCTGACCGTGACCGAAGAAGCTTTCACTGCGAAGGTGAAAGCCGGTCATCACCGGATGCACTGCGACTACGCGTTTTTCATCGGGGGCACGCGCGAGAACGTCAATCATCTGCCCGATCTCGAACGCGCGCCCGGCTGCGCCGGAGTGAAGGTGTTCATCGGCTCATCCACCGGCTCGCTGCTGGTGGAGGACGACGACAGCCTGCGGCGCATCTTCAAGGTGATCCGCCGCCGCGCCGCGTTTCATGCCGAGGACGAATACCGCCTCAACGATCGCAAGCATCTGCGCATCGAAGGCGATCCGCGCTCGCATCCGGTCTGGCGCGACGAGGATGCAGCGCTGATCGCGACGCGGCGGCTGGTGAGGCTGGCGCGGGAAACCGGCAAGCGCATCCATGTGCTGCACATCTCGACCAAGCAGGAGATCGAATATCTGCGCGACCACAAGGACGTCGCGTCCTGCGAGGCGACGCCGCATCATCTCACGCTGGCCGGGCCGGAGGCCTATGAGCGCCTTGGCACCCGGGCGCAGATGAATCCGCCGGTGCGCGACGCCAGCCACCGTGACGGCATCTGGCGCGGCATCGAGCAGGGCATCATCGACGTGCTGGGCTCCGATCACGCGCCCCACACGCTGGAAGAGAAGGACAAGACCTATCCCGCATCGCCATCGGGCATGACCGGCGTGCAGACGCTGGTGCCAATCATGCTGGATCATGTGAATGCGGGAAAGCTGTCGCTGGCGCGCTTCGTCGACCTCACCAGCGCAGGACCGGCGCGGCTGTTCAACATCGCCTGCAAGGGCCGCATCGCGGCGGGCTACGATGCCGACTTCACCATCGTCGATCTGAAGCGCGAAGAGACGATCACCAACAAGTGGGTCGCCTCGCGTGCGGGCTGGACGCCTTACGATGGCGTGAAGGTCAAGGGCTGGCCGGTCGGCACATTCGTGCGCGGCAAGCGCGTGATGTGGCAGGGCGAACTCGCCACACCTTCAACCGGCGAGACGGTGCGGTTTCTGGAAACGCTGAAGGCGTAGGGTGCCGGTATGCGGTGGCGCAGCTCAGACGCATGTGAGGGTGGCGGCGCGCCACTAGGCGAGTTTCACCATCATCCGCCATATCTTGCATCGTCGCCGACAAGCATGTCGCGGATACTGTTTGGAACAGGAAAGCCATAACCTCGACCTGGCTCCATCCAAACAAGTTCCCCAGCTTCGTGATACTTGCTGGCGTAAATTTCCGCGCCGATCATTTGCATCGCGAAAAGAAGAGCCTGCACAGAATCGATGCCCGTTGCATGTCGTTTCGCCGTTTCCTCTGGCCACCCGATTTCAAACCGGCAGATCCAGTCTATTTCGGCGCGTTCTGGTGCAGACACGTTGATGGAAACATCCAAGTCAGATGCGCCGCTTCGTATCTTCAAGGTTCTTGCAATAATCTTCATCGATCTGGCCTCAAAAATTGAGCGGTGGAAGCGGCTTTCCGGTCAAACAATTAGCGCTCCATTGCCTGCCGGCGACACGAAGCCCGGCGCGGCGCGGGAGACTGTGCGCTACAAAATAATTCATCAATCTGAAGCTGATTCCAGCAGAACGCCGCCGAAGGTTTGCTTGCGATCGTCAGTAAATCCACAGAGCTATCAGTGTCATTCATGCGTTCGTTGGCCGTACCGCCTGCGCTGGTCCAACGGCCACCATTGGGGCTACCCGCTGGTTCGCGTGGCTGATCCGGATCGTATTTGAAACCCGCCGCTAGCGCTCGCATCAGCTTTCGATATTTCACCTCCGATCTTATGGTTGTGAATTCGTATCGCAGCTCCGCCAATTGTCGCTTGAGTTCCAGTAACGAGTTCATCACAGCCTCATCCGATTGCACGGATATGGCATATAGGATTTTATTCCTTAAGTCAAGCTGTGCAGTTCGCTTCACTCATCCGTGCTGTGGCAAGTTTATGCATCCCACTTGACATTTTGTCGTCTAGGAATATAGTCCGAACGTCCTGTTCGCGAGGGGCGCTTCTCGAGGGCGCTTTTGAAGCGGAGCGGGATGCGGCGTCTGCGCGATGTGGTTCGCACCCACACCGTCCGGAAGGCCGGGGTTGACCGTCCGGGCCAACTATGTGGCTCTGCCGTTCGCGGCTGGACGAGGACAGGATGAAGGCCGGCGAAAGCCGGCCGGATCAAAGGCGCGATGCGCGCTTGTCCTGTCCCGGAAGCACGGTCCCTGGCTCAAAAATCGCCGCTGATGGAGCGCCGTGAGGCGATGCGCTTTCGGAGTTTCATCGTGTCGCAAGCGATGCCGGAAGCGAAACAAGACATTTGCGCCTTACGGCGCTCCATGCCCCTCGCGTTTCTTGGGGCAAAACCAAGAGCACAACTCGCGCATGGCGCGAGAGTGATGCTGCGTGGCTGTTTGAAAATCGAATCGGAAAGCCGAAGTGACGCACGCTGTCGCCACGCCCACGATCGTCATCACCGGGCTTGACCCGGTAATCCATCACTCTTCACAAAATGCATCACTCAAAAGATGGATGGCCGGGTCAAGCCCGGCCATGACGAACTATTGGGAAGATTGCGTACCGGAAATTACTGCCTGAACTCGACCACCGAGAATTCGCCGCTGCGGATTCTGCCGGCGAGGCCTTCCACGAATTTCGCGACAGCATCTTCGCCGTAGGTGCTGACGAGTTCCGCGAACGCAGCGAACAGGCTCGCCTGCGCCAGACAATCGCCATCGACGCCATCGTGACGCGCTTCCGCCCAGGCCTCGTTGAGATAGTTGAGGGCGGCGCGCTTCTGATCCTGATCGGGCAAAAGGCCGTGAGCGGATGTCCAATGGGAAGGATGCGACATGAAATCAAATGACCTGTGAACGCGAGTCGGGCGCGATTGAAACTGCGCAAATCATTAGCATGCAGGGCGGGGGCCGCGAGGCGGTTCTTTAGGAAAGGTTAACGCGGCGAAGGCAAGTTAGCCCGTTATTTGCAGCATTTTCGCCGCATCGCCGGAAAACTGTCCCAAGAAAATTCAGTGGAAAATTCAGTTGGCGTACCGCGCCGTCAGATCCCGGGAGATTTTCGAGCCTTCTTCCAGGTAGCGGCGGATGGCGACGTTCGCCGCGGGCGTACAGGTCCGGTAGGTCTGCTGGAACCCGTTATATCCGCGGTTGAAACTCGCGATCATGCGGCTGCGGCGCTCGCCGCTTGGGGTTTCGGCATCGACCAGCGCCTGCATTTCGGAACGCCACTTCTGGCCTTCATTGGTGCCGCAGATTCCGCGCAGATAATGCAGGGTGCCGAGGATTTCGGCCAGCCTCTGCAGGTCGCCGTCGAACGGCGCAGCCGCGTCCTGGGCCCGGACCGAGACCGGACCAGCCACTGCGACCACCAGAAAAACTGCGAAAATCCGCTTCAGCATGAAGGCCGCATATGCCCGTTCAACGGGCCGGAAGCAAGGCAGGGCGCGGGCGGCGGGCTTAAATGCCGACGATGGCGCAGGCGGAACGGATGGTGTCTTCCAGCCCGTGGGTGATCGGCAGGCCGCCCAGCGCGCCGGGGGTTAGCCACCGGGCGTCGTCCAGTTCGTCGTTGAGCGCAACCTCGCCCCCGACCCAGCGGGCAGCAAACGGCAGGATGACGAAATGGCCGTGGCCGCCGGTTCTCGCCGGCAGCGCCTCGCGATAGCCGATCAGGCTGACGATCTCGATGGCGAGACCGGTTTCTTCCTGGACCTCGCGCGCCAGCGCCTCGGTCAGGCTTTCGCCGAATTCCACCCGGCCGCCGGGAAAGGTATAGACGCCCTTGGCCGGTTCGCGGGCGCGGCGGACCAGCAGGATCTTGCCATCCCGGAAAATGCCGGCGCTGACGGCGAGCTGCGGGCCAGTGTGGGGGACGCCGGTCACGGTCACTCGTTCATGATGAGGTCGACGTCGCCGGCGTCGTTACCGCCGTTGATGACGGAACCTGCCAGTGTGACGAGCGGTTTGACCCAGCCCGCCGCCTGCTCGGCGAGGACGGCGCGGGTCTCGACATGCCGTGCCTGGCGCATGGCCGCTCCAACCGTCGTCAGGATCGAGGTCATCGTGGTGGTGATATTGTCGAATTCGGTGCGGACTGCGGGCTCACTCGAATCATAGGCGCTGATGGCAAGCTCCCGGGCGCTGAAATGCGACGCCGCAAAGTGCTCGCGATAGCTCTGTGGCCGCCAGCCAAGGAAGTCGTCCACGCATTCGGGGATATCCGGGATCATTTCGAGGAGCATGATCGCCTCGTTGAAATGATTCAGATAATCGGTGGCGAGCCCGGTACGGGGATTGATGTTGGCCTCAAGCAGGCGCCGCGCACGCGTATCCGCCCCTGACGGGCCACTCTCATCGTCAGTTGTGGATTTTGGTTGCGGGGCTGGATTCGACATTGCCATGGATGTTTGGGCATCCGAGGTTAAAGGGGACTGAACAAGTTCTGCTTATCCGTCATTTTACGTCGTTTAGGTATTTGCACCGAGTCATTTCATGTGCGGGCGATATGTCATCATCTCTTCGCCGGAGGCATTGCGCCGGCTGTTTGCCTATGGCGAGCAGCCGAATTTCCCGCCCCGCCATAACGTCGCCCCGACCCAGCCGGTGCCGGTGGTTATCCTCGAAAATGGCGTCCGTCAGTTCAAGCTGATGCGCTGGGGTTTTCTGCCGTCATGGGTGAAGGATCCCCGCAAATTCGCGCTGGTCATCAATGCGCGTTCCGAGACCGTTCTGGAAAAGCCGTCGTTCCGGAACGCCGTCAGGCGGCGGCGGTGCCTGCTTCCGGCGGACGGATACTACGAATGGCAAGCGTCACCTACCCGCAAGCGACCGCATTATATTCGTCGGCGCGACGGCCAGCCGATTGCTTTTGCCGGCGTTGCCGAAACCTGGACGGGACCGAACGGCGAGGAGGTCGACACCGTCGCTATCGTCACCGCAGCGGCCGCCCCGGAGATGACTGCGTTGCATGAGCGCGTTCCGGTGACGATCGAGCCGCGCGACTTCGATCTGTGGCTCGATGGCGATGCCGTCAACGCAGAGCTTGCGACGGCAATGATGGTCGCGCCTCCGCCGGGGACGTTTGTCTGGCACGAGGTTTCGACCGCGGTGAATCGCGTCGCCAATGACAGCGCGGATCTGATTCTGCCGTTCAGCGCGGAGGAAGCCGAGGCTGAAGCGATGCTCGAGAAGAAGACACGAGCGGAGAGCAGGACGGTTGCAAAGGCGGCCACGCAGCCGAAGACTCCTTCAGCAAAACCGGACGATGGGCAGGGTTCGCTTTTTTAGCGCGGCGCATCAGCCTCCCGATTGGCCGCGGAAAATATGCAGCGCGGCGTATTGCAGCAGCATGATCGTCTTCGCATCGACGATCCGGCCATCTGCGATCATCGCGAACGCTTCGGTGAACGGCAGTTCGAGCGTCTCGATGTCCTCGCCTTCATGGGCAAGTCCGCCGCCGTTTCCGATCTTCATGCTCGGCTGATACTCGGCGACGAAGAAGTGGAGTTTTTCCGTGACCGCGCCCGGACTGGTGAAGGCTTCGAAGATCTTTTGGATGGGGCCAAGGCGATAGCCGATCTCTTCTTCTGCCTCGGAGCGAACACGCGCCTCCGGTGCTGCATCGTCCAGCGAGCCGGCCGGCGCTTCGACCAGCAGGCCATCGTACCCGTTGGCATAAGTGGGATAGCGGAATTGACGGATCAGGAGCACGGTCCGCTGCGCAAGATTATAGGGAAGAATCGCGACACCATCGCCGCGATCGAAGGTCTCGCGATGCTGTGTCTGCCATTCGCCGCTGGAGCGCAGCCAGTCGAAGATTGTTATTCGTAGCTTGTACTTATTGTCAGAGAGCAGGCGGATGTCTTTGATGCGAATGCGGTCGCTCACGCTCATATAGTTACCTTTAAAACTTGCCGGGGGAGCCGCGGTCAGGGCGTCATTGCGCGGCCGTCGAGCCATTTCGCGTAGATGATGCGCTCCTGCTCTTCGAAGTCGAGCGTTTCGTAAAACGCCTGAGCGTGCGTGTTGCCGGGCCGGACCATCAGCTGAAGTTTCTCGATGCCACGCTCGCGCAGCCAGTCTTCGGCGGCCACAATGATGGCGCGGCCATATCCCTTCATACGTCGATCCGGATCGACCGCAACGTAATAGAAATAGCCGCGATGCCCGTCGTGTCCGACCATGACGGTCGCGGCGATGGTCTGGCCGTCGCGGCCCACCAGAACCTCGGAGTTGGTCTTGCCCCGCGCTCGTACAATATCGGCGTGCGGCTCGTTCCACGGGCGCGTTAGTTCGCAGCGTTCCCACAACGCGATGATTGCAGGAATGTCAGCGTCTTCGGCGCTGCCGACGGTGAGCGCGCTCGCGGGAGTCGTTGAAGAATCCATTACAGCACCTTGCCCGGATTCATGATGTTCAACGGATCGAGCAGATGCTTGATCGACCGCATGATGTCGAGCGCGACCGGGTCCTTCACGTGCGGCAGCTCATCGCGCTTCAGCACGCCGATGCCGTGCTCGGCGGAAATCGACCCGCCGTGTTTCGCAACAACCGCATGCACGACGTCGTTCATCTCGTGCCAGCGCGCCAGATATGCTGCCGTGTCGGCACCAATGGGTTGACTGACATTGTAATGGATGTTGCCGTCGCCAAGATGGCCGAATGCGAAGGGCCGCGCGCCGGGAATGAGCTTGGTCACGGCGACGTCGGCCTCGATCAGAAAGTCCGGCACGGCGGCAACCGGCACCGAGATATCATGCTTGATCGACCCGCCTTCAGGCTTTTGCGCCGGTGAAATTACCTCGCGCAGTTTCCAGAATGCGGTGCGCTGATCCAGATTGGCGGCGATCACAGCGTCGTTGACGATGCTTTCCTCCATGCCTTTGGTCAGGATCGCTTCCATGGTGTCGCGTGCATCGTCGCGCGGCGAGGAAATTTCCATCAGCACGTACCACGGATGCCGCTCGGCCATCGGCGCGCGGATCGAGGGGCCGTGCTTCACCACGAAGTCGATGGCGATCTGCGGGATCAACTCGAAGCTGGTGAGGCTTCCGGCGGCAATGTTTCTGGAAATATCCAGCAGTGTAAGCGCATCGGCGGGCGAGTCGATGGCCGCGAACGCCGTCTCGACGGAATGCGGCTTCGGAAACATCTTCAGCGTCGCAGCGGTAATGATGCCGAGCGTGCCTTCCGCGCCGACGAAGAGATCGCGCAGATCGTAGCCGGTGTTGTCTTTCTTCAGGCTCGAGAGGCCATGCATGATGCGCCCGTCAGCGAGCACGACTTCAAGTCCGAGCACAAGATCGCGGGCGACGCCGTAGGCCAGCGCCGCGATGCCGCCGGCATTGGTGGAAAGGTTGCCGCCGATGGTGCAACTGCCTTCCGCACCGAGCGAGAGCGGAAACAGCCGGTCGGCCTCCGCAGCGCGCTGCTGCGCGTTGGCGAGAATGACGCCGGCTTCAACGGTCATGGCGTTGGATTGCGTGTCGACGGCGCGAATCTTGTCGAGCCGCCGTGTGGAGACCACGACCTCGCCATTGTGCGGCGTCTGTCCGCCGACGAGTCCCGTATTGCCGCCCTGCGGCACCAGTGCGGTTTTCGTCTCAGTGGCGAGCTTGCAGATCGCCGAGACTTCCGCCGTCGAGCCCGGCCGGAGCACGAGCGGCGAGCGGCCCTGAAACAGCCCGCGTTCCTCGGTGAGATACGGCGCAGCTTCATGCGGATCCGTCACAGCATACTTCTCGCCGACGATCGCGGCGAAGCGCGCCAGTAACTCAGGCGGCAAGGAGGAACGCGGTGGTTGTGCGATATTCATGTTCTTTTTCTTTGTCGAAATCTTATTGTGACTCAGCTTCGCGGCACCGCCGCCCGGCGCAACCGGTCGTTGATGGCCTCTCCGAGACCCTCGTCGGGAATCGCCATTACGGCGATGGCGCGGGAACCTCCCGCATCGAGTTCGCGAAGATAACCGAAAAGATTCGCTGCGGCCTCCACCAGATCGCCAGCTTCTGACAAATTCATGACGCTCGCGCCGCCGGTGCCTGGAATCATGCGAGGCCCGAACGCCAACAAGACTTCGCCGGCTTCAAGTTGACGCGCGTTGAGCCGCACCGGCGTGCGGGGCGCATAGTGAGAGGCCAGCATGCCCGGCGCCAGCGGCTGAGCCTCATCTGCGTCGGCTTCTTCCGGTATGCGGGCGAGTTTTTCGCCGAGCACGCGCTCGATGTCGTCTCGGGGAAGTCCGCCGGGCCGCAGCAGCATCGGGGCCTCAAAGCAACCCACGATAGTGGATTCCACGCCGACGGACACAGGTCCGCCGTCCACGATGAGATCGATGCGGCCTGCGAGGTCGCCGAAGACATGCGCTGCTGTGGTGGGGGAGACATGCCCCGAGATGTTGGCCGAGGGTGCGACCACGGGTTTACCGAAGGCGCGCAAAATGTCTTGCGCGATTGGATGTGCCGGCACGCGGACGGCAATCGTCTCAAGTCCGGCAGTCGCGAGATCGGATACGGGGCATCCGGGCGCCTTGGGCAGAACCAGCGTCAGCGGTCCCGGCCAGAATGCCTCCGCAAGCCGCAGGCTTCTGTCGTCGAAACGCGCAATGCGCCGTGCCGCGTGGAGATCACTGACGTGCGCGATCAGGGGATTGAAGGAGGGTCGGCCCTTCGCCTCATAAAGCCGGGCGACAGCGCGCGCATTGGTGGCGTCCGCGCCGAGCCCGTAGACCGTCTCGGTCGGGAACGCGACCAGGCCGCCGCCCTCGAGGCAGGGCGCGGCTGCATCCGCTGCTTCAGCGGCGGAGATCATTGCCGTATTCAGACCAAGTTTCATCGCGTGGGGTGCATCCGACGGGCGCTTTTGCTGGATTGGAGCTTCTTATACAGCTTCTTGCGGTCTGCGAGACCCGAGGCTATACCGGCGCGCATGTCGGAGTGTGGCTCAGCCCGGTAGAGCACTGCGTTCGGGACGCAGGGGTCGCAGGTTCAAATCCTGCCACTCCGACCATAACTTCCAGATAAATCAGATATTTAGCTCTATGCAAGGCCGCTTGCGGTCCGCGGCGGCTCAGGTCTGCCCATATGACCCGTAAGCGAGCGCGTCAGCGCCCGTTGACCTTGCTCCAGTTCTCACCGCCGCAAATCGCACCGAGGCATCCTTCCACGCGAAGCGTATTGGGACCCATCCAGGCGATCTTGCTGTCATAAACGCCGCCGTCGTCGGCATTATAAATGCGGCCCGCCCAACGGCCCGGGCCGGCGGGCTCCATTCCAATGAAAAGCTGAACGCCGATCATCGGACGTGACGCCAGCGATGAATTGGGATTCTTCGAATCGGTTTGCGGCCGCCCCGTTGCGGGATCGATCGCCTCGCGCAGCCAGACGACCTTTCCGCACAGCGCGCTTCCGCATTGGCTGACCTGAATCCTGGCGTCGCCTTTCTCCGTGAGCCACAGACCGATAGGCGCCGCGTCCTCGTTGGCACGCGCAGCAGCCCAGCCGCCGAACACGAATGCCAGCGCCAAAAAGAGCTTCAATTTTGAGTTCATCACCAGCCTGTATTGCTCAAGCACCAATCCCGGCTGGAACCTATACAGACCGCCCCGTTATTCAAGCAGCGCCGCCATTATGGTCCCTGCGTTTTTTGACGATTGTCACTTCGCGGACACCATCCAGCTCCTTCAACCTTTCCGGAAAAGTGGCGATGTCGTGAGACGACACCTTGCTGAGCAGGATCATCAATTCGTCGGTGCCCTCGGAATTCCGGCTTTCGACGAGAAAGCGTTTGATCTGGCTGATCCTGAGTTCGAGCGCTTCCCTCAATACCTCCGGTGTGAGACTGCCGTGGTCGACCTCGATCTTGAGCTGGCATGTCTGGTTTCGTGAGCGGTAGGCTTCTTCCAGCGGCTTCATGCCGGCCAGGATGAGCAGGATGATGACGGTGGAAGAACCGGCTGCAAGGTAAAGGCCGCCGCCGACCGCAAGACCGATTGCCGCCACAGCCCAGATGCTGGCGGCCGTGGTCAGGCCCTTGACGATTTCGCCGCGCGCCAGGATCGACCCCGCCCCGAGAAATCCGATGCCGGACACCACCTGAGCGGCGATACGCGACGGGTCGAGAACGACATGGTCCTTGGCGAGAACGTCGGCAAATCCGAACGCCGACACGATCATGATCAGGCACGAGCCGACGCAGACCAGCATGTGGGTGCGGATGCCGGCCGCCCACAACAGGCGCTCACGTTCGAAACCCACCAGGCTCCCGAGTGCCGCGGCTGCGAGCAGCCTGATCAACATTTCGGAGTTGGACAGCATGTGGCCTCCAGTCTCGATCAAAGGATGGAAAACTTACCACCAACCCCGCAGCCTGCACCCGCTCATTGCGCATGGAGTATGCCGGCTCGTGAGACCCTTCAATCGCGGCAGAAGGCATCGGGAGAAGCCTTCCGGGAGCGCGCAAATTGCAGCCGGGATATTGCTTTCGTGGCGTACTTCAGGCCCTTATACGCAGGCTTGATTCAGCCCTTTTTGATGCTGTCAAACCGGTCGAGGGCATGCACGAACTTATTCGCGATATTACCTTTTCGATCCTGTTTGCCTGGGTGCTCGGGCTTGCCGCGCATTTTTTCCGGCAACCGCTGATCCTTGCCTATCTGGTCGCCGGGTTTCTCATCGGCCCGTTCGGGATGAAATGGGTCAAGTCGCAGGAATCGATCAGCACGATTTCAGAGCTCGGCCTGATCTTCATGCTGTTCATGATCGGGCTGGAAATCGACCTCAAGAAGATCATCCGGGCGGGCCGCGTGATCCTGATCGCCGCCGGCGGCCAGTTGATCGGCGCTTGCCTTCTCGGCGTCGTGTTTTTTATCGCTATTGGCCTGTCGCTGGGCGGCGGGGGCGGGTTCGATGCGCTTTATCTGACCGTTGCCTGTGCGCTGTCGAGCACGGTCATCATCGTCAAGGTGCTCTACGAGAAGCGCGAACTCGACACGCTGCCGGGCCGCATCACGCTTGGCGTCCTTGTGCTCCAGGATATTTTCGCGATCCTGTTTCTCGCGGTTCAGCCAAGCCTCGCCAATCTCCAGATCAGCATTGTCCTGCTGTCGATCGGCCGCGTCGGACTTCTGGTTGCGACCGCGATGATCCTCAGCCGCTTCGTGCTGCCGAAGATTTTTCACCAGATCGCGCGCAGCCCCGAACTCGTCATGCTCGGCGCGCTGGCTTGGTGCTTCCTGATCGGTGAGGTTGCCGAACGGCTTCATCTGTCGCGCGAGATGGGCTCGCTCGTAGCCGGCGTGTCGCTCTCGACATTCCCTTACGCGCTCGACGTGACGGCGAAGGTCACAACGCTGCGGGATTTCTTCATTACTTTGTTTTTCGTCGCGCTCGGCATGACGATCCCGATCCCGAGTTCGTCCACGATCTGGCTGGCGCTTGTCATCGCAGCATTCACGGTGGTCAGCCGCGTCATTACGACATTCCTGCCGCTCTACTTCATGAAACAGGGATTGCGCGCCAGTCTGTTGCCGGCGCTCAATCTCGCGCAGATCAGCGAATTTTCGCTCGTCATCATTCAGACCGGCATCATTGCGGGACACATCACACCGGAAACGTCGAGTGCGGCGTCATTCGCGTTCGTCATTCTCGCGGTACTCAGCACCTTCGTGATCATGCGCAGCGATCCAATCACCCGCTGGGCGATCGGTCCGTTGAAGCGGATCGGGTTTCGCGATCTCGACCACAGCCAGAATGCCGACGCCGAACATGACACCGGCCATGGCGCGGCCCGGCGGATCGTCATCCTCGGCTTCTTCCGCGCAGCGAGCGCGCTGTTGAGCGAGATCGAGCAGCAGAACAAATCGCTGCTCGAACAGATCAGCGTGGTGGATTTCAACCCCAATGTGTTCCGCACGCTCACGGCGCGCGGCATTCATGTCATTTACGGCGACATCAGCAACATCGATACGCTGATGCATGCCGGCGTCGGCAAGGCCGAGATTATCATTCTGAGTGTGCCGGATTCGCTCCTCAAGGGTGCTAACAACGAGAAGCTCGTTCGTCACGTGCGTTCGATGAATCCGGACGCGAAGATCGTCTCAACAGCGGACATGCTGGCCGACGTCAACGACCTGTATGCCGCCGGAGCGGACTACGTGACGGTGACCCGCATCACCGACGCCGCGGAGCTCTACAAGGTCATCGAGGCGGTCGACAACGGCCTGATCGAAGACAAGCGTGCCGAGATGGATCTCCTGTTGAGCGAGCGCAGGGAAGTCTTGCCCTGAAGACTCTGGCCGGCGGTCTTGCCGGAACACGTTCCGCCATGCGGAAGCTTCGCTCGTTTAAAACTGCGAAATCCGCTCCCTGTGAGCAAATCTGGACCCTTGCCTGGATTTGGCAGGGGCATATCTCTTATTTCAAGCAGTCAAAGGCCGGCGGATGACGGCCATGTGGACGGGACAGTTGCGCGGACCCGCGCCCTGCGCCATACGATTTGCGTCCCATTAAGAGTATAATGACGCCATGGCCCACCCTATTCCTGAAGTTCTGAAAGCCTTTGCTGCCGGCGAGATCGTCGTGGTCACCGACGACGATGATCGCGAGGGCGAGGGCGATCTGATCGTCGCCGCCACGCTGTGCACGGCAGAGAAAATGGCATTCATTATCCGCCATACCTCAGGGATCGTCTGCGCGCCGATCACGGCGGACAACGCCCGCCGCCTGCGGCTCGACCCGATGGTCGCCCATAACGACTCCAACCACACCACGGCCTTCACGGTCTCGATCGACTACAAGCCCGGCATGACCACCGGCATTTCTGCTGAGGAGCGCACGGTGTGCTGCCGGGCGCTGGCCAATCCCAACGCGGGCGCCAGCGACTTTGCGCGGCCCGGCCACATCTTCCCGCTGATCGCGCGTGACGGCGGCGTGCTGCTGCGTTCGGGCCATACCGAAGCTGCGGTCGATCTCTGCAAGCTATGCGACCTGCCGCCGGTCGGCGTCATCAGCGAGCTGATGAACGACGACGGCACGGTGATGAAGGGCGAGCAGGTCGTGAAGTTCGCGGCCCAGCACAATCTCAAGCGTGTCACTATCGCTGACATGATCTCCTACCGGCAGGCGCGCGAGAAACTGATCGAGCGTGTCTCGACCTTCACCGTCGACAGCCCGATCGGACAACTGGACGGCTATGCTTATCGTTCGCCGTTCGATCCGATCTATCACGTCGCCTTCGTCTACAAGGGCGTCGGCAATGGCCAGAACGTTCTCACGCGCTTTCACAAGCCAAACATCGTGAAGGATATCTTCTTTGGATCGGGCCGCGTCCTCTCGGCGCTGGAGCACTTCAAGAAGAATGGCAGCGGTGTTCTGGTCTATCTGCGCGACGGTGCTGCTGGTGTGCCGGTTGCGCCTATCGCCGAAGATCATTCGGCGGAAGCGGATCGCCACCGGCAATGGCGCGAAGTCGGCGTCGGCGCGCAGATCCTGCGCGATCTCGGCGTGACGTCGATCCGCCATCTCACGTCATCGACGCACGATTACAAAGGCCTCTCCGGATTTGGCATCGAGATCGTCGCCAACGAACCGTTCGAAGGCTAGGTGTAACGTTCGCTTCATGCGAGTGGGAACTGGTTTTGCGCTTGCAACCTGACGCCGACGATTTATCGTGATTTAAACAGCAGACGGAAGCTGAAAGGATTTTGTCATGAGTGCCCGCCCGCAGACCAAGGACAAGCCAGCCAAGGCGACGTTCCAGTGGGATGATCCGTTCCTGCTCGACGATCAGTTGACCGAGGACGAGCGCATGATCCGCGACACCGCGCGCGCTTACGCTCAGGACAAGCTGCTGCCGCGCGTCGTGCAGGCATATAGCGAAGAGAAGACCGATCGCACCATCTTCAACGAAATGGGCGAGCTCGGTTTGATCGGCGTCACGCTGCCTGAGGAATACGGCTGCGCCAACGCGAGCTATGTCGCTTACGGCCTGGTCGCGCGCGAGATCGAACGCGTCGATTCCGGCTACCGCTCGATGAACAGCGTGCAGTCGTCGCTGGTGATGTATCCGATCTATGCGTATGGCGACGAGACCCAGCGCAAGAAGTATCTGCCGAAACTCGCCACGGGCGAGTGGGTCGGCTGCTTCGGCCTGACCGAGCCGGATGCCGGTTCCGATCCCGACGGCATGAAGACCCGCGCCGAGAAGGTTGCCGATGGCTATCGCCTGACCGGCAGCAAGATGTGGATTTCCAACGCGCCGATTGCCGATGTGTTCGTGGTGTGGGCGAAGTCGGCTGCGCACGATAACAAGGTTCGCGGTTTCATTCTCGAGAAGGGCATGAAGGGCCTGTCCGCACCGAAGATTGGCGGCAAGCTTTCGCTGCGTGCTTCGATCACCGGCGAAATCGTGATGGATGGCGTGGTGGTGCCGGAGAGTGCGTTGCTGCCCAACGTATCGGGTCTGGCTGGCCCGTTCGGCTGTCTCAACCGGGCGCGCTATGGCATTTCGTGGGGCGCGATGGGTGCCGCGGAAGACTGCTTCCAGCGCGCGCGGCAGTACACGCTCGACCGCAAGCAGTTCGGCCGGCCGCTGGCTGCGACCCAACTCGTGCAGAAGAAGCTCGCCGATATGGAGACCGAAATCGCGCTCGGCCTGCAAGGCTCGCTGCGCGTCGGCCGCCTGATGGACGAAGGCAAGATGGCGCCCGAGATGATCTCGATCATGAAGCGCAACAATTGCGGCAAGGCGCTCGACATCGCCCGCGTCGCCCGCGACATGCATGGCGGCAACGGCATTTCGAGCGAGTATCATGTGATGCGTCACGCGCAGAACCTGGAGACCGTGAACACCTATGAGGGCACGCACGATGTGCACGCGCTCATTCTCGGTCGCGCCATCACCGGCATTCAGGCGTTTTCGTAAGGCACGCCGGGTCAGGTGAGGTTTCAGTTTTGAGCGTTAACGACGACATTCCGTTCAATCGGGATTTTCCGCTCGCGCCCGGTGTCGTGGACGAGGTGGTTCCCGGCGTGCGGCGGATTTTGTGCGACAATCCGAGCCCGTTCACGTTCACCGGGACGGTGAGCTACATCGTCGGCAGGGGTAAGGTCGCCATCATCGATCCGGGCCCGGCCGATGAGGCGCATATCAACGCGCTGCTGGATGCCGTGCGGGGCGAAACCGTCACGCATATTTTCGTGACCCATACCCATCTCGACCATTCGCCTGGCACCGCGCGCCTCAAGGCCGCGACGGGTGCGACTGTCTATGCGGAGGGTCAGCACCGCGCGTCGCGTCAGCGTTACGGCAGCGAACTCGCTCCCACCGAGTCCGGTGCCGATTACGCGTTCCGCCCCGATGTCGTGTTGAAGGATGGCGATATTGTCGAGGGCGACGGCTGGCGGCTGGAGGCGGTTACGACGCCCGGCCACACGGCCAACCACATGGCTTTCGCTTGGCCGGAGCGCAAACTGATGTTCATCGGCGATCACGTCATGGGCTGGTCGACGTCTATTGTCGCGCCGCCTGACGGATCAATGGTCGATTATATGGCCTCGCTCGAGAAGCTGACCCGTCGCGACGAGCAACTCTATTTCTCCGGTCACGGTCCGGAGATTCCCGACGCCGTGCGGTTCGTGAAATTTCTGATCCGCCACCGCAAGGCGCGCGAAGAGTCGATTTTGTACCGGCTGGCCAAGGGCGAGGCTGATATTCCGACCATCGTGCGCGCAAGCTATATCGGCATCGATCCGCGGCTGGTCGGCGCTGCAGGCTATTCGGTGCTGGCGCACCTTGAAGACCTCGTCGCGCGCAACGTCGTGGCGACCGACGGCGATCCGACCATCGACGGCTCCTATCGCTTGGTCGCCCCCTTGGCCTGAGGCTTGGCCGGCGTAATCAGCTTCTTCACTGGCCTGGCGTTGTCCACCGCGTCATTGAGCTCTTCGGAGAATTTGGTGATGCGGGCTGCGTTGGACCCGAGATCGTGCTCGAAATAGCGCGACGATGAGCGAAGATCCACGCGCGCGCTGTCGCCATCCGGTGCGATGCGGATGGCGATATCCTCGCGGAAGCCCATCACCGGTGTCCGCGCCACCGCTTCGATGCGGCCGATGCGCTGCGGAGGTTGCGGCGGGCGCTCATCGATCACCAGCCACTTGTGCTTGTTCACAAGACGCAAGGTCATTTCATACGCGGTCTGGACGGGCACATCGATGCTGACCGGCTCGATGTCCGGATACGCAAGGCGCTGCTGTTCGGCGGAATAGAGGCCCGCATAGACGGCGGGATTTGCACCGTCGCCGTTGCGCAGCCGCGCCAGCGCTTCGAACCGCGGCGGATCGATCGGGTCAGTGGTGATGTCGTGGATCGCCGGCAGCGAGCGATACTGGAAGGCGAGATAGGCCGGATAGGCGAGGATCGCCGCGTCGATCAGGAATGCCAGCAGGATGCGGCTCATGCCGCGCGAGCCGTTCTGCCAGATCGCAGCGAAAGCGGCGAGGCCGACCAGGATCGACAGAACGGCGCAGGCAAGCGCGCCGAAGAATGTCGTCAGCGCCGGCTTGAAGTCGAGAAATCCAAACCGGACGATGACGACCGAAATGATAGTCGCGACCAGTGAGAACACCGCGAGACGGCGCGACCACGCCGCGAGAGCGGACAGGGGCTCCATCTGGTAAGCAGCGGCAATACGGCGGGCCATGTCTTGCAATTCCAATCTAAAGCGCATCCGCGCAAACGCGGAAACCGGCTTCGGACGCATCTCTGGCGTTTGATCGCCGGTTCGGTGACCTAGCGCATATTGCGGCGCGATGTGAAGCGTTTCACACCGGAAAATTGTTTCTGGATATCAATCGGGCGCATTTTTTGGTAGAAATGGCTCAGTTTGACAGTTGCCGGTTTGTGTGGCGGAGACACCAAACTTCCTGCGATTGACCGGCACTACCAAGGCGCAGGCGGCGAACCGGCGACACGGCAGTGATGGGGAATTCCCGCGATGACCCCGACGCCTTCCAGGATTTGCCTCGGCTGCTGGCAACAATTGAAATTGCCTGTGCCTCTCCATGGTCCGCTGTCGGCTCCGTTCCGCCTGTTCGGCGTTCGACCCAGCAGGATGAATCCGAATACGTGCACGATCTGTGAGATGGCTTTCAGCCGGATCATGAAGGCGCGCAGCGTCACAACTGATGCCACCGTCTTCTTCGCCGATCTGCGAGGCTATACGGTGCTTTCCCAGAGCTGGCCTTCCGAACGCCTCTCGGAGCTGCTTGATGTTTTCTACGACGAATGTGCGACCGCGATTTGGCGATACGACGGGCTCTTGAACAAGACGATGGGCGATGCGGTTCTGGCCATCTTCAACTTCCCGATACGCCAACCCGATCACGCTGTGCAGGCGTTACTTGCTGCTCGCGAGATCCAGCACAGTTTCCGGAAAAGGCAAGCCGAGTTACGCCACGGCATGAACGACGACGACGCTGGGGTAGGCATTGGCATCGGCATCGACAGCGGCGATACGAATTTCGGTGAGTTCGGCCATTCGCACCGCGATCTTACGGCAATCGGCACGGTCGTTAATCGCGCCGCCCGCGCGCAGGCGGTCGCCCGGCCCGGCGAAATCCTGGTAACGGACACGGTTCGTAGCCGTGCCGAGGCATTGGTGACGAGCGCCGGCCAGGACTATGCGCTCAAGGGGTTCGTGGCACCGGTGACATTGTTCGCCGCATGATTTCGTGCGTCGGGTCCGTATGCGGAGAGGTGAATTCACTCACGCCAAGAAAAAACACGGTCAGTTTTTGAAACTGACCGTGTCCAATTGATATTCGCCGAAGCGGATCAGGCCGCCGCGGTTGGGAACGAGTAGTTCTTGAACTGGTCTCGCAAAGCGGTTTTCAGGATTTTGCCGGTCGCGGTGTGCGGAATGGCGTCCACGAACTGCACGTCATCCGGCATCCACCATTTCGCGATCTTGCCGTCCATGTATTGCAGGATTTCGTCGCGGCTGGCCTTCTGCTCAGGCTTGAGCTGCACGATCAGCAACGGACGCTCGTCCCACTTCGGATGATGGACGCCGATCACCGCGGCTTCCAGGACCTTCGGATGTCCGACTGCGAGGTTTTCGAGATCGATCGACGAAATCCACTCGCCGCCGGACTTAATGACATCCTTGGACCGGTCGGTGATCCGCATGTAGGCGTCCGCGTCGATGGTGGCGACGTCGCCGGTGTCGAAGAAGCCTTTGTCATCGAGGATGTTGGTGTCGACGCGATAATAGGCTTTCGAGATAGCAGGGCCGCTCACCTTGAGGCGGCCGAAGGTCTTGCCGTCCCACGGCAGCTCCTTGCCCGCGTCGTCAGTGATTTTCATCTGCACGCCGAACGGCGGGTAGCCCTGGGTCTGCAGGATGTCGAGCGCCGCTTCGCCCTTGAGTGTGGAGAACGGCGGCTTGAGCGCGCCGACGGTGCCGATCGGGCTCATCTCGGTCATGCCCCAAGCATGGCGGACCTCAACGCCCTGATCAACGAACGCCTTGATCATGGAGCGCGGCATTGCAGAGCCGCCGCAGATCAGGACCTTCAGGTCAGGCAGCGTCTTCTTCTCGGCGGCCATGTATTGCAGCAGCATGAGCCACACCGTCGGCACGCCGGCGGTATAGGTCACCTTCTCGGTGGAAAGCAGTTCATACACCGACGCGCCGTCGAGCTTGGCGCCCGGCATCACCAGCTTGGTGCCCATGGTTGGCGCGGAGAATGCGATACCCCAGCTATTGGCGTGGAACAGCGGCACCACCGGCAGCATGGTGTCGCTCGCGCGGGTGCCGAGTGCGTCCGTGTTGTTGGCCATCAGCGCGTGCAGCACGTTGGAGCGGTGCGAGTAGAGCACGCCCTTCGGGTCGCCCGTGGTGCCTGACGTGTAGCACATCGCGGCCGCGGTGTTTTCGTCGAACTCCTTCCATTGGAAGTTGCCGTCGGCTTCCGCGATCCATTCTTCATAGGAGATCGCGTTCTTCAGCGCGGTCTGCGGCATGTGTGCCTTGTCCGTCAACACGATGTAGCGTTCGATGGACGGCATCTTGTCCGCGATCTTTTCCATCAGCGGGACGAAAGTGAGGTCCGTCATCATGATGCGATCTTGCGCATGATTGACGATCCAGACGATCTGGTCGGGGAACAGGCGCGGGTTGACGGTATGACAGATGGCGCCGATGCCCATGATGCCGTACCAGGCTTCAAGATGCCGCCAGGTGTTCCAGGCGATGGTGGCGACGCGGTCGCCGATCTTGATGCCATGCTTGTCGAGCTGCTGGCCGACTTTCAGAGCCCGTGCACGAATTTCGGCGTAATTGGTGCGATGAATGGGCCCTTCGACCGATCGCGTCACGACTTCCTGCTTGCCGTGAACGGCCGCTGCGTGATCGATAATCCGATGACACAACAAGGGCCAATTTTGCATCAATCCAAGCATCCGGTATTCCCTCCTGAAGACGTTCTTTTTGTTGGTGTGATCGGTACTCCCCGAAGGGATTGGAATGAACTTTAGCGCGGACCAAGCGGCCCGCAAATGGCCTTCTGGCTGGCATGCCAGCTGTTGGTTACCGCTGCCGGTTGTTGTGGCATTCGCGCTGGTCCTGACCGGCGCGGCCTTAACGGACGCAAGCGCCAAAGTACCGCTGCCGCGGCCACGGCCCGTTGAGGCGCTAGCCGCCGAACGTTCGCCGCCGGAGCCGGAGCAGGGCGGCACAACCGATCAGGCGGCGCCCTCGCAGGAGCCGGCGGAAGCCAAGCCGCCGGAGCTTTCGGCTTGCCGGCAAGCGCTGACCGAGAGCATCGCAATCGCGCCCTCGATTCCACCGATCAAAGGTCCCGGAGGATGCGGCGGCGAAGATCTGGTGCGCCTGGAGGCGATCGTTCTGTCGCCGACCCAGCGGGTGGCGCTGAAGCCTGCCGCGATCCTGCGCTGTACGATGGCTGCCGCGGTTGCTGATTGGGTCCGTGCCGACATGGTGCCGCTGGCTGCCAGCCTCGGCACGACCATCAGCGAACTCGATAATTTCGATTCATTCGAATGCCGGGGCCGCAACCGCGTGAAGGGTGCGAAACTGTCGGAGCATGGCCTCGCCAATGCGCTCGATGTGCGCGGCATGACATTCGCCAATGGCAACACGCTGTCGCTCACCGACCGCACCGTGTCGCGCGAGACCCGCGAGAAGGTGCTGGCCTCCGTCTGCACGCGGTTCACCACCGTGCTGGGACCGGGGTCGGACTGGTATCACGAGGATCATATCCATCTCGACCTCGCCCAGCGCCGCAACAACTACAAACTTTGCCAGTGGGGCGTCTACGATCCGCTGCCCGCGGTCGCGCCACTGATGCCGGCGGAACGGCCGGAAGAAGCTCCGCCACGTCTGACCGCCGAGGAAAAGGCTGCGCAAGAGAAACGTGAGGACGCTGCGCAAACCGCTTCCGGGAATGAGGACGACAAGCCGGCAGTGCCTGCCAAGCCGCCTCGCAGGGCGCCCGGACAAAACGGCTCCAAATAAAAAAGCGCCGAACCAGCCGGCGCTTTTGAATCGGGTTCGATTGAGGGAATCAGAACGGTCCCGTTCCGCCGCCCGCGCCCTGCAGCGCCATCTTCGAATTGACGGGCGAGTCGCCTTGCTTCGGATCGAGCACGACGACCACCGTTCCCTGCTTGGCGCGGCTGTAGAGATCGATGACATCCTCGTTGGTCATGCGGATGCAGCCCGAGGAGATCGATGCGCCAATATATTCCGGCTGGTTGGTGCCGTGAATGCGGAACAGCGTGTCCTTGTTGCCCTGATAGAGATAGAGCGCACGCGCGCCGAGCGGATTGTCCGGGCCGCCGGGCACCGACTGCGGAAGGCCTTCGATGCGCTTGTGGATGTCCGCGGTCGGCGTCCACTTCGGCCATTCCTGCATATTGCCGACGCGGGCAATACCGGAGAACGCAAGCGCCTCTTCGCCGACTGTGATGCCGTAACGGATCGCCTTGCCGCCCTCGAGGACGTAATAAAGATAGTGGTTGTCGGAATCGACAACGATCGAGCCCGGCGTTTCCTTGCGGTGATAGCTCACGATCGCACGCCGGAACGGCGCGGCAACCTCGACCTTGTCATAGCGCGCCTTGGCGAGAAGTTCCTTATCCCGCGGCTTGAGGCTCGCTTCCGGAGATTTCTCGTAGCTGGTCGATGTCGCCTGCATGCAGCCGGCGAGGGAAAGACCTGCGAGGAGGACGATGATTTTTGAGCCGAACGAGGACATTCCGAAGTTCCAAATAGGGGCGCTGGGCGTGTCTCACGCCAAAACTAGCCGGAAGATGCTTCCGATTCCGTTACCCTCTATTTGCTCTGAAACGTGCCGTATTTCCAGCATTTCCATGCTGGTTTTGCCATGCAGCATCCAACCTGTGGCATTTGCGCCTCAGGGTTAGGGGCATCCGGCACAGGATGCCTAAATGTTCAGCCAGCACCGGGACTTCCGGGCTTGGCCGGTTGGTTAAAACGATCCTCCGCCGCCGCCTTGCAGCGCCATCTTGGAGTTGAACGGCGAATCTCCCTGCTTCGGATCGAGCACGACCACCACGGTTCCCATCTTGACCTTACCGTAAAGGTCGATGACGTCCTCGTTGGTCATACGGATGCAGCCCGAAGAGATCGACGCGCCAATGTATTCCGGCTGGTTGGTGCCGTGGATCCGGAACAGGGTGTCCTTGCCGCCCGAATAAAGATAGATCGCCCGCGATCCCATCGGATTGTCCGGGCCGCCCTTGACGAAAGTCGGCACGCCGAGCCGCGAAATCTCGCTCTTTGTCGGGTGCCAATCGGGCCATTCGGTCATCGCGCCGACCTTGGCGATGCCCGACCAAGCCATTGCCTCTTCGCCGACGGTGATGCCGTAGCGGATCGCCTTGCCGCCCTCGAGGACGTAATAAAGATAGTGATTGTCGGAATCGACCACGATCGAGCCCGGGAGCTCCTTGCGGTGATAGTCCACAATCGCCCGCCGGAATGGGGCGGAAACCGGCACCTTGTCGTAGCTGACTTTGGCCAGCAATTCCCGGTCGCGGGGCTTCAGGGATGTATCCGAAGCGGTTTCGTAAGTGGTTTGCATGCAGCCGGCGAGCATCAGCCCGGTGGCTATCACGAGGAGTTTTGAAGCAAAGGATGGCATCAAGGGCTTCCGATCAGTGCGCGGCGCGCGTCACTCGGTCACATGGTATTTACGTCTGACTTCTGTTTAGCGCCAGTCCATATTCGCTATACCCGCCTGCAATTCCAGTCATTCTCCGGTGATCTCGCCAGATGATCCCCGACCTGTGGCTTTGACGCCGCACTGCCAGGGGCTGCTGGCCGGTCCGCCCGGGACCGGCCATCTGGCACGACACGGTTTGTCTTATGCCCCTCACGCGGCGCCCCGCGACCTTCTTCAAGATCCGGATGTCCGGCGCAGTCCTTCATGACAGTTGAATGTCGGCCCGCCACTGCGAAAGGCTTGTAGGCGGCGAGAAAGATTTGCGCTTTGAGAGCGGATGGACGACACGTTGTCCGAGAAAGAGATTCCGGGAGTCGCCTATGTTGTCGGTCTTCGTTCCCACCGCATCCGCACTAAAGAAGCTCGATAACATTGAGGCCGATGCGCTGCCGCCGGAAGCGATCTGGATCGATCTGAGGACGCCATCCCCCGGCGAGGACAAGGCGGTTGAGAAGCTGGTCGGCATCGAAATTCCGACCCGCGAAGACATGCAGGAGATCGAGGCATCCAGCCGTCTCTATATCGAAAACGGCGCGCGCTACATGACCGCCACGCTGATGTGCGCCGCGGATTCTCAAGCGCCGCGCACCACGCCGGTGACCTTCATCCTCACCGACCATCGCCTCGTCACCGTGCGCTACGACGAGCCGAAGCCGTTTTCCCTGATTGCCGCGAAGCTCGCACGCACCTGTCCCGCGAACATCACTGGCGACGGCATCCTGCTCGAACTGCTCGACGGCGTGATTGACCGCTGCGCCGACATTCTCGAACGCGCAGGCGCCGACGTCGACAGCGTTTCGTCGCAGATTTTCGAGCCGTCCGCCGAGCGCGGTCATGCACGGACCTATTCGCAAATCCTTCTGACCATCGGTAAAAAGGGCGACCTCACCTCTAAGGTCCGCGAAAGCCTCGTCTCGATCGGACGCTTGATCTCGTTCGTACTGGTGGAGACTGATACCAGCCGCTGGAGCAAGGAGCAGAAGGCGCAGTTCAAGACCCAGCAGCGCGACGTGTCCTCGCTGACCGATCACGCCTCATACTTGTCGAACAAGATCACCTTCGTGCTCGACGCCATGCTCGGTGTGGTCAACCTCGAGCAAAACAACATCATCAAGCTGTTCTCGGTGATGGCGGTGGTGCTGATGCCGCCGACGCTGATCGCGTCGATCTACGGCATGAACTTCAAGGCGATGCCAGAGCTTGAGCACCCGCTCGGCTATCCCCTCGCATTGCTGGCGATGCTGCTTGCAGCGGTAGGGCCGTATCTGTTCTTCAAGTGGAAGCGGTGGTTGTGATTACTTCGCCAGCTTCGCAATCGCAGCCTTGATCGGCCGGGATGCTGCATCGTAATCGGCCCACGCCTTGGTGTTGCCGATCAATGCCGGCACCGTTCGCAGCGTGAATTTCATCGGATCGAGATCGCTGCGCACCTGCGTCCACGTTACGGGCATCGAGACCGGCGCGCCATCTCGCGCGCGCGGGGAGAGCGGTGCCACCGCCGTCGAGGACCGGTCGTTGCGAAGATAGTCGAGGAAGATTTTGCCCTCGCGCTGTTTCTTCGACATGTTGAGCAAATAGTGCTCGGGGCTGTCCGTCGCCATCTGCTGGCAGACCGCCTGCGCGAACGCTTTCGCGGTCTTCCAATCGATCTTGTCCTTCTTCGCATCCTTTAGCGGCGTGACGACATGAAGGCCCTTGCCGCCGGTGGTTTTGCAGAAGCTCTCCAGACCGAGCGCCGTCAGCCGCTCGCGCATTTCGCGCGCGGCGTCGACCACGGCGGCGAACGGGACATCGGGCGAGGGGTCGAGATCGAACACCAGCCGTCCCGGCACGTCGGGTTCGTTCGGCGCACAATTCCACGGATGCAATTCAAGTCCGCCGATCTGCGCGGCGGCAACGAGGCCTTCGACGCGGTCGATGTGCACATACGGCTTGCGATCACCGGAGACTTTTACGAGGCCGATCAGGTTCGACATGCCGGTCATGGCATGGCGCTGAAAGAATTTTTCGCCGTCGATGCCGTCCGGTGCGCGGATGATCGAGCAGGGCCGGCCCTTGATATGTTCGATCAGCCAGTCGCCGACCTGCTCCATATAGCGCGCGAGATCGAGTTTGGTGACCGGTTCGCCGTCGCCGCCGTCGGGCCACAGCGCCTTGTCGGGTTTCGAGATGACGACCCCGAGCACGGTTGAACTGCTCCCTTTCGTAGAGGGCGCTTTTGCCGATGCCGTTTTTGCTTTTTGCGTGGCGGATGATGTAGCGGACGGCTCCGCGATCCTGGTTTTCACCGGATTGTCTGCGGTCACCTCGCTCGCCGATTTGTCCTTGCGCAGTCCCTTGAACGCCGCCTGTCGCACCATGCCGTCGCCGCTGAAGCCGGCGAACTCGATCTCGGCGACCAGTTCCGGCTTCAGCCAATGCACTTCTGACGTTTTCTTCGGGGCGTTCTCGCCGCCGAACGGGCTTTTGGCCGCGGCCATGGCTTTCAACTCGGGCATGATGTGTTTGACCACGGCTTGCCCATAACCGGTGCCGACGATGCCGACATAGGCGAGGTGATCGCCGCGCGGCACGCCGGCCATCAGGGAGCGGAATTTTCCTGCATTGCTCTTCCAGCCGCCGATGACGACCTCATGTCCGGCGCGGCACTTCGCCTTGGTCCAGGCGTCCGAACGTCCTGAGTGGTATGGTGCTGAGGCCTTCTTTGAGACGATGCCTTCGAGCGACAGCTTGCGGGCCGATTCCAGAATGGTGTCGCCGCCGGTTTCGAAATGTTCGACGTAACGGATCACGCCTTCGTCGCGTTTCCGTTTGCCGTTGAGTAGGGCTTGCAGCCGCTCTTTGCGGCTGGAGAGCGGCAGCTTTCGCAGATCTTCGCCGCCCAAGAACAGCAGATCGAATGCGTAGAAAATCAGATCGTCCGTCTTGCCGTCGGACAACGCAGCCTGCATCGACGTGAAGTTCGGATGGCCCTTGTGATCGAGCGCGACGATCTCGCCGTCGATGATCGCATCTGGAAGTTTGCCGGCTTCCTTCGCAATGGCCGAGAATTTTTCCGTCCAGTCGAGCCCCTTGCGAGTCTTGAGCGAGGCTTCGCCGTTCTCGATTCGCATCTGGATGCGATAACCGTCGAACTTGATTTCATGCACCCAGCCGCTGCCTGCCGGCGGCCGCTCGACCGACGTGCAGAGCTGCGGCGCGATGAAGTTCGGAAGTTTTGCCACACGCTTGGCTGTCGTCGTTTTTACGGCAGCGCTTTTTGCGGGAGATTTGTTCCGCAACCGGGCGACGGCCACTGTCTTGGGCGGAGGTGACGATGGCTTCGTTGCACGGCCGCTCGTTTCGCGCGCGTCGGCGGCAAGCCCCTTGTTCGAGTCCCAGACCTGGGCGGCCTTCGCGCGCGTGGATGCCTTCAGCATGAAAGGTTTTGGTGCTCGGCCTTTGCCTTCAGCGATCTGTTTCATCGTGCGTCCCGAGGCCGCCGACGTGTCGTCATCGAGAATGTCGTTTGTCTTGCCTTCGCGTGCGTACACATCGCGATGCTTGATGAGCAGCCAGTTGGTGCGTTTGCCGCCAGTGCGATCGGTCTTCATGCGCACCAGCACCCATCCGCCGTGCAGCTTGTCTCCTTCCAGCGCGAATTTGAGATCGCCCTTCTTGAAGCCACGTTCTGGATCGTCCGACAACCAGTAGCCGCGATCCCAGACCATGACGGTGCCGCCGCCATATTGCCCCTTGGGTATGGTGCCTTCGAAATCACCGTAGTCGAGCGGATGGTCTTCGACCTCGACCGCCAGCCGCTTGTCCTTCGGATCGAGCGACGGCCCGCGCGTGACCGCCCAGGATTTGAATACGCCGCCGTATTCGAGCCGCAGATCGTAGTGGAGGCGGGTGGCATCATGCTTCTGGATGACGAAGCGTCGCACCTTGGATGTCGTCACGGCGACCTTGCCGCTCGGCTCCGAGGTCTTCGTGAAATCACGTTTTGTTCGATAAACCTTGAGCTTCTTTTGGGCCACGGAGCCAACACCCCCAACGGTGCAATAAACCCGGAATAACTGTATCATGCGCCATAGGGCAGGGCGGCAGGAACAAAAACCTGCGGCTCTCGTTGAAGTTCCTTCGTCATGTAAGTGTTGAGTGGGAGGTTTACCGATGTTGCCGCGTGCGTACTGGAAGGGTTCGCTGAAGCTTTCGCTGGTTACTTGTCCCGTGGCTCTTTATCCGGCCTCGACCACGGTGGAGCGGACCAGGTTTCACATGATCAACACCGAGACCGGCAATCGCCTGAAGCAGCAGATGGTCGACTCCGAGACCGGCGAGGTGGTTGAGAAGGAACAGAAGGGGCGCGGTTACGAAGTCGCCAAGGGCGAGTACGTGCCCATCGAGAAGGAAGAGCTCGAAGCCGTCCAGCTCGAGAGCAATCACACCATCGACATCGACAATTTCGTGCCGCGCGACGAAATCGACCGGCGCTATCTCGATAGTCCTTACTATCTGGTGCCGGATGGCAAGAGCGGCGTCGAAGCCTTCGCGGTGATCCGCGACGCGATGAAGGATCAGGATCGCGTGGCGCTGGCGCGCGTCGTGTTGTCCAATCGCGAACGTATCGTCGCCATCGAGCCGCTCGGCAAGGGGCTGCTCGCCACCACGTTGCGTTATGCTTATGAGGTGCGCGACGAGGAGGATTTCTTCGCCGACATCAAGACGCCGAAAATCTCGAAGGACATGGTCGAGTTGGCCTCGCATATTCTCGACACCAAGGCCGCGCACTTTGACGCCTCGAAATTCGAAGACGAATACGAAAATGCGCTGAAAAATCTGGTTCAGCAGAAAGCTGCTGGGAAAACCATCAAAGCGCCCGAGCGTCCCGAGAGGGCGGGCAATGTCATCAATCTCATGGATGCGCTGAAGCAGAGCCTGAAAGGCAAGGCGCCCGCGCAACGCCCAGCGCGCGCGTCACGTGCCGCACCTCGAGCCGCCGCGAAAAAGGCGACTCGTTCGACCGTGCGACAGAGGAAGGCGGGTTAGGGCATGATCCCGAAAGGTGGGTACCGGTTTTCGGGAAGGATCATGCCCAAAAAGTAAGTTTCACGCGGCTTGAGCGTCGAGCAGCTTCTTGCGAAGCGCTTTGATGTCATCGGTCAGCTTCATCACCTCCGGAATCGAGAGGCTGGTAGAGCAGCCGATCGCTTGCGGAATACCGACCGCCTTTTGCTTCAACGCCGCACCTTCGGGAGTGAGCTGGATGCGCACCACACGTTCGTCGTCGCGATCTCGCGTTCGGCGCACCATGCCTGCGGTCTCAAGCCGCTTCAGCAGCGGCGTGAGCGTGCTCGATTCCAGCAAAAGCTTCTCGCCGATCTCGCCGACCGTTCGTCCGTCGTTTTCCCAAAGCACGGCCATCACGAGATACTGCGGATAGGTCAGCCCCAGTGGCTCAAGCAAAGGCTTGTAGAGCCGCGTGAAGGCGTGTCCGGCCGAATACAGTGCGAAGCAGACAAAGTTATCGATCTTCAGAAGATCATCGGGAGTCGGTTTGGTCATCGTCGCCATCCTCAAACGACTCGATCCGGCATCGGATCATCAGGGTGTTATTTAAGACGTGCACGATTGAATCGCGCCACGCATTTTTGCATGGCTCGTGTGCAAAATATATATTGCGCGATTAAATCGCGCGCGATATAAATTACTTGTTCAATCCCCTCGAGGGGCTGCCGGGCCTAACGACCAGCCAAGGCGATCCGTTCACCTGTCGACGACAACCCAAGGAGAAGTCCCATGTCAGTGAAAGTTCTCTACCGCACCCAAGCCACAGCAACCGGCGGCCGCGACGGCAAAGCCTCGACCGCTGACGGCTCGTTTCAGGTCAATCTTTCGACGCCAAAGGAACTCGGCGGCGGCGGCGGGCCGGGCAACAATCCGGAGCAACTGTTTGCGGCGGGTTATTCGGCCTGCTTCATTGGCGCCATGAAGGCGGTTTCGGGAACGGTCGGCGTCAAGGTGCCGGCGGATGCGACCGTGACGGCCGACGTGGGCATCGGACCGCGTTCGGAAGGCGGTTTCGGTCTCGATGTGGCGCTGAAGGTGTCGCTGCCGGGTCTTGATCGCGCCGACGCCGAGAAGCTCGTCGCCGCCGCGCATCAGGTGTGCCCTTACTCGAACGCCACGCGTAACAACATCGATGTGAAACTCACCGTCGCCTGATCGCAGCGTTAGAACTCAAAACAAAGAGCGGGGCATTGCTCCGCTCCTTTCGTTTGCACACGCTGAGGCTCAGACGTGCTGGCCGCCGTTGATGTGAATCTCTGCGCCGTTCACGTAAGAAGATGTCTCCGTGCACAGCACGTAGATGATCTTCGCCACCTCGTCCGGCGTGCCGAGACGGTTCATGGGAATCTGCTCATGCACGATCTTGTCGGTGCCGGGTGACAAGATGGACGTATCGATTTCGCCCGGCGCGATCGCATTGACGCGCACGCCAACGCGGCCGAAGTCCGCCGCCATCTCACGCGTCAACGATGCGAGTGCTGCTTTCGAGGTTGCATAGGCTGCGCCCGCGAATGGATGGACGCGCGAACCGGCGATCGACGTGACATTTACGACCGATCCCTTCGCGGCCTTAAGTTCTTCAATGAGTCCACGCGCGAGCATCACCGGTGCGAAGAAATTCACGCGGAACACATGGCTCCAGACATCCACATCGGTGTCGATGGAGCCCATGCGCGCACCGCCCGCGCCCTTAGGCGAAATCGCCGCATTGTTGACCAGTGCATGTAGCGCGCCGCCATTCAGCCGCTCGCGGATGACGTCGATGGCGCGTGCCGTGTCCTTGTGATCCGCGAGATCGACCTGGATGTGATCTTCGGGGCCGGCGTCCCACGGGCACTGCTCGGGAAACGGATGCCGCGAGCAGGTGATGACGCGCCAGCCTGCGCTGGAAAAGCGGATCACCGTGGCGTGGCCGATCCCGCGGCTTGCGCCGGTCAAGAGCAGCGTGCGTTTCGGCGCGTTGGAATCGGGAGGAGTTGAAGTCGGCATGGATAAGGGTCTCGCCTTCAGGCGTTAGCGTTCAGGACATATCAGTCATGGATAGAGCCGCGTCTTGGCCCACGCCGCATCCGGCGCAGCGCGGCGGAATTCGATCCGGTCGTGCAGACGGAAGGGGCGGTCGTGCCAGAATTCAAACGCCTGCGGCGCGATGCGCCAGCCGCTCCAGCCGGGGGGGCGGGGGACGTCGCCAATGGCATACTTCGCGGTGTTGAGCGCGATGGCCTTTTCGAACGCCATGCGGCTTTCCAGCGGCTGCGATTGTTTGCTGGCCCATGCGCCGATCTGGGCCTGTTTGGGCCGGGTGGCGAAATAGGCGTCGGCCTCGTCGTCGGTGACGCGGCTGACGGTGCCGCGGATGCGGACCTGCCGACGCAGCGATTTCCAGTGGAACAACAGCCCGGCCTTGGGGGTGGCGGCAAGTTCGCGGCCCTTGGCGCTATCGATGTGGCTGTAAAAGACGAAGCCGGCAGTATCGAAGCCCTTCAGCAGCACCATCCGCACGTCTGGCAGTCCATCGGGGTCCACGGTGGCCAGCGCCATGGCGTTGGGATCGTTCGGCTCGGACTTCACAGCCTCAGCAAACCACACCGCAAAGAGCCCAAAAGGCTCCTCGGCGGCGGTGAAATCACCGGAAATTAACTCACCTGGGGTTTTGATGGATCTTGGACCGTTCATGTCTGGAGTATCCGGTTGCGTATCCTGGCGCCCCTTCGTGCCAAGCGTGTTCTCGAGCGTTCCCTATATAGGGTGCGCGAGGGCCGTGGCCTATCGCCGATCGGGCGACTTCTCACCGCTGCCGCGCTGGTGGCCGTGGGCTGCTCAGCCGGGGGCTGCAGCTTGGGGACCTTCGGCAAGGAGGCCAAAAAGGACGACCTCTCGGATGTCACCGGCTCCATCGGCCCGATCATCCGGTCCCACGACGACACCAATCTCACCGACGCCGATCTCGCACTGGCCCGCAACGCCGCTTCCGACGTGCTGACCAGCGGCCAGAAGGACGTCAGCCAGCCCTGGGAAAATCCCGAAACCGGCGCGCGAGGCTCGGTCACGCCGCTGGCCTCGACCTATACCAACGAGGGCCGGATCTGCCGGGATTTCCTCGCCAGCTACGTGCGGGGCGCCAATGAAGGCTGGCTGCAGGGCGCTGCTTGCCGGGATGGAAAGGGCGAGGCCTGGGAAATCCGCAACATGAAGCCTTGGAAGCGAAGCTGAAGGTTTGGAAGCGAAGCTAGTACACCCGAATGAGCGGCCAGAACCGCCGCGCCATCGCAGTTTTGACACCAGCAAGGGACAAACCCGTTGCGGGAATGTCACGAAAACCCCAAATGAAGACAAAGGGGCTATCCAGCCCAAGCCTGAATTCCTGCAAGGAGACCTGACGAATGCGCGACCCCTATGAGGTCCTGGGGGTGCAGCGGGGTGCCAGCGCTGCGGCGATCAAAAGCGCCTATCGCAAGCTCGCCAAGAAGCACCATCCCGATGCCAACAAGGGCGACCCGAAAGCGGCCGACCGCTTTGCCGAATTGAACTCTGCGAACGAAATCCTCGGCGACGAGGACAAGCGCAAGCAGTTCGATCGCGGCGAGATCGACGCCGAGGGTAAACCGAAGTTTCAAGGCTTTGAAGGCGGCGGCTTTCCCGGCGGTGGCGGAGCGCGCCGTGCGGGACCGGGCGGCTTCGAGTATTCGTTCCGCACCGGCGGCGCGCCGGGCGGCGGATTTGCCGGTGCCGGAGGCGGCGGCGCGTTCGAAGACATTCTCAAGAGCATGTTCGGCGGTCAGGCCGGCGCCGGTCCCGGCATGGGCGGTCGCGGCGGTGCGAACACGTTCGAATACGACACGCCGCTTGCGGCCGATCTCGATCTCGCCGTCACCATGACCGTCGCGCTCGAAGAAGCGGTGAACGGTGCGACGCGGCGCGTGCGGCTGCCGACCGGCAAGGAACTCAACGTCAAGATTCCGGCCGGCGTTGTTGCGGGTCAGCAGATCCGTCTCAAGGGGCAGGGCGAGACCGCGCCCGGTCATCGCCCCGGCGATGTACTGATCACGGTGAACATCGCGCCGCATCCGTACTTCAAGATCGACGGCAACGACCTGCGGCTCGAATTGCCGGTGACGCTGTATGAAGCCGTGCTCGGTGCACGCGTGCGGGTGCCGACGCTGGATGGCGCGGTACAGCTTTCGATTCCGAAGAACACATCCAGCGGGCGCACGTTCCGCCTGAAGGGCAAGGGCATGCCGATCAAGGGCGTGCAGGGTGCCGATAGTTTCGGCGATCTGTTCGTCACGACGCGCATCATGCTGCCCGACGGCAACGACGCGGAGCTCGAAGCGCTGATGGAGAAATGGCACACCGACCATCCATACAATCCGCGCAAGGATTTTGAGTGAAAGCGGAGCGTTTCGCGCGCAATCTGTCTTCACGTTGAATGTGTGGCGCGCGCACGCTGCTGAAAAATACAGTTCGTCATGGCCGGGCTTGACCCGGCCATCCATCTTTTGCGAAAGCATTTTGAAAAGTGATGGATCACCCGGGCAAGCTTGGTGACGATCGTGGTGTTGCGCTCGCTTGCGCTCCATCGGCTTTCCGATTCAATTTTCAAACAGCCACTTCCATTCACGCACGCGTCATCGCTCTCGCGCTACGCGCGAGGTGAGCTTTCAGTTTCACCCCTCAAAACACGAGGGGCATGGAGCGCCGCGAGGCGCACCTTGTACTGTTTCGCTTCCGGCATCGCGTGCGAGGCGATGATATTTTCCGAAAGCGCATCGCCTCACGGCGCTCCACTGCGGCGATTTTTGAGCCGGGGACCGTACTTCCGGGTGAGGATGGGGGAGCTAGTCGACCCCTGATCCAGCAGGCTTTCGCCTGCCTTCGTCCTCGCCTCGTCCAGCCGCGAACGGCAGAGCCACCTAGTTGGCCCGGACGGTGACCCCAGCCTCCCGGACGACGTGGCTGCGAACCACGCGCGCGGGCGCCGCATCCTGTCCCGCTTCAAAAGCGCCCTCGAGAAGCGCCCCTCACGAACAGGGTAATAGGAATATAATCATATAAAGGGAGCCTTGTCAAGGTTCCACCGATTCAACAAGAGGCCAGCTAGTTCCCCAACCAATGGCGGAACGGGGTCCGAGCACCTATATGTTGGTGATGCCCAGCAAATCTCCCAAGCTCCAGACGCCCGAACAGCTCGCCCGCCTTGAGAAACAGCGCGTGGCCAAAATCGAGGGTGCGCAGGCGCGCGCTCAGGTCGACAAAGAGTATGTCGACGTTCGAAAGAACATGGAGCGCCTGCGGGCGCTGCGTCTGGCAAAGGAAGCTGAAGATGCTTTGAACCCGCCGGTCGTCGTCGCCAAGAAGAAGGCCGCTCCGAAGAAGAAGCTGGCGGAAATTTCCTCGAGCGAACCGGAGACGATCGGCGAGGAGTGACGCAGCGGTCAAACGATAGACCGCGCGGTCTATCGTCACACTGCAGGCACCGATAATATTCGGTATCAGTGGCCGAGCGTTTCACCACAAAGGCACACCTTGTTATCTCTCGAACTTGGAATCGTCACGGTTCTCATCGTGATCAACGGCTTGCTCGCCATGTCGGAGCTTGCCATCGTCTCAAGCAGACCCGCGAGGCTGATGGGACTTGTTGAAAAGGGCGTAAGCGGTTCGCGTCGCGCACTTGCCCTGGCGTCCGACCCCGGAAAATTTCTGTCGACCGTTCAGATCGGAATCACGCTTGTCGGCGTGGCGTCGGGCGCGTTCTCGGGCGCAACGCTGGGCGCGCGCCTCTCGGCGTGGCTTGCGAGCCTTGGATTGTCTCCGGGCGTTGCGGATGCCGTTGGCGTCGGCGTTGTCGTGACCCTGATCACCTATGCGTCACTTATCATCGGCGAACTCGTGCCGAAGCAGATCGCACTGCGCGACCCCGAGGCGGTGGCCGTGAAGGTCGCGCCCGCGATGGTCGTGCTTGCAAAAATATCGTCGCCATTGGTCTGGGTTCTCGACCGTTCAGGCAAGGCATTGCTCTGGGTGCTCGGTCAGCGCGGCGATGCCGAGGAGAAGGTGAGCGAGGACGAAATCCGCACGCTTGTTGTCGAGGCCGAGAACGCAGGCGTGCTGGAGCCGGGTGAGAAGGAAATGATCGCGGGCGTCATGCGGCTCGGCGACCTGCCGGTGGGCGCGGTGATGACGCCGCGTCACGAAGTCAGCATGGTCAATCTCTCGGACCCGCCGGAAGTGATCCGGCTTGCGTTCAGGCAAAGCACGCATTCCCGGCTGCCGGTGTTCGACGGCGAGGAAACCCTCGGCATCGTGCAGGCCAAGGACATGCTGAATGCCTACCTCGCGAATGAAGTCCCCGACATCGCAAAGCTCGTGCGTGACGCGCCGGTGATCCCCGAAACGCTCGATGCGCGGGACGTCGTCGCTATTCTGCGCGACTCGCCGGTTCACATGGGGTTGGTGCACGACGAGTACGGCACGTTTCAGGGCGTCGTCACCAGCGCCGATATTCTGGAATCCATCGTCGGCAGCTTTCACACCGAGGAGGGGCCCGCCGAACCCGCTTTCGTCAAGCGCGATGACGGATCGTTTCTCATTTCAGGCTGGATGCCTGCGCTCGAGTTCGCGCACTTGCTCGATATCGAGTTGCCGGCGTCGCGTCCGTACCAGACGTGCGCAGGCTATCTGCTGGAGAAATTCGGCGCGATCCCGGCGGTCGGCCAAATCATCAGCGCCGATGGCTGGAAGTTCGAGATCATGGACCTCGACGGGCGGCGCATCGATAAGGTGCTGGCCAGCAAGGAGTGAGTAGAAGCTCGTCATTGCGAGCCAACGGGCCGGCGCACAGCGCCGCCCGATGACAGGCTCCGCGAAGCAATCCAGAAGCAACAAGCAAGACTGGATTGCTTCGTCGCAAGTGCCCCTCGCAATGACGGCTCACAACAGGATTCCTCGCAGGTTACCTGCGAGCTTACAGTCCGGCCTTCTCGTTCTGGTCGTAGACCAGCCGCGCGACGTGCTCGAGGCGATTGCGGTCGGCGCCGCCGCTGACGACGTAACCCACGCCACGATCGGCCCAGAACAGCGCGCCGGTACCGTCATTGGCGGCGTAGCGCATCTGCGTCACCTCGGTCGCGGCGCGCGACGCGTAAACCGTGAAGCGTTCGCCGGACGCCGTCTCGTACATCAGGAACGAGGCAGGTCCGGTGGGGCCGGGCAGCAACCGGCCGCCGACCAGCTTCAATCCTGTTGCATCGAGTTCAGGCGCGCGAACCTCCCAGCCGCAGCGCTTGGTCAGCCACTGCTGCAGATGAGCTTTCTCGCTGCCCGCCACCTCGACCGGATGGCGCACCTCGACTACATAGAGCTTGTGCGCGTCGAGCGCGTCGCCGGTGAAGCTCGCGAACGTCGACGGCGTTGCGCTCTCGCCACGGGCAACCCAGCCGACGCCGCCGCCGACAGCGAAGGCCAGCAGCGACGCGGCGATCGCGCCCATCATCCAGCGGCGTGGCGGTCGCGACAGCGCATCGACCGACAGCCGCGCCGGCACCGGCTCGTCCATCACGGCGTCGTATTTCGTATGCAGCGCGTCGGTCATCGTGCGCCATGAGGTGACCTTCGCCGCATCGTCGGGATGCGCCACGAGCCACGCCTCTACCGCTTCGCGGCGATCCGCAGGGAGTTCGTTGTCCACGTAGGCGTGGAGTTCGTCCTCGGTGACGGGAATGTTGTGGTCGGTCATTAGCGTTATCTCTCAAATTCGATGTCTTGCAGCAGTAACGGCGTTACTTCCGTGCACAGGTGGGGTGGAGGCTACGCAAGATACAAAGTTGACCTCCACCCCGCGCGCCGATCGCGTGGCTTTTGGCGCGCCACCCTCTCCACGAGGGAGAGGGAGAAGAAAGCGGGTCTCCCAATTTGTCGCGCATCGATTCCATCTCGCATCGTCCTTTGTCGTGTCTCACTTCACCCGCCGCAGTGCGGGACGTTCACCCTGGAGCGCCGCCTTCACCTGTGCCCGCGCGCGGGCAAGGCGCGACATCACGGTCCCGATCGGTACGCCCTGAATGTCGGCGACGTCGCGGTAGCTTAAACCTTCCAGCACCACCAGCAGCAGCACCGCACGCTGATCTTCCGCCAGCGCTGCCAGCGCTCGGGAAATGTCGCGGCCCTCCGCCTCGGTGCCGGAGGCGTCGGCATTGGTGTCGTGCAGTTCCATCATCGTCGGCTGCCGCGCGAGGGAGCGGCGGCGGTTGCGGTTCAGGTTGGTCAAGATCGTATAGAGCCAGGCCCGCACGTCGCCGCCCAGAAACAGCTTCTCCGAGCGCAGCGCCCGCACCAGCGTGTCCTGCACCAGATCGTCGGCAATATCAGAGTCCCGCGCCAGTGCCCGTGCGTAACGCCGCAGGGCCGGGATCATGGTCTCGACGCTGTGGCGGAATTCATTGCTCATTCAGGCTCGTCCGGTCCGGCGGAACATCCATCGTTCTAAGGGAAAAACACCGTCAAGGCCCGAATATTCCAGCGGTTTTGGCCGTTAAGGTGAAAGTGTGAGCCGCTTGTCCGGCTTGAACGGCTGTTGAGCCTATGTCATGAGGGGCGTCCCTTTCTCCTGCAATCTGGACTTGATTTCATGGCTGAAAATATGGGCCTGATGCGCGGCAAACGCGGCGTGATCCTGGGCGTGGCGAACAACCGCTCCATCGCTTACGGGATCGCGAAATCGTGCCGCGACCAGGGCGCGGAACTGGCGCTGACCTGGCAGGGCGATGCGCTGAAAAAGCGCGTCGAGCCGCTGGCCAAGGAGCTTGGCGCGATCACGCTCGGCCATTGCGATGTCACCGATCCCGCGACCATCGATGCGGTGTTCGCCGAGGTGAAGAAGCAATGGGGCAAGATCGACTTCGTCGTTCACGCGATTGCGTTTGCGGACAAGGATCAGCTCGACGGCCGCTATCTCGAGACCACGCAGGAGAACTTCACCAACTCCATGCTGATCTCATGCTACTCGCTGACCGCGATCGCGCAGCGCGCCGAGCATCTGATGACCGACGGCGGCTCCATCCTGACGCTGAGCTATTACGGCGCGGAAAAGTGGATGCCCCATTACAACGTGATGGGTGTTGCGAAGGCGGCCCTTGAAGCCAGCGTGCGCTACCTCGCCGCTGATCTGGGCGAGAAGAACATCCGCGTCAACGCGATCTCGGCAGGACCGATCAAGACGCTGGCGGCGAGTGGCATCGGCGACTTCCGCTACATCCTGAAGTGGAACGAGTACAATTCGCCGCTGCGCCGGAACGTGACGCAGGAGGAGGTCGGCGACAGCGCGATGTATCTGCTGTCAGACCTGTCGCGTGGCGTGACCGGCGAAGTGCATCATGTGGACTCCGGCTATCACGTCGTCGGCATGAAAAATCCCTATGCGCCGGAAGTCTCGCTGGGCAGCAAGGAATAAAACCAACAACGTCATTGCGAGCGAAGCGAAGCAATCCAGAAGCAACAAGAAAAACTGGATTGCTTCGTCGCTACGCTCCTCGCAATGACGGCTTGAACTCAGGTCGTTATCTCATGCCATCTCCCACCGTTTATTTCATCCGCCACGGCCAGACCGAATGGAACGCCGCGGGTCGCTTTCAGGGCACGCAGGACATTCCGCTCAACGACATCGGCAAGGAACAGGCGATCCGCTCCGGCGAGTTGCTGGTCGATGTTCTGGCGCGCGATGAGCATGACCCCGCAAAGCTGCCGTTCGTGTCATCGCCGCTCGGCCGCGCGCGCAACACGATGGAATTGCTGCGCGGCGCGCTCGGCGTGCCGCCGCATGACTATGAACTCGACGATCGCCTGCGCGAGATAGGCTATGGCCACTGGGAAGGCTCGACGCTGCCGCAGATGGAACAGTCGCACCCGGAGATCTTCGCGGAGCGCCAGGTCGACAAGTGGAGCGTGCCGCCGCCGGGCGGCGAGAGCTATGCCTCCGTGACCATCCGTATGCGCGACTGGTACGACTCGCTGCTGCAGGACACCGTGGCGGTGTCGCATGGCGGTTCGATGCGGGCGCTTCTAGTCGCACTGGATGTCGAGACGCCGGTCGGCGCCGCCGACCTGACGGTCGAGCAGGGCGTGGTCTATGTTTTTGCCGACGGGCAGGTCACAAAGCATAGTTAATGCTTCGTTAACGTGACACTTTAAGCGCCTCGCATTTGACCCTAACGGGGCCGCGCGTTACGACTTTACGTCAATTTTTGCGAATAGGGGCCGAGCGGCCCGTCGGGTATTTTCCTATGTCCTTCAACACCTTCGGCCATATGTTTCGCGTCACGACCTTCGGCGAAAGCCACGGGCCGGCGCTCGGCTGCGTGGTCGATGGCTGCCCGCCGCAGATCCCGCTGACGGTTGAAGAGATTCAACTGGATCTTGATCGCCGCCGCCCGGGCCAGTCACGTTTCACGACGCAGCGGCAGGAAGCCGATCAGGTCAAAATCCTCTCCGGCGTGATGGACACGGACAAGGGCCAGGTCACCACCGGCACGCCGATCGCGCTGCTGATCGAGAACACCGACCAGCGCTCGAAGGACTATTCCGAGATCAAGGACAAGTTTCGTCCCGGTCACGCCGACTTCACCTATGAAGCAAAATACGGCCTGCGCGATTATCGCGGCGGCGGACGTTCATCCGCGCGCGAGACCGCTGCGCGCGTTGCAGCAGGTGCGGTGGCGCGCAAGATCATTCCCGACGTGAAGGTGCGTGCCGCGCTGGTGCAGATGGGTCCGCACAAGATCGACCGCGCGGCGTGGGATTGGGACGAGGTCGGCCGCAATCCGTTCTTCTGTCCGGACAAGGCGAAGGCGGAATTCTTCGCGGAGTATCTCGACGATATCCGCAAGCGCGGCTCGTCCATCGGCGCGGTGATCGAGGTTGTTGCCGAAGGCGTGCCGGCAGGTCTCGGCGCGCCGATCTACGGCAAGCTCGACAGCGATCTTGCGCTCGCGCTGATGAGCATCAATGCGGTGAAGGGCGTCGAGATCGGCGCAGGTTTTGGCGCGGCTGAATTACATGGTGAAGAAAACGCCGACGAGATGCGCATGGGCAATAACGGTCCGGTGTTTCTGTCGAACCACGCCGGCGGCATCCTCGGCGGCATCTCGACCGGGCAGCCGGTGGTTGCGCGCTTTGCTGTGAAACCGACGTCGTCGATCCTGACGCCACGCCGCACCATTGATAAAGCCGGCGCCGATACCGACATCATGACCAAGGGCCGCCACGATCCCTGCGTCGGCATTCGCGCGGTTCCGGTCGGCGAGGCGATGATGGCCTGCGTGATCGCCGATCATCTGCTGCGCCATCGCGGACAGGTCGGCGGCTAGGCCGCCACCGCCACGAGCGCGCGAAATAGTCTGCATTCCCGCAGCACGATATTGCCAAACTAAAATTTGCATGCGGCGGAAATAAAGTCCGGCGCACGATGTTATGAGTCAGGGGCTCACACTTCGGAAGGAGTGTAGCCATGCTCAAGACATTCATGATCGGCGTCGCCACGGTTGCAGCAATTGCTGCCTACTCTCCGGTTGACGCATTCGCGCGCGGCGGATTTGGCGGCGGCCACGGCGGTGGCGGTTTCCATGGCGGGGGCGGATTCCACGGAGGAGGTTTCTCCGGTGGAGGGATGAGGATGGGCGGGGGATTTAGCGGCGCCCGTTTTGCCGCGATGCCGGCTGCTCGCTTTGCTGGCGTCCCCGGCGCGGCGTTCCACGGGGCAGCGTTCCACGGGGCGCATTTCCACGGCGGGCATTTCCACCATCACCGCCACTTCCGGAATTTCTTCGCGGTCGGCTTCGGCGTGCCTTACTACTACGATGACTATTATTACGCCGGTTATCCGTATGACAGCTGCTATCAGACCATGCGGGTTCCGACCCGCTATGGATGGCGCTGGCGGCAAGTATATGTCTGCAGCTGACACTGGCAGTGTCTGAATCCGGATGTGACGCCATGACTGCGAGCAGGACCGGCTCGGCGCAAGTTTCGTTCTCGGTTGAGGTCGTGACTCGCGCCGAACTGGAATCCTGCCCGGTCTGGCGATCGATGTTCGCCGGCGAGCGGAAGGATTATCGCTACTACGAGATCATCGAAGACACGCTTCCGGACAATTTCGAGTACCGCTATTTTGCGATCCGCGACGATGCCGGCCGTATCCGGGCGGTCCAGCCGTTCTTCCTGATCGATCAGGATATCCTTGAAGGCGTCAGGCCTGAATATGTGCGCTGGGCTTCGTTTGTCCGCCGCGTGAATCCACGCTTTCTCAAGCTGCGAACCTTGATGGTGGGGTGTTCCGCCGGTGAAGGGCATCTTGCCTGCGCCGACGATCTGCCGGCCACCACCGCTGCGGAAACCCTGTCGCGCGATATCGTCAAGCATGCGAGGGCGCTTGGCGCGGATCTCGTCGTTCTGAAGGAATTTCCGGCCTGTTACCGTGAAGCTCTCGCATGCTTTGTGAAGGCCGGATTTAGCCGCGCCCCGAGCATGCCGATGACGATGCTCAACATCGACTATGACAGCTTCGATGCTTACATCTCGACGGCCATGAGCGGCAACGCGCGCCGGCACTTCCGCAAGAATCTCAAGGCGACGGCGGGCGAGTGCATTTCCATGAGCGTCACCAACGACGTCACCGGCCTGGTCGATGAAATCTATCCGCTCTATCTGCAGGTGTACGAACGCTCGAAGCTTCACTTCGAAAAGCTCACCAAGGATTACTTCCGCCTGCTCAGTGTGCGAATGAAGGATAAGGTCCGTTTCCTGCTCTGGCACAGAGGCAACAGGCTGGCCGCCTTCGGGATGTACATGGTCCAGGGGGACCAATTGTTCTCCGAATATCTGGGCTTCGATTATGCCATCGCGCTCGATCTGCATCTTTATCACTACATCATGCGAGACGTGACGACCTGGGCGATCGGGCACGGTTTCAAATGGTTTCGCAGCAGCGGTCTCAATTACGATCCGAAGCTGCACTTCGGACATCGGCTCGACCCGATCGATCTCTACGTGCGTCACGTCTCGCCGATGGTGAATCCCGTCATGAAGGTGGCCCTGCCGTGGCTGCAGCCGGTCCGCTATGACGCGACACTGAAGAAGTTCCCGAACTATCGCGATCTGTGGTGAGCGCGGTCACATAAAGAACCGGCAGCCGGCTCACTGGCGATCTTGACCTGGCACTGCCTGCTGTCGCACAACCATCAGGTCATGCAGGCCATCGATCTCACGAGCGTTTCGGACTGGCTGATCGGCGGAGCGCGGTCGGCCCCCCGCGTCGATCAGTTTGTTAACGAAACCTGCGAGCGGATGGTGAATTGCGGCATGCCGCTGTGGCGGGTCGGCGTATTCGTCAGCATGCTTCATCCCAGCATGATCGGCCGCAACTTCATCTGGCGGCGTGGCGCCGGGGTCACTATGGGCAGCATGGCCTATGGCTCCGAGGAGTCCGACGATTATCTCTCAAGTCCGCTGGCCACTGTGTTCGAGCAGGGGCTCGAAGTGCGGCGGCGGCTGTCAGACGGGAATGTCGGAAATTCGCCGTTCTTCTCCGACATGCGCGCCGAGGGCGCGACGGACTATATCGCGCTTCCCCTCCACATGTCCGACGGCGAGGTTCATGCGACGAGCTGGATCACCAAGGACGCGGGCGGTTTCAGCGACGCCCAGATCGACGCCTTGCGATCGCTCATGCCGGCCCTGACGCGGATGATCGAAGTGTGGCTGCTCCGGCGCACTGCCGCCGGGCTGTTGAACAATTATGTCGGCGGGCGGGCCGGCACGCGCATTCTCGCAGGCCAGATCCGCCGCGGCCATACCGAAACCATGCATGCCGCGATCTGGCTGTCGGATCTGCGCGGCTTCACGTCGCTGTCGGACCGGCTGTCGTCCGAAGCCGTCGTCGATGTTCTCAATGCCTACTTCGATTGTCAGGTGCCGACGATTCTCGATCATGGCGGCGAAGTCCTGAAGTTCATGGGCGACGGACTTTTGGCGGTGTTTCCCATTGCGGAGAACGAAGGCGACGCGCCAACCGTCTGCAAGCGCGTGATGGACGCCGCGCGCGAAAGCCGCGCCAATGTGGCGGCGATGACCTACGCGAACGGGATGGAGACGCTCGACGGCTTCCGCTTTGGCCTCGCGCTGCATGTCGGCAAGGTTCTTTACGGCAATATCGGCGGCGGTGACCGTCTCGACTTCACCTGCATCGGCCCGGCGGTCAATCTCGCGGCGCGGCTTGAAAAGATCGCGGGTCGTCTCGGGCGCACGGTGGTGGCGTCGAACGCGTTCGCAGGCCATATCGATGCGGGCTGGACCGACCTTGGCATGTTCTCGGTGGCTGGATTTTCCGCCGCTCAAAGGGTGTACGGCTTGCTGGATGAAACAGTTGCGGCGAGCGAAAGCCCGCTCACCAGCGGCAGCTGAACCGTTTCACCCGAATTTGTTCCAGTTGGAGCCTTGGCGTTAGGGCGCTGTTAACAGAGATTTGCGCCGAACTGCGGAAAGCAGCCGTTATTGACGCTGAATTAGCCAAACCAGCCGAGGCTATCCTGCCTTGGAATTGGTTTGATTATGAAATTGCTCGAATATTTGAGATCGGTGCTGATGCACTCCAGCCGCACTTTTGTCTGGTCGGCGACGGCGTTCGGGCTCTCGGTGCTGTTCGGATTCTTCGCGGCGATCGGCTATGACTTTTATCGCAGCACCCTGCTGATGAACGAGCAGGCGGCGGCGAATGTCGCCACGCTCGCGCAACAGACCATCGCACGTGACATCGAGCTGTATGATCTCTCCCTTCAAGCCGTCCTCGAAGGCGTCAACGACCCGGACATTCTCTATCAGGAGCCCGGACTGCGGCAGAAGATTCTGTTCGACAGGTCCGCGACAGCGCCGGGGCTGGGGTTCATTATCGTGCTCGACGCCAAGGGCAACATCGATCTGGACTCGCAGGGCTACCCTCCGCGCGAGGGAAATTTTTCCGACCGTGGATATTTCATAAATCACCGCGACGCCGCTCGCGACCTCGGCCTGTACGTCAGCAAGCCGTTCAGGGCACGGCTGCAGGAAGGTGTCTGGACCATTTCAGTCAGCCGGCGCATCAACAAGCCGGACGGAAGCTTTGGCGGCGTCGTGTCGGGCACGATCCGGGTCAGCTATTTTGAGCGGCTGTTCAACAAGGTCGCGATGGGAGACAGCGACAGGATCATCCTGCTGAGGGATGACGGCACGCTGGTTGCGCGCACCACCGGTCTGACGTCCGAGGTCGGCACGAACCTCAAGTCGACACCGATCTTCGCGCATATGATGAGCCAGACCCAGGGATCGTTCACCGGCGACCGGTCGCTGGACGGCGTCTCGCGTCTCTATGCATTCCACCGCGTAGGCAATCTGCCGCTCGTTGTCGCGGTGGGAATTTCGACAGATCAGATTCTCGCGCCATGGTGGTCCAAGATGTCGGTTCTGGCCGCGATCTTTGCGGTCATGGCGGTCAGCGTGGTCGGGCTTGTCTGGATGCTGGAAGGCGAGCTTCGCCGCCGCGCCGCCGCCGAGAAAGCTGCGGAAGCGCAGGCCCGGACGGACGGCCTGACGAAACTCGCCAACCGGCGCTGGTTTGACGAGGAGCTGTCGCGCAAATGGGCCAGCGCCGCGCGCGACGCTCAGCCGATGTCGCTGCTGATGATCGATGTCGACCATTTCAAGTTCTTCAACGACAGCTATGGCCATCAGGCGGGCGATCGGGCGCTCGCCGAGATTGCCGTTGTCATTGAGGCGGCGATCAGGCGGCCGGACGACTTTGCGGCGCGCTACGGCGGCGAAGAATTCGCGGTGTTGCTGCCGGATACCGACAGGCGCGGCGCGGCACTGATCGCGGAAGCGATCCGCGAAAAGGCTCGCGCCCTGCAGATCGATCACGTCAAGAACGAGCACAAGGTCGCCACCGTCAGTATCGGTGTCGCCACCGCGCTGCCGCACGCGGGGACTGCGACTTCCGATCTGCTGATCCGCGAGGCGGACGCCGCGCTCTACCGCGCCAAGGAAAAGGGCCGCAATACGGTCTGCGTCAGCAACGTGATGTCGGCCGACTTCGAACGGCAAACCAGCCGCGCCATTTGATCGGACTTGGCGTTCGGGTGGCTGCGGGACAGCTTCGCGTGTCACCCACGCGAAGACTTTGAATGGCACCGGCAGCAGATCAATGTCTGCGGATCGACGGTGATAAAAAACCGGCGGCTGTGAGGCCGCCGGTTGTCTCAGTGCGTAGTGGTTTCGTTACGCCGCGCGAACAGTGGTCAGGAACTTCTGCACTTCCGTCTTGAGGCGGGTGCTGTCGCTGGACAGCATCTGCGCGGACGACAGCACCTGTCCGGACGCCGCGCCGGTTTCGCCCGCGCCCTTGCTGACATCGGTGATGCTGGCCGCGACTTCGCCGCTCAGTTCGGCTGCCTGCTGAACGCTGCGGGAGATTTCCTGGGTTGCAGCACCTTGTTCCTCCACCGCCGCGGCAATCGCCGAAGAGATTTCGGAAATCAGGTTGATGGTCTTGCCGATTTCCTTGATCGTGGCCACCGACTCCTGCGTCGCCGTCTGCATGCTGACGACCTGCGCGCTGATCTCATCGGTCGCTTTCGCCGTCTGCGCGGCGAGCGCCTTGACCTCGGAGGCGACCACGGCGAAGCCGCGGCCGGCATCGCCGGCGCGAGCGGCTTCGATGGTGGCGTTGAGCGCGAGCAGGTTGGTCTGTTCGGCAACCGCCGTGATGAGCTTCACCACGTCGCCGATCCGGTTCGCAGCCTGCGAGAGTTCGGTGATGTTGGCGTCGGTCTTTTGCGCCTGGCGTACAGCCTCATTGGCGATACGGCTGGACTCCTGGACCTGACGGCCGATTTCGCCCACCGATGAGGTGATTTCCTCGGTCGCCACAGCAACGGACTGGACGTTGCTCGACACTTCCTGCGAGGCGCTTGCTGCCGCGCCGGAGGTTCTGCCGGTGGTCTCGGCGGTGCCGGTCAGCGTGTTGGCGGCCGCTTCCAGTTCGGTCGAGGACGACGACAGCGACTCGACCAATTCCCCGATGAGCGATTCGAACTCGCGCGTGATGGCGTCCACCCGCTGGCCGCGCTGGATCTTGGCGTCGGCTTCCACCGCTGCGGCTTCATCGGCGGCCTGCTTGGCGATCAAGGCCTCCTTGAACACCTGCAGGGTATCCGCCATGGTTCCGATTTCGGTCTTCTCGCCCTGATGCGGGACTTCGGCGGTCAGATCGCCTTCACCCAGCGTCTTCATGGGCTTTACGATGGAGTCGATGCCGCGCGACACGTCGCGGATCAGGTAGAAGCCGATCACGATGCCTGAGATGATCGCGAAAGCGAGCGCCCCAACGACCATCTTGAACGCCATCGCGTAGCTGTCGCTGGCGTCCTGAGCGGCGGTATCGGCGCCCTTGTTGTTGAGTTCGATGTCCTTTGTCAGGATTTCATCCGCCTTGAGGCCGATTGGATTGACCGTCTTGGTGTTCAGCTGTTCTGCCTCGTGGATCGATTTGCCCACGCTGGCCCGCGACAGGGCCATGACGTCCGCGGTGCCTTTCCTGTAGGCGTCCCACGACTTGGACCACTCGTCGTACAGCGCGCGTTCTTCCGGTGACGTGATGATTTTCTCGTAGCGTGCGCGGATCTCCGTGTTCCTGGCGACCACACCCTCAAGCGTCTTTTCCTGTGCCAGCTTCTCCTCGATGGTTTCAGACAGCAAGTGCTGACGGATCACGTTGCGATAGGTAATGACGCCTGCGCGCAGTTCGCCGAGGACGCGAACGCTGGGCAGCCAGTTGGTCTGAATGTCGACGGCGTTGGCGTTGATGGCCTGCATCTGCCTGACGGCCAGAAGTCCCATCGCCGTCATGGCGATGAGCAGGAATGCGATCACGGTGGTGAGCTTGGCGCGAATGGAAAGCCTGGAGAGCATGATGAGGTCCTTGAGTCTTTCTGACCCGTTGGCCGGTGATAGCGGGGCGTCTTGGTCGATAAGGTGCGGAGGTTTTTGGGAAAGCGATTACCAGTCGAACGCCAATCCGCTTCGCAGCGATCAGGATTCGCAAAACAACTTTTCTCTACATTCAGTGAAATGTTCGTAAAGGTACTTAGATGCTCACTCTGAAAAGATGCTTTTTCGGAGCGGCGTTTCTGCTGGCACACTCTGCGCAAAAGGCATGAGTCAATTTTGCAGTCTGATGCTGCATAGAAAAAACGGCGGCTCGTGAGCCGCCGTTTTGAAAAAAGTTCGCTAGGCGAATCTCGTTACGCGGCGCGGATCGTCGACAGGAAGTTCTGCACTTCCGTCTGCAGGTGGTGGCTTTCCTTCGAAAGCGACTGCGCCGCCGAGAACACCTGCGCCGAGGCGGCACCGGTCTCGCTGTTACCGCGATCGACGTCCGTGATATTGGCGGCCACGCGCGCCGATAGTTCGGCGGCTTGCTGCACGTTGCGTGCGATTTCCTGCGTCGCCGCGCCTTGTTCTTCCACGGCGGCGGCGATGGTCGAGGAAATCTCGGACATCAGATCGATGGTGCTGCTGATCTCCTTGATGGTCGCGACCGAAGCGCCGGTTGCGGCCTGCATGCCCGCGATCTGCGTGGTGATTTCGTCGGTGGCCTTCGCGGTCTGCGAGGCCAGCGCTTTGACCTCGGAGGCAACCACGGCAAAGCCGCGACCCGCCTCGCCGGCGCGGGCCGCTTCGATGGTGGCGTTGAGCGCCAGAAGGTTGGTCTGCTCGGCGATCGCGGTGATGAGCTTCACCACGTCGCCGATGCGGGCGGCGGCCTGCGATAGTTCGGTGATGCTGGCGTCGGTCTTCTCGGCCTGCTGGACCGCTACCTGGGCGACGCGGCTGGATTCCAGCACCTGACGGCCGATCTCGTTCACCGAGGAGGTGATTTCCTCGGTCGCCGTGGCGGTGGACTGGATGCTTTCCGAAACGTCGCGCGAGGTGTTCGCAGCTTCGCTGGACAACTGCCGGGTCACGTCGGCGGCGTTGGTCAGCGTGCTGGCAGTGGCTTCCATTTCGGTGGAAGCGGACGAGAGCGAGCCGATCAGTTCGCCGATCATGGTTTCAAAGTTGCGCGTGGCCTTGTCCAGCATTTCGGCCCGGCGCATCTTGGCACCGGCCTCGTTCGCGGCGGTTTCGTCCGCCGCCTTTTTCGCCACCAGCGCATTCTTGAAGACCTGGAGCGTATCGGCGATCTGGCCGATTTCGTTGGGCTCGCCCTGATGCGGGACGTTGACTTCCAGATCATTGGCGGCGAGTGCGCGCATCGGGGTCAGCACCGAGCCGATGCCACGGGCGATGTCCCGGACGATAAGGACGGCTGCGATCAATCCGATCAGCACCATCACTATCAGAGCCGCCAATACGACATTAAACGCCATCGCATAATCGTTCTCGGCCTTCTGGCCTGACGCGGCCGCGCCCTTGTCGTTGAGTTCGACGAGCTTCGCCAGCACCGCATCCATGCTGCGGCCGGCGACCGTCGCGCGTTGAGCGTTGACGGCCCGGGCCTGCGCGGTCTCGCGCTTGCGGGCATGGGCCACCACCTCGTCGGCGGCTTCGCGGAAGGTTTTCCAGGTGGCCGACAGCTCCTTGTACAGCGCGGTTTCCTCAGGAGAGGAAATCAGCGGCTCATAGGCCTTGTTGGCGGTGTCGTAGTCTTTGGCGCGCGCATCGAGATTGCGCTGAATATCGGCCATGAAAGCCTCGTCCGGCTCCGTCAGGTAGTCGCGCAGCACCGCGCGATAACGGGCGGACTGGGTGCGCAATTCGCCGACCAGACGGACGCTTGGCAGCCAGCTTGTCTTGATGTCCTGTGCGGACGCGTTGATGGCGCGCATCTCGATGACGGCGAAGGCGCCCATCGCGGTGAGGGCAATCAGGAGCAGGGAAACGAGGGCAATAAGCTTGGTACGAATGGAGAGCCTGGAGAGCATTGAAATATCCTTTAGGTCTTCTGACCCTGGGGTCTACGGATGCCTTCGGACAACAGAACGCCCTGACGGTCGAACGAGTTCGACGCCCGGTGAAGGCTTGGCACTGTGTGGCGATTTCCAGTCGGCAACGATCCCGATGGCGGGATGTCAGCCGCAAGACCAATCGTAAACAAATTCCATGAAATGTTGGTAAATGCCTCCGGAGGAGGCAATCGACTCAGAATAAGGCAGCCATTTTCCGGGCTGTGCACAGATGCGTGTGAGGTGCCGGTTCCGGCTTTCGGGGCCGCGCGGGCCATGTCACCATCGCAGCCTGAACGATAGGAGAGTCGCCATGCGCTGGTGTGTCTCGATCGGGGCGGTGCTGGTGGCGGGAGCGATCGCCGGCGGGGATGTTCGCAGCCTGGCAGCGCCGGCCACGCCGCCTTCGCGCATCCCGGCCGCCGAAGAGGCCAGCCGCGTCGATGTCGAACTGATCCTCGCGGTCGACGTCTCCTACTCTATGGACATGGATGAGCTGGCGCTGCAGCGCGAAGGCTATGCCGAGGCGATCGTGTCCAGGGAGTTCTTGCAGGCGCTGAAGACCGGCCCGACCGGAAAAGTCGCGGTGACCTATTTCGAATGGGCCGCCTCCACCGACCAGAAGATCGTGATCCCGTGGCGGGTGATCGACGGGCCGGAATCGGCCGGTGCTGTGGCCGAGGAAATCCTGAAAGCGCCACTGCGCCGCGCCTCGCGCACCTCGATCTCCGGCGCGATCAATTTCGCCATGCCGCTGTTCGACGCCAACGACTATCACGGCATCCGCCGTGTCATCGACATTTCGGGCGACGGGCCGAACAACAATGGCGAGCCGGTCGTCACCGCGCGCGACGCGGCGCTGGCCAAGGGCGTCACCATCAACGGCCTGCCGATCATGTCGAAGGAAACCAACTACGCCACCATGGATATCGAGAACCTCGACATCTATTACGAGGATTGCGTGATTGGTGGTGCGGGATCGTTCGTGGTGCCGATCAAGAACAAGGAGAAGTTCAAGGAAGCGATCCGCACCAAGCTGGTGATGGAGGTCGCGCATCGTGTGCCCGAGCAGCGCGTGATCCCGGCCGCCGCGCGCGAGCCGCGCGTCTCCTGCACGATCGGCGAGAAGATCTGGCAGGATCGGTGGGGGCGATAACTAGCGCTTGAACCGCGCGACCAATTCCACATGCGGCGTGTGGCGGAACTGGTCCACAGGCGTGACGCTGTCGATCTTGAAGCCGCCATCGATGAGAATGCGTGCGTCGCGCGCGAAGGTCGCCGGATTGCACGACACGGCAACCACCAGCGCGATCTTGCTGGCGGCGAGTTGCTGCGATTGCGCCTGCGCGCCCTGGCGCGGCGGATCGAACACCACGCAATCGTAATCGCGCAGCTCCTGCGGCATCAGCGGCCGCCGGAACAGGTCGCGGGCCTCGGCCTTGATCGGCTTGAGGCCCTGCGTGGCCTTGACCGCATTCTGCAACGCCGTCACCGCGCCGGCATCGCTGTCGAAGGCTGACACCTTGAATTTTTCCGCGAGGCGAAAGGCAAACGGCCCGAACCCGCAAAACAGGTCCGCGATGTGCTTCGCGCCCTTGCAGCGCGCGAAAGCCTGTTCGGCCAGGGTTTCTTCGCCCAGCGCTGTCGGCTGCATGAACGAGCCCGGCGGCAGCGTGACCTGTGCTTTGCCGACCTGCACCACGGGCGGCTTGCGCATGATGACCAGTTCGCCGTGGCGGGTCAGCCGCGCGAGATTGTGTTTTTCCGCGAGCCGGGAGAGCGACGAGAGCAGCGCGGCCCCAAGCGGGCCCGAGCCGCGCACATCGACATCGAGGCCGTTGTCCGCGGCCGTGATCTGAATGTCGAGCGGCTTGCTGATGGGTTTCAACAATTCCGCGATCTCGTTCGCGGCCTCGATGGCGCCGTGCATGGCGGGATCGAGGATCGGGCAGCGGTCGATGGCGATGATCTCGTGCCGTCCTGCTGCCGCGAAGCCGACACGCAAGATGCCCTGCTGGCTCTGCCGCGCATGCAGCGTCATCCGGCGGCGGCCGGTGCCGTGCGCGTCGATCAGTTCGCCGACGTCGCAGTCGATGCCGGCATGGTTGAGCGTTTCGATAACAAGCTGCCGCTTCCATTTGCGATACGCGTCCGGCTGCCAGTGCTGGATGGCGCAGCCGCCGCAGGTGCCGAAATGCGGACAGAACGGATCGATCCGTTCCGGACTTGCGGTCACGATATGCGCCAGCGCGCGGCGATCCGGGTGGCCGGGCGAGGGAAGGACATCAACGGTCTCGCCGCCGAGCGCATAGGGCACATAGATGTTCACGCCGCCGGATGTGGCGACGCCGTCGCCGAAATGGCCGACATGATCGATGGTGAGGTGCTCGGTCATCGCACTCAGCCGCGCCGCGCGCCGATGAAGAATTCGGTATTGCCGTCACCGCCGGCGATGGATGAGGGAAACACCTTGATCTCGGTACAGCCCAGCGACTCAACGAAGGCGGCGATGTCATCGCAGACAGCCTTGTGCACCGCCTCGTCGCGGATGATGCCTTTCTTGGAGTGTTTTCGCTCCGCTTCGAACTGCGGCTTGATCAGCGCCAGCAAATGCGTCGGTGCGGCGGCGAGCGGCAGCACCGCCGGCAGTACGAGCTTCAGCGAGATGAAGCTGACATCGATCACCACGACATCGGGTCGTATTTCAAGCCGCTTGCCCGCGAGAGAGCGGATGTCGGTCTCCTCCATCGAGACGATTTTCGGATTTCCGTGCAGGCTCGGATGCAACTGTCCGCGCCCGACATCGATGGCGTAGACGAGGCTCGCGCCGTTCGCGAGCAGCACTTCCGTGAAGCCGCCGGTGGATGCTCCGACATCGACGCAGACATGATCTTCGATGTCGATGGGATATTGTTCCAGTGCGCCGGATAGCTTGACGCCGCCGCGCGACACCCAAGGATGCGCAGGTTCTGCTGAAATCTCCGCATCCACGGGTATGGTTTCCGACGGCTTCAAAATCGTCTTGCCATTGGCAATGACGCCACCTGCCTCGATAGCCGCCTGAGCGCGGGCACGGCTCTCAAACAAGCCGCGCTCAACCAGCAGAAGGTCCGCGCGCTTGCGTTCGGCCATCTATCCCATCCGTGCTTAAAACCGTCATCCTGAGGTGCGAGCTCTTGCGAGCCTCGAAGGATGACAGATGAACTGTACGCTAGCCGTCGCCCTTCGAGGCCTCCGCTTCGCTACGGCACCTCAGGGTGACGGCCCCAATGGAAATCAGGCCAGCTTCACCGTCTCGGACTTCGAGTCCTTGCCGAGCGCCTCGAACACCTTTGCGACAATGCCCTTGGCGTCAAGACCGGCCTGTTCGTACATCTTTGCCGGGGAATCATGATCGATGAACGTATCGGGCAGCACCAGCGTGCGTACGCGCAAACCCTTGTCGAGCGCGCCGTGATCCGCCAGCGTCTGCAGCACATGGGTGCCGAAGCCACCGATGGAGCCTTCTTCGATGGTGATCAGAGCTTCGTGCTCGCGCGCGAGCTTCATGATCATGTCGAGATCGAGCGGCTTCATGAAGCGCGCATCGGCAACGGTGGTGGATAATCCAAGTGTGTCGAGTTCGTCGGCAGCCTTCAGGCATTCGCCGAGCCGCGCACCGAACGACAGCAGCGCCACCTTCGAACCTTTTCCGGTCGCCTCGCGCATGATGCGGCCCTTGCCGATCGGCAGCGGCACGCCGACCTCCGGCATGTCGACGCCACGGCCTTCGCCGCGCGGATAGCGCAGCGCGCTCGGCGCATCGTCGATAGCGACCTGCGTCGCAACCATGTGGACCAGATCGGCTTCATCCGCCGCTGCCATGATGACGAAGCCGGGCAGGCAACCGAGGTAGACGTTGTCGAACGAGCCGGCATGGGTCGGGCCGTCCTGGCCGACAAGACCGGCGCGATCGATGGCGAAGCGCACCGGAAGGTGCTGGATCGCGACATCATGCACGACCTGATCATACCCGCGTTGCAGGAAGGTCGAGTAGATCGCGCAGAACGGCTTGAAGCCTTCGGTCGCGAGGCCTGCCGCGAACGTCACTGCATGCTGTTCGGCGATGCCGACGTCGAAGGTACGCTCGGGGAAAACCTTGTTGAACATATCGACGCCGGTGCCGCCGGGCATCGCCGCGGTGATGGCGACGATCTTGTCGTCCTTGCGGGCTTCGTTGATGAGGCTCTGGCCGAATACGGCGGTATAGGACGGAGCGTTGGATTTCGCCTTGGTCTGCGCGCCGGTGGCGACATCGAATTTTGCGACGGCGTGATACTTGTCGGCGGCAGCTTCAGCCGGGCCGTAGCCTTTGCCCTTCTGGGTCACGACATGAACGAGGATGGGTCCTGTTTCGGCATCGCGTACATTCTGCAGCACGGGAAGAAGATGATCGAGGTTATGGCCGTCGATGGGGCCGACATAGAAGAAGCCGAGTTCTTCGAACAGCGTGCCGCCGGTCACCATGCCGCGCGCATATTCTTCGGCGCGCAATGCGCGATCTTCGAAGAACTTCGGCAGTTTGTGCGCAAGATTTTTCAGCGCCTCGCGCGCCGAGGCATAGGTCTGGCTCGACAGAAGCCGCGCCAGATAAGCCGACATCGCGCCGACGGGAGGCGCAATCGACATGTCGTTGTCGTTGAGAATAACGATGAGGCGCGAATGCATCGCGCCCGCATTGTTCATCGCCTCATAGGCCATGCCGGCGGACATCGATCCGTCGCCGATCACGGCGATGACGTTGTTCTTGCCACCGGTGAGGTCGCGTGCCACCGCCATGCCGAGGCCGGCCGAGATCGATGTCGAGGAATGCGCCGCACCGAACGGATCGTATTCGCTCTCGGCGCGCTTGGTGAATCCGGACAAGCCGTTGCCCATGCGCAGAGTGCGGATGCGATCGCGGCGGCCGGTAAGAATCTTGTGCGGATAGGCCTGATGGCCGACGTCCCAGATGATGCGATCAGCGGGCGTGTTGAACACATAGTGAAGCGCGGTGGTGAGTTCGACGACGCCAAGGCCCGCGCCGAAATGACCGCCGGTCACCGACACCGTGTCGATGGTCTCCAGCCGCAGCTCGTCGGCGAACTGGCGCAACTGCTCGGGCTTGAGCTTGCGCAGCAGGTCGGGCGTCGGCGCAGCGTCGAGGAGGGGAGTCTTGCTCGAATTTGGCACGTCAATGTTCCGCAATGATTTTGGGGGCGCTCGGCTCCGGCATCAAAAATGTCCGGGAAGGTCCGAAGCGGTCCCGTGGCTTATACCAATTCCAAAGTCATGCCAATCCGTTAGGCGGTGGCGATAAGTCTCACGTTTTGGGCATGAAAGGCAGGGAACAGGGGCTATCAGCCGAAATTCCGCCGGTTAACGAGGGCGCCGAGGACCAAGCCGGCGATCACGCCTGCGATTCCCAGAAGCGTGGATGCCAGCGCTCCGCCGACATCGCGGTCGAACAGCATCGGAACGGAGAAGCCGATCAGGCCGCAGAGAACGGCAAAGCCGATGATGATTCCGGCCTTTTGAAAGAATTCAGAAGCCCGGCTCATCGATGTTTTCGCCAGCGATTATTGGACGTCGAGCGGCTCAGTGCCCGCGGCCTGGCCGGAGGCGTCGGTAGTGATCTTGTCGACGCGGGCTTCCGCCTGGCGCAGCAGTTCCTCGCAGCGCCGCTTGAGGCTCTCGCCGCGCTCGTAGATCGCGACCGACTCTTCGAGCGGCACCTTGCCGTCTTCGAGTCTCTTGACGATGGATTCCAGTTCCTCGATCGCGCGTTCGAAGCTCAGCTTCTTGACGTCGGCGTGTGCGGTTTCAGCCATGATGCGATTCTCGAGTTGCGATTTCTGAAATCGAAGGGAGCCCGCAGAATCTAGAAACGATTTGCGGGCGCAATGTGGCGGCAATGTAGCGCAATTTCCCGTGGGCTGGAAAGCACTTCGCGTTAGTTGTTCATCAGCGCGGCGACGTGAACCGCAACCGAATCCCTCAGGCCCTGCAGATCGTAGCCGCCTTCCAGCACGGAAACGATCCGCCCCTGTGCGGAGGTGTCGGCGATTTCCATCAGCTTGCGTGTCACCCACGCATAGTCTTCCTCGCGCAGCTCAAGGCTGCCGAGCGGATCGCGCCAGTGCGCATCGAAGCCCGCGGAAATCACGATCAACTCGGGCGCGAAAGCTTCCAGCCGCGGCAGGATGGCGAGATCGAACGCTTCGCGGAATTCACGGCCGCCATTACCGGCGCGCAGCGGCGCGTTGACGACGTTGTCGTCTTCGCCGCGTTCCTGCGTCGCGCCTGTGCCGGGAAACAGCGGCATCTGATGGGTCGAGGCATACATCACGCTGGGGTCCGACCAGAAGATTTCCTGGCTGCCGTTGCCATGATGGACGTCGAAGTCCACCACCGCAGCGCGCGAGATGCCGTACTTGCGCTGCGCGTAACGTGCGGCGATCGCAGCGCTGTCGAAGAAGCAGAAGCCCATCGGTTTTGATGTTTCGGCGTGGTGGCCGGGCGGGCGGGTGCCGACGAACGCGTTGGTCTTCGTGTTGGTCATCACGGCATCGACGGCGGCGACCGCGCCGCCGGTGGCGCGCAGCGCTGCTTCCAGCGTGCCCGGCGACATCGAGGTGTCGCCGTCGAGATAGATCATCCCTTCCTTGGGCGAGATGTGCCGCAACTCGTCGATGTATTCGTTGCTGTGACACAGTGCGACGACGTCGAGATCAGCCATCGGCGCTTCGTGCCGAACTAGCGTGTCGAACCGTTCGTTGGCAAGGCCCTGCTCGATCGCACGCAGGCGGTCCGGCCGCTCGGGGTGACCGGGGGCGGTGACATGATTGAGGCCGGCGGAGGTGTGATAATAGAGTGTCGGCATTGCGGGTCGCTCTTTCCGCTATCGGGAATGAATGGGGCGATCAGGCTTTCTTCTTGCGTGCGAAGAATGCGCTGAATGCGTTTCGTGCCTCATCGGACTTCAGGCGCTCGCCGAAGTGATGCGACTCCTCGTCCATCCGGCGCAGGACATCTTCCCGCGCCGGCTTGAGCAGCTTGCGCGTCAGCGCAACGGCGTCCTTCGGCAGTTCGCCGATCTCGCGGGCCACCTTGCGCGCTTCGACTTCGGTATGGCCCGGCGAGACGATCTCGTTGACGAAACCCGCCTCGCGCGCTTCGTCCGCGCTGACGGTGCGGCCCATGACCAGCATCGAGAAGGCGCGGTGATGCCCCATGGTGCGCGGCGCGAGCAGGCTGGACGCCGCCTCCGGCACCAGACCGAGGTGAATGAAGGGCGTCGAGAACGTCGCGGTGGTGCTGGCGAGAACGTAGTCGCAGTGAAACAGCATCGTGGTGCCGACGCCGACGGCGATGCCGTCGACAGCGCCGATCAGCGGCTTCTCGTTATAGGCAAGCGCCTTGAGGAACTGAGTGGCCGCCACCGGCCGGGCATCGTCGCTGTTCGCTGTATTGGCCTTGGCAAAATCCTCAAGGTCGTTGCCGGCGGTGAAGACGCCGGAGCCCCCGGAGATGACGATGCTGCGGATGCCTGGATCGGACTGCGCGGATTTAATCGCGTCGGCCATCGCGATATACATGCCCTGCGTCAGCGCGTTCTTCTTGTCCGGGCGGCGCATGGTGATGATGCGCACGGTATCTTCGTCGGTGACAATTACATGGTCGGCCATGGTCGTTTCCTGAAATACGAGAGGCGCTGCAACATTGGGGTGACTGGCGCCATTGGTGAGCTCATCTTACATCATTGGCCAGAACGGCAAGAATGGCCATTCGAATTCCGCCCTCCGGTATAAAGGGAAACTGCCATGCAGCTCACCGGCATCCATCATCTGACGGCGATTTCCGCGCACGCCAAGGGAAATCTGGCTTTTTATACCGGCGTGCTCGGTATGCGGCTGGTCAAAAAGACCGTCAATCAGGACGATGTCAGCGCATACCACCTTTTTTACGCAGACGGAAAGGCCAACCCGGGCACGGATTTGACCTTCTTTGACTGGCCGGCGGCGCGGGAACATCGCGGCACCCGCAGCGTTTCTCGCACCGGCCTGCGGGTCAACGGCGAGAAGGCGCTCGCGTTCTGGCAGAGCCGGCTGCTCCAACTTGGCACCCATGTCGGCAAGGTCACCGAGGTCGACAGCCGCCTGACGCTGCCGTTCGAGGACCCGGAAGGCCAGCGGCTGGTGCTGGTGGATGACGGCGGCCGCGGCGAAGCGCATCCCTGGGAGAAAAGTCCGGTGCCGGCCGACCATCAGATCCGCGGGCTCGGGCCGATCGTGCTGAACGTGCCGGATCTGGCACGCACCGCGCGTGTGCTGACCGATGTGATGAACATGAAGCGTGTGCGCGATTACGCGTCGCCCGACGGCGAGCATCGCATCGAGGTGTTTTCGATGGGCGAGGGCGGGCCTGCGGCGGAGCTGCATGTGCTCGAGCAAAAGGATTTGCCGGCGTCGCGTCAGGGCGCGGGCGGCGTGCACCATGTCGCATTCCGCACGCCGAACGAAGAGCAGTATCATGCCTGGACCGCGCGGCTCTCCGAGTTCGGTATTCACTCCAGCGGCGAGATCGACCGCTTCTATTTCCGCAGCCTCTATTTCCGCGAGCCGAACGGCATCCTGTTCGAGATCGCCACCGACGGGCCGGGCTTCGCCACCGACGAGGCGATGGAAAAGCTCGGCGAGAAACTGGCGCTGCCGCCGTTCCTCGAACATCGCCGCAAGGAGATCGAAGCGGGGCTGAAGCCGCTGGTGTGAAAACCGTTTGTTTTGGAGGACAGATGCGAATTTCGTTCGAAGTTTCAAAGCCGGAAGCTGACGGTAGGGTTGAAATTCAGTTGTATCTGGATCGCATCGGCAGAGATTTTCTCGTCAAGGAGTTGGGTCGGTTGGAATTTCCAGACAACGACCATTTTCACATGCTTTCACCGGCTTGGGGTTCGGACGAACTGACTGAAGAACGTCGAAACGCGAATGCGTCGATGGGGGGCCATCTGAAAGTATACATCCGGCCGGACGACGAGAGTCTGTTCGATGCTGACGGCGATGTTACGCCACCAGCACCGCATCCGCGCCGGTGACCGCCGTGGCGCTGTCCATCACCGTGCGTTCGAACGCGCCGGACTGCACAGTGACGTTCTCCGCAAAGAATCTCGCCAGCGTGACGTAGCGCTGCGCGTCGCCTTGAATCGATTCATCGCTGTGCGCGGCGAGCGCTTCGTTGGCGAGAACGCAGCCGCCAAGCGTGGTCGAAAACAGCCGCAGATACGGCGTCGCGCCAGCCAGGGCTTCTGCCGGAGACGTTGCGATCTTTTCCAGTAGCCACTTGCTGGTGCGCTCCACTGAGCCGAGCGCATCGCGCAGTTTCGCGCCGGTGGTGCCGAACGCCGGATCGTTCGAGGCTTCGACCTTCGAGACGATGGCTGAGAGTTCGCCGAGCAGATCCCACACGGCTTCGCCGCCTGACATCTGCAGCTTCCGCATCAACAGGTCGTTGGCCTGAATGCCGTTGGTGCCTTCATAGATGGTGAGAATGCGCGCATCGCGAATGTATTGCGCGGCGCCGGTTTCCTCCATGAAGCCCATGCCGCCGTGAATCTGCACGCCGATGCCCGCGACCTCGTTTCCGATATCGGTGGAGAAGGCCTTTGCCATCGGTGTCAGCAATGCACCGCGCGCCGCAGCCTTGGCACGCACCTTCGGATCGGTGGCGCGATGCGACACGTCGATGGCAACCGCCGTGGCGTAGCAGATGGTGCGCGCCGCAGCGGTGAGGCCGCGCATCAGCATCAGGTTACGCTTCACGTCGGGATACATGATGATGGGATCGGAGCCGTCGCCCTTGTGGCCGAGCGACTTGCCCTGCTTGCGCTCCTGCGCATAAGCGAGCGCGCGCTGATAGGCGCGATCGGCAAGGCCGACGCCCTGCAGGCCGACGCCGAGCCGCGCCTGATTCATCATGGTGAACATCGCGGCCATACCGCCGTTCTCCGCGCCGACGAGATAGGCCACCGCGCCGCCCTTGTCGCCCATGGTCATGGTGCAGGTCGGGGAGGCGTGAATGCCAAGCTTGTGCTCGATGCCGCTGGCGTAAATATCGTTACGCGCGCCGAGCGAGCCGTCGGCATTGACGAGATACTTTGGCGCAAGGAACAGCGTGATGCCCTTGGTGCCGGGAGGTGAACCGGGCAGGCGCGCCAGAATGAAATGAACGATGTTGTCGCTCATGTCGTGGTCGCCATAGGTGATGAAGATCTTCGTGCCGAACAGGCGATAGCTGCCGTCGGCCTGTTTCTCCGCGCGCGTGCGTAGCGCGCCGACATCGGTGCCCGCCTGCGGCTCGGTGAGCTGCATGGTGCCGGGCCATACGCCGGAGATCAGTTTTTCGAGATAGATGTTTTTCAGCTCTTCGCTGCCGTGGGCATCGAGCGCATCGATCGCGCTCAGCGTCAGCAGCGGGCAGAGACCAAACGCAAGGTTCGACGCGCTCCAGATTTCGTTGACCGCGGAATGCACGGCGAGCGGCAAACCTTGTCCGCCGAATTTCTCCGATCCTGACACCGCATTCCAGCCGCCGTCGCACCAGCGCTTGTAGGCGTCGGGCCAGCCTGATGCAGTGACGACGCCCTTGTCGGTGAGCTTGATGCCCTCGCGGTCACCCGTTTGATTCAGCGGCTCGAGCACGTCGGTCGCGAACTTGCCGGCCTCTTCGATGACCGCCGCGGAGAACTCCGCCTCGTAGCCATTATAATGTCCCGCCTCGACAGCGGCCAAAAGGCCCGCGCCGTGGTTGAGAGAGAGGAGCATGTCGGTGATCGGCGCGCGGTAGGTCATGAGATGATCTCGCTGTTCGGGCAGGGCCTCGGGCGCTGCCTCTCCTGCAAAACGGCCGGCTTGCCGGGGCGGGATGGGCACGCGCAAGTTGTTGTTCTGCGGTGTTTTTTCCTCGCGCCACCGGCTCTTGTCGGGGCCGTCTGGGCGCCTCTTGTCTTCCCATGAAAAAGGCTCGCCCTCAACTGTCGCGCAGGCCGATTCCGGGCAGCAAGGGAGCTATTCGCCGCACGGAACCTGGTCCTCCGGGCGTTCAATCGCGGCGAGCCGTTTCGCGAGAGGCCGCGGCCGGTTTCGCTGCGGGAATTCGTGTGAATTCCGTGATTTGGCCGCCTGTTTCCGGCTGAAAAGCGGGTTTCCACTTTGCGGAAAAATGCTCTAAGACCTGCGCTGCCACGGTGAATCGGCGCGGCTCACGGCTCCAACCGGACCATCGGCCGCCACCTTTTTCGAAAACGAGCGGCTCGCAGCGGCCGGGTCAAACCCCGCCGCATGATACGTTCGGCGCTATTGGGGCGTCGCCAAGTGGTAAGGCAGGGGATTTTGATTCCCCCATGCGGAGGTTCGAATCCTCCCGCCCCAGCCAACCAGTGTGATTTCTGGAGAATTTCTTACTTTGAGGCCAGAAATGCCTGCCATTAGCGGGCTTTTTAAGCATTTGGAATCTCTGCAGAGACCAAAGTTCGCACCGCTTCTTGCGAAAAATCCCGGAAGTCTCCCGGTATACATTGGGAAATTCCCGTTTTCTGGAGACTCGCCTCAGAGACAAAAGAAGAAAACCACTGCGCGGGAGGGGCGGCAGTGATGGAGGCAGAGAATCAGATGGGGAGGGAGCGCAGCTCGCTCCACTCCCGCTTGTTGGAGTTAAGCACGGCGGGCGTCGAGGCCAAGGCGGCCAGCGCCGAACGCAACGATCTGCAGAAGACCGCCAGCCATCGCCATGTTCTTGAAGAAATGGAAAAACTGGTTCTGGTCAGCCAGGTTGCTATGGAAGACAACTGCCGCCGCTATCGTGAAGACGGCGAGGATCGCCGCAGCGATGCGCGTGCGATAGCCTACCAGTAGTGCCGCGCCGAAGAGAATCTCGACGATCACAGTACCTGCGTATGCGAGTGGTGCGAACGGGATCCCGGCGGACGCAATGTAGCCGATGGTGACAGTTGATGCAGCGAGCTTCGAGAAACCTGAGATCAGATAGATAGCGCTGAGCAAAACCCGTCCGGCCAGCGGTAGAACTGCGAGCGAGATGCTTGAACCGGACAGATCCTGGATGTCGTTCTGCGAACTGACAGCGTACTGTGACATAGCTAGTTTCCTTCTGCGATCGGCCCGTCCCCAATGGAGGGCCGTGAATGCAGTAAGGTTTGGCACTGCCGTTCATGCCGGAATAGCCGAATAGTATCGAATAATAGGTTCGAATTATTCGAACGAAGGAATGGGCCTGCGAGCCCCGGGAAAGCGCGCGTGGATGCTTTCACCGCGCGTTGGCATGCCTGCCTTTCTTCTTTGGCTTGCCCGGCGCTTTGGAAGGTTTCCGGCTCGGTTTTATTGCGGCCGTTGCATTCGGAATCTGGCTTTGAAACCGGGCGATGAGCCAGGATGCTGCGGGCCCAGGGGGCGTATCAGCTCGGTATATGGCTTCGAGGCTGTACACGCCGCCTTTGGCATCGGGCAAATCGAGATGAACCAGCCGTCCTGACTCAATATCTTCCTGCACCATCGGCATTGGCATGTTGCCCCAGCCGATGCCTTCCTTCAGAAGCAAGTGCTTGGAGCCAAGATCAGCGAGGCGCCAGGTGCGCTGGCTGATGACAGCGAAATCGATTGTTCCGGTGAGGGATGAACGGTCCGTCAGCACCAGCTGGACGTGATCGCGCGTGGCGCCAGGCTTGTTTCTACTGGCGCGCGCCAGCGGGTGATCCGGGGATGCTACAGGAATCAGAACGACGTTGCCGACGCTAATGCGTTCGATGCCAGCAACGCCCGTGTTGCCCGGAAGCGGTCCGCTAACGCCAATGGTCGCGACCCGATCAAGCACCAGTTGAGTCACCGCGCCCAACGCCTCCATATGCAGGCGCAGCGTGACGGTCGGAAACTTCGTGCGGAACGCCTTCAGTGCATCGACGATACGCGCTGTCGGCAGCATGACATCGAGCGCGAGGTGGACTTCCGGTTCGAGACCCTGAAGAAGGCCTTTTACCTTCGCACGAAGCCCATTGATGCCATCAGAAACAGTTCGTGCCTCGGCCAGTACGGTACGGCCCGGCTCGGTCAACTGGGGTTTTCTGGTTGATTCGCGATCGAACAGCGTGACGCCGAGCTGCGCCTCAAGATTGGCGATTGAATAACTGATCACCGAAGTCGCACGGTTAAGCTTTCGGGCTGCTCCGGCAAAGCTTCCCACATCGACGACGGTCAGAAACACCTTCAACTGATCAAGCGTTGGCGTGCCGGGATCCATGCTCATATCGATTTCCTCGAACGCTTCGATCCAGATTATACCAGTTATGTCGACAAGCAAAATCGCCTTAGATCGCGGCTGTTGAAAGCGAACGTTTCGAGGAGATGACCATGACCATCCGATCCAACACTGCCGAAGTCGAGCAGGTCCTGCTCCCGAATGTCAGGGATCTCGGCGATGGCTTTCAGGTGCGGCGGGCATTGCCGTCCGAGCAACGCCGGATGGTGGGACCATTTATTTTCCTCGATAGCTTTGGTCCGGTCGCCTTCCGAGCCGGCGAAGGCCTCGACGCGCGTCCTCATCCTCACATCGGCCTCTCCACGCTGACCTATCTGATCGATGGCGAGATCGTGCACCGCGACAGCGAGGGTTATGTTCAAACGATCAGCCCGGGTGAGGTCAATCTGATGACGGCCGGGCGGGGCATTGTTCATTCCGAGCGAAGCGGCGATCTGGTGCGCGCAAGCGGAGGAACGGTTTTTGGCTTCCAGAGCTGGATTGCCTTGCCGCTCCAGCATGAGGAAACAAATCCGGGATTCCAGCATGTTGCCGCTGCCGAACTTCCGCAGATGGAAGGTGAAGGCGCGACCATGAAATTGATCGCGGGATCCTTGCATGGGCTTCGGTCACCCACACGCACCTTTTCCGATCTGTTCAATGCCGACGTTGCACTGAACGATGGCGCGCGCTTTCGTATCGATGCCGAGCATATCGAGCGCGCCGTTTACGTTGTGAGTGGCGCAATCGAGATTGCGGGCCAGACGGGCCGCTTCGGCAAGGACCAACTGGTGGTCTTCAGGCCGGGGGCAGAGATCGTTCTGCGCGCGTCGGGGCCTGCCCGTCTGATGGTGCTTGGCGGAGAACCGCTCGGCGAAAAGCGTCATATCTACTGGAACTTTGTGTCCAGCAGACAGGACCGCATCGCGCAGGCTGCTCAAGACTGGCGCGAGCGTCGCTTCCCCGGTGTGCCGGGTGAGACAGAATTCATCCCTCTTCCCGACGTCCCGGTCTTCCGGGCGGCGTGACGTCAGAATTGCTCAGCAAAGGAAATCAACTATGACCAATATGACCAACGCAATCAGCGAAGCGGCAAAGGCCGTGGTTCGACGCAATACCGAGGAAGTGCAAGGCGGCGGGAAGTTCGATGTTTTCGAGGAGCTTTTCGCCGACGACTTCCTCGATCACACGCCACAACCGAACGGAACGCCGGACAAGGCGGGGGCCCGAGCGCTTTATCACACGTTGAGAAGAGCATTTCCGGATTTCCACGCCGTCATTCATTGGCAGACCGCCGATGGCGAGATCGTAACGACGTTCAAGACGTATCATGGCACGCACAAAGGCGAGTTTCTGGGTGTCGCGCCGACAGGCCGGAAAATCCATTTCGACACTGTCGATGCCATGCGTGTGCACAACGGCAAGATCACAGAGCATTGGGGTGTGGCGAATCTTTTCTCGCTGATGCAGCAGCTCGGTGCGTTAGCACCTGATAAGAAATCTTAATGCATCCGCTGTCGTGCAGGCGCAAGACACAATCGCGACTAAAGGTTGGGGTAAGGGACTTGTTGCCGACGCCTTAAGCGAGATCGCGCCATCGCGATCGGTGCACGGAAAACAACGGCCGCCGGGTGGAGCGCGAGGCTCCACCCGGAAGTCCAGGTTAGCCGATTTTCACACTCATGCCGCCATCGGCCATGACGACCGAGCCGATCATGAAACTCGCCCTGTCGGAGGCCAGGAATGCAACGAGTTCGGCGATTTCCTCCGGTTCGGCAGCTCGGCCGATCGGTGCTTTGCCGCCGTGATCGGCCAGGAAGCCCCGCCCGTTATCCATTTTTCCGGCCCAGATATTAGTCACCACATCGCCCGAGCCGACGGCGTTGACTCGAATACCGTGTTCGATGGCCTCAAGGGCCAGCGTTCGCGTCAGTTGCACGAGCGCTCCTTTGGACGCGGTGTAGGCTGAAATCTCCGGGAACGCGAAGTAGGCAGCATAGGAAGCGATGTTGACGATCGCGCCGCTTTTGTTGGGGATCATCGCCTTCATGGCCTCGCGCGAATGCAGGAAGGCGCCCGTGACATTCACCGACATGATGGCGTTCCAATCCTCAAGCGTCATGTCGACCACGAGCTTGCTCATGATCCTTGCCGCATTGTTGACCAGAATATCGAGTTTGCCGAACTTCTCGATGGCGAGTGCGACCGCTTTTTTTGCTGCATCTTCCTGCGACACGTCCGCTACGAGTGGCGCGATGCCCGGCTTCGCAAGGCGTTCGACTTCGGGATTGATATCTTCAGCGACGACCTTCGCCCCGCGGGCATGCAGCAATTCTGCAATCGCGCGGCCGATGCCGCTGGCCGCGCCGGTCACGATGGCGACTTTGCCTTCGACTTCCTTAGCGGGTTTCGAGAGAATGGTGGTCATGATGGTCTCCTTGCTTGCGGGTTTACGGCGCTTGTGGACTGCAACAGGTCATCCAGCGCCGAGTGTCCGGAAGCTAGGAGGTGAGCCCTTGAGGCATAATCCCTCATAGACCGAATGGGTTGTTTAGGTTCAGATACATAAACAGTGCAGACTTCTGGATTTCGAATGCGGGCCACCGGAAATACCGATCTTCGTGCCTTTGTCGCCGTCGCCGAGCAGGGAAGTTTTTCCAAAGCGGCGGAACAACTTGGTCTCTCCCCATCCTCTCTCAGCCAGATTATCCGCACCTTCGAGGAGCGGTTGGGCGTACGCCTGATTCATCGCACGACTCGCAGTGTCGCCCTCACCGAAGCCGGGGAACGGTTGCTGCTGCGGGTCAGACCCGCTCTTGCCGAACTTGAGGCCGCGCTTTCCGATGTCGGGCATTTCCGGGACCGGCCGGCCGGTATGGTGAGGGTGCGCAGTTTGCGGCACGCGTTCCGGGCTTATGTCGCGCCGATCCTCGCCGCCTTCCATGAAAAGTATCCTGACATCAAGCTTGACATCCTGGTCGATGACACCGTCACCGATCTCGTTGCGAGCGGGTTTGACGTGGGCTTTACGTTGGGTGAGGTGCTGGAAAAGGACATGGTTGGGGTCAGGCTTGGTGAGGACATGCGCCAGATCGCGGTCGCTTCACCCGAGTACATTGCCGGTCACGGCCGGCCCGAAACACCGAAGGATCTGCATAGGCACAAATGTCTGCGTTGGCGTTGGCCCGGACGAACGACGCCCTACAACTGGGAATTTTTCAAGGATGGTGCGTGGTTTGAGGTTGAGGTGGATGGCCCGTTGATTCTGAGCGAGCACACAATGACCATTGATGCTGCGGTTCAGGGGATGGGGATTGCCTTCTGGGTCGAGCGCGAGCTGCGGCCGCTGATCGAAGCAGGGAAACTGGTTCCGCTCCTTGAGGATTATTCTGCTCCGTTCCCCGGATTCTATATTTGCTATCCGCAGCAGCGCCAGATGGCGCCGGCTCTGCGCGCTTTCATCGACTTTGTGAAGGCCAGCGCTGCCGAGCGCTGATCCAGGGGGTGGGTGATTATGCGGCTGAGCTGAAAAGCTCGTCCGGAATTCAAACGATTATCGCAAGCACAGCGCCCGACTAGTTTCCCGTCAACACCAACGGTCAAGCCGACCGTTGGTGGATCAGAGGGAAACGTCCATGGCCCAGAAAATCTGGTTCATTACAGGGATCTCGCGCGGGATTGGCCGCTCGCTCGCCAGGGCCGCGTTGGCCAAGGGAGATGTGGTCATTGGCACCACACGGAGCGGTGAAGCGCCCGCCGGGCTTACCGCGAAGAATCTGACAGTCCTGCCACTGGAGATGACCGACCACGATCAGGTCGCGCGGACCGCTGCTGTGGCGCATGCCCGCTATGGGCGGCTTGATGTGATCGTGAACAATGCCGGCTACGGTCTTTTGGGGTCAATCGAGGCGTCGACTCGGGTTGAGGCGGATCACATTTTCTCGGCAAATTTCTTCGGTCCGCTCGCGTTGATCCGCGCGGCGCTGCCACTGCTCCGCGAGCAGCGGCAGGGACACATCGTCAATATTTCGTCGATTGCGGGCATTGCGCCAACGCCGGGAGCCGGGATCTACGCGGCGACCAAGTCGGCTCTCGAAGCCATGTCGTATAGCCTGGCGCAGGAAGTTGCACCGTTCGGCATCTGGGTGACAGTGGTGAATCCCGGATCCTTCCGCACGGAGTTCCTGTCGCGCCGCTCCGTTGTCCGGACACAGAAAAGCATCGACGATTACGCAGCGACGAGCGGCCGCGCCGTCGATGGGCTCCTGACCAGGAGCGGTCAGCAACTCGGTGACCCCGACCGCGGTGCTGCCGCGATCATTGAAGCCGTCGAGTCTGACGAACCACCGCTGAACCTTGTGCTCGGCAGTGATGCTCTCGATCGCGCGAAAATGCGTCTTGATCGCTTCGAGGAAGATCTCGCTCGGTGGGAGCGCCTGACCCTCAGCACTGATTTTACCGTTTGAAAAGGAGAAAGACCATGTCTCAAGTCACCAACATCGCTTTCATTCGCGCAAAATCCGGCCGGTCGGAAGAGTTGGGCAAACGCCTTCTCGCTCTCGTCGCGCCGTCACGCGCAGAGCAGGGATGTATCAATTATGACCTGCATCGTTCGACGGACAATCCGGACCTGTGGTGCGTCTACGAGAACTGGCGCTCGGCCGATGATCTCGCCGCGCACTTCGAACTGCCTCACATGCAGGCCTTTGTGGCTGATGTCCCGGCCCTCGTGGATGGCGCGCTGGACCTCCGTCGCTTCGCCATGACCTCGGTGCCAGCACCCTGGCGCTCTTAATCTCTTCAAATTCAGAAAGGATTCAATCATGTGCAACATTGCAGGAAAAGTCGTTGTCATCACCGGCGCCAGCAGCGGCATCGGCGAAGCGGCAGCAAAACTTCTCGCCGCGCAAGGAGCTAAGGTCGTCCTGGGTGCCCGTCGAACCGAGCGCCTCGAGAAACTGGTCGCGGCTGTTGCGGCCGAGGGCGGGTCAGCCTGCTTCCGGGCCCTCGATGTCACCAGCCGCAAAGACACGCAGGCCTTCGTCGATTTCGCGAAGGCCAAGTTTGGTCGCGTCGACGTCATGGTGAACAACGCCGGCGTGATGCCGCTCTCGCCACTCGCGTCGCTGAAGGTTGATGAGTGGGATCGGATGATCGACGTCAACATCCGTGGTGTCCTGCACGGCATCGCTGCGGTTTTGCCCGGAATGGAAGCCCAGGGTTTCGGGCAGATCATCAACATCTCGTCGATTGGCGGCCTTCATGTAACGCCGACGGCAGCCGTCTATTGCGCGACCAAATTTGCGGTGCGGGCAATCTCGGACGGACTGCGGCAGGAGACCGACAAGATCCGTGTCACGGTTGTATGCCCGGGGGTCACTGAGTCTGAACTCGCGGACAGCATTTCCGACGAGGCTGGCCGCAACGAGATGAAGACATTCCGCAAGATCGCAATTCCTGCGGATGCCATCGCCCGTGCCGTCGCTTACGCCATCGAACAGCCGGATGATGTGGATGTCAGCGAGCTGGTCGTTCGCCCGACGGCAAGCCCATTCTGATCGGTCTTCTTCCTGGGCATTCGAAGACGATGCTGCGGCCCGACATTAGTTCAAGTGCAGATAACCAGAAAGCCTGAGCGATGACACGGCATCTCTATGACGGATGCACTGAAATCCGGAATGCAAAATTGGCAGGCGCGGCGGATGAAACGCCGCGCGGAGGGAGCAGAAGGAAAATGAATGCGGCGCCCTGGCTACTGGCAGTCCCGCGAATTCTGTTTCCGCTGGTCATGGCGCTGATGACCGCCGCCGCGGCCGGGCGAAGTAACAAGAGAGCTCACGGCAATGTCGCCGTGGGTTCTCGCTCAAAATCCGACTGTAGACTCGGTGAGACCGTTGATCCTGTTGAATCGGAGAGTCAAATGTCTGAGGAAAACAAGTTGCGCAATAGCGCTGATCGCAGCTCGAAAGAATGCTCGCGGCGCGACATCATGACGATTGGAGCGGTGGTTGTTACCGGCGCCGCGATGCCGTGTAGCGCGGTTGCACAGCCTGAAATGTCTCGTTCGGACCGCTACAAACATGGTTTGGAGATTTTGAAGAAGATCGGTGGAGCTGACTTTGACGATCCGATCAATCGTTTGGCGCAAGTATCAGAAGACATGGCGCGGTTCACTGTCGAGTATCCCTACGGCGACGTGCTTTCGCGGCCGGGGATGGATCTGCGCACCAGGCAAATCTGTACGATCAGCTCGTTGATAGCCCAAGGCTCCGTACAGCCCCAGTTGCGGTTTCACATGGAAGGCCTCCTGAATGTCGGAGGCCGGCCGCAAGACCTTATCGAGATCTTGTATTTTTCGACTGCGATCGTTGGCTTTCCTGCTGCAATTGATGCGATCGGAATTGTTCGCCAGATGTTCTCTGATCGATCCATAAGCTTCAGGCCGGAACGGCCTGCAACGGATGACGGAACTGGTCGCTATGCACGCGGCTTAAGGGCCTTTGGTGATCTGATGCAGGATCACGCTGAGAGCTACATCAGTGCTTTGGAAGAGATGTCGCCGGAATTGGCCCGATGGTCGATCGAATTTGCTTACGGCGACATCTTTTATCGCGACGGTTTGGAGCCAAAGATCAGGCACTTCGCAATCGTGAGCATGCTTGCAACAGTTGGTAATCGTCGTGAGGCACTTCGGCGCCATTTGCAGAGCGCAATGAGAACGGGGGCGACCTCCACTGAGCTGATTGAGGTGTTGATTCAAATCAGTGTTTACGCAGGCTTCCCGGCAGCACTCAATGCCTTCAGTGTCGCTGCAGAAGTCCTCAAAAGCCCGGCAGGAGCAAACCAAATTGATGCGACATCAGCTCAATCGAAGGCATCGGAAAGCAGGGAAGTCCGACTGGAAAGAGGGCTTGCGGCTCTGGCAATCACATCTGGAGCGTCTGGTGAGGCGGTCATTCGCAGTTTCGATGATCTCGCGCCCGATATGGGTCGCATGATCGTTGAACATTCCTACGGTGATATTTTTTCACGCGCCGGCATAGATGCAAAGATGCGGGAACTGACAGCATGTGCCGCACTTGCCGCTCGTGGCTCCAAAACGACGGAGACACCGCTACGCGTTCATATTAACGCTGCCCTGAACGTTGGAGCGAGCCACGCCGAAGTTGTAGAAACTCTTCTCAACCTGTTGCCATATTGCGGCTATCCCGCAGTCCAGGAGGCGGTGCGAACCGCAAGCGAGGAGTTCAGAAAGCGAGAAGAAAAGACGAAGTCTAGATAGGCATTTACCGGTTTGGGCCGCTTGATTGCTATTAGCCGGTCCGGTATCGGCACGGAGAAGCGACGGATAGCCGAACGCTTCTTTGCGTTTGAGCTTTTCGCTCTCATATTCGGCTTTAAGTTGGGCATCGGTCGTACTTCCCACCACGCGGTCCTCACCCTTTGTTCATGGCCGATCCTTTCTCCCATCGTGTGTTGGGAGCACGAGGCGAGAAGTCGGCTTGCGACTAGTATGAGAATGGTCAGTTGCGCCCATCCACTTGACATAATCGATGCGGACCAATTCCAGATGTCGTCGGAGTGAGACCTATGCCTTCTTCACCGTCCGAAGCGCATTCGCCAGTTTCCGGATGGCGATCTCGATTTCAGTCGGGGTGTAGGCGGCAAAGCCCATCAGGAACCCGGTTTTGCCGCCACCCGCTGCATGGAGCGCCGACAGTCCGAGAAGTTTGATTCCGACGCGCCCTGCCGCATCAATGACCGTCCGTTCGGATAAATCACAGGTCAGTATGCACGGCATTTGCAGCCCGCCGATGGGAACGTGCGGCTCGACGAAATCCGACAGATGCTTGCCGACGAGGTTCGCCAGGATTTCGAGCCGTTCGGAATAGATCCCGCGCATCGTGCGGACATACGCCCCGAAATGTCCGCCTTCCATGAACCGAGCCAGCGTCAGTTGCGCCATGGAGGCCGTATGGCCGTCAAGGAGTGTGCGTGCCACGGTCATCGGTTTGACGAGCTGGGGCGGCAATACGACGTAGCCGATCCGTAAACCCGGAAAGAGGGATTTGGTGAAGGTGCCGACATAGATGGTCCGGTCATGCGGATCGAGGCCCTGCACGCAGGCGGTCGGCTTGCCAGCATAGTGGAACTCGCTGTCGTAGTCGTCCTCGACAATCCATGTCTGATGGCGGGCCGCCCATTCGATTAGTGCGAGGCGGCGGTCCAGAGCAAGCGTCGCGCCTGTCGGAAACTGGTGGGAGGGCGTCAGGAAAACGGCCCTGGCCTTGCGCGGATCATCCATGATCCGCTCGACCACGATACCCTGACGATCCACGCGGATCGGAACGCATTCGAGACCCGCCGCATCGAATGTCTTGCGTGCACCGTAATAGGCGGGGTCTTCGATGAAGATTCGATCGCCGGGATCAAGCAGCATGTTCGCGCATAGCGTCATCGCCTGCTGCGAGCTTGTGAGCACGAGCACGCGATCGGCCGTGGCTCGCGCGCCGCGTTCAAGGTTCACATAGTCGGCGATTGCGCGTCGAAGCGGCTCCGTTCCTTGCGGGTCGCCGTGAAGGAGGGCTTGCGTGCCCGTTTCCTTGAGCACCTGCCGTTCTATGCGCTCCCAAAGCTGGAGCGGAAAGGAGCGCGTCTCCGGCACTCCATGCGCAAAGGGTCGGGGCGAAAGCTGCTCGCGCACGCCGCCGCTGCGGAACATGGCGGCTCCGCGTTTGCTGAGGTTCGGAACCTGATTGCGTAGAAGTGCATCACGCCGCGACAGCCTCCGCCCCGGCGTGAACTCGGTCATCTCCGCGACGAAACTGCCGCTGCCCACACGCCGGTCGATGAAGCCCTCCGCGTGAAGCTGGATATAGGCAGCTTCGATGGTGTCGCGGGACACGCCAAGCGATTTGGCTAGCGCGCGGGAGGCAGGCAGCGGTTTCCCCGGCCCGAGCGCGCCGTCGAGGATCAGTTGGCGGATCGCCCGCTGTATCCGCGCATGAAGCGGCATCGCCGCATGAGCAGGGTGGGCAAGCCATGCCTTCACGGACTCCAGTTGGGAATGTTTGAACAAATGGTCTGAGTCTTTCGAATAAAGTGGATGGGAACATCAGGCCATTCATCGGCTAGGTGTCAAGGCACCTCATTGGCCTTGCGCCCCAACCGTCAGGAGACTCGTCAGGATTATGTCGTCCCGTTCCTCACCATCATCCATTCGCTTGAACGATCTCACCCATCCCGTCGTCGCGGGATTGATTTCCGTGATCGTCAACTATGGCGGGACCTTCATCCTGGTCTTTCAGGCTGCGAAGGTTACCGCCCTGAGCCCGGAACTGACGGCATCCTGGGTATGGTCCGTTTCAATCGGCGTGGGGCTGACGGGACTTTTCCTGAGCTGGCGTTATCGCGAGCCGATCATCACGGCCTGGTCGACTCCGGCGGCGGCTTTTCTCGTCACGGCCCTCGCAACGACGCCCTATGCAGAGGCAGTGGGCGCTTACATGATCTCGGCATTGGCTTTCGTCATACTCGGGCTGTCGGGCTATTTCGAGAAGGTCATCCGACTGATCCCGCCCGGCATCGCCTCGGGCCTGCTTGCGGGCATTCTGCTGCAATTCGGCATCGGTGCATTCGGTAGCGCGAGCATCGACCCGCTGCTGGTTGGGCTGCTGGTCGTCGCCTATGTCGTGCTGAAGCGTTTCTCAGCCCGTTATGCCGTGGTCGGCATTCTCGTTCTCGGGCTCGTGTTCCTCCTCACGCAGGGCCGTGTCGACCTGTCGGGACTCCAGCTTCAGCTCGCGGCTCCAGCGTTCACCATGCCGAAATTCTCGCTGAATGCGCTTCTGAGCGTCGCGCTGCCGCTGTTCCTCATCACGCTGACCGGCCAGTACATGCCGGGGATGCTTGTTCTACGGAACGACGGCTTCAAGACCAGCGCCAATCCCATCGTGACCGTGACCGGTTTCGGTTCGTTGCTCATGGCCCCCTTCGGCTCCCACGCCTTCAACATCGCGGCCATCACGGCGGCCATCGCCACCGGCAGGGAAGCGCATGAAGACCCGTCGAAGCGCTGGATCGCCGGCATCGCGGCTGGCGTCTTCTACGTGTTGGTCGGCGTGTTCGGCGTGACGCTCGCCGCTGTGTTCATGGCATTTCCCGCAACCTTCATCACAACGCTGGCCGGTCTGGCATTGCTTGGAACGATCGGCGGCAGCCTCGCAAGGGCGATGGCAGACCCGACATCCCGTGAAGCGGCGCTGATAACCTTCCTCGCTTCCGCCGCAAACATCAAACTGCTCGGCATTGGCGGTGCGTTCTGGGGGCTGGTGATCGGGCTGGTCGCCTACATCGTGCTGAATGGACGCCTGCCGCGCCGTGAGCGCGCCAACCTGACCGTGAACGAGAGCGTCGCGACGTGATGACCTGACCTGGGTTTCTTGGACCAAGCTTTGTGAGAAAGTGAGCTTGGAAGGAGCTTTAGTGATGCCGAAGAAGAGGTTCAGCGCGGAGCAGATCGTGGTGCTGCTGCGCCAGATTGAAGTATTGATGTCGCAGGGCAAAGCAGCGCCGGTGGCCTGCCGGGAAGCCGGAATATCGCAGCAAAGTTATTACCGCTGGCGGAAGGAATACGGTGGTCTTGAGCTCGATCAGGCGAAGCGGATGAAGGATCTGGAGCGGGAGAATGTCCGCCTCAAGCGTCTCGTCGCCGATCTGTCGCTGGAGAAGCAGGTGCTCAAGGACGTTGCCTCGGGAAACTTATAAGCCCTGAGCGGCGCCGGCAGGCGGTAGAGGCATTCGAGGGAAGTATGGTCTCTCCGAACGCCACGCCTGCCGGATCGTCGGCCAGCACCGCGGAACACAGCGATACACCACCATCGTTCGATCTAATGAGGATGCGTTGACGAGAGCGATTATATCTCTCGCATCCCAATACGGACGATATGGCTATCGCCGGATTACATCGCTGTTGGTCGATGCTGGCTGGCAGGTCGGGTGGACCAGCGTCCGAGCTTTGTGAAGCGGATGCGGGAGCTGTTTTTGTCCCTTCTTATTGAATTTTTGAGTGATTTTGAGGTGCCGAACATTTGGGAGAATGAGTGAAGGCCGCCGCAATGGTGGTACCGACCGGTTAAGGTAAGGCGGCGCTCGGAAAGGGAATTCACCGGCGCGGAGGTCGCCGGATAGCCGTGGCGCGCCACAATAGCGCCGCCGCGCCGGTTTGCTCCGAATGTTAGTCCGCGAAAGAAATTCCATAACATCGGATGTGCGACTCCGATCAGAACCCCAGCGCGCGGCATTGCCCGGACCATGTGAGGGGTAAGGTCTTTGGAATTCGGGCCAGGGACAGCGTCGATGGCTGATCACCCGTCAAAATCGCCTCCATAATAGTGGGCGCAAGAAACGCATAACGCAGTTCCTGTCGCACCACCTTTGGATGAAGCTTGACCGAGGCGGCCAGCGCCTCGACCGCGTCAAACTTGTTGTTCTGTAGATCGCGCAGCCAGGCATGGGCCCGAACAACAGCCTGCACCAGTTTTTGATCAGGCTCGCGCGCGGCGTTCGATTCAGTGATTGATACCGAACCGGCCTGGCGCGGCTGCCATGGGATGGAAAATTCATTCGACCGGGTCCGGGCAGCCGGGGTGGTGGTGATCTTGATGGCGCGGCAGCTCAGGTCAGTACGTGCGACATAAGTGCCGATAACGTCCGCATCCAGCAGGGCTTTGTCGATCCTCAGTCGTTCGCGCAGTACCGTGATCAGGGTCTGCTCGATGTCGGTTGCCGAGACGCGCGCGACCGAGCCCGCTTCGAGCTTACGACCGCGCAGCAACGCAGAACTAACATAGAATTTGTAACGCACACCGTTCTTTGACGAGAAACTCGGGCTCATGGTGTTGCCCCGCTCATCGAACAGCTTGCCCATCAGGAGGGCGCCGCTCTCGCTGCGCCGGGCTTTGCGGTCAACGGCATTGTCGGCGAGTTGTTGCTGCACACGGTCAAACAGTTTGCGGTCGATGATCGGTTCGTGCTCGCCGGCATACCATTTGTTCTTGTGACCCATTTCACCGATGTAGATCCGGTTCTTTAAGAGGTAAGCCAGCGGTCCATAGGTGAGGGGAACGCCGCCCCCATTGGGTTGTTTGACCGTGGCGCGTTTCTTGCTGACGATTTTGCGTCGGTCGAGCTCATCAACCAGCTTCTGAAAACTGCCTAGCTCCAAATAACGCCTGAAGATGAGATTGACCGTTTCGCGCTCCTTCGGATTGGGAACGAGCTTCTTGTCCTTCACATCGTAGCCGAGCGGAACACTGCCGCCAGTCCACTTGCCCTTGGCACGTGACGCAGCGATCTTATCGCGCACCCGTTCAGACGACAGTTCGCGTTCGAACTGAGCGAAAGACAGCAGGACGTTGAGCGTCAGCCGTCCCATCGATGTCGTGGTGTTGAACTGCTGCGTGACGGCTACGAACGAGATCGATCTGGCATCAAATGCCTCGACCAGCTTCGCAAAGTCGGCCAGCGAGCGAGTGAGGCGGTCGATTTTATAGACGACCACGACATCGACTTTGCTCGCTTCGATGTCTGTGAGAAGCTTCTTGAGGGCAGGACGATCAAGGTTGCCGCCAGAGAACGCCGGATCGTCATAGGACTGCGGCAGCACCTTCCAGCCAAGCGACGCCTGGCTCTTGATATACGCTTCACACGCCTCACGCTGGGCATCGAGTGAGTTGAATTCCAGCTCGAGGCCGTGCTCGGTGGATTTGCGGGTGTAGATGGCACAGCGCAGGATCTTGGTTGTGCTACTTGCCATCGGCAGCTCCCTTCTCAGGACTCGACCGGAGCCCAAAGAACCGGGGTCCATTCCAGCGGGTGCCGGCAATCAGGGACGCAATCTCCGACAACCCTGCATAGGTCTTGCCGTCATAGGCAAAGCCATCCGGCTGAACTACCACGCGATAAGTCTTCCCCTTCCAAGTGCGAACCAGCTCCGAGCCGGGCTTAATCTTGCGGGATAATTCCAGCCGTCCGCTCGGCTTGGCTGCGACGGTTTTTACGAGTTGGTCGAGCAGGCGTTGGGTCGGACGGGACAGTCCGCCGTAGGCCTTTTCCTGAATCCGATGGCCGATGCTTCGGCGCAGCAGATCTGGACCAAAAGCCTTGGGTGGATCGCTTCGAAATAGCTCCCGGTAGCGTTTGCGCACCTCAACGATGGGAGCTGTCGCCAGCCGATCCAGTTCGGCTTCCACTGCTGGATCGGCTCGCCTCATGGGTGAGGTGGCCTGGGTCATTTCGCGGGCTCGGCTTTGACGACCCGATAAATGCGCTCGTCACCCACCATTTCGGATGTGAGATTCAGCCTAAGCTTTGTGCGCACGGTCCCGGCGAAGAAACCGCGCACCGAGTGTTGCTGCCACCCGGTGGCCTTCATGACGGCGGCAATCGTAGCTCCCGCTGGCGTGCGCAGCATGTCCAGGATTTTGGCTTGCTTGGACGATGCGGCCGTGGATGCGCTTGGCATTGGTGCTTTCTTCGGCACAATAGAGGGGCGTTTTTTGGCTGTGGGCGTGGTGCGTCGCTTAACGGCCGTCGCCGATTTCGGTTGGGTTTTCGGCTTGGTCTTTCGGCTGGTAGGCATCTGGCCCTCCTCGCATCTTGCGACAGCATCATGTGCTGCCACTGCCGCAAGGCCGCCTCTGGCTGAAGCCGGGCGGGGAGCGCGTTGGCCAGATTGATGAGTGCTATTGCGGATCTGGGACCAAGGTTTGTCGAACTTTCAATGCGTACGGAATAGATCCTGAACCTCGCGAGTTGGTCCTTCTATATCCATCAGTATCCGCAATGCCTTCTCGGCCTGACCGCGCTGGGCCAACCGGTCAGCCGCTTCTGCGACCACGATGGTTTCTTCGACGCAGCTGCGAAGCTCGCTAATCAGGGCGCAGATCACGGTACTGCTGGCTTTCTTCGGCATGGCACGCTCCCTTCTGATGCGTCCATGCATGCTCCACAAAACACTGAAGTCCAGTGGATTTGCAGCAATCTTATTGCTTCTTGCGGCGAGGTTTGAGGGCTGCTTTGCGTCCCGCGGGTAAAGGCTTGGGACGTGGCGCGCCCTTCGGTACCTTGGCAAAGAATTCCGCAATGTCGGCACCCAGTACCTTGGCCAGCCGTTCGAGCATATCAATCGTCGGATTTTGCTCTTCACGCTCGAGGCCGCCCACATAGGCCTTGTCAGCGCTTGCCTCATTGGCAAGCGCGTCTTGTGAAAGGCCCCGTTCAACACGGATCCTCCGCAAATTCCAAGCCAGTAGCGCACGAGCCTTCATGCGCCAAGACGGCCATTACAGAGGCTATAAAACCACTGGATATAGCCATACTAATATGGCATGTGGACGCGGGCCGGATGCTTGGGCTGGCCGACGGCAGATAGCCTGCGCGCGAAACCGCAAGGACCGGTTGTCGCCCGCCGGTATGGGTTGGCGGCGATGATCGAGGCTAAACAAGTTCGCTATATCAAACTCGGTCCAAAAGGACGGTGGGCGGAGGCCGCGTTATCCCGTAACGAGCTGCATTTCGGCTACGGCAAGGTCACTCACGATCTGGCAGTGGAAGCTAATGTCGCAAAGATCCAGGCGGAATTGGTCGCGCAGGGGCGGGATGTTCAGGCAGCGACGCGGGATGCCCGAGAGGTCATCGATTTCTATCATCTCGGAGCGGACTGCCTTTGGATCACGTTCGCAAGAGACCATTTGTGGTGGACGTTTGCAGAGCCCGAAGTCACCTGGCTGACTAAGGATCTCGCCGTAACTGGGGAACGAGTCCGTAAGGCCATCGGTGGTTGGCGAAACACGGACATTCATGGAGCGGAGCTTCGAATCGATAGCCTCAGCACGCGCCTAACCAAGGTCGCTGGCTATCGCCGCACCATCTGTAACGTCGAAGCCCGCGACTATCTCCTGCGCCGTCTGAATGGCGTGGAAGAACCGATTGTTGCAAAAAGTGCCACCGCGCGGAACGCGCTCATTGAAATCCTATCCGAGTCGATCAAAGCGCTGCACTGGAAAGACTTCGAGACGTTGATTGATATCGTGTTCGCGCGCAGTGGCTGGAGCAGAGTGTCGGCGTTGGGTGGAACCCAAAAGACCGTTGATATGGAATTAGAGCAGGCGACTACGGGCGAGCTTGCAGCCGTCCAGGTCAAATCGGCCGCCTCGCAGAAGACGCTCGATGAGTACGTCACTCGGATCGACGACACCGAGCGCTTCGACCGGTTTTTCTTCATTTGCCATTCGCCGAAGGGCGAACTCTCCATCCCCTCCGATCGCCGAGATATTCACGTCTGGGCGGGGCGGGATTTGGCAGCGACCATCTTGAAGATGGGGTTGCACGACTGGGTCATCGAGAAGGTTGCGTAGCTTCCAACGATTTCAGTAGGAGTCATTCAGATGAAGATTTCAAGAAATGATATTGAGTCGAGGCGCGAAGCCGCTTTCTCCGGGGAGCAACAAGGTACAAAAGAGAATCCCTATCAGCCGCCGTGGGTACGAAAGCTTCAGCAAACCATCGGCATCGTTGTCTTCGTGGCGCTCACTATCTTATTCTATAATCTTTTCATGGAGGTCGGAGGTCGTGTCCCCGAAACAGTCAAGTCCGCTGAATCATATCTGGAACGAGAGCGTCAAGCCGTCGAAAGCCGCCTGGCCGCTGCCGAGGCAGAACGCCGACAGAACCCCGCATCAGCACAGGCGATGCGCGTGTTTGCGCGTGCGGTAAGCGGGGCACCGGGCGCGATTGTATGCCAAGACTACCAAGCGGTCAGGTTGGTATTCTCGCTGTATAACCGGCGGTTCGAAGATCGTCTGCTGGATGTTGTTACCAAGGGTCTTTCGCGATCCGTAAGAGGTGAGCCAGCAGGTGAACCAGATCCTGCTCTCTTTGGATGCGCTCTCATTCCAGACGGGCGGCCGATGATGAAAGAGCCGGTCGGAATATTCCCCGTTGTCTCTGTGCGGCTCGACGACGGCACCTACGTCAAGGGCGTGACTATGCTGCCTATGGTGGTTGAGCGGATGCCGTGACGGGAATTCGTTCAATAGCGGCCCGGCGACTTCCGGGCCGCATATCAGTTCGTCGAAACAATCACCAATACTTCAACGAGGCTTGCTCAGCGTAGTCCTTTCACAATTTTCATGTAGAGATCGGTTCGCTCCTGCTCGGTCATCTCTGCAATCTCCTGCTTGCTATAACGTCGCCACTCAGTTGTTTTCCTATTTGCTTGGACCTCTCTGTATTTCTGTCCCTCAGTAAGTAGGAAAAGAAGTGTTTTAACATCACCTTTCGCAGCGCGTTCGATTAGCTTCTCAAGAAGAATCTCTGCAATTGGTAATTTTACGCGAACACCGGAAACGACGACCGACCGCTTGGAAGCGAGCTTTTTACCGATTTGTGTCGTAAGGTCTGGCTTCTCGGCAGGCCGGCCTCTGGGATTGCCGGAGTGCCCAAGTTTAAATTGAGATTTGACTGGCGGTTTGCCGTAGCCGACTTCGTAGGCGCGATCCTTAGACATCTGCGCGAACTCCTGCGGTCTCAAGTTCGCGAAAGGTCTTTCCGGAGGCAACATGTATGGCGTCTTGTCCCGTCTGCTTCTGCCAGCGCCGGATCGCGACATCGACATACAAGGGATCGAGCTCAATGCCATGCAATCGGCGCCCGATACGTTCAGCCGCCATAAGGGTCGCGCCACTACCGAGGAATGGATCCGCGACTATTTCGTTTCGTGCAGTGGAATCCAAAATTGCATCGGCAACCATGTTGACCGGCTTTACCGTGGGATGCATCGCGAGAGTATTGCCTTCGTCGGTCGTGCGACCCGCGAATGTTGTCGCACCGGCATATTCCCAAACGTTGCTACGGTTTCGACCATGACGGCCCAACTCAATGTTGTTTCTATGCGACTTCTTGCCCTTCCGAAAAACCGGGATCAGTTCATGGCGGCTCCGGTAGAAGCTGCCCATGCCGGCGTTAGGTTTTACCCAGCAACAAACGTTGATCAGGTCATTGTAGATGGGCCGCCCAACAGCCAAAACATCGTCGATATGACGCCAATCGATGCATACGTGGTGCAGCGAGCCATCGGACGAATGATCATGAGCGTTTTGGAGAACCGATCGCAAGAAATCACGATAGGCCTCGGTCGTCATCTCCCCGGTGGCCATCGCAAACTCGCGATGAACAATTTGGCCGTTTCCAGAGACGTGCCCGTCAATTTTTACGTTATACGGAGGATCAGTAAAAACGAGCGACGCAAACTTGTTTCCGAAAAGCGCCGTCCACACTGAGCGATCCAGTGCGGATCCACAGATCACATGATGGCGGTTAAGTTTCCAGCGGTCTCCTGGCTCGGTGACGGCTACCGCTCGGAGCGGGGTTAGGCCTTCATCTTCGTTCGAAATGTTCTCATCGTTAAGGCCGGCGATATGCAGATCAATTTCAGTGGTGGAAAAACCGGTGATATCGAGGTCAAAGTCGAGATCAAGAGCGGCCAAAAACTTGAGCTCTTCCGCAAGGACTTTCTGATCCCATCGTGGAAGCTCCTGCAGCCTTTGTTCTGCAATTCGGTAGGTGCGGATCTGTTCATCGGACAGGTGCGTAACCCGAACGACGGGCACTTCGGTAAGTCCGAGGTATTGGGCAGCAAGAAGATACAGAATGCCTCCAATAACTTTATTGTTCTGATCGACAAGTAAAGGAACAAAAAGGCCGAACTGCTCTACCTGGCGCGCAGCGAGTCGAACGATGTGTTTCGTAAAGACACGAAGCGCTTTGTCTGGCCGGACAAGCTGATCTATCGCGATCCGTTCGACAGCGGTCGTTAAGTTATAGATTTCATTTGGACGTATCAATTTCGACATGGATGACTCCTGATCCTGAGCCCTCGGCTCAAAAAGTGGAGTCACCCATCTACATCAGCGGTCAGTTATCAGGGGAACTCAGAAACACGCTAGCGAACCATCTCCTGAGGCTTGCGCCCCTCAGTGAAGTACTTTTCGAATTGGCCTAGCGAGATTTTGTGCAATTTCTCGCCGATTTTGAACGAGTAACTCTCTGTTCGGGGATCAATTTCACCATTCCTGCGATCCGGATCAAATCGCGTGACGGCGCCATCATCCGTCACCGCCGCTATAGCAATCTTTAGATTGATCCAGGATTTCTTGCGCGGTATTCCCGGGGAATTTCTGACGTGTTCTGTATAAAATCCTGCGATTGAGCGCTCAAGGCGGTAAGAACCTGTTGGTGCTCCCTCGGGAAAGCTTACCTCCGGCCCGATGCGCCAAACGCCCATGCGAGAGTGTTTGGCATTATGTCTTCGCGCAAATGAGCCTTTCTTTGCGCCGACCTGCCGTTCTGCGGCCTCAGCAAGGCTTAAAAGGGATGGTGGATGAGAGTTGCTGAAGAATGAGCCGGAGATCGTCGCCAGCGTGATATTTGCAGCCGTGCGAGTTGCTATTTCTCCATTGGCGAGGAGTCTCGTGAGCTTTCGAGCCGAGGCTAGAGCTTGAGTTCGGTTGTGCCTGTTGAGGTCTGATAATGTTTTGACCCGTTGCATGTGCCTTCCTTAGTTCGTTTAGGAAAGCACAGCAGACGCTAAAAGTTTGGCTGAAACACGCTGCAAGGCATGCAAATATGGAATGCAGCTAGGGAATGGAGTCGCATAGCTCGCTTGGACATTTGATCAAGTGTCCAACGCTAAATCATGCGTGGATTCGCGGAATGAGGATTTATGGAACGTGAGGCGATGTTGACTGAGTTGAACAGCGCTCGATCAATATCATTAGGAGTGCTCCACATCATTTTAGTTGCGATGCAGATGGAAATCGATGTTCCAATCTAACTCACCGAGAAGTGTAGGCGTCCACGGTCGGTGGGGCCATTTGGTATATAGTTTCATCTCCGAATTGGAGGGCAATGTGCTTCTCCCAATCAAGACCGCGCTAGCCGGGCTGTGTAAAGATCGAGCAGCGCTTTGATCTCCTAGGTGCGATTCACGCGTTGCGCAAGAATGTGCTCGCTTCCACAGCGGCTTCAGCTATCACTCCCTGGAGCAGTGTGAGACGATGGCGCTTGTAAACCGCCGCGAATGATACCAGCGAGGGTTCCGATGTGGTCGGAATGATCTGCAGTTGCCCTTGGCTCAGTTCGCTTTTATAGCAGGTCGGCGGTAGAAGACTTATTCCAACATTGGCCATCGTGAGCGTCGAAAGAACGGTCATGCTGTTGCACAAGTCGGGTTGCTGCACAGATCCGCTCTGCTCGAGCCAGGATGAGACACTCTCATGATGAATTGAGCTTTCTCCCAGCGAGAGAACACGAACGGATGCGAAATCTATGGGCTCATGCGCATCATTGGAAACGGCCAGATTCGCCCCCCTCATCCACCGGAATACTACAGAGCCGAGCGGGCAGACGACCATCATCGGGTCAAACGACTTTCCGGGCATGAGGGCAATATCGAGTTCACCTGACTGAAGCCGTGATCGAAGTGGGAGAGTGAGCGAAATGTCGAGCTCCAGGGTGATGTTCGGATAGCGTTGACGAAGCAATGCTACGAGCTTCGGCAACCAGGTCACCGCGACGAGTTCAGCCACCCCAACGCGGACCACGCCGGACAACGACTCGCTTGGAGCGATCTGCTGACGAATCTCGAACTGAAGCTGCAGTGCGCGCTCGGCATAGCCAATCAGCTCGCGCCCCTTGGCGGTGACTGTAGCCTTGCGTTGGCTTCGGTCGAAAAGAACCACACCGAGATCGCTCTCTAATTCTTGGACGCGAGCTGAGATGGTGGACTGCGTGGCGTTGAGCTTGTTTGCTGCAGCTGCGAAGCTGCCGAGACGAACAATCTCAACAAATGTTTGAAGCTGCCTAAAATTCATTGAGCAAACTCCTCCCTCTTATCGATTATCCCGTACGGTGTTGATCGAAAACAATCGTTTTCAATTGAAGAGTCAACTTCCTAACCTGTAACTGGATGAGGTGCCATCTTGCCTCGCCTGCATAAACAAGAATGCAATGCATTTTGCGAGATCGTGAAAGGCATTGATTGCACGTGTGCTGCATAACGCCCGCGACGGATCGATGCGTCAGTAGCAAAGATCGAGACTGGCTAATCTTGCTGCGTGCATGGGGAAACGCATAGCTCCCGCAAACGGGAGCAACAATTGGGAGGATTTTATGGCTTCGCATTCGCAACCTTCGCCCTTGGGCGAGGCTGATTCCGCGCGCCATGCGCGCCGCGCTGTTATCGCATCGACAGTAGGTACGATGATCGAGTGGTATGATTTTTACCTATATGGACTCGTTGCGGCCCTTCTCTTTGGCAAACTCTACTTTCCATCTCAGGATGCCTACTCGGGGACGCTGCTTGCTTTCTCGACCTTTTTTCTAGGTTTCGTGGCCCGTCCCGTTGGAGCGGTGATTTTCGGCCATTTCGGCGATCGCATCGGTCGCAAGGGAACACTGGTCGCAACTCTATTGCTGATGGGCGTCAGCACGGTCCTTATTGGTCTTGTTCCTACTTATGAACAGATCGGCATCTGGGGTGCCGTAGCCCTCACGCTGCTGCGCATGCTTCAGGGTATTGGCGTTGGCGGCGAATGGGGCGGCGCGATTGCAGTTGCAACCGAGTGGTCGAAGTTCAATAAACGACGCGGTCTTGCCGCGAGCTGGCCCCAGTTTGGTTCGCCGTTGGGAATGCTGTTGGCGGTGGCAGCACTGACGATAACCTCCCATGCTGGATCACAGGAATGGTTTGAAACGGTCGGCTGGCGCATTCCGTTCTTGATCAGTGCGGTCCTGATCGGCGTGGGCCTCTATATTCGGCTCGGTGTGCTCGAAACGCCTGTTTTTCTGAAGATGCAGGAGAAGAAGCAAATTGTTCGTACGCCGGTCCTCGATGCTGTTCGCGGCTACTGGCGGGAGATCCTTCTCACCTGTCTGATACGTACCGGCCAACAGGCGCCATTCGTGCTCTTCACCACGTTCCTGCTTTCCTACGGCACGAGCAATCTCGGCTTGCAGAAGTCATTTCTTTTTAACTGCGTACTTGTTGCTGCTGCGTTGTCGTTGTTCACTACGCCGCTTTTCGGCTATATCTCCGACCGGATCGGGCGAAAGCGCATGTATCTGATCGGCGCCTTCGCAATGATGGCGTTCGCTTTTCCTTACTTCTGGATGTTGGATTCGAAAATCCCGTTCCTGATCGTGCTCGCGATCCTGCTGTCGTTGCCGATCCACGACATGCAGTATGCGCCGCAGGCGGCATTTATTGCTGAAAGTTTTCCGCCGAGTGTGCGTTACTCTGGGTCCTCGATCGGATACCAACTTGCCTCGATCACGTCTGGTGGACCCGCTCCGATGATCGCAGCCTATCTCCTGCATACCTACGGAACTTCTGTTGCAATAAGTACCTATCTTGCTGTGATCGCGACGATCAGTTTTGTCTCGGCGCTTTTCTTGCGAGACCGATCGAAGGACGACTATGCTACCAATGAAGGTTGGGTGCGCGATGAGCGCCCGGTCGGCATCACAAACGTCGCATCGACACAGACCTGACGCATATTCGAATATCACCCGGACGCAGCATTTCAATGCTGCGTCCGGTTTTTATTTGCAGCGACATGATCGATTATATCGAAGAAATCATATCGAAAACTCTCGCTATCAATCGAAATATTTTCACCTAGCATCACTCGCAAGATCGTCGTCAACCGACGCAACGTTCTGACAAAGCCAATTAGCTATCGCGAAGGTAGAGACATACAGGGAGAAATGCATGTCGAAGAAAATCAATGATAACAGCACTAAGTTGTCGCCGCTCGACATGGCCAAGCGCCAGCCTTTGATGCTTGGGTTGTTCCTTCCGATTCAATCTGGTGCATGGAGTCCATCGAGCGCTCCACGCGATACCTCCTGGACATTCGACTATAATGCGCGCTGTACCGTGATGGCGGAGAAACTCGGGTTCGATCTCGTCTTCGGTCTTGCCCAGTGGATGGGGAAGGGCGGTTACGGTGGGGAGATGAAGTTTCGCGAGATGGCGACCGATCCCTTGCTGGTCACAGCCGGTCTCGCGGCTCTTACCGAGCGCATCCTGTTGGTATCGACGGTTCACATCCTCTACGGGTGGCACCCGCTGCATCTCGCAAAGTTCGGTGCCACGCTCTCGGAGATGAGCGGCGGTCGCTGGGGTCTCAATATGGTCACCGGCTACAAGAAGAGCGAGTTCGAGATGTTCGGACTCGAACAGATTGAACACGACCATCGCTACGTGATGGCGGACGAGTTCGTCACCATGATGAAGCGGCTGTGGTCGGAGGATCAGAATATCACTATTGATGGTCGCTTCTGGAAGATGAATGACGCTTTCATTGCGCCGAAACCGCACGGAGGAAAGTGTGTGCTCGTGAACGCGTCATCGTCCGGCGCCGGTCTCACGTATGCGATAAACCATTCGGACCTTATTTTTGTAACGAGCCCCGCCGGCGCAAATCTCGACAAGGCTTGTGCAGCGCTTCCGGTCCACACCGCCCGAATCAAGGAGGCGGCGGCATCCCAGGGCCGAGACATCCGCATCCTTATCAATCCTCATGTGATTTGTCGTGAGACCGAGGCTGAAGCATGGGCACAGTACAATGCCATCCTGAAGCATCAGGATCCCGTGGCCGCGGAGAACTTCTACAAGACCTTCACCGGTGGCGACCAGACTTCTTGGAAGGCCGCGACGCGCGAGGAATGGACTATCGGTGGAAACGTCCACATCGTTGGCACGCCGACGCAGGTGGTGGAAGGCTTCAAACGCCTGAAGGAAGCGGGTTGCGATGGCATTCAGGTGAATTTCTTCGACTTCATTCCCGATCTGAAGTTTTTCGGTGAGCGTGTAATGCCGCTGATGCGCGAAGCCGGACTACGTCTCGATGCGCCGCTCACCGCCGCGGCCTGAACCAGATTCCCGCTATCAGGAAAGATTTTTCGTCATGTACGATTCCACCATTACTTCGCCATCTGCCATCTCTCCAAAAGAGCTGCGCGCCTTTGCCGGTCATTTTGCGACGGGCGTAGCCGTCGTTACTACGGCACATCCTGACGGTTCCTTGCACGGCGTCACGCTCAATGCTGTGACGTCGCTCTCGTTGGAGCCGCCGCTGTTTCTGGTCTGTCTCGATCACAAGTCAAATACGTTAGCGGCGTTGCGGGCCAGCGGTCATTTCGGGCTACATTTTCTGTCGCGGGAGCAGACAGAGATCTCGCAGATTTGTGCATCCAAGCAGGACAACAAATTCGCGAATATTCCTTACAAGCCGGGACGCAATGGCAGTCCGCTCATCGAGGGCGTTGTCGCGGCCGCCGAATGCAGCTTGGCCAATGTCTGTCCGGGTGGCGATCACGTTATTATCATCGGCGCCGTCGATAGCATTCAGGTCTTTGGCGGAGAACCGCTTCTCTACCATTGTGGAGGTTATGCCGCTCTCAAGAACAAGAGGATGGTCGCGTGATCAGCGTTGGATCCGCTTCGTTAAAGCCGTTGGCTGGGCTCCGCGTTCTGGAGTTCGCCCAGATCGCCGCGGGCCCGTTCACCGGCAGTTTGTTTGCCGATCTCGGCGCGGATGTCGTCAAGATCGAGCGGCCCGACGGCGGCGACGGGATGCGGGGATGGCCACCATTTCATGCAGGCGAGAACGGCACCGACCCGTTCAGCGGTAACTTCTCCTCGCTCAACCGCAACAAACGATCGGTCGCGCTCGACATCAAGAACAAGGCGGACGTGGAGCGGCTCTATGCTCTGGTGGAGAACGCCGACATCTTCGTCGAGAATTTTCGTCCAGGGGCGCTCATCCGGGCCGGTCTTGGCTACGAACAGCTCAGGCTTTGCAATTCTCGCTTGGTCTACTGCTCATTGACGGGATACGGCCAGACCGGTCCTTACGCACAAAAGGGCGCGTTCGACGTCACCGTTCAAGCCATGAGCGGTGTGATGAGTGTCACCGGCGAGCCGGACGGCCCCCCGGTCAAATGCGGTGTTCCGGTCGGCGATTTCGTGACCGGACTCTATGCCGCTTTCACCATTCTCGCCGCGACGATGCGCGCCCGGCAGACAGGCCAGGGCGCTCATATCGACTGCTCCATTCTCGGCTCGCTCCTCGGCATCTCCGCGTTGCAAACCAGCGAATATTTCGGCACCGGAAAGCCACCGCGTCGCCTCGGCTCGGCCCATCCACGTAATGCCCCCTATTCCGGTTTTGATGCCGCCGATAAGCCGTTCACCATTGCCGCCGGCAATGACAAGCTCTGGCACGACACCTGCGTCATAGTTGGGCGTCCCGACTTGTCGGACGATTCGCGCTTCGTCACCCAATCTCTGCGGGCTCAAAATCAGGACCAGCTCGCAGTCATCCTACAGCCGATCTTCGCCACGCGAACGGCTGCCGAGTGGTTGGCGGCGTTCGACGCCAAAGGCGTTCCCTGCGCGCCGATTAATAATTTCGCGGATATCCTTGCTGATCCGCATGTCCGTGAGATGGGTTGGGTTCAGTCAATGACGATGCCTAACGGCTCAACGGCAGAAACGGTCGGGTTTCCAATCGGCATTTCCGATTTTGCATTCGAAATCACCCGTACGCCCCCACAACTTGGCGAGCATAGTGAAGAGGTCTTTGACGAATGGACGCAACGACGCACGGCTCGCGCCCTGTGAAAACTGTCCCCTTGGTTGGAGACGTGCCGGCGCTGATCACGCTCGACCGGCCCGAGAAAGCCAATGCACTGGACGCAACAACGGTCGCACAACTCCACGATGCTGTGAACATTGCAATCGCCAGCGTCAGCCCGTTTGCGCTGGCAAGCGACGGACGCATGTTCTGCGGCGGCTTTGACTTTTCAGGGATCGAACAGCAGAGTGAAGGTGACCTGCTGCTGCGCTTTGCGCGCATCGAGCTCTTGCTTCAGGCCGTCAGCTCGGCGCCGGTGCCATCCTTCGCTCTGGTGAATGGTGCCGCCTTTGGTGCCGGAGCCGACCTCGCTGTGGCCTGCACCTATCGCATTGGGACGCCACGGGCGAAATTCCGCTTTCCGGGCTTTCGTTTTGGCGTCGCGCTCGGTACGCGGCGGCTTGCGGCGATTGTCGGCGCTGATCAGGCGCGCGCGATCTTGCTCGAGAATCGTCTATTGTCGGCGGAAGAGGCTCGACTCGTGGGCCTCCTGACACATCTGGTCGATGAGGCCGATCTGCTGCTGACGGCAGCGCGGCTGTTAGCTCAGCATGCGGGGTTATCTGGCGAGGCGGCCGCCTGCGTACTACGTCTCACTGGCAGCGATACGAACCACGCCGACCTCTCCGAGCTCATTCGATCGCTCATCCCGAAAGGGCTGCACGAACGCATCGCTCGTTACCGCGCGGATCATCAGCAATCAACCCATACAGGTCGGGCGGGGGCATAGTTCAGATCGCGGGCGTAGCTGCGCGCTCTCAACGAAGTCTTTCTGCGTGCCAGGCGATATGGTCCGCCATGAATGTTGAAATAAACATATAGGAATGATCGTAGCCTTCGCGCATGTTCAGCATCAGCTTGATGCCGGCTTTCGCACAGGCCTCCTTGAGGAGCCACGGCCGCAAGCCGTTGTCGAGAAAGGGATCGGCGCTGCCTTGGTCAACCAGCAACTCATCGACCCGGCAGCCGTCCTCGATCAAGCAGCTTGCGTCGTAACGCCGCCATGCGCTGGAGGCGGGTCCGAGATATTTTTCCAGCGCAGGACGCGACCAGTCGGCCGTGGTCGGCTGCGTAATAGGCGCAAAAGCCGATACCGAACGAAAGCGGCCCGGATTTTTAAGAGCCAGGGTGATCGCGCCATGGCCACCCATCGAGTGGCCGAAAATGCTGTGTCTTTTGGAATCAAGCGGAAAGCGGCCGTCGAGCAGATCGGACAATTCGGACAGGATGTATCGCTCCATATTATAATGGAGCGAGAAGGGAGTCTGCGTCGCATTGAGATAGAAGCCGGCCCCTTGGCCAAACTGCCAGTTGTCTTTTTCGTCAGGGACGTCCTCGCCGCGGGGACTCGTATCCGGACAGATGATGGCGACGCCGAACTTAGAAGCGGCGCGGCGATACTCGCCTTTATCCATGACATTCTGATGTGTGCAGGTAAGGCCTGAGAGGTACCACAAAAGCGGCACCTTCTCTTTCTCGGCCTTCGGCGGAAGGTATAGCGCAAAGGTCATGTCGCATCGGCAGGCCTCCGATGCGTGAGAATAGACATATTGTCTGCCGTCGAAGGACTTGCTTGCGGAAACCTGCTTCATCAAAATCCTTCTCTCATAGACCTAAGGGCGAGCCAAGTGATGCGCGCCATGCGGCATCAATGTAGCACGCCATTTTTCTTCGCGCTCCATGTCGCCAGATAATCCATCAGCGCAGGTGACAGGCAATCGTAAGGAGCGAGGCCGACTTCTTTCAGTTTTGTGCGAATTCCCTCCATCTCCGAGGGATCAACGCCCCCCTCGATCACGGAGGAGACAAAGGCGGCGAAGCCAGGCTCCGGATATCGGTCGGTGTCGAAAAGTTCCGGATGAAGGAACGTCAATCCCTTGAAGGCGTGGTCGCGTTCGACTGGACCGTACATGTGAACGCCACATGCCTTGCAGGCGTGACGCTGGATCAGCGCGTCCGGATCAACTACGGCCAGCTTGTCGCCGTTTTCCAAGATCTTAACGCTGTTGCTGGGCGCGACGGCCACCACAGAAAATGCCGCGGATTTCGGCTTCCAGCATTTGGTGCAGCCACAGGCGTGATTGTGGGCAATGCCCGTGGAAACCTTTACCTTTACCGGACGATCGGAACAGTTGCATATGAGTATTCCGCCGGAAAATTCGGCGTCGCCCTTACGGAGTCCGTTCTGGAACATCGGGTGTAGCAATCTTACAGTCATAATTTCCTCCTCGGATTTTTTGTGTTCGAACAAACTTTTGGCGGCGATCAATAGACGATCACCGAGCGGATCGACTTGCCTTCGTGCATCAAGTCGAATGCCGTATTGATCTCTTCAAGCGGCATCTTGTGGGTGATCAAATCATCGATGTTGATCTTGCCGTCCATGTACCAGTCGACGATTTTAGGCACGTCGGTGCGACCACGCGCCCCGCCGAAAGCCGTGCCCTTCCAGGTGCGCCCGGTGACAAGCTGGAACGGCCGGGTCGAGATTTCCTTGCCGGCTTCCGCCACGCCGATGATGATGGATTCACCCCAGCCGCGATGGCAGCATTCGAGCGCCTGACGCATCACCTCGGTATTGCCGGTAGCATCGAAGGAATAGTCTGCGCCACCGTCTGTCAGATCCAGAATTGCTTGAACGACCTTGTCGTTCCCGATCTCGCGCGGATTGATGAAGTGGGTCATGCCGAATTTCTTCGCCATGCCAGTCTTGGCGGGATTGACGTCCACGCCGATGATCTTGTCGGCGCCAACCATGCGCGCGCCTTGGATGACGTTGAGGCCAATGCCACCGAGGCCAAAAACGACGACATTAGAGCCAGGACGAACTTTGGCGGTATATATCACTGCGCCGATGCCGGTGGTGACGCCGCAGCCGATGTAGCAGACCTTGTCGAAGGGGGCGTCTTCGCGGATTTTCGCGAGCGCAATCTCCGGAAGCACGGTGTAGTTCGAGAAAGTCGAGCATCCCATGTAATGAAAGACTTCGCCGCTATCGCATGAGAAGCGCGTGGTCCTGTCGGGCATCAGGCCTTGTCCCTGCGTCGGCCGGATCGAGGTGCAGAGATTCGATCGCTGTGACAGGCAGGTTTTGCATTGGCGGCATTCCGGCGTGTAGAGCGGGATGACGTGATCGCCCGGCTTCAGTGAGGTCACGCCTGCGCCCACCTCGCGCACTACGCCCGCGCCTTCATGACCAAGGATCGCCGGGAACCGGCCCTCGGAGTCGAGACCTGAAAGTGTGTAGGCGTCGGTATGGCAGACGCCGGTCGCCATGATTTCGACCAGCACTTCGCCTGCCTTCGGGCCGCCAATCTCGATTGTTTCGATGGATAAAGGCTTGTTAGCGTTCCAGGCTACGGCGGCTCTACTCTTCATTCTCGCTCCTCGCTGGCTCCAAGGCAGGTTCGAGCGGGGGCTGGCGACAGCCGCCCGAATACGCTTAAAAACTTGTGTGGATCGTAGTCACAGGATGCGATGCCGATTGAAAGCGGGAGTTTTCGATGAAACTCCTTCGATATAATCGATTGCTATAACCGACAGGTTAGGTGAAGCCGGTGGCAGAGATCGATCTGTCTTCGCGTTTCTGCCGCCCACTGGCTTCCCGCGTGATGTGGCCATCGTACGCAAAAACTGCGCGCTTAAAGCCAACCATCTGGCTTGAGGGTTAGCTGAGTCGGCTCAATTGCCCGGCAGGACGTATTGTTACTTAGCGCTATACTTGGATGAGAATTTTTCGCATCTGGGCGTCGCAGCTTCTCGAACTCGGAACATCACATAACGTGAATTCGCGTGATGAGTGTTTATGGAACGGACTCTGCAGTCTTTGCTGCCAGGCTTGCAGCGATCGGTCAGGAATGCCGGAAGCGATCAACGCCGGATCCGCAATCTCAAGACAACGAGTTTCCCTTTATTTTTCGGCATGGTGTTGCTGATGTGGATGACATCTTCACGATGTGGGCGACGGAATTCGCCTGAAGCAAATCCTTGCGGCTGAGAAACCGGAGCGTGCCGCGCGGATATGCATCGCAGAAAGTCGAGAGCGTCGCGGCCGTCGCCGCCACATTATCCTGTTTCGGGATGACAGCGATCCCGCCATCCCTCAAAACGAAGGCGTCCTTGACGTTCGACATGGAAATGGTTGCCAGACAAATCTTGAACAGTCCCTGATAGGCCTGCGGCTGCTGCATGAGATCGCCGCCAAGACTGCTAAGCAGATGATCGCGGCTTTTGGTGCAACTCTCGGCCGGCGCAGAACTCCCTGCAATCAACATCAAAAGGACCCCCACGGCGAAGGCTCTCATCATCTCCGGCCCGCGGTCGCAGCGCGCTGCACGACATCGCTGGGGCGCGCCTGACCTCGTGCCGGATAGTTGTCCGTGGTCTTGAAGCTCTTTCGTTCGCTGGCCCGCGGCAGGCGGTAGGTATCAGCAGCACACCGTTCCCAAGACAGAGCGCGAGCGTGTGCAGCGGCGCCTGCTGCCAGGATAGATCGCGTATTGCTGTCTTCAACGATTTTCGCGATGGCCTGCGCGATAGCTTTGACATCAGGCTCAATGAGCAATCCGGTCTCGTCCGCCAGAACGGCATCGGGAACTCCGCCTACCGCCGTCGCGACACTGGGGAGGCCGCCTGCACCGGCCTCGAGATAGACGAGACCAAAGCCTTCAACGCGCCCCGATGATTCCGGGATGCCGGTCAGACAGAAGAAATCGCTGGCTCCGTAAATATCGCGGATCTGTTCATTCGGCAGCGATCCGAGCAGATGAATTTCGCAATCGGTCGTATCGACCATATCGCGAAACTCTTCGACGAAATCGGCCTCACCGTTAGGGCCGATGACGAGCCACGCGACTCGTTTTCGCAGTTCGTCCGGCAGGCTTGCTAACGCCGCAAGTGTCTTGAGATGTCCCTTCCGCCGGGTGAGGCGGGCAACGGTGACCATCACGATCTTGTCCCCATCGACGCCGTAGGCTCTGCGCGTCACCTTGCGTCCCTTTCGCGGGCCAAACCAGAAATCCGATACGCCGAGCGGGATCGCTACAACGCGCTCGCTTTCGATCGAGAAACGTTCGCGGAAAAGCTCACGGGTAAACCGGCTGTTGGCGGCAACCTCAATGCGCGGACCGAACACCCCGGCAGCCTGGATCGCGAGCCGCTTGAGCGGTGTCTGGGTTTCGTTGATCTCCGTGCCGTGAACCGTCATTAGCAGGCGTGCCTGAGTCCGATGGCGGGATAGAGCTAGCGGGATAAAAAACGGCCAATCGGCCGCATGGATCACGTCGTAAGCTTCTATCCGGACGTGGCTGCGTGCGAGAAGGATCTTCGAGGGAAGATCGCGCATTGAATGAAGCCCGCCGTGAAAGCGATGAAGCTGAAATGGAAACGACCTGTCTTCATCCGGTGAATTTGTAGAATAGTCGGGAGCGACAACGGTAACGCGTGCGCCAAGATCGGTAGCGGCTATCGCGATCTCCCGCGCGTAGGTACCAATCCCTCCCGTCGCGGGCGCAAACTCGCTTGTCAGCATGAGAATGTTCATGGCAGCGCGTCCTCAATGGGAGAGCGGGCTAGTCATCATGCCGCGTGTGTTCTGGAGTTCCTGATGAAAGCGGAAGACGCGCGCGAGCTGGGTATTGGGCGTGAATGCGCGAATGCTGGTCGCGATCCGCGATGAATCCATATCGCCGTGGATTATGGCATCGCGAACATTGATGAAGCGATGTACCAGTCGTTCCACCATGTCGGATCTCGAGTCGCTTCGCGGAACCAGATATCCTGACTCGCCGTCTCGAACGACGGCTTCAAGCTGCGGCAAGTGCGTGGCAACGACAGGGCGTCCGACCGCCAGTGTCTCAAGGACGAACCGCGGCATTCCCTCGAATTCCGATGTCAGGATTCCAGCATGCGCGGATGCCAGCGTTGCTGCCATTCCAACGGCGTCCTTGAACCCGTGACGGACCGTGATGTCCTCGATCGCCGTGAATTCGGGATACCGGTGCGGATCACTGGTCCCAACGTAGTGAAACTCGACCTTCGCCTGCATCAATTGACGCAGGCGAAGGATCGTCTGGAACATCAGTGGCGGGTCCTTGAACTCGTCAAGGCGCCCTGCAAAGACGATTCGGAATGGCGCGCTATCGCGGGATAGGGGGCGCGGCTTGAAAGTCTCGGTGTTGACCCAGGTCCACAGAGTATCGATCTTGTCTCTTTGCCGCGGATACTCTTTCTGGAGCCGCTCGGTGATGTACGGATTCACGCAAAGAAACTTCGCGCTGGTCGCCATGGCAAAGCGTTCGCCAGCGTTGTGAACAAACGAGTATCTGCGAAGCAGTGAGTCCATCTGCAGTTTCGGGACGCCTTCGCCGTGAAGCATCTGAATAAAGGGGAGGCGGAGGACAGCCGGAAGCCAGGAAAATTCCACCCGACGCAAGTCAATCGAGCATCGTCTTGAGCGAATGTGTTTCGAGAGCAGAATGAAGTTGCGCAGAAGTGCTACGAAAAATTGTCCGGTAAGAGATGCTCCGATTGAACGGGCGGCCTCGCGCGCCTGACTGTCCGAATAGTGCAGGATCGGGAGGAAGTCGAATGCACGACCCCGGAAAGTGAGTTTATGAATTTCGCCGAGTTTCAGATCCCCGACAGAATCAACACCTATAAAGAGAAGATCGGTGTCGGTCGGGTGGAACGTGATAAAATCCCGGATGTAAGTTTCCAGACCACCGACCTTCTCTCCGCGCGGATCAAACGGATGAATCAGGCAGATCTGATATCGCGGGGGTGTAAGGTGAGCATTGCGCGCGCGCTGAGCCAGTGTGACCGAGGATGTCATGCTACTTTCCTTGTCCGGGCGTTTACGATCTGTGGGATGCTGCGCGCCACCAGACCTGGAACGATTGCCAGGCAGCGCGCGTAGCGGGGGGCCAATCGACGGGGATCGCGCAGCATCCGCCATGCCCACTCAAGGCCAATTTTCTGAGTGATGAGTGGTGCACGATTTTGCGTATTAGCAATGAAATCCAGTGCAGCGCCGATACAGAGCAGTCCGACTCCTGGAAGCTTGTCGAGGCACCGGGCAGCGAAGATTTCCTGTCGCGGTGCGCCGAGCGCGACAAAGCACAGCTTGGCGCCCGATTTGCGAATGCCGTTAATCGCGCGATCCGCTTCATCCGAGTAAGGATCAAAGTTGCCGCCGGGCGCGTCATAGCCGACGATCTGAAGTCCCTTGAAGCGATTCGTGAGCCGTCTTGCCGTTCTGTGAAGTGTCAAGCGATTGGAGCCAAGCAGATACACCGGAATACTCTTGCTTTCGGCTTGCTCGCAAAGAGGCTCAACCAGATCGGCCCCGGTTGTTCGTTCGATTTTTGTGCCGGCGAGTCGTCCCAGCGCGACAATGGGAAAGCCGTCGGCAGTGACAAAGCGGGCGCGACGATAGGCAGCGCGGAAGTCCGGTCGCTGTTGCAACTGCGCAACGTGATCGAGATTCAAAGTGCAAACAGTGAAACTGTCACCGGTCTGCGTCGCCGACACGATCGATGAGACAGCATCAGACATCGAGAGAATGTTGATTGAGATGCCATCAACGGTCACATCGTGTGATGCGTGTACCTGCGATTCCATCATGTCGATTCCCTCAAGACAATGTGGTCGAGTAACACTTGACTAAACACTGACGTCATTTGCGACGACGATGGGAACTTCACGCACTGAAGATTCTCATTCGCGAACAGCACAGTCACGAAATCGTACCATTGCGTCGCAAGGATGGCGTCACGCTCACGACTAGCAATGAGAATGAAACAAAATCATTCTCGCAATGGAGATCCGCCATGCATGTGAAGATTTCGCGGCGACGGGCGATGTCCGTTCTTGCTGGCGCAGGAATTGCAACACGCAGCGTCACATCATCATCTGCTACTGATGACGAGAGTCTCGGTGCAATTGCGGCAGCAAATGGATTCGTATTCGGGGCCGCAGCGGGACCCGTAATCGACAAGGACCTTGCGTATCGAGAACTCTATACAAAACACACGCGGATCGTGACGACCGACGTCGCCATGAAAATGGGCACGATCGCGCCGCAGTCGGGTCCGAAGCGATTCGAGAGTGCGGATCGCTTGCTGCAATTCTGTGCAAGCAACAGAATTCCGATGCGCGGTCACTGCCTCATTTGGAACGAATGGGTTCCCGTGTGGGTGAAGAGCATGGACACGATAGGGCGGCGGATATTCTTTGATCGTTACATCGAGGAGGTCGTAGGCCGGTATGCCGGAAAATTGCAGTCATGGGACATCGTCAACGAGCCATTCTGGCCAGGGCATAAGGCACCCGGAGGTTATCGGCTCGGTCCCTGGTACGATGCTTTCGGAACAGACTATATCCGTCGCGCATTCGAGCGCGCGGCTCTTGTGGACAAGAAAACAAAATTTGTGCTGAACGAAGCTCAGACGGAGCGAGATGACGATGTCGGACGAGCAGTTCGCATGGGCTTGTTGCGCTTAGTAGATGAGCTAAAGGACGCGGGCGTTCCACTTCACGCCATCGGGCTGCAGGGGCATCTTCAGCCGCGCTACCCGCACGATGCATCGCGCTTTACGGATTTTTTGCATGCGCTCTCTGAGCGCAAGGTCGATATCTACATCACGGAATTTGACGTTCGTGACGATACGTTTCCAGACGATATCCTGACCCGGGATGCGATGATCGCTGACACCGGCGAGAAGTTCCTCAATACCGTACTGCGCATTCCTGCGGTGAAGAAAGTGATCGCATGGGAACTTTCGGACAACTATTCCTTCTACACAGATGCGGCAAAAAAGAAGAACCCGTTGGCTGAGCGGCTGCCCCGTCCATTGCCGTTTGATGATGCCAACCAAAGAAAGCCGCTATGGTTTGCGATGGCGCGCGCATTCAGAAACGCGAAGAAAGCATAAGGCTTGCTACTTATCTCTGGTCAAGAATTCGATTGTTGAGGTCGCGCGCGGAGCATCTTGAACAAGGTTGGCGCATAGAGCAGGGCAAGAGCGGTGATGTATGAGGCTGCACCAGTCGCGATATGGCCGGCCATCGTGGCAATGTTCTTGGCTTCCGGCAGAAATCGCAGCAGGCAGCCCATTGCGATGGTGCCGATGACGATGCGGAGGAGGTGTCCGAATGGCAGCTTCAGGCCGAATTGTGAGAATCCGATTGTGAAGCTGACAATTGCGGCTGCCGACGCCGCGATGACCGTCGCAGCGGCACCTCCGACAATCCCCCAGTATCGAATGAAGGCGAAGCTGAGTACCACGGTCACCGACGCGTCGATGGCCGCGACGGCGATCATCAGCCGTGTGCGGCTATGCAGGAGAAAGACCTGATCGCCGAAGTGGGCACGCAGGTTACGGATCGCACCTGTCAGAACAGCGAGTGGTAGAACAGCTAGAGTGACCTGTTGGAACGGAGCTGCGATCAGAAGATGAACAATCTCCACGCGCAGCATAAAGATGCCGAGGATGCTCGGTGCGAGAACGGCGATGAGAAGTGCGCTGTTATCGGAGAGCTGTTGCATTGCCGCCTTACTGCCGCTGTCCTCCATGCGTTTCACGGCTATGGGGAAGGCGGCCGCAGTGACCAGCATTGCCGCGACCGCGGCGGCTCGTTGGCCGAGGCCATAGCCGACGGCGAACAGGCCCGCGGCGGCGACACTTAGCATGTCATTAATGACAAAGCGGGACGCATTGAGGCCGATCCAGCCGAGACCACCGCCGATGATCAACGGAATACCGTAGTGCAGGGCGTGATTGACGATCTTTCGGTCAACCGGCCAGAGACTCCGCCCAAATCCGATTCTCGGCAGCACGATCAGCGTCGCGGCTAGCTGGGCGACGGCATAGCCGGCGAGTGGCCATTCCGGCCCCTGACCGAGCCATTCGATCATGATCAAGCCGATCAGAAATCCGGCCGCCGGTCCCACGATCTGCTGTATCGAGTAGACGCAGATCTGTTGCTGCACGCGGGCGCGTTCGCCAATATAGAGATTGAGTGAGCGGGTGACGACATAGGCGATAGCTGCTGCGAGCAAACCGGTGCTGGCGTCGGGTGAAATCACCAGAAACAGAATTCCTATGATCGCCAGACTCTGAAGGATGACAGAAGTCAGTAGAATTACATTCTCTGTCCGGTAGAACCGCTGTGCTTCCTCGCCGCTCTGGAAACGACCAAAGAAGCGCAAGGCATACTGTGACCACCAGGCGAGAAATCCGATCTGGAGGAGTTCGTGCGTGGCTGTAACCAGTGTAACGACACCGAGGGTGTGTTCATTGACGACGTGGGTCCAGACGATCATTGCGATCAACTGGAACAGAGGCCCGATGATCTGCGCAGGCATGTAGAGAAGCGTGTGTCTCAAAAGCATGATCAGGCTCCCAGCCAGCGCAAGGTGCGGGAAGATGCGTTCCGCCGAATAGCCAGCAAGGCCGTCACGCTGACGATTGCTGTTATCGCGTATGTGGCCACGAAATCAGGAACCGCACCAAACCCTCGCAAGGGCGCATGGTCGCGCAGTGTCATGACGACGAAGATGTGCCAAAGGTAGATGAAATAGCTTCCCGATCCGATCACCGCGAGAAGCTGGACGCTGGGGTAGATGGCGATGAGCAGGATCGTGAGAATTGCCGCGTAACCGAAGAAGGCGACCGAGTCATAGTCGGCCGAATCGCCGATGCCGTAGATCCGGACCGCGGCATAGATGAGATATGCGATCACCGTCGCGCTCAGAATCATTGCGCGCATTTTGCGCAACGCAGGTTCAGTTCGAAGTACTCCGAACAGGGCTCCACATGCCGCAAAGGAGAACCAGAACGGTATGTTCCGCAGACGGGCTTCTTGAACGAGTGATTCAGAGAGACCAGCGCGCAACAAGAGCGGATCGAGGTAGCTGCCGGCAATCAGTCCGAAGACAATTGAAATGCCGAGAAGGATAGCTAGCCGTTGTGAGCCATCCCGAGTATTGCCGTCGGGATATCGAAAGATTAGCCACAAGCCGATCGTGCAGCCGATATAGACGAAGACGTAGTAATAGACGAATACGTAGGCGAACAGAAACCGTGCGACCGTCGTGGTAAGACGGTGATCCATCGCCGGGTTGTGCCATGCCATGTAGATGTAAGCGGCGGAGAACGCGATGGCATAAGGAACGATCGTGGCCTTCAACCGCTTCCAAAGAGGAACGCGGCCTAAGGCGGCGGTTAGATATCCGGATACAAACAGGAAGACCGGAACACACGGCCGCAGGGCAGCGTCAAGCACTGTTGCCCATGGCGTATCGAGCGGTTGTGGCAGCGAGTGAATTCCGATCACCATCAGAATGGCAATTCCCCGCATGGTGTCGATTCCGGAATCCCGGCTTACGGCTGGCGCGTGTGGTGAGATCCGGCTTTCCGGAATAGCTGCGGCTGCTGTCGCTGTCATTGCACGCCCCTTCGCGGAGATCGGGCATGGACGGCTGCCACGGTGTTGGGCGTGTATTGACGATCGAACGCGTTATTGAGCGCACGCCGCAACGGGGTTTCAAAGAAGCGATAGGATAAAATACTTACCCCTGCGAGCAGGGCCACGGCGGCAGGCAGTAGCGCCAGCTTTCCCCCGGCAATGCTAGTCAGATAGCGTGCGCCGAACGTGAGAACAACGGTGGCGACCGGTATGTGAAGCATATAGCAGGAATAGGTATATGCGGATGCACGGTCGAACCGGAGCCTCGACACCACGGTAGGTGTTTCAGACATGTCGTGCTGAATCGCGAGCACGGCGATTGCATAGACGGCAACAAGCGCTGCCATATCCGGGAGCAGCCAGCCCAGAGCCAAAAAAAGCACCAAGCCAGCCGTCAGGGTTCCCGGGACGGCTGGCCAGCGTGCGATCTGATGCCGGAACATATAGCAGGCAACGCCGAGATTGAATCCGGGCAACGCCCTGAAGATACCACCCTTGTTGATCCAGTCGGCCCAAGGTTCGCTACCGGTTGCGGCTACGTAGATGCTGTTGGCAACGGCGGGAAGCACAACAAGCGGAATCACGAACGCTCTATGCCGCACGGCAAAGACGGCAACGACCGGAAACAGGAGATAGCAGAACACTTCGGCTGACAATGACCAGCTTGGGAAATTGAAGGTCAGGCGTTGTCCGTCAACGGCGTGAAGCAGCAGCAGTTGCGCGGGCACGTCGGACAACGGGTAGCGGGCAGGATTATCGGTCTTGGCAAGTCCGAAGTAGATAGCGGCAGCAATAGCGAGATAGAATGACAGTGTTGCCAGATGAAGCGGATAGATGCGGGCCAGGCGGCGCCAGATGAAGCGTCTGACCGATGCGAGATCATTGACTTTGCCGAGGTACTGGCTTGCGATAACAAATCCGGACACCACGAAGAAGAGATCGACAAACAGATTGAAATGATGGGTGTGATCGACCATGAAACGTCCGGCGGAGTGATCCTTGACGTAGTCCGCATAATGCAAAACAACGACGGCGCATGCGGCGATGATGCGTAACCCGTCCAGATGTTGCGTGTCGTTGTTCTGCAATAGTTGATCCTCGGCTCGCGTTCGCCAGACAGGTGCTTCTTACGTCAGGGTGCGATGCTTCGCTTCTTTGGAGTGCGAGGTGCAGGCGCCCGTGCCGCACGCGGGCTTCGCCTAGCAAGTGACGAAATCAGGTCGATAACTGCGCTGCGATCGGATGACGCCAATGCGTTCCAGCGCGCCAGATTCTCTGCTCCGCGAGCTGCAAATGATGTCCGCCATGCTGGTTCTGAGAGCGCAGCGGTGATCGCACTCGCGGCGCCAGCGGGATCAATGGGGTTGATGAGAATACCGGATCTGCTCAGCACCTCACGAAAAATGGCCGCATCGGGTGCCACGATCGGGAGGCCTGCATACTGGGCCTCCAGCAAAGGCAGACCGAGCCCTTCCTCATGAGATGTGCAGACAAAAACATCCGCACGCTGGAGAATCGCGCGGACCCGTTCGCCGGATTGGTATCCGTGCAGGGTCACGCCGGGACTTTGCTCGAGAATGTCCCAATCGTCCCCCCAGCCGCGTCGCCCCACAATATCGAGGGTGGCATCGCTAAAGTTTCGCTCACGCAACGCCGCAAGAACCTTGGCTGCAGCCACAAAGTTTTTGCGCGGCTCCACGGTGCCGAGCGCGACGAGGCGAAGCGGTGACGCTTTTCCGATCTCTCCAATGCAACCATCCGGGCGCAAGTCGAATACGTTACGTACCGGCGGACGATACAATCTGATGTCGGCATCAGGGCGGCAGTGAGCAGAAAGTTTACGTTTCGTGTCGGCGGAGTTGACGAGAAAGCGAGGGTATTTCTGCACTGCGAGCCTGAAGGAGGGCGCCATATAGAGCCGCGCGCGCCGGTTAAGGTCGGCGCGGCGGGACAGCAAAAAGATGTCGTGAATATAGGGGATGACCCGCTCAGCGAACGGCTTCAACAGCGGACTGGGTGGAAAGCCGGGGCAAATCAAAATCGATGATGAATCAGCCAGACGCAACGGTAACCAAAACGTCTGCGTTGCTATCATCCGTCCTGTGCCGCGCGCCGTCACGGGAGTAACGTCGAGCGGTGCAAGAGCCTCCGGCGAGAACAGCTCTAGTGTGATGCGTTCCAGGCCGGTGACGTGACGTCCGAGATGGGTATGGTCGACATAGACGGTCATGTGAGTCCGATCTCAAGATTCATCAGCAAGTACGAATTGGCCTGTCGGAGGCGGCTCGCAGCGCCGGTGTGGTCGTTTTGCGCGGAAACAGCAACGTGATGAGAATGATGAACTGCGCTAGCTGAATGTTCTTCGATGAAAAACTGACGGAACTCGCCGCGATCGCCAGAATCAGCAGCACGATCGCCCAGGCTGCGGGGTTCGCGCGTTTGAGAATTTCCACAAACAGGCAGATCAATCCGATTGTCAGCAGAATGGTGTGAATGAGTCCGAACTGGACAACGCAGGAAATCCAGAAATTCTCAATTCCGTAGTTGAGGCCGAGTTGAGCCTGCAGTGCATTCACGCGGGTAGGATTGGGGCCCAACACCAGCTCCTGCCAGTCAAAATGGGACAGCAAGTCGAATGTCGCAAACCGCGCGAGAGCGCTGCCTTTGTCGGATGAAAACCGCAGCAGCATCTTGTCGAAAACTCCGAGGTCGAACGCTGCGAAAATCCCGGCGGCGCCGATAAACAGCAGGCAGAGGGTGGCGATCACCGCCGGAAGAGAAACCCGCCTTCCGCGTGCGATCAGCCAGGTTCCCTTTGCGGCAGCGAATCCCAGCACCAACAGGACAGTGACAAGAGCCGTTCTGCCGCCGAATGCCATCAGTGACCCGAGACAGAATGCAATCAGCACGACGCGGAGCATGGCGATGGGGCAAACGGCGGGGCGCAGAACCAGCGCAAGAACATATCCTCCCACGAGGCCGGATGCGGTTAGCGGGTGGCCGAGCAGCGCCGACGAACGCCATTCCCCGACCACCAGCACGTCGCCGAGCGTCAGAGGGACCAGCCGGTGACCGGAAAAGTACTCGTAGTATCCGAGACACACGTTGAGCAGGATGGTGAGATGGGTGGCCCAGACCAGTGGTTTTCGCTGGGCGGGCGAGAGCTGCCAGATGGCGAGACAGAGCACGACTGGCAGGAGAAAGGTATCGATGATGACGGTGAACGGGCGCGTGAGAACGAACATCTGAACGAGCAGAATTGACCAGCACCCAAGATAGACAAGGATTAGCTTCGATCCTGAGAGCATCCGGTCGATCTCGCCGACCGGATCGGCGTTGCGCAGGAGCAGAAGGCCGAAGGCAAGAAATGTGAGGTAGGTTGCGGGGTGGAGCTTCTCGTAGAAGCCGCCACCGGCGGTCACATAATGTACCTTCCAGTTGGTCAGCATCGCCGACGAGAGCGTGAATGTCACGAGCACGGCCAGCAGTAACAGGAAGACAATCATCCGGTCCACGAACCAGCCGGCAATCGCGGGTTCGCGGCTCCGCGCACAGGGTGGTCGCGGGGTACCCGTCCTGCCGGGAGCCGCACCGCGCTGCAGCGGGAACGGGCCGTCCACTGGAATCGCGCCTGCGATTCGGATCATTGGTCCACGCGTCTTCATTCCGCGGGTTCCGGCTTTAGCGCGGCGCTGCCGTACGGCTTGAGATACGCTGAACTGCGATAGTAGTCGTAGAATCGCAGCCGGCTGAGATCGACCCGTGTCAGCACCGTGCCGAGAATCCTGTCATAGACCGGAGACAGCAGATTGACGGTGTGCGTGAGAACTTCCTGAGGGGTCTGATCCCATCCCATGGCGAGGATGATGCGATCGGACAGTTCAGCCAGCGCGCGGCCGTCGACCAGAGGTACGAGCGGCGGTGAATCGATGATGATAAGTTCATAATGCTGGCGCAGGTGATCGAGGATCTCGACGATCCGCTCGGAGAACATCAGTTCGGTGATAATATCGACGTCTTTCACCGCCGGTGACGGCAGGATCGAAAGACCGGAGCTCCGGTCCAGTAGAATGGCGCGATCCAGCGAGACCTGTCCTCTGGCGACTTCCATCAGTCCTGCATCGGCATGTGGAGCCAGTGCGCGCGTTAATTGTGGATTGCGAAGATCGCCATCGATCAGAAGTGTTTTGATGCCGAGTGTGGCAAGCGACAGGGCAAGGTTGGCTGCAAGCGTTGTCTTCCCTTCGTTATCCAGCGCCGATGTTACCAATACAACTTTCAGCGGCTGAATACGCATCGTGCGTTGAATTGCAAGACGGACAGCGCGGATCGCCTCCGCGAAGAAGGTGCCGGGCTCGTCGATGGCGTAGCGCATCAAGGGTGGCTGCAGCGCAGGTGGCAACAGTCTCATTGTTCTTGGATTGTAACGGCCGAGTTCATCCCGCCCGCGCTTGGCGCGCGCCGCAAGCTCGCGCGTGCCGATCAGTGGGACGGCCGCGAGTGCCGGGACACCGGAGATCGCCTCCGCCTGCTCAAGCGTTTTGATGCGGTGGTCGAAATAGTCCACCAGAAATGCGAAAATGCATCCGCCGCCAAGGCCGATCATCAGGGCGAGGCCGAGAATAAGCATCGTTTTTGGCGAAGAAGGCCTGATCGGGATGCTCGCCCTCGTCACCACGCGGGAGTCAGGCATTTCGAGACTTTCCTGCGCGGATGTCTCCTTGTATCGGGCCAGATAGGACTCGTAGAGTGTGCGATTGGCCTCGGCTTCCCGCTGCAGCTCCCGAAGTCGAACCAGCGCCGAACCGGAGGAACTTGATAACCCCTGAACCTGATCGAGGCTTTGCTGCAAGGACGCTTCGCGAGACTTGGCGACATCGTAGTCATGCGTCGTGCTGTCGAGAATACGGTGGATTTCCTCGTTGATGAGACGCTGGGTATCCTTTAGCTGCGCGCGTACATTGGCGACAAGGGGGTGCCGTACCCCGTATTTGCTTGAAAGGTCGGCTTCGTTCTTCGCGATGTCGGCATACTGCGTTCGCAGTTTGGTGATCATCTCCGAGGTGATGGCGGCGTTGATGCCGCCAGCGTCGCCACCAGATTTCGCAAGCTGCTGCACCTGGTCGTACTTTGCGCGCGCCTCGGCGGTTTGCGCCCGGGCGGCGATCAGCTTGTTGTTGAGATCGGTTATTTGCTGATCGTTCACTGTGACGCCCTGTGCCACAGCGAGGTTATTGCTGGAGCGAAAATCCTCGACCGCCTGCTCTGACGTGACGACGCGCGATTTTAATCCTTCGATCTGGCCATTGAGCCAACTCGCGGCGATCTTCGTCGCGTCGTATTTGGCGCGAACCTGTTCCTCGAAGTAGCTCTCGGCAATTGCGTTGGCGATGGCCGCAGCCTTCCGCGGCTCTTCGGAGCTGACGGCGATGTCCACGAGGAAAGTAGTGCCTTGCCGCGTCACCTTCATCCGCTTCTGAAGAATCTCGACAGACCTCGCCCTTGCTGCATCCTCCGGACTAGCGCCGTCCGAGGGGCCGCTGCTGCTGAACAACCGCCTGATGGGATCGAGAAGACCCGGCTTCGGAGTGAATTCCGGATCGGTGGTCAGCTTAAGTTTGTCCACTACCCGGTGCAGGATTGCGACGGACTGTATGAGTAGGGCTTGGCTTTCGATGGTCGCGTCGTCGGTGCCGAAGTTCGACAGGACCGTCTGGCTGGTATCCACCACGTTGGCGCGACGAGGATCGACGAGAACCGTGGACGTCGCCGTATACAGAGTGCTGGCGATCGCCAGATAGATCAATGCGAGTGTAATCAGAGACAGCGGAGCTGCGGCGATAGCCTTCCAGCGGCGGCGCAGGATGCGTGCCATTTCACGCAAATCGACAGTAGGTTGCCGCCACCGACCGGCGGTTGTGCCGACAGACTCGTCCAAGGCCTGGAGGTCGGAGTCAGAACTGCGCTGTAACATTGATTCCTACCTGATGTTTCTCAAAGCTGAAGGCGGGAGTATCGCTGTTACGATCGGTATATCGATGGAAGACGGAAATTGAGCCGTATCGATTGATCAAGTATTTGATCCGCGCATCGGAGGTAATCACCTTGTCTTTGCGCGGCTGTCCAAAGAAGCTGTCGTTCTCATAACCTCCGGCCAGCGAGATGATCACGTTGCGCCGGAGTTCGTAATCGAGACCGAGCTGGAATGCGTTTGCGAGCACGCCGGTAGAACTGGTGTCGGATGTCTCCGTCACGATCTGCTCCGCCTTGAAATGAACGTCGAGCAGGCGGGTGGGGCGCCAGGTCAGCATCGCACGATAGGAAGGACCTTCGATCGTGCCGATGGATGAGGCATCGAAGCGTTGCTGGACGTAGCCTGCACCAAATTCGCCGCTGAGAAGATTGGTGAATCCGACAGTGAAACCGGTTAGTGCGCGATACCCTTCCGAATTCAGAGGTTGGGTTGGTGTGCCGCGGATGTTGCGCTGGTTGCCCTCAACGCCGGCAAACCACCCGAGTACAGGTGAGAACGCATAGTCCACACGACCGTGCAGCGAATAGATCTGACCGTCGCGTCCGTCCTGATTGATGATTGAGCCGTTTTGTGCACGCGTTTGTCCGTAATTATAAGAGTCGACGCGCATACCGACCGATGTCGAGAGGCGATTGAATTCCTTGCGAACGGTCAGATCGCCGGAGAACAGGTCGTAGGGGGTCGGCGAAACGGCGTTCACCGGTGAGCTAAGCGTTCCAACGCCCTCGTTGAGATGAGCGATCTGGAAATTGGCGAGAACGGCAAGGTCGTGCGCGATGTCGAACCAGCCGTTGCCTTTCAGGCTGGCATTGGTCTGATTAAGACTGGAGTTTTCTTTATATATAGTCGACTGGGCGTTCAGACTCAGGTCGAGGCCGTGCCGCTCCCATAATGTGTGAGCACGGAGCGATGGCTCGATCACCGCTGCGATATCCGCGCGCTTCGAGGTATTCGAAGAGAAGACATTGCTGTCGTACAGGGTACCGGACATCAGCTTGGGGCTGAATATCCAGGAACCTGCCCGAATTCCGACCGGTTCATATCCCGGCTGCTGTCGTTTTCTCACCGGTATATCCTCGGGTTGGATCTCGCTGCGTGTTTCGGAATCCGTGAGATCGGGTGGCGAAGATGGTTCGAAAACCCGTTGTGCGTTCCACGGCGCAGAGAGCTGTTCAGTGCTCGACGGTATCACCTGTGCATTCGATGGTGTGGCGACGAGAAGCATCAGAGCGGTCGCCGAAAACTGTGCCCTTCCCAGCCTTGCAAATTTCGATCCACGACGCGGTAGCGGCGCGGCCGCTCGTTCGCAGCTTCCGATTTCCTCCAACACTATCAACGCAACAGCACTCTTCATTAATTGTCCCGTAAGGGAAGCTCGCACGGCCGGCGGGGGTCGCCGGTATCGGATGTCTTGGAGTAGCCGAGAAAATCATCGTGTCTTCGTCCAAAGAAACGTCGTGATGGAATCGATTCACGCCATCGACGTGGTCACGAACATTCTTTCCACGGCATGCGAGAAACGCTTTGTGCGCATCTCAACGCGAAACATCGAACATCGTTTCTGTATTTCGGAAAAAATTTGCATTGCAAAGAGACCGCACTATGGCGACGCGCATTTGCTTCTATACGGCATAATCACTTTCGCAGATCGTTTTGGTATGGAACTTGAAAATATGAAATCGAGATGACGCGTCAAAAGAAGCGCTCCGGAACGCGAATGTTGTCGCCGGGATAAATGAGCACCGGCGCATCAAGCGGGTAGATTTCTTCGCCTGCTCCGCCGGAGCGCCGCAAGTACACCTTATTCTCGTTGGCGCGGTAGGTGAAACCGCCCGCGCTCGCGATCGCATCAAGTACAGTCATTCCGACGCGGTATGGATACTCTCCGCTCTTTTTTACCTCGCCGAGAATGTAGAAGGGCCTATAGAGCGCGATCTCCACGTTGACGCGCGGATCGCGAACGATTCCTTTCGATAAGGCAGCAGTTATCGAGCGTTCCAGTTGGTGAGTGTTAGATCCTGCAGCCTTGATCCGACCTGCAAGTGGGATCGAAACATAGCCGCCGCTATCGACTTCATACTCTCCCGCAACGTCGGGCTCCCCGTAAACTTTCACGCGCACCCTGTCAGTGGGACCGAGCACATATGTTCCGGCGTTAGGAGCAGCGGAGGATGGCTTTTGTTGTGCTTGGGCGTTCGTCTTGATGAAGATGTTGAGACTGCAAGCTACCATAACGGCAACAAGAAGCAGGCGCGCGACGCGCGTAGACATTTGCGACATGAATCAACCCCCACTCAGGCACGCGATTTGCAGGCATCAATTAGAGCGAATGATTTCCTTGATGCCGTGTGAAGTGATAGTCGAGAAAAAAGCGGCAAAAGAATGTGATGAGATGTTCCAATGTGTCGCTGGATTGTTCCTGTTGTTGATTGTGGCGATCACAACGGACTAGTTAGCGACTTGTGCTCACGTGCTGTGCGCGCTGACAATTCTTACAGCACGAGGACTGTCGCATCCTCGATCGCGATGCACGTCAGGACTCCGGTTCGCCACGCGCCGGTGTCGACGTTAATCCTGTTCTCGCGAATATCCGGGTGATCGACCGGAGTATGACCGTGCACGATCACCTTGCCATGATTGATCTCCGAGTTCAGGAAATCATCACGGATCCAGAACAGATCCTCCGGATCTTGCAGGCTCATTGGAACGCCTGGCCTTATTCCAGCATGGACGAACAGAAAGTCTCCACAAACGAAACTGTTGCGGAGACATTGCAAGAACAATTCGTGTTCGCGGGGAAAGATCTCCAGCAGCGATCGCTGAACCGCGAGTGGCATTTCTGATTCGGATCGTGAGCGTGGAACAATATTATAGGACGCAAGTGTCTGAAGGCCTCCGAGCTTTGCCCAATGATGGAGAGTGTCTGCATCTCGCCATAGGAATTGCTCGAGGATCGCCTCGTGATTGCCGCGCAAGCAAATGGCGTGTCGTCGTACAAGGCGAATTGCGAGCAGATCGAGCACGCCGCTGGAATCAGGCCCACGATCGATATAGTCGCCGAGATAAACCTCGATGACGTGCTCAACAGGCCGGCGGCGGACATCGTCGTCGATGCGCGCGATGGTCTCCGCCAGCAGGTCGGAGCGTCCATGAATATCGCCCACAGCGTAAACACGCGTGTCTGGGGGAACGGCGGCGGAGGTCATTCGCGAATCATGGTGGAGGGTACCGGATCGCATCAGGAAGTTCCGTCTTGAAACGTATTCCCGGTCAAACGGGTGCTTCGGTGATGACAGATGCTTTGCGGGCGGAACTCAAAAGAAAATCAGCCGGACCGCCAGTATAATGAGCACCCAAGTTGCGATATTGGCGAGAATGATCCAGTTTCTCAGCCGGCGATTGGTCTTCACACGAGGCGTTAGCGAGGCCGCGTTCATTTGGTCAGCGATCATTGCTGATTCCGTTGAAGGCGCAGACGACGCAGGTGAGCCATCGCCCGTTGTCTCGATCTTCCGTAGCCGGACAATCATCTTGCGGGCTCGCTGTGAGCTAAATCCATGTTCCCCGGAGAATCTAACCGGTCTCTTTTAGTTTTTGGTGAACGATCTGCATAAAGTATCAATGCAGCCGCGCGCGTGACCTAGACACAACATAGCGCCTGTTCGATTTAATAATCGACTCTATTCTTGAATCTTGTCCACGTCGTTGATTGTGCATGGCTGTATCAATGAAATTGCAGCGTAAGAAATCAGCATCGCACTCTAAGCGCTTCGCAGCGCGATAAACTTTCGCGTCGCAAAATTTTTGCGACGTCGCGTCCGGAGTCACGTGCGCGAATTATTCGTTTTGTTGCCCCATTTCGTACAAAACTTTAGGAAAACTTCCGCTCGCTTGAAGGTTCGCATCTTCATTCGAATCGTACTTCGCGCCTGCGAGGTATTCGAGTGTAGCGATGCCATCCTGTGCCTGCGTCGAGTTCGCCCGTTAGATCCAGTTGAAAGAAAGAACAAATGGCCGCGACAGTCACGACCCGTTTTGTTCAGGACAACTCTGCTACGCCATGGAAGGGGTCGCAGCTGATCTCGGTTCGTCCGGTCGAGTATGCGAGCGGCAGTCGTTACCGCATTCGCAATGCCTATCGCTCTCGCGCCGCCGTTCGCGTGTCGCGCAGCGAGCCGGCCGTTGCCGCGAGCAAACGGATATTCGATGCATCGGCTGCCGCGCTGGCGCTTCTGTTCTTTGCTCCGTTGTTTATTGCAATCGCGATTGCAATAAAAACAACGTCGCGTGGACCAGTGTTCTTCCGGCAGTATCGGTATGGATACCGCAATCACCTGTTCAAGATTTACAAGTTCCGTTCGATGGATGTGAGTCTTGGTGATGCGGCAGGCGTTCAGCAGACCGTTCAGGGTGATTCCAGGGTGACCCGGGTCGGGCAGGTCTTGAGAAGCACGAGTCTCGATGAGCTTCCGCAACTGATCAATGTGATCAAGGGCGATATGTCGCTCGTCGGTCCGCGCCCTCATGTGCCGGGGATGCTCGCGGCCAACATGCCTTACGAGGATCTGGTTCCCTACTATTTCCAGCGGCACACCGCGAGACCGGGCATCACGGGCCTGGCTCAGGTGAGTGGCTGCAGAGGAAGCACGGTTGAGTCGGATCTGGCGATCGCGCGGATCGATCATGATCTCGATTACATCGAGAAATGGTCGCTGCGGATGGATATGACGATCATCGCGCGCACTGTCCGGCGGGAGTTCCTGTCTGGCAGCGGCTTCTGACCGCGTCATTCGTTCCGAACCGTCCGGCTATTCGCATTCCTTGGGGGCAACAATGACGCAGCGACAACATCGTATTATTCCTGTTCTTCTCTCGGGTGGGACCGGTTCGCGACTATGGCCACTGTCTCGGGAAACTTACCCCAAGCAGTTGCTCTCGCTGCTTGGGGAGAAAACACTGTTGCAGCAAACTGCGCTGCGCGTGAATGACCCCTCGATGTTCAGTGGGATGATGGTCGTCGCGAATACGGAACATCGCTTTGCCATTGCAGAGCAGTTGCGCGGAGTTGGCGTCGCCGATCCAACCATCGTTCTTGAGCCGTTCGGGCAGAATACTGCGCCGGCTGCCGCCATTGCAGCGCTTGTCGCCCAGGAGTCCGACCCGGATGCGATCATTCTCGCCATGCCCGTGGATCATTGGATCGGTGATGCGGCTGCGCTCCACACGGCGATAGCCGTCGGGATGAAAGCGGCACAGGCAGGTCAGTTCGTCCTGTTTGGATTGCGCCCGACTGCGCCGGCGACAGGATTCGGTTACATCCATGCGCGTGAGGAGCTCGCTGGCGCACCGGGTGTTCATCAGGCGGCGGGCTTCGTGGAAAAGCCGGATCTGCCCACCGCCGAGCGGCTGCTTGCTGCCAGCAACTATCTCTGGAACAGCGGAATCTTTCTACTACCTGCGCGATTGCTCATCGCAGAACTGGCGCGGCTGGCGCCGGACATCCTCGCAGCATGCCGGGCGGCGCTGGCAGGCGCCACCCGCGATCTGGATTTCCTGCGCCTTGATGAAGTCGCCTTCCGTGCATGCCCATCCGTGTCGCTCGACTATGCCGTGATGGAGAAAACAAACTCCGCCGCGGTTGTTCCAGCAGACTTTGACTGGAGCGATGTCGGGAGTTGGTCGGCGCTATGGGAGTTGGGCGACAAGGATCGTTCTGGTAACGTGGCGATCGGCGATGTGTTTATGGAAGATGCCAACGGATGTTATGTCCGCGGAGAGGGACCTCTGGTCGCTGCACTTGGGGTGAATGATCTCATTATTACTGCAACACCCGATGTGGTTCTCGTTGTGTCGAAGGATCGGGATCAGGACGTTGCGAAACTCGTCGGACGGCTGAAAGCCAGTGGCCATCGTTCGGCGACTCAGACCCAATCCGTTCATCGCCCGTGGGGTTACTATCAATCGATTCACGCCGGCGACCGGTTTCAGGTCAAGCGCATCACGGTCAATCCGGGGGCCAAGCTGTCGCTGCAGAAACATTTCCATCGTGCGGAACATTGGGTTGTTGTCAATGGCACGGCCATCGTCACGCGAGACGACGAGGAAATCCTGTTACGCGAGAACGAATCCATTTTCGTCCCACTCGGGTGCATGCATCGCCTTGAGAATCCAGGAAAAGTGCCGCTGAACCTGATTGAGGTGCAGTCGGGTCCATATCTTGGCGAGGATGACATCGTTCGCGTGGAAGATATCTATCACCGGGTTTGAGCCTGGTCTTGACACCCGGCTGTTTGCGTCGGGGGGCGCGCAACGAGGCAATGGAAAGGCGACGGCGATGACATCTGTTCGACGAGTCAAGAATGCGTTGAAGGAAACTTTCCCGGGGCTCTGGTTACGGTGGCATTTCACGCATCGTCCGAAAACAGCAGAGGTGGAACTCTCATTTCTGGACAGAATCGTGCGCAGTGATGCGGTTACCGTCGATGTTGGCGCAAACTGTGGTCTCTATACACGTGAGCTGGCGCGGCTTTCCCGTTGCGTGCACGCATTCGAACCTTCGCGAATGATGGCCGACGTTCTCCGGCGAACCTCGGCACCGAATGTGATCGTTCATGAAGTGGCACTATCCGATCGAGAGGGAAACGCGGAGCTTCTGATCCCGCAAAGTGAGGAGGGCGCCGTTCACGGTCTGGCGTCCCTTGAGCCGCAGGTGGCGCTTTCGGCGAAATCATGCACGGTTCAGAATGTGCCGATGGCTCGGCTTGATGACGTGATTCACGACGACGTCACGTTCGTGAAAGTCGATGTGGAGGGTCACGAGCTGAACGTTTTGAACGGCGCTGTCGAACTGCTCGAGCGAAGCCGGCCGGTTTTTCTTGTTGAAGCCGAGGACAGACATCGCCCGCTGGCGACTGATTCAGTCTTCGAATTCTTTCAGAAAAGAGGCTACAGCGGGTTCTTTGTCGAGGATGGCGATATTGTCCCGATTGACCAGTTCGACGTGGAAATCTTTCAGGACCCCAACTCGCTGCTGTCCAACGGCGGCCGCAAAGCCGGCCAAGCCTACATCAATAACTTCTTCTTCTTTCCGTCCGGCAAGGACGGATGGGAAACGCTCGCCAGTTAGATAGCGATTTCCACTCTTCTCACAATACCCAACGATGTGCGCTAAAGGCGCCACAGCAATGGCTTGACCAGATAGGAATATCGATGCGGATTACGATGATTGGGGCGGGGTATGTCGGACTGGTTTCGGGGGCGTGTTTCGCTGATTTTGGACATCACGTTGTTTGTATCGATAATGATGGGGCGAAGGTGGACGCACTCAACCGGGGTGAGACTCCGATCTACGAGCCCGGTCTTGCGGAGCTTGTGGCTGGGAACGTCAAGCAACGCCGTCTCAGCTTCTCCGCAGATATTGCGGCGGGAGTCCGCAGTGCGGAGGTCGTTTTCATCGCTGTCGGAACTCCTTCACGACGCGGCGATGGACACGCTGATCTCTCATACGTCTATGCGGCTGCGCGCGAGGTCGCAGATGCGCTGTCGGATTTCACGGTGATCGTGACAAAATCGACAGTGCCGGTCGGCACAGGTGATGAGGTCGAGCGGATTGTCCGCGAACAGAATCCTAATGCAAAGTTTGCGGTGGTTTCGAATCCCGAATTTCTGCGCGAGGGCGCTGCAATCCGTGATTTCAAGCATCCGGATCGGATCGTTATCGGCACCGACGATGCCCGCGGGCGCGAGATGATGGCGCAGGTGTACCGGCCACTCTACCTCAATGCTGCGCCCATGGTTTACACGGATCGGCGCACGGCGGAGCTGATCAAGTACGCTGCGAATTCCTTTCTCGCGACCAAGATCGCTTTCATCAATGAAGTCGCAGATCTCGCGGAGAAAGTTGGCGCCAATGTGCAGGAGGTGGCGCGAGGGATTGGTCTAGATAATCGCATCGGAGCGAAATTCCTGCATGCCGGGCCGGGATACGGTGGCTCGTGCTTTCCGAAAGATACACTGGCTTTGATTAAAACCGGACAGGACAATGAATCGCCGTTGCGGATCATTGAGACCGTCGTCGCGGTGAATGACCAGCGCAAGCGCGCCATGGCCCGCAAGGTTGCCAATGCCTTCGGAGGCAATCTGCGGGGAAAGTCCGTAGCCGTGCTCGGAATGACGTTCAAGCCGAATACCGATGACATGCGCGACGCGCCGTCGATTCCCCTGATCACTGCGTTGCAGGACATGGGCGCGAACGTGCGCGCTTTTGATCCGGTGGGCATGGAACAGGCGAAGAAGGTTCTGGAGGATGTAACTTTCTGCGGTGATGCGTATGAGTGTGCAAAGGGAGCCCACGCCCTCGTTATCGTTACGGAGTGGGAACAGTTCCGCGCGCTTGATCTCAAGGAAATCGCGGTCACCATGGCCACGCCGGTGATCGTCGATCTCAGGAATATCTACTCGCCGGACGAAGTCGCGCGGAACGGGTTTCTGTATTGCGGGGTTGGGCGGCCGCAGCCTACGACTTATTGATTCGAGGTGGTCGTGCGAAAATCGGATTTGTTGCGCTCGAAGCGATTGGCGAAGCAAATGTCCTAGTGTCTCTCCGCGAGAGCGGGTGCTCGTTGGCGAGAAGAACTTTAAGATCGAATGATGTCTTGGCGGCTCGACCGGGTGGAGCTTATTCCCGATAACCAAGAACGCGCATCCGCACACTTGGTTGCAGAACATGGGCGGCTCGATCGGTATCGGAATGTCGATGGCGACCGGTGCGGCTATCGTGTGCCCGGACCGGCCAGTGCTCGCCCTCGAAGGTGACAGTAGCGCTATGTACACGATCCAATCGCTGTGGACGCAGGCGCGAGAGGATCTGAACGTCACGACAGTGATTTTCGGCAACCGGGAATATGCGATTCTGCGCAGCGAACTTGCTAACGTCGGCGTGTTGAACGTCGGCCGTAAGGCGCTCGATAACTGCAATTATTTGCGACGGGAAGTCCCTGTTAAAGAGAATAAGCTCCCTGATCCTTCAAGATATTTCCCTGTTATCTCGCGTAGGGAATTCCGTCGGAGATGCCTATGAATAAGTGCTTTTGATCAATCAAGCCGTCCAAATAGGTCCGATTCGTATGAATTTCCCTGTAAAATTCCCTGTTAGCAGGGAATTTAGCCAGAGACGGGTGCGATCAGCACTACGGCGCCAGCCAATTAACGCAATGAAATCAGTAGTGTTCTAAACCTGCGGATTCCATTTTGAATCCGAGTCCCCTGCCCATTTTGAATCGATGTTCTACCTTCGATCTTTCGGTTCGCGCTTAGTGACCTGAACTCAATTAAAGACCGGGCCCCTGAACCTTTGCCATTCCCTCATTTCCATCATTCATAAGATCGAGCAGGCTCTTTCCGATTTCCAGTGGCCAACCCATGATGGGTCCGATCAAGCAGCCGCTCGCGTGGTTCTCGTCTTGCCAACTACGACTAACGATCCCCTTCGTTAGAATCCCCGAGCCGACCAGAATCGGGCCGCCGCTCATTCTGCCCGGAATTTTGCGTCAAATTCAAAATTTGGCCCCGGTGTTGGACTTTGCTTCTCGGTGATGTTGTCTGGATAAATATTTGTCACGGAGCCGACGGAAACGATCAATTCCGGCTCGCAATCCGCATCGGGTTTGAAAGGAATATTTTTCATTTCAGCATAGCCAATTGCAACCGCACGGTCGCCGATTCTTAAATTTTGCTGGCCGATACTCAGCGGCTGGTATGGGCCAAGGAGCGGGTGTTCTCTGACCTTGCAAACCGCAATGTCGAGATCAAGTTTATACTCAGCTTTCTCATGAAACAGCGGACTCTCAATCTCTTTACCCCAATGATGGGCCCATTCGATGGGAGCCATGAGCCATTTCGCACCACGGATAGATGGATGCCCTCCTAAGACCGCGGGCGCATTCCTCATCGCTGGGTTCACAGGGAGTAAAGCGCCCATGCGCAACGACTCAGGAAGCTTAAAAGACCTATCTCCAACCTGCGTTAGCGTGGTGTACTCTTCGTCGATGGGATCGCGGAGGACGTGAGCGGCTGTCATTAGAAGGCCGGAGGCGCTAATAAAAAAGCCGGTGCCAATGCATCTCATCTCCTGATCGCCGTCATTCCAAGCGACGATAGGCACGATGCTCTGACGAAGCAAAAATTCAGCGGTGCCAAACGAGGCGAAGATATTTTCAAATATATTACCGGGCCGTTGGGTGAGCAGGTTCATTTCGTTTTTGATTTTGAAATAGTCTTTCCCAAAACCATCTCTTGGTTTTAGATGGATGCCTTGGATATCGTGCACGCTCCAAATGCCTGCCTCGTTCTTTTTCCAAATCGATTTCAATATGCCAACATTATCTGTCTTATCTTGCGCCATGGGCGGCCTGTCCCCTGTTCAGGTAGATGCGCGCCATTCGCGCCATCATTGCGGCTTCCGCACACCGAACTGCATTATGAGATTCAATGACTGAACAAATTCGGCTGCATCTTTGGGAAGTGATTTGCGGCCGATATTTTGAATCGCGCCGACCACAAGCTCGGCGATTCTACGAACTCTGTTCGTCATTCAGTGTCAGGAATATTCGAGGGTGGCTTTTTTTCGAAACGTTCCAGTTCTTTGACTTTGTGAGCCATTTCATCAAGAAGCCTTCTTATTTGCCCCCGTCTGAACGTGATTATCTCGTCGTCATCGGTGGTGTAGCTGAAGCGATTGAAAAAGCGTTTTCCTTCCGGCCGAAGCACCTTCGTTACTTCGGCATGCCTACTAATATTTTGCTTTTCCATTTCGGCCTTAAGCGCTCGGCCCCAGCGCGATAGCCAGCCCGCTGTTTGCAAAGCGGTCTTATTAAGTGCCGTCCTTTGCGCCATGCCCATTACCATAGCTTCGCTCCTATGCTGTTCGGACCCAGCATGGCTAATCGCAAATCTCAATTCAAGCCGCGATACTGGCGCAGGCCATCGCGATTACTCACGCGATTTATGAATGTTGGATTTCGGCGCGTTCGCCAGCGAATTAGGATTTCGCCGTCTAATGGATGATCGCTGCCGAGTGCAACTTCGTGCTCTTCTGCGCGCAGCCGCACGTAACCGCGAACGACCGCGGCGCATACCCGAGCAAAGCACGAAAATCCTTCTGCAACTCGTCGGTCGCTGGGCCTGACAGCCTCTGAACTTTTGCTGATGACGAACGTGCCGACGGGACGAGAGAGGCGGGCCTACGCCGCCGCTCTCGATGACTCGCTCAGGCAGTCGGGAGGGTAGAATCGCGCGCCGTCTCGGAAGATTTAAAGGCTCTGCCGTCAAGGAACGCCTGGATCATCCGGTTGACAAGCTGAGGTTGCTCATCGCAAATCCAGTGGCTACCGGGCACATTGATGATCGTGGCGTTCGGCATATAGGCCTCCATACCGCTGAAGGCGTGCGGCCTGACATAGGCGTCGTCGTTGGTATGCACGACGAGGCTTGGAACAGAAATAATCTGCGGGGAGACTTCTGGACAGGTATTACCGCGGGCCGGCGTTCCAATTTCGTCCTTCGGACCCACCCCCTCGCGCTGATACCATCCGACGATGCCCTCAGCTGCGCCGGGTTGACGCCATGCTTCGAGATAAACCTGGCGGTCAACGTCACTAAAAAACGGAAGTGCCGTGATGCTCTTAAGTCGCTCGAAGTCGTTGCCCGCCAGCAATCCAGCGCTATCGAGACGCCGCGTAAGGAGTAGGTACTGACTCGCCCTGATCTGCTCTTGGTCGTTGTGCAGATCCCGGTCTAACGTCGCCGGATGTGCAGTGCACAATATGATGAGGCGATCCAGTAAGGCTGGATAATGCAGCGCCATAGAATAGCCGATAATGCCGCCGGTATCGTGGCCGACGTGAATGTATGTTTTGAAGCCGAGATAATGGACGAGCGCTCGAATGTCTTCGACGCTGACCCAAGTGCCGTATTCCCAACGTTTTGTCGGCTTGGAAGACAGATTGTAGCCTCGCAGATCGGGCGCGACGACAGTGTGGGTTTTGGCGAACTCCGCGAGTTGATGCCTGAAAGTGTACCAACACTGTGGGAATCCGTGCTGGAACAGCATCAGCGGCCCCTTTCCGGCTTTGGCATAGTGAATACGCACTCCGTTGATTTCGGCAAACTCGTGAGACAGATCCGGTAGCGTCTTTGATAGGCCGATCATTTCGATGTTTCCTTCTAACTATTGCTTCGGCGGCAGATCGAACACGAGGCATGTGGCTGAGCCGTGCGCACATAAACGGCCGTCGCGATCCGTGATCCGTCCTTCCGCCGTGGCGATCCGCGCGCCGATACTGAGAGTTCTGGCTTCGCAACGTAGCGGTCCTGAACCTGTTCGAATGGCCTTCACGTAGCTCACTCGCAGATCTAGAGTCGTATACGACCGGCCTGCTTCTAGCCCGCTGTGGACCGCGCAACCTATCGCAGAGTCCAGCAAAGTAGCGGCAAAACCACCGTGAACCGATCCCATCAGATTGTAATGCTGCTCGGCTGGAATAGCCTCGAAGGCTGCAAATCCTAATTTGAATTCTGTTGGATAAATTTGAAGAAGGCGACCGATGGGTGCTGCTTTTTCAATCCCCGGTGGAGGCGGAAACATTGAACGGAGATACTCCAGGCCGCTGAGGCGATGCATCAGCGCGGCCTCCGGCCGAGGGGCGTTCCACGTCACCGTCAGTATTCTATCTTGAGGTTCGCTCGTCATTCTCGTCACCCGCAACCATTGTCTACGTCTCATAAAAACAGAGGTCGGTATGAGACGGACAGATTTATCTGGAACAGACCGCCACGACTTCTATTCATTTCCGGGCACTCATTTCGGCTCGTAAGTTGGGTCGCTTCTCGGGCAGCCAGTGTTGCACAGCGGCAAGTGTGGCCCGGACGTGTTAGCCCCAATCACGCACACCGCCGTTGTTCTGCGCGGCTTGCACAATCTCCGAGGTGCGCGGCAACTGATTTCCGAAATGGTGCCCGTCACAAAAAAGATAGCCACGGCATCTCAGCTAGACCCGTGGAGCGAGGATTACATCCTCCATTAGAAGGACAGTCGCGAGTTTTTTCATTCATAGAATCCCGCTATCGGACAACGTTTTGCTGTCTTCCGCCGTGGGCATTCGCCGCTGGCAGAATCTTACCGGGCGCGATGCGCGGCGCGCTTCGGACGATAAGAGTTTCCGCCAGATCGAAGCAGAAAGGGAGCGCGACGATGGGTTACGAGAACAATAAGCCTCCACAAGAATTCAAATTCAAGAAAGGCGTCTCAGGAAATCCCCAAGGAGGCTGCGGAGAGCAGCGCGACCAGGACCATTTCCATTCCAGATTCGACTCTCGAGTATCTCCTGCTATGTGCGTGTCGCCACGAGCACATAACGAGATCCGATTCGCCCGGCTGGTTTCTCCGCCGATTGCTAACCGCGAGGAGGGCCGTGGTGACGGTGTGGGGGCGGCGGTGGCGGGGGCATCCCACGGGAACTGCCGCCGATATTTGTGTTGGCTTCGCCGCCAACGCCTTTGCCTCCGGCGCCGGCATTTGTACCGAAAGGTTTGCTGGCGCTCGTGCTGATGGGGCGGGTTCCGGTGTTGGCACGGGCGAACGCCCCGTCGGTCGCAGCAAGCAGGACAAAGCCTGCCGCGAGTGTCGCGATGATTGAAGCCGTATTCATGTAGTTCTTCATCACGTTTGTTTCCCGCGTTATCCGCTCATCACGTATCTGGTTGATGGGATGACTCATGAGCTGCGTGGGATCATGTCGGTAAATTTTCCGCTGCTGCGTCATGCGATCGGAGGACGCGGCGAGAAACATGGAATTTCGGCATGCCGTGTTAAAATCCGTAAGGTACGCATCGACCGGCGCGGCGATCAGACGCTCGTACCCTTGCGGCGGTGAAAGCCCGACGCGGACGCCGGGCTTTCTAATGCAATCAATACGTCTGGCCCTATTCCGCGACAGCTTCGCCGGATCCACCCAACTCCGCTGGAAAGTCTTTCAGCTTGGGTAGCCCGTCTTTCATGGGCAGCACCGTTTCGGCGTAGTTCACGTGAACGCCGGGGGCAAACGGGAGGGTTGGAAGCGATGCGGCGAATACGTCAACGAGTCCCAATGGTGGATGATTGGTCATGAGGTGCCCGCCGCACTTCTTGCAATACTGACGCTCGCTGAGCGGAGTCTTCTGAAATGTCGCGACATGCTCGGCTCCCGACTTAACCCGCACCGCATCCGGCTTCCACAAGCTGAAGGCGTTGACTGGCCCGCCCGACCACGAGCGACAAGAACTGCAATGGCAATATCCCATGGCCTCCGGCGTGCCGGTGACCTCAAGTTTAACCGCGCCGCAAAAGCAGCCTCCAACGTGACTCATGTGTATTCCTTTCGAAGTTGATCAAGCCGCATCGACTATCAGGGTGCTTCGATTCAGTTTCCAGTTCAGGAACTGAACTCCTTCCGGATACACGATGCAGACTACTGTCGACGGTAGGCTCCATCGGCGACTAGTTACGTTCAACGGCCTCCTACGCTCAGCTCGCCAGCTTCTGTTCCTTTGCAAATGGACTGAGACCGAGCCAGGTTTGCATAGCCGAGGCGAGCTGCCGGTCTCCGGTCAGTATCATACGTGCGCTCCCAGCGGCGGCGCGCACGGTGTCGAGCCCCATCCAGATGGCCGTCATTGTCCGCAGATCGACGGATACGTAGAGATCGACATCGAAGCCGGGATCGATCGAGCAGAGATCGACGACTTCGTTCGGATCGACGATCAGCCACCAACAGCGCTGGGTGGTGGGTAGCTCAGGGTAAATAAACTGTACGACGCTGCGACGCTGTGGCATCGGCGTGGTGTTCAGATTTCTGCGCATATCCCACATCAGGAGCTGAACGTCGAGGTGCTGCAGCGATACATCTGCTTCGATCCGGCGCTGACCCCAGACACCAAATGCTTCGACGATAGGCCTGAGTTCTCGTCCGGATGCCGTCAGATGATACTCGTAGATACTGGGGTCCAAGGTCGATGCCGTGCGGGCGACGACACCAGCTACTTCAAGGTCCTTGAGGCGTTGCGAGAGCAGGGCCGGTGACATCCGTGGAACGCCGCGCCGCAACTCATTGAAACGTGTCGAACCCGCAACGAGTTCGCGCAGCAGAACGACGGTCCAGCGTGTGCATAGGATCTCTGCGGCCATCGCGACCGGACAAAATTGTCTGTAACTGCCTATGGTCATGTTCTCTCCAAATAGTCAGGGGTGTTTTGAATCGGTGTGCTGCTTACTGGTTCATTTCCTGTATCGGTCTCGATTCAGTTCCTGAACTGGCGCTGCGCGGGGAAGGCGGACAATTTTGGCCGACATGGCGAGCATGAGGCTCGCTGTAAGAGTGCCCGTGGTGGACGGTCGCCGCTGATGCGGGCCAAGCCACGCCTCCGAACTCCAACAGTCAGGACTATCAATGAAGAATCTTATGATTGAGCGATACATCACAGCGTTCTCGCCCTCCGCAGCTCTCTGCATGCTGGCCCTTTTGAGTGTTCATGCATCGCCGGTCTCTGCTGCGAATCTCTCGCGCAGCGTGGACGTGAAAGCAGCGCCCTCGGCTGTGTGGTCACTAATTGGACCATTCTGCGCGATCAAAAATTGGTTGCCGCCTGTGGGGGCTTGCATTGAGGACGGTAAAGCACCGCCGACCCGGACGCTGGTGACCAAAGATGGCAAGGCGGCATTTGTGGAAACGCAAACCGCGCGAAATGATGCGGAGCATAGCTATTCTTACGCGTTCATCTCGAGCCCGTTGCCGGTCACGAATTACACGTCGACGATCAAGGTTACGGCTAAGGGAGATGGCTCTTCCACCATTAGCTGGAGCGGCTCCTACACACCGGATCAAGGCAAGGAAAATGCTGCCAGCGAGGCGTTGAACGGCGTCTACGAGGCTGGCCTTGCTGAGATCAAAGCAAAATTCGCCAAGTAAGCGGGCCGTTTTCGTCCGCTTCGATAATCCCATCCATCTCTGCCGGTCGGGCTTGACCTCCAAGGTTGGTGCCGGCCGGCGAGACATCCCATGCAGCCGCCCTCGATCGCGCAAGTGTTGTGGACACGTTCTGGTAGGAGAAGTACGTTGGTAAAAGGCGTTCAAAAGATCGACAAACATCGGGCGGTCGATCGGGTCGACCAGCTCCAAGTGGTCCATTAGCGCATGTCCAAGTATCAGAGAGCATCCCGTCTGATCGGAGACATCTACGATGCTTCGCTCGACCCTGCGATGTGGACTGTTGTTCTTGAAGAGATCGCGGAATTTGTCGGCGGCCAGGCAGCAGGGCTTGCCTTGAAAGATTCTGCAAGTGCCTTTGTTGAAGCCCACTATCAGTTTGGCGTCGAGCCCGAGTATATGCAGAGTTATTCGGAAACATATTCGAAGTTCGACCCTCTTGCAGCAGTGGCGCTCTTTGGCGTTGGGCAAGTCGTAAGTCTTCCGGACCTCGTGCCTTACGAAGAACATCGCCAGGGACGCTTCTATCGGGAGTGGGCCGAGCCACAGGGTTGGATCGATGTTGCCAGTGCTGTGCTTGAGAAGTCTCCGACAAGCTGTGCGTTTCTCAGCGTTGTCCGGAGCAAGGCGAGCGGAATGGTAGACGACGAGATGCGCCGGCGCATGTCGCTTGTCATTCCTCATGTGCGCCGTGCTGCGCTGATAGGCAAGGTTATCGATCTGAAGCATGCAGAGGCGGCGACGTTTGCCGAAACCTTCAATGGCCTCAGCACTGGCATGTTTCTCATCGACGGAAGAGGGCACATCGTTCACGCCAATGTTGCGGGACACGCCCTTCTGAACGACGGTAGCGTAATGCGTTCGACGAAGGGTCAACTCGTCGCAAGCGACGCGCAGGTCAATAAGACCTTGCGCGAGATATTCGCCGTTGCGGACCGGGGCGACGCGGCACTCGGAATCAAGGGGATCGCGTTGCCGCTGTCCGCGCATGATGGTGAACGTTACGTCGCTCATCTCTTGCCGCTGACCTCGGGCGCCCGTCTGCGCGCCGGCGTTGCCTATACGGCTGTCGCGGCGTTGTTCGTCCGCAAAGCCACGCTGGAGACGCTGTCGGCGCCGGAAGTGATCGGGCGTACTTTCAAGTTGACCCCGACCGAGCTGCGCGTGCTGCTCGCAGTCGTCGAGGTCGGTGGTGTTCCCGAGGTCGCAGCGGCTCTCGGTGTTGCGGAGACTACGATCAAAACTCATGTAAGTCGCCTTTTCGAGAAAACGGGTGCCAGCCGGCAGGCCGATCTCGTTAAGCTTGTCGCTGGATTTTCAACGCCGCTGGCGGATCGATAAGGCGCGACGATCATTTATCAGCATGTGCGCTACTCAATCCAAAGCCCGCAATCGCACAGAGCTTCACCGGTTCACATCGGAGCAAACAAGGCAAAGGCACTGCATCCTGTGCAATTTTCCAAGCCCTATCGATCGGCTCGATGAACATTCCCGCACACGACTGCCAAATAGCATTGGCTGAAGCGCCGCGCATCCTACGATCGTAG
>JBOFVL010000016.1:0-30904 GCA_051653085.1 Afipia sp. | reverse complement strand
CTCATCACATCCTGGGGCTGGAGAAGGTCCCAAGGGTTCGGCTGTTCGCCGATTAAAGTGGTACGTGAGCTGGGTTCAGAACGTCGTGAGACAGTTCGGTCCCTATCTGCCGTGGGTGTTGGAATATTGAGAGGATTTGTCCCTAGTACGAGAGGACCGGGATGAACGTACCTCTGGTGGAGCAGTTGTCGTGCCAACGGCAGTGCTGCATAGCTATGTACGGACGGGATAACCGCTGAAAGCATCTAAGCGGGAAACCCACCTCAAAACGAGTATTCCCTTGAGAACCGTGGAAGACGACCACGTTGATAGGCCGGGTGTGGAAGCACAGTAATGTGTGTAGCTTACCGGTACTAATCGTTCGATTGGCTTGATTGCTCTCATTTTCAATGTCCATGCGTATTCGCGTGAATTGATATGAGATGAAAAACCAAATGCTTGCTTCGTAAATTCTGTCTTTCGCCGGCCTGGTGGTTCTAGCGAAGAGCCTCAACCCGATCCCATTCCGAACTCGGCCGTTAAACTCTTCAGCGCCAATGGTACTATGGCTTAAGCCCTGGGAGAGTAGGTCGCTGCCAGGCCTGCAAAGGACAGAAAACTTCCTCTTTTCGATTCACGAACACACAAAACGCCGTCTCCTTCTGGAGGCGGCGTTTTTGCGTTGTGGCCAAGAGACGTCACGGCCGCGGTTCAGCGGCAATTCATCTGCACGGATCTACCGTCGCGCGCTGTCGCTTTGTTTTCGTCACGATCTGGAACAATGATCCCGTCTTGAACCCGGTCTTTGAACAGCTCGACACATTTTCATCCTGATCCCGTCAGCCGAGGAGATTTCCATGCGTGATGCCGTCCGTCCGATCGTTGCCCTGACCACGGCCGCAGCCGTTCTGCTCGCCGCGGCGGTATCCAGCGGGCCAGCGTTCGCACAAGCCAAGCAGCAGCCCGCGTCCGCGAAACAGGCTCCCGCGAAGGAAGCCGCACCTGCTCCGGCGCCTGAAGCGAAGCAGGTCGCGCTCACCGAAAAGCAGATCGAATCGGTGCTCGCTTCGCAGAAGGATTTCGACGCTCTCAGCAGCCAGCAGCCAGCGGACAAGCCGGGTGCAAAAGCGCCTCCGAACATGCTCGGCAAACTCGACGATGTTGCGAAGAAGTACGGTTTCGCCAACTACGCCGATTACGCCATCGTGCTGGCCAATATCGAACTGGTAATCGGCGGCTTCGATCCGAAGACCAAGACCTATGTCGGCGCGGAAGCGGTCCTCAAGCAACAGCTTGCGGAGATCCAGGCGGACAAGAAGATGCCTGCGGCTGAAAAGAAGGAAGCGGTAGAGGATCTCAACGGAGCCCTGAAGGCGCTGCCGCCGGCGGTGGAATTCAAGGGCAACATCGACCTGGTCGGAAAATATTACGACAAGCTCAGCGCCGTGATGCAGGAAGACGAATAAGCTTGCGGAACAGGCTCATGGATTTTGAAACGCCGCCCTTTGGGCGGCGTTTTGCTTTCGGTCCATCTCCCGTTAGGCTGATGGCGGGATGAGGTTGGGAGATTTGGCATGACGCAGATCGAGACAGCCGAACAGCCGTGGCCGGCGCTGCCCTTCATCGGATGGCAGGATACCTGCGCGACGCTGCACATGTGGACCCAGGTGGTCGGCAAGATCCGTCTTGCGCTGGAGCCGATGATGAACCAGTGGTGGCAGGTGCCGCTTTACGTCACCACGACTGGATTGACGACGTCGCCGATGCCTTACAACTCGCGCAGCTTCCAGATCGATTTCGATTTCTGCCGGCATGTTCTTGTCATCACCACAAACGATCCGCAGCGCATGGAGTTCGCACTCGCGCCATATTCCGTCGCGGAGTTTTACGAGCGCGTGATGGGCGCGCTGCGCGACCTCGGCATCGAGGTGAAAATCTGGAGCATGCCCGTCGAGGTGGCCGATGCGGTTCCATTCGAGCGCGACCATGCACACAAATCCTACGACGCGGCCTCCGCGCAACGATTCTGGCGCGTGCTGGTGCAGACCGATCGCGTGATGAAGCAGTTTCGTGCGCGCTTCACCGGCAAGGTGAGCCCTGTGCATTTCTTCTGGGGCAGCTTCGATATGGCGGTGACGCGCTTTTCGGGGCGAACCGCGCCGCCGCATCCCGGCGGCATGCCGAACCTTGGCGACTGGGTGGCGCGCGAGGCGTATTCGCACGAGGTCTCGAGCTGCGGCTTCTGGCCGGGCAATGGCGGGTTCGGCAAGGCTGCGTTCTATTCCTACGCGTATCCCGCGCCGGCCGGCTTTGCCGAGGCGCCGCTGCGTCCATCGGCGGCGGTGTTCGACACAAATCTGCAGGAGTTCGTTCTGGATTACGACGCCGTGCGAACGGCTGCCGATCCGGACAGCATGTTGCTGGATTTCTTCCAGAGCACCTATGAAGCCGCCGCCAATGCTGGCCACTGGGACCGGTCGGCGCTCGAGCGCGCTCCAACTTAAGCGCGCAACGATGCGCCGGCTGCGCGTATCGATGGTGCCGCGCGCTAGACGGCGGCTGCGTACAGATCCCAGTTTCCGGGAATGCCCTTGAGTTGATACGAGCCGCGTTCCGCGAATTTCAGGCCGGCCCCGGCGACGAGATCCGTCACCACGCGCGAGACGAGAACCTCGCTCGGCGCGCATTGCGCCATCACGCGCGCCGCCGCGTGGACGGCGATGCCGCCAATGTCGTTGCCCCGCATTTCGATTTCTCCGGTATGGATTCCCGCCCGGAGCGGCAGCCCGATCTGTCGGGACGCTGCCTCGAAGGCAAGGGCACAGCGGACCGCGCGGCCGGGGCCGTCGAATGTCGCCAGGATGCCGTCACCGGTCGTCTTGATCAGTGTGCCGCGAAACTTTTCCACGTTCTGTTTCGCGATCTGGTCATGGCTGTCGAGCAGGCGCCGCCATGTCTGGTCGCCCATCGCGGCCGCGCTGCGCGTGGAGTCGACGATGTCGGTAAACAGCACCGTGGCCAGCAGGCGCTCGAGATTTTCCGATGGATTCTCCCGGTGCCCGGTGATGAATTCCTCGATGTCACCGGTCAGCGCCTCCACGTCGCCAATCCAGTAAGCGTGGCCTCCGCTTGGATACTCAATGTACTTCGCTCCCGGAATCCGGGACGAAAGATCGCGGCCATAGTCGACAGGGACCAGTGCGTCTGTCAGTCGATGCATTACAAGCGTCGGAACGCGCACGTTCGGCAAGATCGACCTCACGTCGATTTGGATATTCAGAAGGCCGAACGCTTTGTAGGTGCCCGGACTGGCGGAGAGCCGCTCGAACTTCGCGAACTGCGCCACTGCGTCCGGGTTGCTCGCCTGGTCGGGGATCAGCCCCCTTATCATCGCTCCGGTGCCCCAGAACTTTACGCGTTGCAGGATTAACTCTTCCGTCGCGTAAGCCTTCGCAAAGCCACCGCACAGAACAAGGTGGGTCACCCGTTCAGGAAAGGTTGCGGCGAAGAGCGCGCTCATCGCGCATCCTTCGGAAAAGCTCACCAGCGCCGCCTGCTTCGATCCAATCTCGTCCATGACGGCGCGGACGTCGTCCATCCGCTGTTCAAGCGATGTTGCGCCCGACGTTCTGTCTGACAAGCCCTGTCCGCGCTTGTCGAAGGAGATGACGCGAGCGAACGTCGCGAGGCGGCGCAGAAAGGCCGTGAATCCGGGAAGCTCATGCATGAACTCGATGTGAGAAACGATGCCCGGAACCATGATGATATCGATTGGGCCCTCGCCCATCACCTGATAGGCGATGCTGACGTCCCCGCTGGTTGCGTAGCGTGTCTCGGGTAGATCGAAATCGCTCATAAAATTCCCTGCTCTCCGCTTGTCCGTCGCAAGTCGGCGACGATCGTCATTTCTGCGGATCAGTAATGATCTTGACGAAGACGAAATATGGAATATATTCCTATGGCGTATTTTGTCGTCGTGGCCATTCTAGACCGCCGCGGGGACAAGGTAGCATGCCGGGTGGCAAGGGTGGAGCGCCGGGAGGCGCAGCGCCTGTCACCTCAGGCGCGCGCGGCCCTCGCAAGGCTGCGCGGCGGTCCCGATCGCAAGGGCTCCGCCAAAGGGCGTCTCGCAAACGCCCTGGCGCCTCCCGCCGCTCCACCGCTCTCGCACCTCGTGCGAGAGAATGGAGTTTTGCAAAGCTCGGACGCATTGATTTGCGCCGCGAGAGTAATGTTGGCTGTTTGTGATACGAAAACGAGATTATGCCGGAAATCGTCCGTCGTCGCTTGCGCCTAGCGGCCGCGACTTGATCGTCCATGTCAGCGGGCCAGGGATGCTCTCCGACTCCGCGGAGAAGTTGAGCGACAAGCGCCGGTCATGAGCGTCCATCAATCCCTCGACAAGGCCTTTCAGCGCATTCAGGCACGCCGGATGGTAATCGCGAACGCCTGCTATCAGACCCCATTGCTTCTGTGAAACGACAACGTTGCCGTTCGCGGTGCCGAGATCGGCGTCGTCGCCTTCCGCTTGCAGTAAATCCTGCAGCAGAGCGCCGAATCCTTGCGGGCCTTGATCGTACTGCGCACCGAGACCTGTCGTCATATCGGTATAGAACTGCATCCCGATCAGGCGTCCGGTCAGATGCAGCAGGTGGCCCGCGTCATGTGGACCGAATAGATGCACGATCACCGGCAATGCCGAGCGCACGTATTCCATCGCGTAGTTGCGATAGGCTTTCTCCAATCGCGAGCGCGGCCATGTGTCGGTTGCAAGCTTCGGCGCGAGTGCCGGATCGAACAGCGGCGCTTCGAGATGCCGCGCGAATACCAGGCGCTCGTTGGGCGCAAGATCGTGATCGTATTCGTAATAGAAGCCCTCGAGGCCGTTCTGGCCGTCGACGGTCTGTTTCGTGCAGACGAAGCCCATGCGCGGATTCTTGAATGACACGCCGTTATGCGCGTGCCAGCCACGCAACATCGCCGTAGAAACCTCGCCCGGAATCGCGCAGATCGCGGTGCCGCGCCAGGCCCAGCGTGGCGGCGGATAGCGGATCCACGCCTTGCGGTCGGACTCGCGCATGTACTCGACGTTCACGCCGCCGATCTGGTTGCTGAGATAATGATATTGCGCGGCAGCCACCGCGTGCGGCGTCTTCGTCAGGCCGAATTTTTCGATGCCGGCAAGAAACCGCTCGTGGTGCTGGCGGCGGAAGACACGAAACACGAACTCCGCCGCATCGGCAGTGCTGCGCCGTGTGACCACTGACATGATTAGGCCAGTGAAATAGGCGTGGTAGAGATCGGCGACCGCGTGCCAGGCTTTGAAACTGCTTTCGTCCGCGTGGTCGCTCATCGATCGTTCCCGTTGGCTCAGGCCGGTGGCGGCACGGTAGTCCTCACGGACTCACGCTGCATCATCTTCTCATGAAATGCGTCGAGCTTCGGAAATGTCTTGCGCCAGCCACAATCCGGAAAGCGGAAATCGAGATAGCCGAGAATGCAGACGATGCCGATCTGCACGATGTCCAGCGGGCGCGTCAGAACATCGGGATGTGCTTCGAAGCGTGCCAGACCGTCCCATGCGCGCTTGAACTGATCGTCTTGCCAGGCCTGCCAGCGGAATTCTTCCGGTCGCAGCATCTTCTCATAGCGGCACACCAGCAGCGCATCCTGCATGCCCTGAATGATGGAATGGTCGGTCTTGGCCTGCCATTTTGCGGGGCCCGATGCGGGGATCAGCTTTCCGCCGGCGAGTTCGTCGAGATATTCCACGATCACATAGGAATCCACGATGACCTGACCGCTGTCGAGGATCAGCGCGGGAATTTTCCGCAGGGGGTTCACCTTGCGCGCGTACTCTTCGTTGTCCGTGACGGGCACGGCCTTGGTCGGAACGAATTCGATCCGGTCGGTGAGTCCAAGTTCGATCGCCGCGATGCGGACCTTGCGCGCGAATGGAGAGGCCAGCGAAAACGCAAGTTTCATGCGGGTTTCCTGAATCGATGGGAAATTGACAAAATGAAAACGATGGCTCCGGCGCGTGCGCCGGAGCCAAAATGAATCAGGCTGCGACGACCTGCTGGCGCTGCGCGCCGAGCCCGTCGATGCCAAGAGTGACGACATCGCCGACGTTGAGGAATTTCTGCGGCTTCATGCCCATACCGACGCCGGGTGGCGTGCCGGTGGTGATGATGTCGCCGGGATACAGCGTCATGATTTCGGAAACGTAGGACACGATCTTCGCCACACCGAAGATCATGGTTGCAGTCGAGCCGGTCTGGCAGCGCGTGCCGTTGACGTCGAGCCACATGCCGAGCTTCTGCGGGTCCGGAATTTCATCGGCCGTTGTGATCCATGGGCCGACCGGGCCGAACGTGTCGTGAGACTTGCCTTTGGTCCATTGTCCGCCGCGCTCGATCTGGAAGAACCGCTCCGAGACGTCGTTGCAGACCGCGTAACCGGCGACATGCTTCAGCGCGTCAGCCTCAGAGACATACTTGGCCTTGGAGCCGATGATGATGGCGAGTTCGACTTCCCAGTCGAGCTTGGTCGATCCGCGCGGCTTCTCGATATTGTCGTTCGGTCCGCACAGGCTGGTGTTGGCCTTGATGAAAACGATCGGCTCGGACGGGATCGCCATGCCGGCTTCGGCGGCGTGATCGGCGTAGTTCAGGCCGATCGCCACGAACTTGGAGATGCTGCCGACCGGCGCGCCGAGGCGCGGGTTGCCGTCGACCAGCGGCAGGGACGCGGGATCAACGGCGGCGAGCTTTGCCAGTCCCGCAGGAGACAGCGTATCGCCCGAGATGTCCTTCACCACGGCCGACAGGTCGCGGATGCGGCCCGAACCATCGAGCAATCCGGGCTTCTCCTGGCCCATGGCGCCAAAACGAACCAATTTCATAGGCAGTTCCTTCTCGTTCTTGTCCGGGATTTCATTCGTCGGATGTTTCATGCGACACGGCGCGGGGAAATTCAACCTTCCTACGCGTGTGTGCAGTGCGGTTATGCGAGATTTGATTGCGGGATCAGTTTGAAGGCGTCGCCGTCCCGCACCAGATGGCCTGGGTCGAAATGGCCGCCGAACACCAGCGTGGGCGTGTCTGCGAAGCGCGCGAACAGCATTTTCCGCGCCTCGATGGACTGGACCGGGTCGAAGTCCGCTGTGGACGACCAGTCGAGGTGGGCCATCTGGCAGGGATGATGCGCGACGTCGCCGGTCAACAGCGCCTCCGCACCTTCGGATTTGATCAGGACGCTCATGTGGCCCGGACTGTGTCCAGGCGTCGAAATCAGGGAAATTTCGTCGCCAATCCGATGGTCGGCTGTCACAAGATCTGCCAACCCGGCGGCGACAATTGGTTGAACCGAATCCTCGAACACGATCTTCTGCTCGCCTTCGCTGTGCGCGGCCCAGTGATCGTATTCGGTCTTGCCGAAGACATAACGCGCATTGGCGAATGTCGGCATCCATTCGTCGTTTACGAGCTTCGTATTCCAGCCGACATGATCGACGTGAAGATGCGTACACAGAACCGTGTCGATGGTCTCCGCTGGATAGCCTGCTGCGGCCAGATCGCCGAGATACGGCTTGTCGAGTCCATTCCAGATGGGGACGGAGCGGCCCTGCTTGTCATTGCCGATGCAGGTATCGACGACGATCTTGTGCGAGGGTGTTTCCACGATCCACGACTGCACTGTCATGCGGAGCCGGCCCTCAGGCGTCGCATAGTGCGGCACTAGCCAGGGCATCGCCTGAATGGCTTCTGCCGTTCCTTGCGGAAGAATGAAGCGCGACCCGCCAATGGAGGTGATTTCAACGATCTTGGTGATTTTGACCCGGCCGACGGTCCATTGCATCAAGCGAGTTCCCGGCTATTTTTGTGGTCTTTTGCCGCACAATGCGAGCTTCCCGCGTCCGATGCAACGGACGCGGGAAATCGTGAGACTGCTTCTACATCGTGCCGGGGAACGCGCCGCCGTCCATCAGAAGGTTTTGTCCGGTGATGAAGCCGGACTTGGCGCCGCACAGGAAGGCGCAGGCGAGGCCAAATTCCTCCGGATCGCCGAAGCGTCCGGCCGGATTCTGCTTGGCGCGCTGCTTCAGCATTTCATCCGGTGTCAGACCTGCGGCTTTGGCCGCCTGCTCCAGCATCGGTCCGCGCAGGCGATCCGTATCGAACGGTCCCGGCAGCAGGCCATTGATGGTGACGTTGTTGATGACGGTCTTGCGTGCGATGCCGGCGACGAAACCGGTGAGGCCGCTGCGCGCGCCGTTCGACAGCCCAAGGACGTCGATAGGTGCTTTCACGGCAGCGGAGGTGATGTTGACGATGCGGCCGAACTTGCGCGCCATCATGCCGTCGACTGTCGCCTTGATGAGTTCAATCGGGGTGAGCATGTTGGCATCAAGGGCCTTGATCCAGTCGTCGCGCGTCCAGTTGCGAAAATCGCCGGGCGGCGGACCGCCGGCGTTGTTGATCAGAATATCTGGATCGGGGCATGCCTTGAGCGCAGCCTCGCGGCCCGCCGGTGTGGTGATGTCGCCGACGACTTCCGTCACCGTCACCTTGGGGCTGGCCTTGCGGATATCCGCCGCGGTCTTCGCAAGCGCTTCCGCGCCGCGCGCGGTGATCGTCACGTGCACGCCTTCGTTGGCCAGCGCGATGGCGCAGGCGCGGCCCAATCCCTTGCTCGCTGCGCACACAATTGCGCGCCGTCCTGAAATTCCGAGATCCACTGGTAACTCCCGTTTATGTTAAGTTTGTTGTCGTTCAAGGCCAATCATCAGACCTTTAAAGTTCCGGTAGCGTCTTTGCCCGATCCGGGCATTGCGCGCAATCAGTGTAGGTGCATTTCTGCCTTGATCATGTCGGCGGCCTTCTCGCCGATCATGATCGTCGGTGCGTTGGTATTGCCGCCGATGACCTCCGGCATGATCGATGCATCGGCGATGCGCAGGCCCTCGATGCCGTACACCTTGAGTGTCGGATCGACCACGGCCATCGGATCGTTGACGCCCATCTTGCAGGTGCCGACCGGATGGTAGACCGTATCCGTCCTTGCGCGCAAAGCGTCGCGAATATCGTCATCGGTTTCAACGCCAGCAGTGAAGGCGTCGGAGGTCTGGATCGCCTTCAGCGCGGGTGCATCGAGCAGTCGCTTCGTGGTCTTGAAGCCTGCGACCATTGCCTCGAGATCGTCCGGGTGGCCGAAGAAGTTCGGATCGATAGCGGGCGGCTGCATCGGATCGGCGCTTTGCAGCCAGACGCTGCCGCGGCTCTTCGGGCGCAGCAGGCAGACGTGGCATGAGAAGCCGTTGCCGAAAAACGGCGTGCGGCCGTGGTTGTTCACCACCGCCATGCAGAAATGAAGCTGGATGTCGGGAAGCGCGAGATCGGGACGGGTTTTAAGAAATCCGCCGCACTCGGCGATGTTCGATGTCATCGGGCCGCGGCGCTCGCGGCGAAACTGGAGGATCGACTTGACGATGCGTCCGATGCCGGCAGCGGTGAGGCCGAGGAAATTTGGATTGTCAGAGCGAAAGCCAAACACGAAATCCGGATGGTCGTGCAGGTTTTTACCGACGCCGGGAAGGTGATGAACCGGCGCGATGCCGTGCTTGGCAAGCTCAGCCTGATCGCCGACGCCCGACAGCATCAGGAGTTGCGGCGTCTGGAACGCGCCGAGGCCGAGGATCACTTCGCGATGCGCACGGATCTGCCGTGTTTCTTTCCCCTGGCGATATTCGATGCCGACCGCGCGCTTGCCTTCAAACAGGATACGTGTGGCGTGAGCACCGGTGATCACGTGGAGATTCTTGCGCGTTTCCATGAAGGGGTGGATGTAACCGCGCGCAGCACTCCAGCGCTCGCCGTTCTTCTGTGTGACTTGATAAACGCCCAGGCCTTCCTGTTCTTCGCCGTTGAAATCCTCGTTGATCCGGAACTGCGCTTCGCGCGCGGCTTGCAGATAGATGTCCTGAACCGGATTGTCGCTCTGCAGTTTTGTGACACTCAGCGGACCGCCCTTGCCGTGATAGACGCCGTCCAGTTCGCTGTTGTCCTCGGATCGCTTGAAGTAGGGCAGCACATCCGCGTAGGACCAGCCGGTGTTGCCCAATGATGCCCAGCGATCATAGTCGGCTTTGTGGCCGCGGATGTAGCACATGGCGTTGATCGACGACGATCCGCCGAGGCCCTTGCCGCGCGGTTGATAGCCGATGCGGCCGTTGAGACCGGGCTGCGGCACCGTGTTGAACGCCCAGTTGTTGACTGGCCCGGACACCATCAGGATCAGTGCGCCCGGCGTGGTGACGACCCAGTTGTCATCCTTGCCGCCGGCTTCCAGCAGCGCGACCGAGACGGTGGGATCTTCGGACAGACGGCTTGCGACGGCGCAGCCTCCCGAGCCTGCGCCCACAACCACGTAATCGAACGTGTCCGCCATCCTTGCTCCCTAGATATTATTTGAACGCGGGCATTTGTGCCGGTCGGAGTCAGCTTTGAAAATCTTACGACATGAAACGCAGCAGCTTGATCAGGCGCGCGATCTTGCTGCCGTAGGGCGGATACAGATCAGCGAGGCGATTCAGCGGCGAGCGATAGAACACCGGCTTCATCTTGCTCAGCGTGCGGAAACCCCATTCGCCGTGATAGGCGCCGATGCCCGACGCGCCGACGCCGCCCATCGGCTGATTGGCCTGCACGAAATGAAACAGGCAATCGTTGATCGTGACGCCGCCCGAGATTGTCCGCGCCAGAACCTCGTCGCGGGCTGCGTTGTCCTTGCCGAACCAGTACAGCGCTAGCGGGCGGTCATTGGCGTTGATGTAGTCAATCGCAGCATCCGTGGTGTCGCAGGCAAACACCGGCAGGATTGGCCCGAAGATTTCCTCCTGCATCACTTTCATATCTGCGGTTGCGCCGCTCACGAAGGTCGGCGGGAATTTGCGTTTCGATTTCCACGCCGGGTCATCAGGCCTGGCCGCTTGCACGATCTTGGCTCCGCGCGCGGCGGCATCCTGCACCAGATTTTCCAGCCGGGCGTAGTGTTTGTCTGAGACAATCGAGGTGTAGTCCTTGTTGTCAGGGCTGGTGCCGAACATGCGCGTGACGGTGCTGTTCGCCTTGGCGACGAACTCGTCGACGTTGCTGCGAGCGATCAAAACGTAATCCGGCGCGATGCAGGTTTGTCCCGCATTCATCAGCTTGCCGTAGACGATGCGTTCGGCGGCCTCATTGAGGTCGGCGGAGCGGTCGATGATGGCGGGCGATTTGCCGCCGAGCTCGAGCGTCACTGGCGTCAGGTTGCGGCCCGCGGCCTCGGCCACCAGTCGCCCGACACGGGTCGAGCCGGTGAAGATCAAATGATCGAACGGCAGCGCCGCGAACCGCTCGGAAATATCGCCGTCGATGCCTGTGACCATGATTTCCGTATCGTCGAATCTTGAAGCGATCAGCTTCTGCAGCAGCGCGGAGAAACGCGGCACCAACTCGCTCGGCTTGATCATGACGCGGTTCCCTGCCGCGATGGCCGCGATTGCGGGCGCAAGCGTCAATTGCAGCGGATAATTCCATGGGGAAATAATGCCGACTACGCCGAGCGGCTGTGGCAGCAGCTGGTTCTTCGCCGGGAAGTATTGCAGTTCGGTGGCGACGTGTTTCGGCGCCATCCAGCGGCCGAGATTTTTCGTCGCATGCTTGATCTCAGCCAATACGAACAGCGTCTCGGCGATCAGCGTTTCCGTCGAGGAGCGGTTGCCGAAGTCTGCCGAGATGACCTCGTCAAATTGAGTTTCATTTTCCACGACGATCGCGCGCAGCCGGGCGAGCCGGTCGCGCCGCTCCGCAAGGGTCGGCGATGCTGTACGCGACAGTGCCACGGCGCGGCGGAAAACATCCTCGACGCCGCCTGGAGCAGGATTTCTCACGGCCTGATTCATCGGTTTCCTCCCGCCCGGCTTTTCTTGGTGTGCCGGGTCTCGCTTGGGCCTCAATAAGGCTGGTCTTTCGCAAGCCCATTGGCAAGTGGCTGCAAGGGTTTGACCGGCGCTTCGGGCGCGGCGAGGGGCTTTGCGGCGGGCGTCATAAATTCGTGAAAAAGATCGTCCGCAGGCCTTTCCAAAGCAGGGTGTCGTTGGTACATACCCCTCGCACCACGGGCATTTGCCTTGGTAGCCTTCTCTCGCCTCCGGACGGGTTGGAACGACGCCTTTGGCGTTGAACTGTCGTCCGTCTGCTTTCGAAGGTGCGCACCGGTTTATCGCGGGGTGGAGCAGCCCGGTAGCTCGTCAGGCTCATAACCTGAAGGTCATAGGTTCAAATCCTATCCCCGCAACCAAGCAAAAAACCCTTCCAGATCAATGATCTGGAAGGGTTTTTCTTTGGGGCAGCGGTATCTCGGAGGACGTTGCTATCCGCCGGATCCACCCACGACGATCTTCTCGCTCAGCTTCTGATCGACAACCTGGACAGTGCGGTCGATCTCATCATTGGGCATGCCCAACTGATGCGAGATCAACTTCACCAGCAGATCGACGCGCTCGATGAAGGGCGCGCCACTGGCCACCGCGCGGGCAGCTGACGAGGGCTTGAGGAGGCTTTCCGCCGCTTTGGCGTATTTCTCGAAAGGCACCTGATCTGCTGGATCCGCACCGAGCTTTCGCGCGACCGCATCGACATGGTTGTAGATCGACTTCGAGAGGCTCAGATCGCCATGCACGGCCTCGCGGATCGGTTGCGGGTCATTCGGCGTGATGCAGCGGTAGTTACCGGTCAACAGCATCGACCATTTCGCCAGCGGGACGAACAGCGAGTCGAACACCTTGAGCTTCACGGGAACGTCCTTCCCATCAAGCGTCACCGCGTCGATATCGGCTTCGAGTTCGCGTAGCAGTTTGTTGTGCGCTTCATCTGCAAATGTCGCGGCCTTGAAGTTTGTCGGCAGTCCGACAAAAAGCACGTTTGCCTTCTCCTCCGGCGGACGGAAGGCCTGCGGATCAGGCGAGCAAAGCGTCACCAGTCCCGGCTCAAACCGTTCCCAGACCTGCGCATTGGTATAGGCCTCTTCGAGGTCCATATTCGCCAATCCCTCAATCCGCTTGAGATAGGGCAGCGGCGGCATGTTCATGATCGAAAGACACGGCAGTTTTGCCGCGGCAATCTTGATCATCAGAACCCGGATCGTGTGGTTGGTGTATTGCGGCTCCTGCATGGCAAGAGCAACGAGATCATAACGCGACAGATCAACCTTGTCGGGCGAAGTGGCGTCCAGTTTCCCGGGCAGATCGCGCGAAAAGATGGAGCGGTGCGCCGGCTCATCGCGAAGCTTGATGCGAACTTCGGTGCCGTCACTGTTGATGAGTTCTGCGGTGTTCTTGCGGCAAACCAGCGTCACGTTGTGACCGGCCATCAGCAGCTTTGTTCCCAGCAGCGAGCCATACGAGGCTCCAAGAATCAGAATGTTGCGCGCCATGCTTGCTCGTCCTCAAAATTACGCCTTAACGCCTCGACCCAAACCAGGCCGAGAATGTCGTCACATCAGGAATCCTGCCGGAGCAAAGAACGGCGCAGGCCAGATCCTTAACGTCGCAGGGGAAATAGCCCCATCGGCGGAAGGGGCGTCCGTATCTAACGCAACTTGGTATACATAACAATCATATACCAGCCCATTTTGGGCCTCTTGGGCGCGCTAATCAGAACGGTGCCGCGAAGTCCTAAGTCGCGATATGTCTTGAGAAAAAGCCGCCCATTTGGGGCGGCTTTTGTTTGAGCGTGCGCGGCGTCTTGTCAGTTGGTTTTGCCGAATTGCGGCTCGTCCGGTTTGCTGAAGACGTTTCCGCTCGGCCCATATCCCGTGATCTGGATAATCGCGCCTTCCTCGCGCGTGCCGTCCCAATGCACTTTGCCGTTTGGGTGCATCATGTAGGCGCCGGTCTTGAGCGGAATGGCCCTTTCAGGCTCGAAGGCTTCGCCCGTGCCAGTGTACCAGGTCCCCGACAGCACCACGACATGACGGTCTTCGGGATGCTTGTGCGGCTTGCTCATGATGCCCGGCGGCCATTTGATGCGCAGGACATAGATGCCCGGCTTCGACGGGTCGCCGTAAAGCGTTGCGACCTCAACGCCGACGCCGAACGGATTCTTGTATTGCTCTTCGCCTGCCTTGATTCGAATGAATCCGTTTTCGTCAGTGTCAGCGCGCGCCGTGATGTTTGGAAGCATCAGGGCGGCGGCGCATCCCGTTATTGCTAATACAGCGAGTGTTCTTTTCATTGCGTTCTCCCTTGCTCTTCTTGTTATGCAGGGAGGCTAACCCGTTCGGGTCGCGGCAAGCAATGAACGTTGCAGTGCGGAAGTGAGAGTGACTCAGGCGGAGCTCACCACGGCGGGCCGCAGAGATCGATAGTGCCTTCGCGCAGCAGGCGTTTGATCTTGAAAACGTAGGGCGCCATCGCAGTGAATTGCGTGCGTCCACCGGGTTGTTTGGCATAGACCGGGCCATTGAACGTCTGCCAGCCAAGTTTTTCGTAAAATGCATTGTTGTGCGGCTCGCAGAACAACATGCCGAAATCGATGGCGCGTTCCTCGGTCAGGGTATGGATAGCTGCGTTGATCGCCAGCGTCGCGTAGCCGCGGCCGCGGCAGTCCTCACGCGTCGCCACGCCGCCGATTCCGCCGATGCTCACCTTGCGGCCGTTCCAGGTACCGATGCGGCGATGAATCCCGACATGGCAGACGACGTCGCCATCCAACTCGATCATCACCCGCAGGTCGGCATGGGCGAACACGATGTGACCCCACGGCAGCGCTTTCACAACCTCCGGTGGCCAGACCGCTGACAGCAGCGGCTTCACGGCGGGCCAACTGGAATCTCCGGTCGCAATATCGATCTCGATGCTCATTTTCTTGCTCGTCCCTGCGCCGCGCACATCAGCATTGTTCTTGGATCGATGGCAAATTGTCGATTCCGATGCCAATGTAAGAAAAACATTCCAGAATCCCGCGCGGGTCAGAGGAAATACAATGCAGGCTGCTCAACTCACGTCTTACCAGCGCTGGTCCATTCTGATCGGCGCGTCTGTCATGTTGAGCCTGTCGATGGGTATGCGGCAGAGTTTCGGGCTTTTCCAGCCCTCGATCCTGCATGATACCCAGATCACGAGCGCCGACTTCTCGCTCGCCACCGCGATCCAGAACATCGTCTGGGGCGTCACCCAACCCTTCGTCGGCATCTTCGCGGATCGCTATGGGTCGCGCTATGTGATGCTTGCCGGCGTCCTTGTCTACATCCTTGGCCTCGTCACCATGATCTTCTCGACGACGGCGCTGGCGTTCACCTTCGGCGCCGGCATCTGCGTCGGTATCGCGCTGTCGTGCACGGCGTCGAGCATGAGCATGACGGTGTCGGCACGCGCGGTATCCGCCGCCAAGCGCAGCGTCACCATGGGGGCGATTTCCGCTGCGGGCTCGATCGGCCTCGTCATCGCGTCGCCGCTGGCGCAGACTTTGATTTCAACATCCGGCTGGCAGATCGCGCTGGTCGGTTTCATCGGTCTCGCCTGCGTCATGCTTCCGTCTGCGTTCAGCGCGGGCAAGGCCGACAAGATCGAGATCGACAAGGCGGACGATCTGAACCAGTCGCTTGGTGCGGTGGTCCAGTCGGCGCTCGGCCATTCAGGCTATGTCATCATGGCGCTGGCCTTCTTCGTCTGCGGATTGCAGCTTGTCTTCATCACGACACATCTGCCGAATTATCTTGCGATCTGCGGTCTCGATCCGTCGCTCGGCGCGCAGGCGCTGGCGCTGATCGGATTGTTCAATGTGTTCGGGTCGTATGCGTTCGGCTGGCTTGGAGGACGTTATCCCAAGCAACTGCTGCTCGGCGGCATCTACATTGTGCGCTCATTGGCGATTGCGGTGTATTTCATCCTGCCGGCCACGCCGGCCTCGACCTTGATCTTCGCAGCCGTGATGGGCTCGCTTTGGCTCGGCGTGATTCCGCTGGTGAATGGCCTTGTCGCGCAACTGTTCGGATTACGCTTCATGGCGACGCTGACCGGTATCGCCTTCTTCAGCCATCAAGTGGGGTCGTTCATCGGCGCCTGGGGCAGCGGCCTGATTTTTGATCATCTCCACAGCTACGACATGGCCTGGAAGGGCGCGGTCATCATCGGTCTGATCGCGGGATCGTTCCAGATGCTGATGAATGTGCGGCCGCCCAAAGCCAAGGACGAATTGGCCGGGGCGCTGCCAAAGGCGGCCTGAAGGACGATCTCAGGCCTTAAGGCGCGGCTATCCGGCGCGGCTTATCTGTTTCCCTCTCCGGGAAACCTTCTATAGTGCGCCGCGTTGACACCTCGTCACCCACAATTTCCGGAAGTAGCCCCATGACCTTCACACTCCCGAATTTGCCTTACGCCTATGATGCGCTCCAGCCTCATATGTCGAAGGAGACGCTCGAATATCATCACGACAAGCATCACCAGGCTTACGTGACCAACGGCAACAATCTGCTGAAGGGCACTGAGTTCGAGGGCAAGTCCCTTGAAGACATCGTGAAGGGTTCGTTCGGAAAGAACGCTCCGCTCTTCAACAACGCCGGCCAGCACTACAACCATCTGCATTTCTGGAACTGGATGAAGCCCAACGGCGGCGGCGACAAGCTCCCCGGCAAGCTCGCCAAGAAGATCGATGAGGATCTCGGCGGCCTTGAGAAGTTCAAGACGGATTTCGCTGCGGCTGGCGTCGGTCAGTTCGGCTCCGGCTGGGCCTGGCTCTCGGTCAAGAACGGCAAGCTAGAAATTTCCAAGACACCGAACGGCGAAAGCCCGCTGGTTCACGGTGCGACACCGATCCTCGGCGTCGACGTGTGGGAGCATTCCTACTACATCGACTATCGCAACCGCCGTCCTGACTATCTCAAGGCGTTCGTCGATCACCTCGTGAACTGGGAATACGTCGAGTCCCTGTTCTCGAAGGCGGTTTGAACCCGTCAATATGGCAACAAGGGGTCGCAGTTTGCGACCCCTTTTTTTGAAAACCATCTCCGATGAATTTCTCATGAGCTATGTTCTGGTGTTTCTCGGCGGCGGTCTCGGCTCGACGCTTCGATATGCGGTCAACGTGTTGTGCGGCCGCACGCTCGGTGCGAATTTTCCCTACAGCACTTTCATCATCAACATCACCGGCTCACTGGTGATGGGCCTCATCGCCGGGTACCTCGCATTCAAGGGTGAGGCATCGCAACCCTGGCGGATTTTCCTGATGACCGGAATTCTCGGCGGCTACACGACGTTCTCTGCGTTCTCGCTGGATGCGGTGACGCTCTATGAGCGCGGCGAAATGGGAATGGCGTTGTTCTACGTGGTCGGATCCGTGGTGTTGGCGATCGCGGGACTGGTCGCGGGTCTCTCCCTGGTGCGGCATTTCACTTAACGAGAACTGATTTTGTCCGCTCCCCAACTGAACACCGAACCCGCCGATGACGGGGAGGGCACTGACGCCCGCCCGGGCCGCAAGGGCAAACCGTTCGGCTGGTCGACGTTCATTATCGCCGCCTTTGTTGTGGTCAGTGCTGCTCTGGTCTGGCGGCGCGACGGTCTCGACGGCGTCTGGACCATTCTCTTTCACGACATCTCCTTGTTCGGCGAAATCATGCCGCGTGTTCTCGCGGGCTGCCTGCTTGGCGGCTTGATCGCGGCAGTGTTGCCGCATGACAAGGTGTCCAAGTCGCTCGGTCCCGAATCCGGACTGAAGGGCTTGCTGATCGGAACGGCGTTCGGCGCCATTCTGCCGGGCGGCCCGTTCACTGCTTATCCGGTCGCGAGCGCGTTGCTCGCGGTCGGTGCAGATTTCGGCGCGACCATCGCACTGGTCGTGAGCTGGACACTGATCGGCTACGGCCGCGCGGTGGCGTGGGAGATGCCGATCATGGGCGCGGATTTCACGCTCTGGCGCATCGTCATCTCATTGCCGGCGCCGATCCTTGCCGGTGCGCTCGGGCGTTTCGTCTATGTTCGCGTCCGGCACAGGTTCAAGCTGTGACCGCGCTTATCATCGACATCCTGCTGTGGGGTTCGCTGGTCGGCGTGGGCGTCATCGCGTGGCGGCAGGACAAGGCCGTGCTGACCGTGGCGCTGCGCAAGGGCGGAATGGATTTCATCAATATCGTTCCGCGCATCGCGCTCGGCGTGATCGGATCGGGCTTCATTGCCGCCATCATCCCCTCGAGCGTTATCGTCGGCGGGTTGGGTCCGGATACGGGGTGGCTGGGTGTCGCCACTGCCGTGGTTGCCGGTGCAGCGACGCCTGGAGGGCCGGTGGTCGGCTTTTCCATCGGGGCGGTGGCGCTCAAGAGCGGCGGCGGCGCGCCACAGGTGGTCGCTTATGTGGTGGCCTGGGCGCTGTTTGCGTTCCAGCGGCTGATTTTGTGGGAAATCCCCTTCATGCCGGCCCGGTTTGTCTGGTTCCGGGCCGCCGTGTCGATCCCGTTCCCGTTTCTGGCGGCGGCCATCTGCATGATGATCGGTAAACCCTAAGTCCCGTCCGGCCTTGCGGAACCGTGGACTCGGGTTATGTTATATTATAACATTCTGAGATGTTGAGGGTTTCCGGACCGCTCAGCCTCACCGGTTTTGGAAAGCTGCCTCATGGCCCATTCGCACGGGCATACCCACGCTCACGACCATTCCCATGGTCATGATCACTCCCATGGTCATCATTCGCACAGTCATGGCCCGGCATCGCCCCATCCTGCGCAGCCGGTGACGTGGTCGATCCTGCGCATGACGATGGCCGCGCGTGTGGCGGCCGCAGTGGCGATCAGCGCGGGACTATGGGCCGTCGTGCTTGTGGCGATGAGGTGAGCATGGGCGTGCAGCTTCAGTTCAGCAACGTCACCCTGGGCTACGACCGCCATCCCGCCGTGCATCACCTCAGTGGCGAGGTCGCCGCCGGCGCACTGGTCGCCGTGGTCGGTCCCAACGGTGCTGGCAAGTCCACGCTGTTTCGCGGCATCGTCGGCATTCTCAAGCCGCTGGCGGGCGCTATCGGGCTCGGCGACCTCAACCCGCGCGACATTGCTTATCTGCCGCAGACCGCCGACATCGACCGCAGCTTTCCGATCTCGGTCTATGATTTTGTCGGCACCGGCCTGTGGCGGCGCAAGGGTATCTTCGGCGGGCTCGGCAAAGACGAGCAGCGGAAGATCAGGGAAGCGCTGGCCGCCGTTGGATTGAGCGGCTTTGAGAATCGTCCGATCGGAACGCTGTCCGGAGGACAGATGCAGCGCATGCTGTTCGCGCGCGTGCTGTTGCAGGAAGCGCGCGTGATCGTGCTCGACGAGCCGTTCAACGCCATCGACGCCAAGACCTCCGCCGATCTCATCGCACTTGTGAAACGCTGGCATGCCGAGAAACGCACCGTGCTGGCGGCTTTGCACGACATGGAGATGGTGCGAGTGAATTTCCCCGAGACGTTGCTGCTGGCGCGCTCGAAGGTGGCGTGGGGTGCGACGCCGGATGTGCTGACGGCTGAGAATCTCCTCGCTGCGCGCCATATGTGCGAAGCGTTCGACGACGCGGCGGCGCCGTGCGCCGACACACCATCGCAGGCAGCCTGATCCCATGATTTATGACGCGCTGATTGCGCCTTTCACCGAATTCGAGTTCATGCGCCGCGCGCTGGCGGGCGTGATCGCACTGGCACTGGGCGGCGCGCCGATCGGCGTATTCCTGATGTTGCGGCGGATGAGCCTCGTCGGCGACGCCATGGCGCACGCGATCCTGCCCGGCGCGGCTGTCGGCTTTCTTCTCTCGGGACTCAATCTGTTCGCGATGACGTTCGGCGGATTGGTGGCGGGTTTCACGGTCGCCATTCTGTCAGGCTTGGTCGCGCGCAGCACCGAGTTGAAGGAAGACGCGTCGTTGGCGGCATTCTATCTGGTGTCGCTGGCGCTCGGCGTGACCATCGTGTCCATCAAGGGCACCAACATCGACTTGCTGCATGTGCTGTTCGGCAACATCCTGGCGATGGACGACCAGACACTGCTGGTGATCGCATTCAATGCCACTATCACGCTGCTTGTGCTTGCGGTGATCTATCGCCCGCTGGTGATCGAGTGCGTCGACCCGGTATTTCTACGCACGGTGAGCCGTGCAGGTGCGCCCGCGCATTTGGCGTTCCTCGCGCTCGTCGTCATCAATCTGGTCAACGGCTTTCACGCCCTCGGCACGCTGCTCGCGGTGGGCTTGATGATCCTGCCCGCGGGCATCGCACGGTTCTGGTCGCGCGACATCACCGGCATGATCGGCATCGCAGTGGCGAGTGCAGCACTGTCGGGCTACGCGGGGCTGCTGTTGTCGTTCCACACCAAGGTGCCGTCGGGGCCTGCGATCATTCTGGTCTGCGCAATGCAGTATGTGGTCTCCGTGCTGTTCGGAAATGTCAGCGGGCTGGTGCGCCAGTTATTTCCCGGCCGTCATCTCGAGGCGTGATGGGAATTCCGATGCGCCGTGTCCTGACGATTCTGACCGTTGCCTTCATTGCCGCGCTCGGCCCCGCGCAGGCTCAGGAGCGACTCAATGTTGTCGCGACATTTTCGATTCTCGGAGATTTTGCGAAGAACGTCGGCGGCGATCGCGTCAGCGTCACCACGCTGGTCGGCCCGAACAGTGACACCCACGTCTATACGCCGACACCGGCCGACGCGAAGAAGATCACCGACGCCAAACTGGTGATCGTCAACGGTCTCGGCCTTGAGGGCTGGCTGCCCCGTCTGGTCAAGTCGTCTGGCGGCAGAGCCGTGACCATCGTCGCCACGAAGGGTATTGCAACTCGCAAGGTCGAGGCCGGTGAAGCGTCGAGCCACGACCATGATCCAGGGGGCGCCGATCCCCATGCCTGGCAGTCGGTGGTCAACGCCAAGATGTATGTCGCCAACATCCGCGATGCGCTGACCGCTGCGGACCCGGCGGGTGCCGATGCCTACAAGGCCAATGCCACAGCTTACCTGTCAAAGCTCGACGCGCTCGATCACGACGTCCGCGAGGTGGTGGCAAAGATCCCACCCGAGCGCCGCAGCGTTATCTCGACCCATGATGCTTTCGGCTATTTCGCGGCCGCCTATGGGATCAAATTCATCGCGCCGCAGGGCGTCTCGACCGAATCCGAGCCCAGCGCCCGCGACATCGCGGCGATCATCACCCAGATCAAAAAGCAGAAAATTCCGGCTGTTTTTCTGGAAAATGTCAGCGATCCGCGGCTGATGCGGCGAATGGCCTCCGAGACCGGGGCGAATATCGGCGGCACGCTCTATTCGGACAGTTTGACCGACGAAAAGGGGCCTGCACCCACTTACATTGACATGGTCCGGCACAATATAAAGGCCCTGACGAGCGCGCTTTCGAGCTAGGGCAGGGGCCACCCCGCCGCCGGCGCGCTCTTGATATGCCTGGAGATTTCATGTCCGAAGCCGCTGCCGCCAAAATCCCTGTGACCGTCCTGACCGGCTATCTCGGTGCTGGAAAGACCACGCTGCTGAACCGCATCCTGTCGGAGAACCACGGCAAGAGATACGCGGTGATCGTCAACGAATTCGGCGAGATCGGGATCGACAACGATCTGATCGTCGGCGCGGACGAGGAAGTGTTCGAAATGAACAACGGCTGCGTCTGCTGCACCGTGCGCGGCGATCTCGTGCGCATCATCGACGGCTTGATGAAGCGCAAGGGCAAGTTCGACGCCATCATTCTGGAAACGACCGGTCTTGCCGATCCGGCGCCGGTTGCGCAGACCTTCTTTGTCGACGAGGACGTGCGCGAGAAGACCGCGCTCGACGCGGTGGTGACCGTTGCCGACGCCAAGTGGCTGAGCGACCGTCTCAAGGATGCGCCGGAAGCCAAGAACCAGATCGCCTTCGCCGACGTTATCGTGCTGAACAAGACCGATCTCGTCAGCAAAGCCGAGCTTGCGGAAGTCGAAGCCCGCATCCGCGCGATCAACCCCTACGCGACGTTGCACCGGACGGAGCGCGCGCAGGTCAAGCTGTCGGACGTGCTGGAGCGCGGCGCATTCGATCTCGACCGCATTCTGGAGATCGAGCCGGAATTTCTCGAGGACGACGGTCACGGCCATGACCACGATCATCACCATCATGATCACGACCACGATCACCATCATCACGGTCTGAAGCACTATCACGACGAAGACATGCAATCGCTGTCGCTGCGCACCGACAAGCCGATCGACCCGACCAAGTTCATGCCATGGCTGCAGGAGCTGGTCGCCAAGGATGGCGAGAAAATCCTTCGCTCCAAGGGTATTCTCTCGTTCAAGGGCGATGACGACCGCTATGTGTTCCAGGGCGTCCACATGATGCTGGAAGGCGACCATCAGCGGAAATGGAAGAAGGACGAGGCGCGCGAAAGCCGCCTCGTGTTCATCGGCCGCGAATTGCCCGAGCAGGCGATCCGCGACGGCTTCGCGAAAACCATCGCGTGATGAAAGACTTCAATCCGGCCCCTGAGACAGCCTCGATCGTCTCGGTCACCGATCGCGTCGTAAAGGTAACGCTTGGCGCTCCGGCGACGGCCGTGCATTTTCTCGGCAACGTTGCAGCATTCGTTGGAGCGGAAGAGCACGTCACGTTCGCAAATGACGACACAACAACAGAGGTCGCTGTGCATGGCGGCGGCATTCTGTGTTCGGCGTCCGACGGCAAACGTGTCGTGATGGGCGGCGACGACGGCAAACTGGTGTCCGTCGATGCAAAATCGAACATCGAGACACTGGCCATCGACGCCAAGCGGCGCTGGATCGACAATGTCGCCCTGCATACGGACGGCGCGATCGCTTGGTCCGCAGGCAAAACAGCCTATGTCCGCGCGCCGAAGGGCGAGGAAAAATCGCTCGACGTGCCGTCCACCGTCGGTGGCCTGGCATTCGCGCCGAAGGGCGTGCGGCTTGCCATCGCGCATTACAACGGCGTGACGCTGTGGTTTCCGAACATGGGCGCGAAGCCGGAGTTTCTGGAGTGGAAGGGCTCGCATCTCGGCGTGACCTTCAGCGCCGACAATCGTTTCCTTGTGACGTCGATGCACGAAGCCGCGCTGCACGGCTGGCGGCTTGCGGATTCTCGCCACATGCGTATGACCGGATACCCGGCGCGTGTCCGCTCGATGTCATGGAGCGCGGGGGGGAAGTTTCTCGCCACGTCCGGCTCCGACAGCGTGATCCTGTGGCCGTTCGCCAGCAAGGACGGGCCGATGGGCAAGGAGCCGGCGATGCTGGCGCCGCTTCAGGCCAAGGCGACGGTGGTGGCATGTCATCCGAAGGATGACATCTTCGCGGTGGGTTACAGCGACGGCACCATCCTGATGGTGCGTATCGAGGACGGCGCGGAAATCCTGGTGCGCCGCAATGCCGGCGAGCCGGTGGCGGCGCTGGCCTGGAATGCGAAAGGGTCGCTGCTCGCCTTCGCGACCGAAGACGGTGATGCTGGACTGCTCACTCTGTAGTGAGTAGGAAGGCGTCATGCGCTTTCTGACGACCTTTCAGATCTATGATTTTCTCGACACGCTTGCCAGCCTGACAGCGGCTTTCGTGCTTGGTACCCTTATCGGCGCCGAGCGCCAATATCGCCTGCGAACTGCGGGCCTGCGGACCAATGTGCTGGTCGCGGTGGGCGCTGCCGCCTTTGTCGATCTGGCCATGCATCTGGCCGGCGCCGACGGCGCTGTTCGGGTCATTGCCTATGTCGTATCCGGGATCGGATTTCTCGGTGCCGGCGTTATCATGAAGGAAGGTACGAATGTCCGCGGCCTGAATACGGCTGCGACGCTGTGGGGCTCGGCGGCTGTTGGGTCCTGTGCGGGAGCGGACATGATCGCGCAGGCAGCCGCGCTGACCGCGTTTGTGCTCGCAGGTAACACGCTCCTGCGGCCGCTGGTGAACGCCATCAACCGCAGCCCACTGGATGTGCAAGCCTCGGAAGCGACCTATGAATTCATGCTCACGGTCGATGCGGCTTCGATGAATGAGATGCGTGAGCTTCTGGTCGCAAAGCTCGAGGCGGCTCAATATCCAGTGAGCGATGTCAATGTCATCGATCGCGCCGATGATGTTGTAGAAATCGTCGCCACGCTTGTCAGCACGGCGGTCGAGGCCAAGGAACTCGATGCCGTCGCAGCCGATCTGGCGCGGCGTCCGGGCGTGCGTCATGCGACGTGGGACGTCAGCACGAAGGACTGATCTGGCGCTTGTTCGCCTCAGCTGGTTCCACATTTTTATTCAAAACTTATTGAGTGCGACATCACGCGCTCCGGTGAGTCTAGGAACCTTCACTTCGGCCACCTGTTGACTTTCCGCAGGCAATCAACGGGTGCCGAGATGACTCCAGACGAGAAACGAAAAGCCAGCCGAACCGATTTCCTCCTGTCAGCACTGCTGATTGCGGGCGGTCTCACGCTGTCGGGAATCTCCCTGATGCAACTGGCCTCGCGTGGCGAAATCCATCTGGCGCAGGTAACGCAGCAGCCATCGGAGACAACGCCGTCTGTTCCGGCAGGCAAGAGCGACGGCCCGGCGGAATCGATGCCGGGCGGCATGCGGCCAACGACTCCCGCGCCCGAGCCTGCGCGGCCTGGCGCAGATGCGCAGAAGGCTGGGTCAAAGCCCGCACTTCCGCCCGCCCCTGCCGAAAAGATGGGCGAGCCGATCAAGCAGTAAAATCCTCGCCAAGTGACAAGTTTGCTGATTTTAAGGCCTCGCCAGTTATCGGGTCCGCAGCCATAGTGGCGTGTCGCGACGTCGCGATGCATCAGCTATGGGGCCAGGAATGAAAATCGACGATGTCAGGCGCACGGCCTATGCCATGCCGCTCACCAATCCATCCTTTCCTCCGGGGCCTTATCGTTTCTTTAATCGCGAATTTTTCGTCATCACCTATCGCACTGATCCCGAGGCGTTGCGGGCTGTCGTACCGGAACCGCTCGAAGTGACCAGCGATCTTGTGAAATATGAATTCATCCGTATGCCCGACTCCACCGGCTTTGGTGACTACACTGAAACCGGACAGGTGATTCCGGTTCGCTTCAATGGCGAAGAAGGCGGCTACGTCCATTCGATGTATCTCGACGATGATGCACCGATCGCGGGCGGACGCGAACTCTGGGGATTTCCTAAAAAGCTTGCTTCACCGAAACTCGTGGTCGAGACCGATGTGCTCGTCGGCACGCTGCACTATGGTTCTGTGCTCTGTGCGAGCGCGACCATGGGTTACAAGCATCGCGCGGTCGATCATGACACGTTGCTGAATGCGCTGAAAGCTCCGAACTTCATGCTGAAGATCGTTCCCCATGTGGATGGAACGCCGCGCATCTGCGAGTTGGTCCGTTACTATCTGGAAGACATTACGTTGAAGGAAGCATGGACCGGTCCGGCGGCGCTTGGGTTGTTTCCGCATGCGCTGGCGGATGTCGCGCGTCTTCCGGTGCGTGAAGTGGTCTCCGCGCTGCATTTCAAGACCGATCTGACGCTGGGACTCGGTACTGTCGCGTTCGATTATCTGGCGAAGTAGGGGCGCGCGCTCCAAAAGCGAAAATGGCCGGGGAAAAATCCCGGCCATTGCTGTCTTGTCTTCGGCGGCGGTTACCGCACCAGAACGTTCCTGAATTGCCAGGGATCGCTGGTGTCGATGTCTTCAGGAAAAAGCCCCGGACGATCCGTAAGCGGCGTCCAGTCGGTGTAGTAGCCCTTCACCGGCCCGAGATACGGCATCTGGATTTCCAGCAGGCGATCGAAATCCATCTCGTCGGCTTCGACGATGCCTTCGTTCGGGTTTTCCAGTGCCCACACCATGCCGCCGAGTACGGCGGAGGTCACCTGCAGGCCAGTGGCGTTCTGATAGGGCGCGAGGTTCCGCGTTTCCTCGATGGAGAGCTGCGAGCCGTACCAGTAGGCATTGTTGTCGTGGCCGAACAGCAGCACGCCGAGCTCGTCGATGCCATCGACAATCTCGTTCTCGTCGAGAATGTGATGTTTCTCCTGCATCTTGGCGGCGCGACCGAACATTTCATGCAGCGAGAGCACCGCGTCATCCGCAGGGTGATAGGCATAGTGGCAAGTCGGCCGATAGATAACCTTGCCCGATGCGTCGCGCGCCGTGAAATAGTCGGAGATCGAGATTGACTCGTTGTGGGTGACGAGGAAACCGTATTGCGCGCCGCGGGTCGGGCACCAGGTGCGCACGCGTGTGTCGGCGCCGGGCTGCATCAGATAGATCGCCGCGCCGCAGCCGGCTTCGTGGGTGTGTGCGTTTTCGGGCATCCACTTTTCATGCGTGCCCCAGCCGAGTTCGGACGGCTGCACGCCTTCCGACAGGAAGCCTTCCACCGACCACGTGTTGACGAATACGTCCGGCTCTTTCGGCTTCTTCGAGCGCTGGGTGTCGCGTTCGGCGATGTGGATGCCTTTGATGCCGGCCTGGCGCATCAGGTCCGCCCATTCGGCCTTGGTCTTCGGCTTCGGGGCATTGAGCTTGAGGTCAACAGCCACATTCAGCAGGGCCTGCTTGACGAAGAACGAGACCATGCCGGGGTTGGCGCCACAGCAGGAGACGGCCGTCGTCGAGCCTGCGGGACGGGCCTTCTTTGCGGCCAGCGTGTTCTCGCGCAGGGCGTAGTTGGAGCGCGCTTCCGGGCCCTTCGACGCATCGAAATAGAAGCCGAGCCAAGGCTCATTGACCGTGTCGATATAGAGCGCGCCGAGTTCGTTGCAGAGCTCCATGATGTCGGTGGAGCCGGTATCGACTGAAAGATTGACGCAGAAACCTTGGCCACCGCCTTCGGTGAGCAGCGGGGTCAGCAGTTCGCGATAATTGTCCTTGGTCAGGCCTTGCTGGATGAAGCGCACATTGTGCTTCTCGCAATGTGCCTTGCGGCCTTCGTCCTTGGGATCGATCACCGTGATGCGCGACTTGTCGTAATCGAGATGCCGCTCGATCATCGGCAGCGTGCCTTTGCCGATGGAGCCGAAGCCGACCATGACGATCGGGCCGCTGATGCGCGCATGAATAGGAGATGTGGTCAAAATTGAAACTCCGGGTAGGGCGAGGCGATGCTGCCGCAAAGACCTACGGCAACTCAGGCGTGGCGGCAACGATGCTTTGCCGCCAGATTTTCACAAAATCGTCTTGAAGCGCCTCATCAGCGGTGCTGGTTGTGCGGCTGCAGAACCTTGAGCACGGTCAGCGAGCGCCATCGTCCGCCGGGCGTCTGGAACTCGATGGTCTGTCCGACGGACAGGCCGATCAATGCGGCTCCGATCGGGGTGAGGATCGATATCTTTCCCGCTTCCACGTCTGCGGCGTCCGGGTAAACCAGAGTCACGACGCGCTCCTGCATGCTGATGTCATCGCGGAACGTCACTTCCGAATCCATTGTGACGAGGCCCGGCAACAGCCGTGCGTCCGGCAGAATCTCGGCGCGGTCGATTTCCCGTGAGAGGAAATCGGTGGTCTGCGGATATTTTTCGGCAGCTGCCTCGGCGATGTTGCGCAGACGATCGGCGTCGCACATGCGCAGGGAAATCGGCGGCAGTTCTGGCTGCAGGTGGCTCACCATGATCTTCTCCTTCATGCGGCTGTTGGACCGGGACGGTCGGGATTGTTGCCGTCGCGGTGCGAGGTAAATTTTCTGGCGCGGTGCTGTTGCAGTGAGACGATGCCTTTGGGCGGCGAAAGACTATCCACCGTGGCGACATGACGAACGCCGTCGATGCCGACGTAGGGCATGCTTGCTCCGGCGTGCAGGCCAAGCAGAGCGGCGCCCAGCGGAGACAGCACGGAGACATGAAGCTGACCGGAGCGGAATTTTTCGGGAAGAACGAGTACGCGGCTTTCCAGCGGCTGCTCGTCGTCGGCGCGAAAGGTTACCCAGTCGTTGAGACGAACGCAGCGCAGCGGCGACGTATCCTCGTGAATGTCTGCGCGCTCCAGTTCCGAGAACAGAAAGCGGCTGACCGGATGCCGGTCCTCGATCGCGCGCGCGGCAATCTGCCTTAGCAGACGGAAGTCGCTCACTGCGATGCTGATGGGCGGGATGTGCCCTGACATCATGACGTGCCTCACAACGGAAACGCACGGCGCGTGCTGCGCCGAGCGATTACAGGGATCAGTTTTGTGGGTGGGAAGGACTGCAAAGACCCGGGACGGCGCAGACGCGCGTCCGCCCGGGTCACCTTCGAGTTTGAAGGCGACCTGCGTGAAGCAGCAGACGGTTGTTGCAGACGTTCGACATGATGCAGTGAAGTTATGGTCGTTTGCCGGAAAGTCAACGGATCAGGTGCGACATGTTGGCCCGGCGAGCCAACATGTCGCGAGAATCTGGCGAAAAATCAGGCGTTACGACGCTTCGCCGTAACTTCGATCTCGACCTTCATCTCTGGTTTGTAGAGTGCGGAGACCGCAAGGATCGTCGCCGCTGGCCGGATGTCGCCGAGCGTTTCTCCACACACAGCGAATACTGCATCGAAGTCCTTGGCGTCGGTGACGTAGTAGGTCGCACGCACGATGTCGGCCATCTCGAAGCCGCCGTCCTTCAGCGCGATGCCGATGGTCTTGAAGCAGTTGCGGGTCTGCTCGGCCACGTCTTCGGGCAGGACTTTCGTGACGGGATCATAGCCCGTGGTGCCGGCGACGAAGCAGAAATCCCCGTCGACAACGGCGCGGCTATAGCCCGCGATCTTCTCGAACGGCGATCCGGATGAAATCAGGCGGCGGGGCATTTGGTCTCTTCCTCGTGAAAACAGAATTGCGGGGCTCATTTCAAGCCCCGCAATGCCGGGTCTTTGCGCTCAAATCAAGCGGCCTGAGCGACCAATCGGCGGGCTTTTCCAACCAAGCGGGAACGCCGCGCCTTCATGCCGGTCGCGACAATCATGCCCCATGCGCCATCCAGCGCGCCGTCCCGCAGTTCCACGGCGAGCAGCCGGTCGCGCTCGAACGGGCCGGGCAGCGACAGCTCACCGGTCTTGGCAGCCGAGAAGCCGAAGCGAGCATAATAGCCGGCGTCACCGCGCAGGATGACTGCGCCATGGCCGCGGGCTTTTGCCGCCGCCAGCGCATGCGTCATCAGCGCCGCGCCGATGCCGAGCTTGCGGCATGATGCGTCGACTGCGAGCGGGCCGAGCACCAGCGCCGGGTTGCCCCCGGCGCTGACGTGCCACAACCGCACGGTGCCGACCACGCGCCCGTCATGCACCGCGGAGAAGGCGAGGCCTTCGGCGGGCGCACGTCCGTCGCGCAGGCGCTGGCAGGTGCGCGCATGACGGCCTTCGCCGAAGCTCGCATCCAGCAGCGCTTCACGCGCAACGACGTCCGAAGCACGCTCCGCACGGATTGCGAACGAGGCAGCGTCGGTGGTGAGGGCAGCAGTCGTCTTCCAAACAGCAGTCATGGCACGTCAGTCCCCACTCCAAAAAGCCAGCAGGCCCCGGAGTGTTGTCAGCAAAATCGCGATGTGACGGGATGGGAGCCGGCGGACCGGCTCCCGGTTATTCAGGCCTCTGAAGAGGCGTTCTTAGATGTGGTAGGTCTTCAGCGGCGGGATGCCGTTGAAAGCCACCGACGAGTACGTCGACGTATACGCACCCGTGCCTTCGATCAGCAGCTTGTCGCCGATCTCGAGCGTGATGGGCAGCGGGTACGGCACCTTCTCGTACAGCACGTCTGCGGAGTCGCAGGTCGGGCCGGCGAGAATGCACGGAGCCATATCCGCGCCGTCGTGCGGCGTGCGGATCGCGTAGCGGATCGATTCGTCCATCGTCTCGGCGAGACCGCCGAACTTGCCGATGTCGAGGTAGACCCAACGGTTCTCGTCGTCGTCGCTCTTCTTCGAGATCAGAACCACTTCCGTCTCGATGATGCCCGCGTTGCCGACCATACCGCGGCCCGGCTCGATGATGGTCTCCGGGATCTGGTTGCCGAAGTGCTTGCGAAGCGCACGGAAGATCGACCGGCCGTACTGCACGACCGGAGGAACGTCCTTGAGGTACTTCGTCGGGAATCCGCCGCCCATGTTGACCATGGACAGGTTGATCCCACGCTCGGCACAGTCACGGAACACCGTCGAAGCCATCGCCAGCGCGCGGTCCCACGCCTTTACCTTGCGCTGCTGCGAGCCGACATGGAACGAGATGCCATACGGCTCCAGGCCCAGACGCTTGGCGAGGTCGAGCACGTCGACAGCCATCTCCGGATCGCAACCGAACTTGCGCGACAGCGGCCACTCAGCGCCTGCGCAATCGTAAAGAATGCGGCAGAACACCTTCGCGCCGGGAGCGGCACGGGCGACCTTCTCGACTTCGGCCGAGCAGTCCACTGCGAACATGCGGATGCCAAGCGCGAAGGCGCGAGCGATGTCGCGTTCCTTCTTGATCGTGTTGCCATAGGAGACGCGGTCCGGCGTCGCACCTGCAGCCAGCGCCATTTCGATTTCGGCGACGGTCGCGGTGTCGAAGCACGAGCCCATCGAGGCCAGCAGCGACAGCACTTCAGGCGACGGATTTGCCTTGACCGCATAGAACACGCGGCTATCCGGCAACGCCTTCGCGAAGGTCTGGTAGTTGTCGCGCACGACTTCGAGGTCGACGACGAGACATGGCTCGGTGTCGAGGCCCTCGCTGCGGCGGTTGCGCAGGAATTCCTGGATACGGTCGGTCATAGCACTCTCCCAAACGGCCCTGCGACGGACCGTCCAAAAAATGATGTCGGATATGAGCGCTGTGACTGTCACGCGATGGAGGCGCGACCGAGCCATAACACTCAGACCAGACTGTGCTGCCGTGGATTGGTTGGGAAAGCTCCCGCCCGCACACCTGGCAATGAAGGACAAGCCTCTTCGGTATTCGCGCTGGCTGGTGGAAAG
>JBOFVL010000015.1:0-10572 GCA_051653085.1 Afipia sp. | reverse complement strand
CGACCGACAGCGGCACCAAGGGCGACGGCATCACCAGCTTTACCCAGGTGAAAATCGACGGCACCGCCGAGCCCGGCAGCACGGTGACCCTGTACGACACCAACGGCACGACGGTGCTCGGCAACGGGATTGCGGACGCTACGACGGGCGCGTTCGGTATCACGACCTCGACGCTATCGAACGGCACGCACAGCATCACCGCCAAGGCGACGGATGCTGCCGGCAATATCGGCGTGGCGTCGGCTGCTTATTCGCTGACGATCGATACGACCTCGGGGACCAGCAGTTCCTCCGAAATCGACACGCAGTTTTCAGGGATAACGAACGCGTCGAGCTATCCGCCGCACAACGGCCTGGCGGTCGGGCCGAACAACATCGTCATGGCCGAAGGCTCGCGGATCGAATGGACCAACCTCTCAGGCGGCTCGCCGACGCTCCAATCGGTCTACTCCTTCTTCCACCCGCTCGGGTCGACCACCGCCAACGCCCTGTTCGATCCACGCTGCATCTACGACAGCGTCAACGGCCGCTTCATCGTCCTGATGGAGAATATCGGCTCCAACGGCGCCATCAGCAATATCGACATCGCTGTCTCCAAGGACTCCAACCCCAATGACGGCTGGTACTTCGCATCCCTGAACACCTCCCTCACCATCAACGGTCAACTGACCTCCTCCGACCGCCCCTCGCTGTCGGTCGACGGCACCAACATCTACATCACCGCCCCACAGTACAACGTCAACGTCTCAGGTTATAGCGGCACAGAGGTGTGGGTCATCGGCGACACCGCAGGCACCGGCGGTGGCCTCTACAATGGCGGCACCATGACCGTCGTCGCCAACGAGATCACCTCGGCCAGCCAGGGCCCTTTCTCTGAGGTCGCCGGCAATAACGGCAAGACCTACTACGCCTGCGACTATTCCACCGGCAGCCAGGTCGCCGTCGCACTGCAGACCTACGACACCACCACCAAGACGTTCAGCCCTGTCAGCACCCTCTCGCTCGGCAACATCAATCAGGGCGGCTCCTATACCGCCCAGCAGCAGGGCACCAGCCTCCTGCTCGATGCAGGCGACAAGCGCATCGCGAACCTGCAATACGCCAACGGCTTCCTTTACGGTGTCTCGGAATTCAAGCCAATCGGCTCCAGCGTTCCGCTGGTCCATTGGTTCAAGATCGACGTCAGCAATCCCAACGCGCCGGCCCTCGTGGCCCAGGGCGACATTTCAGGGGCTGCGATCGGCACCAATGTCGCGACCTTCAACCCGTCGATCGCCGTCGACAGCGCGGGCGACCTCGTCATCAATTTCACCGCCAGCGGTCCGAACATGTACCCTTCAGACTACTATGTCTTCCAGGCCGCCACCAATCCCGCCGGCGCATTCAGCGTCCCCATCCTGTACCAAGGCAGCACCGGCTTCTTCAATTCGGGCAACGGCTCCTCGGTCCAACGCTGGGGCGCCTATTCCTCCGCAATCGTCGACCCCAACAATCCGAACTCGTTCTGGATCTCCAACGAATACATCGCCAACAACTGGTGGCAGACCGCCGTCGCGCAAGTCGAAATCAAACCAATCGTGGAGGCCCCGAAACTGACGATCAGCAACACATCGCTAAATCTGCCAGCCGGCGGCTCCGTCGCATTGGGTATCAGTACTGCCCCTGTCGATTCGGACGACACCGTATCGGTGACGATCAACGGTTTGACGAGCTACGAATCGATAACGGACAATCTCGACCAACTCACCTTCGGCGGCAACTCCGTCACCTTGAGCGCGGCCGAGGTCAATAGCGGGCTTACCCTGCACTCGTCCTACACCGGTTCAGACAAGCCAGTGAACGCACTGACCGTGACGGCCAGCAATACGACGCCCGGTGAAGTCACAACCTCTGCGCCGCAAACCATCGCGGTCACGGATCCCCCTGTGACGACGGCCGCCGCGATGCTGAGCTATCCGCCGACTGGCTATGCCCTGAACGAGGACATGAAGCTGGCGTCGCTTAATCAAATGACGGCGTTATTCGATCAATTTATGACGGCCGGGTTCCACAACAAACCCTCTGGCGCCGGTCAGATCATCCCGACGTCGCTGCTGAACGGTGGTGAGGATCAGACGTTCTTGGCCAAGCCGTGTCACTGATCGCGCTGAGCCACTCCACAAGGGCGAGCTGACGATCCGCGAAAAGGCATTGGCCCCCGACCAAGCAGATGTGAGCAATTCGCTCAACAACCTTGCTGCGCTCTACCACGTTCAGGGCCATTACGCCGAGGCCGTACCGCTGGCACGGCGCAGTATGGCGGCGTATACCAAGCGCCGACTGCTGCCGGAAGAGACAGCCGACGAAGGTCGACTAGCCTTCCAGGAACTGGTTGCGGTCGCCCTCTGTGCGAGGGTGTGGATCGAGACTGCGAAATCCGGGACAACGAATACGGTCCCAACATTATCGCAAACGCTAAGTTCGCAGTTTTATCCCGAATGGTGGCAATTTGGCGCTCCCGAAGAGTTTCGAACTCTTGCCCTGATATCTATAGTCAAGCGAATGTCCGCTTTGGGTCAAAAGCGCCCCCCGCCACTTACATTTGCGCAGTGATGCAGTGATTTTAGAGCCTAAGGATGCAACGCAAGTATCTTTCGATCGCTATACGCATCGAAAATAATTACTGGAAAACTCATGGTCGCTTAATGACCACTTTTTGGCAGTCGGCGGATGTCGCCTGAAAATGCCAGGTCTTGTCCACAAATTTTGCGACGCGCACTGAATTTGATCGTTGCTGACCGAGCTGGGATGCTTGGAGCATCAACAGGACGATCAGATCATGAGCGTTTTAGCCTTTGTGCAGAAGAAAGGCGGGACCGGCAAGACGACAACCGCCACCAACGTGTCAGTCGCAGCGATGATGCGGGGCTTCCGCGTGGCCCTCATCGACGTTGACCCTCAACGATCTGTGCTGATGTGGAAAAACGCAAGGGCCGACGTGCGGCCTTATGTCGAAGCCCTGGCTCCGGCGAAGCTACCGCATTGGCTCGAAGAGCGTAGAGGCGAGTTCGATCTTGTTCTCATCGATACGCCCGCCCATGACGGTGATGCGCTGGCGCGTGTTGTCCGGCTCGCCGATCTGACGGTGATCGTAACGCAACCAACCCTACTGGCGAACGCGGTGGCCGCTCACCTGCGAGGTGTATTTAATGATTTCGGCATCCCTTACGCGATTCTATTGACGCAGACCCCGTCCGCGCTGACGCGACGTCTCGACCATTGGATAAAGAGCCACCGCCTGCTTGGGACCGTAGTCGATACGCAACTCGCCTACCGGATGGATTACCAGGACGCCGTTCCGCTTGGGTTGGCCGTCATCGAATACAATCCCCATGGGCGTGCTGCAGAGGAAGTCCATAGCGTCACCGACTGGCTGCTCAACAGGCTGGAGTTGGTCCGATGAACAGACGCATCGATCCCAAAGCAGCTTTCGACGCTTCCGATAGGCAACTGCAGCAGGCCTTGCGAAACAAAGGCAGCAAGGCGACACCCGCCGACATGCGGACAACCTTCTCGGTCAGCCGGGACATCCATGATGCGCTCCGCCTGCTCGCGGCCCGCCACAGATGCAAGCGGAACGACTTGGTCGCCATTGCAGTGGAAGACTGGATGGCAAGGCAAGGCGCTCTGCCCGGCAATCTTAGCCGGGCGGATATTCGGCGCCGCCTCGCTCCCGCGACCGCGGACCAAGCGCCCTCTTCGTCGGTCGGCGAAACAGTTCCTGACCGGTTTTAGCTGCGCGGCTCCGGTGCTTAAATTATCGAGGTCATTCCACTACCGAGCAACAGCCAAACCTTAGCTGCAGTCAAATTGATTGGCGGCCAACTCCTCCGACTGCCGCGTGATGCGTTTTGGCGATGCCGCCGAGAGGGGAGTTCGATCACAAAATGCGGGAGCACGTCCGCGTTTGCGGGGTTTGGGATACACCTAGTGAATAGGCGTTTCAATTGAGATCCCTCACAAAGTGCTTCCGGCTTGCCAGCGCGTCGCCGACCATGTCTCCCTACAGCAGGAGACTACCATGAGTTATCAGTTTTTGCACATCGAAGCTTACGGCCGGAAGGGCGCGCACAAGAAGAACTCGTCCGTCCGCAGATCGTCCATGTTCGATATCCGAGACGAGATGATCCGCATGCCGCACGCTTGCAGTCATGTTGCCGAATCACTGCCGCCGCTCGTTCTATTCGGTATGAAACCCGAGGATACGTTTGTTCTGACGAATGAACGCGCTGGCCATGCCATCGACAAAAGGGCTCGGAAGCTGCGCTGCGATGCGCCAGTGGTTATCGCTGGCGTTGCCTCCTGGCCAAAGCCTGTGGTCGACGTCAAGAATGATCCGGAGAAGAAGCGCTACCAGCAATGGCGGGAAGAGACACTCGCGTGGCTGAAGCGTCGATGGGGCGACGATTTGAAAACCGTCCTGCAGCATCTCGACGAGGCGTATCCCCATTTGCACTTCATCGTGGTGCCGAAGCTTTCTCCCGATTGCCGTCTTCGCATCTCAAGCATTCACCCGGGACATCGGGCCGCGGAAAAGACCGCCGAGGCTGGCGGCACAGGTCGGGATCAGAAGAAGGCCTATAAAGAAGCAATGGCCGCTCTTCAGGACGGCTACTATGAGCGAGTCAGCGTTCGGTTCGGAATTCTGAGAACTGGGCCACGCCGTCAGCGTCTCACGCGCGCAGAATGGACTGAAAAAAAGGCGTCAAGCCGAAGCGCTGGCTCAAGCCCATGTCGATGTTCAGACGTTTGCATCCAACGTGAAGGCGATTGCAAAAAGCCGCATCGCTGCGCGGGAAGCGGAAGCCGATGAGGCGGCTCGGGCGAAGATCGACGCCATCACGACGCAGTCACATCACCGCATCACGATGCTGAAACAAAAAGCAATCGAACGGATCAGCGGCTTGAAGGGCCGCGTGACCGAATTGGAAGGCGCGCTGTCGAAAAGGATGCGATAATTGCGGCACAGGCTGCCGAACTCGAAGAAGTCATGGCCCTTCTGCTGGAAAACGGTCTCTCACCAAATTTCGGAATTTAACGGGCAAGAATTTGCGAGAATGTATCCGCGGATGTATCGTGATACATCCCTCGTTCCGCAACAATGAATGGCTAGTCTATTTGATTTCAAGAGGTTATGCGGGAAGTGGTAGCGAGAGAGGGACTCGAACCCCCGACCCCAGGATTATGATTCCCGTGCTCTAACCAGCTGAGCTACCTCGCCACAGGTTCAGACCGCCTTCGCGGTCGCGAACGGCGGCATATAAGAAGTCACCCAAATGCCTGTCAAGCAATGACAGCCCAAGGATGGGCGCAGCGGCCATCTTATTGAGCCGACAAGCGCAATTCTTTGCATTCGGCGGATTCCGGAGCAGAAATCTCACTTTGGCCGCACCGAGGGGTCGCCGCCGGGGCTGCCAGGCGGCGGGATCACCGGCATCGTTCCGCCCTGCGGCGTCGGTGCATGCATTTCTGGATCGACACCGGGCGGCGGACACAGCACGCCATCGGACTTCGCGAGCTTGTCGCCTAAGGATTCGGAGGCCCGGCCGGTGGTTGTTCCGCGCGGGGCAACGGTGCCTTCGTGCGGAACGGCCTCCGTCGGCGTGCAGTTCGACGCCGCACGATCGGGATTCGGGGGTGCGATTTGCGCAGGTGGAGCCTGTGCAAAAGCTATCGCAGGCAACAGCGCAAGCGCACAGCCAGCGGCCATCGAGAGTCTCACTGTCATGAAGGAGAAACGATGGCGCAGCGCGGATGTTCCCGCCGCAAACGATTCAACTCAGCTCTTGCGGTAGCGGATCAGCGAAAAGTGCCCCATCGGCGGCATTGGACGGCGCTCGATCAGCGTCACGCCGCCATGTTTTGCCGCCCAGTTCACCAGCCGCTCCCACGGAAACTCCGGACGCCAGCCGAGCCGCCGCGCCAGCGGCGCGAAGGCAAGTTCGAAAATCTTGCGCGGACCGCTTTCCGCGCCGATGTGGTTGACCAGAATGAGTTCGCCGCCCGGCCTCAGCACACGCATGAAATCGTCAAGCGTGGCTTCCGGATCCGGCACCGCCGTGATCACGTATTGCGCCACCACCGCGTCGAATGCGCCATCCGGAAATGCAAGATTCTTCGCATCCATCACTGACAGCGTTTCGACATTGGTGAGATTCTGTGCACGCACGCGCTCCTGCGCCTTGCGCAGCATGGGTTCGGAAATATCCACGCCGTGCAGCTTGGTCGTGCGCGAATAATCCGACAGCGACAGTCCGGTGCCGACGCCGACGTCGAGCACGCGTCCGCCGATGGCGTCAGCGACCGCGATGGTCGACTTGCGGCCTTCATTGAACACTTTGCCGAACACCATGTCGTAGACCGGTGCCCACGCGGCATAAGCCTTCGCCACTCCGGCACGATCGATGTCGTTGGTCATGTCCCCGCCCTGTTACGCAACACTTGTTATTGTTCCGGCACGATCCGCGCCGGAAATCTCTCCCATTCTTGGAGGATCAAGGGTTATCCGGCAAGGGCTTCGCGCAGGCCGGGCGCTGGCCGGACCATGCGCGGTGCGGCGCTGATGAAGCCGCCGCCGAGCACACGCGCCCGTCCCGCAGGCGCATCGTAGAACACGCAGGCCTGTCCCGGCGACACGCCCTCTTCGCCGTCGACGAGTTCGACTTCGTAAGCGTCGCCAACACGGCGCAGCCACGCCGGCTGCGGCGCACGGGTGGAACGTACCCTCACGAACATCTCGAGGCCGTCGCCGACGGCACGGTCGAGCGGTCCGTCGCCGATCCAGTTGATGTCGCGCAGCAGAATTCGGCGAACGTTCAGCGCCTCGCGCGGCCCGACCACCACGCGGCGCGTCTCAGCATCGAGATGCACCACATATAGCGGCGCGTGCGCCGCGATGCCGAGGCCGCGGCGCTGACCGATGGTGAAGCCGACGATACCCTGATGGCGGCCGAGCACGCGGCCGTCGAGATCGACGATGTCGCCCGGCTCCATCGCGTTCGGCTTCAGCCGCTCGATCACATCAGTGTAGCGTCCGGTCGGCACAAAACAAATGTCCTGACTGTCTTGCTTGTCGGCCACTGACAGTCCGAACCGGCGCGCGAGTTCTCGGGTCTGCGCCTTGGTCATGTCGCCGAGCGGGAAGCGCACGTCGGCGAGTTGATCCTGCGTGGTCGCGAACAGGAAGTAGCTCTGGTCGCGGTCGGCGTCTGCGGCGCAAACCAGCGCGCGCGATCCGTCATTGAGACGGCGCGACGCGACATAATGTCCGGTGGCGAGCGCCTTGGCGCCAAGCTCACGCGCGGTCGCGAGCAGATCGCGAAACTTGATCGAGCGGTTGCACTCGATGCACGGCACTGGAGTCTCGCCGTGCACGTAGCTTTCGGCAAAACTCTCGATCACCGACTCGCGGAAGCGACTCTCATAATCTAGCACGTAATGCGGAATGCCGATGCGGGCCGCGACGTCGCGCGCGTCGTGAATGTCCTGACCGGCACAGCACGCGCCCTTGCGGTGGGTCGCCGCGCCATGATCGTAAAGCTGCAACGTGATACCGACCACGTCGTAGCCCTCAGCCTTCAGCAGCGCAGCCGTCGCCGAGGAATCGACGCCGCCGGACATGGCGACGACGACCCGGGTGTCTTCCGGGCGACCTTCGAGGTCGAGGCTGTTGAGCATGATAGGGCCGATCTTCTTTTGCCGGGCAGCGGCGCCGGTCCTTGCCGGCTGCACTTTACTTATAGTCCGACCCTACGCGAGGCAATCGCGGGCCGCCTTGATCTATTCCAATGAAAATTCGGCCTCTTTGGGGGGAAATTCTTGCCGCCGGGCAGAAAGCCCCCGGCTCGGGATCCGGTTCCAGACAACGGAATCCTGAACAACCAATTGAATTATATATGTATTTCCATTCTCCTCCGGTGGCCCGGTCCTTGCTGAACAAGGTGAGCAGCAACGTGAAAGGCCGCCCGTGTTCAGCGTCACCCCGGAACCAGCCGTCTCCAAACCCGCCTATGATACGCAGGCGAAACAGCCGCGCCCGGATCAACCGCGGTCGGACGGTTTTGCTGCGCTGGTGGACATCAATGCGGCGGCGGCTTCGGACACCCGGTCGACGCCGGATGCGCCTCCTCCGCAACGCCGCGACCAGCGCGATGCGCGCAGGACCGACACGCCACAGGCGAACAACGATGCTTCGCGGACCGATGCTTCGTCCGCGCCGAATGACAAATCATCCCCTGCTCAGCAAGACGCCGGGTCTTCCACTTCGACGAACGCCAACACGGGCGGCGACAAGACCCCCGGCAAGGTCAAAGCCTCGGGCGACAAGAAGGCCGAGGGTGAGAAGACTCAGGACGCAAGCACCGATGCGGCTGCCACGGTTCCGGCAGTCCCCGCCATCATCGCAGACGCTGTCGCGGTTGTTGTCACAGTCACCACCGAGCCAGTTGCGGCGCCTGCCGACGGAATATCATCCACGCCTGCGGCCATTGCCGCTGCAGCAACGGCCACCATCGCTTCCGCTTCTTCTCCCGCGCAGAAGGGCGATCCATCGCTCGCGGAAACACAAGTAACGACAGCGGCCACCGATACAGGCACAAGCATCGCAGCCGAGCTGGCCGCCGCCGCGCCGGCCAATGGCGCCGCGCCGGAGGCCAGCGTTGCAAAGATCGTTGTCGCAGCGGGCGTGATTCATTCCGCGAACGGCAAGACCGAAGCGTCCGCAAAAAATGCCGAGACAGCCGGAGCCACCAAAGAGAGCAAGGACGGCAAACAGGCCGCCGAAACATCTTCCGCCGTGACCGATCAGATCATCAAGCCCGAGACCGCGTCGGACACCGACGGCAAGCCTGGACAGCACGACAAGGCAGCCTCCGACACCGCAACCGAGACGCCGGAGCGCGCCGCTAAGGCGGCGACATCGCAAACCGAACACCGTGCATCGAGCGCGCCCGCACCGCTACCGGCGCCTCAGTCCGATCCGGGATTGCAGTTGTCCGCAGGCATGCCGCAGCAGCCGGTTCAGACCCATGCGGCGAATCTGACGGCGATACCGGTCACGCCGGCACAGGCAGCGCTGGCCGCGAACACCCCGGTGCCGCTGAACAGTCTTGCGGCCGATATCGCGCTGCGCGCCGCAGGCGGCAACAGCCGCTTTGAAATCCGCCTCGACCCCGCCGAGCTCGGCCGGATCGATGTGCGACTCGAGGTCGACAAGCACGGCAATGTCACCTCGCATCTGACGGTGGAACGTCCTGCGACGCTCGACATGCTGCGCAACGATGCGCCGAAGCTCCAGCAGGCGCTGGAAAATGCAGGCCTGAAGACCGGCGACTCCGGATTGCAGTTCAGCCTGCGCGACCAGTCGTCGTCGGGCCAGAACAGCGATAACGGCTCCAGCCGCAATTCGCAGCGCGTCATCATTACCGACGAAGACACCGTGCCCGCGCAGGTCGCGGGACGAACCTATGGCCGCACGCTCGGATCGAGCGGCGGCGTCGACATCAGGATCTGAGGAGACCATCATGGCGGTTGACGCAACGACATCTCCGGTGCCGACCTCCGCGCCGGCCACATCGTCCTCAAGCTCGAGTTCAAGTTCCTCCAGTTCAAGCAGCAGCAGCGCCGGCGGCATCGCGAATAACTTTCAGTCCTTCCTGATGCTGTTGACCACGCAGTTGCAAAACCAGAATCCACTCGATCCGCTGGACACCAACCAGTTCACGCAGCAGCTCGTGCAGTTCGCGCAGGTCGAACAGCAGTTGAAGTCCAACGATCAATTGGCGTCACTGGTGAGCATCGAAAAGAGCGCGCAGTCGACCCAGGCTCTGGTGTTCGTCGGCCAGACGGTGGCCGTGGACGGCAGCACGGCGCATTTCGACGGCAACGCAACCTGGAATTTCATTGCTCCGTCTGACAGCAGCGCCACCATCACCATTACGGACAAGACCGGACAGACGGCTTATTCCGGCGGCTTTCAGATCGCGAAAGGCAACGCTAGCTTCGTCTGGGACGGCAAGGGCAACGACGGCGTGAAGTGGCCTGTCGGCGACTACAAGATGACGGTGACGGCGAAGGATGCCAGCGGCAAGAACGTTGCGATCACGACCGAGGTGCAGGGCGTCGTGGATTCCGTCGATCTCACGGCAAGCCCGCCTCTGCTTTCGATCGGCGGGCAGAACTACACGACCGATCAGGTCAAGCGGATCGTGCGGCAAAGCACATCCAGCTAAGCGGATTTGACGATTCGCGCGCTCCCGCAGCGGTTCCAAGCCGAGTTTCACATCCCCGCAGGCCGGTTCCGCAAGGACCCGGCCTGTCCCGCTTTGGGCAAATCGAAGGAGAATCGTATTGGAGGCTTGGGCTTAGGCAAATTTTAAGCCGCAAGGGGTAGCTTGGTTCCTACGAGTTCAGTTGTTTCGAGTTTGTGAGTACACCATGACAGAACCCCACCGCCCGAGGGTGAAGTACGTCATCGGGCCCGATGGCAGTCCGCTGACGATCGCGGATCTTCCCGCGCCCGGTACCAAACGGTGG
>JBOFVL010000014.1:0-54390 GCA_051653085.1 Afipia sp. | reverse complement strand
TCGAGCTGCAACATGCAGCTCGACCCGGCGGGTTGCACCCCACCGACTCCGAATTGACGCCTCACGGCTTTATCTCCCACGCCGGAATTATGTTCCCGGTCGATGGGTGGACGATGCCAGAGCCGCGTCGGAATTCGCTTAAGAAGGCTGGTTAATCGTGTCTCACCGGCATTGCTTCGATTCTCATGATTGATGAGAGGTTGGCGCAGATGATTGACGAGACCTTGCCAGCGTCCCGAATCCGAATGTCAGAACCGGACCACTAGCGCCCAAATATCTTTCTCCGCAGGCCGCAAAAACGCTTGAAGTCCGCGTAAAACAGCCACATCTCATGATAGGTTGCATTCGATTCAAGTCTCATAAATCCAAGCCTTCTAAATCAAGCCTCGGGAATTTGTTCGTGAACTCTTCACCAAACGCGTCATTGTCGCTGTCGCCGAAATCAACAACATCCGGACTTCTCGACCAGACTGCGCTCAGCACGCTGGCTCAGCAGCTGGTAGAAGCGGCGAAACGCGCAGGCGCTGATGCTGCCGATGCGGTTGCCGTGCGCGGTGTGTCGCAGGGTGTCGAGATCCGCGACGGCAAGGTCGAGGAATCGGAACGATCCGAAGGCGACGATGTCGGTTTGCGCGTGCTGGTCGGCAAGCGGCAGGCAGTGATCTCCACCAACGACATCAGCGGCGACGGTGTTGCGAAGCTCGCCGAGCGCGCGGTGGCGATGGCGAAAGTCGCACCAGATGATGAGTATGTCGGCCTCGCCGACCCATCGCTGCTGGCGAAACATTTCCCCGATCTAGATCTGCTCGATCCGCAGGTGCCGTCGGTCTCTGAACTCGAGCAGCGCGCGCACGAAGCAGAAGCCGCGGCGCTGGCGGTCAAGGGCGTGTCGAAATCCGGCGGCGCGTCGGCGTCCGCAGGCATCGGCGGCATGGTGCTGGTTACCTCGACCGGTTTTCACGGCTCCTATCTGCGTTCCAGTCACGGCATCTCGGTGACGGCGATTGCCGGCGAAGGCACCGGCATGGAGCGGGATTACGATTTCACCTCGGCGATCCACGTTTCCGATCTGGCGTCGCCTGCGAGCGTCGGGCGGCTTGCGGGTGAGCGTACCGTGGCGCGGCTCAATCCGCGCAAGGTTGCGACCTGCAAGGTGCCGGTGGTGTTTGATCCGCGTGTAGCGGGATCGCTGGTCGGTCATCTGATCGGTGCGGTCAATGGCGCCTCGATCGCGCGCAAGACGAGTTTCCTGAAAGATCGTCTCGGTCAGCAGTTGTTCGACAAGAGCATCCGCATCATCGACGATCCGTTGCGCGTGCGCGGCTTGCGGTCGCAGACGTTCGATGCCGAAGGTGTTGCAACCAAGAAACAGGCGATCATCGACGACGGTGTGCTGACGACGTGGCTGCTGGATTCCGCGACCGCGCGGGAACTCGGCATGGCCACCACGGGACACGCCCATCGCGGCGTGTCGTCGTCGCCGTCGCCGGGATCGTACAATCTGCATCTCGAAGCTGGCAAAGCTACGCCCACGGAATTGATGTCCGACATCAAGGAAGGTTTCTACGTCACCGACCTCATCGGATCTGGCGTCAACGGCGTGACCGGCGACTACAGCCGGGGCGCTGCGGGTTTCTGGATCGAGAACGGCGAGCTGACCTATGCCGTGAGCGAAGTCACCATCGCGGGCCACCTGCTCGAAATCTTCAAATCGATGATTCCGGCCAACGACCTCGTGTTCAAGTACGGCGTCAACGCCCCGACCGTTCGCATCGAAGGTTTGACGATTGCCGGACGCTGATCTCAACACCATCAGCGGCGACGCTCTGATGCGCGATGCCGCGCTGCTATCGGATGTGGCGCGCGAGGCGGGTGCGCTGGCACTCAGCCTGTTCCGTACCGATTTAAAAAGCTGGATCAAGGGCAAGTCGTCGCCGGTGTCCGAGGCCGACATTGCGGTCAACGATCTGATTGAGACACGATTGCGCTCCGCGACGCCGGGCTACGGATGGCTGTCGGAAGAAAGCGCCGACGATCCCTCGCGGCTCGGCAAATCGTTGACATGGATTGTTGACCCGATCGATGGCACCCGCGCCTATCTCGCGCGGCAGGATGATTGGTCGGTAAGCATCGCGCTGATTGCGGATGGATTTCCGGTCCTCGGCGCGGTATTTGCGCCGGCGAGCGATGAGTTCTTTTTTGCAACGCGCGGGCAGGGCACCGTGCTAAACGGTGTGCCGATTACAGCGGCACCGGGCGCAGGGATTGATTTTCCGAAAATCGCGGGCCCCAAGCCACTCGTTGAACGTTTGGGCGGCATGCGGGAGGGCGAAAGCCTGTATCCGCGGATCGGATCGCTGGCGCTGCGGCTGGTACGGGTGGCGGAAGGGCGGCTTGATGCCGCGTTTGCAGGCGGCCATAGCCGCGATTGGGACCTTGCAGCGGCCGATTTAATCGTGCACGAAGCGGGCGGGGAAATGACCACACTGGCTGGTGAGCGTCTGGTTTACAATCAGACCGACGTTCGTCATGGATTGCTGGTGGCGGCGGGACGTGCGCGCCATGCGCACATCGTCAAGCACTTTCGGGAAAACCCGATTTTGTAATGCTTGCATCCTGGTTTGGTGCTTCAATTGGAGTGCCGGTCATCGCTTTGGGAATGTGACTCATGTCCGAAACTGTGCAACCGCAACTGCTTCACCTTGTCATCGGCGGCGAACTTCTCGACCTCGATCACGTTACCTTCAAGAATCTCGATGAGGTCGAGGTTGTCGGTTTGTTTCCGAACTATGCTACGGCCTACGCGGCCTGGAAGTCGAAGGCTCAGCAGAGCGTCGATAACGCACATATGCGTTATTTCATCGTCCATCTCCACCGGCTGCTCGATCCCGGTCAAGATGCGAAGTCCGCCCGTTGAAAAGATTGCTTCGAAATCTCGGCCGCTCGCGGTGGGTGCAGCACGCCGTCGGTTACACGGCGGCCGAGTTTTTGCGCTTTGTCTGGTTGACCAACCGCTTCACCCTCGATCCGCCGGAGGTTTACAAGAACATTGAGCCGGACATGCCGGTGATCATCGCGTTCTGGCACGGCCAACATTTCATGATGCCGTTCCTGAAACTCGAGCAGTATTCCGCCAAGGTCCTGATCTCGCGCCATCGCGACGGCGAGTTCAATGCGATCGCGGCGGAACGTCTCAACGTCGGGACCGTGCGTGGTTCCGGCGATCATGGAACGGAGTTTCACCGCAAGGGCGGTGTAGGCGCGTTCAAGATGATGTTGCGAACGCTGGAAGAGAAGATCAACATGGCGCTGACCGCGGACGTGCCGAAGGTCGCGCGCAAGGCGGGGCTTGGCATCATCATGCTGGCGCGCGAGTCGGGTCGTCCCATATTGCCGGTGGCCATCGCCACCAGCCGTTTCAAGCGCCTCAACAATTGGGACCGAACCGTCATTCATTTGCCATTCGGGCGCGGCGTCATCGCCGCCGGTGAGATACTGTGGGTGCCGCCCGATGCGGATGGTGACACAATGCAGAGGCTGCGCGTGCAACTTGAAGAGCGGTTGAACGAGGTCACGAGTCGCGCCTACCGTCTCGTCGGCCGGGACGAGGATCTTCATGCCTAGCGCGCTGCCCGCAACGCTTGCGGCGTACCGGCGATTATCCGCCGTCGCCATGCCGCTTGCGGGCCCGCTGATCGCGCGGCGGCTGAAGCAGGGCAAGGAAGATCCCGAGCGGATCGCCGAGCGTCGTGGCGTTGCGAGCGCGGCCCGCCCGCCGGGGCCGCTGATCTGGATTCACGGAGCGAGCGTCGGTGAGGTTCTTGCGGCTGCGGGATTGATCGAGCGGCTGCGGGCAATGAATATCCGCATTCTGCTGACCTCCGGAACGGTGACGTCGGCGGCCATTGTCGCGCGGCGGTTTCCACCGGACGTGATTCATCAATACGTGCCGTTCGATTCGCCGCGCTTCGTCTCGGCGTTTCTCGATCACTGGAAGCCGGGCCTGGCGCTGTTCATCGAGTCGGACATCTGGCCCAATCTGATTCTGTCGAGCGCCGAGCGGCGCATTCCGATGGTCATCATCAATGGCCGCATGTCGCCGCGTTCGTTTCCGCGCTGGCGCAAACTGCGCGGCACGATCTCCGCGCTACTGGAATGTTTCGATCTTTGCCTCGCGCAGTCCGAGCGTGACGGCGAGCGCTTCGCCGCATTGGGTTGTCCCAATGTCGTGACGTCCGGGAACCTGAAATTGGATGTTGAAGGTCCGCCGGCGGATGTGAAGAAACTGGAGCGTCTCAAGGAAGCCACGCAGCGGCGGCTGGTGTTCGTCGCGGCGTCCACGCATCCCGGCGAGGACGAAGTGATTCTTGATGCGCATCGGCGGTTGGCGCCGCGGATTCCGCAATTGCTGAGCGTGATCGTGCCGCGTCATCCCAATCGCGGTGGCGCAATCGCCCGCATGCTGACGTCTGCCGGACTACAGGTCGCGTTGCGTTCGCAGGATGAGTTGCCGGGCCGCGGAACGGACATCTATGTCGCCGACACGATGGGCGAATTGGGATTGTTCTACCGGATTGCGCCGGTGGTGTTCATGGGCGGCTCGCTGGTGGCGCATGGCGGGCAGAACCCTATCGAAGCCATCAAGCTCGGCGCCGCGATCCTGCACGGACCGCACGTATTCAATTTCGACGACATCTATGACGCCCTCGATCAGGCGGGCGGCGCCCTGCGCACCGAGACCGGCGAGGATTTCGTGAAGTCGCTCGGGCATCTCCTGGTGAACCCGATTGCGCGGCAGCGGTCGGTCGGCGCTGCGGAAGGTGTTGTTGGCAGGCTTGGTGGCGCACTCGACAAGACCGTCAGCGCGCTGGAGCCTTATCTGCTGCAGTTGCGGTTAGAGGCGGGAGCGCCCGATGCGTGAGCCGGCCTTCTGGTATCGGCCACCATCATTGATGTCACGATTGCTGGCGCCGCTCGGCGCGATCTACGGTGCGGTGACCGCGCGGCGCATGGCGCGCGCCGGGGCGTCCGCCGGGATTCCGGTTCTTTGCGTCGGCAACTATCATCTCGGCGGTGCGGGCAAGACGCCGACGACGCTGGCGCTTGCGAAAGTCCTGCGCAGCATGGGTGAGCAGCCGTTCGTCGTCAGCCGCGGTTACGGCGGTACGATCGAGGGCCCCGTTCGCGTCGATCAAACACTGCATACTGCCGCCGACGTTGGCGACGAGCCGCTGATGATGGCGGCAATCGTGCCCGTGATTGTCTCGCGTGATCGCGTCGCCGGTGCCGCGCTTGCGCGTGCACAGGGCGCGAGCGTCGTTCTGCTCGATGATGGGTTCCAGAATCCGGCGCTCGCCAAGGATGCGTCGCTGATCGTGATCGATGCGGCGCGCGGCGTCGGCAACGGTTGTGTGTTTCCGGCTGGTCCCTTGCGCGCACCATTGGATCCACAAGTTGCGCGCACCGATGCGCTGATCGTGATCGGTGAGGGGCATGCCGCCGACGGTACTGCCAGTCTCATCATCAAACGTAACGCGCCGGTTCTGCGGGCGCGTCTCGTTCCCGACGAGGACTCAATCGCCGCGCTGCGCGGACAGCGCGTACTTGCTTTTGCAGGCATCGGCGATCCGGCGCGTTTCTTCGCCACGTTGCGCAGCAGCGGCGTGAATGTGGTCGAGGAACGAGCTTTTTCCGATCATCATCCGTTTACGGCAAACGAGATCGAGGCGCTGGCGGCAGAGGCCAAAGCCGAGTCTTTGATGTTGGTGACGACCGAAAAAGACATGGCACGCATCCGCAGCGATGCGCGCCTCGTGGGGCCCGCGGACAGCATTCGCGTCTTGTCGGTTACGCTGGATTTCGGTGATGAGGCGGCGTTGCGTGACTTCGTGGCGCAGCGGCTGGCCAGCGCGCGCCAGAAAGCGCGCTAGATACTCAAACCTTCTTCAATTGCGCGGGATAGTGCCGGCTCAGCACGGCCTCGGGTGTTGCGTAGGCTTCCTGCCGGTCGACGCTCCAGTACTTCAGCTCATCGAGGGGGATGTGTTCGCCGGTGACGGCGCAACGGACATAAGAGCCGGGAGATGTTACGCGGAAGTCGCCATCGAGATATTCGACCTGCGCTTCGCCCTGGCCGGAAGGCCCGAATTTATTGAGCACGATCACTGTCCTTGTGAGGTCCGGCGGATTGCGGTCCGGAGAGATGACGTAAATATAGGTCGGCGAGGCCGGGTGCGAAACCCTTTTCGGCGGCTCAAAAGAGGTCGCCCTGGACCTTCTTGACACCGAAATCAGTGGTGCGTTTCGAAGCTGGCTTGGTCGCGGCGGGCTTCGGCTGCACTGCAGGTGTTCCCTCGCCATCCGCCGTCGCATCGACCCGTCCGTCGGCGAATTCGATGCTCAGGCGCTGGCCGGAACCGACATTCGCCGCCGCGTGCAGCGGCTGGCCCTGCTCGTCGCGCACCAGTGCGAAGCCGCGCTCCAGCACGCCTTTGTACGAGAGTGCATTGAGCAGTTGGGAGACGTAACGCAGGCGGGTGTCACGCTGCTGAATGTGCAGATCAATGCCGCGCCGTGCGCTCGTTGCCAGCCGCGCGACCTTCTCCTTGCCGCGTTCGATCTGGGCGCGAAGCGTCGTGACCGTGAGCCGCCCGCCGATCGCGGACAGCCGCCGCTCGTAGACATGTGCGTTGGCGCGCAGCGCGCGGGGCAATTGCGCACTGGCGCGGTCGAGGCGCTGGCGCGGAATATCGAGCAACTCGGTTGCTTTCGGCAGCGCGCGAACCGCCGCGCGCAATTCGCTGCGGCGGGTTTCCTGGCCGCGCTGCCAGCAGAGCATGGCGCGCCGCTCCAAGGATGTGACCTCGACGAACAGTTCGGCACGCACCGGCACGGCCATTTCGGCGGCGGCAGTCGGTGTCGGCGCCCGTTTGTCGGCGGCGAAGTCGATCAGCGTCACGTCGGTTTCGTGGCCTACCGCCGAAATCAGCGGGATCATGCTCTCGGCTGCGGCGCGGACCACGATTTCCTCGTTGAACGACCACAGGTCTTCCAGCGAGCCGCCGCCGCGCGCGACGATCAGCAAATCCGGCCGCGGAATCTTGCCGCCTTGTTCCAGCGCATTGAAGCCATGGATCGCGGCCGCGATCTGCTCGGCGGAGCCTTCGCCCTGCACCCGCACGGGCCAGACGAGAACATGGCGCGGGAATCTATCTTCAAGCCGATGCAGGATGTCGCGGATCACCGCGCCCGTGGGCGAGGTGACGACGCCGATCACTTCAGGTAGCCAAGGCAGAAGCTGCTTGCGGGCCTCGTCGAACAGGCCCTCGGCGGCGAGCTTCTTTTTGCGCTCTTCCATCAGCGCCATCAGCGCACCGACGCCGGCAGGCTCGATGGCTTCGATCACGATCTGGTATTTCGACGAGCCCGGATAGGTGGTGAGCTTGCCGGTGGCGATGACCTCGAGGCCTTCCTGCGGCTTGAACCGCATGCGGCCATGCACGCCCTTCCAGATCACCGCCTCGATTTTGGCGCTGTCGTCTTTCAGCGCGAAATAGCAGTGGCCGGAGGAATGCGGCCCGCGAAAGCCGGAAATTTCGCCGCGCACCCGCACGTGGCCGTAGGTATCCTCTACCGTCCGCTTCAACGCCGAGGAGAGCTCGGAGACGGTGAATTCCGGTGAATTGGACAGGGCTTCGGCGGCAGTTGCGGTCATATGGAATCGAATCTGTTGCGATGATGAGACATCATGATAAACCCTTCTATCATCTCACAAACCCCGGTTCGACCCTCATCCCGGTCTTGATCCCATGAACTTGGACCTATGAATATCCTCTTGATCGGTTCCGGCGGGCGCGAACACGCCTTGGCGTGGAAAATGGCGGCTTCGCCGCTGCTGACGAAACTGTGGTGCGCGCCGGGCAATGCCGGCATCGCGCAGGAAGCCGAATGCGTCGCGCTCGATGTCGCTGACCATGCCGCCGTGATCGCTTTCTGCAAGGCCAACAAGATCGATTTCGTTGTCGTCGGACCGGAAGCGCCGCTCGCAGCCGGGATCGTCGATGATCTCGCGGCAGCCGGGTTCAAGGCGTTCGGTCCGAGCAAGGCGGCCTCGCAACTGGAAAGCTCCAAGGGCTTCACCAAGGATATATGCCAGGCGAGCGATATTCCCACCGCCGCCTATGAACGTTTTCGCGATGCTAATGCGGCGAAGGCCTATATCCGCAAACATGGCGCACCCATTGTCGTGAAGGCCGACGGTCTTGCGGCAGGCAAGGGCGTCGTGGTGGCGATGACGCTGGTCGAGGCGGAAGCTGCTGTCGACGCACTGTTCACCGCGGCGGGTGCGGAAGCGGTGATCGAGGAGTTCATGGAGGGCGAGGAAGCCTCGTTCTTCGTGCTGTGCGACGGCGACAACGCGTTGCCGTTGGCGGCTGCGCAGGATCACAAGCGCGCGTTCGACGGCGACAAGGGACCGAACACCGGTGGCATGGGCGCGTATTCGCCCGCACCAGTGTTCACCGATGCCATCCGCGAGCGGACGATGAGCGAAATCATCATGCCGACGCTGCGTGCGATGAAGGCGAAGGACATGCCCTACAAGGGGGTGCTGTTCGCGGGCCTGATGATCACCAAAGACGGTCCGAAGCTGATCGAATACAACGCGCGCTTCGGCGATCCGGAGACGCAGGTGCTGATGATGCGTCTGATGTCGGATCTGGTGCCGGCGCTGCTGGCGTCGGTTGATGGCGAATTGAAGCATTTCGATCTGCGCTGGCATCCGGAGCCCGCGCTCACCGTGGTAATGGCCGCGAATGGCTATCCCGGCGACTACGCCAAGGGTACGCGCATCGACGGTCTCGATGACGCCGCGAAAGTCGAGGGTGTCGAGATCTTCCATGCCGGCACCAAATCCGACGGCGGAAAAACTCTCGCCAATGGCGGCCGCGTGCTGAACGTCACCGCGACGGCGAAGACTGTGAGCGAGGCGCAGCGCCGCGCCTATGAGGCTATCGATCTGATCAAATGGCCGGAGGGCTTCTGCCGCCGCGACATCGGCTGGCAGGCAGTGGCGCGGGAACAATCGGGATCGTGAGGCTTGCTGCAGAGAAGGGTTGTCATATGCGGGCTTGACCCGCGTATCCATCCTTCTTGAAAGATGGATTGCCGGGTCAAGCCCGGCGATGACAAGGAAGGGAGAATAGCCCCATGTCCGATCTCGCCGATCTCTATCCCGGCTTCACATCTGAATGGATCAGCACGCGAAACGGCCGCATCTTCGCGCGCGTCGGCGGCAAGGGGCCGCCGCTGCTGTTGCTGCATGGCTATCCGCAGACTCATGTGATGTGGTATCGCGTTGCGCCGAAGCTGGCGGAGAAGTTCACTCTCGTGATTCCGGACCTGCCCGGCTACGGCTGGTCGGATGTACCGAAGACCGATGCTGACCACACCCCGTTCACCAAGCGCGCGATGGCGCAGGCGATGATCGAGGTAATGGAAAAGCTTGGTCACGTTCAGTTCGCGCTGGCTGGCCATGACCGCGGCGGCCGCGTGGCCTATCGGCTCGCGCTCGACCATCCTGGCCGGCTGTCGCGAGTGGTGACGCTGGATATCCTGCCGACATACGATTACTGGGCGAAGATGGACCGCAGCTTCGCGCTGCGTGTCTATCACTGGGCGTTTCTGGCGCAGCCGAATCCGCTGCCTGAGAACCTGATCGCGTCGAATCCCGACGACTATTTCGGCCGCACCTTCAAGAGCTGGGCAAAGAAGGACGCGCCCAACCCATTCGATCCGCGTGCGGTCGAGCACTACCTGACGGCGTTTCGCGATCCGCTGCGTATCCATGCGGCGTGCGAGGACTATCGCGCGGGCGCCTATGCCGATTTTGAGCACGACAAGATCGATCTCGAGGCGGGCAAGAAAATCTCGGTGCCGCTGCTGGCATTGTGGGGTGGCGCAGGCATTGCTGTGTCCGCCAGCAGTCCGCTTGATGGCTGGCGGCGGTGGGCGACGGATGTGCGCGGGCACGCCATCGATTCCGGGCATTTCCTCGCTGAGGAGAACCCGCAGGAAACGGCTGATGCATTACTTGAATTCTTTTAGGGGCAGGATTGATGGCACTACGTGAGGCGCGGCGAGAAGACATCCGGCGGATCGTTGAAATGCTGGCGGACGACGAGGTCGCGCGCGGGCGCGAGGATTTTTCTGGCGACATGGCGGCGTATCACGCGGCGTTCGATGTCATCGCGGCGGATCCCAACAACACGCTTTACGTCTGGGATCATGAGGGCACCGCGATGGGCTGCATGCAACTCACCTTCATTCCCGGCATGTCGTATCACGGGAGCTGGATCGCGAAAGTCGAAGGCGTGCGGGTCGATCGTTCACTGCGCGGGCTCGGCATCGGCGAGCAGATGATTGACGCGATCGTCGCCAAGTCGCGCGCGCGGGGCTGCAAGCAATTGCAGCTCACCACCAACAAGCGGCGCGTTGATGCGCAGCGCTTTTACAAGCGTCTCGGTTTCGAGGCATCCCATGAAGGCATGAAGCTGGATTTATGATCCCGCGCTTCAGCGCCGAGCCTTGAAGAAATTTGTCAGCAGCGCCGCCGCGTCGCTCTCGCCGACCGAGGGATAAATTTCCGGCGTGTGATGGCAGGTGGGCGAGGCGAAAAATCTGACGCCGCTGTCCACTGCGCCGCCCTTCGGATCGGTTGCGCCGTAATAAAGCCGCCGGACGCGCGCGAAGGAAATCGCGGCCGCGCACATGGTGCACGGTTCCAGCGTGACGTAGAGGTCGCAATCGATCAGGCGCTCGCTGCCGATGATGCGGGCAGCCTCGCGGATTGCCAGAATCTCGGCATGGGCGGTCGGATCGAGGTCGGTGAGGGTGCGGTTGCCCGCCTGCGCGATCACCGCGCCGTCGCGCACGATCACGCAGCCGATCGGCACTTCGCCGGCCTTTTCGGCGATTTCGGCCTGTTTCAGTGCCAAATCCATGAAAGATCGTGCCGTCATGCCTCGTTTCCGGCGATAAACTCTGTTAGTAGAGCAGCTTCAGCAAACGCGAGAACCGGTTTTGCGCGAGACTACGCCCTGATTTACAAGGGCGCGTGGATCCGTCGCCAGCCCGATTTGACGTCATGCGACAGCCCCAACGTTCTGCCCAAAGTCCTGAGAGATCATTCATGCCCCGCGATAACGACAAAAACAACGGCCGTCCGCCGCGCCGTGAAGGCGGAGCGGGAGCGGGTTACAAGGGCGGCGGCAAGGGCCGGTCCGCAGGACCGGGCGGGCGCAGCGGAGGCGGTCCCCGGGGCGGTGACAAGAAGTTTGGCGACAAGCGGCCTTCCGGCGACAAGCGCCCATACGCCGCTCGCGCAGGCGCAAAGCCTTATGCCGGCAAGCGCGATGATTTTCGCAAGGACGGAGATCGTCCGGCGTCGCGTCCGCGTTTCAACCGCGATGATCGCCCGCAGCGCGATGACCGCCCCGATCGCGGCCCACGCAAGGATTTTGGCGCGCGCAGTGAAGGACGTCCGTTCAAACCGCGCGAGGATCGCGGCGAAGGCCGTTCATTCAAGCCCCGGGGAGACCGCAGCGAGGGGCGTTCGTTCAAGCCACGTGAAGACCGTGGCGAGGGACGCACGTTCAAACCGCGCGACCGCGACGACCGCGCGCCTCGCAGCGCCGGCGCAGGGCGTTTTCAGGACAAGAAATTCGGCGAGAAGCGGCCTTACACGCCGCGCGGTGAAGGCGGCGATGCCCGTCCCGCCCGCTTCAATCGGGATGAGCGCCCGCAGCGTGACGAGCGTCCTCGTTTCAATCGCGACGAGCGCCCCGCGCGCAGGGGCGCACCGGACCGCGGACCGCGCAAGGATTTCAATCGCGGCGAAGATCGCGGCAACGACAAGCCCTGGCAGAAGCGCGGACCGTCACGCGACGATGACCGGCGTGACAGCCGTCCGCCGCGCCGCGAAGGCGGCGGTTTCGACAAGCCCCGATTCGACAGGCCGCGCGACGATCGCGACCAGAGCGAACGTCCGCGTTTTTCCCGTCCGCGCTTTGATAAGCCGCGCGAGGACCGTGCGCCGCGTGGCCGAAGCGACTGGCAGGAGCATCCGCGCAGTGAAACGCGCGACCGTCCGCGCCGCGATAACGAGGACGACAGCAAGGTTTTCGCCAAGCGTCCGGCGTTCGGCGGCCGGGGTGCTTATCGCGAGCGCAAGCCCGATTTCGATAGGCGCCCGCCGCGCGAGGTGCCTGAAAAAAAGAAGACCGGCGAGCGCATCGCCAAGATCGTCGCGCGTGCAGGCCTGTGCTCGCGCCGCGATGCCGAGGAATGGATCGTGCAGGGCCGCGTCGCGGTCAACGGCCGCGTCATCAATTCTCCGGCGCTGGATATTACTGCGAACGATGTCGTTACCATCGACGGCAAGCCGTTGCCGGAACGCGAACGCACGCGGCTGTTCCTGTATCACAAGCCGCGCGGTCTGATGACGACCCATGACGATCCCGAGGGCCGTCCCACGGTGTTCGACAATCTGCCGGAAGGCCTGCCGCGTCTGATCAGCATCGGACGACTCGATTTCAACACCGAAGGTCTGCTGCTGCTCACCAATGATGGCGGACTTGCTCGTGCGCTGGAACTGCCGGACACCGGCTGGCTGCGGCGTTATCGCGTGCGCGCCCACGGCGATGTCACGCAGGCGCAACTTGATGAATTGAAGAAAGGCGTTGAAGTTGACGGCGTCAAATACGGCTCCATCGACGCGACGCTGGAACGCGACAAGGCGGCCAATGTCTGGATCGTGTTCGCGATCCGCGAAGGCAAGAACCGTGAGGTGCGCAACGTGATGGCGCATCTCGGCCTCGAGGTGAATCGTTTGATCCGCATTTCCTACGGTCCGTTCCAGTTGGGCGAGATCGAAGAAGGCCAGGTCGAGGAAATCAAGTCGCGGGTGCTGCGTGATCAGCTTGGCGACAAGATCGTCGCGATGTCCGGCGCACAGTTCGACAAGCCGGTGAAGGATGTCGCGGAAGGCGATGATACGCCGCGTCCTAAGGAAGGCCCGAAGGAGCGCATCAAGGGCCGTATCAAGCCCGTCGGTTCGAAAAGCGGGCTGATTGCGGATCGCAAGGGCCGCCGCGTGCTGGTCCAGCGCACCGGCAGTGATGAAGCCCGTGCGCGCAACGAGGATGAGGCAGGGGGCTATGGTCCGCCGCGCCGTCCGACGCGTGGCTACAAAGGCAAGCGTGATCTAAAGCCCAAAACCGATTTTACGGACGACTGAGCGTCAGCCATGCGCGTTATTGGTGGACGTCTGAAAGGCCGTAATATCGCCTCGCCCTCGTCGAACGACATACGCCCGACGCAGGACCGTCTGCGCGAGGCGCTGTTCAACATCCTGATGCATGCTTATGAGAATCCGATCGACGGCGCACGCGTGCTGGACCTGTTCGCCGGCACCGGCGCGCTCGGCATTGAAGCCGTCTCGCGCGGCGCAGCGTTCACGCTGTTCGTGGACAACGGCGCGGAAGCGCGGGCGCTGTTGCGCAACAATGTCGAAGCGCTGGGGCTTGGCGGCGTAACCAAGGTCTATCGCCGCGATGCGACCAATCTCGGTCCGGCCTATCCGGTCGAGCCTTTCTCGCTGGTGTTTCTCGATCCGCCCTATAAATGCGGCCTTGCCGATAAGGCGCTGGTCTCGCTGCGCGACGGAAAGTGGCTGACGCCGCAGGCGCTGGTCGTGGTCGAGGAATCGAAGGCCGCGTTCGTTGCGTCTGAGGGATTCGAAGAGCTTGAGCGGCGCGCCTATGACGAGACGGAGTTTGTATTTTTACGCGCAGGCTGAGATAATTTGAACGGGATCAGACCTTTCGGTATGGGAGGTTCGGATCCCGCTATTTGTTGAATTCATCTAGATATTTCTGTTTTTTTGCGAGCAGCATGCCCGCCAATGAGGCAGCATTGAAAATAAGTGTTGTTGGCCTGGGATTTGTCGGCACCGTAACCGGTGCGTGCCTCTGTGAAATGGGGCATGAGGTTGTTGGCGTCGACCTCGACCAGGGAAAGGTCGATCTTTTCGCCCGCGGCCACGCCCCGATTCTGGAACCTCAAATCGATCAGCTTGTAGCCGAAGTCTGGCGCAGTGGCCGGCTGCGCGGGACATCCGATTTGCAGGCGGCGGTTGCGGACACGGATGTGACGTTTGTCTGTGTCGGCACGTTGCGCAATGCTGACGGCTCGCAGGATATCTCGGCTGTCGAAAACGTCGTTCAGTCCATCGGCGAAGCCATTGCCAGAAAGAAGGAATTTCATTCGGTTGTCATTCGCTCGACTGTCATTCCCGGAACCACGCGTAACTACATTCTGAAGTTATTGGAGCAGGCAAGTGGAGGTTCTGTCGGCGAGAGCTTTGGATTGGCCAGCAATCCGGAGTTCACGCGCGAAGGGTCTGCGGTTGCTGATTTCCGCGCTCCGTCACGCGTTGTCATAGGTGAGATTGATGCTCAAACGGGCGACAGACTGACATCGATCTACTCCGGCATCAGGTCGCCAATTTTTCGCACCAGCGTCGAGGTCGCCGAAACCATCAAGTATGCGGACAATTCCTGGCACGCCCTCAAAGTCGTATTCGCAAATGAAATTGATACGATCTCCAGATTCGTCGGTGTCGACAGCGGTAACGTCATGGACATTTTCTGCACCGACAATGACCTCAACATTTCTCCCGCTTACCTGAAGCCGGGCTTTGCCTTTGGAGGTCCCTGCCTGCCGAAGGATGTGGAAGTTCTAAATCATTGGTGTCGATCCAATGGTTTGGAGGTTCCGGTTCTCGCTCACATCATCGCCAGCAACGAGCGGGTCATCGCCCGCGCCACTTCACAAATACTGACGAGCGGGCTCACCCGCATTGCCGTGTTGGGACTGGCTTACAAGGCTGGTGTTTGCGACCTTCGAGGTAGCCCGATCGCCGCGCTGGTGCAGCGGCTCCTCAAGGCTGGCCGCAGTGTCCGCGCATTTGACCCGGATGTGTCGCGCGGGCGCGGCCTTACGACCCGACATGATTACACTGACAATGCCCTTGACGGTCTGGACGATCTACTGGTCGATGATGTCGATAAGTTGCTTGAATGGGGTGAGATGATCGTCGTCACGTCCCGGGCCGTTCAGTATTCCTCTGCTTTGTCGAAATTGAGTCCCCAGCATATCATTTTTGATCTGACGGGAAGACCAGGAGCCGCATAAGGCTCCAATAGATGAGTTGGCTTCGAGATGAATGGTCGATCGAGCTTGCATTGGTCTAAACGATGACAGTCACAAGCCCTCGTCTCTTCATCGCTGATTTCGATTTGGTCGGATATTCCGGTCACTATTTTAATCAGGTGCTCGGTTTTCGGGAAGCCGCGCTGGCGCGGGGGATCGAGACCAAGATTTATGTCTCCAAAAAGGCTGATCCGAAGATTGCTGAAGAACTCGATGCCCATGCAGTTCTTCCCTTCGTCCGCTGGTACAACGTCAGCAAGGATGTTTTCCTCGACGATTTTGCATGTGCGCAATTCACATTGAGTCCGCTGTGGAAGGACCTTGAAATCGCGGATATTTCGGAACGAGATATTCTTGTGATCACGTCGTCGCGGCCGCAGGTCATATTTGGTCTTGCTCAATGGATGCGTTCGCGATCGGGTTCAGCGAACCCCTCTGTCATCTTCAGATTCTTTGGGCCTGAGTTTTTTAATTTTGAAGCTGGGACCTTCATAGAGAGTGCATGGAGTTACTATTTTGCTTCTCGTTCGCTCCTCGGGGTCAGCGGCGAAGAGCGAGTGTTCTTTTCGCTGAACAACAAGGCTGCGTTGGTGCATCTTGAGAAATTGTGCTTACGGCGCGCGTTCTATTTGCCTGTTCCGAAATATTACGGCTCGATAACCGAAGGTCTCGAATCCCGCGCGGTCGAAGAATTGACGATCTACGTTCACACCAACCGTAGATCTGAAAAAATGCTGAACCGGATTTTCGAGTTGGTGCGCACGGTTCTTCGAAAACATGGCGGCGTGAATTTTCTTGTTCGGGTGTTCGACAGCGTCGACCCGGAGAGGGCCTTTGACAAGGAGCTCATCGGGCGTGGCCTGGAGCTTCTTCCGGGGGAGCAGGATCATCTTGAATATCTGACGACGATCGATCGGGCCGATATGATTCTCTTGCCTTACGATCCCGTTGAGTACCGTGGAATTGTCTCCGGGGTATTTTGCGAGGCCGTTGCCATGGGAAAGGTTGCTATCATACCGGCCCAGACATGGATGGCTGATCATGTTTCGGAAGGCCGCGCGGCAGGGGTGCTATTTGAAAAGAACAACAAGGGCGGCTTGGTGGAGGCCGTAGAGCGGGCGATCAGGGACCGGCGACACCTGCAAGCTATGGCACATCGTTGTGCGCGGCCGTTCCGGGAAGAAAATAGTTGCGCGGCAAATCTTGACGAAATGATCGAGCTTGCTGCGCAAGCCCACGATATGCGTCTTAGCCATGTTCCCTTGACGAACGCCACGCAGGCGTTGGGCTTACAACACTATTTTGGAGAAGGTTGGAGCTCCGTCGAGGAAGATTTCGGTATTTGGTCCGATGGCGATCGTGCCGAGATCAATTTTTCGATCAGGCCAGATGCGAAGCCCCTCTTTTTTAACGTGCAGGTTAGTCCTTTTCTGGCCGCGGCTCATTCTCAGCTCGATATCTCGTTGACCGCAAACCAGGTGCCAGTGGCGGAATGGTCATTCGATGCAGCGCGTCGCGGTGATCGGGATTGGTCATGGCGTCACGCACAAATTCCCGTACATGTCGTAGCTGACGGTGATATTCAGGTCGTGCTTGATATTCGCTCGCCTGCATCGCCCAAGGAACTTGGTCTATCAGCCGATGTACGAAAGCTGGGCCTCGCGCTGCGGCAGTTCTCGCTTCAACCTGAAATACAAACGGCTGAGGCTGGGTTACTGAAAAAGCTTTTTGAGTTCAGCGGACGGCGGGGTAGGTGGCTTAAAGGAAAACTAAGGTGAGCGTTCACCTTCGTCCGAACAGCTTCTCGATGTCAGCGAGCTTGAGTTCGACGTAAGTCGGCCGGCCGTGATTGCACTGGCCGGAGTTCGGCGTCACTTCCATCTCGCGCAGCAGCGCGTTCATTTCCTCAGGCTTGAGGATGCGGCCCGCGCGCACCGAGCCGTGACACGCCATGGTCGCGGCCACATGCATCAGCCGCCGCTCAAGCGGAAGCGCCTCGTCCCATTCCGCCATGTGTTCGGCGAGATCGCGCAGCAATGACGCCGCGTCTGTTTTGCCAAGGAGCGACGGCGTCTCGCGCACGGCGACCGCGCCGGGACCGAAGGATTCGATGCTGAGGCCGAATGTCTCCAGTTCGTCCGCGCGCGCGAGGAGTTTCTCGACGGTCGATTCATCCATCTCGACGATTTCGGGGATCAGCAAAATCTGCCGCTGCACGCCGTTGCGTTCGAGGGATGCTTTCAGGCGCTCATAGACGATGCGCTCGTGCGCGGCGTGTTGGTCTATTACGACCAGGCCGTCGCGCGTTTGTGAGACGATGTAGGTTTCGTGGATCTGCGTGCGCGCCGCACCCAGCGGACGGTCCAGCAGATCGCCTGTGGGCATCGCATTGGCGCGCAGATCGGCGGTCGGTGCGCCGGTGTCGAATACGGCCTGCGCCGCTTCGGCAAACGCATTTGTCTCAAAAGAATTCGCGTAGGAGGGCACCGCGGCGCCATCAAAGCCTGTAGGCGCGGCGGGATAATTCGGCGAGCGCCGCCAGTCCCAGCCGCCGCGTGGAATGCTTCCCGGGCGGAACGCCATGATCGCTGCGCCGTCGGAATTCGCTGCGGTACGCTTGCCCTCGCGGGCCAGACCATCCTTGAGCGCGTGTACTATCAGCGCGCGGACCAGACCGGCGTTGCGGAAGCGCACCTCGGTCTTGGCCGGATGCACATTGGCATCGACCTCCTGCGTATCGAGCGTCACGAACAGCGCGACCACCGGATGCCGGTCGCGCGGCAGATAGTCGGCATAGGCTGCACGCACCGCGCCGAGGATCAGCTTGTCGCGCACAGGGCGTCCGTTGACGAACAGATACTGTCCGAGCGCGTTGGCGCGCGTCAGCGATGGGGCCGCCGCAAAGCCTTCAACACTCACGCCATCGCGTTCGGATCGCACCTCGATGGCGCTGGCGCGGAAATCCGCGCCCAGAATATCGCCGAGCCGCGTCAAGCGGCCCGCAGCGCCGGGTAGCGCCGCAGCCCATGTCACCGGCGCGCGTTCCTCGCCTGACAGTGAGAACGCGATGTCGGGCCGCGCCATCGCCAGACGCCTTACCACTTCGCGGACGGCTTCGGCCTCGGTGCGGTCGGTCTTGAGAAACTTCAGGCGCGCCGGTGTCGCGTAGAACAGGTCGCTGACCTCGACGCGCGTGCCGCCCGTCAACGCCGCAGGCACCACATCGGATTTTGCTCCTGCATCGACATTCAATGTCCAAGCGTGAGACTCACTAATGTGGCGCGTGGTAATATCGAGTTTCGACACCGCGCCGATCGACGGCAGCGCCTCACCGCGAAACCCCAGCGTGCGGATACGCAGCAAGTCTTCGTCGTCGAGTTTCGACGTGGCGTGACGGTCCACGGAGAGCGCGAGATCGTCGCGCGTCATGCCCGCGCCGTCGTCGGTAATGGCGATGCGCCTGCGTCCGCCGCCTTCGGTGAAAATGTCGATGCGGGAGGCGCCCGCGTCGATGGCATTTTCCACCAGTTCCTTCACCGCGCTGGCAGGCCGTTCCACCACCTCGCCGGCGGCGATGCGGTTGACGATCTGAATGGGCAGTTGGCGGACGGGCATGGCATTCCGGGAACGATTCGCGTGGCGGCCTATTTTAGCGGCGGAGTGGGCGAAATGTACCGATAAAGAGGCGCGTTTTACCCGCTATTTCTCAGTCGTCGTAGCGGGTTGCGCCGCGCTTGGCCTTGACGTCGCTGCGGCGCTTTTTACCTTCAAGGCGGCGTACTTTCGAGCCAAGCGTAGGTCTGGTGGCGCGGCGCGGTTTTGGACGAATGGCAGCTTCGCGCAACAGTTCCAGCAGCCGGTCGATGGCGTCGGCGCGGTTGCGTTCCTGGGTGCGGAAGCGCTGCGCGTGAATGACGATTATGCCGTCCTTCGTCATGCGCTGGCCAGCCAAGGTGTTTAGCCGCGTCAACACATCCGGTGCGAGTGCAGCCCGGCCGACGTCGAAGCGCAACTGCGCCGCGGTCGAGAGCTTGTTGACATTCTGCCCGCCGGGCCCGGAGGCGCGGACGAACGCAATGTCGAGGTCCTTCTCGTCAATCGTGATGTCGCGCGTGACCCGGATCATGGGCTACGCCTAGCATGATCCCGCTCAGCCGTGAATGCGCATCAACATCTCGCCTGCGAGATAGATCCCGAGCAGCAGCATCGCGATCAGAAACCAGCGCCGGAAGGTGTCAGCGTCCATACGCGACCGCACCAGCTGGCCGATATACATGCCCGCGAAAGCAGCAATCATTCCGATCGTACCCGGAAGGAGGGTCGAGGTGTTCAGCAGTCCGGCGCCGGTCAGGTTATAGGCCTGCGCCACGGTTGCCGTGGTGAAGAACACGCCGAGAGCCTGAATGAGTTCGTCCTTCTCCATGCCGATGGCCTGCATGAAGGGCATCGAGGGAATAACCTGAACGCCGGTCGCTGCGGAGATCACGCCCGTAATCAGGCCGACGATGCCGCCGATCCAGCTTTCGTTCTTGCGCCGTACGCTGAAGCGAACCTTGGAGAGGCCGACGATCGCATAGATCACCAGCAGCACGCCCAACACAATGGTGCCGTAGGGCGCATAGGGGCCTGTCAACAGTCCCGCGCCGGACCAGACGCCGAGGACGGTGCCGATCAGTAGCGGCCACAGCCGGCGCAGGATGTCGCGCAGATAGGGGCCGACGAAGGTCTGCCAGATGTTGGTGACGATGGCGGGCACGATCACGATGGCGAGCGCATGCGCCGGCGCCATTCGGGTGGCGAGCAGGCCCATAGCCACGGTCGGCAGGCCCATGCCGATGGTGCCTTTGACGAAGCCGGCCAGGAGAAAGACGGCGGCGATAATGATGAGAAGCGGATCTGACATTGAACTGGACATGGCGGGCACATTGACCGAGAGCGGCAAACTGCACAATTTGGAGAATACGGAGCAAGCCTTCGGACTTAGCGAAGGCAGTGTAAAGGGCCTTGGCCATGCATTTTGATCTGGTGGATATGCGGCTGTTCGTGGCGGTGGCCGAAGCGCAAAGCATCACCCACGGCGCGGAGCGATCGGCGCTGGCGCTGGCATCGGCCAGCGCGCGGATCAAGGGCATGGAAGCTGCGCTCGGCGTGGCGTTGCTGGAACGGCAGCGGCGCGGCGTCAGGCTCACGGCCGCGGGTGAGAGTCTGCTCGACCACGCACGCATCGTGCTGCATCAGGTGGCGACGATGCAGGGTGAACTCACCGCCTACGCGCGCGGGCTGAAAGCCCGCATCCATATGCTGGCGAATACGTCAGGCGCGACCGAGCATTTGCCGAAAGCGCTGGCGTCATTTCTCGCGAAATATCCCGCCATCAGTATCGACGTGGAGGAGCGTGAAAGCGTTGAGATCGCCAACGCCCTCGCGTCAGGCGCGGCCGACATCGGCATCGCCGTCGAGGCGGTGCTGCCCGAAGGCCTCGATCGTTTCCCGTTTTGTGACGATCGTCTGGTGTTGGTCGTGCCGCTCCATGACGAGATGGCGCAACGCCGCCAGACCAGTTTCCGTGATGTCGCGGCTCGCGACTTCATCGGCCTCACCGAAGGCAGCGCGCTGCAAAATCATGTCGCTGCCCATGCCGCGAAGCTGGGCGTGCGTCCGCGGATGCGTGCGCGATTGAAGAGTTTCGATGCGATCTGCCAGATGGTTGAAGCCGGTGTCGGCGTAGCGGTGATTCCGGAAGCGGCGGCGCGGCGCTACAGCCGGTCCACCCGGATCAAAACCGTCAGAATGACCGATCCCTGGACCAGCCGCAGGCTCGCGATCTGCATGCGGAGCCGGTCGTCACTGCCACGGCCGGTGCAGCAACTGGCGGATCATCTGAAGATGTTTGCGAAGGTGTGAACCGCGCGAGAAAAGCCTTACGCGTTAAGCAGTTTCAGCGCTGCCTCGTGCACGCGTTTGTCGCCGGCTGCGATGATGCGGCCGCCGGACTGTGCAGGCGCGCCTTCCCAGGTGGTCATGATGCCGCCGGCGCCGTTGACGATCGGGACCAGCGCGGCGACGTCGTAAGGCTTCAGTTCGGTCTCGATGATGAGATCGAGATGGCCCGCGGCGAGCATGCAATAGGCGTAGCAATCGCCGCCGTAACGGGACAGCCGCACGTCGCTTTCGACGTGCGCGAACCGGGCGCGGTCTGAATCGTTCATCAGGCGCGGGCTGGTGGTGAACAGCGTCGCCTCCGCCAGCGAAGCGCAGCGCCGCACGGATAGTTTTCGTTTTCCGGACGGGCCTTCATAGCGCGCGGAGCCGCCGTCGCCGCTGAAGCGTTCGCCGATATAGGGTTGATGCATCATGCCGAACACCGGCGCGCCGTTATGCATCAGCGCGATCAGCGTGCCCCAGATCGGCATGCCAGCGATGAAGGATTTGGTGCCGTCGATCGGATCGAGCACCCAGACGTATTCCGCATCGGCGCGTTCGGATCCGAATTCCTCGCCGACGATGCCGTGCAGCGGAAAGCTGTCCTTGATCATCCGGCGCATCACAGCCTCAGCTGCGCGGTCGGCTTCGGTGACCGGGTCGAGATCGTGGCCCTTGTTCTTGTTCTCGACGCTGAGCGAGGTGCGAAAAAAGGGAAGGATGGTTTCGCCGGAGGCGGTCGCCAGTCGTCCGATGAAAGCGGTGAAGTCGATGACCGTCACGGGAATTCCTTTGGAACAAACACGAGAGCCGCGGAGTGTAAGTACGAATTGATTACGGCCCTATAAGAGTCCCGGCACAGGAGCAATCTCATGGAGCTTTGCTTCGCCAATGCCGACGGGTGATACGTTCATTCCTTATGTCTCGATTCCAAAGCGAAGGTGAAAACGAAAGCCTGTATGCCTAAGAATCGAAATAATGATTCATATCATGGGTGCAATTCTATGCTTTTAAGACACCTCCGAGGGCCTCGAATTTTCCGCAAGCATATGAAAAAACAAGATATTTTCATTTCTACCGATCGGGCAGGTCGCAAGTCTGTCATGCGATAGAGACATGGCTAATTCTTTAAAAATACTTGCCTTGGGTGCGTTGCGATTGCATATTGTTGCGGTGCGATAGCGCCTCGCGTTATCGCTGCCCTCCTTGGGCGTTTCCTCCCTAGACTTGGGCCACTTGCTTTCGCGAGTGGCCCTTTTTTCTTTTTGGCACGCCGCTTCCAAAAACAGCGCACGCCTTGCGATTGGGCCGCGTACAAAAAGAACAGTGATTGGAAAATTCTACTCCGCCGCCGCCTGGAACGGTCCGAGGTTGTCGAGCGGGATCGCGGCCAGCGTCTCGGCCAGCACCATGAAATCGTCGGCCACCTTGCGGAACTGCGGGCCGCGCTCGCGCCGCCGCTCATCCATGTAGATCGCGCGGTTGAGTTCGAGCTGGATCGTATGCAGGCCGCTCGCCGGATTGCCGTAGTGCTCGGTGATGAAGCCGCCCGCGTAGGGCTTGTTGCGGCCCACCGAATATCCGAGCTCCGTGAGCGTTTCCTCGACGGCATCGGGCAAAAGGCTCGCGCAACTCGTGCCGTAACGATCGCCGATCACGATATCGGGGCGCTTGGGCTCGTCGCGCGAGACGCCGACCGATGGCATCGAGTGGCAATCGACCAGAATGGCCGCGCCGAAGGCCTGATGTGCCTTGTTGATGAGACGGCGCAGCGCGCGATGATACGGCTTGTAAAGCGCCTCAATCCGGCTCAGCGCGTCCTCGACATCGAGCCGCTCGAAATAGATTTCCTGGCCGTCACCGACGACGCGCGGAATGGTGCCGAGACCGCCTGCGACCCGCATCGAACGTGTGTTGGCGAAGCTTGGCAGCCGGCCCGCGAACATGCGCGGATCGAGTTCATAGGGCTCGCGGTTGACGTCCACATAGGAGCGCGGAAAATTGACCCGGACGATGGGAAATCCGCGTCCGGTAAGGTCCGCGATGATTTCATCCATGAACGAATCTTCCGAACGCCGCAGCGATGCCTGATCGATGCGGGACGCCGCAAGAAATTCGCGCGGATACACTGATCCGGAATGCGGGGAGTTGAAGATGATCGGCGCGCGCCAGACCGGGGGTTCGATAATTTCGAACGGAGGCGACAACTCGTCCTCGAACCGTGTCATTGCCGCCTCTTTTCCTCGTCCTCACCGTTCTTAATTGCGGCGTTATGCTCGCCGCTGCCGATATAATTATCCGGGCAACACATATTTGCCGGAAAAGCAGGTGTTTTGTGCAGCATCATTGTCCGCAAACCTAACTGATCTGCCAAGAGGAAGTTCGCCTTCACCCGAAATTTACTACCCTTCTGGCAAATAGAAGGCAGGGGACTTCTCCATTTCACGGAAATCAACGACCAGCGCCATGCAGCACAAAATTCTCCTTGCCGAAGACGACAACGACATGCGCCGCTTTCTGGTGAAGGCACTGGAGAATGCAGGTTTTCAGGTCTCGTCCTATGATAACGGCCTGTCAGCCTATCAGAGGTTGCGCGAAGAGCCCTTTGAAATGCTTCTAACCGACATCGTGATGCCGGAGATGGACGGCATCGAACTGGCGCGGCGCGCCTCGGAACTCGATCCCGACATTAAGATCATGTTCATCACTGGATTTGCCGCCGTGGCGCTGAATTCGGACTCCGAAGCGCCGAAAAACGCCAAGGTGCTGTCCAAGCCCGTGCATCTGCGCGAACTGGTCAGCGAAGTGAACAAGATGCTGGCGGCCTGAGGAGGCTGGCGATCGGGGGGTAATTTGCCCCGAAAACACGGTTTCCCGTCCTTGCCTGAGGCAGCTCAAGCCGATATAGGGACGCATCCCGGCACCAATGGTCTTTAAGGGCGCGTAGCTCAGCGGGAGAGCACCTCGTTGACATCGAGGGGGTCACAGGTTCGATCCCTGTCGCGCCCACCATTCCGTCTCATTGCGCGCAGTCCCGTGACATCCGGGATACGGTGGACATCGGAATCCGCCCTGCGACCCCGCCGCCGATTGTTACCTCCCAGACGCCACCCTAGGGTCCCTTGGGGAACTGGGGGATTTCATGACCAAAACAGCCGTTTTTTCGGCGATCGCGGTGCTTGCCTTTTCGGCGCTGCCTGCATCCGCTCAAACCGCCGACAATTTTGCTATGCGCTTGGCCCCGCCGCCCAGCGTTTCTGTCGCTCCAAACCCTCTGTCGTGGGGCGGCTTCTATCTCGGTGCGGGATACGGACGCGAAAAGAAATCGCTCGGTCAGGGAACAGCCTATCAGACCCTCGTGCCGGGCGGGCCTGGCCAGACAGCGAATGAGCCGATCTCGCTGGCAACCACGAACTACCTCAATCGCGGCCACATCCTTGGCGGATACCTCTGGCAGTACGAGCGGTTCTTGCTCGGAGCCGAGGGAGATTATTCATTCGGCGACCGTGTCCCGACATCAATTCCGTTCGGGGCGGAGCCCGGCTACTGCGGCGTCGGAACGACCGGCAATTATATCTGCGGAAGCCCGACCGCATTCGGCTCGGTCGAGACGAGGGGGCATGTGCGCGGGGTAGCCGGCCTTGCCATTACTCCCAGCTTCATGGCGTTTGTCAGCGGCGGTGCGGCATTCGGCCGAAGCGATACCGTCGGCTCTCATGTCGGTTTCGCTCTGGCAAGCAGCCCAAGTGCGCCTGCCATTGTCTCTGGAAATTCCCTGGCTCCGAACAAGAATCTGGTCGGCTCGTCCATCGGCGGCGGCATTCAGGTGAAAGCCAGCGAGAACCTCATCGCAAGGCTCGAATATCTGAAGGATACCTATAACGGCCTGACAACGAGCGGCGCGGTTGTTCAAGCCAACGTCAACGGCAACATCGTGACGATGACCTCGCCGAGCGAGAAAGTGAAGGTCACCAACGAAGCCATTCGTGCGTCGCTGATCTATCGCTTCGATCCCAATGAGTCGCCATCCGCAGCCGCTGCGCTCAACTGGAGATCATTCACCACCGATCCGGCGCTTTACGCCAACACCTGGGCCGGTTTCTATTTCGGCGGCGGGCTCACCCAGAACAACTACGAGGTCAAGCAAGAAGGCGGTATGACGCTGACCATCGATGACATCACGACGCCCGGTCTGGACGTTTCCAGAAACGAGGGTTTTTCCCGCAAGATGGATCGGACCGGCGATCACCTTCTGCTCGGCTATCGTGCGCAGTGGAACAGGTTCTGGCTCGGCATCGAAGGCGATTTCGAGCGCAACTCGCTGGCGAGCCTCGTGAACGGCAAAAGTGTGGGACAGTTCGGAAGCGCAGCAGGGGGCAACATGACCTGTTATGTCTTTACGACCGCCACCAATTGCATTGGTCTGGCGATGGCCGGGAATCTGTCCGTGGAGACCAAAAATCATCTTCGCCTGATGGCCGGCTTCGTCATCACACCTCAACTGTCCGGATTTTTCACCATCGGAAAAGCCTACGGCGTGGTCTCAGGCAGCATCGGAACGAGCTCAGGCGGCGTCGTGATTTCGCCGCCGAGTGCGCCGCTTGTCGGCGCGGCAACGGTCACCCGGACATTCGCTCCCGACAACCTGATCGGCAACACCATCGGCGGCGGTTTTGAATTCAAGGCGACGGATGATCTTTCCATCCGGGGCGAATATCTGCGCGATACGTATACGTGGCGTCACGCCCCCATTGGCGGAGCAGGTTTTGGTGGAACGATTGGTAATGTTACGACCAACGGCTTTGCCGCTGCATCCAATGTGCATCAGATTGTGAACGAGGCGTATCGCGTCTCGCTGGTGTATCGCTTCCTGAATCCGCAGAGCGACCGGTTCTGTTCTTTCTGCTGGTGATCTTCTTCACAGACTACAGTCACGCCCGCCGGTCATGTGATCGGCGGGCGTTTTCGTGTGTGGAACTCTCAGGGCTTCTCCGCGTTGCATGTATCGGAGGACGATCACATGCGAACTTTTCTCGGAATGGTGCTGGGCTGCCTGCTGACCGTTGGCGTGGTCTACATTCATGACTCGATGGCGACATCGACGGTGGCGAGCGGCGCATCAGCCGGTACGTCGCGTCAGATCGTGAATTGGGATGTCGCCGCCAGCGAGTGGGGGCAGGTTAAAGAGAACGTCCACACCACGTGGCTGAAACTGAAAGCCAACAGCGGTTGAACTGACGACGAGTGGCGGAAGCGATCGAGGCCTGGCAGGAATGCCGGGCCTCTCGCATGAGCGGATGTGAAAGAATCATTCGGTGCGTTGTGTAACTATTTCTTCTCGAGCATGCGTGTCGCGCGAGCGCGAACCGTCGCCTGTATGCCGTGAGCAAGCCCCGCGAGCAGCCACGGCAGCATGACCTCGAGCTTGACGTGGTCTTCGGCGACATCGACCGTTCCGCCGACATGCTGCTTCAACGCCGTCACCCGGAATGCGAGGCGGTCGCCGCTCCAGATTTCCTCGTTCACCTGAAAGATCTTTCCATATTCCGAGCGAATGCTGCCGAGGCCGGCTTTCAACCGGCGGGTTGCTTCTTCCTTGCCGAGTTTGTGAGGAATGGAAACGATAAAGGGCTGGGCCAATGGTGTGCCTCGGAATCATGCGGCGCGTTGCCAGTCTGGCGCGTCTTAAGATTGAGTATAGCAATTCAATCCCGCAAACGCGTCAAATACGCGCCGGTTCCCGGCGGAATTTCATTTTCATTAACGCTGCCGTGCGCAGTCGCATGCGGGCCGGGCACATCCGTGGTATTTTGAAGCATGATCCGTCTTGTGACAGTCGCGTCCGTGCTGTCGTCGAATACGGGTGTGCGTCCCGCACCTGTCATCGACACGAAGGATAATGCTGCGACGGCTTACTGGGCCGCCAGGCTCCACGTGTCGTCAGAGGATCTCGCCGCCGCGATTCAGGAAGTCGGGCCTGCCGTTGCCGCGGTGCGCCGGCATCTCGGCAAATAGGCGGCATCCCGTTACGAAGCCGAAATCGAGAAATCTCTTCGCGAGACGCATCGGCGTGCGCTGATGCAAAAAGCCCGGCGCGAGGCCGGGCTTGAATTCACATGTTCAATTCAGATAACCGGATCGACGGATCAGTCGCACAGTTCGTAGCTGGAAGCTGTGCACTTCTGCGCTTTCTCACGGGCCTCAGTGATCTGTTGCGAGGTTAATTGAGTGGATATGGCTGCGAGTTCTTTCTTTGCTTCTTCATTTCCCTTTGTAGCGGCGACATCGTACCACATATACGCACGCGCAATGTCGTCGTTCTCTCCGCCTTCGCCTTTATAATACAGGCTTCCCAACAGCACCTGCGCATCGGTATTGCCCTGCTTCGCAGCGAGCCGGCTCCACTTCTGTGCCTGCTTGCGGTCCTTCGAGACGCCCAATCCCATTTTGTGCATCAACGCGATTCGATACTGCGCGACCGCATTGCCTTTCTCCGCGAGCGGCCGGAACAGTTTCGCGGCAGCGGCATATTCCTTCTTCGCAAAAGCTTTCAGCCCGTCTTCCCACGTGCGCGACAGGGGCACTCATCGTCAATCCGGCGGCAAGGATTGCCGCAGCCAATCCAGTAAACCTGAACATTTGCAAAGCCCATCCCTGATGTTTTTAAGTATAGGGCTTCCCTATATCCCGGATGCCGAGTCGGTACAACGCGAACGCGCCGTCCATCCGGAGCAGTGCAATGCAAAACTATTCTCAATCAGCGCACGCGCTATCAGGCGCGCATTGCGCTGCGTGCCTGATGCTCACCTCGTACTTCGGGGTCAGGAGTAATTGCGCAGCGTTCGCCGGCGCGTGGGCTGCCGGTTCAGCATGAGCGCGAGTGCGAAACCCACGGCGCCTGCCACCAGCAATGCGCCGAGCGGCTGGTTCTGGACGGCTGAAGCCACCGCCCGGCTGCCATCCCGGTAAACTTCGCTGCCCGCGTCGGCCGCGTCCTGTGCATAGCGATTGGCGGTATCGCCGATGTCACGCGCGGCATCCTTCGCCTGGCCATAGAGATTTTGCACGGTGCCTCCAGCCTCGCGCGCGCGGCCCGAGGCTTCCGTTGCGGTGTCGCCAGCCGCGCGTCCGAACGCGCGCTCGACCTTGCCTGCGGCGTCTTTCGCAGCGCCTGTAATCCGATCCTTGTCCATGATTTTTATTCTCCGTGGCTTGATGCTGCCCGGACAACGAATGGAACAGTCAACGGTTCCTCCGGATGACGCAGGCCTGTCAGGAAACCTCTTGCGTGCCGCGCTGTTGGTCAGTTGTGATTCAAAATAAAAGGCCCGCTCATCGAGCGGGCCTTTCGGTTTTATGCGGCGCGTTTCCGAACGCCGTCTCTCGTGACTCATCCTTTGATGAACGCGAGCAGGTCGGCGTTGATCGTTTCGGCTTCTGTCGTCGGCATGCCGTGCGGAAAACCCTTGTAGGTTTTCAACGTGCCATTCTTCAGCAGCTTGGCGCTCAGCGGTCCTGAATCGGCATAGGGCACGATCTGGTCATCATCGCCGTGCATCACCAGAACCGGCACCGTGATCTTCTTGAGGTCTTCGGTGAAGTCTGTCTGCGAGAAAGCGACGATGCCGTCGTAGTGCGCCTTGGCGCCGCCCATCATGCCCTGGCGCCACCAATTCTGAATGATGGCCTCTGAGGGTTTCGCTCCCGGCCGGTTGAAACCATAGAACGGACCGGCCGGCACGTCCCAATAGAACTGCGCGCGGTTGGCGGCGAGCGCCGCCTGAAATCCGTCGAACACTTCTTTCGGCAAACCGCCTGGATTGGCTGCTGTCTTCACCATCAATGGTGGAACGGCCGCGATGATGGCTGCTTTCGCCACCCGGCTTTCGCCATGACGGGCGATATAATGCACCACCTCGCCGCCGCCGGTCGAGTGACCCACATGGACAGCGTTTTTCAGATCGAGATGCGCTGTCAGCGCGGCGAGATCGTCGGCGTAATGATCCATGTCGTGACCGTCGCCGGTCTGGCTCGACCTGCCGTGCCCACGCCGGTCATGTGCGATGACGCGAAAACCTTTGCTGAGGAAAAAGAGCATTTGCGCGTCCCAGTCATCGGCTGAGAGAGGCCAGCCGTGACTGAAAACGATCGGCTGTCCCGAGCCCCAATCCTTGTAATAGATCTCGGTGCCGTCTTTGACTTTGATGGTCGGCATTGGAATTTCTCCCTCAAGAACTCAATAACCCGGCGCAGAGACCTTAGTCTGTTCTCGTGGCAATTGCGCGACCGCTATTGGTCGTAGATGCATTCGCGATCATCGTGCGCGACTGAATTGAAGTCTTGCGTGTATCGCGTCGATCATAATCGCTTCGCAATGACTCGCGCGCAAACGAAAACGGCGGCGCCATCGCCAGCGCCGCCGTCAATTATCACGTCAACCGTGCAGCTTTTTCGCAGTCTCTGCGATCGTCTTGCCCTGATAATGCGCTGCGGCGAGTTCGTTCTGGCTCGGCTGGCGGCTGCCGTCGCCATCGGTGATGGTGGTCGCACCGTACGGCGAGCCGCCTGTCACTTCCTTGACGCCCATCTGGCCGGCAAAGCCGTAGTTCAGGCCGACCACGACCATGCCGAAATGCAGCAGGTTGGTGATGATAGAGAATAGCGTTGTCTCCTGGCCGCCGTGCTGCGTAGCGCTTGACGAGAATGCGCCGCCGACCTTGCCGTGCAGCGCGCCCTTCATCCACAGGCCGCCGGCCTGATCGAGGAAGTTCGCCATTTGCGACGAGATGCGGCCGAAGCGGGTGCCGGTGCCGACGATGATCGCGTCGTAGTTCGCAAGATCCTCGATCTTCGCGACAGGCGCGGCCTGATCGACCTTGTAATACGAAGCCTTGGCGACTTCAGGCGGCACCAGTTCGGGCACGCGCTTGATATCGACGGTTGCGCCGGCTTCGCGCGCGCCCTCGGCAACAGCGTTCGCCATCGCTTCGATATGGCCGTAGGCGGAGTAGTAAAGAACAAGAACTTTGGTCATGGGAGTCTTCCTTGCGTTGGTGTGTTTGGTGGGTTGTATTTTCCTGAGAGCCTTAGGAGGGAGGCTGGTCGAGAAATGTGTAAAGCGCGGCGATACGGTTTCCGCGAATGACAATCACGTCGAGGCCGGTGATCCGTTCCGGATCTTCAGGCGGCCCGAACGCCCATGCGAGGCGGCCGGAATCTTCGAGTGTTTGCGGAGCGGCGAGAGCCTTGAAGACGTAGCCGGGCAGGAGCTTGTGCAGAGCGGCGACGGCGCCATTCAGCGCCTCGTGGCCAAGATGATGGCCGTGAGGATCGGAGAAGACGCTGTCTTCGACATAGAGTTCCCTGATCGCGGCTTGACGCCGCGCAGGATCGTGCTCGCCGAACACCTCGAAGAGATTTCGTGCAAGAAGCGTTTCGATAACGACAGATGCTTCACTCATGTCCATCTCCTCAAGATGTCTGTAAGGCAATCGTGCGTCAGGCGGCATCCACCAGCACGACTTCGGTGTCTTCCAGCGCGGTGATCTTCACCGTCGCCTCTTTTTGAACAGCAGCACCGTCGCGAGCGTTGACCCGCACGCCGTTGATCTCGACCGAACCGGTGGCCGGCACGAGATAGCCGTAGCGCTTCTCGCCGATTGCATATTCGGCGCTCTCGCCAGCCTTCAGCGTGGTGGCGAGCACGCGCGCATCGGCGCGGATCGGCAGGGCGTCGTTGTCGTTCTCAAAGCCGCTGGCGATGGTCACGAACTTGCCGGAGCGGTCGGCCTTCGGGAACGGCTTCGCGCCCCAGGTCGGCTGTCCGCCGTCTTGCGTCGGTACGATCCAGATCTGGAAGATCTTGGTCGTCACCGGCTCAAGATTGTATTCGGCGTGGCGGATGCCCGAGCCTGCGCTCATCACCTGCACGTCACCGGCTTCAGTACGGCCCTTGTTGCCGAGCGAGTCCTGATGGGTGATCGCGCCTTCGCGAACGAAGGTGATGATTTCCATGTTGGCATGGGGATGCGCAGGGAAACCGGTGTTCGGTGCGATCTCGTCGTCGTTCCAGACCCGCAGGCTGCCGTGGCTGACGTTCGCGGGATTATGATAGCTGCCGAATGAGAAATGATGTTTCGCCTTCAGCCAGCCGTGATCCGCGCTGCCGAGTTTGTTGAAAGGTCGAAGTTCGATCATGTGATGTTCCTTTGTTGAATGTGCTTCGCGAGCCGCCGGGCGTGTGAGCCCGGATTGGAGCGTTCGATGGACACTGGATAAGCCTCCCTGGATCGTGCATAAATAGAAACTATCGAAATTCATTGTTTCTAATTCTGACACTTGCGGAGATCGGGCAATGTCCAGGCTTCCGGACTTCGAGGCGCTGGCGATCTTCGCCAAGGTCGTGGAAATGCGGTCCTTTGCGGGGGCGGCGGCCGAGCTCGCACTGTCCAAGGCCACCGTTTCAAAGGCGGTCAGCCGGCTGGAGGAACGCCTCGGCGCGCGGCTGTTCAACCGTACCTCGCGGCAACTCGCGCTCACCGACGCCGGCCAGAAACTGTCCGAACGCGCAACGCAGCTCCTGATGGACGGCGAGGCGGCGGAGAATGAAGCATTGGCGCAGTCCACCGTGCCGCGCGGGTTGGTGCGGCTGGCTGTGCCGATGACTTACGGGGTGAAGGTGATTGCACCGCTCCTGCCGGAATTCCTCAGCACTTATCCTGAGGTCTCCATCGACCTGCATCTCAGCGACGCAACTGTTGATCTCATCGGCGATGGCTTTGATGCCGGCGTGCGCATTGCGCGGTTGCCGGACTCGTCGCTCGTGGCGCGGCGGCTGTGCGGCATGCGGCGCTACACCGTGGCGGCGCCGTCCTATCTGAAAAAGTATGGGCGGCCGACCCATCCGATGCATCTCGCCCAGCACAAATGTTTCGGCTACGCGTATCTCTCGACAGCGGGCGTCTGGCACTATGTCAACGCGGCGGGCGAGCAGGCGACGGTGCGGCCCTCGGGGCAGTTGCGCGTCAACAACGGCGAAGCCACCATGCCGGCGCTGCTGGCCGGGCTTGGTATCGCCGACCTGCCGGATTTCATCGTCGGCGATGCCATCGCCGACGGGCGTCTTGAAGTCATCCTCAAGGACTGGAAGCAACCCGAAGGGGCGGTGCATCTGGTGATGCCGCCCGGCGGCCCGCGACCCGCACGCGTCGAGGTGCTGGCGGATTATCTGGCTGCAAAGCTGGGACGCGCCAAACGCGCGGCCCGGTAACGGACTTCACATTGTTATTCTTGTACGGTGCAGGTTTGGCGGGTTAAGCCCGCCTGACATAGCCGTCCATCCTCGAAGGTTCCCTGAATGCGCAATTTCATCACTCCGGCCCGCTCCATCGCGGTGGGCGAACGCGGCATGGCCGCGACCTCGCATCCGCAGGCGACACTCGCCGCCCTCGACATTCTCAAGGCCGGCGGCAATGCGATGGACGCAGCCATCGCGGCGGTGGCGCTGCAGGGTGTGGTCGAGCCGCAAATGACCGGCGTCGGCGGCGACTGCTTCGTGATCTATTCTCCGAAAGGCGGCACGCCGGTGGCGCTGAACGGTTCGGGGCGCACGCCTGCGAAGACCGATCTCGCCACCACAATGGCGAAGGGTGCGAAGGCGCTGACGCCGACCTCGATCGAGGGCGTGACAATTCCGGGCGCGATCGATGCATGGTGCACACTCGCGGCGAAGCATGGCAGCAAATCGCTGGAGGAAATTTTCAAGCCCGCGATCGATGCCGCCGAGAATGGATTCCGTATCACGCCGCGCGTTGCCGCCGACTGGTCGCGCAATCGCGCGAGGCTCGAAAGCAATCCTGCGGCGAAGGCGCATTATCTTCCGGGCGGCGCCGCGCCTCAAATCGGCGACCGGCGCGAGCAGCCCGCGCTCGGCAAGACGCTGCGGCGCATCGCGCGCGAGGGACGCGCGGCCTTTTACGAAGGCGAGGTCGCGGAAGAAATCGCGAGCGTGCTGCAGGGCCTCGGCGGCGTGCACACCGTTGCGGACTTCGCGGCGAACGCGCCGGAGGACGTGACGCCGATCTCCACCAGCTATGGCGGTCACGACGTGCTTGAATGTCCGCCGAACGGGCAGGGGCTCGCGGCGCTGATGATCCTGCGCACGCTTGCCGGCTATGACATCAAGTCGCTGTCAGAAGTCGACCGCGTGCATCTGCTGGCGGAAGCAACCAAGGCAGCCTATCGCGCCCGCGACGCATTCTTCTGCGATCCGGCATTCGGCAAGGTCGATGCCGCGCACTTTCTCTCGGACGCGTATATCGGCGCGATCCGCAGCAAGATCGATATGACGCGTGCCACCGCAAAGGTCGACTGGGACGACATCGAACATAAAGACACGGTCTACGTCACGGTGGTGGACCGCGATCTCAACGCGGTCTCGTTCATCAATTCGCTGTTTCAGCCGTTCGGCAGCGGCATCTATGCGCCGAAGTCCGGCGTGCTGCTGCACAACCGCGGCTGGGGTTTCCGGCTCCAGCCGGGCCATCCCAACGCGCTCGCGCCGAACAAGCGGCCGATGCACACCATCATTCCCGGCATGGTGATGAAGAACGGGCGCTGTGTGATGCCGTTCGGCGTGATGGGCGGGCACTATCAGGCGACCGGCCATGGAAATTTTCTCTCCAACGTGTTCGATCTCGGCATGGACATTCAGGCCGCATCGGAAGCGCCGCGTTCATTTGCCTTCGATGGTGTGCTGTCGCTGGAGCCGACGCTTTCAAAGGATATCGGCGCGGAACTCGTCGCACGCGGCCACGAGGTGACATGGGCAGAAGTTGGGATCGGCGGCTGCCAGGCAATCTGGATCGATCATGAACGTGGAGTTCTGCTCGGCGCCACCGACCATCGCAAGGATGGTGTCGCGCTCGGCATTTAAGCACTCGCTCCGGAAGCACTGCGTGCGTCCGGCGACAGATCAACTGGCCCAAGTCTGTCTGACTGAGAAAGTCTGACTCACATTTGTTCAATCAGACTTGCGTTCAATCAGACTCGTCATCTTCGAGGCATGATCTTTCGGGATCATGCCCTATGTATTGCCGTACTTCATGAAGAAGCACCTCCTCTCGCCGGAAAGGTTGTGGCATCGCCAGGTTTTGCCGTCTTCGCTCGGCGTCGCCTGTTCGTACGGAACCAGCTCCTTGAATCGTGTGAGCCAGATTCCATCGGGCCGGACCTGAACCTCGTCGGCGCTCAGTTGTTCGCAATCGCTGGGTCCGCAGCAGTGGATGCCATCGGGGCCTTTGTAGGCGCCTTCGGCAATCCAGTTCGGCCTTCCATCCGCGTCATGCGCGAAGCACACGCGGGTCACCAACAGTCCCACTGTCAGAAGTAAGAAAATGACTGATCGCATCACATCACCTCCTCTGAGGGACAGACGAAGCATCAATCGTGCCAATCGTAAGGCGATTTGATCCAAGGCTGCATGTCTGAGCTGCGAAAGTCATGCTGCCGAATCAATTCTACAACACTAGCCGGTCCTTTGGCGGTGACCCGATGACGGCTGCGTGATCAGCGCCTGTTGCGCCGGACAAAACCGAAGAATTGCAGTCGGCAACGATTCAACCCACCGTTAGGAGCTGTTTCACCAATTTGGGCTAGCCATGGAACCCGCGCAGAGCGCATGGCGATTTGTTCGATTTGAGCCCCAGAAAGGTGCACGATGCTCGGAAATTTGCGGATTTCTTCCAAGCTGCTGATGATGGTGGGATTGGCGGCCCTGGGCGTGATTGCCGTTGCAGGTGTTGGCCTCTCTGTCCTCAAGGACAACCTGCTGGAAGATCGCAAATCCAAGCTGCAGGATATCGTTCTGCTGGCGCGTCAGGCCATCGAGCGCGATTACGAGGCGTCTCGCAAGGCCGGGCTTTCAGATGCAGACGCTTTGGAGCGAGGCAGGTCGCTGCTGCGTTCGCTGCGTTTCGGCAAGGAAGACTATTTTCTCGCCTTCGGTCCGGATGGAGCGCTTAGCGTTCATCCCAATCCGAAAGTCGAGGGCAGGAACCTCAACGCCGTGCCGGATTCCGATGGCGTCTACTATTCGCGCCAGTTGATCGAGCTTGCCGGCAAAGGCGGCGGATTCGTTGCTTACCGCTTTCCGCGCCCCGGCTCCGATGAGCCCGTGCCGAAGATTTCCTATTCGACCCAGTTCAAGCCGTACGGATGGGCCATCGCCAGCGGAGTTTATATCGATGACGTCGCTGCGATCTTTTGGCAGCAGGTCTGGCGCATCGGCGCGCTGGTCGCCGTTGCGCTGTTGCTGGTGATCGGCATGTCGTTTGTTCTTGGCCGCAGCATCGTCAAGCCGATCCTCGGCATGACGGCAGCGATGCGCAAGATTGCGGAAGGCGATACCTCCATCGAAGTGCCCGCGCGGGATCGCCGCGACGAAGTCGGCGGTATGGCGCAATCGGTACAGGTGTTCAAGGACAACATGATCGAGGCCGCGCGCCTGCGCGGCGAACAGGACGAGCTGAAAGTGCAGTCCGAGTCCGAGAAGAAAACCCTTCTCAGCAAAATGGCGGACGATTTCGAAAAGGGCGTGCGCCATTCGCTCGATACGCTCACCGGAGCGGCGACGGAAATGCGCACGACGTCGCAGAGCATGTCGGCGACCGCCGAGGAAGCCAGCCATCAGGCGACCACGGTGGCCGCGGTGGCCGAGCAGGCTTCCGCCAATGTGCAGACCGTCGCGGCGGCGACCGAAGAACTGTCGTCTTCGGTGTCCGAGATCGGGCGTCAGGTTGCCGAGTCCACCAAGATCGCGGGTCATGCGGTGGAGCAGGCGAACCGCACCAACGTGACGGTGCAGGGTCTGTCAGCCGCGGCGCAGAAGATCGGCGATGTGGTGAAGCTGATCAGCGACATTGCCAGCCAGACCAACCTTCTTGCGCTGAATGCGACCATCGAGGCCGCGCGCGCCGGCGAAGCGGGCCGGGGATTCGCCGTGGTTGCGAGCGAGGTCAAGTCGCTCGCCAGCCAGACGGCCAAGGCCACCGAGGACATCTCGGCGCAGGTCGTGGCCATGCAGGATGCGACCGCGGAAGCCGTGCAAGCCATCGGAAGCATCGGCGGCACCATCGGGTCGATCAACGAGATCGCCACCATGATTGCCTCGGCGGTCGAGGAGCAGGGCTCCGCGACCCGCGAAATCGCCCGCAACGTGCAGGAAGCCGCGCAAGGCACCGGCGAGGTATCCAGCAACATTGTCGGCGTCAACGAGGCGGCCGGCGAGACCGGCGCAGCGGCTACTCAGGTGCTTGCTTCGGCCGAACAACTCAGCGGCCAGGCTGCGACGCTGCGTGCCGACGTGGATCGCTTCCTCGCCAATATCCGCGCGGCATAACGCCGCTTGCATCGGATCGGAGCGGCCGGATTCGTCCGGTCGTCTTTTCTGTGTGCTCGGGAGTGTGCTACCGCTCCTCCATAAAAATAACATCGGGGAGACACCATGAATCGACGAGAAATTCTCAAGGCGGCTGCGGCTTTGCCGCTGTCGCAGGTCGCACTGCACGCGTTGTCCGGCAACGCGGAAGCGCAAGCGGCCTGGCCTGCACGCAACATCACCATTATTGTCCCGTTTCCCGCAGGCGGGCAGGCTGATCTTGCTGCGCGGCCGGTGGCGCTCGCGCTGGAGCGGATTCTCGGCAAGCCCGTAATCGTGGACAACCGCGCCGGTGGCGGCGGCGGTTCGGTCGGCAATGCTGCGGCGGCACGCGCGGAGCCCGATGGCTACACGTTATTGATGACGCTGTCGTCGCTGGCGGTGTTGCCCGAAGCGGACCGGCTGTTCGATCGTCCTGTGGCGTATGAGATGTCGCAATTCGCTCCCATCGCGCGGGTGCTCGCCGATCCGACCATGCTGGCGGTGCCGGCTTCGGCGCCCTGGAAGACGGTGAAGGATTTCGTTGAGGATGCGAAGGCGCGTCCGGGACAAATTCCTTACGGCTCGTCCGGCCCCTACGGCACGCTCCACATCGCGATGGAAATGTTTGCGGCGAGTGCCGGAATCAAATTGCTTCACGTGCCGTTTCGCGGCGCGGGCCCTGCGCTGACCGGAATCCTGACCGGTACCGTGCAGGCGTTGGCCTCGGCGCCCGGCACGCTGCGCGCGCAGGTCGATGACGGCAAGATGCGCGTACTGGCTTGCTGGGGTTCTCAGCGGGTGGCGAGTTTTCCGGATGTGCCGACATTCCAGGAACTCGGCTACAAGGACGTTGAATTCTATATCTGGGCCGGATTGTTTGCGCAGACGGCGCTGCCAGCACCGATCATGACCAAACTGCGCGAGGCAATGAAGGAGGCGGTACAAGCGCCTGAGGTGAAGAAGACCTTTGAGACTGCGGGCAGTCCCGTTGCCTACATGGACGCTCCCGAGTTCACCAAATTCGTCGACGCCGACAGTGCACGGCTGATCGCAGCCGTGAAGAAAGTCGGCAAGGTCGAGTGAGGCTGCATAAGCCGCGCCGTTTTCTGCCCTCTCTTCAATCAAGTGAAAGTCAAAGATGAAGTTTGCGTCCTTTTCTTACAAAGACTCCACACATCTCGGAATCGTTGATTCCACAGCCGGAAGCGTGCGCCCGATCGACGGCGTGAATGACATGGTCGATCTCGTTGCTCGCTATGATCAGCTTAAATCGTCGCTGAAGACAGATGCGCCGATTGCATTGACCGACGTGAGGCTGCTTGCGCCGATTGCTATCCCGCGCCGGAATATCTTTTGCGTCGGCAAGAACTACGGCGAACATGCGCGCGAGTTCTCCAACAGCGGATTCGAGGCGGGCGCCGTGAAGGGCGCGGAGATCGATGAATTCCCAGCCGTATTTTCCAAGGGGCCGAATACCGTGATCGGTCCTTATGACGATGTAAATTTGCACTCGAAGGTCACATCGAGCGTCGACTACGAAGTCGAGCTTGCGGTGATCATCGGTAAGCCGGGCAAGGATATTGCCAAGGCCGACGCCTATAGTCATGTTTTCGGTTACACCGTGGTCAACGATGTCACCGCACGTGACCGGCAAAAAAATCACAAGCAGTGGTTTCTCGGAAAGACGCTCGATACCTTCTGCCCGATGGGGCCGTGGATCACGACCGGCGATGAACTCGAGCCTGAAAACCTCCACGTGAAATGCTGGGTCAACGGCGAGCTGCGGCAGAACGCCAACACCCGCGACCTGATCTTCGACATTCCGTCATTGATCGCCACCATCTCGGCGGGGCTCAAGCTGGTGCCGGGTGACGTCATCGCCACGGGAACACCGGCCGGTGTTGGCATCGGCTTCTCGCCGCCGAAGTTTCTGAGAACCGGCGACGTCGTGGCGATGGAAATCTCGAATATCGGCCGGATCGAGAACAGGTTCGTCTGATGCACGTTCCGGCGTCGCGTTAGTTGCTCAAGGCTGCGCCGGAACGGTGATTTCGCTGACGTCGACCCATTCGGCGTTGGTCAGCTCGGCCATGCGCGCGGGCGAAATACGCACCGCGCTGTTGATCGAGCCTGCGGCGGGAACGACTTCGCTGAAGGCTTTCAGCGACACATCGCAATAAACCGGCAGCGGCATTTTCAGTCCAAACGGACAGATGCCGCCGACCGGATGGCCGGTCGCGTCCAGTGCTTCCTCGGCATTGAGCATGCGCGGCTTGCCGCCGAACACGGCACGCGCCTTCTTGTTGTCGAGCCGCGCAGTGCCGCAGGTCACCACCACCAGCACGCGGTCGCAGACGCGCAATGACAACGTCTTTGCGATCTCGGCAGGCGTGACGCCAAAGGCTTCGGCCGCGAGCGCCACGGTGGCGGAACTCTTGTCGGATTCGATCACGGAAATGTCGGGCGCATTTTTCGCGAAAAACGCGCGAACCGATTCGACGCTCATGCTTTGTCCTGTCTGAAAACGCGGCGGGATCCCGCAGCACTCATTCGGCGCAGGACGTATCATGGCTATAGCTTCAGGAAAACCGGGAGCAGGCGCGACATACGGCGCGGGAGTGCTGTGACTACCCGTTCGCCGCGGTCTGTGTGCGGATGTCCTGTGCGGTACGCTTCAAGGCCACCAGAAATTTCTTCTTCGCCTCGGCCTCGGTCACAGTCCCCGAAATCGTGTTGATGCTGATGGCCGCCACGACCTGGCCGGCCTGATCGCGCACTGGCACAGCGATACCGCAGATCGCGGGGTCGAGTTCGCCGTCGATCCAGGCATAGCCCTGCGCTTCCACGCGCGCGAGTTCTTCTCCGAGTTTGATGGGGCATGTCAGGGTGCGCGGCGTGATCGGCTTGTAGTCGATCGCGGCGAGAAGCTCTGCGCGCTTATCCGGCGCCTGCGCCGCGAGCAGCACGCGGCCGAGCGAAATCACATGCGCGGGCAGCCGGCTGCCGATGCCGAGATTGGCTGACAGAATGCGCCGCGCCGGCAGACGTAGTGCATAGACGATCTCGGTTTCATCGAGCACAGCCAGTGCGCAGGACTCTCCGATCTCGTTGCGCAGGTCTTCCAGTGCGCGCTGCGCGTAGCCCCAATAGGGCAGCGCGTTGAGATAGGATAATCCGAGGCCGAGCGCGCGCGGACGCAGGCTGAAATAGCGGCCGTCGGCCTCGCAGTACTTCAGCGCCACCAGCGTCGCCAGCATGCGGCGCGCGGTTGCACGCGTCAGTCCCGCTGCCACCGCGGCCTCCGAAAGCGTGTGTCGCCCGGGCGGGCGTCCCAGCGCCTCCACCACGGAAAATCCTCTGGCGATCGCACGTACAAAACTGTCGCTGTCCTTGGCCATTTCAAAAACCTCGCATCGCAGACTTGTCAGACTGGATTAGTCGGACCATAATGTTCGTAAGGCGGCTATAAAGTTCGCCTGATGAACAATAGATGAGAGATTGCCATGGCGCAAGCACAAGCTTTCGAAACCGACTTCTGGAAGGACGAAAATCTGCGAAAGGTCTGGGACGAGATCGTTCCAGGTGAACCGCGCAAGACGATCCCCTACCTGCTGACGAAGGAAGCCATCGCGCTCCTCTGCAAGGCTGTCGGTGAAACCAACCCGCTTTATCTCGATGAGGCCTATGCGAAGACCACGCCTTGGGGCGGGATCATCGCGCCGCCGTCGATCCACATCCTGCTGATGTTCTCCTGCACGGAAGCGGATGACTGGATGCGGTCACCGGGCACCGTGAACGCTGGACAGTCCTGGAGCTACAACAAGCCCGCGCGGCCCGGCGACACCATCACGCTGCAGGCCCGCGCGCTCGACAAGTTCATCAAGCGCGAGCGGCTGTTTGTGGTCCACGACAACGTCTTCTTCAATCAGCACGGCGACGTGATCTGTTCCGGCCGCGGCCAGACCATCCGGCCAATGTAAGCGCACGCGAGGAGTTCAAAACATGACGACGACATTCGAAAGCCTTTCCGTCGGCGACACTATCGACGGCCCGAAGTTCTCGGTCTCTCGCGAATCCATTCGCCTCTTCTGCGATGCATCGCTCGATTACAACCCGCTGCATCTTGACGACAATTATATGAAGGGTGATTTCGGCAAGACCAATTTCGGCGGCATCATCATGCACGGCATGAACAACTTCGGGCTGATCACCCGGATGCTGACCGACTGGGCTTATCCGGCTGGCGCCATTCATCGCCGCCTCGAAACGCGCTGGGTCAAGCCGGTGAAGCCAGGCGACACCATTCAGCCCAAGGGAATCATCAAGGCCAAGCAGATCACCAAGAATTCGCGCTTCGTGCTGATCGACGTGCTGGTGTCCAACCAGAATGGTGAAAAAGTGGCTGTCGGCGAAGCCATGGTGGAATTCCCCGTCGCTACGGCAGCTGCCGCGGCCTGATCGGAGTTGAAGCGCGATGCCGATCGCAATCGTTGGAGCAGGGGTTGGCGGATTGACGGCGGCGCTGAGTCTTCACGCCGCCGGCCGCAACGACGTCGCCGTGTTTGAGGCGGCGCGCGAGATTCGGGATGTCGGCGTCGGCATCAATCTGCCGCCCCATGCGGTCCGCGAGTTGACCGAACTCGGCCTCGGCGCCGCGCTTGAAAAGGTCGGCGTTCCGACCAAGGAACTGGCCTATTACGACCCAACAGGCCAGTTGATCTGGGCCGAGCCGCGCGGTCTCGATGCCGGTTACAAGTGGCCGCAATACTCCATTCATCGCGGCACGTTGCAGCGGCTTCTCGTCGATGCCGTGCGCCAGCGTCTGGGTCCGTCGTCGGTCCATGTTGCGCAACGCGTGACCGGCGTGAAGGAAGAACCGGGCAGCGATAAAGTCCTTATCGAAGCGATCGATCTGAACACCGACGGCGTCACCTCCCACGCGGCGGACATTGTGATCGCCGCCGACGGTATCCGCTCGCCGGTGCGCAACAGTTTGTACGGCTCTGCGATCCCGCTCGCATCCAACGGCTGGGTGATGTACCGCGGCGTCACGACATCCGCGCCATTCTTGAGCGGACGCTCGATGGTCATCATCGGGGACGAGGCCCAGCGCATCGTCGTCTATCCGATCGCGGACGGCGTACTCAACTGGCTGCTGGTCCGTCCGAAGGATCAGACGAAAGCAGATACCGAACTCGGAAACTGGAACGTGCCGGTCTCGACCAGCGCCATCGCTGAGTTCGTGAAAGACTATCGCTTCGACTGGCTGGACGTTTATGCGTTGGTGGCGTCAGCCTCGGAAGCTTACGAATATCCGATGGCGGATATCGATCCGTTGCCGCGATGGGTTTTCGGACGCTGCGCGCTGCTCGGGGACGCCGCTCACGCGATGTATCCCTTCGGCTCCAATGGCGCGTCGCAGGCGATCATCGACGCGCGCGTGCTGGCGTATGAGCTGGCCAACGCCTCAACCATTGACGAAGGGCTCCGCGCCTATGAGACGCATCGCCGGCCCGTGGCGAGCGAGGTACAACTCGCGAACCGGCGGCAGGCAGGCGACGTCATGGCGCGGGTCAGCGCGATGGCGCGGCGCGGCGCGCATGGCGACGCGGCGAGCGAGCTTCAGGACGTCGAACGCCGTTACAAGCAACTCGCAGGCTTTGATGTCGAGGCCCTGAACGGCCGGAAGTCCTGGAACGTGTCTGGAGCCTTGCAACAAACGAGCTAACAACCGGATCGCAAACTTTGGCCATAAGAATCCGGATAAGATTGAAAGGGAGAACGAGTATGAGTTGGTTACCAGCCGCGTTGCGTTACGGAACGATTGTCGCAGCGCTGATCGTCGCGACGTCACAAATTTCCAAGGCTCAGGACTCGTATCCCTCGCGGCCGATCAGATTGCTGGTCGGCTTCGCGGCGGGCGGCGCGACCGACACCACGTTCCGCAAGCTCGCCGAACTTGCCGCCAAGGATCTCGGCCAGCCGATCATCGTCGAAAACAGGCCGGGCGCGGGCGCAACGCTGGCGCCATCGACGATGGCGAAAACGGAAGCGCCGGACGGCTACACCATTGCGGCTGCGACCGCGGGCCTGTTGCGTTACCCCTACATGCAGAAGGTAGACTGGGATCCGGTCAAGGACTTCACCTGGATCACCGGTCTCGGCGGTTACACCTTCGTCCTTGCTGTGAATGCCGACTCGCCGCTCAAGACACCCGCCGATTTTGTAGCTTATGCCAAGAAAAATCCCGACGTTCTCACGGTCGCGACCGCGGGCGCCGGCACGACGATGCATCTGCTCGCGGAAGCGCTCGCGGGCATGGCGGACGTGAAGATCACCCATGTCGGATACAAGGGCAGCAGCGAAGCCGTGACTGCGGTTCTCGGCGGTCACACCATGTCGACGGTCGATGCCATCGGCACCATCTTGCCTTACGTCGAGTCGGGCAAGATGCGCGTGCTGCTGTCGTTCGATCCGCAGCCGGTGGCGTCGCTGCCCGGCGTGCCGACCGCCAAGAGCCTTGGCTACGATCTCGTCTACCCCGCGCCGTATGGACTCGTGGGGCCGAAGGGAATGCCGCCTGCGGTTGTCGATAGACTCTACAAGGCCTTCAAGGCTGCGGCTGACAGCGATGAATACAAGAAGCTGCTGGTGCAGTTGGGTCAGACGCAGTGGCAGAAGCCGCCCGCCGAATATCAGCAGTGGGCTGGCGAATTCTATCTCTCCGAACGCTCGCTGGTCGAGCGCGCCAAGTTGCTGCGTCAGCCCTGAACCGGCTGGACCGATCCTGCTGGCGAGCGACATGCTCGCCATACAACTCAAGTCAGGTTGAAATCATGAAGTCACTACTTGCCGCGATCTGCTCCGTCTTCCTGCTGGCCACCACGGCCGCCGGCGCCAATGAGCAGTTTCCCGTCAACAATGTGAAGATCATCGTGCCGTTCCCGGCGGGCGGCACCACGGACATCCTGGCGCGCTTCGTCGCGCAGTATCTCGGCGACAAGCTGGGCGTCACGACTATTGTCGAGAACCGCCCCGGCGCATCGGGAATCATCGGCTCCGAGGTCGTGGCGAAGTCGCCGAATGATGGCAGCGTGTTGTTGCTGACCGCCACGCATCACGTCATCAACCCGAGCCTTTACAAGCAACTGCCGTTCGATCCGCGCAAGGAGTTCTCTCCGGTCGCTCTCGTGGCGAGCGCGCCGAACGCTCTCGTCGTCACGGCCAGCTTCCCCGCCAAGAACGTCGGCGAGCTGATCGCGATGGCCAAGAAGGAGCCCGGCAAGTATTCGTTCGGCTCCGCCGGCATCGGCGGCGCCAATCACCTGTCCGGTGAGCTCTTCAAGCAGATGGCCGGCATCGACATCGTGCACGTTCCCTATAAGGGCGCGGCGCCTGCGATGAACGATCTGATCGGCGGACATATCCCGATCATGTTCGACACGCTACCGACGGTTCTGCCTGCAGCCTCCGGCGGAAACATCCGCGTGCTTGCGGTGACCAGCAAAGAGCGCGCCGCATCGCTGCCCGACGTGCCGACGCTCGATGAGGCCGGCGTGAAGGGCTTCGAGGCGACCGCCTGGTTCGGCCTCTACATGCCTGCTGCCAACGGCAACGCCGCCTACACCAAACTGGTCGCGGCGATGAAGGACATCCTTGCTGCGCCCGCCACGCGCGAGAAGTTTGCCGGGCAAGGCGTCGAGCCCGGCAAGCTCGCCGGCCCGGACTTCACCAAGTTCGTCAATGCCGAGATAGACAAATGGGCGGGCGTCGTGAAGACCGCCAACGTACCGCAGCAATAGAAGCCGCGTTCAAGATCGCAGAAAGCCCGCTCCGGGATCATCCGGGGCGGGCTTTTTTAATTGATGGCTGGATTGGAAGAGAAAGCGCCACGCTCAATGGGTCGGGGTGCCGTCGGGACCATGCGTTGTGATGGTCTGGCCTGTCGTTATCCCGGCCTTGGCCATGACATGCGGGCTGGGGCCCACCACGTCGGTCGCGAGCCCGAGTTTTTCGAACAGGCGGATGGTCAGCCAGGTGGTGTCGAACTCCCACCACTTGTGACCGTGGCGCGCCGAGCGCGGATCGGCATGGTGATTGTTGTGCCAGCCTTCGCCATGCGCCAGGATACCAATGAAGACATTATTCCGGCTGTCTTCGTCGGTCTGGTAATTCCGGTAGCCCCACAGATGGGTCACGGAATTCACCGCCCAGGTCTGGTGCCAGACGAACACCGTCCGCACGAACACGCCCCAGATCAGGATGCTCGTTCCGAACTGCACGGCCTGCATGAGCGTGCCGCCGAGTGCCAGTTCGGCGAAAAAGCCGATGCCGAAGAACACAATCCACTGAATGAGAATGATCTTGAGCTGAAGCCAGTTGCGTTCCAGCGCCACGTAAAACGGATCGCGCAGAATGTCCTTGGCGTAGCGGTCATAGATTCCGAGGCGGTTCAGCTCAGGATTCTTCACTACCAGCCAGCCGATATGGCCCCAGAGGAAATTCACCAGCGGGCTGTGCGGATCGGGCTGTTCGTCGGCGTGCTGGTGATGCCGGCGGTGCACGGCGACCCAGCGCGCCGGCGTATCCTCCACACAACAAATGGCGATGACCACGAGCACATGCTCGAACCATTTCGGACAGCGAAAGCCGCGATGGGTGAGCAGACGATGGTAGGCGATATTGATGCCGAGCAGACCGCTCAGGCGGGCAACAATGATGGCGACGATCACGCCGGTCCAGCTGAAGGTCCAGGGGAGGAACGCCAGCAGCGCCACCAGATGATAGAACAGGATCGGTGCGGCCTGTCCCCATTCGATGCGATTCAACTTCAGGATGACGCCCGCAGGCAGCGGCAGGCGGCCAGGTATTCCAGCGTCAGCAAGGCCGGCTGCCCGGCGATCTGTGGTTGTCTCGACGGTCAATGGTCCAAATCTGTGTTCTGAGCGGCCCCAAATGCCGTCTTTAACGCATACCTCGGCAAAGAAGAAGAACCACCGTGCCGATGCGCCTGATTGTTGAATAGAGCGGGATTCGAGCAACAAAAAGCCCGAAAACCGGTTCCGTTCGGGGCATTTTGACCCGGCGGGAGGGTTCAGAATGGCCCGGTTTGGATTGACAATTGTGTCCCCGATGGCATAGAAACCGCCTGTCTCGCGCGGCCTTGGCCTGCGGGATATTGCCCATCAACCAAACGGTTCCAAACTCGGCCTGCAACGCGGCCTTCCAGAGAGCATTGTCCCATGAAGGTCCGTAATTCGCTGAAGTCCCTGCGCGGCCGTCACCGCAACAACCGTCTGGTCCGCCGCAAGGGCCGGGTTTACGTCATCAACAAGGTTCAGCGCCGCTTTAAGGCGCGCCAGGGCTGATTTATCTGCCTGTTGTTTGACGTGTTCGGCCCGAACGGCCGACTGACCGGGACCATCACCTCACACATCACGACCGTTTGACGCCGCATGTGCTTTGCACGCGGCGCTTTCCGCGTTTAGACTTTCCTCTATGGCATTGCGGTCGGCACCCACGGCTACCCGGATCGGGCTTTTTCTCAAGCTCGCGATTGGTGCTGTGGCTTTTGCTGCAATGGCCACGACGCCTGCCGCGGCGCAGGCGCCTCAGATCACCCCGCCCGGCAAGCATAAGAAATTACCGGAAGCGCCGGCCAAGCTGCCGCGCGTCACCGGCGACAACGCCAAAAATCTCGATTTTCTGTTCGGCGCGCTGAAGGCGGCGCCGGATCAGGAGAGCGCCAAGGCGGTCGAGGCCCGAATCTGGGCGCTGTGGACGGCGACGCCGAGCGATACGGCGGCGCTGCTGATGTCGCGGGCTAAAGTTGCGATGGGCGGCAAGGATATCGATGTGGCGCTGAAGCTGCTCGATGCCGTCATCAAGCTCCGTCCCGACTATGTCGAGGCCTGGAACCGGCGCGCGACGATCTATTATCTGCAAAACGAGTACAGCCGGTCGATGGAAGACATCCGCCAGGTGCTGATTCGTGAGCCGCGCCACTTCGGTGCGCTGGCAGGTCTCGGCATGATCATGCAGGAGACCGGCGACGACAAGCATGCGCTGGACGCATTCCGCAAGGCGCTCGCCATTAATCCGTACCTCGAACGCGTCCCCGACCTTGTGAAGTCCCTGTCCGAAAAGGTCGAGGGCCGGGATATTTAACCAAAGACTTTTGATTCAAACCGGCTCGGTGTTGAGGCGAAACCTTTCCGCTGTCCGTCCGTATCCTTTTCGCCGTGCAGAGATTTCCCCGGACACTTTCAATGATTGTTACGGCTGCAGCGATCGCGCTGGCGGTGATGGCGCTGATCACGCAGGTCGGCGTTCACATGCTGGAGGGCATGTATCCGCCGCAAGGCAAGTTCATCGATGTCAGGGGCGCGCGTCTCCATATCGTGGAGCTTGGTCCGGCCTATGCCCCCGGTTTGCCGATTGTCCTCGTCCATGGTGCGAGCTCGAGCCTGGAAATGATGCGCAAGCCGCTTGGCGACAGGCTGGCGAAGGATCGCCGCGTAGTCCTGATCGATCGCCCCGGCCTGGGCTGGAGCACGCGCGAACGTGTTGAGGATGCGACGCCGGCCGTTCAAGGCCGCATGATCGATGAGGCGCTGGGCAAGCTTGGCATCGAGCGGGCGATCTTCGTCGGCCACTCCTGGGCCGGATCGCTAATGCCGGCGATGGCGCTGGATTACCCCAAGCGGGTTGCCGGCATCGTGATGCTGTCTCCGGTGGCCTATCCGTGGCCCGGCGGCGTCGGTACCTTCAACAAGATCGTGGCTGTTCCCGTGATCGGGCCGCTGCTCGCCTACACGATCACGCTGCCGCTGGGATCGTTTTTGGTCGATAGCGGGACGCGATACGTTTTTGCGCCGCAGACCATGCCGGACGGTTATGTCGATGCCGCCGCGGTGCGCATGGTGCTGCGGCCGCGTGTGTTCCTCAATAACGCCTGGGATCTCACGACGCTGAAAGCGGAAATGGTGAAGCAGTCGCCGAACTATCCGGCGATCAAGGTTCCGGTGACCATCGTTACCGGCGATGCCGACAAGACCGTCTCGACGGACATTCACTCGCGGCCCTTCGCGGCCGCCGTGCCGCAGACCAAACTCGTGGTGCTGCCGAACGGCGGTCACATGCCGCAGGTCTATGCGGCTGACGTGGTTATCGCCGAGATCGAATCGATGGCTGCAAAAGTGCAGGCGGCTCTGTCCGTCACGGCGCGCAATCCTGATTGACGTCAGTGATAGACGCAAAAATGCATGGATTTCGCCAGTAATGGCGTCCGATGTGTATTGATCTCGGAACAATCCGCTGCTAGCTCCGCGCGCTCTCGGCGGATTACGCCCTTAAAATTTTGATTGGGAGATATTTATGAAAGCTTCGTCCTTGAGTTTTTACGCCGCGGTGATTGCGTTGTTTGTCGGCATGGCCTGGGGCATCGTCATGGCGATTTCGCAGGATCACTCCGCCATGCCCGCGCATGCCCACCTCAACCTGCTGGGTTGGGTGTCGCTGTTTCTGTTCGGCGTTTTCTATCGTCTTCACCCGTCTTTGGAGGTCTCGCGGACCGCGCTCATGCAGGTCTGCGTCTGGATCGTCGGCACCATTTCCCTGACCATCGGCGTTGCCATGCTCCATGCCGGGAACAAGGCCGGCGAACCTTTCGCCGGCATCGGGTCGTTCGTTCTGCTCGGCGACATGCTGTTGTTCGGCTGGCTCGTGGTTCGGTATGAGCGGCGCGACGTCGCCGTCATGTCGCCTGCCGAGTAGCCGGATTCGCTGACAGGGTGACACCAGCGATGAAGCGCCGATCGCGCGCTTCATTGTTGTTCCGAGTGGGTCATGATGACTGACCCTTGCCAGGAATCTCCAAGTATCTCCGATGGGTTTGTGGCAAACCCCGCGCGCCACGCGCGCGTGTACATCGGAGCAGAAGAATTTTTCTTTTTGGTCGCGACCCGCTGAGGATCACACTACTGCCATCGACCGGTGATGAAGTGTCTGCGTTGCACGCGTCCTTTTCTTGCTCCAGCGGAACGAAGGTCGGACAATGACAACCCCATCAAGCAATGAGAATGTTTTCAACAAGCCAGCGGGAACGCTCCCGTTTTCGGATCTCGCACGGATGAGCGAGCTGAACGGGACCATGTTTACCGAGACTGCGAAGTTCAACGCACACGTCAGCACCACTTTGCAAAATCTTGGCAAGGAATGGTCTGAGTTCGTCGGTGCGCGGTTGCGCGAAGACGTCCAACTGGTCCGGACGATCCAGGACTGCCGGTCGCTGCAGGATATGCAGCAAGCTTATGCCCAGTTCTGGCAGACTGCTTTCACGCAGTACGGCGATGAAGCCCAGCGGATGATGCGGATCACGCAGGGTGCTGTGGATGATGCCACGCACGCGGCGCAGGAACTTCGTGAAACGGTGACGGCTGCCAACAAGGCTGCCTGAGCTGCCGTCATCGCGTGCCGCGGTCATTCGACGGCGCGACTTTTGGCATCGTGTCCGGCATTCCGTGGGAACGCCGGACACCGTTACGTCGTTGTTGGGCTAGTACGTCGTCGCGAGGTAATCGACGATCTTGCTGACGTCGGCGTCGTCGATCGGCGCGCCATAGACCTTGATCATCTTCGTCACTTCCGCCTGCCAGAAGTCCTTCTTGAATTTGGGCCCGTGCGGCTGGGTCTGGATGTAGTCGGCAGAGTGGCAAGCCGTGCAGTTGTTCACCGCGACGTCCTGATTTGGACCGGGCTTCAGGGCGGCGGTTTCGTCCGGAAGCACGTACTTGACCGGTTTCGCGTGGGCCGCGATCAGGCCGGCTCCGAGCACGACGAAGCCTGCTGTTGCGAGGCAAATGGATCGTTTCATGACCGCTCTCCTCAGGCTGCCGTGACGCTGACAGTTTCGACGACATTGCGCAGATAGCCTGCGGGATTCCACAGCGGTTGCATCGGTTGGGTCGCGCCGCCGTTGCTGGTCGCGCGCACCTTGATGTCGTGCGGACCTGCCGTCAGTTTCACCGGCAATCGCCATTCCCGGAACGAATATTTGCCGAGGTCCTTGCCGAGCTTGGCGGGCGTCCATGTCTTGCCGTCGTCGATGGAGACGGCAACTTCCTTGATGCCTTTCCCGCCGTCGAAGGCAATGCCCTTCAACTGCGTTCTGGCGCCGGCCTTCACTTTCTGGCCGCTCGTGAGATTGGTGATGAAGGAACGCACCGTGAAGCGGTTGATCGGGATCGTGGCCTTGGGCGCGGTTCCAGGCTCAACGCAGTTGCAGTCGTTGTCAGGAATCCGGTAGGCGGATTTCATCCAGAAATTGTCGAACACGCTGTCGATCACGGTGATCTCGTTGAGGTGCTTGACCCAGTAGGTGCCGTAATAACCCGGCACGACCAGCCGCAGCGGGAAGCCGTTCAGCACCGGGAGATATTCCCCGTTCATTCCGTAGGCGAGCATCACCTCGCCGTCGCGTGCGTGGTCGATGTCGAGTGCCTTGGCGAAATCGGGTGTCTTGTCGCTGACGGGGCCATCCAGACCGCCGAATACGACCTGTTTCGCGCCGCTCTGCACACCGGCCCGATCCAGTACCGCTTTCAGCGGCACGCCTTTCCAGCGTGCATTGCCCATCGCGCCATTGCCGAGCTGGCCGCCGGCCACGCGCGGGTTCAGGAAGCCGCGGCTATTGCCGGAGCACTGATTGACGGCCACAAGTTCTACGGACGGCATTTTCTTGATGTCCGCAAGCGACAGCTTCAGCGGCTTGTCGACCTTGCCGTTGATTTCAAGGGTGAATGTGTCGGGATCGATGTCCAGCGGGATGTCTGCAAGGTGATACCGCACAAAGAAGGCATCGTTCGGCGTGATGACGCCTTCGTTGAACACCGAGAACGGCGTTTCAAGCTGAGGCGGGCGTTCGGTGAGAACGATGAGCGGCCGCTTCTGAGGATATTTCACCAGAGGCCGCTCGCCGTTCTCGAACGGCAATGTGATGGTTGCGGCAAGAGCCTTGAGCGGGTCGAGCGCTGCTGTGGCAATCAGGGATCCGAAGGTCGCTGCGGATCCTTTGATCAGCCTCCGTCTGTCGATCATGGCGTTTCTCCTCGTTTGGACGCGCAGTCCATTTTCGGCGAACTGACGTCGCCTTCAGGCCTCATCGTCTGCATCCGGGCAGGAAGCAGGCAAACGAGGGCGCTTAGAGAATCCGCAGCATGGCGCGCAGCGCCACAACCCGCAAGGGTACTGAAGTAGGGATTAGGGACTAATCGCGATCGTCAGATGTCGGCTTCGCGGTCGGGGCCGACATAGGCGATGCGGACCATGTTGGTCGTGCCCGGCGTTCCCAGCGGAACGCCGGCAACGATGATCACGCGCTGGCCGGCCTTTGCAAAACCGTCGCGGAACGCGATGCGCCCCGCGCGGTCGATCATGTCGTCCTGATCATGCGCGTCTTCCGCGATCACGCAATGCACGCCCCACACCAGCGACAGTTTGCGGCCGGTGTTGACGTTCGGCGTGATGGCGACCACCGGCGGCTTCGGCCGCTCGCGCGCGACGCGCAGCGCGGTCGAACCTGAACTGGTCCAGCAGATGATGGCTGATAATTCGAGCGTTTCCGCGATCTGGCGCGCGGCGTCGGCGATGGCGTCGCCCGCGGTCGCTTCGGGATCGGGCCGCTGCGCCGCGATGACGCCGCGATAGGTCGGATCGCGCTCGCATTCCTCGCCGATGCGGTTCATGGTCAGCACCGCTTCGACCGGGAACTTGCCGGCAGCGGATTCCGCCGACAGCATGATGGCATCCGCGCCTTCGAACACGGCGTTGGCGACGTCCGAGACTTCGGCGCGGGTCGGAACCGGCGACGTGATCATGGACTCCAGCATCTGGGTCGCAATCACGACCGGCTTGCCCGCACGCCGCGCCATGCGCGTCATCTGCTTCTGAAGGCCCGGCACCCGCTCGGCCGGCAGTTCGACGCCGAGATCGCCGCGCGCGACCATCAGCGCGTCGGACGCTTCCATGATTTCGGCGAGCCGATCGATCGCCTGCGGCTTTTCGATCTTCGACATGATCGACGCACGGCCGCGCACCAGCTTCTTGGCCTCGATCACATCGTCGGCGCGCTGCACGAACGACAGCGCGACCCAGTCGATTCCGGTCTCAAGTGCGGCTTCGAGATCGGCGCGATCCTTCGTCGTCATCGCTGAGACCGGCAGATCGGTGTCGGGCAGGCTGACGCCCTTGCGGTCGGACATTTTCCCGCCGGTCACCACGCGCACCAGCGCATGGTCGGGCGAGGTTTCCTCCGCGATCAGGCGAAGCTTGCCGTCGTCGATCAGCAGCGCGTGGCCGGGCCGCAGGGCTTTCAGAATTTCCGGATGGGGAAGATGGACACGGGTCTTGTCGCCGGGCGCGGGATCGGAATCCAGCGTGAACATCGCGCCGTTGTTAAGTTCGACAAAGCCGTTCTCGAAATTGCCCAGCCGCAGCTTCGGTCCCTGAAGATCGACAAGAATGCCGATGGGGCGTCCGTAGCTGCTCTCCACATTGCGGATGGTCGCCACCAGCTCGCGCATCTTGTCATGCGGCGTGTGGCTCATGTTGATGCGGAACACGTCGGCGCCCGCCTCGAACAGCTTGCGGATCGACGCGCTGTCCGATGAGGCAGGTCCGAGGGTGGCGAGGATCTTGATACGGCGCAGGCGTCTCATTTCGGATTTCCAGGAGCTGCACCGGGAAGTGCGCCGGGTTGTGCAGCCCCCGGCGCATTCGGCATGCCGGGAAGGCCTGGCGAGCGTGGGTTCTGTTCGTTGGATTCAGTGAGCTGGACGGTCCATGCCCGTTGCTCGCCGGTGTCGACTTCGAAATAGCCGGTGCGGTCGAAACCTCGCGCCAGACAATCTTCGGTGCCTTTGATAGTGAATTCCTTGTCGCGCGAGCACATGAAGGCCTGCCCCGACCATTCTCCGCCGCGGTCATAGTCGATGGCGTAGATATAGTAGAATCGTGCGACAAGCGTGCCACGCAGCAGGGTTTCGCAGGCGCGGGACGACACGTTCCACCAGCCTTCGGTGACCCAGCCTTCATTGTCCTTGTAGCCAAGCGCGATGCCGACCCGGCTCGACGTGTTGTTGCAGAGACGAAAATCCGCGGCTGCCGGCTCGCTCCACGCGCACAGCGCTATCAGCGCCACAAGCCCCGAGAGGGCGGCGGTGATGGAGCGGCGGGACATTGCGTTGCGGAAATTGCGGGCTGTCATTTAATCAGGATGCATCAACCGGGTGGATGTCGCGTAACACATTGAATATGACCGGAAAAAGTGAAAACCTTGTGTTCATCCGATCAAGCGGCCGCCAGTATAGGGGCGCTTGATCGTTTCGCCAAACCACCACACGAGCATTAATAACCCAGTTACGCGGCTTGCGGCGGGTCAAGCTGGCTTTTTCCACGATATGGAAAAGCATATGACGTCACCCCATGTTAGATGTCACAGAGCAACCGCGGAAAAAGTAACCATGACCATCGATGACAAGACCCGGACGGAATTGGAAGCGGCGGTTTTCCGCCGCCTCGTCGAGCATCTGCGCGGACGGACCGATGTGCAGAATATCGATTTGATGAACCTCGCGGGCTTTTGCCGGAATTGCCTGTCGAACTGGCTCAAGGATGCCGCCGACGCCAAGGGCGTGGCGCTGAGCAAGGATGAAAGCCGCGAAGCGGTCTACGGCATGCCCTATGAGACCTGGAAAGCCACGTATCAAAGCGAGGCGACGCCGGACCAGCAGGCGGCGCTGAAGAAGAGCCACGCCGGTCACTGAGTGTGGGCCCGCGCGGCTTCGCCGATATCAAAGGCAAGTTAAATCCGCGCCTTTTCTGCGAGATTCTTTCTCCTGTGGGTCACTGTGGATGACCCGGTGCGTTGCCTTGACGCGGCAGGCCGCACTCTTGAGTGTGACCCGCCAATGACGTGCCGCCGTGCACGCTTTCCAAAAGCCTCATACCGAGTTCAGGAGTATCTCCGATGGCTATGCCTGCCGAGAAAAACAATGACGACACCGCGCACAGCTTCGCGAAGGGGCAGCTCAAGGCCATCATCGAGCGCATCGAGAAGCTCGAGGAAGAGAAGAAGGCCATCAGCGACGACATCAAGGATGTCTACGGCGAAGCCAAGGGCAACGGGTTCGACGTCAAGGCGTTGCGCACCATCATCCGCTTGCGCAAGCAGGATGCCGATGAGCGCCAGGAGCAGGAAACCATCCTCGAGACCTACATGCAGGCGCTCGGGATGCTCTGAGGGCACAAGCCTTCACATTAGAAGTGCAGCGATATCTCCACCCGTCATTCCGGGTTCGCGCGAAGACGCGCGCCCCGGAATGACGGTGGATAACAGAGAACGCTGCCACACATCCGATGTCGTCCCCGCGAAAGCGGGGACCCATAACCACTGCACGTCGTGGTGATGGCGAGAAGTCGCTCCAACATCTCCTTCAAATCGATAACTCAGGAGTATGGGTCCCCGCTTTCGCGGGGACGACGCGGAGGGATTCCGAAGGACGACGCGCCGGTATCACACCCTCGAAACATTTCGTGATGGGGATACGAATCCCCACTCTCAAAACCTCTCGTATGTTCGGCCCGTCCTGTTCGTGAGGGGCGCTTCTCGAGGGCGCTTTTGAAGCGGAGCAGGATGCGGCGTCTGCGCGATGTGGTTCGCACCCACACCGTCCGGAAGGCCGGGGTTGACCGTCCGGGCCAACTACGTGGCTCTGCCGTTC
>JBOFVL010000013.1:0-36465 GCA_051653085.1 Afipia sp. | reverse complement strand
ACTCGCCGAAAAGCTCGGCATGCCGCTGGAGAAGGTGCGCAAGGTTCTCAAGATCGCCAAGGAGCCGCTCTCGCTCGAAACCCCGGTGGGCGACGAGGAAGATTCGCATCTCGGCGATTTCATCGAGGACAAGAACGCGGTGCTGCCGATCGACGCGGCGATCCAGTCGAACCTGCGCGAGACCACGACCCGCGTGCTGGCGTCGCTCACGCCGCGCGAGGAGCGCGTGCTGCGTATGCGCTTCGGTATCGGCATGAACACCGACCACACGCTGGAAGAAGTCGGCCAGCAGTTCTCGGTGACCCGCGAACGCATCCGTCAGATCGAGGCGAAGGCGCTGCGCAAGCTGAAGCATCCGAGCCGGTCAAGGAAGCTGCGGAGCTTCTTGGATAATTGAGTCTTTTGCTCTATTTCCTGACTAATGTGGGTCTTTCGGGGCGGCAGCGCCGCCCCAGCCCTCCTCAAATCATTCCCTATCATTGCGCCGACCGAGACCTTCGGATCCCGAGTTGTGACTTGTCTCCCCGGCCAGAATTCGCCGAGTGCTAAGCCACTGAGCCGCAGTCGGGGCCGCGCAGCGCTAAGTCAGTTTAGCAGGCCAATTTCCAAGCTAAATTTATCCTTAGAAAATCAAAATTCTATCATATTCTTCAATAAGATATACTGAGCTACATATTTCCGTCGATTGTCCCGTTTGATAAGTGCTCTTCTTGGCGCCGGCCCCCGGTGAAGGCTGGTGCGCTTATCTTAGTACGGCGCTCGACGCATGCATTGAAAATGCGAGCATTCTTGTCCAGATCGAGGCGAAGGCGCTGCGCAAGCTGAAGCATCGAGCCGGTCAAGGAAGCTGCGAAGTTTCTTGGATAATTGCGTTTTTGCTCTATTTCCTAACTAATATGCATCCTTTCGGGCGGCAGCGCCGCCCCAGCCCTCCTCAAATCATTTCCTATCACTGCGCCGACCGAGACCTTCGGATCCCGAGTTGTGACTTGTCTCCCCGGCCAAAGTTAGCCGAATGCTAAGCTGCGGGGCCGCCGCCGGAGCTGTGCGGCGCTAGTTGATTTTATCTATTGATTTAAGACATAAAACTATCTAACAAAAATCAAAAATATGCTTTTAATATCAATATGTTGAATATATGAAAATAATCAATCCGTTTACTTGTGAAGATAAATTGGTTTAACGCCAAGACGCCTCTTGATCGCCGTAGGGCGACCCCCGGAATGGTCGAAAGTCGCAAAAAGCACCGGTAATTCCATGTGCCGCGCCGTGTGCACGGGCGTCGTGGATTTGACTCTGTGTCTTTATTATGCATTTATCGTGCATCCCAAACGAATGGTTATCTATTCGATTTTCCATTTAAGGAGTGGTGCCATGAACAGTGAAGCCGTGTCGATACGACTCGACCAACTCGAGAAACGGATTGAGACATTGGAGAAGCGCTTGGAGGGCGGCGATGCAGAAGCTGTTGCAAAGCCTAAGCGGCTTTCGGCCAAGGAGTTCATGTTGACCAAGACTTTGAAGTCCGAGGTCCAAAAGGTGCTCGCTCTCGCTTATTTTCTTGAGCACGAAGAGGGGCTCACCTCATTCAATGTTTCAGATCTGGAAGTTGTTTTTCGAGCCGCGCGCGAGAAGCTTCCAAAGAACATGAATGATGCAGTCAACAAAAACATCGCACGGGGATTTGTAATGGCCGCAAGCGAAAAGAAAGACTCGAAGAAGGCTTGGCAACTTACTTCGACTGGCGAGCGGTTTGTCGAAACTGAGCTTCAGTAGGAATCAGGAGAGTATTTGAGCCATGGATAAGAATATTCCACTGGATGCAATGACCAAAGTTGTCGAGATACTCACGCCATTGTCGCCGGAAGACAGGACTCGTGTCATTCGGGCTGCGTTGGCTCTACTCGGTGATGGTCAGACAAATTCAGTATCTGCGTCGGTCTTTGAAGAATCAAATGATGAGATCGAGTTTGGACCGTTACCGCCGCGCGCACGGAGCTGGATGAGACAGAATGTAGTTTCTGCTGCGGAGCTTCAACAAGTCTTCCATATGGTTGACGGTCAGGCCGACGTAATCGCGACAGTCCCGGGACGGAACAAGAAGGAGCAGACTTTCAACGCTTACATTCTGACGGGACTAGGACAGTTTCTCTTAACGGGCAGTCCAGCATTCACTGATAAGGCCGCGCGTGAGTTATGCGAAGCTGTCGGTTGTTACGACAGTGCAAACCATGCGGCTTATCTTAAAGACAAAGGAAGCGAGTTCACGGGGTCTAAGGAAAAGGGTTGGACACTTACCGTGCCAGGCCTAAAGCGCGCTGCCGACTTGGTAAAAGAGGTGAGCAAAGTGGGTGGATAGGTCAGGTGCCCTTACCGCAGTTAGGTGAGGGGCGGATTTTTTAAATTCAACGTTAGGGATTAACATGACTTTGAAATTGGGACTGAAAATCGGGAACATCGAATTTAGTTTTGAAGGATCTGCCGAACTGTTTGAGGCCAAGATCGAACCGACGTTTAAGGAGTTTTTAGATCTTGGGAAAGGTCGGCTCGGGCCAGGACAAGCGCAGCCTACTCCGTCTCGTGCGCAGTACGATTCTGGCGACAGCAGCGCTTCGATACCGCCGATGACTGTCAAGGCCATTGCTGCGAAGCTGGGAGGCGACTCCGGCCCTGAGCTTATTTTGTCCGCGATGGCGAGTTTAGTTCTGATTAAAGAGAAGGAATTGGTTACCCGACAAGAAATCATTGATGAGATGAAATCGGCTACCGGCTATTACAAGCCTTCTTATTCAGGTGGCAACTTGACTAAGAATCTTGATCGTCTCGTCAAGAACGGAGCTATTATTGAGTCATCCAAAGACACTTATTCTTTAAAGGAAGCTACCAAGTCAGATATGGAGCAGAAGCTTGCTCAGTAGCGAAGAGCTGAAAAGCGGTCTGCACAGCGATCTTTCGCAAAAGGATAAACTGCTTTTAGTTTTGGCAACTTTCGATGAGCCTTGCGACGTTGCCGATCTGAAAAAGAAGGCGTCGGAGTTTGGGTTGAGAATGTCCACCAAGTGGAACCCCTCTGCTCGCTTAGGGCAAGCAAAGGGGTTGGCGATACTGACGCCTCGTGGGTGGGAAATCACAAATGCAGGAATGCAGCATCTAAAAAATATTGGCTTCGGCAGTGCCAGTCCAGTATCGATTCACATCGCAAGTAGCTTGCGGTCAAAGCTTACAGAGATCAAGAACCCTGAAACGAAAGCTTTCGTTGAAGAAGCTATTAAGTGTTACGAGGCTGAGCTTCACAAATCGGCTGTTGTCATGTCGTGGCTCGCCGCCGTCCATGTTCTTTACACGCATGTTTATTCGAATCATCTTTCGGTGTTCAATGCCGAGGCTGCACGAGTGGACTCGAAGTGGAAACCTGCAAAATCTCTTGACGATCTAAGCAGGATGAAAGAGAGCGAATTTTTAGATCGATTAGTGGCAATTTCAGTCATTGGTAAAAATGTCAAAACAGAATTGAAATCATGTCTGGATCGCCGGAATGCCTGCGGTCATCCTAATTCGTTAAAGATAGGCGCTTCTACAGTCGACCATCATTTAGAAATCTTGTTGTTGAATGTATTTCAGCCCTTGGCGTGACATTCTCGACTTCGCCGAACCAAATTCGCCGACCTTTGGGTCGGCCTTTTTGTTTGAAGCTCTTAGTTGCACCCCACGCCAAACCCCGCTAAAACATACTTTAGAATCATTCTAAAATGAGTTTTGACCATGTTCCAGGGCTTCGCCGCGCGGCGGCAATTTCGCGATCTGTCCGAGGCTGAAGTGCTGGCGCTCGCCATCTCGTCGGAAGAGGACGATGCGCGGATCTACGCCAGCTATGCCGAGCAGTTGCGCGGGCCATATCCGGCGACGGCAAAGATGTTCGACGAGATGGCGGGCGAGGAAGACGGCCATCGCCAGCTGCTGATCGACCGGTTCAAGAAGCGTTTCGGCCAGGTGATCCCGCTGATCCGGCGCGAGCATGTGGCGGGTTACTATTCGCGCCGGCCGACGTGGCTCGTGCAGAATCTCGGGCTTGAGCGCATCCGCGCGGAAGCCGAGCGGATGGAGGTTGAGGCGGCGCAGTTCTATGTCCGCGCGGCGCAGGCCTCGACCGATCCCGACACGCGAAAGCTGCTCGGCGATCTCGCCGCCGCCGAGCGCACGCACGAGCATCGCGCGGAAGAAATCCAGACGGCGACTCTGGCGGGCGGCGCGGGCGACGAGGAAGACCACAAGGCGCGGCGTCAGTTCGTGCTGACATGGGTGCAGCCCGGTCTCGCCGGCCTGATGGACGGTTCGGTCTCGACGCTGGCGCCGATCTTCGCCACCGCGTTCGCGACGCAATCGACGTCGACGACGTTCACCGTCGGTCTTGCGGCGTCGGTTGGCGCCGGCATCTCGATGGGCTTCACCGAAGCCGCGCATGACGACGGCGTCATCTCCGGGCGCGGCTCGCCGCTGAAGCGGGGCCTCGCGTCGGGGCTAATGACCATGGTCGGCGGCCTTGGCCACGCGCTGCCATATCTGATCCCGCAATTCTGGACCGCGACGGCGATCGCCGGCATCGTCGTGTTCTGCGAGCTGTGGGCGATCGCGTGGATTCAGAACCACTATATGGAAACGCCGTTTCTGCGCGCGGCGTTTCAGGTGGTGCTCGGCGGCGCGCTGGTGCTCGCCGCCGGTATTTTCATCGGCAGCAGCTAGCGCTGAATCGGCGCACAATATGTGCCGTCCCCCTGAGGTGCCGAAGCGAAGCTGAGGCCTCGAAGGGCGACGGCATGTCATGATCGGTCATCCTTCGAGGCTCGCAAGTGCTCGCACCTCAGGATGACGTACAGCCGCATGCTGAGCGCATGCGTTTGTTACTTCTCACCGTCCACGAACCGCTTGAACGCATCCGCGTAATCCGGATGCCAGCGCGACAATGGAGGACGGTTCTCCACGATGTCGCCCGCGGCCCAGAGAATGCGCTTCTCGTCGAGCGCGCGCGGTACGTCGTTGTCCGGACAGAGAATGTAGAAGTCGCCGGCCGCAAGCCGCTCGATCATGAAATCCACGGTCTGCTCCGCCGTCCATGCGCCTTCGGGTTTTTCCGTGCGCCCGCGCGCGGTCAGCCCGGTGAACACGAAGCCGGGGATCAGCAGATGCGCGCTGATCTTGCAATCCGGCGTGTTGCGCAGTTCGTGCTGCAGCGCCTCGGTGAACGCCTTTACGCCGGCCTTGGCGACGTTGTAGGCCGGATCGCCCGGCGGCGTGGTGATGCCCTGTTTCGATCCGGTGTTGATGATCAGTCCCGGCCGTTTCCGCGCGATCATGCCGGGCGCGAACACCTGCGCGCCGTTGATGATGCCCCACAGATTGACGCCGAGCACGCGCTGCCACGCGTTCACGGGGCCGAACATCGCGCTGCCCGGCTGGATGCCGGCATTGTTCATCAGCACATCCGTGCCGCCGAACTGCCCGCGCACCGCGGCCTCAAGTTTCTCGATCTGGTCGCGATGGCTGACGTCGACCGCGAGCGACATGATGTTCTCGCTGCCGCCGGGCGCGACATAGGTCAGCAGCTCCGCTGCCTGCGCGAGCCGCTCAGTATCGTGATCGGCGATGCAGACTTTCAGGCCAAGCTTGGCGAAATGATTGGCGGCGGCAAGACCGATGCCGGACGCGCCGCCGGTGATGACGGCGACGGCATTCGGGGTGAGGGCGGGATGGGACACGTGACTTCTCCGGAAGACGTTGATCTGAGGCGCGGGGCGAAACAGCGCGGCTTTTAATTTAGATTCGCTTGTGAGCGGGACTATGTCGCGCGCCGCATATCGGCACAGCAGACCTGATGCGCGTGAAGCGTAGCAGAGCGCGCGCATCTTGGATAATGTCGGATCGTCTTCATCAATGCGGTAGCCCGATGCCTGTCCTGCGCCTGCTTCTCATCTCGCTTCTTGCCCTCATGCCCATCGCGGCCCGCGCGGCCAGCCAGCCGATCGACACCACGCCGCGTGTCGCGCTGTTCTCGGCCTTCGAGCCGGAATGGCAGGCGCTGCTCGCCATTGTGGAGCAGCCGGTCTCGCACAAGGAGAAGGGCGTCGATTTCGTCACCGGCCGCGTCGAAGGTCACGATGTCGTGCTCGTGCTCTCGGGCGTCTCGATGGTGAACGCGGCAATGACGACGCAGATGGCGATCGACCGCTTCAGTCTGCGTGCCATCCTGTTTTCCGGCATCGCGGGTGGCGTCGATCCCTCGCTCAACATCGGCGACGTGGTGGTGTCCGAGCGCTGGGGCCAGTATCTCGAAACGATCCTGGCGCGCGAGACGCCGCAGGGCTTTCAACTGCCGTCGTGGTCGAAGCAGGAGTTTCCCAATTACGGCATGATCTTTGCGCGGGGCGTGCGTGCGGTCCGCGAAGGGCAATCGAAGCCGGACCGGCAGTTCTGGTTTCCGGTGGATGCGAAACTGTTCGAGATCGCGCGCACGGCCACCTCTAGCGTCGAGCTGAAGCGCTGCATCGAGGCGGCGTGTCTGGTTCATCCGCCCAAGGTGGTGGTCGGCGGCAACGGCGTGTCCGGCACCGCCTTTGTCGACAACGCGGCGTTCCGGACCTGGGCGTTCGACACCTTCAAGGCGCAGGTGCTCGACATGGAAAGCGCCGCCGTCGCGCACGTGGCGACCACCAACGCCGTGCCATTTCTCGCGTTCCGCTCGCTGTCGGACCTCGCCGGCGGCGGCGCGGGCGAGAACGAGATGCAGACCTTCGAGAAGCTCGCGTCGGAAAATTCCGTCGCGGTGCTGCGGGCATTTTTGAGGGGGATGGGGAAGTAGGCACCACAGCTATCAGTGTTATTTAAAACAACAGGTGGAAGGCCCACAAACATCAAGCACTGAATTTGGTCCACCAATAAAAAGGCCAGCCAAGAGTAACGACTAAGTGCGAAATTCCAATGCCAGTATTGCAAAATATGGCAACCAATCCTCGCGGAGCCAAACAATCAGTTCGAGAGACAAAAAGGGAAAAGAGAACCGAATGTACAACACCAATTAGTATGTATGCAGTCCCAGAAGCCATCAGTATGGAAACAGCCGTTAGCTGCAAGTTCGATACAGTTTTACCGATGCTCCTCTTGTTGCCACGATACGTCGCATCAATAATAGGCCTACAAATGCTCTCCATTTTTGATTTGAATTCGTTCAGTTGATTGGCGATTTCATCTTCGCCTTCTGTTGCGTGCCCCCAGACATTACCCTCCCATTTTTGCCACAGCTTTATATTCTCTGGAGTTCTGTTTTGAGGATGTGGATCTCTATACAGCATCCCGGCGGACACCTCGATTGTTCGTCGCGCCTTCTGTAACAGAAGAAACGTTCCCTCCAATTCCGGCCCAAACAGAGCGGTGCACTTTACTTGAAGTTTCCATGCACGTTCGAAGAAATCTTTATTCGCTTCGATCCGCTTCAGCGTGGCATAGAATGTTCCTCTTTGACCGGCAGTATCATCAGATTCGCCTGGTCCCTTGGGCATATCTTTCCATTCGGCGGCATATGCCATAGGGCTTCTGATGTGGTCGAAGATGAATTTGCTCTCGTAGCAAAGCGCCAAAGCTTCAATCGCTATATCGATTCTTTTTTCTTCGATCTTCTCGCGTTTCCATTTTCCGAACGTTCTAAAGCCGGCAATGGCAATTGTTATTGTTGTTATTAATCCGGTAATTGTAAGAAGTTGTGTCCAGCCAAAATCCCAAGGGTTTGACTCGGTCATATGAATTCTCGCTTTCAAGTGTTTTCAGAGGCGATTTCGATGATTGGTAGCAATTTTAACCCCATTCGGTACGGGGCAGTGTTCAAGATTAGCAATGCGACGAAGCGTTCGCCAGAGAAGGGTCAGAGAGAGGCAAAAGCCTGAATTTCTCGATGTGTGTTCTTGCCCCGTGCGGTCGGAGCGGCGTTATTGTTCGAACACTAGTCCTGTGTCATCATTGTCGAATATTATTCAACGGAGCTATAACTCATGCGCGTGTTCGCGTCTGTCCTCGTCTCGCTCCTCATCTCCACCCCCACCTACGCTGCCCGTTGCGGCGGTGACTTCAACAGCTTTGTCGCGGCGATGTCGCAGGAGGCGGCGGCTGCGGGGATTTCGCAAAGCGTGATTAGCCAAGCGTTCGCGGGCGTGACGCAGGACCCCGCGGTGCTGTCGTTCGACCGCCGCCAGCGCGGCACCTTCAACAAGACCTTCGAGCAGTATGTCTCGACGCGCGTCGGGCCGGGGCGCATCAACACCGGCAAGGCGATGCTGCAGCGTCATGCCTCGCTTCTGGGGCGCATCGAGCAGCGCTTCGGCGTGCCGCCTGAGATCGTGGTTGCGATCTGGGGTCTGGAGTCGGATTTCGGCAAGGGCGATCTTGGCAAGATGCCGGTGATCCGCACGCTGACCACCATGGCGCATGATTGCCGCCGCACCGAGCTGTTTCAGGGCGAGTTGATCGCGGCGCTGAAGATCCTGCAGCGCGGCGATCTTCCGCAACGCGACCTGGTCGGCGCCTATGCCGGCGAGATCGGCCAGACCCAGTTTCTGCCGTCGTCCTATATCAAGTACGGCGTCGATTTCGACGGCAACGGCCATGTCGATCTGCGCCACAGCGTGCCGGACGTGCTGGCCTCCACCGCCAATCTCCTGAAGACGGCGGGCTTCCGCGCCGGGGGCGACTATCACGAAGGTTCCGCGAATTTCGAAGCCATGCGCGAGTGGAACAGGGCGACCATCTACCGCAAGACCATCGCCTATTTCGCCGATCGTCTCGCGGGGCGGTGATCGTTCGTTCAGGTTTTAAGCGATATGAAATGAGAAGGGCGGCAGTGATGCCGCCCTTTTTTGATGTGACGAATTGGTTCACTCACATGTTCGTCTTGGCGTACGCGACAAGCTGATCGAGCGCTGTGCCCCAGCCGCTGTGGAAGCCCATCTCTTCGTGGGACTTCCGTCCCGCTTCGTCCTTGTGGATCGCGGTTGCCGTATAACGGGTCCCCTTGCCCTCCGGCGTGATGGAGACGATGCCCGTGAAGAATCCACCGTCACGTGGCCGGAAGCCGGGCAACAGGGCGTCCGTGAAGATGAGCCTGCGGTTCTCGACGACCTCAAGATAACAGCCGCTATTGTCCATGTCCTGCCCTTCGGGCGAACGCATCACGGTGCGGAAGATGCCGCCGGGGCGCAGGTCGATCTCGCAATCCACCGTCTTCCATGGCGCGGGAGTGAACCATGGCATCAGATGCTTCGGCTCGGTCCAGGCCCTCCACACCAGCTCGGGCGGCACATCGACGACCCGTTCGAGAACGAGGTCGAGTTTGGGATCGATTTTGTACGCGGTCACTTGCTGGTCTCCTTGCTGAGCAGTTTGAGATAGTCGTCGAGTTGATCGAGCCGCTTCGTCCACATCGTGCGCTGCGCACCGATCCAGCCTTCCGCGTCTTCGAGCGGCTTGGATTTGAGGTGGCATGTGCGTACCCGCCCAACCTTTTTCGAGCGGACGAGACCACATTCTTCCAGCACTTTGAGATGCTGAAGAAACGTCGGCAGCGCCATGTCGAACGGCTGCGCGAGATCGCTGACGGTGGCCGGCCCGGAACTGAGGGTGGCCAGCACCGCGCGCCGGGTGGGGTCGGCGAGGGCATGAAACGTATCGTTGAGGCGGCTTTGTTGGTTAGTCATGTGGCTAACTATAGCTATGTTGATAGTTAGGTCAATGCCTAACTATAGCGGCGAGGCGCAGCCGATTTCGAATATGAAGAAATGCCTGACACATATGATGAAATTGCGTCATCCTGAGGTGCGAGCGGCGCGTAGCGCTCGAGCCTCGAAGGATGCGCGGCCGCGCGTCGCCATCCTCTTTCGAGGCTCGCAAGAGCTCGCACCTCCGGATGACGGCGATCATTCTCCCACGATGTTTGGCTGGTCCCCGCTCTCGCGAGGACGACAATGAGTATGCGGTTATGAGTGGGGGCGGAAACTCAAGCGCAGGATGCGCGGGCCGGGAGCAAGCTCAAAACCGGCAGCTCGGGCGAAGCGACTCCGCCCGAGCCACTTCAAAAAATGATCAAAACTACTTCTTCTTCGACTTCTTGGCCTTCTTGACTGTCTTCTTCGCCTTCTTCGCCTTCTTGGCTTTCTTCGCCATAACATCCCTCATAGGGTTTGAGTTGACGTCAACGTCGCGAGGCGTGCTCGGCGATAGGCCAGTGCGCAGCCTCGACTCCAATCCGAACCGATTCGTTGAAATTTGTCGCCTGTTTTTCAATGTTGTGCCGAAATCATGACACCGCAGCCCGTTTTTTCTGTGGACGAAGGCCTGCGCATTCACGGTTAACAGGCGGCAAAGCCTTTCGTTTTGCTTTCGCGGCATCACAAGGCGCGTGGAAACGGCTTTCGTTTCCGCACTTCGCCTGCGCCATTCATCAATTCACAACCACGGTAGGGTTTATCCGATCGCGGTCAGACTCCGTTAAGCGCGCACCTGACAGGATGCATCCGGCTTCGGGGGAGGCAGATTCCGAACATTCGGGATCGGGAGCGGGTGATGGGTCGATCAATGATGATCAATTGCAGGGACAGGGCACAAGACGCGGGCAACCGTGCACCCTGGACTCACACATGCTGAGTGTCCCGACGCTCTGGGTCGTCTTCGTGGTCAACTTCGTCGCGATCGGCGTTGTCTGGACTTACGTCGCCCGCAGTTATCCGAATTTCGACGCCGCGCGGTTCTGGACCGCCGCCGCGTTCACTGCCGCCGCGGGTGCCGCGATCTCGATGACGCGCGGCTTCATCGACCCGCAGGCGCATATCCTGTTGCTGATACCGTTGCTGGCCGGCGGCTCGTCGCTGATCCTGGCGAGCTGCCTGGCCATGATGGGCGTCGAGCGGTTTTACGGCCGGCCCGTGTCGTGGCGCCTCTCACTGGCGATCGCCGGACTCAGTTTTTCGGGCCTCGCCCTGTTCGTCTGGCAGGACAACATGCCGATGCGGATTCTGATCTATTCGCTGGGCCAGTCGCTGCCGATCGTACTCACACTGAAACTGCTGTTCTCGCGCGAAAGTGGCCGCAGCAGGCCCGGCGCACGCATAGCAGGCGTTATCGCCATCCTGATGACCGGCATTTACGTTTTCCGCTCGATCGCGGGCCTGCTGCATATCGGCGGCAGCGTATCGCTGATCGACTTCAATCCGTTCCAGGCGGTGCTGGTGCTGGTGCTGGTGTTCCTGTCGATGATGTGGAATTTCGGCTTCCTCTTGATGGCGATCGACCGGCTGCGCGCCGAGGTCGCGGATCTGGCGCTGTTCGACGATCTCACAGGCGCGGCCAACCGCCGCCAGTTGCTGTCGCGGCTCGACGAGGAATGCGTGCGCTCCGGCCGCTCCGGCGAAGCCTTCGCACTGCTGATGATCGACCTCGACGGCTTCAAGGATATCAACGACACCAACGGCCATGCCGCCGGCGACGAATGCCTGCGGCTGTTCACCCGTGCGGCTCAAAGCCGGCTGCGCACCGGCGATTTGCTGGCGCGGATGGGCGGCGACGAATTCTGCGTGGTGCTGCCCGCGACCACGCTGCGCGAAGGCGCGATGGTCGCCCGTCATGTGCTGGAAGCCTGCCAGAACGAGGCCGTGCAATGGAACGGCGCGCCGCTGGCGCTGTCAGCGTCCATCGGCGTCGCGCAATGGCGGTCTGAGCTCGGCCTGCATGCAGAACGGCTGATCGCCGCCGCGGACCGGGCGCTCTACATGGCCAAGAAGGACGGCAAGAACGGCTATGCGGTGTTCGATGCAACGCCGCTCGAAGCCGAACCGGCGCTGCGCAAGTCCGCCTGAGCGTCTCGCCTTAAGCCGCGCTATTTCTCTTCCTCAAACGTCACGGCGACGTCGGCATTGGCCGACAGCCGGACCTTTTGTCCTTCCACCCCGGCGACCAGACCTTCATCAATGTAATGATGATGACCCCTGTGGCGGCCTTCGCCGCTGTCGGCCCTGGTCAGCTTGATCCGGCCGCCCTCGATGCGGTCGACAGTGCCGATATGCACGCCGTCGGCGCCGATGACTTCCATATGCTGTTTGATCTGGTTCGCGCTCATGGGTGTGTGTCCTTTCATGACCCCCGATAACGCGCGGGCGGCCAAAGCGTTTCAGATGGCTGAGGCGCTTTGTCCGGCCCGTGCGCCATATTGATACGCAGGGCGCGTAACAAAGGTGCTACGGTATCTTACCGGCAACAGGAGGACGCGATGGCAAAAGGCAAGGACAAGGGCAACAAGGAAAAGAAAAAGCCGAAGGCGGACAAGAACGCGCCGAAGGGCGCGGGCTCCAGCTATCAGCAGAGCAAGGGCGGCAAGAAGTAGCCCGGCCTTCAGGAGGTCTCATCCAGAGATCAATCCTGGCGAAGACATCATCGCCGGATCGAAAGGTCCGGCGATTGTCTTGTGTCGCGCGGCGTTTCGATGCGTCCGCGTTTCAATCGAACCAGTCGGCCTTGTCGCCCGAAGCTTTTCCGCGTCCACGTCCGTGTTGACGTCCGTTGGTCACGGCCTTGAACATCTCGCACAGTTCGTATTCCAGGAATTCGTTGGCGAGGATCAGCGCGCGCACGGTGCTGCGCATGTCGCCGCCGCACGCGGCGATGGCCTGATCGGCTGCAATATCCAGCCGCTCCGTTTCCGACTGCGGGCCGGAGGCGAGACGATCCAACATGGCGATGTTCCGTATTGACGAGTGAGGCGCATGTTCTCTATTTGTTCTCGCGCAGTCAAGCGAACAATTTTTTAAATCGCAAAACAATTCCGCATCACGCGTGCGGACACAGGCGCAACGAACAACGCAAATGCGCGCGACTGGGTCGTCCGAAATAGTCAGGCGGCGGCACGCCTGCTTGCGGGTGCCGTGCTTTTCCGCCTTTGCGTTTTATGGAAGACTTCTCGTCAGGCAGGATTTCCAGTGACCGACAGATGGCGACGACTCTTCCTTCAAAGAGCTGAACTCGGCCCGGCGCTTTCCATCGCCTTGTGCGTGGTGTGTGTGGCGCTCGCCGCCCTGGCGCGGTTGCTGCTGGGCATGTTGGGGCCGACGCTGCCGTTCGCCACGTTCTTTCCGGCGGTGCTGGTGTCCGCGCTGTTCGGCGGATTGTCCGCCGGCCTGCTTGCGATCGTGCTGTCGATTTTCATCGTGTGGTGGGCGTTTACAGGTTCGCCTTTCTCGTTCCCTCCAATCGATGCGGTGCATGCCGCGAACTTCACGCTGTTCGGCCTGTCCAGCCTGCTGGTGGTCGCGTTGGCCATGGTTCACCGCCAGTTGCTGTTCGCTATGGAGGCGAAGGAGCGCGAGCGGCAATTGCTCGTCGGCGAGATCGAGCATCGCAGCAAGAATGTTCTCGCCGTGACCACGTCGCTCATCCGTCAGACGGTGAAGGACCAGGATGTCGCGGAGGCGCTGATCGGCCGGATGTGCGCGGTGGCCGATACGCACGGCCTGCTGGACGACAGCCGCCCTGAGTGCGCGACGCTGCGCGCGCTGTTCGCCGCCGGTGTGGAGCGGCCTCACGGCGCGGACCGGATCGAGCTGAACGGACCCGATGTCCACCTCAGCGCGAACCATGCGCGCGCGTTGCGGCTCGTGATTCACGAACTCGCCACCAACGCGCTGAAATACGGCGCGCTCTCCGAGCCTCAGGGCAAGATCAAGGTGACCTGGCAGTGTGAGGGCGAGCAGGTCAGCATCGACTGGCGCGAACTGAACGGGCCGAAGGTCGCGCCACCCAGCCAGTACAATTTCGGATCACGGCTCATTCTCACGACGCTGCAACAGATCAACGCGGAGTTCGAGCCGGAATTTCCCGAGGCGGGCTATCGCTACAGGATCGTCTTCGCGCCAGAGGCGGGGAAGGCGAGTTGAGTCTGAGCGTGACGTGCGCCTGCCAAGAACCTTCCAGGTAACCTTCCAGGAAAAAAGCCCGGAGCGTGCTCCGGGCTTTTCGCGTTGGTTCGGTGTTACCAGGGATTGTAGGGATTCATGTCGACCGGGTTCGGGTCGTTGTTGTGATTGCGCTGGTAGACGCGTTGACGATGGTAAGCTGGCCCGTAGACGGGCTCGGCATAAACCGGCTCGCCGTAATAAGCCGGGCCGCCGTAGTAAGCTGGCCCGCCATAATAAGCGGGTCCGCCGTAATAGTTATACGAGTTGGCGGCAGCGGCGCCGGCCACGAGTGCGCCGGCGGCGAGGCCGAAACCGATCGCGGCTGCGTTGCGTCCGCCGCGCGCTTCGGCGGGCGCGGAGATCGCGGCGATGGTTGCGACTGTCGCGAGGGCAATTGCAATCTTTTTCATGACCTGTCCTTTCGTAACCGCGGACCCAACCGGCGAGGCTGGCGAAAGTTCCCGGCGTTGTCCGCCGGGACGGTCATTACCGGAAATAAGATGAACGGGAGTGGAACGAACTTGCTGCCTCCGTTTTGTCATTTTCAAACGGGGCAAAAGGACTGACTCATGAAGCTCATCGACAAGATCGCGGAAGACCGTCCGCTTCGCTATGCCTTCGCCGCGCTGGCGATCCTGTTTCTGCTCGGCATGATGATGAACTAGCAGGCGCCTTCTGCGTTGACGGATTTCAGGAGCATGTGTCCCTGAGCACGACTCGTCGGGAGCCGTTCATGCCCTACGCCCTCTTTGTTGAAGACCATCAGATCAGCCGCGCGCTGCCGACCGCGACCGATGTCTGGAACTATGCCGACGATGCCGGCCTTGTGGTGGATGCGCTGGTTCAGAGTGAGACCGGAAAGCCCGAGCGTGTGCTCGAGCACGGCTACAGCATCCGCGAAGCCGAGCCGGAAGAAGCCGAGCCGCTGCCGGGGTTAGAGGTGCCGAGGCATGTGGGGTGAGACCGTTAGTTCGGCAGCGCGGCGAGAGAGCGGACACGTAAATCGCGTCATAAATCCCTGCAATTGTGAGTTGTGCCTGTCCCCCATGCCCCATATAGTCGTGAGGTTTATTCTTGCGTTTAGTATGTTGAATTGCGTGTGCGGGGGCGGGGATGAATTACTCGGGGACTGCGCTCAACAAGCCTGATTTTGCACTGGAAGATTTTTCGACGCCTTCGCCACGCGCTCTTGCACGTTTAGAGCGAGATCGCGAACGTGGTTATTCGATAAATGCGAAACAGATTGTACTCGCGTTCGGTGTCGAGTTCGTAATCATAGGGCTGATCCTTACGAACGTTTACGTCACGGTGGCGCAACTACCAGATCAATCTACTTTCAAGATTGTTCAGGCTTTGCTGTTTCCCATCGCTATGGCGATGGTTGAACTTGCGCGTGTACCACTGGCAGTAGCCGTCCGAACTCAGACATCGTGGAACATCAAATTGGCCGCGCTGCTGGGGGTTTTATGTGCAGTCGCTGTAACTTCGAATTCATTGTATTCGATTGGCGCGTCTTCATTCACGCCTCGCTTAGAGGATACGCACAACAAAGGTGCCGATCTGACAAGGCTGAAAAGCCGGAAAGAAGAAATCGAGGACCACATTGCAAAATTGCAATCTGATGTCACTCAAAAAAACACCGATAAGGAAAACGCAAGCAAGGTCGTTCAAAACCTAAACGGACAGTTGAACCTCCAGCCTCCGCAAAATTGTGGCGTTGTAACGAGCCCTAGTCCGGCTCCAGGAGCACCCGGCACCTCAACGATGCGGTGCGTGCCAAACCCGGTATTAAAAACGCTAACCTCGGAGATTGCTGCTGCCAAAATTAAGCTGACTGAGGCAGAAACCGCTCTCAAACAGTCACAGATTTTGGCCGAGAAAGCTCCAGAGCGTGACGAACTCCGATCCTTAAATGAGGAAATTAGGAAAGCTGAAACAGCCAGTAATGAGTCGATTTTTCAATCTCAGCTTCATTCTCTTGCGGCTATGCTCTTTCGTGTTGACCCAAAGGACGTAACGGCTGCTCAGATCAAAACACTCGAGTTCTATCTGATATTCGTTTCTTCTATTGCGGCGGCTTTTTCCTCAACCCTGATTGCCATGACAGCGGTTCGACGGATAAAGCCGCAAGAAAAACCGTCGACGATCGCGATTCCCGATGAGGCTGCGGCTTATCTTTTTGGTCCGCTGGTTGCTGCGATACGAAAAGAAGCGCAAGACGCTGTTGCAACTGCATCAAAGGCTGCGCCACCTAGTTCATAAACATAGAGAGTAAGAGGATGAACGTTCATCCTAGTAAGTTGAATCTTTCGCTTTCAAATTCAGTTCGCAACCGAATTGCAGCGGAGATGTCCTACATCTCGGGTGTTTCTGGGTTTTGGCGTGCAATTGGCGTTGGATTCGTTGGCTTGGGGCTCGGAGTTGCATGCGGATTAGTTTTCTATGGATACTCCTTCGTCACACGATCTTCTGATCATCTCAATGCAATGTCGCTAGCATTTTCTAAGGCTCTTTCTGATGTTCAGCTCAAGGGGGTAGCCGAAGGAGTTGTGCAACTTGAGCCGAATGAGATATCGCTGGCAAAAGGGCAAGAGATACTCTTTGATAGCAATTCGCGCATCCAGCTTGATCCCACTGCAAAAATTTTGCTTGACGGAGAAATCAAGATTCAGGCGCCGACAATCTCTGTTCCTCAAAATGTTGCACGTCCAGTTTCTCGAATTCCAACCATTACCAATTTTACGATCTTTAAGTCCGTACCGTTTGAGAAGGGAATGGTCCTAACTGGCTGGATATTTCTCACGAGTGCTCAAACAGCGCCAACGTCGCAGTACTGTTATTACAATGAACGCGGAGATGATCCGGATATCGCGTTGCGTGTCGATGTGGGCAACGACGAAGTAATGGTGGCGTCAAAGGATGTCTCAAAGTCCCTCGATGTTTCTGCTGCTTTCACTAAATGCGTTTGGTTTAAGAAGGACGATCAATGAGTTCTTCTTCAGGAAATGACGATATCGGAGCGTTCGCAGCCGTTGTAAATTCACGACTCGCTGCTGATGCTCGCATCGCAAAAGCACGCGCTTTTGGATGGTTATGTGCAGGGTTGGCGATTGCCTCTTGCCTTATCGCGCTCGGATCAGTTGTTGCGCTTCATGGGTATAGTCGGATGATTTCGGTGGCGCCTGCAACTGAGTTGATTGCAGATGCCTTAAGCGACGCGTTCAATCGTGCCGCTATTAAAACTTCGGTCTCGGGAAATATGAAGTTGGCCTCAACGGAGGTCGTTTTGGCGAAAGGCCAGACAGTTAGGCTGGCCGAAGGAGAAATAGTTAAACTCGATAAGGATTCATCGGTTCGTGTCGTCGGTGATTTGAAAACTGATCTACCCCAACCCTCTAAACGCCAGCTTCAATTGGATGCTACGAGTAGCAGTAAGGAACTTCCATTTACGCGGTACACCATATTTAAATCCGCTGGCTATGGATCGGGAGAAGTTGTGACAGGCTGGAGTTTTGACCTTGCGGATCCATCTCGTCCCACATTCCAACGCTGCTATTATCAGCAAACTTTGGATAAAGGCGTTGCTGCTACGCAAACTCTTGCCATTAACGGATCGACGCGACGACCGTCAGGGCTAACCAAGCTAAGTTTTGATTTCGATGGTGCGGTCGCTAATTGTATTTGGTTTTCCGGATTGTAATGTCCACTTGACAAATTCCACGATAGGTCTATATTCCTATTCATCCCGCCTCACTTGAGGGGCGTGTCCTAGGACGCTTCGATGCGCGGGGCGGGATGCGGCGCCTGCGCGCGCGAGGAGGGACGTCCTCCTCCGTTCCCGGGAGGCCTCGGGTCATCGTCCGGGCTCACTATGGAGCTCTGCCGTTCGCGGCTGGACGAGGACAGGATGAAGGCGGCGAAAGCCGGCCGGATCAGGGTACGCCCGTCCTGTCCCGGAAGTACGATCCCGAGGACAGAAATCGCCGCGGCGGAGCGCTGAAAGGCGTTTCGCGGCCCAAGCTCTCGTGGCGACACGAAGCTGGCCGCGGACTTAAACTTCAAGGCGCGTCTTTCGGCGCTCCTCCTCCCTCTCTGTTCGAGAGGCGGCACACGGTTTGAAAACATCGCTGAAGGGACATCCGCGTTTTTCGCGCGGGAAGACAATGAGTCGCGCGCGGACTCACGCGCAGAAAAATCGCACACAGGAAAGGAGACACGCATGAGTACGACGACAGAGACCGATGACACGCAGGACGAGCTTCCGGAAATTTCCGACACCACGCGGGAGTATCTTCTGTCCGAGGCGGGCATCGAACATTTCATGCGCGCGCTTTCGGACGCCTACGAGAACTGGCGCGATTGTCCCGTCAAGCGATGCCGCCGCGCGCGCTGCTGTCAGGGGCCCGACATGGTGTGTCAGCTCAAGGAGCCGCGTCTCAACGCGCCGCCCGAGAACATCGCGCGCGTCAATGCGCGGATGCGGCAGGTGGTCGAACGGCAGCTGGAAAAGATGGGCATTTGGTAATGAACGCTGGCGCTCAAGTCTTGAGCATACGCGATGCGACATTTCGCCGGACTGGCGGGTTTGCGCGCGACTTGCGCCGCAATTGCCCGTTCCTATGTAGGGGTGCTTGCGGGCAATCAGCTTTCAGGACAAGAGGAACCGACGCCATCATGACGAGCGCCAGGATGACTGACGATATCTTCGACCGCACCACCAGCCGCCGCAGTGGCGCAAAGCGTCCGCCGATCATCGATCAGGACGGCAACGAGGTGCGCGACGGCTTTCATGGCGCGGGTGGCCCTTTCAGCGGCTCCTTCGCTGGCGCCGGGACATTCGGCGCGGCAGGCGCGGGTTTCGATTTTCAGAGTCTGAACGGCATTTCGTTCGGGCCGACACTGACGCGCGAGCAGCGCTTTGCGCGGATCGATGCGCTGTCGAAGCTGCTCGACGTCGCCTTCGTGCTGCCGGGCACCAAGATCCGCTACGGCATCGACGGGCTGATCGGCCTCGTGCCGATCGTCGGTGACCTGCTCACCACCGCGATTTCGCTGTGGATCGTGCGCGAGGCGCGCGCGCTCGGCGCGCCGAAATATCTGGTGGCGCGGATGCTGGGCAACGTTGCGCTGGACGGCGTGGTCGGGCTGGTGCCGTTTGCGGGCGACGCGTTCGACGTCATGTTCCGCGCCAACATGCGCAACATGCGCATCCTCAAGAAGTGGATGGACAAGCAGCCACGCGTTTAACTTCGATTGGCGATGTGAGGCGCGGACGCGATTAGCCTGTTGCGGTCTGCTTCTCGTCGTCGGCGGGTGCGGCGACAGGCTCAGGCCGGTTGCGCTGGAGCGGAAATTCCGCGGCTTCATACAGCGTGCGGATGCCGCTCTGGTCGAAGCGGGCCTCATCCACCTGGAGGTAGGCGCCGTTCAGCGAGTCAGCGGGAAGCTGCTCGATCGCGAACTGCACGGCTTCGGCTGCGGTCGGAAACCGGCGATAGGCAAAGCCCGCGCGTTTCTTCTTGCGGATCGCCGCAGGAAAGAGTTCGGCTTCGGTGTTGTAATTGAACGCAGCCATGATCTCGGCCTTCTTGATGTGGAGTCGATGAAAAAGGAGGCCGGGGGACGAGTCTGTCGGGAGAGCCGCGCGGCCTGGGTCATTCATTCCAGAACAGACTCTAATATAGGCCTTTTTTCGCCAATTGCGACCCGTCATACGGCCTATGATGAACGGCATGGGTTGAGCGGGCTTGGGTCGAATAACCGCTTGAATTTCAAGGCTCTAGCGGACGCGAAAACCTGCGGCGTCACTACCGCCGGTTCGCACGGCGGTTTGCCTGTTTGGCAAGCAGCGATTTTGTCAGATTTTGCCGAGCAGAAGCAGGATGACGAGGATCACCAGAATGGTGCCGCCGATGCCCATTCCGCCGTGGCCGAAGCCGTAACCGTAGCCGCCGAAGCGGCCGCTGAAGCCGCCGAGCAAAAAGATGATCAGGATAATGACGAGTATCAGTCCGATGGACATGGTGCGCCTCCTCAGCCCGGGCGGCGGCGTTGGTGCCGTCGCCTTCCCGAGGGACAAGCGCTGCGCATCGTTTCCGTTCCCAATGGAGCGCTAGCGGATTGCCTCGATCATGATTTCATCGGTGATCGGCCGGATCGTGAGCGACGTTCTGTAGGACTCGACGCGGATGTCGGGACCGGCCGAGACCGCGATCTTGCGGATCGGCGCTTCTTCCAACACGCCGCTAATTCCGGCCTTGGTCTCGTACTGCCACGCCTGCAACTCGCCGGTGTCGTTGAGCACCTTCGTCACCGCCTCAGCGGTCTTGGCCTGCATCGCCGCCAGTTCGGTCTTGGTGAGGCCGATCACAATTTCTTTTTGTGGGGTGACCAGCTTGAACAGCGTGACCCTGTTCACCGCAAAGGCTGGGTGGGAGGCGACGGCGTCGATGAGAAGGCCGGTGAGGCCAATGGCCAGAACGATCTGGCGCGAGCGGGTCGACATGAAGCATTCCTGACTTCTAAGAAAGGCAAGTTTTCTGAGCGTGCTTATTTTTATTGGGCGTGTGCCGGGACACGTCACATAGGTCACGCGCGTCGTGCGGCAAGGCCACACGGCGTGCATGTCACCCTTGCGAGGAAAAAGTTACTTTCCGTGATGTTTCAGTGCGGCCGAGTTGATGCAGTAGCGCAGCCCGGTCGGTCCCGGTCCATCCTCGAACACATGGCCGAGATGGCCGTTGCACTTCGCGCACAATACTTCCGTGCGCACCATGCCGTGAGACATGTCGCGCTCTTCGGCCACCGCGCTTTCGCCGGCGGGTGCGGAGAAGGCCGGCCAGCCGCAGCCGGAATCGAACTTGGCGTCGGATTCGAACAGTGTCTGTCCGCAGCCGGCACAGACATAGGTGCCCGGGTCGAACGAGTGGTCATACTCGCCGGTGAACGGACGCTCGGTCGCCTTCTCGCGCAGCACGGCGTACTGCATCGGCGTCAGTTCCGCCCGCCACTCGCTCTCGGATTTCTCGATGGTGCCGGAGCCGGGCTTGGTCCTGATGTCGGTCATTGTTGCTCCTCTTGTTGTTGGTTCATCGCGCGATCAGTTGGTAGCGCGCGCGTCGCGCACCAGAACCGGCTTGTCGCGATAATTGTCGGTGAAGATCTTCTTCAGGTTCTCGATCTTCGGCAAATCGTTGAACACTATATAAGGCTGGTTGGGGTGCAGCGTCAGATAGTCCTGGTGATAATCCTCCGCCGGATAGAATCCCTGCAGCGGCTCGAGCGTGGTGGCGATCGTCTTCTTGTACACCTTCGCCGCGTTGAGCTGCGCGATATAGGCTTCGACCACCTTGCGCTCCTGCGGGTCCGAGGTGAACACGGTGGAGCGATACTGCGTGCCGCTATCCGGGCCCTGGCGATTGAGCTGGGTCGGATCGTGCGCCACCGAGAAATAGATCTGCAGCAACTTGCCGAGCGTCACCTGCTTCGGATCGTAGGTGATCTGCACCGCTTCGGCGTGGCCGGTGCGGCCGCTACCGACGATCTCATATTGCGCGGTATCGGCTTTGCCCCCGGCATAGCCGGAGACCGCCTTGGTCACACCCTTGGTGTGCTGATAGACGCCCTGCACACCCCAGAAGCAGCCGCCCGCGAGGACGAAAGTCTTGAGCCCGTCGGTCGGCGCGACATCGGCAGCCGGCGGCGGAATGATGAAGGCTTCCTCGGCGGCGAAGGAGGGCGATGCGAGCTCGCCCAACGCCATCACACCGGCGACGGCAAAGGCGAGGACGGTTCGGCGGAATGGGGTGCGGTTCATGGTGATCCTCTCCGGTGGTCTTTGGCGAATACCGGCGTGCTCGCCAGTCCCTCAGATACGCGGATAAGACCCCGCCGTTACGGCAAAATTCCACACAAAAACGTGACGCATCTGGCCTCGCTTGCGAACTCCCTCCGGTCGCCCCGGCCTTCTCCGGGACGGACTGCGATCCATCGCTTGACATGGAACTCATCGCATCGTATTCAACCAATAGGTTATCAACTAACAGGTTATCAACTAACAGGTTGAATATAGGTCTCCGATGCCGCAAGACCGCCTGTCCTCAACGCTTTTCGCCCTTGCGGATCCGACGCGGCGGGGAATCCTGGCGCGGCTGGCGAACGGCGACGCAACGGTAACTGAGCTGGCTGAGCCGTTCGACATGAGTCTCGCGGCGGTTTCTAAGCATCTGAAAGTCTTGGAAACGGCGGGTCTGATTTCGCGCGGGCGCGAGGCGCAGTGGCGGCCGTGTCATCTCGAAGCAGCCCCTCTCGCAGATCTTTCGGCGTGGCTCGAAGACTACCGCCGCTTCTGGGATCGGAGCCTCGATAGCCTCGCCGCGTATCTGAAGACCATGAAGAAGCCGGACTCCGGCTGAGCGCGTCGCGATCCACCAGACCAATCCGAACCAAGACAGCAGGTAACGAAAGGAAGCTCCATGAGTGTAAGCGTAGAAGCGGACTCCGTGACCGAGGCGGTGATCCTGATGAGCCGCATGTTCGACGCGCCCCGGGATCTCGTCTGGGATACGATGACCGATCCCAAGCATGTGTCGCAATGGTGGGGCGGGCATGGCTTCACCAATCCGGTGTGCGAGATGGATGTTCGCCCCGGCGGCAAATGGCACCACGTTATGCGCGCGCCGGATGGTCAGGAGTTCACGTTCAACTTCGTCTTCGTGGAAGTGGTCAGACCCGAGCGGTTGGTCTGGCAGGACGAGAAGCATGGCAAGGGCGGAGCTGGCGGACCGCCGACCTGCGTCAACATTGTGACGTTCGAAGATCACGGCCAGCAGACCAAATGGAAACTCGTCGCGTGCTTCAACTCGATCGCCGAACGCGATATGGCCGCCAAGATGGGCTTCAGCGAGATGATCAGCGTCAGCACCGATCGCCTGGTCGCTTACTTGCAGAAGCCCTGAGACAAATTGCTCCAAGACAATCGGCTCTGACTCAAAACCTTCCGGTGGTGCGCCGCCGGAAGGTTTTTCTTTGCGCCGAAACGAGCGGTGTGAAAATCAGACGCCCCCTTGACAGTGCGCTCCGACAAAGAACAAATAGTGAACATTAAAATCAGTCCGCGACTCGCCGAGCCAAGCATCCGGCCTGTCGGAATCTCTGCCAACATCGGAGAGTCATTATGTTCGCACCGGCCACACAGAGGGATATCGACCGTTACGACCGTGCCGTAGACAGCGCGATCGCCACCTGTGGCGGCGACATTCGCGGCGCACTCAAAGCGCTCATCATCGCCAATGAATTTCTGGAGGAGGAGCTACGGCAGGTGCTCGACACCTGTTCAGCGAGAGCGACAGATGTGACGCTTGAAAGAAACGTGGCTTAGGCGATCTCTCCACGTCGTCCCCGCGAAAGCGGGGACCCATACTCCCTGAGTTTTTATTTGGTGGAGATGTTGGGGCGATCTTTCGAGTCAAAGCGAGGTTCGGTGGTTATGAGTCCCGGCTTTCGCCGGGACGACATCTTTGCATTATGCGCGCGATTTATTTTTCGCACAGTGTGTGAAGCGACAGAGCGCTTACTTCATCAGCGTCTTCGCCACCGCCATGTACATCGGCAGCGAGACCGGATCGTTGGCGGCATTGGCGGCCATCGGATGCGAGGCGTAGCGCACGATCACCATCTCGGCCTTCGGATCGATATAGATGCTCTGGCCGTAGATGCCGCGCGCCGTGTAGGCGTTGTGCTCGTTGTGCGTGATCCACCACATGTCACGATAGGACCAGCCCTTCAGCAGCGTATAACCGGCCTTCTCGAAGTCCTCTTTCTTGCCGCCCATCTCGATGTCGGCGACGGCTGCGGCGGGAATGATCTGCTTGCCGTTGACCTTGCCCTTGTTGCGCATCATCTCGCCGAAGCGCGCCAGATCGCGCAGCGCGGTGTTGAGGCCGCCGCCGCCGGATTCCGTGCCGATGCTGTCGACCATGAAATAGGCGTCGTTCTCCGCGCCGAGCTTCGACCAGATCCGTTGCGACAAGAGATCGGCCATGGAGAGGCCGCTGGCGCGTTTGACGATCCAGGCCAGCACTTCGGCATTTGCGGTCTTGTAGGCGAAGGCCTGGCCGTGCTCGCCTTCCTTCTTCAGCTTGACGAGGAAGTCGAAGAAGGTGCGTGGACCCTGATAGTTCGGGGTCAGCGGCACCATGCCGCCGGCGCGCGCATAGTCGAACACCTCGGCCTGTGGGTCGGAATAGTTTTCCGAGAACTTCACGCCGATGGTCATGTCCATCACCTGACGCACGGTGGCGTCGCCATAAGCTGTGTCTTTCAGTTCGGGAACGTACTTCGTCACGGGCGCTGCGGGATCGAGTTTGCCGTCCGCTGCCAGCATCGCCGCCAGCATGCCAACGAAGGATTTCGTCACCGAGAACGCGATGTGTGGGCGCTGCGCGCTGCCTTCGCCGAGATACTTTTCATAGATGACCTTGCCCTTGTGAAGCACGAGGATGCCATCGGTGTAGGTCAGTTGCAGCGCGTCGTTGAAGGTGATCGCCTTGCCGTCCATCGTGGTGATCGCGACATTGCCGAGATCGCGTTCGGCGCGCGGCAGCGGCATGACCGGACCATCGCCGCGCGAGACGTTCGCGGTCGGTACCAGCTCGCGAATGTGGCTGAAGGCCCAGCGCGTGTTCGGAAAGCGCGAGGAGGAGCCGTCGATGAAGCGGATGGTCTTGTCCGGCGGCGGCGGAAAACCCTGCATCATGCCAAGCGTCTTCGGGTCGGTCTGCGCCGCCGTGGGAAGCGGCTGCGCTGTTTGAGCATCTAGTCCGGTGGACGGCAGCAGAGTCATTCCGATACTCGTTAATATGGCGCTGAGGGCAGGGACGCGTGACGTGATGCGAAAGGGCATGGATGTTTCCTCGTCGGTTTCTTGTGCCTTCGTTGCCGAAGTTGCGCGAAGCCTAGCCGAGCACCTTTCGTCAGGCCAGTGCGGAATTCGGTAGAACGCTCACGTCTCATTTTGTGCATGGCATGAAAAAAACCGCCGGACGCAGGTCCGGCGGTTTCGATATGCGAGACAGATCTGCTTACGGGCAAGGATAACGGTTGCCGTCGTTGTTCAGATACGTGCCGGATTGTGGATCGTAGGAGCGGTAGCGCCGCGCACAGTAGGCTGCATTCTGCTGGGCCTGCGCAGAGGACGTGGCAATGGCGCCGCCAATGATCGCGCCCGCGGCAAGACCGATGCCGACGCCCGCTGCGGTGTCGCCATAGCCGCGACGATAATAACCGCGGCGATAGCCGTAACCGGGACCATAACCATAGCGGCGAACAGGATAGTACTGCACGTTCTCGACGTTGCTTGAGGCAGAGGCCGCGCCGGACAGGATTGTGTCGCTCAGCAGTGGAGCGGCTGAGGCGGGCAGCGAGAAGGCGAGCGTCGTCGCGCCGGCAAACAACACTGCTGCGAGAAGTTTTGATGTTTTCATATCTGTTCCTTCTTACGAGGTTCCTGGTCGATAGCTTCAGGCTGGCGGATCATACCCCTTCGCACTGCGAAGCGCTAAACCATGGCATAGCTAACACGAAATGCAGATTAATAATCGGTATTGAAGTATGACGATTTTGTGCGATCAGATTGTGATGCAGGTCATTCTTCGCGTTCGCGAATCGCGCGGCGGTCCTTCACCACGCCAATGGTCACGCCCATCCGCTCGATTTTGGCGATGACTTTTCCTGCAAGATTGCGGTCGCAGTTCATGTGCGTCGGCGCGATATAGAAATCGGCGAGGCGCCAGTCATACATTCTGATCCAGTGCAGGTTGGGCCGCGCGTACTCCTCGTAGGAGACCCGCTCGCCGCAAACGGCGACGCGATAGACATTGGTCTGTGCGGTTTCGGGTTCGGTGCGGTCGAGGTAGTCATGCAGCTCCTCGACGGCCTCCGGCATGACGTTGACCCAGTAATCAGTGACAAAGCGCCGCGACGCGCCTTCCAGTCCGCCGACGAACTGGTTGTAATAGAGATACTCGTAAGGATGCAGGTGATACAGCTTTCCTGCTGTCCATGTGAAACAGGTCGCAAGAACTGCAAGCCACACGATCAAGACATTGCGATGTAGCCGCGCCAGCGCGCCGATCGACGTGCTGAGCCCGACACCGGCGAGGATCGCGATCGGTGGAAACACGAACAGGAAATGGCGGCAGCCGTCGAGCGCCGGTCCTTCGGTGACGACCTGACACGCCACCGGGAAGATCGCGGCAAACGCGATCAGCCCCAGTTCGCGGCGGCGCGTGCCGCCAATGCCGCCGATGCGCACCGGCAACGCGATCAGCGCCAGCGTCAGAAGTGTCGCGCCGAGCGTCAGCAGCGGCAGCCGGATCGCGATGTAGGTCGGCACGTAGGAGCGCGGCACGTCGGCCATCTCGTAGAACTTGCCGAACAGAATGGTGCGGATGTGGTAGTGGAATTCGCCGAACGACAGCAGCCCGCGAATCGGATTGAGCGGCGACAGCGCCGCCCATGGCCATGCCGCGATCATGATGAGATAGGCGATCACGAAAGACGGCAGAAACCACAGCGCCGACCGCATCGCGAACCGCGTGCGTTCTTGCCAGTAGCCGATCACCGGACGCGGCAGATTCATCAGGATAGCGAGGCCGGCATATCCGACCAGCAGCAGGCCGAGCGATTTGATGCCCAGCGCTGCACCGGTCATCAGGCCGAAGCCGATGATGTGGCGCATGCGCGGCGTCGGCAGATCGCGCGCGGCGCGGATCAGGAAATACATTGCGCCCGCCATGAAGGAGGCGAGCGGAATGCCCTTGGTGTGGTTGTACATGCCGCCATACCACGAGCCGCACAGCGCCAGCGCCACGATGGCGAAGAACGCCGCACGCGGTCCCGCGATCAAACGTGCGGTCGCCGCCGCGGCGCCGATGCCGCCGATGCCGATCAGCGCGCAAAGGAGATGACGCAACTCGTACTGGTCGACCGGCAGGATCTGCGCGAGGCCGAGCGCTGCGATATCGAACAGCCCGCCGTAGAGATAGAGATTGTCGAGCTTGAACAGCGACTGGTCGGTGAAGCCGCTCTTGTAATAGGCGACGATCAGCTCGCCATATTGATGCTGCACGCCTTCGTCGTTGGAGATCGCATAGTCCTGAAAGGTCCAGACGGCGACGATCACGAGCGCGGCCAATGCGGCGCAGGAGGCGAGATCGAATACGTTCCGGGCGCCGAGCCATAGCGCGAGTTGCCTGAAGCGCAGGCTCAGCCGTTCGCCGGCCCCAGCGATATTGCGGCCGGAGGCATTCAGCCCCCCGCTCACGGAATCAGTCATTCCCCGGCGTTCCTCAGCGTTGCGCCATGCCCCCACGGCGAAGCCGGCTCTCCTGGGCCGGCTCGGGAACGACCATAGGTGTGAAAAAGGCACTTGCTCAAGGAAATTGCATTTTGCGATGCGAAAGGTGGCATTCGCAAAAAGTATTAGACAACCACCGTTAACCGTTTTGCGGCGCGGGTAATGCCCGTGTAGAGCCATCGCGCGCGGCTATCCTGGAAGGCAAAGCTCTCGTCGAACAGCACGACGTCGTTCCACTGCGAACCCTGCGACTTGTGCACGGTCAGCACGTAGCCATAGTCGAATTCGTCATAGGGCCGGCGCTGCTCCCACGGAATATCCTCGATGCCGCCGCCGAAGCAGTCCGCGCGCACCGAGACTTTCGTCACTTTCGCGCTGCTGACGTCCTCGTCGGGCGATACGCGCATGGTGATGATCTTGGATTTCGACTGCGCCCGCGATTTCACCCGCCACAGCCCGCCGTTGAACAGCGCTTTCTTGCGGTTGTTGCGCAGGCAGACCAGCTTGTCGCCGGCCACCGGCAACGGGTCTTCGATGTTCTGCTTCTGCCGCACGCGCATATTGTAGGAGCGCCGCGTGTTGTTGCGTCCGACGAGAATCTGGTCGGCGCTCATCACCCGGTCTGGATCGAGCGCGTCGCGCCGCACGACCTCGCTTTCGCCGAAGGTACCGAGGTCGAGCGTGCGGCCTTCGCGCACTGCCATCGACATCCGTACGATGGGATCGTCCTGCGCCTGGCGGTGAACCTCGGTGAGCATTGCGTCGGGTTCGGCATCGGTGAAAAAACCGCCACCCTGGATCGGCGGCAACTGCGCCGGATCGCCCAGCACCAGTAGCGGACAATCGAACGACATCAGGTCGCGGCCCAGTTCCGCGTCTACCATCGAGCATTCGTCGATGACGATGAGCTTGGCCTTGGAGGCGGGCGCATCGTCCCACAGCTCAAAGCTCGGCTGTTCCTCGCCGGATTCGCGGGTGCGGTAGATCAGCGAATGAATCGTGGAGGCGTTGTCGCAGCCCTTGTTGCGCATCACCAGCGCGGCCTTGCCGGTGAACGCTGCGAACTTCACCGCACCGTTGACGTCGTCGGCGATGTGCCGCGCCAGCGTGGTCTTGCCTGTGCCCGCATAGCCGAACAGCCGGAACACCTGTGGCGTTCCGCCTTTGCCCGGCTTGGCCTTGAGCCAGTCGGCGACGGCGCGAAGCGCCTGATCCTGATGCGGTGTGAAAGTAGGCATGAAAACGTGCCGGACAGTCTATCAAGAGGGATGGGAGTGAATGCCCGCGAGGCAGATGTGCATAGCTGACTCGCGGACTAAAATGAGCAAATAATACGGACGGCCGTGACGAAACAGCCTTGACGAAAGAGCCGTGGCCATCGCCGCCGCTTCTCATATATGGTTCAGTCCGCAAGGTCCAAATTACCAGGTCGCGCCCATGGAACGGCTTTTACTCCAGATCGCCACGGCGTTCAGCGCACTGGTATTGCTTGGTCTCGGCATCGCCGGCGTGATGCTGGGCGTCCAGTTCATGCACGGCGTTGGCACGATTACGGTCGATAACTATTTCCGGCTTCTTTCCGGCATGATGGCAGGAATGGGACTGGTGCTGCTGCTCTCGATTCCCCATGTGGAGCGCTATCGTGAAAGATTCGGGATCGTGACGCTGATTGTTGTCCTGGGCGGATTCGCAGAACTCTATTCCGTGGTGCTGAATGGTATTCCCAGCATCGGAAATTTTTTCGGCTTGTTCATGACGCTGATCTACGCGCCCCTGCTTTGGCTGCTACAACGTCATGTCGCCAAGCGCGCCGCGCTGCATCCGCACTAGGGCATGATCCCGAAAAGTGGAAACCGGTTTTCGGAATGGATCATGCCCAGTCAAAAGAGCGGTGAGTGGATTCACCTGAGATGATTCTTCTCAAGCGTCTCATCATTTTCGCCATCCTTATGTTCGTCATCGCGGTGTTCGGCCTGTTCGCATTCAATTTTTACCGCCAGTACACATCCGGCAGCGATCCGGCCGCCAAGCCGCCCGTCATCTATGAACGAACCGGCCGGCCATCCCGCGCCTGATGTGCGATGCGAGGCCGTTGCGCGGGTGCGCCGCGTCTCTATAGACTGCTGCCAAACGGCCAATACAAAGCAATGAGGGTGTCCCTCATGACAACAATAAAAACGGGGAGACGCTGCCATGAGTTCTGCATCGGGTTCGTTCGACTTCACGCCGCTGCTGGCCGAGGGACTGCCGCCTGCCGCTGCAAAGTGGAACGGTTTCCCCAAATACAATTTTGTCGGCGGCAACAACGATGCCGATCAGGTGCCGGTCGATCGGCTGCTGGCGGCATCCGCCGCGGTGCTGACCCGCGAGGGCGTGACGCTCGCGACCTATGGCTTGAACAGCGGTCCGCTCGGCTATCGTCCGCTGCGCGAATTTCTGGTGGGCAAGCTCAAACGCGATGCGGGGATCACCTGCACTGCTGATGAAATCCTCATCACCTCCGGCTCGCTGCAGGGCCTCGATCTGGTCAACGGCATTCTTCTGTCGCCGGGCGACACGGTGCTGATCGAGCAGGAGTGCTATCAGGGCTCAATCACGCGGCTGACGCGGCGTGGTGTCAAAATCGTCGGCATTCCGCTCGATCATGACGGCATGAGAACCGATGCGGTCGCCGCGGCGCTGGCCGACCTCAAGGCCAAGGGCATTCGCCCGAAATATATCTACACCATTCCGACGGTGCAGAATCCCACCGGCACCATCATGAGCGAGCAGCGCCGCGCCGAACTGCTGAAGCTCTCCGCCGAGTACGGCGTGCCGATCTTCGAGGACGATTGCTATGCCGATCTGATCTGGAATGGCGAGCGCCCGCCCGCGATCTACGCCATGAGCAAAGCGGGCGGCGTCATTCACATCGGATCGTTCTCGAAGTCCGTCGCGCCCGCGTTGCGCGTCGGCTACATCGTGGCGCCGTGGCCGGTGCTGTCGCGCATTCTCAGCATCAAGACCGACGCGGGATCGGGCGCGCTGGAGCAGATGGTACTCGCGGAATTCTGTGCGACGCATTTTAACGATCATGTGCCGAAACTGGCGCGGGGCCTGCGGGTCAAGCTGGAGGCGATGATGGAGGCGCTGGCCGAGCAGTTTGGCACGGCGGCCGAATTCGATGACCCGCCGGGCGGCATCTTTCTCTGGGTCAAGCTGCCGGACAATGTCGATACGATGAAGCTGTATCAGGCGGCGTTGGCCTCAGGCATTGCGATCAATCCCGGCACCGAATGGTCGGTCAATGCCGCACACAGCAAGAGCCGGTTGCGGCTGTGCTTTGCGAGTCCGTCCGTCGCTGAAATTCGCGACGGTGTCGCCGCACTGGCCGAAGTTTGCCGCCGCGAATTCGGGGTACCGAGCCGCAGCGCCAATGTGGAGCGCAAGGCTTCCGTCTAAAAGAAAAACGCCAGCGCATTGCGCTGGCGTTTGATCAGAACCGGATGTCAGTGCGATTTAGGCGGCCGCAACGCCCCGCATTTCGCCCGAGCCCGGCGGCGGGATCGGCTGGCCGTCGTCGGCATATTCGTTGAGCTTGTTGCGCAACGTGCGGATCGAGATGCCGAGAATGTTCGCCGCATGAGTGCGGTTGCCGAGGCAATGTTTCAGCGTCTCGAGGATCAGGTCGCGCTCGACGTCCGCCACGGTGCGACCGACCAGCGCGCGCGTCACCTGTTCGGCGGCGAAGGTCGCGTGCGCCACGGCGGGCGGCGTCTTCGTCAGATCGAGCCGGTCGCCATCCGGCGAGAGAATGGCGTCGGCGCCGATCTCGTCGCCGCTCGCCATTAGCACCGCGCGGTGCATGGTGTTCTCAAGCTCGCGGACGTTGCCCTGCCAGCGGTTCGTCGTCAGAACGCGCCGCGCTTCCGTCGAGATTGGCCGCAGCGGAACACCGTTGGCGTCGGCATACTTTTTGGCGAAGTGCTGCGCCAGTTCGAGAATGTCGGCGGGGCGGTCGCGCAGAGCCGGGATTTTCAAGTTCACGACGTTGAGGCGAAACAGCAGGTCTTCGCGGAAAGTGCCGGCCTTTACCGCATCGGCGAGGTTGCGGTTCGATGTCGCGATGATGCGGATGTCCACCGGCACCGGGCGGGTGCCGCCGACGCGGTCGATCACGCGCTCCTGAATCGCGCGCAACAGCTTCGACTGCAGCCGCACATCCATTTCTGAAACTTCGTCCAGCAGCAGCGTGCCGCCGGTCGCTTCCTCGAATTTTCCGATGCGCCGCGCGATCGCGCCGGTGAACGAGCCCTTCTCGTGGCCGAACAGTTCGGACTCCAGAAGATGTTCCGGGATCGCGGCGCAGTTGATCGAGATGAACGGCTTCCGGGCGCGGTTTGAGCGGGTATGGACATAACGCGCCAATACTTCCTTGCCGGTGCCGGATTCGCCTGTGATCATCACCGAGGCGTCGGAGCCGGCGATCTGCTGGGCCAGTTTGACCACCTTGGCCATCGCGTCGTCGCGATAGATCAGGTCGCGGGAGTCGTTGGCGACGGCGGCGAGCACCGCTGCGATCAGTTCTGGATCGGGCGGCAGCGGGATGTATTCCTTCGCGCCGGCGTGAATCGCAGCGACCGCGGCCCGTGCATCGGTGGTGATGCCGCAGGCGACGATCGGGACGTGGATGTGTTCGGCTTCCAGCCGGATCACCAGATCGCGGATGTCGAGGGCAACATCGACCAGCAGCAGGTCGGCGCCCTTGCCGCCGCGCACCACGCGCATCGCCTGTTCCGAATCCTCGGCGTGGGTCACCGTCGCGCCATTCTCCATGGCGATCTTGGTGGCGGTGGTAAGCTGGCCCTTGAGTGTGCCAACGATGAGAAGCCGCATGGTGTTCTCCTGTTATCCTGCCCGCGTCATTTCCGGCGCCGGTTGTCAGATGGGATTAGGCGCGCTCCGCCTTGATGATTTCGGTCATGGTGACGCCGAGCTTGTCCTCGACGAGAACGACTTCGCCGCGTGCGACCAGCCGGTTGTTGACGTAGATGTCGATGGCCTCGCCGACGCGGCGATCCAGTTCGAGTACGGTGCCCGGTCCGAGCTTCAAGAGGTTGGCGACGTCCATCTTGGAGCGGCCGAGAACCGCCGACACCTGAACCGGCACGTCGAATACCGCTTCGAGATCGGCGGCGATGCGTCCAGCGTGATCTTCGTCGTCATAAAAGGTCTGATCGTCGACCGGCGGCGTATCGGCCGCGTTGAGTTCGGGAAGGGGCACGTTGTTGTCTGTGTCGCTCATGGTCGATCCTCATGGCCGGGAATGCCGGCCTGATTGCGGGACGCCAGATAGCGCCCGACGAGTTCGTTGATCTTCGCTTCGATCGTGGCGCGGTCGAGCGTCACGCCGCCGTCGGCCCATTCGATCTTGCAGTCGCCGGAGACGATGTCCGGCTCGGCCAGAATAACAAGCCGTCCCTCGAAGCCGCTGCGCTTGGCGAGTTGCTCGATCTTCTCGCGCGCCGCGTCGTAAAGCGCGTCGTTGATCCGCACCACGATGTGCGGGGTCGAGGTCAGATGCCGGAAGCAGTCGCTGACCAGCGCCATGATCTCGGTCAGCGGCTCGGCCGCCATCAGTTCGGTGCAAAGTTTCCGCGCCACCGCGAGCGCGACGTCCACCGCCTCGGTTTCCATCCGGTCCTCGATGGTCGAGAAGCGGCCGGCGATAGCCTTGGTCGCGATGCCGATTTCCTCCAGCGCCAGCGCCACGCGCCGGTCGCTTTCGGCCTTGGCTTCGTGCCGCGCGGCATCGAAGCCGGCGCGATAGCCGCGTGCCTCGGCTTCCGCGATCTGCTGGGCGACCTTGGCGGCGGTCGCGGCGCGGTCCTGCGCGGTTTCCTTCGCCGGCTCAGGTGCGGCGAAGTCCATATCGAACAGGAATTTTGCCGGTGCGCCCATCAGTACACCAGCTCGTCGTCGGCGCGGTTTTTCTGCAGCATGATTTCGCCCTTGGCCGCGAGATCCTTGGCGAGATTGACCAGCAGCGCCTGCGCCTCGTCGACGTCGCGCAACCGCACCGGGCCTGCCGCAGCCATGTCGTCCAGCAGCATCTTGGCGGCGCGGCTCGACATATTGCCCATGAAGAAGTCGCGCACGCTCTCGTTGGCGCCTTTCAGCGCGACGCCCAGCTTGTCCTTGTCGACGTGGCGCATCAGCGTCTGCGCCGAGCCCGAATCCAGCTTCACGAGGTCGTCGAAGGTGAACATCAGCGCCTTGATGCGCTCGGCGGCTTCGCGGTTGTCCTCTTCGAGCGAGGTGATGAAGCGGGTTTCGGTCTGGCGGTCGAAATTGTTGAAGATTTCTGCCATTACCTCGTGAGCGTCGCGGCGGCGAGTCTGCGACAGGTTCGACATGAATTCGATGCGCAGCGTCTGTTCGACGCGCTCGATGACTTCTTTCTGGACCGCTTCCATCCGCAGCATGCGGTTGACGACGTCGAGTGCCATGTCCTCGGGCAGGATCGCGAGTACACGCGCGGCATGTTCCGGTTTCAACTTCGATAGCACCACGGCGATGGTTTGCGGGTATTCGTTCTTGAGGTAGTTGGCGAGAACCTCTTCCTGCACGTTGGAGAGCTTCTCCCACATGTTGCGGCCGGCCGGTCCGCGGATTTCATCCATGATGCCGTTGACGCGATCCGAGGGCAGATATTGTTGCAGCAGCCGCTCGGTGGCGTCGAAATTGCCCATCAGTGCGCCGGAGGCCGACATGCGCGAGACGAATTCGAGCATCAGGTCTTCGACGACATCGGCTTCGACCGTGCCGAGCGACGACATGACCACCGAAAGCTCGCGCACCTCGTCGTCGTCGAGCAGGGACCAGACCTTGCCGCCATATTGTTCGCCGAGCGCCAGCATCATGATGGCGGCGCGCTTGGGTCCGGACAGCGGCGCGGTCTTCGCGCGGCCGTTCTGACGGCTCGCCAGCGTGGCGACAACTCCGGCGATGTCGCTGGTGTTGGCACTTTGAACGTTGGTCGTGAGCGCGGGTGTCGTTGCCATGTCGGATCAAGCCGGTTCTGAAAGCCACTGACGAATGATGGAGGCGGTCTCGGTCGGATTGCGGTCGGCGAGTTCGCCGACGCGATGCACGGACTGGGCGTGGACCTGCCCCTGGACCTGCGCGACGTCGATCATCTGCGCGGTCGCGTTGTTGGCGATCTGCTGCTGCGATTGGGCCGGTGCCGGCGGAGCCTCGGGCAGCGCCGGCAGTGCGGCGTGGGCTGCGGCCGCATCGGCGGCGAGCACGCGCTTGAGCAGCGGGCGCACCACCATGAACACGACGATGACGCCGAGGATCAGCATCACGCCGAGCTCGATGAAATACATGATGTCGTCTTTGGTGAACTGGAACATGCCGAGAAAGCCCTTGGGCGCCTCGGCCGGGATCACAGAGGGCGATTCCGCGAACTTCAGATTGACGATTTGGACCTGATCGCCGCGCTTCTCGTCGAAGCCGATCGCGGAGCGCACCAGCGTGCCGATCATTTCCAGGTCTTCTTTCGGGCGCGCCGTATAGACGACATCGCCCTTGTCGTTCTTGCTGTAGCTGCCGTCGACCAGCACTGCGACCGAGATGCGGTTGACGCGGCCGGCCTCGGTCACCTCGGTCTTGGTGACACGGGAAATCTCGTAATTGTTGATTTCCTCGCTCTTCTTGCTCTGGTCCTTGGCGGTGGCGCCGCCGCCCTGTCCCTGCGCGCCGGGCAACTCATTGTTGACGGTGACCTGACCGTCATTGGCATTAGCGGTTGCCGCGGACTCTTCACGGGACTGGCTGGAGCGCAGCACGCGGCCCTCGGGATCGAACTTGTCCGAGGTCTGGGTGATCTTGTTGTAATCGAAGTCCGCCGAGAGCTGCACGCGGGCGCGGCCGGAGCCGACCACCGACGAGACGATGGCCTCGACCTGATCGCGCATGCGCTTCTCGAAGGACGCACGGCGCTCGTCGCCGCTGCCGTCACCGGTGGTGTCGCCCGAGGCGCCGTTGGCCAGCAACTGCCCGGATTCGTCGACGATGGAGACGCGCTGCGCCTTCATGCCGTTGACAGCGGAGGCGACGATATGACGGATGGCGCGGACCTGCTGCGGCTCCAGTGCGCCGCGCACGCGCAGCACGATGGAGGCCGAAGGTTCGGGGGTTTCGCGGGAAAACAGCGGCCGCTCCGGCAGCACCAGATGCACCCGCGCTGCCTGGATGCGGTCGATGGCCTTGATGGTGCGCGCCAGTTCGCCTTCGAGTGCGCGCAGGTGATTGATGTTCTGGACGAAGCTGGTGGAGCCGAGCGCGTCGGATTTGTCGAAAATCTCGTAGCCGACGCCGCCGCCCTTGGGCAGGCCGCCTTCGGCGAGCTTCATGCGCAGCCGGGTCACCTTGTCCTTCGGCACCATAATGACGGCGCCGTCGTTCTTCATGTCGTAGGGAATGCCCTGACGTTCCAGATCCTTGATGATCGCCGAGGAGTCTTCATAGCTCAGATCGGTGAAGAGGGTGGTCATCTGCGGGGCGGAGACCCGCATGATCACGAAGCCGAAGAAGCCGACGAGGGCCAGCGTTACGGCGGCCATGGCCGCCATTCTCGCCGCACCCAGACCTTTCAGGAATGAAAACAGACCCTGCAACGAACCAGCCCCAACGATTCGGCGCCACGCACCGACTGGGCAGAATTTGCCTAGGTATGGTTTCCATATGGTTAACGCCGGTTAACGGCTGAGGAGAAATCTGGAAATGCCAAAGACCGGCCTCTCGAAAAGAGGCCGGTTTTCGGAAAATTGCGATGAAAGGGACGGTGAAGCGCCGGAATTTACTGGCGATACTGCTGGATGCGGGTTGTGCGCAATCCGGCCAGACCATGCTGGTCGATGGAGAACTGCCAGGACAGGAATTCGTCAACCGTCAGGGTATAGCGGCTGCAGGCTTCCTCGAGGGACAGCAAGCCGCCGCGGACTGCGGCCACAACCTCGGCCTTACGGCGGATAACCCACCGTTTGGTACCGGGCGCGGGAAGATCCGCGATCGTCAGCGGACTGCCATCGGGCCCGATGACGTACTTCACCCTCGGGCGGTGGGGTTCTGTCATGGTGTACT
>JBOFVL010000012.1:0-30824 GCA_051653085.1 Afipia sp. | reverse complement strand
TTCTCGCGGTTTTCCTTGGTCGCGCGCAGCGCCTTGTTGCGCTTGAGCAGGAAGTTGCGGGCGAACCCGTCCTTCACTTTGACCACGTCGCCCATCTGGCCGAGCTTGGCCACGCGTTCCAGCAGAATGACTTCCATTTTACGTCTCCGTTCGATTGATTGGTTGAGTTGGGATTTTCAGATTGAGGTTGAACATCAGGGCGTCGGCATGGGCGGTGGCCCGCGCCGCGTCCAGTAGGCTTGTCGAATTCCAAACACGGCATCGGCGAGACCGAGGCTGATCATTCCGATCAGCGGCCAGCCGATGAACAGCGTCGCGGCGTAGGCAGCGCCGAGCACGAAGGCGCGGCCCGAGAAGGCCTGCGTCACGGTGTGAAGCACCGCAAATCCGGTGAGGGCATAGGCCATCAGCAGCGCACTGCTTGCGATCTGCGCCATCAACGCCAGCAGTCCGCCGGTAAAGCAAAGTGCGACGGCGACCAGCAGCGCCACGAGAATCATTTTGGGCAGCGTGGTGGTGCGCAGATCGGGCCATGGCCGCTTCATCCGGCCAGATGTGGTCGTGATTTTCGCGGCGAGCCACAGGTTGAGCGTCAGCGTCATCATGGCGATGATGGTCGCGGCGCCGGGCGCGATCGCAACCAGCGCATCGACGACGCGATCGGTCTCGCCTGATGGCACGCTGGCGCGGGTGCCCATGATGCGCGTCAGGCCGTGGCGCAAGGCTGCGTTGATCGTGTCGGCGTCGCTGCCGAGCGTCAGTAGTGCGCTGATCGTGGTGATGGAGGCGAACACCGCAGCCCATGCGAGGACCCGTCCGGTCGGATACCAGTCGAGTACAGGGGCGATGTTTGCGAGTTGCGGATCGTTCGAAACAGGGCGTGCCAGCAGTGTCAGATGTCCCAGCCACCATGCTGGCAGCGCGACGGTCAGCGCGAACGCCGCCGTATAGGGAATGCCGAAGACAACGCCGAGGCCGAGTGCTGCGATAACGCCGCCGATCAACGCAGTGGCGGAACCCCAGCCGAGTGCGGCGACCATCAAGGGCAGGGGTGCCAGGTAAAACAGCACGAGCGAAATCAGCGCGCCCGAAATGATGGACGCGAACATCGTCGCCGACGCAAGGCCGGCCGCCAGTGCAATGAGGATACCCGTCATCATCAGCTGTCCCGCTCCTTTCGAGCGGTTAGAGGTCCTTTGAACCCCAACCATCCACCGTGGGACGACCCCGCAGTGTTATGAAAATAAAACGTCGAGAGAATGACGAGCGCGCAAGGTTCAGGCGCTCGTCATTGTTGTTTAGCGGATCACGTAAGGCAGCAGACCCAGGAACCGCGAGCGCTTGATGGCGCGGGCGAGTTCACGCTGCTTCAGCGCCGACACGGCAGTGATACGGCTCGGCACGATCTTGCCGCGCTCGGACACGTAACGCATCAGCAGCTTGGAATCCTTGTAGTCGATCTTCGGCGCGTTCGGACCCGTGAACGGGCACGTCTTGCGGCGGCGGAAGAACGGACGGCGTGCACCTGCTTCAGCCATGGTTCTTACTCCTCTACCGATGCAGTTGCGTCTTCGTCACGCGGACGGCGCGGACCACGGTCGCCACGGAAACCACCGCCTTCGCGGTCGCCGCCGCGGAAGCCGCCTCCTTCACGATCGCCACGGAAGCCGCCGCCACCGCGCTCGTCGCGGTCACGCTCGGACTTGCGCATCATCGCGGAGGGGCCTTCCTCCAACTCGTCGACGCGAACGGTGATGTAACGGATGATGTCTTCGCTAATGCGTTCCTGCCGCTCGATCTCGGCGACCACCGCTGCGGGGCCGTCAATGTTCAGCAGCATGAAATGCGCCTTGCGGTTCTTGTTCATGCGATAGGTGAGGGAGCGCACGCCCCAGTTCTCGGTCTTGGTGACCTTGCCGCCGAGACCTTCGATCACGCCGGTAATCTGCGTGGTGAATTCCTCGACCTGCTGGGCGCTCGCATCCTGACGCGCGAGAAAAACATGCTCGTAAAGAGGCATGGGAGTCCTTTCCAATGTTAGCGCGGTTCCTGGCGGCAAGCCCTTCGAGACCCTTCGGAAAGGACTCGATATTGCTCAGAAGGCGGAAGCACGGGACGACGGACCGACTGGCCCTGTCGCATCAATCAAACTGGAATGTCAGACTGGTGAGACCGTCCGTTCAGCTCCCGGCCGGGATCCACGGATGGCGCGGTTATAAGGATTTTGGGGCTGGTTGCAAGGCAAAATAGTGCCAATTTGGGCATGAAATGCCCGTTTTGCCGGAGCTTTCGCGGGTTCGGCAGAGTATCGCCGCCTACTTGATGTCCGCCGGCTTGGGCGCTCCTGCATTGTCAGGTGGGCCGATAATCGGAAACACCTTGCCGACGTCCATGAGTTGGCTGGAATAGCCTAAGGCTCCGCCGAGAATGACGATGCCGATGGCCGCGCCCCAAAGAAACTTATGATAGGCGCGCTTGCCGCCTACCGTGTCGTCAAAGTCGTTGTTCATGATCAGCGACGCTCCGTCGGATGAGGTTTTGCCAAACCCGTTGTGCCGGGCGGTGCTGTGTCCGTGGCGCTGACGACCATAGGACTGCGGTCGAACGTCGTAATTAGCGCCGCACCGAACACTGCAGCGAGAACCAGCGCAAAGATCAGGACCGGCGCCAGCGCCAGCGTTTGTGGCTTGCGAGGATCATCTTCCATGGTGCGCACTCCCCGTGATTGAGTGCCCTTGAGCTTAAAACTCACATCGGCCAGCCGGGTTCCGCTTGTGTGACGGCAAAAAGCCCGGCACCAAGGCCGGGCTTTTGTCAGGCTGTCAGAAAGCTGAAAATTAGTACTTCGCGACGACAGGGCCGCCGAACTTGTAGTTCACACCGACGCGGATCAGGTTGCTGTTGAAGCTGACCGTTTCCGGAACGCCCGGGACAATGTCGAAGTAATGGGCCTTGCCGAGATCGATGTAGAGATATTCGATCTTGGCCGTCCAGTTGGGGGCGAATGCAGTTTCAATGCCCGCGCCAGCGGTCCAGCCCGCGCGGAACTTGCTACCCGATGCAGGAGTCAGTGCGTCCCATGCATGCACGTCGCCTAAGGCAAGGCCGCCAGTACCATAGAGCAGCCAGTTGCCCGTCGCGCCGACTGCGTAGCCGATGCGTCCGCGAACGGTGCCGAATGATTCGAGTTTGGCGCCGCAGGAATGTCCGGGCAGGGGGCCGCAAACATCGGAGTGACCCTTGATGTCCGACCAAGCGTAATCGCCTTCCAGGCCGAAAACCCATGGGCCGGTTTGCCAGTTGTAGCCAAGCGTGCCGCCAATGAAGCCGCCTTTGACGCTATAGCTGCCGCTCCCGATATCTGGGGGCGGCGGTGGTGCGGGGAGGCCTGGATCGGTTTGGTTTGAATGACCCCAGCCGTAGCCGCCCTGGATACCGACATAGGGGCCGGTCCAATCGTACATCGGATTCACGAAAACAGGGGCTTTGGTGTATGTCCGGGCCGGCAGATCAGCCGCAGCGGCCATCGCCATGGTCGACCCGAGAATTGCAGTCGCAAGCAGAATCTTTTTCATCGCGAACATTCCCCAATAGCGGGCATCGTCCAAAACTGACTTCAAAATTCCGATTCCGTTTGTAGCGCGGCTGGGCTCGAAAGGCTGTGCTTGTTCGACAACAAGTCCCGACAAAAATTGGTATAGGAATACTGTCGGTTTGAACGGGAATAATCCCCACGCAGCGGGCGGCCGGTCGGTCTGTAGGGCGGCTCGCCCAATGACCTGCTCGTTCAATGGCTTGTTCGTTCAATGAACCGGCTGCCGTGCCGCAACTTGACACCCACCGTCCCAGCGGTGTCTTACGACCCATCATTTTGGGGAATTCCATGACAGCAGCATTCACCTTTCCGGGACAGGGATCGCAGACGGTCGGCATGGGCAAGGCGCTCGCCGACGCATTTCCGGCGGCCAAGGCCGTGTTCGATGAAGTGGATGCGGCGCTGGGCGAAAAATTGACCGCGATCATCTGGGACGGCCCGGCGGAAACGCTGCAGCTCACGGAGAACGCGCAGCCCGCACTGATGGCGGTGTCGCTGGCGACGTTGCGTGTGCTAGAAGCCGAGGCCGGGGTGGACATTGCGCGCGACGCGGCCTTCGTCGCCGGTCATTCGCTTGGCGAATACTCCGCGCTGGCGGCTGCCGGCAGTTTCTCGATCAGCGACACGGCGAAACTGCTGCGCACGCGCGGTCTCGCCATGCAGAAGGCCGTACCGGTGGGCGTCGGCGCAATGGCGGCGTTGCTTGGCCTCGATTACGAGGCGGCAGTCGCGGTGGCCGAGGAAGCTGCACAAGGACAGGTCTGTCAGGCTGCCAACGACAACGGCGGCGGACAGGTGGTCGTGTCCGGCGACAAGGCCGCCGTCGAGCGCGCGCTTGAGATCGCCAAGACCAAGGGCGCCAAGCGAGCGATGCTGCTGCCGGTGTCCGCGCCATTCCATTGCCGCCTGATGCAGCCCGCCGCCGATGTCATGGCGCAGGCGCTGGCCGGTGTGACCATCAACAAGCCGAAGGCGCCGCTGGTCTCCAACGTGCTGGCGTCCGCGATCACTGATCCGGACGAGATCCGCAAGCGGCTGGTCGAGCAGGTCACTGGCACCGTGCGCTGGCGCGAGAGCGTTGCGTACATGGCAAGCCACGGCGTCACGCATTTTCTCGAGATCGGCGCGGGCAAGGTGCTGTCGGGTCTGGTCAAGCGTATCGCCGACGGCGCGGTCGGCGTGTCGGCTGGTGGGCCAGGCGACATCGACGCCGTGAAGGCGGCGCTCGCTGCGGCAAAGTGAGTTCCAGAGACGGTCGTTTTTGCGCGTTACAGCGCCAGAAATCGTGTATGATGATGGCGTCGCAAGACGATGGCGCTGAATCTTAAGGCGGACTACGGGCAGACCCGGGGGGCAGTACCCCGGCGCCTCCACCAGAAGCGGTTAGAGCTTAAAAGTCTCATCTTGGTGAGATTGATCTAATCGGAAGGTTTGATTCCATAACCGTTTCTGATGGGGGCGAAATAGGTTCGATGGCCGTGAAGAAGCTTTGAAGTGTGCTCGGCATGATACCGCCGTTATCGGGTCAAAACCTAAATGCAAACGATAACGTTCGCATGAATGAAGTGCGCCTCGCGGCGTAACCATTCGGGGTAGGTCCACCTAGCAACAGAACGGCCATTGCCGCGTCACCTTCGGGTGGCGCGGCTTTTATTTTGGAGGCAAGCGAGCTGTGTTCGCGTTGCCTCCGAGCAGCGCCAGATCGCTTTCATCCTTCAAATCGACGCCGGTCAGTCCGCGACCCAGCGCCTCGCGCACCAGCCACGCCAGCTTGAACGCCGCTGCGGCATAGCTCAGGCCTTCGGGGCGCACATTGGAGATGCAATTGCGTTCGGCGTCGCTGCGCCCCTTGAACGGCGCGTGGGTGATGTAGATGCCGAGGCTGTCGGGTGAACTCAATCCCGGCCGCTCGCCGATCAGCATGATCGAGAGTTTTGACTTCAGCAGATCGGCGACCTCGTCCGCGAGCGCGACCCGCGCCTGCGTGGCGATGATAACAGGTGCACCGGCGAGTTCTTTCGTCATGAGCGGCTTGAGGGCCGCAAGCAACGGCGCGGCGTGCCGGTCGACCGCGAGTGAGGACAATCCGTCTCCGATGACGATGCAGACGCCGCCCGGCGCGACATCCAGCGCACGCAGTTTCGCATCTTCATGCGGATCGAGCACGCGGCCGAGATCGGGCCGCCGCAGATAGGTGACGCGATCCGGTGCGTGGCTGTGGGTATGCGCAACAGTCCAGCCTTGATCATGAAGCGCTGCTTCAAGCTTCGGCACATCGAGCGCCGCGTGAATGGCATCGCGCGCCATCGCATGGGCCCAGCCGAAACGTAACACCTCGTCGGTCGGCATGCCCGCACCGACGCGACCGAGCGCAAGCCGCGCCGGCGTCACGCTGCGCCATTCGGCCCACGGAGACTCAGTGACGTTCTTGTCCGTCATGCGACCAGCGATTTGAGATTGCCCATGCCGCCGAGCAACGGGTTGGGCGAGGGCGGACGCAATCGTCCGTCTGCGTCGGTGATCTGCATGCGCTGCAGCCACGCCTCGAATTCCGGCGCGCGCTTCAGGCCCATTGTTTCGCGCAGGAAGAGAGCGTCATGGAACGATGTGCTCTGATAGTTGAGCATCACGTCGTCGGCGCCGGGAATGCCCATGATGAAACTGATGCCGGCGGCGCCGAGCAGCACCAGCAGCGTGTCCATATCGTCCTGATCGGCTTCGGCATGATTGGTGTAGCAAATGTCGCAACCGAGCGGCAGGCCGAGCAGCTTGCCGCAAAAATGATCCTCGAGGCCGGCGCGGATGATCTGCTTGCCGTCGTAGAGATATTCCGGGCCGATGAAGCCGACGACGGTGTTCACCAGCAGCGGCTTGTAGCGCCGCGCCAGGGCATAAGCGCGCGCCTCGCAAGTCTGCTGATCGACGCCGAAGTTTGCATCGGCCGACAGCGCGCTGCCTTGTCCGGTCTCGAAATACATCACGTTGTCGCCGACGGTGCCGCGCTTCAACGACAGTGCCGCCTCCCGCGCCTCGTCGAGAATCTCCGGCGTGACGCCGAAGGAGCGATTAGTCTTCTCGGTGCCGCCGATCGACTGGAACACGAGATCGACCGGCGCCCCGTCTTCGGCAAGTTTCACCGTGTTGGTGACATGGGTAAGCACGCAGCTCTGTGTCGGAATCTCGAAGCGCTGGATCACCTCGTCCAGCATGCGCAGCAGATCGCCGAGCACGGGCATACTGTCTGAGGCTGGATTGAGTCCGATCACCGCATCGCCGGAGCCCATCAGCAGACCGTCCAGCGTAGACGCTGCCACGCCGCGCAGATCGTCTGTGGGATGATTGGGTTGCAGGCGCACCGACAGATGTCCCTCGAGCCCGATGGTGTCGCGGAAGCGGGTGATGACGCGGACCTTGCGCGCCACCGCAATCAGATCCTGATTGCGCATGATCTTGGACACCGCCGCGACCATTTCCGGCGTGAGACCCCGCGCGAGTGTGGCAAGTGCTTCGGTCGTTGCCTGCTCGGACAAGAGCCAGTTACGGAAATCGCCCACGGTCATGTGCGAGACCGGCGCGAACGCTTTCGCATCGTGACCGTCGATGATGAGGCGCGTGATGTTGTCGTCCTCGTAAGGGATCAGCGCTTCGGTCAGGAACTGCTTGAGCGGCACCTCCGCCAGCACATGACGCGCCGCCATTCTCTCTTGGGAAGTGGCGGCGCCGATGCCTGCGAGATAATCCCCTGAACGCGCAGGGCTGGCGTAAGCCATCACCTGCTTCAGGTCGTCGAAGGTGAACAGTTGCTGGTCAATCGCCGTACGGTAACGCAACGGTCTTCACCTCGTGTGCTGGTGTGCGTTATTCCGCCGGCACGGAACTGGCCGTGACGGCCAGCATCTCGTCCGGCGCGGCTGCGTCGCGCTGGCCGGCCGTCATTCTGAAGTAGGCGTAGGCCAGAGCCATCAGCACGAGGAACAGCAGCGTCAGCATAGCATTGAACCACACCATCGCGAACAGGCAAACCAGTCCCAGTCCGAATGCGATGGCCGGGAATACCGGGTAGAACGGCGCGCGGTAGGTCCGCACCAGGTTGGGCTCGCTCTGGCGAAGCTTGAACAGCGCGGCCATCGAGATCAGGTACATGATGATCGCGCCGAACACCGACATGGTGACGATGTTGGCCGTGAGCGTCTGCCCGCCGAACTGCACCCATTCGTCGCTGAAGATCGCGATGATGCCGATGACGCCGCCCGCCAGCAGCGCGCGATGCGGCGTATTGAAACGCGGGCTCAGTGCCGCAAAGGTTTTCGGCAGATAACCTGCGCGCGCCAGCGCGAAAATCTGGCGCGAATAACCCATGATGATGCCGTGGAACGAGGCGATCAGTCCGAACAGGCCGATCCATACCAGCATGTGCAGCCATCCGCTGTTTTCACCGACGACAACTTTCATGGCCTGCGGCAACGGGTCGTTGATGTTGGCAAGTTTGCTCCAGTCGCCGACGCCACCTGCGAAGATCATGACGCCGAATGCAAGCAGGACGAGCGTGAGAATGCCTGCGACGTAGGCGATTGGAATCGTGCGCTGCGGATCCTTGGCCTCTTCGGCGGCCATCGCGGCGCCTTCGATTGCGAGGAAGAACCAGATCGCGAATGGAATTGATGCGAAGATTCCGGAAATTGCCGCGCCGTTGAGCACGTTGCCGCCGGCCCAGCCATTGGCGACAAAATTCGCCATCGACCATCCGGGCGCGACCACGCCCATGAACACCAGCAATTCGGCAATCGCGAGCACTGTGACGAACAATTCGAATGCAGCGGCGATGCCGACACCGATCCAGTTCAGCGCGATAAAGATCACATAGGCGCCAAGTGCAAAGTATTTCGGATTGATGCCCGGAAATTGGACATTGAGATAGGCGCCGATGGCGAGAGAAATCGCAGGTGGGGCGAAAACGAACTCAACTAAAGTCGCGAAGCCGGCGATGAAGCCGCCGGTCGGCCCGAACGCGCGCCGCGCATAGGCGAACGGCCCGCCGGCATGCGGAATGGCGGTGGACAGTTCGGTGAAGCTGAAGATGAAAGTAGTGTACATGGTCGCAACCAGCACCGTGGCGACCAGAAAACCGAGCGTGCCTGCGGTATTCCAGCCGTAACTCCAGCCGAAATATTCCCCGGAGATCACGAGCCCCACGGCGATGCCCCAGAGCTGGAACGGGCCAAGTACTTTCTGGAGGCCGGCGGAATGTGACGGGACTTGCGTGGGTGCCATCGGTCTGTTCTCCGTTGCGATGCAAGGGAATATGCAAGGGAGGTGCCATAGGACCGCGGAAACCCGCCTAACCGGGGTGGTTTTGTGGCAAGAGATTAGGCACAGGTCATTGACGCGGGGCGTTTTCTTGCGGCAAACGGTGCACCAATTCTGACTTGAACTCAGACTTGGGATTGTTCCAAGGGGGCGACATGTTCGATTTAACTGGCAAGACAGCGCTCGTGACCGGAGCCACCGGCGGCATCGGCGGCGCGATTGCGCGCGCGCTGCACACGCAGGGTGCAACGGTTGCGATTTCTGGAACGCGGCGCGAAGCGCTCGACACGCTCGCCGGCGAACTGAAAGAGCGCGTGCACGTGCTGCCGTGCAATCTGTCTGACATGGCCGAGGTCGAGGCGCTGGTCCCTGCTGCCGAGAAAGCGATGGGTCAGCTCGACATCCTGGTCGCCAATGCCGGCATCACCCGCGACAATCTTTTTGTGCAGTTGCGCGACGAAGATTTTGACGACGTCATTCGGGTAAATCTGACGGCGACGTTCCGTCTCGCGCGTGCTGCGACCAAATTGATGATGCGCAAGCGGTTCGGACGAATCATTGCGATCACTTCGGTGGTTGGCGTCACCGGCAATGCGGGGCAGGGAAACTACGCTGCCTCGAAGGCCGGATTGATCGGAATGATGAAATCGGTGGCCGCGGAATACGCACGCCGCAATGTCACGGCCAATTGCATTGCACCCGGCTTCATCGCGACGCCGATGACGGACGTGCTCAACGAAAAGCAGCGCGAGGGGGTACTCGGCAAGGTGCCTGCCGGGCGGCTTGGAACGCCGGACGACATCGCCGCAGCGGCGGTCTACCTCGCCTCCAACGAGGCGGCCTACGTGACCGGACAGACCATCCATGTCAACGGCGGGATGGCCATGATTTGAGCCTGTTTCCGCAGGTTTTTTGTCAAGCCGGAAGGCCGCTGGACGGAGCCCGGGGCTGTGTGGTCAACTCCGGGGAAGTATGGTAACCGAACGGCAATCGGTTGGGGAAAACGCCATTGCAGGATCGCCAAACCCCGTATATTGCCGTTCCGGCGCTAGCCGCCGTTTCGGTGATCTCGCCTGCTGGCGGGGCGCGGGAACGCGTGGTAGGGACGGCACAAATTCTCAGTTTTTCGCGCCGCGAGGGGCTCGTATCGTTTTGCGGTCGAGTTTAATGGAACAAGCACGAGGTTAAACGATGAGTGAGATTGGCGAGCGAGTTAAGAAGATCGTGGTGGAGCACCTTGGTGTCGAGCCCGAAAAGGTTGTCGACAACGCGAGCTTCATCGACGATCTCGGCGCCGACAGCCTCGATACGGTTGAACTCGTGATGGCGTTCGAAGAAGAATTTGGTTGCGAAATTCCTGACGACGCCGCGGAAACCATCCTCACCGTGGGCGACGCCACCAAGTTCCTCGAGAAGAACGCAAAGAGCTGACGCCAGCGCGCAGCCACGACGACACGCGGCGGGTTGTGATCGAACGACCCGCCGTCTTGCTGTTTTGGTAGCGCTGGCTGGCATTGCCGATAAAGCCGGAGATGGAAGTTATGAGGCGGGTTGTCGTCACGGGCCTAGGCATGGTTTCGCCGCTCGCCAATGGCGTTGAGCCGACCTGGAAACGCATTCTCAATGGCGACAGCGGCGCCAGCCGCATCGAGAAGTTCGAGGTTTCCGACCTGACCTGCCAGATCGCCTGCATGGTTCCGCGTGGCGACGGCACCAATGGCACCTTCAATCCGGACGACTGGATGGAGCCGAAGGAACAGCGCAAGGTCGACGATTTCATTATTTTCGCGATGGCCGCCGCGACTCAGGCGCTCGACGATGCCAACTGGCATCCGAGCACCGAGGAAGAACGCTGCGCCACCGGCACCATGATCGGCTCCGGCATCGGCGGCATCGAGGGTATCGGTGAAGCTGCGGTGATTCTGAAGGAGCGGGGCCCGCGCAAGCTGTCGCCATTCTTCATTCCAGGCCGTCTCATCAATCTTGCGTCGGGCTATGTCTCGATCAAGCACGGCCTCAAGGGACCGAACCACGCGGTTGTCACTGCCTGTTCGACTGGCGCACACGCTATCGGCGATGCTAGCCGCCTGATCGCGTTCGGCGACGCCGACGTCATGGTGGCGGGCGGCGCGGAATCCGCCGTCAACCGGCTGGCCATGGGCGGCTTCTGCGCGCTGCGCGCGATGGCCACCAAGTTCAACGACAATCCGACCATTGCATCGCGGCCCTACGACAAGGACCGTGATGGTTTCGTGATGGGCGAGGGCGCCGGCGTCGTGGTGCTTGAGGAATACGAGCACGCAAAAAAGCGCGGCGCGAAGATTTACGCTGAAGTCGTCGGCTACGGCCTGACCGGCGACGCCTATCACATCACAGCTCCCGCTGAGGATGGCGATGGCGCGTTCCGCTGCATGGGCATGGCGATGAAGCGTGCCGGCGTGACGTCCTCCGACATCGACTACATCAACGCGCATGGCACCTCGACGCCGCTCGGCGACGAGATCGAACTCGGTGCTGCCCAGCGTCTGCTCGGCAACGCGGCTTCGAAGGTATCGATGTCATCGACCAAGTCGTCGACCGGTCATCTGCTCGGCGCGGCCGGCGCGATCGAGGCGATCTTCAGTATCCTGGCGATTCGGGATAACGTCGCGCCGCCGACGATCAACCTCGACAACCCTTCCGTGGAGACGGCCATCGATCTGGTCCCCAAAAAAGCAAGGCCGCGTGAAATCAACGTGGCTCTGTCCAACTCGTTCGGTTTTGGCGGCACCAATGCGTCGCTGATCGTCCGGCGCGTGGCGAATTAAACGTTTCTGATCGCTGCAATCACTATTTCGCGCGAAGACCGTGCGACAAGGATTAAGGGCTGAAGGCGAAGCCGAACTGTCTTCAAGGTTTTGCCGTATTCGGACATAATTTGTCTCACGGGCGCGCGTATAATACTGAACAACAACACTAAACTGCCTGCAGGATTTTAGGTTGCTTCGATGAGCCAGAGACCCCCCATAGCGCCCCGAAGTCCGCGCGCGGCGCTCGAACCAGAGCAGGTGCCGCAGCCGCCGAAGCATTCGCAGCGCGCCAGAAATACGTTCGTTGTTGTCGGCAACGCGATCATGACCTTCCTGATCGTCGCGATGCTGCTGGTCGGGGGTGTTTTTTTCTACGGCAAGAAAGAGATCGAGGCCAAAGGCCCGCTCGCCGAGGACAAGGTCGTCAATATTCCACCACGCGCCGGCATGACCGACATCGGCGACATTCTTCAGCGCGCGGGCGTGATCACCGCCGACCGCTGGACGTTCATCGGCAGCGTGCTCGCGCTCAACGCGCGGTCGGGCCTCAAGTCCGGGGAGTATCTGTTTCAGAAGAACGCAAGCCTGCGCGACGTGATCAATACCATCGTCGAAGGCAAGGTGGTGCAGCATTCCTTCACGATTCCCGAAGGCCTGACGTCCGAGCAGATCGTCGCGCGTCTTCAGGACAGCGATATTTTCGCGGGATCGCTGAAGGAGCAGCCGCGCGAAGGCACGTTGTTGCCCGACACTTACAACTTCCCGCGCGGTATGCCGCGCGATCAGGTGATCGCGCGTATGCAGCTGGCGCAAAAGAAGGCGCTTGCCGATATCTGGGCGCGCCGCAACGTCGATATTCCCGTCCGGACACCGGAACAACTGGTGACACTGGCGTCCATCGTCGAGAAGGAAACCGGCAGGGCGGACGAGCGCAGCCGCGTCGCCGCGGTGTTCACCAATCGTCTGCGCCAGCGCATCAAGCTGCAGTCCGATCCGACCATCATTTACGGTCTGGTCGGCGGCAAGGGCACGCTCGGCCGGCCGATCAAGCGTAGCGAGATCACGCAGCCGTCGCCTTACAACACCTACGTGATCGACGGCCTGCCGCCGGGGCCGATCGCCAATCCCGGCCGCGCCTCGCTGGAGGCCACCGCCAATCCCGCGCGGACCCGTGACCTGTTCTTCGTCGCCGACGGCACCGGCGGGCACACGTTCACGGAAACCTACGACCAGCACCAGAAGGGCGTCGCCAAGCTCCGTTCGCTGGAGCGCCAGCAGCAGAACGATGCGGTCGAGGCTGACGATCAGCAGCCCGTCGCTGCGACACCTGCGCCCGCTGCTGCGCCTGCCGCAGCCGCTCCTGCGAAACCGGCAGCCGCGCCCAAGGCCGCTCCGAAGGGCACCACTGCGCCGAAAGCTCAGGCACCGGCGAGCATCATTGCCAATGAGCCGCCAGCCGATGGTGCCGCCGCTGCGCCGCGCAAGCGAACCGCGAAGCGTGCCCCGTCGCCGAACGCTGCGCCCGAGCCTGCCGCGCCACAGGAAGAGTAGGCTGCTCCCAGGCAGTTGATCTTGCGTGCGCGCCGGAATTCGGTGACAAGCTGAGCCTCATTCGACGATTTTGACTGGAGAACGTTTCGCGATGGCGCTGTCGAGCATGACCGGCTTTGCGCGAAGCCACGGCACCAGCGGACCCTATGCGTTCGAATGGGAATTGAAATCGGTCAACGCCAAGGGCTTTGACTTCCGCATGCGGCTGCCGCCGGGGTGGGACGACATCGAAGCCGCCACGCGTAAACGCGCCACAGAATTGCTTTCGCGCGGCACGGTCTATGCGAATTTGTCCGTCAAGCGAACCGGCACGGCGTCCATTGTTCGTATCAACGACGAGGTTCTGTCGTCGATTCTGAAAGTGGCATCAGAGATTTCCGCGCGGACCGATGCGGTTGCACCGAGCGTGGATGGACTGCTCGGGATCAAGGGCGTGATTGAAGTCGTCGAGCCGGAGAGTGACGAGGCCGAATTGCAGGGCGCGCGCGCCGCCGTTACGGACGCCTTCGAGCAAGCGCTGCAAAGCCTGATCGATATGCGCAAACGCGAAGGCACGGCACTCGGTCAGATCCTGACTCAGCGCATGGACGAGATCGAACGCCTCGCAAAGCGCGCCGAAGCCGCACCGGGCCGCAAGCCCGAAGCGATCAGGGCACGGATCGCCGAACAGGTTGCTCTGTTGCTTGAGACATCCGACCGTTTCGATTCAGATCGCCTTAATCAGGAAGCGATCATGATCGCGACCAAGGCGGACATCCGCGAAGAACTCGATCGCATCGCCTCGCATATTGCACAGACACGCGAACTGCTCCGCAAGGGCGGCGCGGTGGGGCGGCGGCTGGATTTCCTGGCGCAGGAGTTCAATCGCGAAGTGAACACCACCTGCTCGAAGTCGAACGACATCGAACTGACCAACACCGGACTTGAGATGAAAAACGTGGTCGAGCAGTTTCGCGAGCAGGTTCAGAACTTGGAGTAGGCAATGGCGGCGGGGGGCACCTTGAAAGGCGTTGAGCGGCGCGGGCTGATGTTCGTGTTGTCGTCGCCGTCGGGCGCGGGAAAATCCACGCTGGCGCGCATGCTGGTCGACAAGATGCCGGATATGCGCATGTCGGTGTCGGTCACCACCCGTCCCATGCGTCCTGGTGAAGCCGACGGCGTGCACTATCATTTCATCGACAAGCCAAAGTTCGACGCCATGGTGAAGGGCAACGAACTTCTTGAGCATGCGACAGTGTTCGACAATTCCTACGGCACGCCGCGCAAGCCAGTCGAGGACGCGCTCACCGCGGGGCAGGACGTGCTGTTCGATATCGACTGGCAGGGCACCCAGCAATTGCGCGAGAAGGCACGCGACGATGTCGTCAGCGTTTTCATCCTGCCGCCGTCCGCGGCCGATCTTGAAAAGCGGCTGCACACCCGAGCACAGGATTCAGATGAAGTGATTGCCGGCCGCATGAGCCGCGCCAGCCACGAACTCAGTCACTGGGCGGAATATGATTACGTCGTGACCAATAGTAATCTCGACGAGGCGTATTCCCAGGTCGTGACGATCCTCAAGGCCGAGCGCCTCAAGCGCGAACGCCAGACCGGATTGTCGGCCTTCGTGCGCGATCTGCAAAAGCAGCTGGCAAAATGAAAAAGCGGCGGATCGCCCGCCGCTTTCAATCCGTCTTGTATTGGGCTTAAGCCGCCGAACGTCTGGACGCTCGCGCCAGAAGGACCTCGATTTCATCGACCGCTTCATCCAGCACGCGTGGCTCGGGCGGCGCATCAACATACAACTCAGGTGAGGCCATCCGTGGGTTGTCCTGCCGGATGATTCCGCCGGACGTGTTCATGTCCCAGATCGGGCGGCGTTGCGCATTTGCATACTCATCTTTGCGCGGCCTGATGTACCTGAAGATCATCGGGCCGATAATCGCTGCAAGCGCGAGCAGGCCAACGAGCACACTCAGCAATACCCGGATCGAGGTGTTCGCGGTGTCGGATGCGTCGGCCGCAGGGACCGCGCTGGCCGGTTGCGGCTGCGCGATTGGTGCCGGCGTTGCCGCTGCGGCCGCCGCCGCTGCGAGGCGGTCTGGCGTTAGCGCTGGGGCGGGTTGTGCCGGTTCCGGTGCGGTCGGTGCAGGTTGCTCTTCAGCCGAGGCGACCGTTTTCGACTCAGGCCAGCGCGAGGCGATGTTCCAGCCTTGCGTGTTTGAGGCTTCGGGCGCGGGCTGGATCGCGGCGGTTTGATTGTTCTCGCGGACGGCCGCTTGGTCGGCCGGCGTCAGCGCCGGCCATGTCGATTCCGCGAGTGACTTATCGTTGTCGGGCGAACCTTTCGTCAATTCGGCGCGGGCGTTTGCGACTGATTTCCGCATCGGCTTGTTCGGGGGAGGCTCATCCTGTTCTGCGACCGGCGAGGATGTCGTTGTCTTCGTAGCCTCAGCTGGCTTGTTTACTTTTCCGCCGGCGTCCGAGAGATACCAGCATTTGCGCTTGGTGCCTTTCTCGATGCGGTAGTACCAGTGAGCTCCGGCGGGCGTCGTCGCCCTTGGCGCGGAGAGACATTCGTTTTCGGCTGCGGGCTCCGCAGCGGGGGCTGCGGTTGCCGAGACCGACATGCCAAGGATTGAAACGAAGCCGGCGACGACAGCCGATGCAATGATGGCGGTTTGGTTTGACATTCTGTCCCCCTTACGCAACACGAAACCAATTCTCGTGTTGAGTTGTCGGGGACAAGTTGGGTCGGAATAGGCCGCAAATCCGGACAGGCTAAGGCAACATTCGGGCGCGTATTCCGTCTGCAATTGTGGCATCCAGGAAGCCGTTTTCTGTAATATGGGCATGCATTTGAGCGAGTTCCGCGCGACCGCTCTCATCGGTTGAGGAACGACTTTTGATCCCCTGGAGTCTGCTGGATACTGCGCAAGTGCCGGGCGGCGGCGAACTCCGCCTGATGCGCCGAGGCGCCGAGTTTTCCATCAAACTCGGTCAGAACGAATTGATGAACAGCCGCCTCAGCGGGTCTGAGCAGGCGCTGGCAACCCTTGCGTGTGAAAGACTTCAAGGATGCAAGAAACCGCGCTTGCTGATCGGCGGTCTCGGCATGGGCTTTACGTTGCGCGCAGCGCTATCTGTGCTGGGCGCGGATGCCCGGATCGTTGTCGCCGAACTGGTGCCCGAGGTGATCGCCTGGGCGCGGGGATCGATGGCGGAGGTGTTCGGCGAAAGCCTGACCGATCCGCGTGTCAGCATCCGGGAGAAGGATGTTGGACTTCTGATACGCGGCGAGCGCTCGGCGTTCGATGCGATCCTTCTGGACGTCGATAACGGCCCCGAAGGACTAAGCCGCGAAGCCAACGACGCGCTCTACAACAAGAGCGGACTTGGCAGCGCTCATGCGGCGCTGCGCCCCGGCGGTGTGCTCGCGGTGTGGTCTTCGGGCCCCGATCCGCGCTTTACGCAACGGTTGACCAAGGCCGGCTTCGACGTGGATGAGATCAACACGCGCGCCAACGGCAAGCGCGGCGGCGCGCGTCACGTCATCTGGATGGCAACCCGGCTCAATCGCCCAAACTGAAGCCGTTCAGTTCGTCAGCATGATGCGGCCGACGACTTTTCCGGCGCGCAATTGATCGATCCACTTCTGCGCATCGGCCATTGGCTCTTCCTGCATCGGCGTGGGCTTGATCTTGCCGGCTCGGGCCAGCGCCATCAGCTCGTGACCCTCCGCAAGCGTACCTACCATGAAGCCTTCAATGGTCATGCGCTTGTAGATCCACTGCACCATCGGCACGCTGAAGTTGCCGCCCATCAGGCCTGACACGACGATCTTCCCGCCGCGCGCCAGCACAGCCACCGCGAATGCCATGGATTTCTCGTTGCCCGCGAAATCGACCACTTCATCGAAGCCGCCGTCGGTTTCCTTCAGGATGCGCTTGACGATGTCAGCCTCCGACGGATCGTAGGCCACCGATGCACCGTTCTTCAGCGCAGTCTCGCGCGCAGCCGGGCTGAGATCAGCCACCGAGATCGGCTGCTTGAACATCGCACCGGCAAATGAAAGGCCCATCATACCGACGCCGCCCAAGCCGATCAGCAGCAGGTTGCGCTGGCGCGGACGATCGACGAGGCGCTTGAGCGCGCCGTAGGCGGTGACGCCCGAACACATCAGGGTCGCCGCGACGTTGACGGGCAGGGGATCGTATTCGAGCAGATACTTCGCATCGGGCACCAGAACGTGGGTGGCAAAGCCACCGTCGATCGAGACACCGAGGAAGCGCTGCTTGGCGCAGAGGTTCTCGTCGCCGTTCTGGCAGTCACGGCACTGGCCGCAGCCGATCCACGGAAACACGGCGCGCTTCGCGCCGATCAGCGCCTTGTCGACATCCGGACCGACTTCATCGACAACGCCTGCGATCTCATGACCGAGGGTGAACGGCAGGACCATGCCACGCGTGGTGTCGAGCTTTTTGCCGCCACCGAGATCCGCGTAACCGTCCTGAATATGCAGGTCCGAATGGCACAGTCCGCAGCGCTCGATCCGCACCAGAACTTCCCGGCCTTGCGGCTTCGGGGTCTCCGCGATGGTTTCGCAGAGCGGAGCATCGAACTTCACAAGCGACTGGCGGCGCATCACAGGCATTTCAGTTTCTCCACTAGTGGTCCGCTTCTAACATTCGCATCTTGTTTCGGCTGGCACCTTTGCGAATGTTAGAAGCAAAGGACCACTAGTAAATAAAAATTTCTAGTGGAGTTTTGGATTTGACATTCGCTTTGCGGACTCGCGGTTGGTGAGGCGCGAATGTCAAATCCACTCCACTAGGACGTTTTTGATTTTGCGGGCTGTATATTGGTCAATTCGCGCGCCATGGCAACAAAACCGGACACCGGAATGGTCTCCGCGCGCCGCGTCGGTTCAACGCCAGCAGCTGCTGCAAGCAGCGTCGGATCAACACCGAGCGATTTGAGACTTTGCCGCAGCATCTTTCGCCGCTGGCCGAAGGCCGCGGCTGAGACACGTTCCAGCATACGCCGGTCGCAGAGTTCGGGGGCCGCGCGCGGAATCAGCCGCACCACGGACGAAGTAACCTTGGGCGGCGGCACGAATGCGCCGGGGGCAATGTCGAACAGGATTTTGGTTTCCGCGCGCCAGTTCGACAGTACGCCGAGGCGGCCATAGGCCTCATCGTTCTCACGGGCGACGATGCGCTCGGCGACCTCACGCTGAAACATCAGCACCATCATGTCGTACCACGGTGGCCATGGCTCGAGGCTGAGCCAGTCGATCAGCAACACGGTCGCGATGTTGTAGGGCAGGTTGGCGACGATCTTTGCGCGCTCGCCGTTGAGATGCGGACGCGGATCGAACGTTGTCGCATCGGCATTCACGATGGTCAGCCGGCCGGGATAGCGTTGCGCGATTTCTTCCAATGCGGGAATGGCGCGTTCGTCGCGCTCAACCGCGATCACGCGCCTGACGCCTTGCGCAAGGAGTGCGCGCGTCAATCCGCCGGGGCCGGGGCCGATCTCGACGATGGTCGCGTCTTCGAGCGGGGCTGCGGCGCGCGCGATCCGCGACGTGAGATTGAGATCGAGCAGGAAATTCTGGCCCAGCGATTTGCGCGCCGACAATTCATGACGGCGAATGACGTCGCTGAGTGGCGGCAGATCGTCGATGGTGCTCATGCGCCGGATGCCGCCGCCATGCGCGCGGCGAGGCGAAGCGCCGCGATCAGGCTCGACGGATTGGCGCGGCCGGTACCCGCAATGTCGAACGCCGTGCCGTGATCCGGCGAGGTGCGGATGAACGGCAGTCCCAGCGTCACGTTCACGCCGTCGTCAAACGCGATGGTCTTGATCGGGATCAGCGCCTGGTCATGGTACATGCAGATCGCGCAGTCGTAGGTTTTGCGCGCAACCTCATGAAACATCGTGTCGGCAGGTAGCGGTCCCCTGACATCGATGCCGTCCTGACGCAACGTCGCGACCGCAGGCGCGATGATCGACTGGTCCTCGCTGCCCAGCGAGCCATCCTCGCCGGCGTGAGGATTGAGGCCTGAGATCGCGAGACGGGGATGAGCGATGCCGAGCCGCGCTTTCAGATCCGCCGCTACGATTCGTCCCGTTTTGACGATGAGGTCGCTGGTGAGTTGCGCGATGGCGTCGCGCAGCGGCAGATGGATCGTCACCGGCACGACGGCGAGTTCCGGCGACCACAGCATCATTACCGGATGCGGGACCATACCGCTCACCGCCGCCGCGAGTTGCGCCAGGAATTCGGTGTGGCCGGGATGGGAGAAGCCCGCCTTGTAAAGCACGCTTTTCGCAATCGGGTTGGTGACGATGGCGCTGGCGCGACCAGCAATGACGTCGGCGACGGCATGACGGATCGATGCGATGGCCACCGGCGCGCTGCTGTCGTCGGGCTTTCCCGGCTTCGTCGTAGCGGCAACGCGCGTTGTCACCACAGGAAGCGCACCCGCGAAGAGGGCAGTGGCGTTCTCGGCGCTGGCATCGGCAGTCGTGACGTCGACGCCGAGCGTCCGGGCGCGCTCCGCGATGAATGCGCTGTCGCCGATCAGGTAGAATGCGGGAAGGTCGAGTTCGCGCCGCTTCAACCATGCAGCAATCGCGATGTCAGGGCCGATGCCCGCGGGCTCGCCGATCGTCAGCGCCAGAGCCTTGGTCATGGCGGCTTTGGTCATGGCTGCGGTGCTGCTGTTGATCTCAATTGTTTCGTATTTCGATCATTGAGCCCCTTCGGACTTCCTGCAGATACGACTTGGACTTGGCTTCGTACTTCTGACTGTAGATTTTCTCGCGCGCTTCGCGTTTGGCCGGGGTGTCGGCCTTGGTCGGCTTGCGGCTGCACAGCGCCACCATCTCCACACCCTGTTTGGTGACTTCGGGCGGGGTCAATTTCCCGATCGGGGTCTTATCAAGCAGTTCGCGCAAATTCGGCGGCAGATCCGCCGAGGTCTTGGTGAGCTGATCGCGTATCGCCGCGTCGCGCATCGCGCGGAACAGCTCCTGAGCTTCCTCGCACGACTGGACCCGGTTGCGGATCAATTCCGCTTCCTTGCGGCGGGCCTCGACGGCGGCGGGCGGCGAACCGCGCGGCACGATCAGAACGATCGGACGGACGAGATACTCGAAGCTCTCGGTCTCCGGCTTGTCGCCGGACGCACCAACTCCAGCGAGATCCTTCTCGGGCACAAGGAAGCTCGACTGAAATCTGCCGCGCACCAGGTTTCCCCAGGTCATATCAGCCTTGATGCGAAGCTTGAGCGTCTCGGGGCGGATGCCATGACCCTCAAGGGTTTTGACGAGTTGATCGCTGCTCATACGCATGCGTGCCGCCATGTTCCCGAAGGCGCCGTCGATGTCGGAGCTCGGCATGTCGAGGCCGTACTTCTTGCCTTCCTTGATCTTGACCTTGTCGTTGATCAGGTCCTCGAGGGCTTCCTGGCGCGAGGGCGTCTTGCGTGTGGTGAGCGTCGTCAGCTTGACGCGTTGGTCGATGTCGAAATTGGTAATCGGCTCGCCATTCACCATCGCTGCGACGGACTGTGCCATCGCGCCTGACGTAAGGCCCGAAACGACAAGAACCGTGGCGGCGAAGAGGGCCGTCCGTGCGTGGCGAAGGAAGAAGGTCGCGCTCATGGTCAAGCCCGTTGTGGCCAGGTTGGAGGTTTCAGCGTGTATCCCACAATATCAACCCTGAGTTTGCGGCGGCAATGCGCGCGTCTGATCAACTCTCGGCAAGTTCCGTCTTCACGCCACCTGGAGCGTTATTGCGACGTGTTGAACGAACTGGTGCCGATGGTGCGCAGCCCGATCTGCAGCATGATGCGGTGATCGGTCACGGGCGTCAGGTAGCTCGCCGAGGTATAGGCGTAGTCAGTGATGTAGTTGGCTGCGATAATGAAGCAGTCATCCACGTATCCCGCGCCGACAATGTACTGATTGATCGTCTGGTTTGTGATGTCATAGCGCAGCGCGCCTGACAGCATCCAGTTATTGGCGACCTTGAGCGAGCCGGTTGCCACGATGCCTTCGCGCCGTGTGAGGAAGCCGAGTTCGGGCTGCGCATCGTAGTTGCCGTAAAGCAGGCTCACCCCGAAGCGGTCGAAATTGGCCCTGCCTTCGAGTTCGAAGCGCCGCACAGCTCCCGTTGCCTCGTCGAGGCGGGTGCGGGCGATCAGGCTATAAATCTTGTTCGGTTGATAGGCGATGCGCGCGACGTAATCGGAGCGGGTGGTGTCCAGACCGCTACCGAGGGCGGTGTTGGTCAGATCCTGCACGGCGAAGGAATTCAGGCCGAACAACTGGTAGGATTGCCCGAACAGCACGTTGACGAAGCCGCCGCGGTCGAACTGCGTCGTTGCCTGAACGCCGACATTGGCGCGTCCGCCGCCTTCGACGCGATCATAGCCCGAGAACTTGTCGACACTGAACAGGTTGCTGTCGTCAAATGTGAAGCTTTGCGCATCTTCGTTTGGAAGACGGCCGGCGCTCGGTTCGTTGGGCCGGATGATCAACTGGCCGATCGGCTCGATCGTCGTCGTGCCCCACGGCTGCACGTTGATAAATGGGTAGCGATACTCGACACCGACCGTCGGCATCAGCCGCGCAGTTTGCGTGGAGCCGACCGGCAGGTAATTGGAAACGCCGGGCTGGTTGTCGATGTTGGCGCTGATCAGATCGCCGCGCAACGAGGCAAACGGCGTGAAGATCTGGCCGATGGAGTCGGTAAAGGACCGCCGCCAGGAAACCTCGGCCGTCAGCCGGGTGTAGTCGCCCGGGATGCCGCGCAGGAGGCACTGCGATGGCGTTCTGGCCTTGGGGTCGGCTGATGTCGGCAGGCAAAAGCCGCTGACAAGCGCAGTCGGGTTGATCGCGTCGAACGAGGCGGTCTGGCGGCTCAGGCTGGTGAAGTTTGCCTTGTAGCTGAATTCGCCGCCGAGCACGTTGCGGTTAAGCACGTTCGAATAGTCGATGACTGGATGAACGACCGGGATCTGGCCTTGGTCGTCGGCGGCAGAATAGCCGAGGAAGTGCATCACCCGCGCATCGAAATAGCTGCGGTTGCCGACGCCGGTGAGATAGATCTGAGAGAGGCCCGTATCGGGGGTCAGCAAGAACGCGTTGAGCGCGTTTTTGTACGGACCGAGGTTGTAGTCATAGAAGAACGACTTGTCGGAAACCGCGACCGCATCCCAGCCCCAGACCCATTTGTCGTTCAGAGCGAACTGGCCCTTTGTGTCGATGCCGCCGCGGAAATCACGATAGCCAGGTTCGGTCAGGAATTGACCCTTGTCTTCCTGGCGGATGCCGTAGGCGCGGATTTCGTAAGCACCGTTGATGAGGCGCTGGCGGAACTCGCCCTGCATCAGCAGGCCCTGCTTGGTAGTGTAGCGCGGCGTCACGGTCACGTCGTAGTCCGGAGCCAGCGCGAAGTAGTACGGTACTTCGAGGCCGACGCCGTAACGCGAACTGGACGAATAGCTCGGGATCAGGAAGCCGCTCTTGCGCTTGACCGTCGGGTCAGGCGTCGAGAAGTACGGCATGTATGCGATCGGCTGGCCGAAGAATTCGAGGCGTGCGTCCTCGAAGTACAACATTTTCTCGGTCTGGTTGTGGATGATGCGCGCGCCCTTGACCTGCCACAGCGGCGGCTTCTTGGGGTTGTCCTTGCAGGCTGCGCAAGCGGTGTAGACGCCGTTCTGGAAGATTGTGACTTCGCCGCCGGTGCGGTCTGCGCGCGTCGCCGCCATGCGGGTCTGATCGGCGGTGTCGAGCCGCAGCGAATCGACGAAGCCGTCGCGATAGTCGTCGGACAGGTCGAGCAGGTTGGCGTAGGTGATCTTGCCGTCGGAATCGGTCAGCCGGACGTTACCTTCGGCGTGGAGGCGCTTGGTCTTCTGGTCGTAGATGACCTTGTCGGCCTCCAGCGTGGCTCCGTTGTAGTAGATCTGGACGCTGCCGACGGCCGCGACGCGCGAGTTGTTGTAGTCGTAATTGACCTCGGTCGCCTGCACGAGCATCTGCCCGTCATTGGTCTGGGGGCGTGCCGGCTTTGGCGGCCTGGGAGGCAGCGGATTGTATCGGTAAGAGGTCTGTTGCGCGGCTGCCGGTGTCGTCGCCACGCCACCGAGCCCGGCTGTGAGGGAGAGCCCCAGAACCGCAGCCATGACGAGGCTTTGACGGCGCAAGCGAATGCGCCGCCTGAACGCAGGCGTCTGTCCTTGGAGGGCGGCGACAACGGCCACTACCCGTCCTCCTGGTACAGCAAGGCTAGAAATCCCGAGAGGCCACCCACACAAACGGGCAACCACGCGGCAGCGAGCGGATGCATCAACTCGGCCTTGCTCAAATCATCAGTTACTTTCGACAGGACATAGAGCAGAAACCCTGCTGCAACGCCACTTAAAACCATCTTTTGCACGCCGCCGAAGCGGAAGAACCGAAGGCTTACAGCAGCGGCTAGCAGCACCATCGCAGCCAATAAAAACGGGCGCGCGATAAGCTTCTGGTACTGGAGGCGGTAACCGGCTGTGGCCTGTCCCGAGTTCTCTGACGACTTGATGTAGTCTGGGAGTTGCCAAAAAGACACAGTTTCGGGGGTGGAGAAGCTGTTCCGGACCTGAGCCAGGGTGAGAGTCGTGCTCAGCGCGAAGGTATCTTCCTCGATGACCGGGTTATTGAGCGTATAGCGGCGCACGCCCTTAAACAGCCACCGGCCGGGCTCGAGGGTCGCTTCCCTGGCCTCGATTCTCTCTTTGAAGACGCCGGACGGATCGTACCGGAACACGGTCATGCCGGTCAGCAGCGTGCCCTGTCCGATGCTTCGAGAGGCGTTGATGATACTCTGTCCTTCGCTGGTCGATTGGTTGATCCAGAAACTTGCGCCATCCTGAACACTCGACGCGCCATCGGTGAAGATGAGAGTTTCCATGCCCTTCGCACGTTCCAGCATCTCGGCCGATACCGGATTGTAGACGGCGGTTGCGAGCGCGCCGAGGGCGAGTGCACTGAGCAACGCGGGCGCGGTGAACTGCCAGGCCGAAATGCCGGCGGCGCGCGCGATCACGAGCTCAAGCCGCCGCGACAGTGCGAGGAATGAGACCATCGCGCCGATCATGATGCAGAACGGCATCAGCTTTTCGAGCGTCAGCGGCACACGAAACAGCGCGGTTTGCGCGACGAAGAGAGCCGAGATGTTCGCCATGCCGCCGGCGCGGCGCATCAGCTCAATATAGTCGACGGTGATCACAAGGAAGAATATCGCTGCGAAGGTCGCGATCGATGCGATCACGAAACGTGCGGCAAAATAACGGGCGAGGATTGTCGTCACCATGCGCGAGATCGCCTCATGCCGACGCCAGCCGCCGGACAAGCCGTGCGGACGCGAAAACCCGGACGGACGACCGCGCGGTCGTCCGGAAAACAGTGGTGTCGATCGACCCCATCAGGCAGCGATATCCCCAACTCCAGCCGGATTTCGGATCGAACGCCCAGACCTCTCGCGAAGTCCCCCAAGGGCGCCTGACCGATATTCCCGGCACATTCTTATTTCATAGCATCCCTTTGATCGGTCAACAAAATGGCCGACCTGAGGCTGAGCGTGGAGCACGGTTAATAAATCGTTTGACGTGGCTTTCGGGCCACGCAGCCGCGGCGCGATACGGCTGCTGGCCGGACATGCTTGCCAAGATAGCTGCGCGCTTGGCAGCGCGTGTGGGAAAGCGTCATAGTGCGCCATCTCGTTTCCCGAATCCGAAGTTCCTGCTGGATTCTGGTCCCTTTGCTGCGCAAGCCGCGATGATCTGGAGGATTTGCTTATGACCGACGCCGTCAAGGTCGGCTTCGTACCGTTTTCCGCTGCCCCACGCGGCGTTCTGGTGGTGTTTTGCGACGACACATTAAAGCTCGGCCCGGCGACGACCAAGGCGCTTGGGGCCACCGCGAACGCGGTCAAACGCGCGGCGGCGGCGAACCAGTTCAAGGGAAAGAGCGGCGGCGCGCTGGATATTCTGGCGCCTGAGGGGCTGAAAGCCGGGCGCCTTATTGTGATCGGCGCGGGCAAGCTCGCGTCGCTCAAGGATGGCGATTTCATCAAGTTCGGCGGCAAGATCGCCGCCAAGATCAGTGCCGGAACCGAGGCTGTGACGATTCTCGCCGAACTGCCGTCGGGCGCGATGAAGGGATCACAGGCGGCTGCGATCGCATCGGGGGTACGTCTGAGGGCGTATCGATTCGACCGCTACAAGACCAAGAAGAAGGACGGCGACAACGCGCCGCTGCGCGCGCAATTCTCGGTCGCGGTGGCCGACGTCGCGGCCGCGCGCAAGGCATTCGGCCCCGAGAATCACGTCGTCGATGGCGTGCTGATCGCGCGTGAACTGGTCAACGAACCGCCGAACGTGCTTTTCCCCGCAGAGTTCGCGCGGCGCGCGACGCAATTGCGAAAACTCGGCGTCAAGGTCGACGTCCTTGACGTCAAGGCGATGACGCAACTGGGAATGGGCGCGCTGCTCGGCGTTTCGCAGGGCTCGGAGCATGACGGCCGCACCGTCATCATGCGCTGGAACGGCGGCAAGCCGGGCGAGCAGCCGATTGCCTTTGTCGGCAAGGGCGTCTGCTTCGATACCGGCGGTATTTCGATCAAGCCGGCCGGCAGCATGGAAGACATGAAGGGTGACATGGGCGGCGCTGCCTGCGTCGTCGGCCTGATGCACGCGCTCGCCGCGCGCAAGGCGAAGGTCAATGTCGTCGGCGCGATCGGTCTCGTCGAAAACATGCCCGACGGCAACGCGCAGCGCCCCGGCGACATTGTGACGTCGATGTCGGGACAGACCATCGAGATCATCAACACCGACGCCGAAGGCCGGCTCGTACTCGCCGACGTGCTTTGGTACGTGGCGAAAAAGCACAAGCCGAAATTCATGGTCGATCTGGCGACGCTCACCGGCGCGATCATGGTCGCGCTCGGCGTCGACTACGCGGGCATGTTCTCGAATGACGACAAGCTTGCCGAACGCCTGACGGCAGCGGGGCAGGAGACCGGCGAGCGGGTCTGGCGGATGCCGCTCGGTCCCGAATATGACAAGCAGATCGATTCGCAGTTCGCCGACATGAAGAACACCGGCAGCCGCAACGGCGGATCGATCACCGCTGCACAGTTCCTGCAGCGTTTTGTCGATGAGACGCCGTGGGCGCATCTCGACATCGCGGGCACGGCGATGGGCGTTCCCGCATCGGACCTCAACCGGAGCTGGGGATCGGGGTACGGCGTGCGCCTGCTGAACCAGCTGGTCGCGGATAATTATGAGGCAAAACGCTAAAGGTCCTTTGCCGTCATTGCGAGGAGCACTTGCGACGAAGCAATCCAGTTCTTGCTGATTCAAAGTCTGGATTGCTTCGCTTCGCTCGCAATGACGATTTATAACCGGATTGGCTGCACGCGATGACGGAAGTCCTGTTCTATCATCTGCAAGACACGACACTTGAGAAAGTGTTGCCGCCGCTGCTTGAGAAATCCCTCGAGCGCGGATGGCGCGTTATTGTGCAAACCGGCTCCGAAGAGCGCGCGGAAGCGCTCGACGCACATCTGTGGACATACCGCGAAGATTCGTTTTTGCCGCACGGAACATGGCGCGACAGCGACGCGATGAATCATCCGGTGGTGCTTGTCATGGATGACGGCAATCCCAACAACGCCAATGTCCGGTTCATCGTCGATAGCGCCGGTCTGCCCAAGGATTGCGCAACCTATGAGCGGGTGGTCATGGTTTTCAACGGCGATGACGAGGAAGCGCTCGGTGCGGCGCGTGCCGCCTGGTCGGACGGCAAGTCGCGCGGACTGGATCTGACATACTGGCAGACCGATGAACGCGGCAGGTGGCAGAAGCGCGCGTGAACAAATGAACGAACGGCAACAATAGAAACCGTCTTAACTGGCCCATTGCGCGACCTTTCGCCATTAACAATACAGTCTTTTTTCGTTGACCTGGCCTGTGGTTAGCCACCATGGTGCCGCAAAGGGATGGTGCAAGGCACGAACGCGCGGCGGCAGGCGGGATGTTCCATTCTCGCGGTCATTCAGCCGCGCAAATCATTGTTTAGGCCTTTGCTTTAAGACATGAGCAGGTTCCGGAAAGCGCAACAAAGGCGCTGAAGTTGTGTGAGAGCGAATTTGAACGTCCCGCGTAAAAGCATCCATATACGACAGTTGGCGGCCCTCGTGATCGTGGCCCCGATGATAACTGGCTGCGGCGGGCTGTCGGATTTTTCGCTGAAGGATCAGGAATGGTTCGCGCGGCCGGGCAGAATCTTCAAGGGCAGCAATAGCAGCATTGAAACGCCGCCTCTCAGTCAGAGCAAAGAGGTCACGCCGAACGATCTCGTATCCTCCGATGGTCAGTGTTCCGGAATGCCGGCGCCGAGCGCTCCGGCCGACGCCAATGCATCGTCGGACGGTCAGCCGCTGCAGGCCGTGGCGCCGGTCGCGCTCGGTCACACCGAATGCGACGTGGTGCGTGCGATTCCCGTCGCGCCCGATAACGTGAATCTGTCGAACAATCCGCGCGGCGACCGCGTCGCGCTCATCACCTGGACGCGCGGGCCGCGGCCCGGCGCTTATACCTTCACATCGGGACGGCTGACCACGATCGAGCGAGTCGATGCGCCCGAACCCGAGAAGCCCGTACGCGGCGCGAAGAAGAAGCGTTCTTCCTGAAAAATCAGCCGGTCGCTTCGTCGTAGGACGAACTCGCCGCGAGCCACTCATCCTCAGCGCGTTGCAGCGCGTCCGCGGCACTTGCCCGCGCCTTGGTCAGTTGCGCTGCCTGCTTGGGATCGCGCTTGAACAGATCGGGCAACGCCAGCGCGGTATCGATTTTCTCGATGATGCCGCTGATCCGCGTGATTTCGTTTTCCGCGTTCGAGATTTTCTGCTTGAGCGGCACGCGTTTCTCTGGCTTGGCGCGGGGCGTCTTCTCGCGATCGTTGCCTCGTTCGCGGCCAGAGGTGCGCATGCCGCGCGCGGTCAGCACCGAACGGCGGTAATCGTCGAGATCGCCATCGTAGGGCGTCACGGCGCGGTCCGCCACCACCCACAATTGATCGGCGCACGATTCGATCAGATAGCGATCATGGGAGACCATGATGATCGCGCCGGGAAATTCGTTGATGGCTTCCGCCAGCGCGGCGCGGCTGTCGATGTCCAGATGGTTGGTGGGCTCGTCGAGAATGATCATGTTCGGGCCGTAGAACGTCGCGAGTCCCAGCAGCAGCCGCGCCTTCTCACCGCCCGACAGTGAACTGACCTTGGTGTCGCCGGCCTTGCCGGAGAACCCGATGGCGCCGACGCGTGCGCGTACTTTCGTTTCCGGCGCGTCGGGCATCAGCCTGCGCAGGTGATCGTAGGACGAGCCATCAAGATCGAGTTCGTCGGTCTGATGCTGCGCGAAATAGCCGACCGACAACTTGTCGGCGCGTACGACCCTGCCGGAAAACGGCGGCAGCTTGCCCGCCAGCAGCTTCACCAGCGTCGACTTGCCGTTGCCGTTGGAACCGAGCAGCGCAATGCGATCGTCGTTGTCGATGCGCAGCGTGACATGATTGAGAACCGGCTTCGCCGGATCGTAACCGACTGACACGTCATCGACTGCGATGATCGGCGGCGAGAGGAGTTTTTCAGGCGTCGGGAATGCAATCTCGCGGACGTCCTGCGTGACGAGAGCCGTGACCGGCTTCATTCGTTCCAGCATCTTGACGCGCGACTGTGCTTGTTTGGCTTTGGAGGCCTTGGCCTTGAAGCGATCGACGAACGCCTGCAATCGCTTGCGCTCATCCATCTGCTTTTTTGCGTGCTTGGCGTCGAGCATCTCGCGGGTCGCGCGCTGTTCCTCGAACGATGAGTACGTGCCTTTGTAGAGCGTGAGCTTGCCGCGATCGAGATGCAGGATCTGATCGACAGACGTATCGAGCAAGTCGCGATCGTGGCTGATGACGATCACGGTGCGCGGATAGTTCGCGAGATGGTCCTCGAGCCAGAGCGTGCCTTCGAGGTCGAGATAATTGGTCGGCTCGTCGAGGAGTAGGAGATCGGGCGCCGCGAACAGCGTTGCTGCGAGCGCCACGCGCATACGCCAGCCACCGGAGAATTCCGAGCACGACCGCGCCTGATCGGCGGTGGAGAAGCCGAGACCTGAGAGAATCGCGGCAGCGCGGGCAGGGGCGGAATGTGCGTCGATGTCCACAAGGCGGGTCTGGATGTCGGCGATGCGATGCGGATCGTGCGCCGTCTCCGCTTCATGCAGCAGTGCGGCGCGCTCGAGATCAGCCTTGAGAACGACCTCGATCAGGCTCTCGGGACCGTCGGGCGCCTCCTGCGCAAGACTGCCGACCCGCCAGCGCGGTGGAATCGAGATTGAGCCGGTTTCCGTGGGTAATTCGCCGCGAATGGCGTGGAACAGCGTCGATTTGCCGACGCCGTTGCGGCCGACGAAGCCGACGCGCGCGCCGGGCACGATTTGCACCGTGCTCTGGTCGATCAGCAAGCGTCCGGCGATCCGGACCGAAATGTCATTGATGGAGAGCATGGCGGGCTTTTACGGAACAGGCCGCCGAACGCAACAGCTTTGTCGGGTCGATTTATGACGGATTGGTCATGCTCTTTCAGGCGCGATGACCGTTTGCTGCCCGCTAAAACGGGAGTGAGCGGCAAAGACTTAGTGCGTTTCCTCTGAGATCGCCGGCACGATCGATGGTGCTTGTTCTCCGTCGAGTTCCGGCAAGCGCGCGACGAGTGCACACAGGCGCTGTGACATCTCCGGCGACTCGCGGCTCAGCGCGTCGCGCAGTCTCTCGCCGATGCCCCGCCAGACGGCTTCGCTATGAATGTGATCGAGATCGAAAGTGTTCAAACGGGACGGCATGGCCAAGCTCCAGTTCGATTCAACTTCTATTCAATATCACGAGACCAATGCGCTGGAGCGTCGTTCGTTCACGGGTTTTGCGCGCATGGTTTTAATTCGGTAAAAATTTAAGCAGCGGGAATAGGGAACTTTCGGTGGGAAAAAAGCCTCCGACAGGGTGCTGCCGGAGGCCCAGAGTCTGGGAGGAGTCGATACGAGTCGGCTCAGAAGCAGACGTTGACCACGCGATAGCGAAGTCCATACGGCGTATCGACGAGGCGCTTCACATAGCAGCCGCCGTAACCGCCGCTGACGATGAAACGCGGGCCACCCCAATAGTGACCGTGGAAGCCGTGATGATGGTGATGGTGCTTCCAGCCCTTGGCCGAAGCTGCGGTAGGCATCATGGCGGTGGTGGACAGAGCAGCGACCGCGGCCAGTCCAAGAACGAGTTTGCGCAACATGACAAGTCTCCTTGAGTTTGGCGCGGGAGCGCCGGTGATGTGTCCCTGCATGTCAGTCGGCATCTCTTCGGGAGGGGTTCGCGGCAACGCCTGCGACAAAAAAGACCGGCCGCTTTGGGCGGCCGGTCGTTGGTATTTCGGTAGGTTGAAGTGGCGAGTCAGTAGCAGCGATTGACGAGCCGGTAGCGATAGCCCCATGGCGTCG
>JBOFVL010000011.1:0-97817 GCA_051653085.1 Afipia sp. | reverse complement strand
TCGGCATCATGCCACGCGGGCCGAGCACCTTACCGAGACGGCCGACCAGCGGCATCATGTCCGGGGTTGCGATACAACGATCGAAATCGATCGCGCCGCCCTGGACCTTTTCAACGAGGTCTTCAGCGCCGACAACGTCCGCACCCGCAGCCTTGGCTTCCTCAGCCTTGGCGCCGCGCGCGAACACGCCGACGCGCAGCGTCCGGCCGGTGCCGTTCGGCAGGGTGACAACGCCACGAACCATCTGATCGGCGTGACGCGGATCGACACCGAGGTTGATCGCGATCTCGATGGTCTCATCGAACTTCGCGCTGACGCGTTCCTTGACCATCTTGACGGCTTCGGTGAGCGTATAGAGATGCTCGCGGTCGATACCCTCACGGGCCTTCGCAAGTTTCTTGCCAATTGCCATGATCGTTACCCCGCCACCTGGAGACCCATCGAACGGGCAGAGCCCTCAACCATCTTCATGGCTGCTTCGACGGTGTCGCAGTTGAGATCCTTCATCTTCTTCTCGGCGATCTCGCGCACCTGCGCTTTGGTCACCTTGCCCGCGGAGTCGCGGCCCGGCAGCTTGGAGCCGGACTGGATCTTCGCTGCCTGCTTCAAGAAGTAGGACATCGGCGGAGTCTTCATTTCAAACGTGAAGGACCGATCCGCATAAATGGTGATGACCACCGGGATCGGGGTGTTCTTTTCTTCCTTCTGCGTCTGCGCGTTGAACGCCTTGCAGAATTCCATGATGTTGAGGCCGCGCTGACCAAGCGCGGGACCGATCGGTGGCGACGGGTTCGCCGCACCGGCCGGCACCTGAAGCTTCAGGTATCCGGTCACTTTCTTAGCCATACTTTACTCCTTCAAACGGCCCGGACCATTCCGGACCTTCTTAAGGTCCCGTGGTGCGGTTCAACAGACGGCTGGCGACCGGCTGTCTCCTCCCACGGCATTCTCACCGTCCCTGCCGGAGCAGGGACGGAAACGATCAGACCTTTTCGACCTGACCGAATTCCAGTTCGACCGGCGTTGCACGTCCGAAGATCGACACCGCGACCTTCACGCGCGAACGCGCCTCGTCGATTTCCTCGACCACACCGGAGAACGACGCGAACGGGCCATCGGCCACGCGCACATTCTCGCCAATCTCGAACGACACCGACGCCTTCGGCCGCTCCACGCCTTCCTGCACCTGATGCAGGATGCGCATGGCCTCCGCTTCCGAAATCGGCATCGGCTTGTTTTCCGCGCCGAGGAAGCCCGTCACCTTGGGCGTGTTCTTGATGAGATGGAACGCCTCGTCGGTGAGGTTCATCTTCACCAGCACGTAGCCCGGGAAGAACTTGCGCTCGGCATCAATCTTGCGGCCGCGACGGATTTCCGTGACCTTTTCGGTCGGCACCAGCACCTGCTCGAACAGATCTTCAAGTCCACGCTGCTTGGCCTGCTCGCGAATGGATTCGGAGACCTTCTTTTCGAAGTTCGAATAGGCGTGAACGATATACCAGCGCATGCTCATTGTTTCAGTTCCGCGCTCAGGCCTGAATGCCGAGAAGATAAGTAATCAGGACGCGAATGATCTGGTCCGCGACGAAGAAAAAGATCGAGGACACCGCGACCATAATGAACACCATGATGGTGGTGATCATGGTCTCGCGGCGGGTCGGCCAGGTGACCTTCGCGGTCTCCGAACGCACTTCCTGCAGGAATTTGAACGGGCTGAAAGCCATCGTCGGTGATCCGCATCCATAATGCCGGGAAAACGTCGTATCCTGGCGTGATTTCAGTTGTTTTTAGGAATCCGGACAGCCCTCTCGTGCGCCCAACCCTCTCTTGAAGGATGAGCCGCAAAGCGGGCTCGATTGTCCGGGGATTTCAATGCCGCGCCGGATATCCGTCTAAGCGGGCCGACAGCAGGTGCCGTTATCTACTGTGGGACGGGGCTCAGGTCAAGGTATGGGAACAGGCTGCCAACTGGCAGGAGCGGCAGGGCTCGAACCTGCGACCCTCGGTTTTGGAGACCGATGCTCTACCAACTGAGCTACGCTCCTACAGAGTCGCCTCTATAGCGAACCATTTTCGCGCCGTCACGCCCCGTCTTCGCGATTTCTCGCCGATTTCTTTGAGAAATTTTGGCAAATTCCCCGTCCACTTTTCGGCGATTAAACCTCTGATGGAACCCGATTTCCGGCGATTGCCGCCGTCCGGCGCGCCGCGTACATTGCGCCAAAGCTCAACCGGTGGGGGAAAGAAACGGTTTGCCGCTTCGCAATGCCATACGCCGCATGTCACTCACCCACCGGCTGCTGGCGCTCACACTGGTTGCGTCCCTGCCCGGCCTTGCCGCAGTCGGCTACGGCTCATTCGACCTTCGCAACACCCGTTACGCCGAAGTCCGATCCGAGGCGCTTCGCAATGCGCAAGTGGTCGCCTCTGAAATCGGCCAGATCTTCGATGGCATCGAGAGCGCACTTCGCACCGTCGCGGAGACTGATGAGGTTAGTAAGCTCAACAGCACGGCATGCACCGATTACGTCGTGCGCGTTCGTCCAAATGTAGAACCACTGACCTCCCTTCTGATCGTCGGTCTGGACGGCAACATTCGCTGCTTCAGTGAGCCGAGTCTGGCTTCGCCAAATCTTGCGGGCCGCGACTACTTTCGCGAAGCCATCGACCGGAAAAAGTTCGCGATCGGCCCCTTCACCGCCAGCAAGATCTCCGACCGAAATGTTATTCCGCTTGCGATCCCGATCATACGGGACGAGAAAGTCGAGGGCGCGGTGGTGGCTGGCCTCAATCTCGAATGGCTCGGGCAGCAGTTGAAGCGGCGCGGCGTACAAAGCGGCGGCACTATCGTGATCGCCGATCGCAACGGTATCGTCGTATCCCGCGAACCGGCCGGGGAAAAATACGTCGGCAAGAAGCTGACGGACAGCCTCGGCCGGATCGGCAGTTCCGTTGCAGGCGCCGAGGACATTATCGGCATCGACGGCATCTCTCGTATCGTCGGCTACATCCCGGCAGCGCTCACCCCGTTTGGCCTGTATGTCAGCAGCGGCACATCCCGCAGCGAGGCGTTCGGGCAGATTGATCGCGCCGTCCGCAACAGCATCGCGTTGTTTGCGCTGGGAAGCGCAGTTGCGTTCCTGCTGGCCTGGCTCGTGGGCGAGAGCATTATCCGTAGACCCCTGATGCGCATGGTGGCGACGGCGGAAGCCTGGCGGCGCGGTCACGACGCGGCACGAACCGGCATCGTCGGCCGCAGCGACGAGATCGGAATTCTCGGGCAGACGTTCGACCGGCTGATGGACGAGAATGCGATGCGCGAGGACCAGCGCGCCACCGCGGAAGAGCGCCGCGAAGTTCTGGTTCACGAACTCGCACATCGCGTCAAAAACACCCTCGCCACCGTTCAATCGATTGCTTCCTTGAGCTTCCGCAACAGCCAGGGACCCGAAGCGCTGCGCCAGTTTCACGACCGGCTGCAGGCCTTGGTGAGAAGTCATGATCTGCTGACACGGAAAAACTGGCAGCACGCCGACCTGTCGGAGGTCGCCGAGGCCGCGATGGCTCCACTGAGAGAGGAGCGCGGGCATCGCTTCGCGATTTCGGGACCGCCGGTGAGCCTGCCTCCCACAACGGCCGTCCCGATGGCGATGATCATGCACGAACTCTGCACCAACGCGCTCAAGTACGGTGCGTTGTCGAACGAGACCGGCCGTGTCACCATCAACTGGACGACGCGCGCCGATCCGGGAGGCGCCGCCATCAGCCTCATCTGGAGCGAAAGCGGCGGCCCCACCGTCCAGCCGCCGGAGGAAGAAGGCTTCGGGACACGGCTGATCGCCAATCTAAGCCGGCAATTGGGCGGCGACTCCGATTTCCGCTATCCGCCTTCAGGCCTCGTCTGCCATCTCAGCATCGTGTCGCCGCTCGACGAGCCGCGGGACGGCTGACCGGCCAAAGATTCGCTGGGCGAGCGCGGTGCCGTATCGTCGCAGAGTCAGGTTCTTAACGGCGTGTTGATCCAAATCCCCTACGAATTTTCTGGCTGAAACCAGCAGGTTCAGGATTTTGGGGGGCAGAATGCGCAAGCTACAATCGATTTCCATCCGGATCATGATCGCAATCTCGCTTGTGGCTGCGGCTTCATGTGCCGGGCTGGCCGTTTTCGGTCTGTGGCAGCAAAACAACGCCGTCGATCTCGCTCTCCATCGCGAACTGCAGTCCGATTACGCGAACATGGTCGGCGCGATCGACTCCGATACGCGCGCCGTGCAGGCGGTCGCGAATACCGTGGCGGACATGCCCGAGCTCAAGCCCCTGATCCGCGCCCAGGATCGGGCCGGAATCGTAGCACTCCTCGGTAAGACGCTGAATGACATCAAGCCGCTCGGGATCGAGCTGATCACCATCCAGATACCTCCCGGCATCGCCCTCTCCCGTGTCCACAACCCGAAAGCCTTCGGCGACGACGTGACCGCCCGGCGCAAGATGATCGTTCAGTCGTTCGCGACGAAAAAGCCGATTGGTGGAGTCGAATCCGGCCGCGACGTTCTCAACATCTTCGGTGCGACTCCAGTCATCGAGGGCGACACCGTGCTGGCGACGGTCGATGTCGGCGCGCCTTTCGGCGAAACCTTCGTGAATTCGATGAAGGCCCGGTTTGGCGTCGATGTCGCCATCCACCAGATCAATGACGACAAGATCCAGACCCTTGCAACGACGGTGAAGGGCTCTACCGCATCCCCAGCCATTCTCAAGCGCGCGCTGGCCGGTGAATCGATTTTTCTTACGAATTCGCTGGACGGCCAGCCAACCGCCACCACCTTCGGCCCGATCAAGAATTTTTCCGGGCAGCCTGTCGCGGTGGTCGAGATCGTCCGCAACACCAAGGCGTATCAGGAACTTGCTTCCAACTCCGCCAAATGGCTCGCAGCAGGTGCGATTGGCGCTGTTGTGATCGCCGGCCTGATCGCGGCGTGGCTTGGCCGCAGCATGGCACAGCCGATCCTCTCACTCGAGCGCGCGATGCGCCAATTGACGTCCGGCAAGCATGACATCGCGGTGCCCGGCGCGAAGCGCGGCGACGAAATCGGTTCGATGGCGCGTGCGGTTGAAGTGTTCAAGGACAGCCTTGCTGAAACCGGCCGGTTGCGGGCGGCACAGGAAGAGCAGCGCGTTGCCTCGGAGAAAGAACGCCGCAGCACCGTGCTCGCTCTGGCGGCGCGGTTCGAGACCGGTGTCGGCAGCGTCGTGAATGCCGTGAGCGCCGCATCGACCGAGTTGCGCAGCACCGCGGAAACCATGGCGCGGACCGCGGAGGAAGCGACACAGCAGACGACGACAGTCGCGGATGCATCGGAAGAAGCATCGGCAAATGCGCAAGCCGTGGCCGCGGCGATCGAGGAGCTTAACGCTTCGATCAACGAGATCGCCCAGCAGGTCAATGAATCGGCGCAGGTTGCCGGTCATGCCGCCCAGCAGGCCAACGAAACCAACGCGGAAGTTCAGGGCCTGGCGCTGGCCGCGCAGAAAATCGGCGACGTGGTGAAGCTGATCAGCGAGATCGCCGCGCAAACCAACCTGCTCGCTCTCAATGCAACCATCGAAGCCGCGCGCGCCGGTGACGCCGGACGGGGGTTCGCAGTCGTCGCATCCGAAGTGAAGGCGCTGGCCAGCCAGACATCGAAGGCAACCGACGAGATTTCGGCGCAGGTCGGCGCCATCCAGTCCGCGACCCGGACATCCGTCGACGCCATCGACGGAATCACGCGCACGATCGGCAAGGTCAACGAGATCGCGAGCACGATTGCATCCGCTGTCGAAGAACAAGGTGCGGCAACCCGCGAGATCGCGCATAACGTTTCGCAGGCCGCGAAGGGCACGGGTGAAGTTTCTGCGAACATCGTTGGCGTCCGCGACGCGGCCCGGGAAACCGGTGTGGCCGCCGATCAGGTCGTCGCATCCGCCGCCGAGCTTTCACAAAACGGCGAAACGCTGAAGGCTCAGGTCGATGCCTTCTTGCGCGAGGTGCGGGCAGCCTGAGCGAGGCTATTCCCTCGCAACGATTTGAAGCCGTTCCACTTCGGTGGAGCGGCTTTTTCATGTCCGCAAGCGCTTCCAAACGGCTCCCCGAACCCTCTATTCAAGCACCACATTCTGAGCCAATCTGCCGGCACAACGTCGGCGGCGGCACAGCCCTTCCGGCAATAAACACAAGAAACTCCGGAGGCCTCATGAACGTCCACGCCACGCCATCCGCCGCCAAGGCAACTCCCCCTCTTCCCTCCGCCAAGCCGGAAAGCATCGGGCTCTCGCCGGTCCGGCTGCAACGGATGCGTGACGCGTTCCAGCGCGAGATCGACAAGGAAACGACGCCCGGCGTGGTGTCGATGGTGGCGCGGCGCGGCCAGATCGGATGGTTTGAAGCGCAGGGCAAGCAAGGTCCTGCCGACAGCGCGCCGATGACTCGTGAGAGCATGTTTCGCATCTTCTCGATGACCAAGCCGCTGGTGTCGCTCGGCATCATGATGCTGGTCGAGGACGGCTATCTGCTGCTCAACGATCCGCTCGCCAAATTCATTCCCGAATTCGCCAGCCAGAAGGTCGGCATCGAACGCAACGGCCAATTGGAGTTTGCGCTGCCGGTGCGGCCGATCACGATTCAGGATCTGCTGCGTCACACGTCAGGAATTTCGTATGAAATCACCGGCACCGGCATGGTGCAGCGGATGTATGCGAAGGCGAAGACCTTCCGCCGCGACATCACCAATGAGGAACATGCAAAGCTGATCGCCAGCATGCCGCTGATGTGCCAGCCGGGCGCCGAGTGGAACTACAGCCGCTCGACCGACATTCTCGGCCGCGTGATCGAAGTCGTCTCCGGCAAGACGCTTGGCGCTTTCTTGAACGAACGCGTGATCGCGCCGCTGCAGATGAACGAAACCGGCTTCTCCACCGCACAGGGCAACAAGCCCCGCATCGCGGAGCCTTTCCCCACCGATCCATGGACCGGCGACAAGGTCGCGCTGTTCGATCCGCTGGAAATTCCAAAGATGGAATCCGGCGGCGGTGGACTGGTTTCAACGACGATGGACTATGCGCGCTTCTGTCAGATGTTGCTCAGCGGCGGCGCGCTCGACGGCACCCGCGTCATCGGACGAACGACGCTCGCGTTCATGGCGTCGAACCATCTCGGGCTGCATGTGAAGGCGGAATCCCATCTGCTCCCGCCCGGCCACGGCTTCGGCCTGGGCTTCGCCGTGCGCACGCACGAAGGCATGGCGCCCTACGCCGGTTCTGTCGGGCAGTATTTCTGGAGCGGCATGGCCGGCACATTCTTCTGGATCGATCCGAAGGAAGATTTGTTCGCGATCTTCATGTCGCAGGGGCCCGGCCAGCGCGAATATTTCCGCACCCTGGTCCGCAGTCTGGTTTACGCGGCGGTGGAGTGAGGCTTCCGCTTTCTTTCTTGTGCGGAGAGTGAGTCAAATCCTCTCACAGAGTCTGCTCCATCAGCGGGTGTGGTATCTCCGCACTTATCGCTGAATGAAGTCCTGCATCCTACCGGTTTTCGTCACGACATTCTTCCGACGTCAATGCTCGATATGGCAGGATAAATCACCAGCGAAGCGACCCAACCAAGAATGCTATTCTTAGTTGGTCGCGTGATATTGCGCTGCGCAACAACGACATCTTATGCATCGACGAAAGCGTGTTCGGTGACACCGATCACGCTGACGATGCATAAGAAGGATTTGTCGGAATGAGACGCAAACTGTCGGCTGCCGCACTGGCTGCTGCGCTGCTGTTAACTGGATTCACTCACGCTCGGGCGCAAAATTTTCCGGATCGGCCAATCACGGTTGTCGTGCCGTTTTCCGCAGGAGGCCCGACCGACGCATTGATCCGCACCCTGGGTGAACGCATGCGCGTGAGCCTTGGCCAGCCTGTGGTGATCGAGAACGTCACAGGAGCCGCAGGCACTATCGGAGTCGGTCGCGTGGCGCGTTCCACAGGTGACGGCTACACACTCAGCTTCGGTCACTGGAGCACGCACGTCATAAACGGCGCTGCCTATCCGCTTCCGTTCGATCTCTTGACCGATCTGGAGCCGGTCGCATTGCTGACCAGCTATCCGATGTTACTGGTCTCGAAGAACGATATCCCCGCCAGCAACCTGAAGGAGTTTATTACCTGGGTGAAGGCGAACCAGGACAAGGCATCCGTCGGCACCATCGGCGTCGGCAGCGCCGCCCACGTCGCCGGCGTCTACTTTGAAAACATCGCCGGCGTGAAGCTCAACTACATTCCCTATCGCGGAGCGGGCCCCGCCTTGCAGGATCTGCTGGCCGGGAACATCGACTTTATGTTCGACCATGTCGCGAATGCGCTACCCCACGTGAAGGCTGGCAAGATCAGGGCGTATGCCGTGACATCCAGTGAACGCATCCCATCCGCGCCGGATATTCCGACTGTCGATGAGGCAGGACTGCCGGGACTGCATGTGTCGATTTGGTTTGGCCTGTGGGCGCCAAAGGGCACGCCCAAACCAGTCATCGCTAAACTTAACGCAGCGGTGAAAGACGCACTCGCGGATTCGTCCGTGCGCGAGAAGCTCGCGGAGCTTGGCCAGGTAATCCCGCTACCGGACAAGCAATCGTCGGAAGCGCTTGCCGCGCTCCAGAAGGCGGAGATTGAAAAGTGGTGGCCCATCGTCAAAGCGGCGAATATCCGGATCGACGCAAAATAATCTGATACGCATACAACCCGAAACAGCGGTCGGCGCGAAGCATCCTGTCGGGTTTGCCACGCCGACCGTGCTTCTTGTTCTTGCCGCAAGTCGCACGCGCTTGCCGCTCCAACATGGATCTGAAAACGTGACCGAAAAATTCATCGACTACTTTGACGCAATGTCTTCACCGTGGACGTATCTCGGCCACAAGCGCTTCGAGGCGCTGGCGCATCGCCATGGACTGACCATCCGGCACAAACCGATGGACCTGCTGAAGGTCTGGTCGGTGTCCGGCGGATTGCCTTTGAAGCAACGGGCGCAACAGCGTCAGGACTACCGGCACCTCGAACTAAAGCGCTGGAGCGAAATCCTGCAGGTGCCGTGCAATCTCGAACCGGCGTTCCACCCGGTCGCGGACCGGCGGGCCTGCTATCTCGTTATCGCTGCCAAAAACCAGGGACTGGACTGGAGCAAACTGACTCATGCCGTCTTGCGCGCCGTCTGGGTCGAGGACCGCAACATCGCCGACCACGCAACATTGGCGGCGATCGCCCATGAAAATGGCATCGATGGCAAAGCGCTGCTGGCATCGACGGAAGATGAATCGGTCAAGGCCGAATATGAAGCCAACACCGAAGAAGCGATCCGCATCGGGATCTTCGGTGCACCTGCCTACGTCTATGAAGGCGAGTTGTTCTGGGGGCAGGATCGCCTGCTGATGCTGGACTGGCGTCTTTCGCAAAAGACCGGCAAAGATGCCAGCACGTTCCGGTTCGGCTGACATATTCACGTTGATGTCTCATCATTGCCGGGCTTGACCCGGCAATGACATGACTCAGCAATGACAGTCTTCAATCTGGAAAAATCGATCAGCTAATCGTCGCGCCGCCGTCGATCACAACCGTCTGTCCGGTTATGAAGTTGCCGGCCGCTGAACCCATGAACACCGCAGCGCCCGCGATTTCGTCCGGGATGCCAATGCGCAGCAGCGGCGAACGCGAGGTCGATGCCTTCAGGTTTTCCGGATTGTCCCACAGCGCCTTGGCGAAATCGGTCTTGATCAGGCCGGGCGCGATGCAGTTCACGCGCACATTATACCTGCCATACTCGCAGGCGAGGTTGCGCGCGAGCTGCATGTCCGCCGCCTTCGAGATCGCGTAGGCGCCGAGAATGGTCGATCCCTTCAGACCGCCGATAGACGAGACGATGATGACCGAGCCATCCTTGCGCTCGATCATCTCCGGAACCACCATGCTGATGAGCCAGTTGTTGGCGACAATATTGTTGCCAAGGATCTTGTTGAACTGGTCGTCGGAGATCCCCGCGAGAGGGCCGTAGTAAGGATTGGATGCGGCGTTGCAGACCAGCACATCGATCTTGCCGAAAGCCTTTCTGCTCTCATCGACGAGATTCTGCAGATTCTCCTTGCTGGAGATGTTCGCCGCGATGCCGATTGCCCTGCCCTTGCCGAACTTGTCGTTGATTTCCTTCGCCACCTGATCGCATTGATCCTGCTTGCGCGACGAGATTACGACCTTCGCGCCGTGCTCTGCCATGCGCTCCGCAATGGCGCGGCCGATTCCTTTTGTCGAGCCGGTGATGACAGCCGATTTTCCGGTCATATCGAACAAGGTCATGCGCTTCTCTCCCCTGATGTCCGCGGCGTTGCGGCTTGTTTGTTATCCGAGTTTATTCGTCACTTCCGGTCCGGCCGGCTGATGCATGGCATCATGCGCGTGGCTTGCGATCCACGGCTGCTGGTTGATCATCGGAACGCGCCAGCCGGTGTGACTATCGCTTGCAAGATAATCGAGCCGCGTCACCGAGCAGTTGTCGATGGTGAAAGCGAATCCCGCGCCGGCCTCAAGCCCGAGCGCATGCGCGATGGCCGCCTTGATCGGGCCGCCATGCGACACGCACACGATATCCTTGCCTGCATGTTCGGCGCTGATACGCCTGATGCCCGCCACTGTCCGATCGAACAGGTCGTTGAAGCTCTCGCCGCCCGGTGCGCGTTCATGCGCGGGCGCGAACCAGTAGCTCGCAATCGATGCAGGGCGCGCAGCAAAGAACGCCGCGCGGTTCATGCCCTGCCACTCGCCAAGATCCTGCTCGGCGAAGGCCTTGTCCTGATGCATCTGATCCGGCCTCGCCAACCCCGCCGCCCAGATCGCCTCGGCTGTCTGATGCGTGCGCTTCAGATTGCTCGAAAACCAGACCGCATCCTTCGGTAGGAATTTCGCGACGCCGGAGAACACAACCTTGTCGCTGGTATCGCAGCCGATGTCGTATTGGCCGTAGATGTTGCCGCCGTCCTCGCGCACCGGCGCGTGGCGCACCCACCACCATCGCGTCGACGTCACGCCCGCTGGAACGGCGTGCTGCGCGACGAACGGTTTGGCGGGAGCATTCGACATGGTGCGTTTCTTAAATCGGTTTGCCGGCGTAAGGCATCGACGCGGTGAGACCACCATCGACCGGGAACGCCTGCCCATTGACATAGGATGCTTCGTCGCTGGCGAGGAACAGTCCCATCGCCGCGAGTTCGTGCGGCTGGCCCGCGCGCTTCAGCGGATTGAGCTGGCCAATCTTGCCTTCGGTGCCACGCTCTTTCGCGTTGTCGAAAATCGGTTTGGTCATGCCGGTCTCGATCAGTCCGGGACAAACGGCATTGATGCGGACGTTGGTGCCCGAGAGAGAATACGCTGTGGTCTGCACCAGGCTGATGACACCCGCCTTGCTCGCGGCATATGGATGGCCGCTGGCATTCGCCTTGAGGCCCGCGACCGACGCGGTGCAGACGATCGCGCCATGTCCCTGCTTCACCATGTGCGGAATTGAGTGCTTCACGGCGAGAAACGGTCCGATCAGGTTGACGCGGAGAACTTCTTGCCAGTGCTCCGGCGTCTGCTCGGCGATGGGAATCAGACCGCCACCGATGCCGGCATTCGCCCAGATCACGTCGAGCTTGCCGTAAGCCGAAATCGCCTTGGCGATGTAGGCTTTCACGTCGCTCTCAGAACCTGCATCCGCGATCACCGCTTCTGCGGTGCCGCCAGCCTTGCGAACCTGATCGACGGTCTCCTTGACCGCTTCTGTTTTATCGACCGCGATCAGTTTCGCGCCTTCCTTGGTAAACAGCAGCGAAGCGGCGCGGCCGATGCCGCTGCCTGCGCCTGTGATGATGACGGACTTGCCCTCGAGGCGACCCATGACGTTCTCCCAATTATCTCAAACACTATTCATCTAAGGGTAAGCGCTAACCGCCGTAGAGCGTATGATCTAGCCGAACCGAGTTCGTACATTCTATGAGCAGCACAACATCCTTTTTCATAGTCGAAGGCGCAATACCCGCTACCGCATACCACTTGCTTGGATCGTAGTTGCGTTCACGCTCTCCACGAAAAACATAACATCCATCGCAACCAATCCCTAATTTGGCGAGATACTCATCGGTCAAACCATCTTGACGAAGATTGGCGATGAACTGACGGGATACTTCTGATGAGAAAAACGCAGCAACCGCGCCACGCGCTTCTTGTTCTGATTTGACCATCTGCGCGCATTGCGAGGAACATCCGGCAGGATTGCTCCACATAAAGAATCCCAGAACCGCCATTGAGCCGAGCAGAATCCAGCCAGAGCGCTGAAATCTGCCACTAAAACGATTCTGTGCGCACCTATTCATGTATCAGTGCTTCAGCTCGCGCCCGCCTTTTGCGCGTAGTGCCATGACGCCTGCGCCAGAGGAATGCGGCGAGAGGCGGACTCCTGCGCCTTCGCATTGGCTGCGGTGCCGTCGACGATGCGCTTGGCGATGCCCTGCACGATTCCTGCGAGGCGGAACAGATTGTAGGCGAAGTACCAGTTGAGATTCTCAATCGGCGGAACGTCAGCCGCCTTGCAGTAGATGGCCTCTGCCTCTTCCATGGTCGGAATGTTCAGCCCTCTAAAGTCGGCGCCGTCGAGCCCCGGCATGGTCCACTGCATCAGCAGATAGGCGAAATCGGCCATCGGATCGCCGAGCGTCGACAACTCCCAGTCCAGCACGGCTTTCACCTGCGGCTTGTCGGAGTAGAAGATCATGTTGTCGAGGCGATAGTCGCCATGAACGATGGACACCCGCTTTTGCTCCGGCACAGTTTTCGGAAGCCATTCGATCAGCTTGTCCATTTCCGGAATCGGATCGGTCTCGGACGCGCGGTACTGCTTGGTCCAGCGGTCGACCTGACGTGCGAAGTAATTTCCCGGTTTGCCGAAGTCGCCGAGGCCGATCTTTTCCGGATCATAGCTGTGCAGCTTCGCCAGCGTCTCGATCTTGGACGTAAACACCGCGCGCCGCTCCGCGGGTGCGAGGTCCGGCAGCGTCGGGTTCCAGAACACGCGCCCCTCTTCCATCGACATGATGTAGAAGGCTGCGCCGATCACCGCATCATCCATGCAAAGCGCATAGGCGCGCGCGACCGGAAAGCCCTGCGCGTGCAGGGCCGCGATCACTTTGAACTCGCGATCCACGGCGTGAGCCGACGGCAGAAGTTTGCCGAACGGCTTACGCCGCATCACGTAGGAGGTCTTGGGGGTGTCGAGACGGTAAGTCGGGTTCGACTGACCGCCCTTGAACTGCGAGACCGTCAATGGTCCCGCGAATCCTTCAACATGCGAACCCATCCACTCGGCGAGACTCGCCTCATTGATGCGATGACGCTCCTCAACCGGCATAGTGCCGGAAAAATCGGCGTCGTTCCTTACCCCTAAGCCCATGCGGTTCCCAATCTTCTTTTTATTAGATCAGCGATTGGAATACTTCCGAAGCTCAAGCCGCGCAATGGCTCGATTGTGAACCTCGTCGGGACCGTCTGCCAGACGCAGTGTGCGGATGCCGGCGTAGGACTTCGCGAGACCGGCTTCGTCGGATACGCCCGCCCCACCGTACGCCTGGATGGCGTCGTCGATGATCTTGAGCGCGATGTTCGGCGCCGCGACCTTGATCATGGCGATCTCGAGCTGCGCGGTCTTGTTGCCAACCTTGTCCATCATGTCCGCCGCCTTGAGACAGAGCAGACGGGTCATCTCGATGTTGGTGCGCGCTTCGCCGATACGCTGCTCCCACACCGATTGCTCGATGATCTTCTTGCCGAACGCTGTGCGCGACGACAGACGCCTGACCATCTTTTCGAGCGCCTCCTCGGCTGCGCCGATGGTGCGCATGCAGTGATGAATGCGACCGGGACCAAGACGACCCTGCGCGATCTCAAAGCCGCGACCCTCACCGAGCAAAATGTTGCTGGCAGGCACGCGCACGTTTTCGAGCAGCACCTGTGCGTGTCCGTGCGGCGCGTCGTCGAAGCCGAACACTGGCAACATCTTCTCGACGGTGATGCCGGGCGTGTCGAGCGGCACGAGAATTTGTGACTGCTGCTGATGGCGTGCGGCGCTCGGATCGGTCTTGCCCATCAGGATCGCGATCTTGCAGCGCGGATCACCCACACCCGACGACCACCACTTGCGGCCGTTGATGACGTAGTGATCGCCATCTCGCTTGATGCTGGTTTCAATGTTGGTTGCGTCGGACGATGCCACCGCCGGCTCGGTCATCAGGAACGCAGAGCGGATTTCGCCGTTCATCAGTGGCTTCAACCACTGACGCTTCTGCTCCTTGGTGCCGTACCGCATGAACACTTCCATGTTGCCGGTATCCGGCGCCGAGCAGTTGAACACCTCGGAGGCCCAATAAAAATGGCCCATCTGCTCCGCAAGAAGCGCATATTCGAGATTGCTCAGGCCCGCGCCACGGAATTCGTCGTCTTCATGCTCGTTTGGCGGCATGAACATGTTCCAGAGGCCTTCGGCTTTCGCCTTCTTCTTCAGATCTTCCAGAACAGGAATGACCTTCCAGCGATCACCCTTGGCATCCTGCTCCTTGTAGATCGGAGCAGCGGGGCGGACATGCTTGTCCATGAACGAGATAACGCGGTTGCGCCATTCGTTCTGGCGCTCAGACATCGTGAAATCCATGGGACAGTCCTCTCTTGTTGTTAATTGGAAATCGTCTTGCAACACTCGAAACCGGCTGTCCACCCGACAATCAACGTCAGCATTGTTGACGTTGTCTGTTCTCGGGCGTCCCGCCTTGCCGCGCCGCAATCTTGCTGCTAGGTTGATTTCATACATTTGTTTGAATGGCAAGTAACGATCGACGGGCGATCAAACAAATGTATGATTTCGTTCCGCAGCGTGGAATTGGCTTTCCCCGCTTGCATGGCACCTCTCACTTTTGCATGGTTTCGATGTCGAGCGACCAGACGAAAACCGCCATCCTCACCGCTGCCGAAATGCTTTGGGCGGAGCGCAGCTTCGGCGAAGTCACGATGCGCGACATCGTTGCCGCCGCCGGCGTCAATCTTGCGGCGGTGAATTATCATTTCGGCTCGAAGGACGAATTGCTCGCCGAGCTGTTCATCAGCCGCACCACGGTGCTGAACCGCGAGCGATTTGCGCAATTGAAGGCCGCCGAACTGGAAGGCGATGGCCGGCCGAGCGTCGAGGCGATCCTGCACGCGCTGGTGGGTCCGCCGTTACGCTGGTGTCTCAGCCCGGATTTGCAACGCTCGGCTGCGGCCCGTTTCATGACACGGGCCTCGGTCGAGACCGTGCCGCCGATCAAGAAGATCGTCGATCGCGAATTCCGGCATCTTCAGCGATTTGCGACCGCGCTCCGCGTGGCCCTGCCCCACCGTGACGAGGTCGATATCTATTGGGGCCTGCATTTCGCGCTGGCGATGATCCGGCAGACCGTGACTGACAGCGAGCGGCTGAAAAAATTGTCGGGGGGATTGTGCGATCTCAACGATACCGACGACATCATCCGGCGGATCGTGGCCGTCGCAAGGGGTGCTTTGGAAGACGGTGCCAGCGCCGCCGCACCGATCGCGATTCGCGCGTCAGGCCTTCGCAAGTCCTAAACTCGCATCAGACCACTCATGTGCCCCAAATGAAACGAGGCACGGCGGAAACCGCTGTGCCTCGCAATTCCTTGATGGCTCGCTTCAAGCGCTAAACGCCCGCGAGCAAACAGTTGATCAATACGGGCAGATCGTCCGGCCCCAGCGCGGGCTCCAGTAGCAGCCCGGAGCAATGAAGCCATAGCCGTAACCACGACCCCAGCCACGTCCGCGACCACGAGCCCAGCCACCACCGCGACCACGGCCCCAGCCGCCGCCACGTCCACGGCCACCACCGCGACCGCCGCCACGTCCACCACCACGGGCTTCCGCCGTCGTCGATGTCGCCGCAGATACGAGCAGCGACGAGCCGATAAGGCTTACCGAATAGATGAGCACCAAAGCCAGCGCCGCCAGGCTGCGCTTGAAGAAGTTCGAACGTGTCGTGTTCTGGGCCATGTGAAGAACCTCCAGTTCCGAGAAGCGCCTTGAAGCACTTCTTCGTATTTGTCGTTTCAGGCCTGCGTCCCGTTCAGGCGGCTTCTAAAATCGATAGTCCAGATAGCAGAATATCGAGTGAGTCATCCATCCGGAGACTAGGGGCAAGTCACCTCAACGGTCAAGCAACGGCATGGTACGACACAACAATGCCTCACGCGTTAAGTTCCCGGAAACGCCAAACATTGTCTTCATTCCGCCGCACACTATGCTGGATGAACAGTGAATGCTGGATGAACCATGATGACCTTCGCAATTGCGAAGCGTTCATGAACCCTCAAGGCAATTTCCATCACTAATGCGTAATCAGATCGCATTCGAAAGTCGGTCAATGCCAAAAAAACACACATACGTTCTCGGTCTCAACACTTACGACCATGATGTGAGTGCCTGCTTGTTGCGAGATGGCGAGATCGCTTACGCGATCGCGAAGGAACGTATCACCCGCGAGAAGCACGCCAGCGGCTTTCACAAGGAAGTCATCGATTATTGTCTCGACGCCGAAGGCATCACGCTGGACGACGTCGATCTGGTCGTTCGCAATTGCTACATCTTGCCCGTTCCTGAAATGGAAGAACGGCTGATGTATCAGGATTTGCCGGGCTTCCTGCCGGACTACGAGCGCGCCGAAGCGAAAGCTCATCCCTGGTTCCGGTCGAATTCCGACAAGGTGGTGACGATCTCGCATCACCTCGCGCACGCCTACAGCGCATTTGCCGTCTCCCCTTTCGAGGAAGGCGCTATCATGATCGTCGATGGCGTCGGCAGCTACCGGTCCGACGTCAACGAGCCGTTTCCCGAGAGCGATACTGCGACGCCGTTGGCGCGCGAATCGGAGAGCTATTACAAATTCTCAAGCACGAAACTCGAATGCCTGAAGAAGGTCTGGATGGAGCCGGACCGCGGCTTCCTGAGCGATGAGTTCTACAACATGCCGGGTCTGGGCGCGCTCTACAGCCGCGCCTCGACCTACATCTTCGGCGACTGGAACAAGTGCGGCGAGTTGATGGGGCTCGCGCCTTACGGACGCCGCGAGAACGTGAAGCCGCTGATGCAGCTCAAGGACGGCAAGCTCGACGTTCCGCGCTGGACCGCCGAACTGAACAAGCCCTTCGTGATGGACGCCAACCAGAAATGGGAGAGCAGTCCGTCGATGAAGCACTGGGAGGATCTGGCCTGGCGCGTCCAGGACGATACCGAGAAGGTGCTGCTCGCCCGCACGGCGTGGCTGCGCGAAAGCACCGGCGCAAAAAATCTCTGCATCGCCGGTGGCGTTGCGCTGAACTGCGTCGCCAACGGGCGCATCGCGCGCGAGGGCGGCTTTCCGAATGTATGGATTCAGCCGGCCGCCGGCGACGATGGCATCGCCATCGGCTGTGCCTATTACGGCTGGCTCGAAGTCCTGAAGCAGCCGCGCAATTTCGTGATGGAGCATTCCTATGTCGGCCGGCGCTACTCTGATGAAGAAGCCAGCAAGGCGCTGAGCAAATCCCTGGTCAGCATTCAGACGACGCAAACGCGCAGCAACGACATCGCCAAGGACACCGCAAAGCTGCTCGCCGACCAGAAAGTGATCGGCTGGTTTCAGGATCGCTCCGAATTCGGACCGCGCGCGCTGGGCAATCGCAGCCTGATCGCCGATCCGCGCAAGGCGGAGATGAAGGACATTCTCAACAGCCGCGTGAAACATCGCCAGCCGTTCCGGCCGTTCGCGCCGATCGTTCTCTATGAGCGCGCGCAAGATATCTTCGAAGGCGAGGAAGATTCGCCGTTCATGCTGATCGCCAAGAATGTCCGGCCCGAATGGCGCGACAAAATTCCAGCCATCGTTCACGTCGACGGCACGGCGCGGGTGCAGACGGTGCGCGAAGCAACCAACCCAATGCTCTACCGGCTGCTCAAGGAATTCGACGCCCTTACCGGCGTGCCCGTTCTCATCAACACGTCATTCAACGTGAAGGGTGAGCCGATCGTCGAGACGCCGCGCGACGCCGTGATTTGCTTCCTCACCACCGGCATCGATCATCTGGTGCTGCACGACACGCTGGTCTCGAAGAACGCGCTTCACAAGGTCGTCGGACCACTCGTGAACACCTATTCCGAGGTCGCAACGATGGTCGTGTCGAACATGAAGACGGCGTGACGCGAAAATCGGCTGCCACCGACCGTGGCGGCCTTCATCACCTCGGCGATGGCTGCGAACAAGCCTCGCAAACTGCCCTCCGCGTGAGATCGCCGCAGGCCGTACCGGCGAACGGACCTTGCGCGGGCCGCCTCTTTCCCTCAAGCGTCACGCCAGTTCAGGGTTGAGGCAAGAATCGCAATGGCGGCGCGAACATCCCACGCGGGATGGAAAGTTGTTATCGGATCGGGAATCGGAGTTTCCCTCGGTTCACTCGTTTTCATGGGAGCGGGCTTCGCCCTCCTCGCCAGCGCATGGGCGCGGCAGTTCGGCTGGACCCAACCTGACCTTGCCAAGGCTGCCACGATTTTCCTGCTTGTCCAGACAGCGATGTGTCCGGTTTGCGGGTGGATGCTCGACCGGTGGGGGTCGCGCAAGGTTGCAACGGGAAGCATCGCGCTCTTCGCGATCTCGCTCGTCCTCCTGAGCCAGATCGGAAACTCGCTGACTCAGATGTATCTCGCCTTCGGGCTGGTCAGTCTGGTCAGCGCCGGCACGAACGTGGTGTCCTATGCCAGGGCCATTGCCCTCTGGTTCGATCGCAGGCGGGGATTGGCCTTAGGGGTTGCCGCCAGTGCGCAGGCCGTCGGCTCGTTCCTCGTTCCTGTTCTGGCACAGAAAATCATCGCCCAGTCCGGATGGTCGGTAGCACTGCTCTCCCTGGCTGCTGTTGAACTGCTCGTCTGTTTGCCTCTTGTCGCTCTCCTCGTGAAGGACAGCCCGGCGCCCAGTGGGCGGCGGCAGGACGGCACTCAACCGGCTGAAACAGTTCCAAGCGCGAACGGCGAAACTTCGGGCATGGACGTTCGCGACATCGTCCGCACCGCGACGTTCTGGAAACTTGCCGTCTGCTTCGCGGTGATGGGCCTCTCGCTTTACGCGATCGCAGCCAACATCGCCTTCGTTCTGACCGAGACTGCGGGCATGAGCCTCACAGACGTGGCGAAGGTACAAGCCGTGTCGGGCCTGTCCGTTCTGCTTGGGCGCATCGGGTTCGGCTATCTGCTGGACAAACTGCAAGCCCCGATCGTCGGTATCCTGACGGTTCTGCTCGCCGCGACGTGTTTCGGGCTCTATGCAACAACGACAACACCCGCGCTGATCTTCGTTGCGGCAGCGCTTGGAGGCGTCGCCGTCGGCGGTGAAACGGACCTTATGCCCTATCTCGCCAGCCGCTATTTCGGCACGCGCGCGGTCTCGAAGACCTTTGGCTGGTTTCTGTTCGCATTCTTCGTCGGAGCGACGATCGGACCGGTAGCATTTGCGCAACTCTCAGCCGCCCGGGGCGGCGCTGTGACGCCGCTCTTCATGCTGGCCGCGTTGCAACTGATCCCTGCAGCTTTGTTCCTGTCTCTGGGCCGCTACCCTGAAACGACCACAGAGCCAGACTTGATCTCCGGGACGTCCACACGTTCGTCAACGTGACGCTGTTGAGCGGCGTTAAGCAGCCCTTGCTACAAAACATCAAAGACGCGGATCACTCCGCGCCTTTTTTGTCGTCTGCGAGAAACGGAAGAATGATGCGAGGCAATCCCGCCTCGCCGCAGATGATCAGAACGGCCAGTTCGCCCGCGCGTTCGCGGTCCACACACCATAATTCGCACCGATGCCGCCGTATTCGCCGCCAAGCGCAAGCGATCCACCGCTCACCATAGCAATGTTAACGCCGCCGGTAACCCGGCCGGACCAGCCATCGCTGATACCGACGAACGGCACACCGACCGGCAGTGCGTTGTCGGTCGCGAAGCGCCAGTCGCCGTAGAAGCCGAGATAAGGCGAGAGCGTCGTCGTGGCTGAGATCTGCCACGGCGCGATCATCCGACCGCCCGCCGAGATGCGGCCCGTGGCGAAATCGCGCGAGGCCTGCGACGCCCTGAGGCTATCGGTCCACGCGCCCTGGTGCTCCCACAACGCGTAGATTTTGGCGGACGGCTCGAAGACGAAAGCCGCGACGCGCGTGTTGCCGGTCAGCCCGGTGGACGCGATCCATCGCGAGCCGGTGAAACTGCCGCTCGCGTTGCCTGCCACACCATCATAGGAGAGGCCCGACCAACCAGCCATCGCGTCCCAGCGCAGCGCCGGCGTGATCCGCCATGCGGCGTAGCCGCCAACGGTGCCGCCGCTGCCCTTGAGATTACCCGCCAGCGAGACGAAGTCGTAATTGAAGTTCTCGTAACCGGCGAACGCGCCGACCAGAACGTCGGGGCGAAGCTTGTAACCGATGCCCGCGGTGGCATTGATCTGCGTTCCGCGAAGATCGCCCGCAGCATTGTTGCGATCCCAGCCGGTACCGCGAATGTCGGCCCACAAGCTCCATTGCCGGTCCAGCGTCGGCACGCGCGGCGCCTTGGTGTGACCACCGGCATAGGCCAGCGCTGCAAACGCGTCGTCGGTGCGGCGCGTCACATCCGAGCGCGCACCGATACCCGCATCCGGATCGGCCGCGAAGTTGAATGACATTCCGTTCGCTCCGAACGTCACCGGCTTGCCGCCGTTGGCAAAGGCATCGCCGATCGCGCCATCAACCGCACCGGTGATCGCAGCGCCAGAGGTCTGCGCCACCATCGTCGAACCCTGAATCTGCACCGCCCGCAGCTTCTGGCTATCGGTCGGGCCGGTGTAGGTCGGCAAGCAAGCGGCCGCCACGCTAATGGTTTCCCCGATATTCTGAACCTGAATCCGGAGGACTTGCTGGAGAGATGTGTCGCCGCCGTTGCCGGTCACTGTATAGGTGCGAACAGCCGTACCGTCGGAGTAGATAACCTGGTCATCGAGCGTCGTTCCTGGAGCCGAGACCGACGTGATCCACCACTGTCCACCTGCCCCGACCGTGGCGTTGACCCCGGTGAAGGTGAACGTGATCTTGTCGCCGACGACAAAGCCCGGGATCGAGAGCCGGGAGAAGGCCGGACCATCGGTTTGCGTGACGTTAAATTGTCCGGCATTCACGGCATCGCAACCTGCGGACGCCCGGGCTTCGCCGCTCCCGCAAAACAGGATGCCAACGCTGGCAATTCCAAGAACTGCGCGGCGCGCAAGCGAAGACGAGCAAATGCCCACAAGAGAACCTGACAGCAACGTAAGCCCCAATCCTGAGTTCAACACGATAAACAACCGGTGAAGATCGACGCGACCCGCGTCACACAACAACGACGCCTGCGCTCACCACGCGTAACGCAATCGCGCGGTACCAGCATAAGTCTGCGAGCGCTCAGCGAGTTCGCCGTCGAACTTCGCCATGAGTGAGACGCCGTTGCCGAAGCGCCACTCCGCGCCCGCGGTCATCAAAGCGAGATCGCGCGCCGGCGTCGCGCCGTTGACCGCGAAGCTCGCCACGGGAAGGCTGATGAAGCTGACGTTCAGCCGTGGGTCGCTGACCTCGTCGTGCGCCCATGCGGCCTTGCCGAAGACATTGAGCACGCTGCCACTGGTCGTGAGCCATGACTTGTCGATCCGGCCGCCCAGCTCAGCACGCACCGCGGTCGCGGTGTGCGCGTCGTAATTGAGCGCGAATTGTGCGGAACCAGCGGTTGCGGTTTCGCCGTAGGACGGCGTGCGGAATCCCTGCACCTGCACGGCCGCGTAAGGGGTTACGTTGACCGCCGCTGGAATCGCCATGCGATAGCCGCCCTCGACGCGCCCGCCGAAATTCTGGGCGTTGAAATCGGCCTTGAGCGTGTCGGCACCAAAGATGCTCACGGTGCGAGAGGTCGACGTCCAGTAATTGCCGTAGGACAACGCACCGGAGACATAGGCCGCGCCGAAATTGTGCGTGCCGTAGACGCCGGCCAGCAGCACGTCGCTGCGGCCGTTGCCGAGACCGCCAGCCAGCGACCATGATGTGGCGCCGCCGGCGAGCGAGAAGCCTACTCGTGTATCCGGCGAGAAACGATAATCAGCGCCCGCCGCGAAACCACCGGCATTCGATCGAACATCGTGGCTGCCGACAACGACGGCATCGCCGCTCGTCCTGTTGCTGCCGCCGAATGCAGTACCCCAGACATTCCAGCGCGACGCGGCGTCCGCCTGCAACAGCGGCGCCTTGGACGTCATGGCGTAGGCCGATGCGATCGAAGGCGGCAGATTTGCGGTCGCCGCTGAGCGCTCCGGCGCATATCCCATCGTACCGCCGTTGCCGTTGCCGCCACCGACGCCGCCACGATTGGCCGCAGTCGGATCGGTCAGCAGCGAAAGGTACAGGTTCATCAACTGCACGCCGCCCTGCTGCGTACCTGTCGCAACTTCGCCGGAGGTCTGCGTCAGTGACGTCGCCGTCATTCCGCCATACACTGACGAGATGCCCCCGTTGGTGTTGAAGGAATTGACGAGCGCGTCGCCGACCGCTTGCTGATTGCGGTTGAGACCGCGTCCGGGAGGCGGGATGAAGCTCAGCGCCAAGTCGAGATACACATTGTTGGCGTCGTAACCGAGCGAGGTACGGAAGTTCGCCGGCAGGTTGGTGCTCGTCACCGTCGGGGCGAAGGTCCCCGATCGGCCATCGGTCGTGGTCAGGATCGTGTAGCGCTTGGCGATATAGCTGCCATTGGCGAACACCGCATTCACCTTAGCGCCGCTGTCGATCGTCGCTGTGCCGGGCGAAGAGCCTTCGGCGATCACTTTGGCATAGGATGCCGTCGATGGATCGATCAGCACTTGGTAGATGGCGCCGGACTGGAACGCGAGCGAGCCCTTGATGGTGGTAAAGCTTCCCGGCGTGCCGTTGCCCGGCGCGAAGGTGCCGCCGCTGTTGATCGTGACGAAAGGCGGATCGATGATGCCACTTCCCGTCAGGGTACCGCCATTGTTCACGGCCACCGATGAGGTGCGGGTGATCGTGCCCTCCACATCGAGTGTGCCGCCGTCCACGACGGTGGCGCCGGAATAGCCGAGGGTGCCGAGCAGGGTCGTCGTGCCATCGGTCGTGGTCAGGCTGGCGGTGCCGCCAAGGTCCTGGATCGTGCCGCCGGCGGAGCTGATCGGCGCATTGAGATTGCCGCTCCGGATCGTGCCGCCGCTGAGAGTCACAGCGCTTTGCGTCTGCGTGGTGCCGCCGAGATCAAGCGTGCTGCCGTAGATGCCTGTCGTACCGGATGCATCTCCCAACGTGCCGGCGCCAGAAAGTTTCAGCACGGCACCCTCGAGCACTAAGGTGCCGCCGGAATAGGTATTGGCGCCGGTCAGCGTGATTATGGTCGGCGAAGTCATCACGAAAACGGATCCGCCACCGGTGATGACATTGTCCACTACCGTGCCGTTCGGGAGGGTCCCGGCGCCATGCAAATACATTTGTGCGTCGGTTGCGACATTGATGTTGCCGGACAACTGTGTTGTCGCGCCGGTAAAGGTCAGACCATTGGTACCTCCGGTGAAATTGACCGCGTTGGCCCGGGTCGTTGAATCGCCGCTCATACCACCAGCGATGCTGCCTCCGGCGCGCATCACAATGAACACAGACGAGCCCTCTAGGCCGACGCCGCCGAGCCCCGCGCCGTCACCATTCGAGCCCGCAGCACCGCCGTTGCCGCCCGAGACTGCACTGTTGATATTAAACTGCACCGGATAGGATAACACGTTCGAGATAGCCAGTCCGACACCGCCGTCGCCGCCGCGACCGGCAAACGCGCCCCCGGCACCGCCGTTGCCACCAGTTACCGCAGCGTTGATCGAGAACTGCGCCCACCAGCTGGTGGCATTATTCTCAAAAAACAGTCCAATGCCGCCGCTGCCGCCACCGCCGCCGCTCAAGGGCCCGCCGGCGTAACCATCGCCGCCAGCTCCACCATTGCCGCCCGTCACACCGACCGACAGCGTGTCAGCCAGGTAAGAGCCAGATCCGATGACCACGGCGCCATAGCCACCGGCCCCGCCGCCCCCGGCGGTAGGCGTAGCCCAGGATGGACCTGCATTGGCCAAGCCTCCGTTGCCGCCATCGCCGCCCCTGACAGCCGATGTCGGCAAGACGCTGCCGACAAAGCCATGCGCGCCGCCGCCACCACCGCTTCCAGAACCATCGGCGTCTGTCGCGCCATCACTGCCGTTAGCTCCAGGAGTGGGGCCTCCCAACCCCCCCGGCGCGCCGCTAACGCTCATGCCGCCTTGTCCGCCGGTTGCTCCAGCGCCGCCACCGCCGCCGCCGCAGCAATCCGCAGCGCCTTCGCCGTCGTCTCCGCTCGCTCCGGGGCCCGTCTGGTCGCTGCCTCCCCTCGTGCGATCCAGAAAAACTCCGTCGCCGTTTCTGTCCCAGATTCCCGATGCGCCACCCCCGGCGAATGCAGGCGCCGTGAGCGCGAGCAATGCAACACTGCAGAGCCAATGCAGCCGCAGCGCGCTGCGCAGTCGTGCGCGACGGACCGACGCAAGCGGTGTTTGCTCGTTACGGCGATCAGATTCCGACGCCACCCGCTGCATTACAAAAGCCAACACACGCCCCTCGCCTGCTTGAAATCGCTGCGCCCCGGCGAAGCGAAATTCGGTTCCTCGCGCGAACGCGAATCGCGTCATCGCCCCCAAATCAAATGGATGGCAAAGCGCCATCTCATGTGTCAAATTCATGAAACTCAAATACCAATGAGAAATATGCATCGTGATTACGTTGAGGCACATCGAGATCGTCACCGCGCTTGAGCGCCATCGCCACTTCGGGCGCGCTGCGGATGCGCTGGGCATCACCCAGTCAGCGTTGACCCGCGCACTTCAGGCGCTGGAAAACGAATTGGACGTCCGGCTCTTCGACCGCGGGACGGGTGTTCCCGAGCCGACGATGTTTGGCAAAATTCTGCTGGAGTGGGGCCAACCGGTCGCGCGCAGCATGGACAACCTCACCCGCGAAATTCGTCTGGCCAAAGGACTCGAGGTCGGCGAACTGACAGTCGTTGCGGGCACCTTTCCGTCGGAGCTATGGGTGCCTCAGGCGCTTGGACGGCTCGCCATGGAATTTCCGAACGTCCGCTGTCGCTTGCGCTCCAGCGAGAGCCGTCGCGCCGTGAAGGAAGTGCTCAACGGCAGCGCGGACATCGCGATCGGCGACCTCGTCGAAGTGCGAGGGCTCGATGACCTTGCCTTCGAAAAACTGATCACAGTCCACGTCGCCTTGTTCTGCCGGGCCGGTCATCCGCTGCTGCGACGCGGCGTAATTGGAGAGATGGATCTTGCGGATTATCCGCTGGCCGGCCCTCGTCCGTCACACTATTCATCTGAAGTGATGGACAACGTCGGCGACAATCGGGCGCTGACCGTGCCGAAGTCCGGCGGCTTCGTCCCGCGAATCTGGGTCGAGAGCTTTGCTGCAATGCGCGAAGCCGTGATCGCCAGCGATGCAATCAGCTGGGCGCCGATCCCGCTACTGGAGCCCTATTGGCGGCGAGGCGAACTCGCTCATCTCGTGATGAATCCGACGCCGATCGACATCGAATTCGGCATCATCACCCAGCGTCATCGCACGCCATCGCCCGCGATGACGGCCTTTTTCAAAATCGTCCGGGAGATTGTCGCGAACAAGCAAGCGCCTCGGAACCTGACCGCCACTTAAGATTGTCGCCAACTTGTGCTCTGCGGCAATTTCCGCGCGTCGTGTCGTGGCGATTGCGTCGCCCGGATTCCCGCCTAGTATCTAGGCAGAACCGGCGGCGAAAGGCTGTGAGCGTTCCATGACAATCGAAAAATGCATCAACGAATATAACGCCTCGGACGTCGTTTTCGAGGAGGGATCAACCGGCCGCGAGTTATTCGTCGTGCTGGAAGGCAAGATCGACATCGTCAAGAATTCGGGAGCCGACAGGACGGTCATCGTCACCTTGGGCAAGGGTGAATTTTTCGGAGAGATGGCCGTCATCGATGGCTCATCGCGCTCGGCGACGGCTGTGGCCGCCGTGTCAGGCACCCGTGTGATGCGGATCAATCACGCCCGCTTCGTTTATCTCGTCAGCCAGCAGCCGGCCTTCGCGCTGATGATCATGGATGCGCTCAGCAAACGGTTGCGAGCCTCCAACGCAGTGAACTTCAAGGCCGCAGCGCCATGAGTGACCGCAAGACGTCCCCCTTTCCGATCCTTCTCAACAACGACGTTTGCTCGCTGATCCAGGCTGCCGAGGACGTCTATCAGATCCGGTTCAAGAACCGCGCCGCCAATGCGTATCTCGTCCGCGGCAGCAAGCGGACCATTATGATCGATGTCGGCCTGTCGTCGAACTATCAGCATCTGCTGGAATGCCTTCAGCACCTTGGCGTCAAGCTCTCGGATATCGACATGGTCGTACTCAGCCATGAGCATCTCGACCATATCGGTGCCGCTTACCACTTCACCGGCAAGACGATCATCGCCGCGCATCGCCTGGCCGCGAACAAGATCATGCTGCGCGATGACTTCTCGATGCTGCGCAAGATGTTCAACGAGCCGGATGTGCCGATCGACATCGACATCTGGCTCGAGGAAGGCAACCTGATCGATCTCGGAAATTTCAGGCTGACCGTGATGTACACGCCGGGCCATACCTCCGCGTGCATCAGCCTGTTCGATCAGGACAAGGGATTGCTGTTCGCCGCCGACACATTGATGCCCGGCGGCGTCATGGGCGGCGTGTTCGGATCGGGAAGCATCAGCGACTACATTCAATCGCTGGAGCGGCTGCAGGGATTGAACTCAAAAATCCTGCTGTCCGGACACGGCCGCCTGTCGGATACGCCCCAGGATGATGTGAAAATCGCGCTGCAGCGCTCTCACGCGCTGTTGTCCGATACCGCGCAATTGTTCGATGCACTGGATGCACGCTCGAATTTCGAGCCGATCATGCAGTCGGTGCGCGACCTCAACAAGCTCGATGACTCATAAAGCGGGCACGCCCGTTTCAGGGAATTTGAAGCGAGTGAAATTAGCCTTGAAGGAAACCAATCCATGATCGAAGCACATCGCTTCGCCGGTTTGACAGTTGGTCTGCTCGTCATGGTCGGCTGTCACTCGGAAGCGCAGGCTGCCCGTGTTCGCGCCGGCGTTTGTAACCCGGCCGCCGCGGCGGCTTTGGCGGGCAAGAACGGGATTTCGGACCGTAAAGCGAAGCGGTTAACCGGAGCCACCATCGTCCGCCAGATCAAGCCCGGTCAGGGCGTAACCATGGACTACAGGCAAGAACGCATAACGATCGAAACCGACGACAAGACAGGGAAGATCGTCCGCGCCTTTTGCGGCTGAGATCCACTTGTTTCTGAACGGACAGGGGAGATTTCGGGGAAGCAATTGGAGCGGGTGAAGGGAATCGAACCCTCGTATTCAGCTTGGAAGGCTGCTGCTCTACCATTGAGCTACACCCGCGGCGCGGCGAGCACTAGCATGGCCGCCCAACCTCCTCAACAATTAACGATTTGCGCCGGAAGCCCGCCGGAACCATATTCCAGACAGGGGGTTTCGGCTGTAAGCCTTTTCCAACCGGGAGAATGTCTCATGCGCAACGCACTTTTGGCCATATTGGCCTTGGCAGGCGTATCCGTCCTTGGCTCCGGACCTGCGGATGCCAGAGATTATCGCTACTGCCTGAACGAAAACGCTCAGCCGGGACCAGGCACCTGCTATTACGATACCTATGCGCAATGCCAGGCGAGTGCGTCGGGACGCCGTGCCTACTGTTATGTCAATCCGATCTTTGCTTTCGCCGAGCAGAGCCAGCCGGTCGTCAAGCCCCGCAAGGTTCGCCGCTACCACCGGGACTATTACTGAGCTTCGCGCAAGAAAGCGCAGCTCGGGCTTCTTTCCCGATCAGCGGCGCTTTATGCGTCAGTCTTTCCTCTGCCGATCCCGGTATGATCCGAGGCGGGACAGAAACGCCAGCATCAGAGCGATCCCGGCCACTGAAAAACCCATCGTGAATATCTTGGACAGGCTTCTCGTGGGCGCGCGGGTCGCGTCGCCGACCGTGGTGAGGGACACCACGCTGAAGTAGGCCGAATCGAGCCACGACCAGCCTTCGACCAAATGATAGAAAACCGATCCTGTCAGCACCGCCACGATCAGCAGGAACGTGATGGCCTGAAATTCGGGATCGCGCAGGCCGTGGAAAAATCCGAGAAACAGGCGGAAGAGACCTAAGCTCAACGATCTCATCGATTCGCCCCTTGTGACGGACTGCAATTTTGCAACCTTACAGGCAGGTGCCAATAAAAATCGCCCGGAAATGATTTCCGGGCGATTTTAAATTGGTGGGGGAAGAAGGACTCGAACCTTCGAAGCCATACGGCGGCTGATTTACAGTCAGCTCCCTTTGCCACTCGGGACACTCCCCCGCTCGACGTCATCGGACACCCTCGTCCACCCAAGCGGGGGTGGCTGAACGGCCATGGATGACGGTAAAAAAGCGTGCCCGCTGACGGGCGCCCGGTCGGCGCGTTTATGGGCGAAGCACCGGGGTAAAGTCAACCAAGCACGGGATGATTGTGACATTTCCATTCGTGCCCCCGGAAGCCAGAAATTGCCATTATTCCGGCCCCGTGGGACAAGCGCGACATGAGCGATCGAGACCGCAAATCACATTTCAAGGGCCCCAAAACGGGCGGGCGCGGCGGCGACCGTGATCGGGAGCGCCAAGAAAGGCATCAGGGAAAACATCAAGGAAAGCCTCAGGGCGGCCGTCCCGCGCGGCGTGACCGCGAGGCCAAGGGCGGAAAAGGCGACGGCCCGATCATCCTCTATGGCTGGCACACCGTCACCATGGCGCTGGCCAATCCCGAGCGTCGCATCCGCAAGCTATTCGTCACGGAAAATGTGGCTCGCCGGCTCGCAGACGAGAAAATCGACACCCGCGTTCCGCCGGAGCTGGTGCATCCGGGCGACATCGACCGCCGTCTCGGGCCGGATGCAGTGCATCAGGGCCTGCTCGCCGAGGCCGATCCCCTGCCCGGCCTGCATCTCGACGAACTGCCGCAGGAGGGCATCGTGCTGGTGCTCGACCAGATCACCGATCCGCACAATGTCGGCGCGATCCTGCGCTCGGCCGCCGCCTTCGGCGTCAAGGCGATCGTCACCACCGGGCGGCACAGTCCGGAAGCGACCGGCGTACTGGCGAAATCCGCGTCCGGTGCGCTCGAACTCGTGCCGATCGTCGAAGTCCCCAATCTTCATCGCGCGCTTGGCGAGATGAATGACGCAGGCTTCATGACTGTCGGCCTCGACAGTGAAGGCCAGGGCGATCTCAGCGTCGTGCCTTTGCACGCGCCGCTGGCCCTCGTGCTCGGTGCGGAGGGCAAGGGCTTGCGTCAACTCACGCGCGAGACCTGCAGCGTCGTCGCGCGGATGGACATGCCGGGCAAAATCAAGAGCCTCAACGTGTCGAACGCCGCGGCGCTGGCGCTCTATGTCGGCACGAGCCGGCTTGGCCTGATGGGCTGACAAACCACGACGACGGCGTAAACAAAACGCCCGCCTGCGTGAAGCAAGCGGGCGTTTCGTTCAGATCACATTCAATGCTCAGTACTTGTTCATGCGATGCGCGCGCGGACCGTAGGCCATGGAGTGACCGTAGGCACGCTTCGCATAGTAATACTTCGGCGCCACGGGACGGTGCGGACGGTAGTTTGAGCGATGATAATGGCGGCGACCGAAGCGATAGCTATAGACCACCGGTCCCTGCACACCGGGAGCGCCGTCATAGTAATGGCTGGTGGCGTTGCCGTAAGGGCCGCCATCATAACCGTAACGATAGGGCCGGCCATAATAGCGCGAACCAATCACGGCGCGCTCCTGATAGGTCGGGAACGGCGCGAAATTGCCTGGACCTGTAAAGGTCGGGCCACGGTTGACCCAGTAATATTGTGGGCTCGCATAAGTCTGATAGGCGTCCGGTTCCGGCAGACGTTCACGCACGCCGCAGCCGCCATAGCCACCGTAACCACATCCGTAGTTGGAATAACCGTAGCTGTAATAGCCGTAGTTGCCGCACGGATCGGTCACCACGCACGCCTGCGCGGGAACCGCCGTCGCCATGGTTGCAGCGAAAGCCGCACCGGCAATCAATCCTGCAATCGTATGACGCATCACTCTCTCCTGTTGGATTCTTTTTGTTTGGTTGTTTTTATCTCAGATCGGGCCGGAAACCGTTTGGCCGATAGCTCGGGCGCGGTTGGGGACCCGGCCTTGGTGCTTCGATGATCGGCGGCGGATAGAGCGGAACGTCGTAGTGCTGCTGCGGTGCAGGCGGTGCGGATTGTGCCGACCACGATTGGTGGTAGCTCTCCGCCGGTTGCGGCAGTGCGCGATTGGCAGGTGGCTCAATCTCCAGACGGCCATAACCCGGCGTGCGTCTTGCGGTCGGATAATAGTGGCCGACTTCCGGAATGGTGTAGCTGTCCCAACCGCCGAAAACCCGGTCCGCATTCTTGAAATGCTTGGCACGTCCCCAATCGCCTTCGACCACGGCATAGGACACATCGCGGCCGTTGATGATGACCGGAACGCCGGGCTTTCCGGGAATGACGATCAGCGGGCCGGTATCGGCCAGCGCCGTCACGGTCGTTGCGATCGAAAATGCCAGTGCCAGTGCCGCGCGCATGGGGAACAGCCTTCAAATGAGGCCCTACCCTAGTCCAGCCTTCGTTTTCAGAAGTTAAAGGTCCGCGCCAATCGTCAGGTAAGCCTAACGCGTAAGCATCGGGCCTCGTTCAATTGCGAGGTATTTCAATAAGATTCCGGAAAGTTGAAGGTTAACGCCGAGCCGATTTCGCGGGCCATGAGGCGTGCATGGTGCCGGTTGAGAGGATTGAACTCCCGACCTTCGGTTTACAAAACCGCTGCTCTACCGCTGAGCTAAACCGGCAACGGGGGAACAGCTATCAGCGCCGTCGCGCCGGGACAAGACCGCCGGGCGACCTCCAGATCGGGAATTCCCGCCCCGATCCACGGATGATGTTCCGGGAACTATCGATTGCGGGAGGCGCCGTTCTGCGCCACCAATAATGCGCGGCATGGCGCATCAGAGATTTCGCATGAGCGACTTTACATGAGCGACGATGGCGGCGGCTTTCGCGCGCACCACAAATACATGATCGCTGCGATCGGCGTGATCGCAGTCCTCGCCTTCCTCTACAATCTTGGGATCTTCGACGTGTGGTCCGTCGATCAGGCCGCAAAATAACAAGGCCACGAACGCGAAATACTCCCGCCCGATGCACTAAAAGGCATCAGAACACCTGTGAATTGCGTGGACAAGTCGGCCAGCCTTGGAACGGTCACGGTCTCGTCACCGTTCCCAACGCAGGTAGACCATCGATTCATGCAAATCCGGGATGAGGACGATCATGACTTTCTTCAAGCGACATGACGACCGCTATGAAAATGCCCTTGATAATGTCATCGCACAATGCGGCGGTGACACGCGAGGCGCCTTGATGGCGCTGCTCGCCGCGAACGAATATCTCGAAGCGGAACTGCATCACCTTCAAACCGCGATCGAAACCGGCGCGGTTCCGTTGCGGTCCGAAAAGGTGCCGCCCAATTTGCTAAATTGACGCGGCTGATTGGCTTCAGTTCCCGGAACATAAGCAAGCGGCTTGGGTTCTCCCGTTTCAATCGATGTATTGAAAGGAGAATCCGATGATTGCGAAATATATGGCGACTGCACTGCTCGGAACCGCGTTGATCAGCGGCGCAGCATTCGCACAGATGGCAGAACCTTCGACATCGTCTCCTGCCGCGTCGCCATCGGCGAGCGTGCAGCAGAACCTGAAGGGCAACTGGCGAGCGTCGAAGCTGGTCGGTCTCTCGGTCTATAACGACGCCAACGAGAACCTCGGCTCCATCAGCGAAATTCTTGTCGACAACAGCGGCAAGATCAACGCTGTGATTATTGGCGTCGGCGGCGTCCTTGGCGTCGGCCAGCACGATATCGCGGTGTCGTTCGACAAGCTGAAATGGGTCAATGAACCGATCCGTTCGGCTTCGACCGAACGCGCTCCGGCGGCGCCGGGCATGTCGCCGTCTTCGACCACGACGACGGGTGCAGCCGGTGGTGGAATGGCCTCAACCAATGCGACCAAGGATAACTGGTATCCGGATCACGCCGTCATGAGCGGAACGAAGGACCAGTTGAAGGCGATGCCTGCGTTCAGGTACTCGGAATACAATTAAGCAGGCTGGCTAAACATCAAATGCGCGGCCGAATCGGTTCAACCGGCTCGGCCGTTCGCCTGTCGGCGTCAGAGATAGGCGCTAAGGCACCAAGCATTCACCACAGCGGCAACCGCCAAGGTCACGACCAACAGCGTGTCGATGGCAAAGTACTCTGTAGGAGCCAATCTGAGAATCATCTTTGTCATGGGGTGATTTGAACGCCGCTCCAGCGAAGAGTCTCGCGCATTGTTTTTCGCCGCCCCCCTTGCCAGTTTTCCCTTTCCGAGTCCGATTCTCTCCCTCTTCCTGCCCTGCGGGACAGTTGTGCGGCACGCGGTATTGTCTTGCGCCGATTCAGACGCACAATGCCCCGCCTTCCCTCAGCCAGAGAACACCATGACAATCAAAACGACCGCCAAGAGTCTTGCAAAGAGTCTGATGACCGAATTTCCGCCAGCGCGGGACAAGCTGGTGACGCTCGCGAACTGGCGCACCCAACCCTCCAGCGACTGGAGCTTTCAAAACGTCCGCCGCCTGCTGCCGACGGCGAATATCGCAGCGTCCAAGAACCCGTCGCCGCTCGAGAGTTCGCTTACTGAAATCGGCCACATTGCTTTCAACGGAGCCGGCGGTACCGCGACGACGCTGCGCGACGCGCTTCGCAATACTTACACCCACGGATTCGTAGTTCTCCGGCGCGGGCGTATCGCTGCGGAGTGGTATGCGAGCGGCATGGATGCGCGGAAGCCTCACATCGTGTTTTCGGTCAGCAAGTCGATCTGCGGCGCGCTCGGCGGAATTCTCGCGGACAGAGGATTCCTGAATCCGAACCGGCCGGTCACCGATTACGTGCCCGAGGTGTCATCGTCGGTTTATGGCGGCTGCTCGGTCCGCCACCTGCTCGACATGTCGGTAGGCATCGAATTCACCGAAGACTACCTCGATCCCGACGGCGACGTCGCACGCTACCGCCGCGCAGTGGGCTGGGACGTCATCAAACCGGGCCAGAGCACCATGGCGCTGCGCGAATATCTCGCCACGCAAAAGCCGGATGGCAAGGAACACGGCCATACATTCCATTATGTCTCAACCAATACCGACATGCTCGGCTGGGTCTATGAGCGCGCGACGGGCCGCGCCCTCTCCGATCTGCTGAGCGATTATCTCTGGACGCCTCTTGGCGCGGAGGCCGACGCCTACATCACCCTCGATCCGGAAGGTGCGATGCGCGCCGCGGGCGGCATCTGCGCCGCCCCGCGCGATCTCGCCCGCTTCGGAGAAATGATCCGGCAGCGCGGCGTGGCGAACGGCACGCAGGTTGTGCCCGGCTGGTGGATCGACGACATCAACGACAACGGCGATCCGGCGGCGTGGGCACGCGGCGAATTCGCAGAGCTGTTTCCCGGCGCATCCTATCGCAGCAAGTTCTATCAACTCGATCGCAAGCGGCGGACGCTGCTGGCGTTCGGCATTCACGGTCAGTACATCTATATCGATCCGGTTGCCGAAATCGTCATCGTCAAGGTTAGCGCAGAACCGCTGCCCATTGACGTCGATCTGATACAGTCCTGGCGGCGGGGCTTCGACGCCATCGCCGCGCACTTGTCGTAAGGACAGTGTTTAGCTCCGGCTGGCGCGCGGCTAGTGATCCGGTTCTGACATTCGTACCACATTATTCGCAGGCACTTTTACGAATGTCAGAACCAAAGGATCACTAGAATCATAATTTTCTAGTGTCCTTTCGTATCCGACGTTCGCTCTGGAGGCGCTGCAGAATGAAACGAACGTCGGATACGGGACACTAGCGCGCCAGCTTTTCCATCTCAGGGAACGCGGCGTAAGTCGCCCCCTCGCATAGTTCATCGGCGTCCTCGATCATCCGGTCGAACCGGCCGTCGATGTACATCGCGGCGCGCTGCTTCACGCCGGCATAGCCGCCGTCGGTTCCCCGTGCATTGAAGCGCACGCAGACCACATAGCGAAGGCGGCCGCCGACCTTTTTCTGGGTAGGATCCGCGATCGTCGCGTCGCGAACGCCGCGCGGATCATTTAGATATGTGCGCAGAAACGCCAGCAACTCGGGGCGGTAGTTTTTAGGATAGACTTGGTCCTCGACGCCGCGATCGGCGGTGTAGGACAGGCTGTCATTGCCGCCCGTCCAGGCGCAGCCGGCAGCGCCCAGCGCGAACAGGATCGCGGCACACCGCATATATGTCACCAATTTGCAACGCATCCAGATGAAGTCCGTGGCCAGCGATATGGCATTGGGTTTCCTAGACATTGCGGCATTGACAAGGCAAGCCTCCGCCGCTTGATTGAAACAACGGCACAGGTGCCAGCGCAAGCTGGCCAATAGGGAATTCGGTGCCGCCGTAGGGTTGCCTGTCGATCTTTCAACAGATGCATTCCTTTCGGCTATTCCGAAGCTGCCCCCGCAACTGTCAGCGGTGAGCCGTTGTCCAACATGCCACTGAGCGAAGGCTTTTTAAGCCGGGCTTGGGAAGGCGGACAACGGCGACGATCCGCGAGCCAGGAGACCTGCCTGTACCGGTCATCCTTCCGTCGCACGGGGCGTGCGAAGGGGCGGCATTCCGCAGCGGTGACGTGACGTAACTGTTGCGGAGGTTCGGCCGATGGCCCGTTTCCTCAAGTATGACAGTCCGGCAGCGTTCACGCGCCGCGCATTGTCATGCCTGCGCGCGTTTTCACCGCGCCTCCGCGATCACATGCATCGGCGGGGCAACAACGTGACTCTTTTTTCTGACTATTTTCCAAAGGCGAAATTGCGCCTTTCATTCGCGGCGGCGTGCCTTGCAGGCACTGCGCTCGTCAGCCCTGCCCTCGCGCAGGATGCGACGCAGTTACCGCCGGTCAATGTCGATGCGAGCCGACTCTATGGCGGTATCGTCGGCGCTTCGACTTCCGTCATCACCGCGGAAGACATCGCGCGCTCGCCCGGGCAGACCGTTCAAGACGTGCTGGCTACCGTTCCAGGTGTTCAAATCAAAAATCTGTTTGGCGCGGTGAACGGCGCGGGCAGCGTGGTTGATTTGCGAGGATTCGGCGCCTTCGCCTCGGCGAATACACTTATCCTGATCAACGGGCGGCGCGTTAACGACATCGACCTTGCCGGTGTCGATCTCTCCACGATTCCCCTTCAGTCGATCGAGCGCATTGAAGTAACCAAGGGAAACAGCGGTGCAGTGCTGTATGGCGACAACGCTGTCGGCGGCGTCATCAACATCATCACGAAAACCGGAGCGAGCAGCGGAAAGCCGATCGCGATGCGCGCCGAAGCCGGCGTCGGTTCCTTCAACCAGCGTGTGGGAAATGTCTCCGCCAGCGTCAATTCGGGCCCGTGGTCCTCTGCCGTTTTCGGCAACGCCATTTCGTCTGATGGATACCGCGTCAACAATGCCTTGAGTCAAACCAACGGTGTCGGTGAGGTGCGCTACACGACACCTGACTTCAGCGCATTCCTCAACCTGTCGGGCGACAACCAGAGCCTTGGTCTCCCGGGCGGCCGCGCAACATCTGAATTCGGTACCGGTATCAATCGCCTTGCGACAGACCCGCGGGGGGCTGCGACACCCTTCGATCACGGAGAAAAGCAGGGAAAGAACGCCACCGCTGGATTCACCAAGTCTTTGTGGGATGGGGCCGAGTTGATCGTCGACGGCGGCGTTCGTGACAAGCAGCAGCAGGGCACATTCCTCGGAGGACTCCCTCTAAGTCCCTTCAGTGCGAGTTATGTCGACTCATCCTTGCAGACCTGGTCGATTACACCCCGCCTCAGCATTAAGAATTCACTCTTCGGCCTGCGCTCGAACATCCTGACAGGCATCGACTACTACGACGCCACCTACGATTCGAACCGCAGCCGTTACGCCAATGATGCGCCGGTGCACGTCTACAATCTCAAACAGCAAACCGTTGCAGGCTATTGGCAGCAGACGATCGGCCTCCTGCCGAGCACCGATTTTTCATATGGCGGCAGGCTCCAGAACACGAAGTTGCAGGCACGGGACAAGCTCGACATGACGGCGCCAAACTATTTTGGCGACGCCCAGGCATCTCCACTCAACAGCGACGAAACCAACTACGCCCTTCACGTCGGCGTCGAGCACCACTTCAACGAAAATTTTGCCGTCTTCGCTCGCGCCGCACGCGCATTCCGCACACCGAATGTCGATGAGCGAATTGGGTCCGGCCCTTTTGGCGCGCCGGGTACATTTACTCTACAAACTCAAACGTCTCATGATGTGGAAGGCGGTATTCGTATCCATGGCGGACCGCTCGATATCCAATCGAGCTACTACGACATGCGATTGAAGAACGAAATCCAGTTCAGCCCGGCGCTGTTCTACAACATCAATCTCGATCCAACTCACCGCTACGGCAGCGAAACCAGCGTAACCCTGCGCGCCAGCGATACCGTCCGGCTCAAGGGCGGCTTCGCCTACACCCGCGCCGTATTTTCCGAAGGTCAATTTGCCGGCAACGATGTTCCCCTGGTTTCACGCGTCACAGCCTACGGCGGCGTGTCGTGGGACGTATGGCAGCGTTATCTCGTTTTCGATGCGACCGTGCGTTATTGGGGCGCCCGGCGCTTTGATAACGACCAGCGCAATTTCCAGCCGCTGATTCCAGCCAACGCGACCGTCGACCTGAAGATCAGCGGCGAAGTTGACCGCTTCTTCTGGTCGTTCAGCGTCAACAATCTCTTCGACGTGCTGACTTATGATTACGGTATAGCCAGCGCGACGACATATGGCTCGTTCAATGCCTATCCCCTGCCCGGCCGCAGCTACATGGTCAAAGCGGGGGTGACCTTCTGATTTGAAAACCACTGGCCCCAAACAAGCCCGGCCCGCGTTCATCTCACGATGACCGCGGGCCGTTCTTACTTCCATGAACCGCTTCGATGCGGGGGCTATGCAATAGCGGTCACGGAAATATCAGTCAGAAGGATCAGACCTTCTTCTTTGCGACGATGTGCTTCACAGGCGCCGTGGACGAGATGTGCTTCTTGCTCACGACAGCACTGGTCTTCTTGTGCGCCTTGTGATGCTTGACCTTCTTCGCCGTCACTTTCGCTTTCGCGTTCGCGTTCGCAACCGACGGCTTCAGGGTTTGGGACTTGGTGACGGGCGCCGTTTCGGTCTTCATGACGGTGGCAGCCATGGCGGGCGCGGCAATCAGCGAACCCGCGACAAGAGCGGCAGAAACGATCTTCAGCATGGGTCTCTCCTGTTTCATGTGATCGCCGGGTGGGCCGGTCGGATGGCCGGGGCGGCGATCATCGGAAACAAGGCTAGGCCCGTCGCGCTGAACTCAATCTGAAGCGCGTCAATGGTTTTCGTTCATCTGGATGACAGATTGGTTATGTGCGGACGGTTCCAAAGTCGCCGGAAAATATGACGGCGGAACACGGGAATGTTTAAAGCGGCGGGGTGTTGAACTGACGAGTCGGTATAGCATCGACCTTGCAGATCAACGGAGGCTTGGCATGAGCAACTTGACTATCAGGCAGATATCTCTGGCGCTTCTTCTTTCAGCGTTTGTCGCGACGCCGGCGCTCAATCTCGCGCTGGCCGCGGGCTCCGATACGCCCTCGCCTCCTCCCGCTTCCGACACCAAATCGAAGGATTCCAAGGAAAAGCACAAGAAGAGCGAGAAGAAATCTTCTCTGGAAGATCCTGCCTTCCTTCAGGGATATCGCGCAGCCTATGCGACGATCTATGAGAACAACGACTACGCCGCCGCCATTCCGCAGCTCAAGGCGCTGGGTCAGGACGACCGGGCCGATGTCGCCAACCTGATCGGCTATTCCTACCGCAAACTCGGCAACTACGAACTGGCAAGCGTGTGGTACGAGCGTGCGCTCAAGGCCGATCCCAACCATGTCCGCACCTGGCAGTACTACGGCCTGTGGCAGGTCGAACAGGGCAACCGCGAACAGGCGAAGTATCACCTCGCCAAGATCGAAACTCTCGCGGGCCGCGACAGCACCGAATATCAGTCGCTGGCCTCCGCGCTGGCGAGCGGCCGGACGTCCTACTGACGGCTATCGTGAACGGCGGCTCGTGCCGGAGGACCGGCATGGGCCGCCCTTTCTTGGTTAACTGACACGTCAAGCCTCCGCGGGCCGTGTATCGGCCGCGCGGGGCTGTTTTGCGCGGCCTGATCGCGCCTCGACAAGACCGGAAAACCTCGTATAGACGAAGCCCGCGCGCGGCTCATGCCCTGCGCATATTGGGGCTGGCCGATCCGGATATGACGACGCCGAAGAAATATCAGCGGATTGCCTTCGTGGCAGGTCCGAGCGCGGAGGCTCAGCAGGCCCTCGCCGAGCTTGTGGCTACGCATGGCAACCGGCCGGCGGAGGATGCCGACGTGGTCGTGGCGCTGGGCGGCGACGGGCTGATGCTGCAGACGCTGCACCGGCATATGCGCTCCGGCATTCCTATCTACGGCATGCATCGCGGCACCGTCGGCTTCCTCATGAACGAGTTCAGCCAGAACTCGCTGATCGAACGGCTGGAAGCCGCACGGCTCACCGTCATCAACCCGCTGCTGATGCGCGCCACCGACATTCACGGCAAGGTGCATATCCATCACGCCATCAACGAGGTCTCGCTGTTCCGGCAGACCCACCAGGCCGCTCGCTTAAGGATTCTCGTCGACGAGCACGAGCGGATGGCCGAACTCATCGCGGACGGAATCATGGTGGCAACGCCCGCCGGATCCACCGCCTACAACCTCTCGGCGCAGGGACCAATCCTGCCGATCAACGCCGCGCTGTTTGCGCTGACGCCGATCAGTCCGTTCCGCCCTCGCCGCTGGCGCGGCGCCCTGCTGCCCAACACCGCCTTCGTGGTGTTCGAGGTCCTGGAAAGCGACAAGCGGCCGGTCGCCGCTGTTGCCGACCACGACGAGGCGCGCGACGTTCAGCGTGTGGAGATCATTGCGGACAAGACCATCTCCATCCGCATGCTGTTCGACCCCGGCCACAGCTTGGAAGAGCGCATCCTCAGCGAGCAATTTGGCTTCTGACCAACCACCCCGGCGTAACTAACCATTCGTTAACGGCGGCAGCATATAGTTAACGTGAGGTGTACCTGTTTGTCGGGTGCGCCACCTCGGGCTGCGCATGTTCATTATTGATTTCAACAAGCTGCGGTTTCTCGTCTGCGACGACAATGCGCATATGCGGCGCATCCTGCGCACGCTGCTGCATTCGTTCGGTGCGCGCGAGGTCTATGAGGCCGAGGACGGCGCCACCGCGCTTGAAATGTACTCCCATTATGTCCCGGACATCGTCATCACCGACTGGTCGATGCCGATTTTCGATGGGCTGGAGTTGGCGCAAATGATCCGGCAGCCGGACGGCGCGGGCAATCCCTATGCTCCGATCATCATGCTCACAGGCCATTCCGAGAAGCGCCGCGTCATGATCGCGCGCGATGCCGGGGTCACGGAATTCCTGGCGAAGCCGATCTCCGCCAAGGGACTCTATCAGCGCATTCTCAACGTCGTGGCCAATCCCCGCCCCTTCATCAAGACCAAGAACTACTTCGGGCCGGATCGCCGCCGCAACACCAACAACGCCTATATCGGCGTCGAGCGCCGCAACGGCGGCAAGGCCGAAATCATGCAGCAACCCTCGCTGCTCGAGAAAGCCCGCTCGGGAAGTTAGGAACGCTCATGGCCCGCAAACAACCGACAGAGATCAAGGTCGATACTTTCCGAGACCATCAGGTCATCACCCAGCCCAATCCGCTGCGGAAGCTGGTGCGGCCCGCCGACGAGGAACATCTTGAAGCAGCTGTCGCACGGGCCGAGCAGGCTCTTGCCGGTCTTTCCGGCGAGTTCGAGGACTGGATGCAGGTGGAGTGCGATCGGCTGAGCGCGGCCTACGCCACGATCGAGCGTGACGGACTGAACGGCGAGAATCGCGAAGAACTGTTCCGCGCGGCGCACGACATCAAGGGCGGCGCCGCTACGTTCGGCTATCCCACCGCCGCTGCCGCCGCCGAAAGCCTGTGCCGGATCATCGAACATGCGCCGGATCTCGCAAGGGTCCCAGGCGAACTGATCATGCATCATGTCAACGCCATCCAGGCCATCTACCGCGAGCAATCGCGCATCGATGCCGTCGGCATGGCGGATCAGTTGAGCAAGCGCCTTCGCGGCGTCGCGGACGAATATCTCATCCGCGTCAATCGCGACCGCCCCGAACATCTCGAAGCTGTGCTTGCACCAAGCATCGTGCCGGAAGGCTAAACCGCCCTACGACCGCACGAACGCTGCTCTTCTCCTCCCTCTCCTGACGCACTCAAAAGAAAAGCCCGGCTCACGCCGGGCTTCAAGTTTGTCCACTCGAGAGTGGAGGGATTGCGTCCGTCAACCGCCAAACTTGTAGTTCACACCGTAGCGGAAGACGTGGAAGCGATTATCGAAACGTGTGGTCAAACCACCACCGAGATCCGGATTGAAAACATCCTGACTGCCCGCGTCGACATAGAGATATTCGGTCTTCGCCGTCCAGTTCGGTGACAATGCTGCCTCTATGCCGCCGCCCGCGGCCCAGCCGGTCACCGTCTTCGACGCCGAAGCGCGAATGGCAGGAGTGGCATCGACATTATCGAACGCGTTCTTGACGTCAACGAACGCCGCGCCGCCGGTGACATAGAGAAGCGCGGGACCCGTGCTGTAGCCAAGGCGCCCGCGAAGCGTGCCGTACCAATCCGTCTTGATACCGAATGCGACTTCACGGTTCGCCTCGAGAACCGAACGATCAGCGTTGAACCACACAATATCGCCCTCAACACCGATGACCCAATTCGGAGTGAACTGCCAATTGTAACCAGCCTGAACGCCGCCGTTGAAAGCTGTGCCGGCGACATCGACCGCGCCCGTAAGGCCTTTGTTCGTATCGGCACGACTCTGCGCCAATCCTGCGCCCGCATTCACGCCCGCGTAAAAGCCCGTCCAGTTCCGCGCAGGCATCGCCCCCACGATCGAAGGCGGGCCACCGAACTTGTAGTTCAGGCCGTATCTGTAAACATGGAAGCGATTGTCGAAGCGCGCCGTAAGGCCGGCGCCATCATTGAAGTCCGGATTGAAGATGTCCTGACCACCGGCATCGATATAGAGATACTCGGCCTTGGCCGACCAGTTGCCCCCCAGCATCGTCTCGATACCGCCGCCTGCGGTCCAGCCGCTTGCGATCTTCGTGCGCACCAGAAAGGCGGGTACAACAACATTATCAAAGTTGTTCCTGACGCTCACGAACGCAGCGCCGCCCGTAGCGTAGAACAGCGAAGGACCGCTGCTATAGCCAAGCCGTCCCCTCATCGTGCCGTACCCGTCGGTTTTGACGCCGTAAGAAGCGATGCTGTTCCAGTCCCGAAACGAGCGATCGATTCCGAGATAACCAATGTCGCCCTCGATGCCGACAACCCAGTTTGGAGCGAACTGCCAGTTCAAGCCCGCCTGAACACCGCCTGCGAAGCCGGCGCCGCTGCGCTCGGCGACGTCAATAAACGCGCTGCCGATGGGAGCGAGGCTCACGTTCGTTTGCGAAATCCCGAGACCAGCATTCACGCCGCCGTACCAGCCGGTCCAGTTGTAGCCGGGCTCAACCGCCTTGTAGACGGGAGCCTTGAGCGCCATGTCGGCGGCAAATGCGGGCACGCCAAGGACGATGGCAATACCGGCTGCAAGAATTTTCTTCATCGCAAATCCCCAGAGAATATCTCCGGAGACAATCTCCAGAGCGGGCATCCGCGAATGAATCGCCCTAGCCACGCGGTCATCTGTGCATGGCGGCGAAAATCACGCGTCATACGAACGGTTGATGTCGTGTTGTTTTGGGGATTGCGGGTGAGCGTGGCGTCAGTAAAAAACGCGAGCCAAATCAATCATGTTGCGATTTGGCGGACCAACGCACACAGGCTTTGCGCGTTCTTTTGCGTTCGGTGTGATCGCAAAACCACAGAAGTGGTGCGCCGATGGTTACAGCATCACGCCGCGATCAACTGATCGTCGTAATCGGTGTTGCTGTCCGTATCGTCGTAGTCGTCAACGTATTCAAGGGCGGCATGGTTGCTCAGCGCATCGACAAAGTCGTCAGCTGCCAGTTCATCGCAGTACAGGCGCGCTTCCTCCCGCGCCGATTCCGTCGCGAAGCGACGTAGCAGGATCAGCAGCGGCTCGGCGACCGTTTCCGCGGTTTCGCAATGGGTCAGCACGCGCTCGACCATGCGGCGGCGCAGCCGCGTTGCACCGCCGACGGTGCCGACGAATCCGATCTCGTGGCTGGCGTCGAGCGCAGCGCGGAAGGCCGTGAAGGTGGATTCCGGCAGGCCCGCTTTCACAAGCAGCGCCTTGAGGCTGGCGCTTCCGCGATCGTGCACGATCGCCGCGACGCGGCTGCGCGGCAGGTCGGACAACTCCACCAGCGATTCCTCGAACAGTTCGATGTTCCCTGACAGCAAGGCGCGCAGGATCAACCCGGTGTTGAGCTGCCCGACAGAACGCAGATGCTGGACCAGCGCGGTCATATCGTCGCCGCGCGTCTGCGCCGCGACGTTGACCGTGGAACGCTCCATCGCCTCGCCTGCAACACGCTGGGCGCGATCCGGATTGAGCCACGTGCGCGCGGTGACGAACTGCGCCAACGTCGATGAAAGCTTTTCCGCAAGCATCAGCCGGATGGCGGCCGGCAGATCGTTCAGCATCAGCAGCGCTTCGCGAATGGCTGCAAGATGGCCATGCCGTTCGGCGATGCGCGTCAGCGAAAATGGCGCCAGTTCCGCAACCGGATTTTCGATCAGTTCGAGCGTCGCGGCCGGGCAACCGACTTCCGCGATCGCAGCGCTGACCGACACCGGCATATCCGAGCGGCGTGCGATGGCGCATTGCGTCTCGGAATTTCCGATCGCAACGATATCCACCAGATCGGCGTCGAGCAGCAGCGGCGAATGTTCGAGGATCGGCATTGCGACCGAGGCCTGATCGACGGCAAGGGCGGCAACGATCGCCGGCGGTGCATCCACCGCGTGCGCGAACACCTCGGCCATCGCCTGCCGGACCAGCGGCGATGCATCGTCGAGAAGCATCAGCAACGCGCCTTCCGCGGCGGCGCGATCGTCTTCCGACAAATCGGAAACGAGCCAGGCGCGAGCCAGACACCGCGTCGCCTCTGCGCGCTCCCCTGCGGGAGCAGTACGAACCCAGGTAATAAACTGCCGAACGATCATGGGTGTTCCGGCTTACGCAACATGCCAAAGACATCGCGACGCGACGCCACTGTTAGAAAGCGTAAACCATGACACTTAAGAAAGCGTTCACCATAAACGGCTGCGGTTATTGAGGTTTTGTTAACTCCGCGACGGCGGCCCGGCTCAACGGCCGGCGACACTGCGGATCAATGTGGCGATGGCGGCTCGATAATGTTCGGCGTCTTCGCCCGCATCGATCGCCAGAGCGGCGCGATCGAATGCGGCTGAGAGCATGTCGGCGAGTGCGGCCAGCGACGCAGACGACGATGCGCTTCGCTTGCCCATCGCCGCTTCGAGTCCGTCACGCAGCGTGCGCGCTGCATTCTCCTCGTCGAGTTTTTTCATCTCTGTTAGCCCGAGAACCGACGGCCCCTCGATCAAGAGCAGCCGCGTTCGCCCCGGCAGGCGCATGGCATCGAGATAGGCCGAACTTCCGGCCAGCAAGGCATCGATGGGTTGCAACTCCGCCGGCGCATTCCGTTCGATGGCATCGGCCACCGCAAGCGCCTCATCGGTGACGATGGCCCTGAACAGCGCGCGCTTGTCCTCGAAATGATGATAGAGCGCCCCGCGCGTGATGCCCGCCGCCGCAACGATCTCCGGTGTCGAGGTTTCCCCGTACCCCTTCTCAATAAAGAGCCGCCGGGCGGCCTGCATGAGGGCTGACCGGGTCTTTTCGGTCCTGTCGCGGTTTGAGCGCGGCAGGTCTTTAGGGTGGGAATCGTCTTGCATACATACAGCCTGTATGTTATTTATCAAGAAACATACAGACTGTATGTTAGTTGGCAAGGGATGACCACCATGAAAATCACCAGCTATTACCCCGTCATCATGACCCGTGACGTCTACGCCACTGCGGATTTCTACACAGCGCATTTCGGCTTCGAGGAAGCCTTCCGGAGCGACTGGTACATCCACCTGCGGTCTTCGATCGATCCCTCGGTGAACCTGGCCGTTCTGGACGGCAACCACGAGACCATTCCGGAGGTTGGCCGTGGCCGGGTGTCGGGACTGCTGTTGAATTTTGAGGTCGAGAATCCGGACGAGGTCTATGCCAGGGCCAAGGCGGCGGGCCTGCCGATCCTGATCCCGCTGCGCGACGAGGCATTCGGCCAGCGCCACTTCATCACGTCGGACCCCAACGGCGTCCTGATCGACGTCATCAAGCCGATTCCCCCGAGCGCGGAATTCGCGGAACTTTATGCAGAAGGTGAACTGCCTAGGTGAGTCGCATCAACGGCCTGCGTTTCAAAACTGAATCAGGATCTCAGCTTTGAAACGCACTCCAGAACATCGACAGGCCCGCGACCAGCATCAGGCTGTCCATCAAAAGACGGAACGAGTCGGGATCGAGCCGCATCACGAAACGCTTGGCGATAAACGCGCCGGCGAACAGCGACGACCCCGCAATCAATCCTTTCAGGATAACGTCGAGCGGCAGGGCGTCGAAGCGGCGAAACGTCAGGGCCTTGGTGATGTAGATGGCCAGCGAGCCGGCGGCTTCCGTTCCGAGCAGCGCGCCCTTGACGAGGCCGTACGACATGAAGATCGGCACTGTCATCGGCCCGGTCGATGCGACGATGCCGGTGAGATAGCCCATCGCTGCACCGATGATTGCCAGCGACCACAGCGGGAGCGTGAAGCTGCTCGCCGCCATCCAGCGCCGCAGCGGGATCATCGCAATCAGAAACACGCCGATGGTGATGTCGACCACGCCTGATGGCAGCGCGAGCAGCGTTCTCGCGCCGAGTACTGCGGCAGGCACAGCGGGAATTGCGTAAGCGGCAACAGCCCGCCAGTCGACCTCCCGCCACCACGCCATGATGCGCGAGAGGTTCGCCATGATTGCCGCGATGGCCATGATCGGCACCGCCTGCTTCGGCCCGAACGCATAGGCCAGCACCGGCAGCAGCATGATCGATGAGCCGGTGCCCACGATGCCGCTAAGGATGCCGGCGACGAGTCCGACAGTGAGGACGAAGACGTAGATCAAGGAATACCTATCCGGAGGCGCCAGTCGCAATGAGATTGGAAATACTGCCGGATTCGAGGGGATCAGGCCAACTGTTCGGATGAAGGCGCGAGCCTACCCGCTGAACACGCCCGTCGAATCGCTGAACAACCCGAGGCCCTGCGGAGCGTCGGTCCTGGCTTTGTTGGCCGACGACGCCAAAGGCCCCGTCAGGGAAGCGCTGTTGCCCCACAACTCGCGCACGGTGGTCGAGACGGGCTCCGCCCGGTCGCCGGTCTGAAACAGCGAACGGAAAACCGGTTCGCTCGAGGTTTGTGCTGAAGCGACCTGCATGGAGGCCGCGACAGGTGCCGGGGCCTGCGGGAAGCGCGACAGATAGGCGGCGTTATCAGCCGGGGCTGCCGCCATGCGCGACTGCCCCGGGGTGACACCTGCCACCGCCATCGCCGTGCGCGCCGTCTGCGAATTCGCCGCGGCGTCATAGCGCGACGTCAGCACCGAATAGACCTGCGACACGCTGCGCGCGCTGCCGTCGCGATTGTAGAAAATCGAGCGATTGGCCGCGGCGGCGCTCGGAAACAGCGCGGGACCCGATACGTTCGGGCTATCTTCGGCCTTCGAGATCAATTTCGACGCGCCGCCGACCCCCATGAAATGTGCGATATAGAGTTCGCCATCGGTGGGGCGGCGACCGATCGCGCCGGTCAGCTTGAAACTGTTGGATTGCGTCAGCACGCCAGCCATGGCCGCGTTGACGGCCGGATCGTCGCGCAGCTTGAGAATTTCGTCGCGCGTGGACGGATCGCTGACCGAGTAGCTGCCCGACGACGATTTCGAGATCGCATCGGCGTATTTGCCGAAGCCAAACGTCGCGCCCGCCTCTTTCACGGTGCCGAGCCAGGTCTGCTCGATGAATTGATAGAGACCTCGCGCCGACGACGTGGAGGCCTGCGCTTTCGGATTGAGATTGGATTCGATCTTCGCCGCCGAGACCAGATATTCGAAGCTGGCGCCGGTCGCATTGGCCGCATTCTTGATCGCGCCCGCGATTTGCGCGCGCGCGGAATCAAGCCCGGTGGTTATGGTTGAAGTATCGACAGCCATGTTTGGTGCCCGCTCCCCAGGAACCTTACGCAGCGTGCCGCAATTATGGTTAACAAAGGGTTAACGGCGCCTCAGCGATACACCTTGGCCGGATCGAACACCTTGTCCGCATCGACGAAGGTCAGCTTCGCTCCGCCACCATTGCCGGTGACCGCACGATAGAAGCACGAACGCCGCCCGGTGTGGCACGCCGCGCCCGTCTGCTCGACGCGAATCCAGACCGCGTCCTGATCGCAGTCCATCCGCATCTCGACGACACGCTGGACATGTCCGGAGCTTTCACCCTTTTTCCAAAGCGATTTGCGCGAGCGGCTGTAGTACCAGCCCTCGCCCGTCTCGATGGTCTTGCGCAGCGCCTCGTCGTTCATGTGCGCGACCATCAGCACGTCGCCGCTGGCTGCGTCGGTGGCGACGCAGGTCACAAGTCCGGAGGCATCGAATTTGGGCTGGAAGGCCAGCCCTTCTTCGACGTCATGAGAGTGTGTGTGCGATGAAGTTGCAGTCACGTCGGCACCCTTGATCTTGAGAAGGCGTCAAGCCTTCCCGCAAGGAAGCCTTATACGCCGCGCACCATGTTGAGGAAACGGGCTTGCTCTTCGGGATTGTCCTGGAAAATCCCGGTGAAGCGGGTCGTCAGCGTCTTGGCACCTTCCTTGGCGATGCCGCGCACCGACATGCAGGTATGTTCGGCTTCCATCACCACCGCGACGCCGCGCGGCTTGAGAATGGCGTTGATCGCACCGGCCACCTGCGCGGTGAGATGCTCCTGCGTCTGCAGGCGATGGGCGAAAGCATCGACCAGGCGCGCCAACTTCGACAGGCCCACCACGCGATCCACCGGTGCATAGGCGATGTGCGCCTTGCCGTAGAATGGCATCACGTGATGCTCGCAATGCGAATGGAAGTTGATGTCGCGGATCAGTACGAAATCGTCATAGCCCGCGGTCTCGCCGAACGTGCGGTCGAGGATTTCAGCGGGGCACTGGGCGTAGCCCTGAAACAGTTCGTCATAGGCTTCCACCATGCGGCGCGGCGTGTCGAGCAGCCCTTCGCGATTGGTGTTCTCGCCGATATAGGCCAGCAGCGTCTTCACGGCCGCTTCCGCCTCGTCGCGCGAGGGGCGCACCAGACCCGGATCGATGGCGGGCGCCATGTAATCGGAAGCAGGAATTTCGGATTTGTCCGCCGGCTTGACGGTGCGGATAGGCTTGATGATCGCGTCCATTTCGTCTCCGTTCGACCGGCCCTCGTCCATAACAACCCTTAATGGAGGGCCGGAGTGTCACCGGTCAGCCGCGGCAGCCAGAAACAGCCGCCGGACGCCTACCTGCATGATTGCAGCAAATCGGGGAAAAAACCGTCTATATTTCCCGCATTGCTGAAATGCAGGCGGTTTATTCCTGCATCATGGGCATTATATAGGCTTAGGACGACGGCCGCCAAGGGTCGGAGACCGGTAACGGTCTTATGCAGGAGCGAATTCGCCCGCCATGCTGAACGACATCTACAACAAGAAAATCATTGAACTGGCGGGCAATATCCCGCGTCTGGGGCGCCTTGCAGACCCGGATGCCTCGGCCACGGCCCACTCCAAGCTGTGCGGTTCTACCGTCAAGGTCGACCTCAAGATGCAGGACGGCGTGGTCAGCGACTTCGCCCACGACGTTAAGGCCTGCGCGCTCGGGCAAGCCTCCTCCTCCATCATGGCGCGCCATGTGATCGGCTCGAACGCCACTGAACTTCGCGAACTGCGCGAAACCGTGCGCAAGATGCTGAAGGAAAACGGCGCGCCGCCGCAGGGCAAATGGGAAGACATCGCGATGCTGGAGCCGGTGCGCGACTACAAGGCGCGTCACGCCTCCACCATGCTGACCTTCGATGCGGTGGTGGACGCCATCGGCCAGATCGAGACCAAGGCGGCGGGCGCACCGCTCGCCACGGCGCAGAGCTAAGACACACTACTTCCGGTCGGACGCCGCAGCCGCGCCACCTGTGGGCGCCGCCGCTTCAGCGGTCTTGGTGGCCGGCACGAGGCGCGCGCTCTTCTCCGGCATGTCAGTAACACTCACGACACGATCCTGAATCGCTTTCGCCGCGCTTCCGACGACAGCGTCCGACAGCTTCTTGACATCGGCGACAGCTTCCATCGTCACAAGATTGGTCACGCGCAACTCATCCGCCGACAGTTGATGCAGTGGCTCCCACGGCGGCACGCTCAACGCGAGCGATAACAGATCGCCGGTGCCGCCCATGTCGAAGGTGTATTTCGCCAGCCGCCCGATGTCGCGCTCGACGATCATCATGTCGTCCGCGGAATAGCTCGCCGCCTTTGCGTCGTCGGCGCGATCGCCCATCCAGATCTGATGCACGCGCACGCGCGCGCCATCCGGCACTGTGCGGGTATTGCCTGACAGCAGCAGGAACACGCACATCGACTCGCAATAGGCGTCAGGCATCACATTGCGTGCGACAGCGCCCGCGACCTCTTTCTCGATCACGATGCCGACGGTGGTGCGCAAGCCGAGCCCACGCCAGCGCCGCCCGAGCGTAATCGCATCCAGCACCGAGCCGCCGCTGGAATCGAGAACCACTGTGGCGCCCTTGAGATTGCGGCCGGTCGAGAACTCCTCGAACTTGGCGGGCGTCTCAGCAGTGATCACGCCGACCGCGCCGATCCAGCCGGCGCAATCCTGCGCGCACGCGGCTTCCGCCTCGTGCCATTTGAAATTCATCGGAAGCTTGCGTTCTTCGAGGGTCGTCGCAGTGCCCACCGTCCCGCCGAGCGTGGCGGAGCCAGGCAGCACAAGACAAATGGCGGTGGCGCAAAGTCGCGCCCAGCCGCTCCAGTTCAGCGACCTCACGACAGACAATTCGGTTCCTTCCCCGCCCCGGTTCAGTCACCCATAATCCATGCAAAAATCATGTCACACAGATGTTATGGAAACGTACCGGTCCGCGGGATTCGCGTCCATGCGACTTTTGCTGCGGCGCAGTCAAAATCATGCGATAATTTGTATAGTGTGGCGTGAAAGACAACATGTTGCGGTTCCCTGCATGGGAACTCACCATGCAGCCGCTAACAATTCCGGCAAGCGCCGCAAAACCCGACGTGAACTCCGGCAAGGCAGCGACATGAAACTTTCGGCCCACTGCCCCAGTTGCGCCAGCAGCGTTCAGAATCTGCCGCGCAATGCCGGACGCGGCATGATCTGGATCTACCGCCACACACTCTCGCCGCTGGTCGGCTTCAACTGCCGGCATCTGCCGACCTGTTCAGTCTATGGCGATGAAGCGATCGCGAAGTTCGGGTTGTGGGCCGGCGGCTGGATGACGCTGGCACGCCTGCTGCGCTGTCAGCCGTGGGGCACCTCAGGCATCGACAATGTCCCGAGTGCGGTTGCGGCTAATGCGCGCTGGTATCTGCCGTGGCGCTATGCGCGCTGGCGCGGCGTGAATGACGGCACGAACGGTTAGAGTGCGATCAGCTTCGCCGCGACAGAACCACCGACGTCAGTGCAAGCACAAGAAAGCCAACGCCGACATAGCCGACCGCATAATACATCTCGTGAGCGAACAACGCTCCGCCAATGCCCGACCCGATGGCCTGGCCGATATAGAGCCCCGATGTGTTTAGTGACACTGTCGCGCTCGCAAACAACGGCGCGACACCCGCGAGCCGCACCTGCTGCATCGAGTTGGTCGATGCAAAGGCAAAACCCCACGGGATCATCGAAGCCAGCATCGCAGGCACAATGCCTGCGCCCAGCGCCCATGATGCAATTCCGAACAGCAACAGGGACATCATCGTCAGCGATGTGCGATAGGCGCCCCACGTATCGACGACGCGGCTGGCGATGACATTGCCCACGAAGCCCATGACTCCGTAAATGCTGAACGCGACCACCGCCAGTTGAGAACTGCCGCCGAGCTTTGCGAACAGCGGTCCGAGATAGGTGAAGACCACGAACTGCCCGGACGTCTGCAAAACGGTGATCAACAGCAACAGCAGGATCAGCGGATTGCGCGCAAGCTCGCCCCATGTCTTCAGATTAACCGGCGTCCCTACCAGACCGGCCGGAATCCGCCAGATCAGCAGCGCGAGGTTGAGCAACGCGATGACGCCGATGCCGCCATATGCGACGCGCCAGCCGACATGGTTCGCGACATAGGCGATCAGCGGCAGGCCGACCGCGAGCGCCAACGACCAGCCAAGAAATACATAGGACATCGTGCTGCCGCGCCGCTCCGGCGGCACCATCATCGCGGCCGTACCCGCCGCCTGCGGCGTGAACAACGCGGCGACCGCAAGCATCGCTAGCCGTATCGCCAACAACGTCGTGTAGTTCGGCGCAAGCATGGATGCGAACTGCGCCGCCGCCATGACAGCCACCGTCACCGACAGCAAAATCCGCCGATCGAACTGGCTGGTCAGCCACGCCGACACCGGTGAGCCGATACACAGCACGACCGCGCCGAACGTGATGAGAAGGCCTGCCTCGTGAATCGAGACGCCGAATTCGTGCGACAATTCCGGCAACATGCCCGCCGGTGCGAGGATGCTTACGCCGGTGACGAAGTTGCCGAGCATCAAGGCTGTGGGGGCGAAGCGTTTCACGCGGTGTTGTTAGCAGACGGCGCGTTTAATGCAACTGCATGAAAGCTATGCTCGACGCGCCTGCGTGGTTCATGCCCGCGCCCACTGACGTTGCACTGCCCGAATCCGCTGCTATACAACGGTCTCATCGCTTACCTGCGTCCGTTCGCAGGAGTGAGCCACAGGAGAACCATATGTCTGATAAAAGTCCCCCCGCGTCCGGATTCCAGTTCACGCTCACGAATCTGAAGCCCGTCGAAACCAACAAGGTGACGGTCACCTTCCCCGACGGCGCCCAACGCGAATTCCCGAAAAACACCACCGGCCTCGACATCGCCAAGGGCATCTCGCCCTCGCTCGCCAAGCGCACGGTTGCGATGACGCTCGATGGCGAAGTGGTCGATCTCGCCGATCCGATCACGCGTGACGCGAAAATCGAATTCATCAACCGCGACGACCCGCGCGCGCTGGAGCTGATCCGGCACGACGCCGCGCACGTGCTCGCCGAAGCGGTGCAGAGCCTTTGGCCCGGCACGCAGGTCACCATCGGCCCCGTGATCGACAACGGCTTCTATTACGACTTCTTCCGCAACGAGCCGTTCACGCCGGAGGACTTCGCCGCCATCGAAAAGAAGATGCGCGAAATCATCGCGAAGGATAAGCCCTTCACCAAGGAAGAATGGTCGCGCGAAAAAACCAAGCAGGTCTTCCGCGACAAGGGCGAAGCGTTCAAGGTCGAACTGGTTGACGCCATTCCGGGCGACGAGCCGATCAAGATCTACCATCAGGGCGACTGGTTCGATCTGTGCCGTGGCCCGCACATGACCTCCACGGGCAAGGTCGGCAACGCCTTCAAGTTGATGAAGGTGGCGGGCGCCTACTGGCGCGGCGACAGCAACAACCCCATGCTGACGCGCATCTACGGTACCGCATTCGCCAAGCAGGAAGAGCTCGACGCTTACCTCAAGCAGCTTGAGGAAGCCGAGAAGCGCGACCATCGCCGCCTCGGCCGCGAGATGGACCTGTTCCATTTCCAGGAAGAAGGCCCCGGCGTCGTGTTCTGGCACGCAAAAGGCTGGACCGTGTTCCAGGCAATCATCGCCTACATGCGCCGCCGCCTCGCCGGTGATTATGACGAGGTGAACGCGCCGCAGATGCTCGACAAGTCGCTGTGGGAAACCTCCGGTCACTGGGAGTGGTATCGCGAGAACATGTTCGCGGCGCAGTCGGCCGGCGACGAGGCGGAAGACAAGCGCTGGTTCGCCATCAAGCCGATGAACTGCCCCGGCCATGTGCAGATCTTCAAGCACGGCCTGAAGAGCTATCGCGAACTGCCGATCCGCATCGCCGAGTTCGGCGTCGTGCATCGCTACGAGCCCTCGGGCGCGATGCACGGGCTGATGCGCGTGCGCGGCTTCACGCAGGACGACGCGCATGTGTTCTGCACCGAGGACCAGCTTGCGGACGAGTGTCTCAAGATCAACGAGTTGATCCTGTCGACCTATTCCGATTTCGGCTTCGACGGCGAACTCACGGTCAAGCTTTCGACGCGGCCGGAGAAACGCGTCGGCACCGACGAGGCGTGGGATCACGCCGAAACCGTGATGACCAAGGTGCTCGAGCAGATCGCGGCGCAAGGCCACAACCGCATCAAGACGTCGATCAATCCGGGCGAAGGCGCGTTCTACGGACCGAAGTTCGAATATGTGCTGCGCGACGCCATCGGCCGCGAATGGCAGTGCGGCACCACGCAGGTGGATTTCAACCTGCCGGGCCGCTTCGGTGCGTTCTACATCGACGACCACTCCAACAAGGTGACGCCGGTGATGATCCACCGCGCCATCTGCGGGTCGCTGGAGCGCTTCACCGGCATCCTGATCGAGCACTTCGCGGGCCACTTCCCGCTCTGGCTCGCGCCGGTGCAGGCCGTCGTCACCACCATCACGTCGGATGGCGACGATTACGCACGCGAAGTTCTGGCCGCCTGCCGCAAGGCAGGGCTGCGCACCGAGATCGATCTGCGCAACGAGAAGATCAACTACAAGGTGCGCGAGCATTCACTGGCGAAGGTCCCTGCCCTTCTTGTCGTCGGCAAGAAGGAAGCCGAAAGCCGCGCAGTCTCGATCCGCCGTCTCGGCAGCGATGGGCAGACCGTGCTGCCGCTCGAAGACGCTCTCAAGACGCTTGTCGATGAGGCGACGCCACCGGACCTGAAGCGGGCGAAGGCCTGAAAAAAATATGAGGCCTCTTCTTTAGAGGCCTCATAAACTACGAGCCTTGTTATCGCGGTCTGAATTAACGATATCAGCGTCGCACGCTGTTATGTGTGCACTAATAGCCCGGATATCCTATGCCCGATGCACTCGACCTTCTGAAAACACGGCGTTCGCTGAAGCCGTTCGACATGACCGGCCCCGGCCCCTCGCCCGCCGAGCTTGAAACGATCCTGACTATCGGCTCGCGCGTGCCCGATCACGGCAAGATCGTGCCATGGCGCTTCATCGTGTTCGAGGGCGATGCGCGGGCGAAAGCCGGCGAGATTTTCGCGAAGGTATTCCGTGCCAAGAATGTCACCGCGACGCCGGACCAGGTCGAGACCGAGAAAAAGCGCTTCACCCACGCGCCCCTTGTCATCGCCGTTGTCAGCAAAATCACTCCACATCCCAAGGTGCCGCCTTGGGAGCAGGAACTGTCCGCGGGTGCCAGCGCCATGAATATCGTCCATGCCGCTCACGCGCTGGGTTATGTGGCGAACTGGCTGACCGGCTGGATGGCGTTCGACCGTGATGTGCTCACCGCACTCGGCCTGAAGCCGGACGAAAGGGTCGCAGGCTTCATCCATATCGGCAAGGCTGAGCGGCCCACCGACGACCGCCCGCGTCCCGCGCTCAGCGAGATCGTGACACGATTCTAATTCACGCCGCCTTCGACGCGTGATCGCCGAATTTTCCGAGCAACGCATCGATCTCCGATGCCGGACGCGCGGCGCTGAACAGAAAGCCCTGCACCTCGGTGCAGCCTTCCGCGCGCAGCCAGTCGAGTTGGTCCATCGTCTCCACGCCTTCAGCGGTTGTCGAGATATTCAGGCTGCGGCCCAGCCCCGAAATCGCCCGCACGATGGCCACGCTGTCAGGCCGCTCCGCGATATCGCGCACGAACGAACGATCGATCTTGATCTTGTCGAACGGAAAGCTGCGCAGATAGCTCAGGCTTGAATAACCGGTGCCGAAATCGTCCATCGAGATGCGGACGCCGAACTCCCGCAACTGATGCAGGATCGCGAGGTTGACGTCGCTGTCCGCGAGGAAAATCGACTCGGTGATTTCCAGCTCCAGCCGCTGCGGCGAAAGCCCGGACTGCGCCAGCGCGGAGAACACGACCTGGGTCAGATTGCGGCTGCGGAACTGCGCCGGCGACAGATTGACGGCGACCTTGATATCCGATGGCCACGTCGCCGCCTGCGTGCAGGCCTCGCGTAACACCCATTCGCCGAGCGGAACGATCAGACCGATGTCCTCGGCCACCGGAATGAAATCGGCGGGAGAGATCATGCCCTTCACGGGATGCTTCCAGCGCAGCAACGCCTCGAAGGCGACGATGCGGTCCTGCGCCAGATCGACCAGCGGCTGATAGTGCAGTTCGAACTCGCCGTTCGCCAGCGCGCGGCGCAGGTCGATTTCCATGTCGCGGCGTTTTTGCGCGTGGCGGTCCATTTCCTTCTCGAAGAAGTGATGGACACCGCCGCCTTCGGATTTGGCGCGATACAGCGCCATGTCCGCGTTGCGCAGCAGTTCCTCGCTGGTCTCGCCATCGCCAGGAGAGATCGCGATGCCGATGCTCGCGCCGATGACGATCTCGAGACCATCGATGTCGTAAGGCGCGCTCAGGATTTCGATCATCTCCGCCGCCTGGCCGCTGACATCGTTCGGCAGCGCGTCGGTCGCGAGAATCATTGCGAACTCATCGCCGCCGAGCCGCGCCACCAGATTGTTGCCGCGCATATTCATCGTCAGCCGCTCGGCCACCAGCCTCAGCAGCCTGTCGCCCATGGGATGGCCAAAGGAATCGTTGACGTTCTTGAACAGGTCGAGATCGATGCAAAGCACCGCTATGCTCTTGTTGGCGAGACGGCTGCGCTCGAGATCGTGCCGCAGCCGGTCCTGGAACATCACGCGGTTGGCGAGATCGGTCAGTGCGTCGTGATGCGCCATGTAGGCGATTCGGGCTTCCGCCTTGCGGCGTTCGGTGATGTCGACGGCGGACACCAGAAAGCTGTCGCGTCCTTCGAACGGCACGCGGCGGCCGAATGTGAGCACCTCGATCTCGCTGCCGTCGGCCTTCACGTGCCGCCAGTTGCGTCCCGACTGATAGACGTCGCCAACCCGGCCCAGCGCACGGCTATGCTCTTCCCATTCGTCCTCCGGCCAGATGTCCTGAAGCTTCATGGTCAGGAAACTCGCACGGTCATAACCATAATGGCTCACCGCCGCGTCGTTCACGCCGAGAAAGTTCTTCGTCTCCACATCGAACACCCACATCGGCATCGGGTTGCTCTCGAACAGCAACCGGAACGATTGCTCGCGCCGCTTCATGTTCGTCACGTCGGTCAGCGACAATGAGATCAAGTCGCCGACCGGCGAGGCGTTGAGCTTCAGGGTGCTGCTGTCGTCGCCCACCTCGAACTGGCCGCTGATCCCGCCGCCGACAATGGAAAACAGCCATTCGAGCACCTGTGGCGAACACAGTGCATGCGTCCCCATGCTCAATCGCCGCCAGCGTAATTCATCCGGCGGCAATCGAAGCAGGCGCGCGGTTCCCTGATTGAGGTGTACGATCTGGAAATCGATCGGCCTTCCGTCAGCATCGCGAATTGTCGCGAGCGACAGGATGCCGTCGTCGGTGGCGCTGAAGATCGCGTCGAGCAAATTGTACTGGAGACCGCGCTGGTTCACATAGGTGCTGATCATGATGCCGCCCCAGCGCGAGGCAACCGGCAGCGCGAAGACGTCGTAGATCTGAACAAGGCCGTCGCGCACGCAATGCGCCGTCGCCAGATGCGGCCGACTGGTCCGGCGCGCGTTGGCGACCGCCTCGCCCAATGTCAGCGCGCAGTCGGGCGGACATGCATCAAGCGGCGTATCCCATATCTGGGTGTCGAGCCACTGCTCGACATAACGGCCGGCGCGCGAGATCTCGAGCTGCGCGCCCTTCTCCTTGATGAGCATGACGTGATCGGCGAGACGGCCGAGGCTGCCCAGCATAACGTCTTCAAAGAAGGGCAAATCCTTCCCCGGCTTGAGAGCCGCCTGCCATTTCCGGCGCAGGACCGAAACGTCGCTGAACAATTCTGGATTGGAAGACTTATTCGATTTCGCGACGGCCACCACAACGCACCCCACCACATCGACACGGCATTCTGTCGCGTCAGCGGACGGTATCCAATGCATATGCGCTTAAGGCCGCGTAAACGTTGCGCGCGGATTGGAACAATGCGGGATTTGTGAAAGTTCTAAGTCGCGGGATGGTTAGTGCGCGTTAGAAACAATGACAGTTTTAATGCGCGAGTATGACAACGCGAGCATTACCGCGCTATGACTTCGATTTCGCCATCGACGCCGTTGCTGACATTGAAAGGCCGCTCGAACACCTTACCTTCGTTCTTCGCGATCACGCGATACTCGCCCTCGGACAGGATCACCTTCGGAAACGCGCCGTTGTATTCCTTGATGACGTCGCCCGCTGGCGTGATGACCGACCACGCGGTGTTGGCCAGCGCCTCGCCGCCCTTGTCGCTGACCAGCTTGAGCGTGATGACGGCCGCGCGATGAGTCACAGTCACATCGGTGAGCTTGCCGGCTTGCACGCGAATATCCGATCGCACCACGGAGTTCGCATCGCCGTAGTTCGAGATGATGTAGTAGGTGCCTTCCGGCACCAGCAGCACATCGCCCGCGGCGACGCTCTGGGCAAGCGGCGCGCGTTCGCCGACTTCGAACTGGCTGCCCTTGTAGATGGAGAACGAGATCTGTCCCTGCGGAATCTTGGTGGTTCCGACGCGGCCTTCGATGCGCAGGCCTCCGGCGGGAAGGTCGAACTGTTCGCGCACCGTCTCGTTGCGCAGTGTGACCGGACGAACGGCGGTCACGAGACCAAGAGCAGCGTGAACGACGTAGCCGCCCGGCGCGAGAACGATGTTCGGCGTCGCGCTGCGGTCTTCACGCACAAGCTGGAATGCGCCACTCGCGTCGGGCTTGTCGGAATAGACGCGCCACACCACGCCGTTGTTGACGGGAGGGAGATCCTTTCCGAACCGCGCAGTGAGCGCGAGCACCCCTTGCCCCGGCGTTGGCGCCGGCAGAGGTGCGGTCGCGGGCGGCGCGGCCAAGGTGACGGGCGGCTGGGTCAGGGTCGCGGGCAATCCCGGTGTCGCGGCGGGGCCGGACGGTGGCGCGAGACTGATCGCCGGACCGGAGGGCGTCGGCGAGATCGGAACATTGGCCGGCGGAACAGGCGGCGGCGCATCGCCTATGAACTGGGCAGCGGCGGGATGTGCGGCCAGCACCACAAACAGCAACGCACACGTCCATGCCGAGGCGCGGCCGCGCATGGCATGAAGGTCATCGGCCCGCGCATTACACACGGCTGTCCTGCGGCTGAGTCCGAGGGCTATCATGCGGTGGTTTTTCACCGAAAACGAGGCAAATTCAAGCCTGACAACATGCTTGACGAGCCTGTGGAACGCCCGGCCATGCGTTTAACGCCTTCTATGGCTGCATAGGTCGCGTTACAGTCACATTTCCTGACTACGCGGGGATATGCACAATCGCACGGATTTAGCGTCTTGGCGGCAGAGCCGGTCGAAGTGGACCGATTCGAGGTCTTGAGGCGTCAGGAGACTAACGTTGCTGGAAAGTTTGATCGGATTTCGCCACAACGGCACACGAAACAAGGCAGAGATCGGAACGGCGGTGGGCAGGAAACCGACGATCGGGCTGGCACTGGGCGGCGGCGCGGCGCGCGGCTTTGCCCACATCGGCATTCTGCGCACGTTGCTTGCCAACGGAATCGTGCCAGACATCGTTGCAGGCACCTCGATCGGCGCCGTCGTCGGCGCGTCCTATGCCTCAGGCAATCTCGATACGCTCGAACTCTGGGCCAAGGGCCTGCTGCCGCGCAATATCTTCAGTTACCTCGATATTCGTCTCAACGGCTCCGGTCTGATCGGCGGCAGCAAGCTCGCCGCGCAGCTCGAGACGGCATTCGGCGAAATCTATATCGACGAGCTTCCGCTGAAATTCGCCGCGGTCTCCACCGAGGTGAACACCGGCCATGAAATCTGGGTCACCAACGGAAAGCTTGTCGACGCCGTGCGTGCGTCATACGCCCTGCCCGGCATTTTCGAGCCGGTGCTGATCGGCGAGCGCTGGCTGGTGGACGGCGCCCTCGTCAATCCGGTCCCGGTGTCGGCGGCACGCGCGCTCGGCGCGGAAATCGTGATCGCCTGTAACGTCTCGACCGATGTGTTCGGACACGGCACCATCATCTCCGCATACGGCAAGACCGACGTGGAACCGGGGCCGGTCGCCGAACCGGCGCCGCCAAAGCGCGGCCTGGGGAAATTCTTCTCGGCCGAGAAAACAGTGAAGCGGGAGTTCTTCGGCAGCGCAGGCCGTCCCGGAATTTCGACGGTGATGGTCGAAGCGTTCAACATCATGCAGGACCGCATCACGCGGTCGCGTCTCGCGGGCGATCCGCCGGATGTGCTGATCTCGCCGCGCGTCGGTAAAATCGGATGGTTCGATTTCCATCGTGCCGATGAAATCATCAGCCACGGTGTCCGCGCCGCCGAGCGCAACATTGAATCGATTCAGGAAGCGATCAACCTGCTGACCCCGACGGCGAACCAGACGCCGGGCACGGCACAGCCGACGCAGCCCTGAAGCTGCGTCCCTGCGCCGGCATCTTGTCAGGCCGTCTTGATGTAGTCCTGCAGCGCTTCCTGCTCGCGCTCGTATTCCGCGACGCGCCACTTCACTACGTCGCCGATTGAAATCAGACCCACGATGCGCTCGTTTGCAACGACGGGCAAATGCCGGAACTTCCCGCTGGTCATGACCTCCATGATCGCGCTTACAGTATCCGACTCGTGGCACGTAATAACCTTCGACGTCATCACACTGCGAACGGGTTCCTCGAGGACAGCCGCGCCGCGCTCGCCCAGCACGCGCACCACGTCGCGCTCCGAGAGAATGCCGTCGATTTTTTGGCCGCTCATCACCATGACCGCACCGATGCGGCGCTCCGAGAGAATCTTGACCGCCGCCGACACCTTGGTGTCGGGCGACACGCTGATGACTTGATGGCCTTTGGTATCCAGAACAGATCGAACCGTCATTGTCGTCTCCCCAGACAGAGCCACCGGCCTTGCCGGGGCACTTCTACTCTTGAGTCAAACAACGCAGCGTCAACTTGGTTGCACCCGTCCCACCGCATTGCGGCGGTTTGGCACAGTCATATCATGATGATGTCGAAGATTTGGTCCGCCTGCAACACGCATGGTGCAGGCGCAGGCCTGCTCAGCGGATATCCGAGCCGTCCGGCGGCAGCACGCCAGCATTGTTGTCTTGCACAATCGCGCGCGGCACCGGATCGAACAACGAAAACAGCACCAGCCCCGCGATGAAGCCACCGATATGCGCCTGCCACGCGATGCTCTGCGCCGACGCGCCGATGGCGATCGCACCCAATCCGGTGATGATGTTGAGGCCGAACCAGACCGCGAGAAATCCAAGCACGCTTGAATTTTTCAGCGACCGCACCAGCGAAAGCGCAGGCACACGCGCCGCCGCTTCGGCATCGCCGCGCCGGAACGACAGAAAGCTTCCATGCTGGAAGGCGAAGCGGATGGCCGCTGCCATCATTCCGGACACCGCAGCCGACGCGCCGATCATGGGCGCGACCTCATGCTGATGCGTCACAAGATGGGCGAACGCACCCGCGATGGCGGTGACGGCGAAAAAAGCGAAGAATCTCGACGTTCCGAACCGACGCGCGACCGCGCTGCCGAATGGCAACATCCACAACATGTTGAAGGCGATGTGGGTGATGTCCGCATGCAGGAATGCGTAGGTCAGAAAGGTCCATATCTCGGCGCCGACTCCGCCGGGAAACTTCCCTGCCAGCACCGACGCGTCGTACCGCGCGGGCACGAAACCGAACGTCCAGATCACTTCCTGATCGGTGGCCAGTGGCAACAAGGCCCGCACGGCGTGGATGCCCGCCATGATGATGAGAAGCGCCGTCATGCCGACGGGAATAGTCAGGATCGGTTCGCGAGGGGATTCAGGAGAGTCCAAGGGCGCACAATGTCCGGAGCAGTCGGCCGAAGGCCGTTGTTATTGAGATAGGCGGGTTTGACGGTGCGGCGCAAGCGTCAGGGTAGAGGACACAAAAGAAAAGGGAGGGCTTGAGGGCCCTCCCTTTGGTCTCGCCGGTCTTTGTGCACGGACCCAGGGTATCCCCACCCCTCCCCGTACAATGACCAGATCGTTTTCCGCCGCCTGTCGTTCAACTTGAGTTCGTCGTGCCACCGCCGGTCCCTGGAGAAAGACCGGCGACTTGGAGTGACTGGACACTAGCCACGATGAGCTCATTCACGAAGCTCATAGTTAACTTAACGTTAACAACGCAAACCCGGTGTTAAGGGCCGCAAATCCCCACTCCGGCATGGACGCTGCACCTCTAGTCCCGCACAACACGAAAGGGGCCTCGCGGTGCCTGAAAGCGGGACAAAACTGTCTCACCAACGTCATCCGCGGGGCGGGACACGACAATGAAGCATCCGGCAAACCGGGAGTTTTACTCTTATTGGGACGCGAAACGGGCCGGTGCCGCTGCGCCTGAGCGCAGCGACCTGGAACCCGACCACGTCCGCCATCTGCTCGGCGACATCTTCGTCCTGTCCTACGATGTCTCCAGCGGCTACCCGTTTCGGGTGGCTGGAACCCGCATGTGCGCCCTGCTCGGCCGCGACCTGAAGGGACAGAGCTTCACCAGCCTGTTCCGCGAGGACGATCGCGGGGAGATGCAGGATATTCTGACAGTCGTGGCCGAGGAAACGCTGGCCACTATCGCCGGTATAACGACACAGGCGCCGGACGGAACGCGCGTTCACCTGGAACTGTTGCTTCTGCCCTTCAGCGCCCGCTCCCACACCCCGGTCAGCCTGACCGGATTGCTCGCCCCGCTCGATCCTGTTGAGGGGCTCTATGCCCACGGCGGCGGCCTGCACGACCTCAGCCTCACGTCCTGGCGTCATCTGCACCAGGAACGGCGCGGCCCGCGCGCTTTGCGGAAATGGTCGCTGATCCGCGGCCTGACAGTCTACGAAGGACTGCGCTGAGAGTTGCCATTCATTAGGGCTAACGCATCGTTAACCGTGAACCCCGTAAGGTTCATCCATACCGAAAACCCGGTCGGCCGGTGTGGAAATGGCGTTGGCGCAAAGACAATTGATACGGCCGTCCGCTGAAGAGCGGCGACGCTTCCAGCGTGTGAAAGTTCATCTGCTCGGCCGCTATATGCTGTCGGACCGGCGCGAATTTCCATGCCAGGTGATCAATATGTCGCCGGGCGGCGTCGCCATGCTGGCGCCCGGCATCGGCCATGTCGGCGAGCGCGTGGTGGCTTATCTCGATCATATCGGCCGTGTCGAAGGCAAGATCACCCGCCTGCTCGACAACGGCTTCGCAATGACCGTGAGCGCGACACCCCGCAAGCGGGACAAGCTCGCAGCCCAGCTCACCTGGCTCGCCAACCGCCAGATCCTCAACCTGCCGGAAGACCGCCGCCACGACCGCATCGTGCCGCGCACCCCAATGGCCGTCCTGAAATTCGACGACGGCCGCGCAATGTCTTGCCGGATCATCGACCTGTCGCTGTCCGGCGCGGCCCTTGCCGCCGAGATCAAACCGCGGGTGGGCGAGCCCGTGACCCTCGGCCGCGTCCAGGCGCGCGTCGTCCGCCACCTCGAGGAAGGCTTCGCGATCGAGTTCATCCACGCGCAGCTCGCCGAGACTGTCGAGGATAACGTAAGCGCCCGGTAAAACGCTGCGGTTACCAATTCCTGCCTTTTGAGATCGATCAAGGCGATACCCGCACCGGGGTATCGCCTTGATGCGTTTTGCAAGCCGCCCCGGCGCGGTACGGCAGATTGCGGTCACATGAGAAATTGCAGCAATATCACCATCTTGCTGGATAATAGATAAAATTTAAATCAAAAGCAGTTATTTCAAATTTTAAGCTCATTTTACTCAAGTATAGATTGAATTTTCGCCAGCTTTTACTTGCCTTTGCTTCAATAGTACTTTGATGACTTAGCTGCCGCGCAAATCCTTTGTGTGAAAAGTGGTCCCAACAAGAAACGGGGGCCACAATGATTTCAATTCGTGGACGGGGAGTTGGTCTGGCGATCTTCGCCAGCCTGATGTGCATGTCGGTCGCGGCGCACGCTGCCGGCGAGCGCGTACTTTATGCGAGCCTCGGCGACGCGACGCGTTCGCCGATCGGCTGGGTCGAATTCTGCAACGACAATCCCGGCGATTGCCGTGGCGGCGCGACGCAGGCCCGCGACATCGTGATGACGCAGGCGGCGTGGAAAGATCTGCTGCGGGTCAACCGCTGGGTCAACGAAACGATCAAGCCGATGACCGACATGGATCATTGGGGCGTCGTCGAGAAGTGGTCGTATCCGACCGACGGATACGGCGACTGCGAGGACTATGTCCTTCTGAAGCGCAAGATGCTGATCGACGCCGGATGGCCGCGCGAAGCACTGCTGATCACGGTGGTGCGCGACAAGAAGGGCGAAGGCCACGCGGTGCTGACAGTGAAATCCGACAAGGGCGAATTCATCCTCGACAACCAGAACGAGGAAGTCGTGGCCTGGACCGAGACCAGCTACCGCTTCGTGAAGCGGCAGTCGCAAAGCGATCCGAACGTATGGGTCTCGCTTGGAGATTCGCGTCCGGCAGTATCCACCGCAAGCTCACGCTGAGGAGACCCACGACCCGGTCGTATCCCCACCCCTCCCCGTCCCAGACCGGATCGTGCGCGGCCAGCTCTCCCCCAGGGCTGGCCGCAACTTTTTTGCGGCACGCGTGCGGGGCGGAAATCAACAGCCTAGAAACGATAATTGACGCCGAACGTCACGGTCGAGATGTTGAGCTTGATGCGCCGCGTCTGGACTGACGGGCGTCAGATGAGACCCGGAAGCTTTTTGATGCCTGGTGTTGCCGGGAAAAGACAGTCAACCCGGGATGCTACAAAATTCAGCGCATCAGACAGCGCCAAAGTGTTGCACGCAGGCCGCGCATCCACGAGATTTGCATTCATCGCTGGCGCTCGGCTCTACGCTCAACTATTGGTCGGTGGGTATTCTCCAGGGGGCTGGATCGATGAGAAGCGCAACTATCGGATTTGTCACGTGCGCGCTTTGCGCAATCGCGCTGCCGGCTTCCGCGGCGGATCTTCCGAAACAGGGATACCTCAAGGCACCCGTATATCCTGCTCCCGCATTTAACTGGAGCGGCTTCTATCTCGGCGGACACGTCGGCGCCGGTTGGGCGTCCGCTGCGACCGACGATGTCCTGGATTTCAATCTGAAACCGAAGGGCGTCGTTGGAGGCATTCAAGGCGGCTTCAACTATCAATTCTCAAACCGGATCGTTGTCGGCCTTGAGGCCGATGTGTCGTTTGCTGACGTGAACGCAGGACGTAACGTCGTTCATGTGACCGGTCCTCTCATCACCACCAATAGCAGTGCATTCCCGATCGACACGTTTGGAACGGTCCGGGGACGAGTTGGCTATGCGTTCGACAGGCTGCTGCCTTATGTCACCGGCGGCTTCGCCTGGGCAAATACAAAGATGGACTACAGACAGCCCCAAACGCTCTTCGGCAATTTCTTTGCGAATCTGTCTGACATCCACGACACCAACATCCGCACCGGATGGTCTGTCGGCGGTGGCTTTGAATATGCTCTGACCGATCACTGGTCGGCAAAAGCGGAATACCTCTATCTGGATTTCGGGCGCGCGGATTATGCCGGCATTTTCTTGCCGGGATTTGGCGGCATACCGTTCAGCGTGAGTACGAAGCTGACGATGCAGACCGCGCGTGTCGGCGTGAACTACCGATTCTGATAGCCGGCACGCCGCGTCCTCTCGAGCCTGAGGCTTTCGCGTCTCACCCGATCTTCTTCAGCCCTGCCTTGAAGCGCTTGCCGTTGTGAACGTAGTGCGCCGCGCCATAGGTCATGGCGGTCACCTGCTCGGGCGTCAGCGTCTTGATCGCACGGGCCGGTGCACCGATCACGAGCGCACGATCTTCGAACGTCTTGCCTTCGGTGATCACAGAACCCGCACCGACGATGCAGCCCTTGCCGATACGCGCGCCGTTCATGATGATCGCACCCATGCCGATCAGCGCGCCATCCTCGATGGTGCAGCCATGCAGAACGACGTTGTGTCCGATGGTGCAATTCTTGCCGATAGTCAGCGGAAAGCCGGGATCGGTGTGAAAGGTGCAGTTGTCCTGCACGTTGGAGCCTTCGCCGATCTCGATCAGTTCATTGTCACCGCGCAGCACAGAGCCGAACCAGACACTGGCGTTGCTCTTCAGGCGCACATTGCCAATCACCGTCGCGGTTTCGGCGATGAAGTACCGGCCGTCCGCGGGAAGTTCAGGGGATTTACCGTCGAGTTCGTAGATCGCCATTCATTGTCTCCTTTTGGAAGACCATGCCACGGATGAATGCGGTCTGGCGAGAGCCCCGGTGCGACCGTCCGCACGTTGCGGGACACGGGGTTTCGGACCTAGATTGCATGCCATGAGGAAGTGGATCGGCTACCTGATCGCCCTGCTGATTGCGATTGGCGTCGCGGCTTACAGCGCTTTCACATTCAGTCCATGGCCGTGGGTGCTGATGGTTCGACACGCCTTTGAGAAGGACCTGGTCGAACGCCACAAGGCTTTCGACAAATACAGGCCCGACGGGGTTCTGGAGCTACGCGATCAGCGTTATGGCGCGAACGGCGACGCCGTGCTCGACGTCTATTTTCCTGCCGCCAAGACTGACGGCAACGCCCTTCCCGCGATTGTCTGGATACATGGCGGCGCGTTCGTGGCAGGCAACAAGAGCGATGTTGCGGGTTACCTCCGGCTCCTTGCAGCCCGCGGTTATGTCACGGTTGGGGTCGGATACTCGCTCGCGCCCGGTGCACAATATCCGACGCCCGTCAGGCAGGCCAACGAAGCGCTGGCTTTTCTTGCGCGCAACGCCGATCGTCTGCGGATCGATCCTTCGCGGCTGTTTCTGGCAGGCGATTCCGCCGGTGCGCAGATCGCGGCACAACTCGCGACGATCATCAGCAATCCCTCTTACGCATCCGCCATCGGCATATCGCCCGCGGTCTCACCCGCGCAGATCAAGGGCGCGATCCTGTTCTGCGGTGTGTACGACATCGCTGCAATCCAGCCCGACAGTCCGTTCGGCGGCTTCATCCGCGCGGCGATGTGGTCATATTTCGGCGCCAGGAATATCGACGGCGATCCACGGCTCGAGGAATTCGCCGTCGGCCGTCATATCACGCCTGCGTTCCCGCCGGCGTTCGTGTCAGTCGGCAACGTGGATCCTCTCGCTCCACAATCGAAGACGATCACGGATGCCATCAAGGCTCAAGGGGTTGAGGTGGCCACCCTGTTCTTCCCGGCGGACTATTCGCCGCCGCTGCCGCACGAGTATCAGTTCAATCTGGAGAGCGATGCCGGCCGCGAGGCGCTGGATCGGCTCGACGGTTTTATTGCAGCATCGGCGAAATAGCGGAGCGAACGGTTTCGAAATTCCTTAAGCGATGAGCCCGGTCGTCTCCAACAGCATGAGAACGAACGTTCCCGACATCATGCTCCAGAAACCGGCGATGATCGTGGCCAACGCAACGAATTCAACCCGCCGTCCCTCGATCGTCCGCCCGCGCACGGTGTTGCGCATGATGATGAAGGGCGCCGCGAACACCAGAAACGGCACAGCCGCGAAGGCCTTCGGTGCGGCGTCCTGCGTCAGCAGTCCGAAACCCGGTGGCCGCTGCACGAAGGCCTGAAAGCCGCTGGTCAACGCGCCAGCCAGCGCAAATCCGATCAGAATGGCAAAGAACGAGTTGAACGCTTCGGGCGACATCGGCGAGAACTTTCGGCACACACGGAACACGTTGACGCGGACAGCGTCCGCTCGGCTCGTCCCCACCACTTCGCAAAATACCGTTGCGGCCACCAGCTTATCCTTAAGGAAAGGTTAATGCCGGACCGCCACTCAACCCGGCACGCATGGCTCAAACAGCCTCCAACCGCTCGGAACTTCGGGGGAATCGGCGGGGCATGGCATAATCAAGGTTGATTCGACCGGGCCGTGGCCCACTCCCCTCGCAAGGCCCGTCAGCAGCACATGGCTCTGGATTCCCTGACATCGCAACGCCGGCCCGCCGCGCGGCACAGTCATCTGGTGCCGATGCTAACCATGGGTGCGATCGGCGCATGCGCCATCGGCATCGTCGCTTATCTGCTGTGGCCGACCTGGAACATCGAAAAGCTCGATGACCCGTCGCGTCTGCCGATCAGCATCGGGAATACGCTGTTCAATGTGCCGACCAAGGCGGTTCGGGTAAAATTGCAGAAGCGGACCGGGCCGCAGGAGCGCGTCGATCTCAACTTCGTCTATCCGTCGCTTGAGGCGCCAGAAGCTCCGCGCGCCCTCACCGCGGAAAATGTCGAGGATAACCTTCCCGAGATTGATCGCATCTTCCTGTCGATCGCGGCTCATCACGACGCTCTGTCGCCGGACGAGCGGACGCGGACAATCTATCCGCGCTACCTCGATCAGACTGCGGGAAGCCTGAAGGACGGCTTGAGCATCCGCCCGTTCCGCGACAACACGCCCTACGCCAGCGAGGATCTGGTCTACGCCTCGTCTCCGCAAATCATCGCGCGCTGCACGCGCGATGCAAAAACGCCCGGCATGTGTCTCGCCGAGCGCCGGATCGAGGGTGCGGATTTGACGTTCAGATTTCCGCGCGCGTGGCTCGCCCAGTGGCGCGATGTCGCCAACGCGATGGATCAGATCATCAGCCAGATGCGCAAGCAGCGGGGCTAAGCAAATCCAACTCGTCATGGCCGGGCTTATCCCGGCCATCCACGCCTTGCTGCAGCCACCCAAAAACGTTGATGCCCGGCACAAGGCCGGGCATGACGATCTTTGCTCCAAATAGACCGAAGGCGGTTTGAGACAGGCTCAGACTTCTTCCTCGATGTCGGTCTCGAGGATCGCCATCTGGAACTGGTAGGACCGGTCATCGTCCTCGTCATCGACGAACAGCACGCCGATGAATTCCTCGCCGATATAGACCTCGGCCGAGTCATCCTTCTTCGGACGCGGCACAACGCGGATCTTCTGATTGCCGAACAGCCGCTTGAGATAGGCGTCGAGCTTCCTGACTTCCGTAACGTCCACGGGCGTTCTCCAACTGAATGATGTTTGCGGTAGCTTTAATGCGATACGGCGCAGACCGCTAGTGTGGTGGTTCGCAAGTCCGCACATTTTCTCAGCACGGCCATCTGCGGACTTGCGAACCCAAACCACACTAGAATTATTATTTTCTAGTGTCCTTTTGAATCCGAAGTTCGCACGGTGCACGCTGTAAAGTATGGCGAACTTCGGATTCAGGACACTAGGTGCCTGCATCGCGATAAATCGCAAACAGATCGCATCAAATGCCGATGGCGTTGAGCATCTGGTTCATGGTGCGCGACGGCTCGGCGCAGCCGGCCTCGCCCACGATCTTCGCAGGCACGCCCGCAACCGTGACGTTGTTCGGCACAGGCTTCACCACCACCGAACCGGCCGCGATGCGCGCGCAATGTCCGACTTCGATGTTGCCGAGAATTTTTGCGCCGGCGCCGATCATGACGCCATGACGGATTTTCGGATGACGATCCTCGTTCTCTTTGCCGGTGCCGCCGAGCGTTACGCCGTGAAGAATGGAAACGTTGTCTTCGATCACCGCGGTCTCACCGACCACAAGACCGGTGGCATGATCGAGAAAAATACCGCGTCCGATTTTCGCATTGGGATTGATGTCGGTCTGGAATTCCGCCGACGAGCGGCTCTGGATGTAATAGGCGAAATCCTTGCGGCCGTTGTTGTAGAGCCAGTGTGCAAGGCGATGCGCCTGAATGGCGTGGAAGCCCTTGAAGTAAAGCAACGGATCGATGAAGCGCGAGGTCGCGGGATCGCGGTCGAACACGGCGACGAGATCGGCGCGGAACGCGTTGCCGAAATCAGGCTCGCCGCGGATCGCGTCGAGATAAGCCTGGCGGATCAGGTCGCCGGACAGCGCGGAGTGATCGAGCCGCTCGGCGATGCGATGCACCACCGCGTCCTCAAGCCGGTCGTGATGCAGCACAGTGGAATAGATGAAGGTCGCCAGTTCCGGCTCGCGCTTCACGATTTCCTCGGCCTCGTCCCGGATGCGGGTCCAGACAGGATCGACGGTCGCAAGGGCCGCCTTCGGATCGAGGTGATGCTTGGCCATGTTTAAGGGTCCGGCTGATGAGTTGAGGAGATATTACCACATAATGGGGCGAAGGAAGGCTGCAACGGCCACCAAGGTTGACATCGGAATAATTATCTCCCGATGTCGTAGAATAATTATCTACGCGTCATCTCAGGTCGCTTGTCAGGACCGCTTGGCAAGGAAGTCCAGCACACCGTCCTTATAGACCTTGTCGCCCACCGCGCGCATGTGGTCGCGGTTTGGAATATCAAGCACTTGCGACCCCGGAATGACTTTCGCAAGCCGGTGCGACGATCCTGCGATGTCGTCGGTCGTCCCCACCGCAATCAGCGTCGGAACCGAAATTGCGGCCGCCTCCTCGCGTGTCATCAGCCTGCGGGAGCCGCGCAGACAGGCCGCCAGCGCCCTGCGATCCGAGCGGGTCTGATCTGCAAACGCTCGAAACGTGCGGCCGACGGGGTCGGTGACGTCGTCGAGCGAAGCCGCTTCCAGCGCCGACGCCACGTTCTCTCCCGGACCTCCGCCTTCGATCAGGCCCATGCCGATACCGCCGAGAATGGCGCAGCGCAGACGCTGCGGATCGCGCTGTCCGAGATACGCCGTGATGCGCCCGCCCATCGAGTAACCCATCATGTCGGCGCGCGCGATGCCGAGATGATCCATCAGCGCACGCACGTCGCCCGCCATGATGCCGATGTGATATTCTTCAGGATCGTAAAGCTTCGCAGAGTCGCCATGACCGCGATTGTCGAGCGCGATCACGCGCCGGCCCGCCTTGGTCAGCGTCGAGGTCCACGCGGGGTAGACCCAGTTCACATTCTTGGTGGACGCAAAGCCGTGCACAAGAATGATCGGATCGCCCTCGCCTTCGTCGAGATAGGCAATTTCAACGGAGCCGTTGTGAAAACTCGGCATCGCAGGGTCCATTATTTGGGGAGAAGAAGATGACCGAAGCGGTCGTGATGTGAGAGGCACAGTTTATCTGGACGCAACGCGCCTGACCAGACGCATCAAATCGCCTGCGCGGCCTGCGCCGCGGCGAGATCGCGCCGCGCCCGCTTGAGTTTGCTGCGCTGGATCCAGGACAGGGTTAGTCGCTCCGTGGTCGCTTTGATGGAGATGATGAAACCGAACATGGCCAGCAATGCGGCAAACACCCACCATGCAAGATTGAATGCACCGGCGGTCAGCAGCAGCGCGCCGCGCCCGAGAATTTTCACGATGGCGCGGGTCTGGCTGCCTTTCGATTCCGCGAGCCGTGCCGCGCGCGCGACATCCTTCGGTCCATCCGCGATGCGCAGCACGTCGAGCGCGCCCTTGGTGCCCGCCTTCTCACCGACGCGGCCGACATCCTTGGCAAGCCGCACGAGGGCACCGGCCTTCTCCGCCTTGAATGCTGCCTTCATCGCGCTGATGGTTTGGCCCGGACGCGCGATCGATGCAGTCGCAACCGCCTGCTGCAGCATCGGTGCATCGACCGCGCCGCGCGCCGAGCGTCCCGCCCATTCGGTCAGGCCCGCGCCGAGCCGGCCGACCTTGCGTGCGTCCTTCACCATTGAGAGTCCGGCCCGCACCGGCACAGCACCGCCGACCGAGACATAAGTCGCCGCCGTCACCGCCAGACCGAGGCTCGCCAGTCCCAACACCAACTGGTCCGCATTCTCACCCATGGCGAGACGCTTGCCTTCGCGCACCACATCGCGGATGTCGCCGAACACAAACAGATCGCCTGTGACCGTACCCGAAAGACTGGCCACGTCGTCTGCCTCGCCGGTCACAAGGCCGGTGGCGAAACGCTTCGCCAAGCTTGCAGTCGAGTTCTCATCCGCGACCGCCGCATCTACCCGCTCGGCCACGTCGGACGGCACCGGGATGTTCCTGTCCCTGGCGAGATCGGTGAAACTTTTCGCGAGATCCACGTCGTTGGCATCGAGTGCCTGCGCGACGCCCTGCCCGATGGCCGCGTCGTTATTTCGCAGGGCAGAACCGATCTGAAGGTCAGACAATTGCGCCGGATCGTCCTGAGCCAGCAACAGCACCCCGGCGTCGCGCGCATGCGGCCACAACACGGCGAACGCTGCCGCCGAAGCCGTTGTGGCCGCGACGGCCAGACCAATGCGCCAGGATGCCTTCATTGCGTATCGGTAACCCTTTCAGCGGCCTACGGGTCCATCGGGCCGGTGACTGGCGGATGACATGGTGTGCCGTTTTTCCGACACAACCTCCCCAACGAAAGAAGGGCTTTCCCAAGACGGCAAGATTGTGTCGAATCCACACGCTGGCTCATGCGGCGAATTGGACGAATCCGGCGCCGCAATCTAGGAATAAGTTGTATCGCTCGGTATGCTGCAAGGCAGCGGCTGCGTCGTCGCTGTGCTTGCTGGGGTATGGGTAAAGACGCACAAGACCAGGATTGGGGTAAGATTGCTATGGCGGATCACGTCGTCCCTCACTTTCATAACGATGCGGGCGTGGCCATCATCGAAATCGGCTCGCGGGAGTTCATGTGCGTGGGTGCCAATCCCCCGTTCGATCATCCGCACGTGTTCCTCGACCTCGGCGACGACAACGAGATCATCTGCCCCTACTGCTCGACGCTGTACCGCTACGCCGCCGACCTCAAGGCTGGCGAGTCCCGGCCGCCGGAATGCGTCGTGAAGGACAAGGTCGCCTAAGAAGGCTGTGGCAGATTCGCGCACCATCGTTGTCGCTGGTGCGGGCATCGGTGGACTGACGGCTTCGCTCGCGCTCGCCGCGCGCGGTTTTCGCATCATTGTTCTGGAACGCGCCGAACGCCTCGAAGAAGCCGGCGCAGGGCTGCAACTGTCACCCAATGCCAGCCGCATCCTGATCGAGCTCGGTCTCCAGCCGCTGCTCGCGCCGCATGTGATCGCGCCGGAATCGATCAGCATCATGACGGCGCGCACCGGCAAGGAAATCGGCCGCATCCCGCTGGGCGAAGCCGCCACCTTCCGCTATGGCGCGCCCTACTGGATCGTTCGCCGGGCGGACCTTCAGGCCGCGCTCGTTGCGCGCGTGAAAGATCATCCCGACATCGACTTGCGGCTCGGCGCGCAATTCGAGGATGTCGCGGTCTACCCGAAGGGCGTCACCGTCGTTCAGCGCCGCGGAACAACCCGGCAGCAGGAGCCGGTGCTGGCGCTAATCGGCGCTGACGGCGTCTGGTCCAGCGTGCGGCATCAGATTTTCCCCGAAGCGCAGCCGCAATTCACCGGCAGCATCGCCTGGCGCGGCACCGTCGACGCCACGCAACTGCCGCGCGGATTCAATGCGCAGCGCGTGCAACTCTGGATGGGAACGAACGCGCATCTCGTCGCCTACCCGATGTCCGGCGGAAAGCGCATCAACGTGGTGGCGATTGTCTCGGGCGAATGGAACAGGCCGGGCTGGAGCGAGCCTGGCGATGTGGTCGAGATCGCCAATCACTTTTCAGCCCCGCGATGGCCGATCGCCGCGCGCATGATGATCGGCGCGGTCGATAGCTGGCGGAAATGGGCGCTGTTCGCCATGCGCGACGGCGGCGTGTGGAACAAGGGCGCGATTGCGCTTTTGGGCGACGCGTCACACGCCATGCTGCCGTTCGCGGCGCAAGGCGCGGGCATGGCGATCGAAGACGCCGCCGTGATCGCGAAATGCCTTGAGAGTTCGCCGACGAATCCGACAGCGGCGTTCGCACAATACGCCGCACTGCGCGCGCAGCGCGTTTCACGCGTGCAGCGCACCGCGCGCAAGAACGGCCAGACCTATCATCTCGGCGGCCCGGTCGGTTTCGCGCGCGATCAGGTTGTCAGGCTGCTGGGCGGATCGCGGCTTCTGTCGCAACAGGACTGGATCTACGACTGGCGGGCGTGATCCGCTGCGCTTCTATCCACGCCGCCGCTTCGTGGGCGGCGCGGCCGGCGCCGGAGCCGCAGGGGCCATGGTGCTGCAATTGTTGCTGGCGATCTTCTCGTCGATCTGATCGCGGCGGGCGCGCTCGGCCAAAAAGTCCGTCTGGTAGGCTAGACCTGACACCAGCGTACCCCCTGCCCCGGACTCCGCCTTTGCCATCAGCCGTTCGAGTTCAACCACGCGATCGTTGCTGACCTTGCGCGCCGTGGCGAGTTGCTCGCAGTTGTAGAGATCATACTTCGCAGGATCGACGAACATGCTGGAGGATGGTCCCGATGCACACGCGCCGAGGCCAGCGGCAAGAGCGCCGATCACGGCAAGGCGCGCGGCCGCCAGGAACAGCCTGCGTGACGCGGAATTCCGTGCTGGTCGATGGATGTCCCGGCGATCAGGTATGCGATTGCATGTCATGGACGTCGTGTTGCGGGTCTTCATGTTGAATTTGTGGTGGCGCCTACCCCAAGAGTCGCATCCGGACATTGCCACGTCAGGGCGATGTCGGCCACAAATCTTCCTCCAATGACGGAATTCCCGAACCCGCATTAAGGGTCGGGAAAGACTTTTAACAGAAGCTTAACGGCGCATTCGCCGATAAGCCCAGCGCGCTGGGCATCCGCCAAAACGTCCGGACGCATCACGTGAACCAGCAAAAAGTTCAGTTCGCGAACATGCTGCGAGGGGTCGCAGCTTTCATTGTCGTTATCTCGCACTACCTCGGCATGTTCTGGTTCTTCCGTTCGGATGTCTCAACCCTGACGGGCCTGCCGGTTCTTCCGGATCGTCTCGCCCCGCCGGGCATCACTTACCTCTTCACATTGCCCGCGCCGATTGATCTCGGCCCACTGGGCGTGGCGATCTTCTTTCTGATCAGCGGTTTCGTGATTCCGTTTTCATTCGAGCGGCAATCGCGGCTGCAATATGCGCTGGCCCGGATATTGAGGATCTGGCCGACATATGCTGTTGGCTTCCTCTCCTCCGTGTTCGTCCTGTATCTTGCCAACCGTTATTTCGGGACGTCGCTCCCGTTCAGCCTGGGCACTGCTCTGTCGCAATCGATTCTGGGATTGCGATATTTCTTCGGAGAGTTTGCGGTCGATCCCGTTGTCTGGACTCTGGAAGTCGAGATCAAGTTCTATGCCCTCGCTTTCTTGATCGGCCCGCTTCTGGGCCGCGCGAGCGTGATGTGTTTCGCGGTCCCGGCGATCATCTGGCTCTTGGCCCTTAATCAGTTCCTGTCGCCCTCGCTGTATGCGGTGTCGCCATACCTCATGTTCATGTTCGTGGGCACAGCCTTGAACTTCCGATTTCGCGGAAAGCTGGGACCGCTCTCAACTACAACCACTGTGCTTGCGCTGATGATTGGCGCAAGCAGCATCTTGCCGGCGGGACATCTGTACCATTGGAGCACGAACTGCGGAGCAGCGCTGGTCATCTTCGTCGCCAGCATGCTGAGCACACATCATTTCAAGGTTTCGCGGATCACCACGTTCTTCGCCAACATCAGCTATCCGTTCTACGTCGTTCATTCATTCATCGGCTATGCGGTGATGACGATATTGATCCAGTCATTATCGGTTGACAGCACACTCGCCACCTTCGCCGCGTTGCTCATCGCGACCGGCTTCGCGTGGATTGTTCATGTTCTTGTGGAACTGCCGACGCAACGGCTCGGCAAGAAAATCGCAGCGTACCTGCCGCAGCTCAGGGAGCGCCTCGGCCTGATGCCGGCCGTTCGCCAGGAACCATCGGCAACGTAGACGACAAGATCCGCCGACGGCTCACAGCGTCTCTTGCTTGTGACCGCACTCCTTGCAGACAAAAGCAACGCGTGTGACGCCCTTCTCCGCAGAGACGCGATGGGCCTTGCCGCATTTCCCGCACGTCGCCTCGATGCGCGTGTTGCCCTGCTTGACGACAAGGACCTTGCGCTCCATTGCTTCGCGAACGAGGCGCTCGGTCTCCTCGCGCAGGGCTTTCTTGTCCATTGTTTGGTCCTTCGATCGGAAGATCAGATGAGATTCAGGGAGATTCCCTTGGTGTCCGCATTTTAACGAGGCTTGCCTTCGTTTAACAAACCATATCCATCGGCAATGCGGCGAAATCGCCACTGACCAACACCACTCGGGCGCACAATCAGCACAGATCCACTCGCATCGAATTGAGTGTTGTTACTGGTCATGGTCCCATTATGGCTCTTCCATTTCAACGCAATGAAATTGCCACGGACCTGACAATCATAGACTCCTCCCAACGCGCTTCTAAAGATCAGCCAGCCAAAGCTTTCATCAATCTGGCGCGGTGGCTGTTTCAGGTAAAAATAGGATTGGACACTCGCCTGGCAGATGAGTGCGGCTGGCCAGGCTGATTCACTTTCAGCAAAACAGACATTTGAGATAAATAGACTTGGGGCAAGTAATGCAGCGCATCCGACAGTTCTGAAAAACACGTTCTTATCCTGACAACATCACTTCTTCGGGCGCTAGCCACTTGTATTGGTGCGGACAGCAAACCACTAGCGAGTCAAAAAAACTGAAAAATCTATACTTTCGCCCTGCCGACGTATCTGCCTTCTACACCGCTTTTTGACCCGAGGGGATCCCGCACATGCGAAAGCGCACGTCGCACCGGTGTCATTCAAATCAATCCGGATAATCACGCCGAACATGCCAATGAGCTAGCGGAAGGCATGAAAATGAACGGAACGATCAGTCAGGCGTTGTGAACGCGAGCTTTACTCACGACGCGTTTAACTCAACTTTAAGCCGCCGTGGAAAGCTTGAAAGCACTCGTCGTGCACGAGAAGCTTGAAATGTTCGTCTTGTTACAACGTCACATGAACAGGAGGCTCAATTGTGGAAATCATTCCGTATATTGGCAGCCGCGGCCACCATCGCTGCCGCGAGTTCTATGATCGGCAGTCCAGCGCAAGCAGCCTTGGTTGGCAAACCTAACGGCCTGCAAAGAGCTATCGACATCAAGCCTCCCATTGAAGACGTTCAGTTCATGTGGAGGGGCCGGCGTTACTGTTGGTACTGGGACGGCTGGCATGGTCCCGGCTGGTATTGGTGTGGCTATCACTGGCGCAGAGGATCTGGCTGGGGCGGACCTGTCGGATGGCATGGCTGGCGCAGACCTGCTCGTCCTCCGGTCATTCACAGGCCCGGTGGCCCTCGGCCAGGCGTGCACCGGCCCGGTGGCCCTCGACCCGGCGTGAACCGGCCCGGCGGCCCTCGACCGGGCGTGAACCGGCCCGGCGGAAATCGGCCCGGAGTGAACAGGCCGGGAGGCGGACGCCCATCGGGAGGCCGCCCGGCAGGAGGACGCCCTGACCGAAGCTGAGCAAAGCGATCGTCTGACGATCACGACACACGATGCAGTCCGCGCCTCTCGGCGCGGACCTGTTCTTGGATCTTGGAAAGAAAAATTTGAATCCGCGAAAGTCTCCGCGCCAGGTCGATGCGGGACACGCTGTCCTTCTGGTGCGGACGGCGGGAATCGAACCCGCACGACGTTGCCATCGAGGGATTTTAAGTCCCTTGCGTCTACCAATTCCGCCACGTCCGCGCGGGCGGGTTGTAGCATCGCGCGGGGCAAGGCCGAAAGCCGGTCGTGAGCGAATATCCACCGCGCGGCTTAACTTCTCGCAAGGACTTTCGCCCTGTTGTCCCGCCAATCAGGTCGCAGACCGCGCCGCGCCGATCTCTCCGCCGCCTGAAAATCGCGGCACCTCCTCTCAAGGGGAATGCAAAAAACATAAGCACCGCAGGCCAAACTTTAATTCCTGCGGCGAAAAGACTGGCTGGATTCCATCGTCCTTCATTTGCCCGGCATGAATTTGTCTGTACAAAGGATTTGCCGGGCGGATCGCATCGAAAATTTATTTAGAGAATTTTTCGGATCGGGGATTGTGATCGCCATGCGCTGTCTTGTGGTCGCCGACCTGCATTACTCCCTGCCGCAATTTGACTGGCTGCTCACCACAGCGCCGCATTTCGACGTGCTGATCATCGCCGGCGATGCACTGGACATCGGATCGGCCGTCGATTTCCGTGCGCAGATCGTCGTCGTGCGGAAATATCTCGCCCGGCTGGCTGAACTGACGCGGGTGATTCTGTGCTCAGGCAATCATGACCTCGACGAGCGCGACGAAGCCGGCGAGAAAATCTCGCGCTGGATTGACGACCTCGGCAGCCTCGGCATTGCCCATGACGGCGAGAGCCTGACCATCGGCGATACCTTCTTCACGATCTGCCCGTGGTGGGACGGGCCGCGCATGAAGGAGCAGATCGGCAGACAGCTTGCGAGCGCCTCCACTGAGCTGCACGGCGACCGATGGATATGGGTCCATCATGCGCCTGCGGCGAATTCGCCGACAAGCTGGGGTGGCACACGCACTTTCGGCGACGCCGAACTGGTGCAGTGGATCGAGAGCTATAGGCCCGACATTGTTCTATCCGGCCATGTTCACCAGTCGCCGTTCGTCAAGGACGGCTCATGGTTCGACCGGCTCGGCAAGACATGGGTCTTCAATGTCGGCCAGCAGTTCGGGCGGCCGCCGGCGCACATCATGCTCGATCTGGAAAATGAAAGAGCTTACTGGTTTTCGGCGGCAGGCGAACAGTCGATCGATCTCGGCCGGCCGCTGCTACGGCCCGCGGACGATCTCGAAGCGTTTCCGGACTGGCTTATAGCCGTGAGTCAGGCAGCCGCTCAGGCTGGCGGTCCGATCCCGGCGACACAGCGCTCGGAGACAGGTTGACGAGGCTTTCCAGGACCTCACCAACCATCGCCAGATGGTTGCCGTGGTCGGCATACTGGCGCTTGATGTCGGCAAGGTATGTCGTCGCCGCATTCAGCCGATGAGCGAGAAGCTGGGCGACGAGAATGGCGACCGCGGGCTGCGCCTTCAGGAACGCCGCGGCGTCATCAAACTGATAGACCTTCGATTCTATCGTGGCGCGCACCGTCGCGGTATGAGGCTGGCCCAGCAGCACGGACATTTCGCCGAGAATGGCGCCGGGCTGGGTCACCGTGGCGACGACGGTCTCTCCTTTAAGAACATCAAGCCGGCCATTGAGCAGAACATAGAGGCGGCCGGTAGTCTCGCCTTCCCGGATCAACAGCGTATCAGCGGCAAGAGATGTCTCCTGTCCTCCGACGCAATGTTCAAGAACCGCGCGCATTCCGGTCTCCATCCCGATCGGGTTCAAGGCTAGGCCTGCCCGTTTAAAACGTCCATCGCATAGTTGCATCCCGCATGCGCAAATTGCCAGCACTTCCACTGGCGCGGTAGGATGACGGTTCAAAACGACATTAACAAAAGAAAACCAGCGGGAGAGAAAGCGCCGATGGCCTACGAACAGATCAAGTATGAAGTCGAGGATCACATCCTCACCATCACGCTGAACCGTCCGGATAAAATGAACGCGTTCACGCATGTCATGATGAACGAGCTGATCGCGGCGTTCGATGCGGCTGACGCCGACGATAATGTCCGCGCCATCATCGTCACTGGCGCGGGACGAGCGTTCTGCGCGGGTGCGGACCTCTCGGAAGGCGGTGCGACATTCGATCGCGCCGCACGGCCGGACCGCAAGACCGCACCATTGCGCCCGAACGGTGAAGTCGAATGGAGCGACGATGCGGTGCGCGACGGCGGCGGCCGCGTGACGCTGCGCATCTTCAAATCGCTGAAGCCCGTGATTGGCGCGGTCAACGGTGCCGCCGTCGGCATCGGCGTCACCATGCAGTTGGCGATGGACATTCGCCTCGCCTCGGTGGATGCGCGGTTCGGCTTCGTGTTCGCGCGGCGCGGCATCGTGCCGGAAGCCGCATCGAGCTGGTTTTTGCCGCGCATCGTCGGCATCTCGCAGGCGCTGGAATGGTGTTACTCAGGCCGCGTCTTCCCGGCGCAGGAAGCCCTCGCCGGCCGTCTCGTCAGCAAGGTGCTGCCCGCCGACGAGTTGATGACCACCGCGCGGGCGATGGCGCGCGAGATCGTGGAGAACACCGCGCCGGTGTCGATCGCGCTGATCCGCCAGCAGATGTGGCGCATGCTGGGCGCGGACGATCCGATGGAGGCCCACAAGGTCGACAGCCGCGGCATCTATTCGCGCGGCCAGTCTGCCGACGTGCGCGAGGGCGTGATGTCGTTCCTCGAAAAACGGCCTGCGAATTTCAAGCAGACGGTGTCGAAGGACATGCCGTCGTATTTCCCGTGGTGGAAAGAGCGGGAGTATAAATAACTTACCGCGTCACAAGCACCACGCGCCCGATGGCGCGGCGGTCCATCAGCAACCGCATCGCCGCCGCATAATCCTCCAGCGGCAGGCGGTGCGAGATGTTGGGGCTGATGCGCCGTTCGTTGGCTAGGCGCGTCAGAGCCTCAAGGCGTGCGACACCCAGCGCCGGGTTCATGCGTACCGTCTCGCCTGCCCGTACGCCCAGCACGCTCGCGCCCTTGATCAACACCAGATTGGTTTTCGCCACGCCAACGCCGCCGGTGAATCCGATCACCAGCAGCCGCGCGCCCCACGCGATGCAGCGAAGGCTCTCCTCGAAGATTTCGCCGCCCACCGGATCGAACACCACGTCGACGCCGCGCCCGTCGGTAATGCGCTTCACTGCATCCTTGAACGGCTCGCGCCCATAAAGGACGGCATGATCCGCGCCGCGCTGCTTGGCGACCGCAAGCTTCTCTTCGCTTGATGCACATGCAATGACAGTTGCGCCGAACACCTTGCCGAGTTCGACGGCCGCGAGGCCAACGCCGCCGCCCGCACCATGCACGAGCAGCGTTTCACCCGGTTTGAGCTGCGCGCGATCGTGCAGCGCATGATAGGCGGTGCCGTGCCCGGCGAGAAACGTCGCGCCCTGCGCATAATCGAACGTGGCCGGAAGCGGCACAAGCTGGTCCGGCGTGACGACGATCTCATCGGCATAACAACCGAACCGCGCCTTCACGATCACCCTGTCGCCGACGTTCATGTCATCGACGTTTGCGGTCTCGATCACCTCGCCTGCCGCCTCCATGCCCGGCGTGAACGGCAGCGGCGGCTTTAACTGGTATTCACCAGCCGCCATCAGGATATCCGGGAAGTTCAGGCCTGCTGCATGGATCGCAACACGCACCTGCCCCGGCGCAAGCGCAGCGCGCGGGACGTCTTCTAGCTTCAGGGATTCAGGCGGCCCGAGTTCGCGGCAGACGACGGCGCGCGGCATTGTAATTACGCCATCGCCTTCTTCTCAAGCAACTTTGCGTGGATCAGCGGCAGGCGGTCGTTGCCGAAATACATGTCGGTCTTGTCGAGATAGATCGTCGGCGAGCCGAACGCGCCGCGGGCGATCGCCTCGTCGGTGTTAGCCTTGAGCTGATCCTTCACCGTCTGATCGCCAATGCCTGCGAAGAACGCCTGCGGATCGATTCCCACACGCTCGCAGATTTTCGCAAGCACCTCGTCCTTGGAAATGTCCTGGTCGTCGCCCCAATACGACTCGAACACCGCGGTTGCGAACGGCACCAGCTTGTCGGGATGCTGCTTCTGCACCCAGACGCAGCCGCGCATCGACTTGACCGCGTTCACCGGAAATACCGTCGGCGGCATCGTGATCTTGATGCCCGCCAGACGCGTCCAATCCTGCATGTCCTTTGCCGTGTAGGCCTGCTTGGCCGGCACGGGGTTTGCGCGAGTCTCATACATCGCCTTGTTGACGGTGTTGAAGATCCCGCCGACCAGCATCGGCCGCCACGTGATCGGCGCGCCAAGTTCCTTCGCCATTGGCTGGATATTGGTGAACGCCAGATACGTCCATGGGCTGGAGCAATCAAAGAAGAACTCGATCATGATGGCGTTTCCTTGTTTTACTTATTGTGCCTGCTGGGCAGCTTTGCCGAACATGTTCTTGCGCGCTTCGTCGTCCATCGGGGTCTTGTCGAACTTGCCCACGGCAAGGCCCTTCTGCACGTTCGGCCGCGCGCGCACGTCCGCGTACCAGCGCTTGATGTTCGGATAGTCGTCCAGCGTAAACCCTTGCGCCTTGTGCGTCATCGTCCAGGGAAAGCATGCAATGTCGGCGATGGTGTAGTCGCTGCCCGCGACATAAGCGCCGGTCTTGCCGAGCTGCCGGTTGAGCACGGCATAGAGCCGCGCAGCTTCGTCGCGGTAGCGCTCGATCGCGTAGGGAATCTTCTCAGCCGCATAGAGCGCGAAATGCCCGTGCTGACCGAGCATCGGGCCGAGCCCGCCCATCTGCCACATCAACCACTGGATGACCTTGAAACGGCCGCGCACGTCTTTCGGCAGAAAGCGCCCTGTCTTCTCGGCCAGATAAATGAGGATCGCGCCGGTCTCGAACATCGGGATCGGCTCGCCGCCATCCGCGGGCGCACGGTCGATGATCGCGGGAATGCGGTTGTTCGGGCTGATCTCAAGAAACTCGGGCTTGAACTGGTCGCCGGTGCGGATGTTCACCGGGAACACCGTGTAAGGCAGCCCCAGTTCTTCCAGCATGATCGAGATTTTCCACCCGTTGGGTGTCGGCGCGTAATACAGTTCAATCATGCCATGGTCCGTGTCTGGATAAGCGAGGCCGAACGGCCGCACGCAATCCTAGCGGCTGCCCGGATCACATTCCATCCCGCAAGCGCGAACAGCTTGTATGCCATGGCCCCGGCATGGCAGATAAGCGTCAACCAATAATCATAACGGGACGCACGCCCATGCTGTTTCAAACGACCATCGCCGGCTCATTGCCGAAGCCCGAATGGCTGGCCGAGCCCAACAAACTGTGGGCGCCGTGGAAACTTCAGGGCGCGGAACTGGTCAACGCCAAGCGCGACGCCACCCTGCTCTGGGTGAAAATCCAGGAAGATGCAGGCGTCGATATCGTCACCGAGGGTGAACAGGCGCGGCAGCATTTCGTGCACGGCTTTCTTGAGCGCGTCGAAGGCATCGATTTCGCCCACAAGGTCGAAATGGGAATCCGTAAGGATCGTTATAAAGCGATGGTGCCGCAGGTGGTCGCGCCGCTGCAGCTGAAGGGCCGCGTTCATGCGGATGAGGCACGCGCCGCGCGGGCGCATACCAAACGCAAACTGAAATTCACCCTGCCCGGCCCGATGACGATCATCGATACCCTCTCCGATAACTACTACGGCGACCGCGTGAAGACGGCATTCGCCTTCGCCGATCTGCTGAATGCGGAAGCCAAGGCGCTGCAGGCCGACGGCGTGGACATGATCCAGTTCGATGAACCCGCCTTCAACGTCTTCATGGACGAGGTCAACGACTGGGGCATCGAGGCGCTGACGCGCGCCGCGCAAGGCCTCACCTGCGCTACGGCGGTTCACATCTGCTACGGCTACGGTATCAAGGCCAACACCGACTGGAAGGAATCGCTCGGCGCCGAGTGGCGGCAATACGAGCAGATTTTCCCCGCCATCGATGCAAGCCCGATTCAGCAGGTCGCCATCGAGTGCCGCAACTCCCATGTGCCGCTGGAGCTTCTCGGCCTGCTCAAGGGCAAGATCGTGCAGGCCGGCGTGATCGATGTCGCTAGCGACGTGATCGAGACGCCGGAAGATGTCGTGAAGACCATCGAGGCAGTGATGAAGTTCGTGCCGAAGGAAAACATCGTCGCGACGACGAACTGCGGCATGGCGCCGATGCGCCGCGACATCGCGGAAGCCAAGCTGCGCGCGCTCGGCGCGGGCGCGAAGCTGGCACGGCAGACGTTGGGTTAACTTTATAGGCTACCGAAATCCGCAGGAAAGCCTCAAGAATCGGATTTTCTAACGCAGCAAAATTACCTACTCTCGGAATTTCCAAGGCTTCCTTCAGCGAGGTGGTCTCATGACAATCGTATACCGGCCCGCCCAAGCGCAAGATCTGGAGCGAACCGATGCGCTGGTCGTCGGCAGTATCAACGATCTGACCGAACGACATGGATTTGGGGCGATTGCCAGCACGTACCCGCCTCACTTTCAAATGTTCTCGCTGCAGGACGATCCCGCCGGCCTCTGGGTCGCCGAAGACAACAATGAAATCGTCGGCTTTGCCTGGAGCTGGGTCTGTGGCGATCTGTGGTTTCTCGCCCAATTGTTTGTATCGCCTGATCGCCAGGGCGCAGGAATCGGTGACGAGCTGATAAGACGCACTTTCGCGCACGCACAGGCCGCGGGCGCGACGCGCAGGGCATTGATCACTTTCAGCTTCAACACGGTTTCGCAGGGTCTCTATATCCGGCACGGCCTGCTCCCGCGATTTCCCATCTACACCGTGTCGATCGCACGGGATCGCTTGGTGGACCGGCTGCACGGCGAACAGCCAAGCTGCGTTCCGCTGGAGCCGACGGCCGCCAAGATGCAGGCGCTTGCGGAGATCGACATCGCCGCTCTCGGCGTCTCGCGCGAAAAGCATCATCGATTTCTGATGAACGACAGCGCAACGCGAGGCGTGACCCTTCACGATGGAGCCAAGTGTGTCGGCTATGCTTACGTCAGCACGAGCGGTCATGTCGGCCCCCTCGCAGTCACAAAGCCTGAAAGCCTTGGCGGCGCCTTCAGAGCCGCGCTGAATCTCGCGGTCCAAGGCGGCACATCGCAAGTATCGGCATTCGTTCCCGGTACCGCCGACGAATGTCTGAAGATCGCCACCGAAGGCGGGATGCGCATCAAGCTGCCCATGGTTCTGATGGCAACGCGAAATGTCGGCGACTGGGTTCAATATATGCCGCGCAATCCGGGCTTCATGTGATTATCACGCCGCACCGTCCCGGATCCGCGGTCGGCACGACAACCCCGTGTCCCTCCGGAAGAAGATCCAAACATTTCGCTCTCTTTTTATTCGTTCTCATCCCCGCGCCAGATCCAGCAGCCGGTCCTCAGCCGGGCGCTCCGGACGCTTGCGCCCCGCACCTCTGCGGCTGCGATACGTGACCGTTGCTATGGTGATCCATGTCGCATGAAAGACAAGTCCGGCAAGCAGGACGAGCTGGCCTGGAATCGGCCCGATCGTTGCCCGCGCAAAAAGTTCGTGCAGCGAAGCGACGGGCTCCGGATGGATCAGCAGCTTGCCCAGGTACGCGGTGACCTGGATCCCGAAAATCCAGCAGTAATTGTTGCGCAGCCGGCGACCGATCGCTTCAACGTAGCTGATGTGGAGGTTGGGCGCTTTGTAATCCTGGTAGAGGATCTCGTTCCAGCCATTCTCGACCTGGACGCCCTCGCCTCTGAGAATTGGTCCGAAGAAATAGACTTCGAGAACGTGCGCCCGCATGCGCCAGAAATCAAAGAAGCGGTAACGCCGCGCTTCGATGAAAAGAAAGGTGGCAACCAGAAGTCCCACCAGCACCAGCGGCAGAGGGGAAGCGTGCTCGCTGCTGAACGTCAGGGACAGCGCGATGCCGGTCGTCAAGACCGCCCAGTTGGTCGTGGCATCGAGCCGGGTCCGCCAGACCGTGCTGCGGTACAGTTCGCCGCGATACAGATGTGACAGCGCGGTAATATCGGAGGAGTCGAACGCCGGTTTGTTTCCGATCATGCTCTCGGTCATGGTGCTGATCCTTCACATCCAGATCATCGATGACCGCAGGATACGACGCCGCCTGACGGGGTTCTACCGTGTTCGGCTGCTGCGGCGCACTACGCCGCGCCGTCGCGGATCGGCGGCTGAAACGACAGTCCGGTGTCCCACGGAAAGAAGATCCACGTATCCTGCGACACTTCCGTGATGAAGGTATCGACCATCGGTTTGCCCATCGGCTTGGCGTAGACCGCCGCGATATGCGCCTGCGGCACCAGATCGCGCACGATGCGCGCGGTCTTGCCGGTATCAACCAGATCCTCGACCACGAGCAGCCCCTTCCCCGTGCCGCCGCCAAGGCGCGCCACCGCGTCCGAGATTCCCTTTAGCACGGTCGGCTCACCAACCTGCGACGTATGGCTGTAGCTCGACACGCACAGCGTATCGATAACACGGATGCCGAGTTCGCGCGCGATGACCGCCGCTGGCACCAGACCGCCGCGCGTCACCGCGATCATGGCTTCGAACGGTCCCGCGCCATGGAGCCGCCACGCCAGCGCCCGCGCGTCGCGGTGAAACTGATCCCACGACACCGGAAACGGCTTTCGTGCTGTTTCGTCGCTCATTGCATTGCTCCGTGGCCGAGCCAGCGGCTCACCGCGCGATCTTCAGGTTTGCCAGCATCGCCTCGACCGCCGTCATCGCCACCTTCAACTTCTCGGCGTCGCGCGACCGCACCACGATATTGGTGTTCGGCTTGCTCTCCTCATCCATGAACGGATAGCTGCCGATGCTGGTGTCGGGATTGGCCTCCTGAATGGCGCGCAGCGGACCGCCGATGTCGCCTTCGCGTGCATTGGCCCGCACCGATTCCGACAGCATGCGGACGCCGGACTTCAGCTTCGGCGAGACGATGTCCATCATCGCCTGCATGATCGACGGCACGCCGGCCATCACGACAACATTGCCGATCTTGAAGCCGGGCGCGAGGATGGTCGCGCTCGAAATCAGCTCCGCCCCGTCGGGAATCCGCGCCATGCGCAAGCGCGCCTCGTTCAGGTCCGCGCCGAAACGCTCGGTGAAGCGCGCCACCACCTCGGGATGATGATCGATCTTGACCCCGAACGCCTTCGCCACGCTGTCGGCAGTGATGTCGTCGTGGGTCGGCCCGATGCCGCCCGTCGTGAAGACATAAGTATAGCGTTCGCGCAGCGCGTTCAGCGCCTCGACGATCGCCCCTTCGTCGTCCGAGACGACGCGCACTTCCTTCAGATCGATGCCGATATTGGTCAGGTACTCGGCGATGAAGCCGATGTTCTTGTCCTTGGTGCGCCCGGACAGGATTTCGTCGCCGATCACAAGGATTCCGGCGGTCACGATGTCAGTCATCTCAAACTCTCCTTGCGAACCGCCACCCTAATCTATCCGGGGGAACCTTGGCGCACCCAACGCATTGAAGCCACAAGCTTTTGCCGCATCACTGAGCAGTCGCCCGCCCGTTTTTCAGGCAGTTAGACACAAGGTCGCGCCAATTGCCCGCAGGCAATGCATATCGCGCTGGCCCAAGCCTTGCTACCATCACTTTGAAGGGCGGTTTCTTACCGCCGCTGTCTGAAAGAAGCGTCCCGGTTTATGGCAGTTGCCTTCGATGAAATGAATGGGCCAAGCGGCGATCTTCGCTCCGCCTATCAAGAACTCTCCCTCTGGTTGAAGGAGACCCCTCCGGACGCGCTGGAATACCGGCGTCAGGAGGCAGAACTGCTGTTTCGGCGGATCGGCATCACCTTCGCCGTCTACGGCGAGGCGGAATCCACCGAGCGGCTGATTCCCTTCGACGTGATCCCGCGAATCCTGTCCGGCAAGGAGTGGACGAAGCTGGAAAAGGGACTGAAGCAGCGCGTCAAGGCGCTCAACATGTTCCTGAGCGACATCTATCACGGCCGCGACATCCTCCGCGCCAAGATCATCCCCGATGACCTGATCTTCCAGAACCCCGTCTTCCGGCCGGAAATGAACGGCCAGGACGTGCCGCACGACGTCTATGTCCATATCGCAGGCATCGACATCGTTCGCGTCGATGCTGAAAACTTCTACGTGCTCGAGGACAATGCGCGCACGCCGTCGGGCGTGTCCTACATGCTGGAAAACCGCGAGATCATGATGCGGCTGTTTCCGGACCTGTTCGCACGCCATCGCGTGGCGCCCGTCGAGAACTATCCGGACGAACTGCTGGCCGCGTTGCGCTCCGTCGCCCCCTTGACCTCGAAGACCGAGCCGACCGTCGCGCTGCTCACCCCCGGCATCTACAATTCGGCCTATTACGAACATTCGTTTCTGGCGGACAAGCTTGGCGTCGAACTGGTCGAGGGCCGCGACCTCATCGTCAAGAACGACGAAGTCTTCATGCGCACCACCGAGGGCTTGAAGCGCGTCGATGTCATCTACCGCCGCGTCGATGACGATTTTCTCGATCCCCTCACCTTCCGTCCCGACTCGGTGCTCGGCGTGCCGGGCCTGATGTCGGCTTACGTGGCCGGCAACGTGACTCTGGCCAACGCCGTCGGCACCGGCATTGCCGACGACAAGGCGGTCTACAGCTACATGCCGGACATCGTGAAATTCTATCTCGGCGAAGAGCCGATCCTGAAGAACGTACCGACCCATCGCTGCCGCGAGCCGAAGGATCTGGCCTACGTGCTCGACAACCTGAAAGATCTTGTCGTCAAGGAAGTGCACGGCTCGGGCGGCTACGGCATGCTGATCGGCCCCGCTGCCACCAAGGACGCCATCGAGTCCTTCCGCGCCAAGCTTTTGAAGGAGCCGGAAGGCTTCATCGCCCAGCCGACGCTGGCGCTGTCGACCTGCCCGACCTGCACCGCGTCAGGCCTCGCGCCGCGTCACGTCGATCTGCGGCCGTTCGTGCTGACCGGCAAGGATCACGTCACCATCGTGCCCGGCGGTCTCACGCGCGTGGCGCTGAAGGAAGGTTCGCTCGTGGTCAACTCCAGCCAGGGCGGCGGCACCAAAGACACCTGGATCCTAGAGTAAGATCATCGCATGCTGTCGCGCACCGCAGAAAGTCTCTACTGGCTCGCCCGCTACATCGAACGCGCGGAGTATCTCGCGCGCACCATCGAGGCGACCTTGCGCGCCACCGCGCTGCCGGACGCCTATGTCGGCAAGAGCAACGAATGGGAATCCGCGCTGCTCACCGCAGGCATCGAGGACACGTTCTATCAATTTCACGACGAGGCCAACGAGCGTACCGTCGTCGACTTCCTGTCGTTCTCCCTCGACAATCCCTCCTCGATCCGCAACTGCATCGAGAATGCGCGGCTCAACTCCCGCTCGGTGCGCACGGCACTGACCTCTGAGATGTGGGACACCATCAACAGCGCGTGGATCGAATTGCATGCGTGCTGGCCCAAGGGCGCGAAGACGCGCGAGGACCTGACAAAGTTTCTTCGCTTCGTTCAGGAAACGTCGCTGCGCTTCGACGGTTCCGCCTACCGGACCATGCTGCGCAACGATGCCTACTGGTTCTCGCGGCTCGGCCTGCACCTGGAGCGCGCCGACAACACCGCGCGCATTCTCGACGTGAAGTATCATGTGTTGCTGCCCGAGGAAGAACATGTCGGCGGCCCGCTCGATTACTACCAGTGGACCTCGATCCTGCGTTCGGTCTCGGCGCTCACCGCGTATCACTGGGTCTATCGCGAGACACTGAAACCGTGGCTGATCGCGGACCTGCTGATCCTCAACGAGTCGCTGCCGCGCTCGCTGGCGAGCTGTTACGGCAATCTTGTCCGCAATCTTGACCAGATCGGCGTCGCCTATGGCCGTCAGGGCGCCGCGCAGCGCCATGCCCGTGGTGTCCGCAACCGGCTCGAACACAGCAACATGGACGATTTGTTCCAGCGCGGGCTGCATGAATTCATCCAGGAATTCATTGCGGACAACGCCCGGCTGGGCGATACCATCTCGAAACAGTATCTGATCTGATGCGACCCGGATTCCGTTGATGTCGTCATGGCCGGGCATAGCCGTTTGAAGAACGGCGTTCTAAAGAACGCCTATATCCCGGCCATCCACGACTTGCTTCGGAAGGCCGCAATAAAAAAGACGTGGATGCCCGGCACAAGGCCGGACATGACGAAACTCAAATTGTTTGACACACCATGCGCCTGAAAATCGCCCACACGACCACCTATCGCTATGAGCCGCCCGCCAGCGGCGTGATCCAGATTCTGCGCATGACGCCGGGCAGCCATGACGGCCAGTATGTCGCCAACTGGCAGATCGACGTCTCCACCGATTCCCGGCTCGACATGCATGAAGATGCATTCGGCAACATCACCCATGTGCTGACCCACGGCCCGCTCTCGGATCTGACCATCTCTGTCGAAGGCCTGATCGAAACCCACGACACAGGCGGCGTGCTGCGCGGTACCGACGAACGGTTTCCGCCAAGCCTGTTCCTGCGCGCAACACCGCTGACTGAGGCGAACGCCGCGATGGCGAACTTCGCCAACGACCTGCGGATCGAGGCCGGCGGCGACACGCTGGGATTCCTCCACGCGCTGCTGCTCCAGATCAATGATCACATGACGTTCGATACCGATCCGACCAGCAGCGGCACGTCGGCCGCGGAAGCTTTCGCGCTCAGGCGCGGCGTCTGTCAGGATTACGCCCACATCTTTATTGCCTGCGCGCGCCACGCCGGCGTTCCCGCCCGCTATGTCTCGGGGCATCTGCTGCGCTCCGACGGCATGGTCGCACAGGATGCGGGACATGCATGGGCGGAAGCCTATGTCGAAAAGCTCGGCTGGGTCGGGTTCGATGCCGCCAACGCGATCTCGACGACCGATGCTCATGTCCGGGTCGCCGTCGGGCTCGATTACCTCAGCGCCGCGCCGGTTCGCGGCACGCGTTACGGCGGCGGCAAGGAAATCCTCGAAGTCGCCGTCCGGGTCGATCAGGCGGGACGGCAGAGCCAGTCCTGACGCCGGGTTTTTGCAGTTTCCGTTGAATTCCGGGCTTGTTTCTCCCGGTTGCCCCCCACGCCTCCGCCGCGTAGAAATGCGCGGTCGGGAGACTTGGGCTGATGACCTATTGCTGCGGAATTCTGGTTCGTGACGGCCTCGTGATGATGGCCGACACCCGCACCAATGCGGGTCTCGACAACATTTCGACGTTCCGCAAACTGCACGTGTTCAAGAACCCGGGCGAGCGCATCATGGCGATCGCCACCGCAGGCAATCTCGCCCTCACCCAGTCGGTCATCTCCACCCTTAACGAGGGGCTGGAAAATCCCGAGACCGGCGAACATGAGACGCTGATGAACGCGCCGACGATGTTTCAGGCAGCGCAGCGCATCGGACGCGCCATCCGCAGTGTCCATGCACTCGAAGACAGCGCGCTGCGCGCCGAGGACATTAACTTCGACATCTCATTCCTGTTCGGCGGCCAGATCAAGGGCGCGCGGATGCGGCTGTTCATGATTTACACGGCGGGCAACTTCATCGAGTGCACCACCGACACGCCCTACCTGCAGATCGGCGAACACAAATACGGCAAGCCGGTGCTCGACCGCGCGATTTCCTATGACGTCGATCTTTCCGACGCGCTGAAAGTGGCGCTGGTGTCGATGGATTCGACCATGCGTTCCAATCTCGGGGTCGGCATGCCCATCGATATCCTGACGGTGCGTCCTGACGTCTGCGATGCCGAGCTGGATTATCGCATCGAAGCGGGCGAACCGTACTTCCACGATCTGCGCGCGCGATGGTCGGCCGCGCTTCGCGCCGCGCATCAGAGCATTCCGCGTCCGCCTTACGGCAACAAGACCTGACACCCGCCTGACTAAAATCTGAAAATAAGCGCGCCTCATCGAACGGCGGCATAAAAAGGGAGAAGAAAATGAAAGTCGCAATCGTCACCGGTGCGGGTTCTGGAATTGGGCGCGCCTGTTCGCTCGCCCTGATGAAGGCCGGCTTCTCGCTGGTGCTGGCGGGACGGCGCAAGGACGCGCTTGAAGAAACCGCAAAGGCCGGCAAGGATCTCGGCAAGAGCCTCGTCGTGCCGAGCGACATGACCGATCCGGCGTCGATCGCGGCATTGTTCGCCAAGACCATGGACGTGTTCGGCCGTCTCGATGTGCTGTTCAACAATGCCGGTGTCGGCACGCCGCCGGTGCCGCTGGAAGACCTCAGCCTTGAACAGTGGCAGACCACGGTGGCGACCAACCTCACCGCGCCGTTCCTCTGCACCCAGCACGCGTTCCGCATCATGAAGAACCAGACACCGCAGGGTGGACGCATCATCAACAACGGATCGATCTCGGCTTACGCGCCGCGTCCGTTCTCGTCGCCCTACACCGCGACGAAACATGCGATCAGCGGCTTGACGCGCGCCACGGCGCTCGACGGCCGCGCCTACAACATTGCCTGTGGCCAGATTGATGTCGGCAATGCCGCAACCGAAATGACCGAGCGCATGGCTGGCGGCGTGTTGCAGCCGCGCGGCGACAAGATGATCGAGCCGCGGATGGATGTGCAGAACGTCGCCGACGCCATCGTCTTCATGGCCACGCGCCCGCTCGACGCCAACGCACTGTTCCTCAACATCATGGCGACCCAGATGCCGTTCGTCGGCCGGGGGTGATAGCGCAAGAAGCCAGCCTCAGCTCGCTGCTGACAGGCCCTTCCGCAAAATTTGGAATCGATCTTCGGCATTCCGATCGCTGGGCGCCGCGGGTGCGGCCTTTGCCTGCAACATGCGTGCAATTTCGGAAGAGCACTTTGGCCGGCTGAAATAGTAGCCCTGCATCTCGGTGCAGGCCTCCTCGCGCAGGATATCCAGCTGCTCCTGCGTTTCGACTCCTTCGGCCGTCGTCGTTTTCCCAAGGCTGACGGCAAACCGCACCACCGCACGCGCGATCAAACGCGACTCTTCCTTCGCGCCCAGGAGCTCGTTGACGAAACTGCGATCGATCTTGATTTTGTCGAACTGGAATTTTTGAAGAAAGCTCAGGGACGAATAGCCCGTTCCAAAGTCGTCGAGAGCAATTCGCACGCCCAGCTCATGCAGTTGACCAAGGGCCGCGAACACGGTCTCGCTGTCATGCATGATCGCCGTCTCGGTCACCTCAAGTTCGAGCCTGTGCGACGCAATACCCGAAGCCGCGAGCGCTCCGACCACGACCGGAACAAGTTCCTTGCTCCGGAATTGAGCGGGCGACAGATTGACGGCGATCCTGAGATCGGCGGGCCATTTCGCGGCTTCGGCGCACGCGGTCCTCAGGACCCACTCGCCGATCGGCACGATGAGACCTGTTTCTTCCGCGAGCGGGATAAACTCGGCCGGCGAGACCATTCCACGTTGAGGATGGCCCCAGCGCAGAAGCGCCTCCGCGCCGCTGATGTCGCCGCTCTTCAGATCGACGAACGGCTGATAGTGAAGCTCGAACTCGCCGCTGACAAGCGCCTTGCGCATATCGCGCTCGAGGTTTCTCCGGGCGTGCATACGCTGGTCCAGTTCGGGCTCGAAGAAATGGAACGTCCCGCGTCCGCTGTTTTTCGCCCGATAGAGGGCGAGATCGGCCGCCTTGAGAATCTGATCGGAACTGATCCCGTCCGTGGGCGCGACGGCGATCCCGATACTTGTTCCGGTAATCACCTGATGATCGCCGAGATCGAAGGGCTCAGAAAGCGCACGCTTGATCCTCTCGGCGAGAGCTGCTGCTCCGGCAACCGGGTTCGGCATATGCTCGATGACAGCGAATTCATCGCCCCCCAAGCGGGCGATCAAAGCCGTGTCTCTGACGCATTCACGCAGGCGCGCGGCGACGGCCTGGAGCAGAGCGTCGCCTGTCGGATGCCCGAGTGTGTCGTTGACCTCCTTGAAGCGGTCGAGATCGAGCATCAGCACCGCCAGGTGCGGCCCTCCCCTGCGCGTGATGGAAAGAGCCTGCTCCAGCCGGTCTCGAAGCAGCACGCGATTCGGAAGGTCGGTGAGCGCATCGTGCTGCGCCATATGAGTAACCCTGGCTTCAGACCGCCTTTGCTCGGTAACGTCGAGGTGTGTAGCGACCCAGCCACCGCCGGCCATCGGCTGCCGCGTGACGCAGATCGAGCGACCATCCGCGAGTTCGTCGATCCGGCTTGACGCAACATCGGTTGGCAGCGCGCTCAGAGTTGAAATCGCCCGTATGGCGGCGCTCTCGCTGGTCTCGCCCTTGAGGATGCCGTTGACGATGCGGTGCTTGATGATGTCATGGTGCGGCGTGCCCGTCTCCAGCAGTTCCGGCGGCAACCGATACATTTCGGCATAACGGCCGTTGCAAACCACGAGCCGCCTTTCCGCATCGAACATGCACAGACCTTCACCCATGTTGTTGATGGCAGTGTCCAGCCTGAATTTCTGATCCTGAAGTTCTTTCTGTGAGCTTTCAATTTGTTGCCGGGCGAGCGAAAGCTGATTGATGATTTCCTCGAATTTGCGGGTGCGGGTGGCAAGGCGGCGATCCGCCAGCACGCCGACGAAGCTCATGCCGAGCACCGACAAGGCAACGCCGGCAATCGCAAGCGCAAGCACAGCAGGAGACAGCGACAATTCATCGAGCGCCCGCGTCGGATCGGGAACGATCTCCACCGCTCCCATTGCCGTGAAATGATGGGAGACGATTGCAAGCGTGAGGAAAATCGCGGCGAGAAACGTTCCCCACCTGTCATTCCGGCGTATCGCAACAAGAAGTGCGACATAACCGAAAGCCAGACCGAGCACGATGGACACGAACACAAGATCGAGCGACCACACCACGCGTCCCGGCACTTCAAGCGCCCACATGCCGAGATAGTGCATGCTGGCAATGCCGGCGCCCATGATCGCGCCGCCGATGGGTGCACGCCACTGGCCAGGATCGCTTGCGGCGAAGCCCATGCCGCACGACGTCAATATCATTGCCGCAGCGAGTGACAGCGCTGTCAGGGTCAGGCCGTATCCGGTTGGAACGCCCGGTTCATAGGCGAGCATCGCAACAAAATGTGTCGCCCAGACGCCGTATCCGAAGACCGCACCGGCAATTGCAATCCAGATCAGCCGCGTTCTGGTTTGCGACGCGATCGCACGATGGAAAATATTGACGGCAACGATGCTTGCTACGAAACAAACAAGCCCGGCGAGCGGAACGAGCCGCCAGTCGTGTTCAGTGGTCAGGCAGGTCAGAATGCGGAACATGGCATTCGTCCACGTTTGTCCGCTTGACGAATACCCGGCCAGACCTTTCTTTTCTTGCTAACGTCACACAACTAATGGTCGTGTAGTTAAATACTGGTTGCGCGAGACTGCCGCATTGCACCAATGCGGCAAGAGTGTCCGCGGGCATACGGAAAAATACGCAGCAGGAGCACGGACACGGACATCGCCTGCCCGCGGCACCGCCAGACAGAGGCTAGGCGCGGACGACCTTTCGCCACCATAGCCCTGCCAGCAATGTCATAACGACCAGTGTCGCGATGTGAAATCTTAACGGAGCGGCGTCGCCGAATTCACGCACAAGTATGGCGATGTCGAACGCCGGCAGCACCGCAGCCGCCGTCGTAAGGATCGCCAGCGCCTGCCATTTTCTCAGCAGCAGAAATACAAATGCCGACATCACGACGATCAGGTTGCGCGAAAGGAAGACGCGATAGAACAGCGCGCCTGCAGCATCGGAAACCGGCATTCCGTATCGCGCTGAGGCTTGCAGCGGATCGAGCAGGCCCCGCGCCGCAATGAACGCAAAACCAAAGACAACAACAAGCATCAAAGCGACAGCCAGCCCGTCCAAAGCCTTATTCATTTTCATCGAAAACTCCCGCGATATCGAAATGAGTGTTATTGCGCGTGTCACGGTACGAGCACGATTTTTCCCGCGAACGAGCGCGATTCCAATGCGCGCTGTGCTTCGGCCGCGTCCTTCAATGGAAATGTCGCTCCGATCAGTGGAGAGAGCTCGCCGCTCCCCACGAGAGACAGCACCGTCTCCAGATCCTGCCTGTAAAGTGCGGGCCGCTGATCGCGCCAGGCAGGCACGCTATAACCGACGACACCCTGGCTTCGCCCGAATAACCTGAAGGCGGAAAAGCGCGAATTGAGAAAGATATCGGCGATCGCGAGCGGGTTCACCTTGCCGCCACGCGTTGCGTCATATCCACCGTACAGAATTCCGACACCTGTCGGACGCAACGCCGGCATCGAAACATTCTTAAAATGCTTGCCTCCAATGTGATCGAAGGCCGCCGTTACGCCGCCAGCGCTTATCGCGATTGCCCGCTCCCGAACGTTTTCGGTGTCATAGGAAACCGGAACAGCACCACGGGATGCGACCATCTCCCGTTTGCGGGAAGACGCCGAGCCGATGGCCCTCACACCGGCGAGGCGCGCGAAATCAAGCAGCAAACTCCCGACACCACCGGCGGCGCCGTGAACCAGCACCCAATCGTCCTTCGCCAGCGACACGGCGCGATGAAACATCTGCCACGCGGTGAGACCGTTCAGGACAGCCGCTGCCAGCTTGACCGGGTCGGCCTGCTCGGGCGCTGACGCCAGCAAGCCTGCATCAACATTTGCGCGCGTGGCGTAAGAACCTGAAATCGTCACGCCCGCGACGCGCTGCCCGATCGCGAAACCTGACACCGCCGTGCCGACGGCTTCGATCCTGCCGACGAAATCGTACCCCGGGGTCACAGGCAGCGGCTGCGATGCATACAATCCGCGCCGCATAACAATATCTGCAAACGCGACGCCTGTTGCTTCAATCGCAACCCTCACCTCGTGGGCCTTCGGCTCCGGAAGAATCCGGACGCGCGGCGTCAGAACATCCGCCGCCCCTTTGCGCGGAACATGGATCTCAAATGCTTCGGTCATATCGCCCTCTTTATTTTTATAGCGATCGATATAAAATAGGTAGCGGGGGCGAGTCAAGGCTGTCGGTCTTGATGGTTCACGCGGGAGGCTTAAGAGTTGATCGATGAAACAACTGACAAAGAAAACGCGCGGACGCCCGAAGGTTTATGATCGCGACGAGGCGCTCGAAACGGCCATGCAGCTTTTTTGGACGAACGGCTACGAGGGCGTGTCGATTGCCGAACTATGTGCGGCCCTGGGCATCACGCCACCGAGTCTCTACGCCGCGTTCGGGAGCAAGGATCAGCTCTTCCGCGAGGCCCTCGATCTTTATGTGAGCACGCAAACGGCTTTCATCCGGCAAGCGATTGCCGAAGAAGCGACCGCTGCCGCATGCGTCGAGCGGATTCTGCGTGAGTGCGCCCGGCGTTATGCGAGCGGCGAAACCCCCGCAGGTTGTTTGGTCGGGAGCGGTATCCTGCGATGCGCGCCGGCTCACAACAGTATCGCAGAACTCTTGTCGCAGCGCCGCAGCTCGACACGCGAACTGTTCGCCGCGCGGCTGAAGGCCGCCGTTGCATCAGGCGAACTCGATAAGAATGTGGATACGGACGCGCTGGCTCGGCTCTACGCCGCAGTGGTTCAGGGCATGTCGGTGCAGGCGATCGATGGCGCATCGGCGGCCGATCTGGATGCGATTGCAACCATGGCAATAGCGCGCTGGCCCCAGCGCCAGCAAAGCACTTAGCGCCGCCGGAGCACCTCAGGCCTCAATGCAGCCAGAATATTCCGTCGACCGCTTTCAGCTCGGCCGGTTTCACCAGCTTTGAATGCGCGACGGTGACCGCGACCAGCGGCCCTTCCAGCTTTGCCTGCCAGAAGGCGAGGAAATCCTTCAGCGCCGGAAAGTTCGGAAACAGGTCGTAGTTCTGCCAAACGTAGGACTGCAGCAGCCAGCGGTGATCGGGGCGGCGGTAAAGGATTTCAGCCGTCGTCAGGCCGTAACCGGCGAGCTGCTTCTTGAAGTCCTCAGAGACAGCTCCCTGCGGGACCGTAGCTTTCGAGACCATCAGAACCTCCTTAGAGCGTTTTCCGACGAGGTGGCCTTCCGGCTCGTCGTAGAAAACGCGACCAACAAAGATGTTCGGAGGCGATCGGCAAACAGTGGCAACCGGCTTTTGTCGAACGCGCTCGCACCCACTTTCAGGAGCATTTTCTGGCGGCGAACCGGAAGTCCACTTAGCCGGAAAAGGCTCTGTTGAGCGCGCTAGTCGCGAACCGGATTCCACGTCGCGAATGAACGCGCTGTCTGAGAATCTTGACGCAATACGAAGCCTCATCACAAGCTTAAATGTTAAATAAAGTGTTGCCTATCAAGGCAGTGGCAGCATGATCCCGAGACTGCTGACAAGGCGCTGCTGACAACACCGCGTGCCCATGCGAGCCTCTCTCGTCGTCAAGTACGGAGCGGGGCCATGAGCCGTTTCACCGGCGAACTCACCATCACACAGCTCGATGTCGACTACCGCACATGGCGGCTGGAGCAGCCGCTGGTCTATGAGATCGGCGAAGAAAACTCCTGCCACATTGTCGAAGTGCACAAGCTGTTCGAGACCGACGGCGCGTCGATCCCGCGCATCTTCTGGTCGATCCTCCCGACATGGGGCCGTTACAGCCGCGCTGCTGTGGTCCACGACTATCTCTATAACGAGCTGCGGCCGGGCACGACGCCCCATCCCGAAGCACCGACCCGGCAGCGCGCCGATGCGATCTTCCTTGAGGCCATGCAGGTGTGCGGTGTCGGCTTCCTGACGCGATGGACCATGTGGGCCGCGGTGCGGGTGTTCGGGTTCCTGGCGCTGCAGGCCGCCCGCGCCGTGGCCTGGAAGGGCGACATGCCGATGCCCACCGAGGTTGCCCCGAGGCCGGAGCTGGACATCACCCGCAAGCGGCGGGCGCAAAAGCCCAAACCGCCAGAAACCAAGCCACCGGAAAATTGAGCCTCCAGCGCGTTAACGCTGGGGCAAAATTTGGCAGCCGCCCCATCCGACTGCCAAATTTTCTGCTACAGACCCTTGCCCGGCGCTCGCCATGGGCCTATGTCCGTTCCAGTCGCGGTAGCACTCGCTCACCTTGACTGCTAAACTCGCAAAAAACACAGCCTTATCAATCTATTAGGAGGACTGCATGAAATTCCGTCCGCTTCACGACCGCGTCGTGGTCAAGCGTATCGACGCCGAAGAGAAGACTGCTGGCGGCATCATCATTCCGGACAGCGCCAAAGAGAAGCCCTCGCAGGGTGAAATCCTCTCCGTCGGCCCGGGCGGCCGTGACGAAGCCGGCAAGCTGATCCCGATCGACCTCAAGGTCGGCGACATCGTCCTGTTCGGCAAGTGGTCCGGCACCGAGGTCAAGATCGACGGCCAGGAAGTGCTGATCATGAAGGAAAGCGACATCATGGGTGTCATCACCGACA
>JBOFVL010000010.1:0-92006 GCA_051653085.1 Afipia sp. | reverse complement strand
AGTACATGACCGATGAATTGCAGGCGCTGTGCTTCGTCGCCGGTGCGAACTCGATCTTCATCGGCGACGTGCTGCTGACCACGAAGAATCCGCAGACCGAACGCGACGCCAACCTGCTGGATCGTCTCGGCATCAAGTCGAAACTCGACGATGCGAAGCACCATGGCCATACGTACGCCGACGCGAAGCCGGCCGCCACGGTTTCGGTGAGCGGCGCAGCGGCATCCTGACGCCGTTTCAAACGCTGGAACTGGTTGCCTGCATAGCAACCATGCCGGTGCCACTCGTAAAACGTGAGTTTCGGCGGGCCGGGACACTAGCGCGGAGGAATTTGCCGCGTTAAGCCGGGACTGAAAACAGCGATTGCGAGACGATGCACACCAAGACCGCCCCATTGACCGCAGCCCCGGATGGCCTGCGCTACCCCATCGAGACGCCGCCCAAACCGGACGAAGCGATCGAGGTCGCGCCCGGTTTGATCTGGGTCCGACTGACGCTGCCGTTCCGCCTCAACCATGTGAACATCTACCTGCTCGCTGACGGCGACGGCTGGACCATGGTCGATACCGGCATCGGCAACGACGCCACCATTGCGGCGTGGACCACCTTGTTCGAAGGTCCGCTCAAGGGCTTCAAGATCACGCGGCTGATCGTGACGCACGCGCATCCCGATCATGTCGGGCTTGCCGGATGGATCGTCGAACGCTTCGGCTGTCCGCTCCACATGTCGCAGGTCGAATACTTGCAGGCCGCGTATCACCAGCATCGCGGCTCACCGGAGCGCAAGCTGGCGCAGCGGCTTTTCTTCCGCCGTCACGGCATGGACGAAGAGATCACCGAAGCGCTGCTCGGCAAGGGCCAGGATTACCTCACGCGGGTGTCGATTCTGCCCGCGTCCTACTATCGCCTCACAAACGGCGACGACATCACGATCGGCGCGCGACAATTCAAGGTCATCACCGGCGGCGGCCACGCGTTTGATCAGGTGATGTTGTATTGCGAAGTCGACAACATCTTCCTCTCGGCGGATCAGGTGCTGAGCAAGATCTCGCCGAATGTCAGCATCTGGGCTGTCGAGCCAGAAGCGAATTCGCTCGGCGAATACCTCACCTCATTGGCAGAGTTAGCAGACCTGCTGCCGGACGAAGTGCTGGTGCTGCCCGGACACGGCGTTCCGTTCTACGGCGTCAAGACGCGCATCAAGCAACTCGCGGATCATCACGAAGAGCGCTGCCAGCTCATCGCGAATGCGTGCCGCACGTCACCGAAGACATCGGCGGAGCTCGTGCCGGTGGTGTTCCACAAGCACGTGCTCGACGCGCACCAGACCGGTTTCGCCGCCGGCGAGTTGATTGCCCACGTCAATCATATGCTGGCCCACAGCCGGCTGAAATCCGATGTCGGCGCAGACGGCGTGCTGCGTTTCTCCGCGACCTGATCTCGATACCAACGCCCTGATTGACTGGATTGATATGGGTCAATTCCTCGCCAGCGGCATATGAGCCCGGCGAAAACGGCCTCGACATCAAACCTGGAAAAGCTCTAAAAAGGCTTCGCGCGCGACAGAAGACCGCTTGGTAAATCCTTGGGCCGGCTGTCGTAATCCGGGTCCCCATCCAGGGGTTTTTGTGATGGATTACAACAAGTTCTTCGATGACGCCCTCAGCCGCCTCCATGACGAGCGGCGTTATCGCGTGTTCGCCGATCTGGAGCGGATCGCCGGCCGCTATCCGCATGCCGTGTGGCACTCGCCCAAGGGCCAGCGCAACATCGTGATGTGGTGCTCCAACGACTATCTCGGCATGGGCCAGCACCCGAAGGTCGTGGGCGCGATGGTCGAGACCGCCACCCGCACCGGGACCGGCGCTGGCGGCACCCGCAACATCGCGGGCAACAACCACTCCCTGATCCAGCTTGAACAGGAACTCGCCGATCTGCACGGCAAGGAAGCGGCACTGGTTTTCACGTCGGGCTACGTTTCCAACCAGACCGGCATCGCGACGCTCGCGAAACTGATTCCGAACTGCCTGATCCTTTCGGATGCGCTGAACCACAACTCGATGATCGAGGGCATCCGTCAGTCCGGCACGCAATACATTGTGTTCCGCCATAACGACGTTGCGCATCTCGAAGAGTTGCTGCGCGCTAACACAGGCCGCCCGACACTGATCGTCTGCGAAAGCCTTTACTCGATGGACGGCGACGTCGCACCGTTGGCGAAGATCTGCGATCTCGCCGAGCGCTACGGCGCGATGACCTATGTCGACGAAGTTCATGCGGTTGGCATGTACGGCCCGCGCGGCGGCGGCATCGCCGAGCGCGACGGTGTGATGCACCGGATCGATATTCTGGAAGGGACGCTGGCCAAGGCGTTCGGTTGCCTCGGCGGCTACATCGCCGGCAGCGCCAAGCTCGTCGATGCGGTGCGCTCCTATGCGCCGGGCTTCATCTTCACCACCGCGCTACCGCCCGCGATCTGCTCGGCTGCAACCGCGGCGATCAAACATCTGAAATCATCGTCGTGGGAGCGCGAGCGTCATCAGGACCGCGCGGCGCGTCTCAAGGCCATTCTCACAGCAGCCGGTCTGCCGGTGATGTCGAGCGACACGCATATCGTCCCGCTGTTCGTGGGCGATCCGGAACGCTGCAAGAGAGCCTGCGATCTGCTGCTCGAAGAGCACGGCATCTACATTCAGCCGATCAATTATCCGACGGTGCCGAAGGGCTCGGAGCGCCTCCGCATTACGCCGTCGCCGTATCATGACGACGTGCTGATCGATCAGCTCGCCGACGCGCTGGTGCAGGTCTGGGAGCGGCTCGATCTGCCGCTGCGCGCCAAGCCCCTCGCCGCTGAATAAGATATTCGTGAAATAGGACGACACACGCGTATCAGACTGCGCGGGCAGCCTCCCGCGACGGCATGTTCGACAGCACGATCCGCATCAGATCGGCGGCATTCCTGGCACCAAGCTTGTCCATGATGCGCGCGCGGTGAACCTCGATGGTGCGCGGGCTGATGCCGAGTCGCCTTCCCGCTTCCTTGTTCGATGCGCCATTCGCGACCAGCGCCAGCACATCCCGCTCGCGCCGGGTGAGGAGATCCCGGCCCTGAAAATCGGCAAGGCCGTCGATGTGTCCCGACGTCGACCGGCGATAGGCCGCAACAGCCTCGCGAACACGATCGATCATGACGCTTGCGGAAAACGGCTTTTCGAGAAAATCCCGCGCGCCGAGCTTCATGGCTTCCACCGCCATCGTGATATCGGACTGGCCGGACATCACGAATACTGGCGGCGCAAACCGCGCATCGGCAAGCTGTCTCAGAACGGCGAGCCCCGAACTGCCCGGCAAATGAAGATCGAGGATCACGCATGCCGGCGTGACGCTTTGCAGGGCTTCGAGAAAAGAATCCCCGTCCGCGAACGTTTCTGAGGAAAAGCCCTCGATCCTCAGCAGAAGGGTGAGTGCATCGCGGACCGAAGCATCGTCGTCGACAATGGCGATCGGTGCCTCCCGGGCAACAAAAGGCAGCATCAGACCCATCGGCCGACCCCCCGAGTGCGTTACCTTGGTAATACAACTATTACGTGTATAAACTGATTCGCTCCCTTTGCCAATATTTCGGCTCGCCAGGGGCACGAAGGCCGTGCCCGGATGCATAGGGCCACGGACCGGGCTAAGGTCATCGCAGGGCGCCGCCCATGAGGAACCAAATCGATGCTGCATGACTGGGGCGTGATCGCAGCCGCGTTCGGCTACATCGGGCTTCTGTTCGTCGTCGCCAGCTACGGCGAGCGGCTGACGCAGATCCAGCGCGGCCGCCTCGGCACATTTATCTATCCGCTGTCGCTCGCGATCTACTGCACGTCCTGGACGTTCTTCGGCTCGGTCGGGCTCGCGACGCGCACCAGTGTCGAGTTTCTCGCGATCTATGTCGGCCCCATCCTGATGATAGGATTTTGCACGCCACTACTGATGCGCGTCATTCAACTGGCGAAATCGCAGAACATCACCTCGATTGCCGACTTCATCGCCGCGCGTTACGGCAAGAGCCAAGCCGTCGCCGCAACCGCCGCCGGCATCGCCATCATCGGCTCGGTGCCCTACATCGCGTTGCAGTTGAAGGCCGTCGCGTCGTCGCTGGAAACGATCCTCAATCAGGATCAAGACGTCTCCAGCATTCCCTATATCGGCGACATCGCGTTTATCGTCACCATTACTCTGGCCGCCTTCGCGGTGCTGTTCGGCACGCGCCAGACCGATGCCACCGAGCACCAGCACGGATTGATGCTGGCAGTGGCAACGGAATCGCTGGTCAAGCTGGTGGCTTTCATCGCGGCGGGCGTCTTCGTGACCTTCGTCATGTTCGGCCCTGCCGATTTGTGGGAACGCGCGATGAAGACGCCGGAGGCAGTACGCGCCATCGAGGCGGCGCCCTCGATCGGCAACTTCCTCGCGATGACGCTGCTGTCGTTTCTGGCGATCATGCTGCTGCCGCGGCAATTCCACGTCAGCGTCGTCGAGAATTCGACGGAAGCCGAGGTGCGCCGCGCGCGCTGGCTGTTCCCGATGTATCTGATCGCAATCAACCTGTTCGTGATACCGATCGCCATCGCCGGCCTCGTCACCTTCCCATTTGGCGCATCCGACAGCGACATGTACGTGCTGGCGTTGCCGATCTCGGCTGGCGCGACGTCGCTCAGCGTGATCGTGTTCATCGGTGGCCTGTCCGCTGCCACCGCGATGGTGATCGTGGAATGCGTCGCATTGGCCATCATGGTGTCGAACGACATCATCGTGCCGCTGGTTCTGAAGCGGCGACCGGCCTCGCAGGGCGGCAAGGCCAACTTCGGCGGCTTCCTGCTCAAGGTCCGCCGTGTCGCGATCTTCGCGATCATGGCGATGGCGTATCTCTACTATCACGTGCTCGGCAACGCGCAGCTTGCGGCCATCGGCCTGCTGTCTTTTGCGGCCGTCGCGCAACTGGCGCCGGCATTTTTCGGGGGGCTGTTCTGGCGCCGGGCCACCGCGCGCGGCGCCATGGGCGGCATGCTGGTCGGCTTCGCGGTGTGGGCCTACACGCTGTTCCTGCCGAGTTTCGCCGACGTCGATCCGCGCGGAACGTTGTGGCTGACGCAAGGGTTGTTCGGAATCGCGGCCCTTCGCCCGCAGGCGCTGCTCGGCACCGAGATGGCGCCGCTGATTCACGGCGTGTTCTGGAGCCTGTCGCTCAACCTGCTGACCTACATCGTGCTGTCGCTGCTGCGCCAGCCGACATCGATCGAGCGGGTTCAGGCCGACCTGTTCGTGCCGAACGAACTTGCGCCGATTGCCCCTAATTTCAGGCGCTGGCGCACCACGGTGACAGTGCAGGATCTGCTCAGCACCGTAGCCCAATATCTCGGGCCCGACCGCGCACTGCAATCGTTCGAAACCTTCGCAGCCACCCATCGCATCAATCTCGACCGCAGCGCGCCGGCGGATTTTCTGCTGCTGCGCCACGCCGAGCATCTGATCGCTTCTTCAATCGGCGCGGCCTCGTCGCGCCTCGTACTGTCGCTGCTGCTGCGCAAGCGCGCGGTATCCGCGAAGGCCGCGTTGAAACTGCTGGACGATGCGCATACCGCGCTTCATTTCAACCGCGAAATGCTGCAGACGGCACTCAATCACGTCCGCCAGGGCATCGCCGTCTTCAATCCCGAACTCCAGCTCATCACGTCGAACCGCCAGTTCGGCGAGATCCTCGATCTGCCCGCGCAATACGCTCAGATCGGCATTCCGCTGATCGAGATCATCGAATACATCGGCAGCAACGGGCAACCGGGTAACCGCGACCAGACCATGCTGCAACGCAGGCTGGCCGCCTACACCACCGAGGGCGAGCCCTATCTGGAGCGGCTCACCGACCGCAACATGGTGGTCGAGGTTCGCGCTAATCGCATGCCGGGCGGCGCGCTGGTCATCACCTTTTCCGACATCACGCCGAGCTTCGAGGCGGCGGAGGCGCTGGAGCGCGCCAACGCCACGCTGGAAAAACGCGTCCGCGAGCGCACCGAGGAGCTGACACGGCTCAACAGCGAACTGGCGCTCGCCAAGATCACCGCCGAGGAAGCCAATATCTCCAAGACCCGCTTCCTCGCCGCGGCCAGCCACGACATCCTGCAGCCGCTCAACGCGGCAAGGCTTTACGTGACCAGCCTTGTCGAGCGGCAGGATGGCGGCGAGGATGGCCGCCTTGTCGGCAATATCGACGACTCGCTGGAGGCCATCGAGGAAATTCTCGGGGCGCTGCTCGACATTTCGCGACTGGACTCCGGCGCCATGACGCCCTCGATTTCCAGCTTCCGCATGAGCGATCTGATGCGTTCGCTGGAGGTGGAATTCACGCCGATCGCGAAGGCAAGAAAACTCAAGCTCACCTTCGTGCCTTGCTCCCTGCCCATCACATCGGACCGTGTGCTGCTGCGGCGGCTGCTGCAGAACCTGATTTCGAACGCCATCAAGTACACGCCCAAGGGCCGCGTCCTTGTCGGCTGCCGCCGCAAGGGAAAATCCCTGGACATTGGCATCTACGACACCGGTCTCGGGATTCCAGTTCTCAAGCGCGCGGAAATCTTCAAGGAATTCCACCGCCTCGACCAGGGCGCGCGGATCGCACGCGGACTTGGACTCGGGCTGTCGATCGTGGAACGGCTGGCCCGCGTGCTGAACCACGGTATTGCGGTCGACTCGAACCGCAGCGGCGGATCGCGTTTTTCCGTGACGATGCCGATCGCCAAGACCGTCACGCATACGGCGGCGCTGTCGGGCACCAACATATCGTCGAAGGCGCCGATGAGCGGCACGCTCATTGTCTGCATCGAAAACGACCGCGCCATCCTCGACGGCATGAAGACGCTGCTGACCGGCTGGGACGCCAAGGTGATCGCGGCGGTCGATCCGGCCTCAGCCGCGACAGCGATCGCCGCCACCGAGGAACGTATCACCGGCCTCCTGGTCGACTATCATCTGGATCGCGGCAACGGCATCGCCGCGATCCGCGATATTCGCCAGCGTTTCGGCGAAGGGATTCCGGCTATTCTGATCACCGCGGACCGCAGCCCGCATGTTCGCGACGCGGCGCGCGAGGACGGTATCGTCGTGCTCAACAAGCCGGTGAAGCCGGCAGCCCTGCGCGCATTGCTCGGACAATGGAGGACGCAGCAAATGGTCGCAGCGGAATAGTTTCGCTTAGGCGCGCAGCGAAAACCCGGTCGCGATTTCCAGTTCGGCAATGGCCTGCGGACCATTCAGCACTTTGACGGTAGTCATGCCCATCTCCCGGGCCGGCTTGAGATTGACCCCGAGGTCGTCGAGATAGACGCAGTTCTTCGGATCGACGCCGAGCGCATCGACCATCATGCGGTAGATGCGCGGATCAGGCTTGCGCAGGCCGATCTTGGCCGACTCGATGACGTGATCGAACAGCGCCATGACCTCCGCCACATAGATGGATCGTCCGCCCAGGCTGCCTATGCTGTTCGCGGGAAGGTTGTTGGTGATGCAGCCGGTTTTGCAGTGCTGCTTCACACGCCGCAACGCCTCGATCATCTCGGGGCGCGGATCGCCCACCAGCAGCGGCAAAACATCCCGGCCGCGAACTTCCGCGCCGAGCGCGCGCGATTCGGAGGCAAACAGACGATCGAACGTTTCGAGATCGATCTCCGCGCGCTCGAATTTCGCCCACGCATTCTCGAAGTGATTGGCCGCGTTGGTGCGGCGGATGATGTCTGCTGGTAGGCCGTGCTCCGCCTCGTACCGTGCGAAGGCCTCGAACGGTGACGTGGTGAACACGCCGCCGAAATCCCAGATGACCGCCTCGATCATTGTTCGCTCGCCATGACAACCCGGTGAACGGCTAACACACGCGCACCGCCGCAGCCAGCGTGACACCGGCTGCCATCCAGTTTGAAACGGCGTTTGATACGGTGGCTATTGCGCGGAAGTCTCGCCCTGCCGCCACTGTCCGCCGGCAATTTTCGCAGCGGCAATCACGGCCTGCGTCCGGCTCTCGACACCGAGCTTTTGCAGAATGGCGGAAACGTGCGCCTTGATGGTTGCTTCCGACACACCAAGCTCGTAGGCGATCTGCTTGTTGAGCAACCCTTCCGACAGCATCATCAGCACCCGGACCTGTTGTGGCGTCAGCGTCACCAGGCGGTCGCGCAATCTTGTCATGTCGGGATCAGAAGCGGCGGAGAGATCGACGTCAGCCGGCACCCAAACGTCTCCGTTCATCACCTTGCCGATGGCTTCGCGCAGCGTCTCGATGCCGAAGCGCTTGGGAATGAAGCCTGATGCACCAAAGTCCATCGAACGGCGGATGGTGCCGGCATCGTCACTGGCCGAGACGATGACTACAGGAATCGCGGGGAATTGCGCACGCAGATAGATCAGACCCGAAAAGCCGCTGATGCCCGGCATCGACAGATCGAGCAGGATCAGATCGACGTCCGATTCGCGATCGAGCAGCGCCGTCAACTCTTCAAACGATCCTGCTTCGTCGATGCGCGCCGACGCAACAACGCTCGCGACAGCTTGTCGCAGAGCGTCGCGAAAAAGCGGATGATCGTCGGCGACGACAAGATGCGTGCTGGAAACGATGCTCATCTAACCTGCTGGCAAGTGCTGATTGTGCCCAAAGGCCGCGTTGAGTGAGTGTTTACCGTAGCGGTAAGTCTTGCAACCCCGCGACGAAAACGACCTTAACGGACAAGGATTGTGCACTGCAAGATGCACACAACAGGCCTGTGCGCTGGCCGAAAGTCTTATAGGGCCGAGTTTCACGCCAATGTTACCTTGATTGCGAACTTCTCGCACTTTTTCAGCCGGCGAAAGAGCGGCGCGCAGAAGCGAATTTTCAGCAACACGTTTGGGGAGCATTGAAATGGCCACCGTGACTACAACCTCGCCGCGGACGGGCGGCATGACGAAGGACGAACGTTTCGTCATCTTCGCATCATCACTCGGCACCGTCTTCGAGTGGTATGATTTTTATCTTTACGGATCTCTCGCAGCGATCATCGGCGCGCAGTTCTTCAGCGCCTATCCGCCGGCGACCCGCGACATCTTCGCGCTGCTGGCTTTCGCCGCCGGCTTCCTTGTGCGCCCGTTCGGCGCCATCGTATTCGGCCGCATCGGCGACATCGTCGGCCGCAAGTATACCTTCCTTGTCACCATCCTCATCATGGGTCTGTCGACATTCATCGTCGGCCTGCTCCCGAACGCGGCCACCATCGGCATCGCGGCTCCGATCATCCTGATCGCGCTGCGCCTGCTGCAGGGCCTTGCGCTCGGCGGCGAATACGGCGGTGCCGCCACCTACGTCGCGGAGCATTCGCCTCCCGGCAAGCGCGGCTACTACACGTCGTTCATTCAGACCACAGCGACGCTCGGTCTGTTCCTGTCCCTGCTGGTGATCCTCTTCACCCGCACGATCCTCGGCGAACCTGAATTCGCGGCCTGGGGCTGGCGCATTCCGTTCCTGCTCTCGGTGGTTCTGCTTGGCGTCTCCGTCATCATCCGGCTGAAACTGAACGAATCGCCTGTGTTCCAGAAGATGAAGGACGAAGGCAAGGGATCGAAGGCGCCGCTGACCGAATCCTTCGCCAAGTGGAGCAACGCCAAGATCGTGCTGATCGCCCTTCTCGGCGGCGTGATGGGCCAGGGCGTGGTCTGGTACACCGGCCAGTTCTACGCGCTGTTCTTCCTGCAATCGATCCTCAAGGTCGACGGATACACCGCAAACCTCCTGATCGCATGGTCGCTGCTGCTCGGCACCGGCTTCTTCATCGTGTTCGGCGCGCTGTCGGACAAGATTGGCCGCAAGCCGATCATCCTCGCAGGCTGTCTGATCGCAGCCCTCACCTTCTTCCCGATCTTCCGCATGATCACGACCAACGCCAACCCGGCGCTGGAGAAGGCCATCGAGACGACGAAGGTTGAGGTTGTTGCCGATCCGAAGGGCTGCGGCGATTTGTTCAACCCGGTCGGCACCCGCGTGTTTACCGCACCTTGCGACACGGCCCGTGCATTCCTTGCGCAGTCGTCAGTCAAGTACTCGACCGCTCCGGGCGCAGCAGGCTCCGGCGTCAAGGTCCTCGTGAACGGCAAGGAAGTGCCCTACACTGACGCCAAGACATCGAACCCACTGGTTGCGGCAGCAGTTGCCGCGGGGGGATATCCGAAAGCGGGCGATGCGGGAATCGTGAAGATGTCGAACCCATTCGATATCTTCCGTCCGCAAGTCGCAGCTGTGATTGGCCTGCTGTTCATCCTGGTGATCTTCGTCACCATGGTGTACGGCCCAATCGCCGCGATGCTGGTCGAATTGTTCCCGACCCGCATTCGCTACACCTCAATGTCGCTGCCCTATCACATCGGCAACGGCTGGTTCGGCGGTCTGTTGCCCGCGACAGCATTTGCGATCGTGGCATCGACCGGCGACATCTACGCAGGTCTCTGGTATCCAGTGATCTTCGCATTGATCACGGTGGTGATCGGCTTCTTCTTCCTGCCGGAAACCAAGGACGTCGACATCACCAAGTAACGGCTTGAAGATCAGGCAGCGTCAGCCGCCTGATCCTTTTGTCCCAAAGCAAAACGGCCGCGGAGCAATCCGCGGCCGTTTTTTTATGGGCGTGATCTCATCCGAAAACCGGTTCCCACTTTTCGGGATCATGCCCTCGATTTTCTCGCTCAGATTTTTTCGGACAGCCGTTTCTGAAGACGGACCGCCATGTCGATCAGGCGATCCCAGACGCGGTCGAGCAGCGCCAGCAGCTTTTCATGCTCCGGCGGCAGTTGCAGTTCGATCTTCTTGTCCGGCGATGCTTTACTGTCTGGGGACGCCTGCGCGCTCTTCTTTGAATCTTCCTTCGGCAGCGGCGCGTCGATCTTCCCTCTGACCGTGTCACGCTGCGCAAGTTCGTCCTTCAGCCGCCTGTTATCGGCATGGAGCCGGCCAATCTCGGTATCGAGCGCCGCTCGTTCGTCCGGCACCAGACGGCATGTCCAGCCGCTCTTGTTGCTGCAGGTGGAAACCGCACCGGTGCGGGTATCGAGCCGCAGGAAACCATCCGCAACGGGCGACAGCGCGAAACGTCCGTTGTCGGTGTCGGGCGCAGCCTGGGCGAAAGCTTCAGAGTGGAACAGGAGCGGATTGAACGTCAGCGTCGCCGCCAATGCGACCGTTACGAAACCCGCACGGCGAAGCATGGCCGCCGACGAGGTTTGTACGATCATGTCCCTTGGTTGCATAAGTCCCTCGTCCCGACAAAATCGATGCCTGCTTCTGTCTAGACCTCAGAGGTGTAGGCTTTGCGTCCCGATTTCAACGCGTCGGCCAGCAATTCGATCCGGTCCTGCCCCCAGAAAACCTCGCCATCCAGTACCCAGCAGGGTGATCCGAAGGCGCCGGCCGCGATCGCATCCTGGCGGTTCTGATCGTACAGCGCGCTGATCTGGTCGGAGGCCGCATGCGCGACAAGCTTCGCGCCCGGCAAACCTGCCTCGTCGGCCAGCCGTGTCACAACGGCGGGATCTGCGGGATTCAGTTCCTCCTCCCAGAGCGCCGAGAAGGCGCGGCGCATGAAAGGGTCAGGATTCAGCCCCTCGCGGAGCGCTGCAAGCACGACGCCGTCCGCAAGACGCGGATCGGCAGGAAAGAATTTCGGCTTGCAGTTGAACTTGAGGCCGCGCTTGTCGCGCCAGCGCTGCAGCTCGATCATCCGGTAGCGCTGGCGTGCCGGGTGACGCTTGGCCAACGGCAAGCCCCCCGTCTCGGAAAACACCTCGATGAGAAGAACCGGCTTGTAATTGACCTTCAACCCATGCGTGGCCGCGAGATCCTGAAACACCGCGTGTCCAATGTAAGCCCATGGCGACTGAAGCGAAAAGTAGTAGTCAATCTGGCGCGCCATCGACCCTCCGGCTGCACGATTTCAGCTAACTCGAAAACTATCACGGCGAGCCAAGACAGCGCCAATGGGCATGCATTCGACATCGCAGTTATCGCAGTGCGGCGCGTGCGCGCAGCGGGCCAATTTTTTCCGGAATTTCCCAAGTCATTTCAATCCGATAGATGGTAATCAGGCAATCTTGACTTGACCGTAGGCCGTCAGTATGGTCCGCGCGGTTTCCGTGGGTGGCGGGGCGTTTTTCTCTGAAATCGCGCGACGGGGCGTGGGTGTCGACAGCAATGGCGAACGACGCACATAAGAATGGTCGCGGCGAAGGGGAACGAGACGAACTGCCTGCCGACGAAGCTGCGCTCTCCGCAAGGCTCGACCGTCTGTCTCATCGGCTTTCCGACGTCCGGAAAGATCGCCAGAACCAGACCGATCAGTCAGGAAGCGGGGCAGCCTCCGCCAACGCATCCGCGATGGCACGGGGTTTTCGCCTCTCCTCCGAATTGATTGCAGGCGTCCTTGTCGGAGCGGTCATCGGCTGGGGCATCGACCGTCTATTGTCGACCTCCCCCTGGGGTCTGATCGTGTTTTTTCTGCTTGGCTTCACCGCCGGCGTGATCAACGTGATGCGGGCAGCCGGCGTCGCAAATCGCGACGTATCCGATCGCTCCTGACAGGATCTGAAGTCCGATCCGGGAATCGCTCTTGGAATTCCAGCCAGCCCCGCTGGCGGATACGAACAACCGGCATTGCCGGTAACGATGCAGCCCGGTGCAAGCCGGCAACGATGAAAGACTTACGTGGATGGCCGATCCGATCCATCAATTTGAGATCCACAAGATCTTCACCCTGGGCCATATCGGCAACCAGGAGATCGCCTTCACCAATTCATCGGCCTTTATGCTGGGCGCAGTCGCCGTGGTCTCGCTGCTGATGATCGGCGGCAGCGCCGGCCGCCGCCTCGTTCCGAACCGTTTCCAGTCCGTGGCCGAACTATCCTACGAATTCGTCGGCAATACGCTGAGGCAAAGCGTCGGCGACGAAGGCATGAAGTTCTTCCCCTTCGTGTTCTCGCTGTTCATGTTCATTCTGACCGCGAACATGATAGGCATCATTCCCTACACCTTCACCGTCACCAGCCACCTCATCGTGACGCTCGCGCTGGCGCTGATGGTATTTCTGACGGTGCTGCTTTATGGCATCTACAAGAATGGCCTGAAATTCTTCAAGCTGTTCGTCCCGTCAGGCATTCCTCTCTACATTATGCCGCTGATCATGGTGATCGAGGTGATCTCGTTCCTGTCGCGGCCGGTGTCCCATTCCGTGCGTCTGTTCGCAAACATGCTGGCCGGGCACATCACCCTCAAGGTGTTCGCGGGTTTCGTCACGTCGCTGAGCGCGCTCGGCGCACTCGGCATTTTCGGCTCGATATTGCCGCTGGCGATGACGACCGCGCTGACCGGCCTCGAAATTCTCGTGGCTTTCCTGCAGGCTTACGTGTTCACCATCCTGACCTGCATCTACCTCAACGACGCTCTTCATCCCGGGCACTAACCGGATTTCACTTCCACTAACACCACCATCCCAAGAAGGAGTTTTTACTATGGATCCAGTCGCAGCAAAGTACATCGGCGCAGGCATCGCATGTCTCGGCATGGGCGGCGCAGGTATCGGCGTCGGCATGATCTTCAGCCAGTTCCTCAACGGCGCGCTGCGCAACCCGTCGGCTTCGCAGGGCCAGTTCGCGAACCTGATCTTCGGCTTCGCCGTGACCGAAGCGCTCGGCATCTTCTCGCTGCTGGTCGCGCTGCTGCTGCTGTTCGCCGTCTGAGTAAGGCCAGATGACGCGTTGCCGCGGTCTCAATTGAGCCGCGGCTGACGCCAACAGGAGACGCTCATGGCGACGGGTCAGAGCACTGCAAAGGGCACGACCGCCCATACCGAAGCAGACGGTCACGGTAAGGCGGGCTTCCCGCCTTTCCAGAAGGAGACGTTTGCCTCACAGCTGGTGTCGTTCGCGATCGCCTTTGCGCTGCTTTACTTCATCGTGTCGAAGTTCGCGCTTCCGCGCGTTGGCGGCATCATCGCCAACCGTGAAGGCGTGATCGAGAACGATCTTGCCGAGGCTCAGAAGCTGAAGGACGAGTCGGATGAGGCTCTGAAGGCTTATGAAACCGAGCTCGCCAATGCGCGCGCACGGGCTCAGGCAATCGGTTCCGAGACGCGCGACAAGTTGAACGCACAGGCCGAAAGCGACCGCAAGGCGCTGGAAACCAGCCTCGCCGCCAAATTGGCGGACGCCGAAAAAACCATTGCCGCGACGCGCGCGACGGCAATGGGCAACGTCCGCTCGATCGCATCGGACGCGGCCACGGCCATTGTTCAGCGCCTCACTGGCGTTGCGCCCGACAGCAAGACTGTCGATAGCGCCGTCGACGCGTCCTTGAAGGGATAACGACGATGTTCGAAGCAGAATTCTGGGTCGCCGTCGCCTTTGTCATCCTGATGGGTGTGTTCGGGTATTTCGGCGTTCACCGCACGATCCTGAAGGCGCTCGACAATCGCCGCGACCGCATTCAGAAGGAACTCGACGACGCCCGCCGCCTCAAGGATGAGGCTGTGAAGCTGGTAGAGGAATATCGCACGCGCCGCGCCAGCGCCGAACGCGAGGCACAGGACATCATCACCAACGCCAAGGCCGATGCCGAGCGCATCGCAGCCGAAGCCAAGGCGAAGATGGAAGATTTCGTCGCCCGCCGCACCAAGACCGCCGAGAGCAAGATCGCTCAGGCCGAAACTCAGGCGATCGCCGATGTCCGCGCCGCGGCCGCCGAAGCCGCCGTGACCGCCGCGTCGTCCATCATGACGCAGTCGGTCAAGGGCCCGGTCGCCGACGACCTGATCGCCAAGGGCATTCAGGACGTTCGCAGCAAGCTGAACTGACAGCTCACAGTTTCAACAAAAAGCCGGCCGCGATGATCTCGCGGCCGGCTTTTTGTTTGGAATTGTTTGAGCGGATTATCGCTTCTTCTTGCCCCGCGCGGCGGGCTCCGGCTTCAGAGCCGCCGGATCGAAACCGACATAGAACACATACTTGTCGTTCGCTTCCGGTGTCGGTATCGGATAGGTGATGTCTTCGGCGACGAGACTGAATTCGGTATTCTCGCCTTCCATCGTCACGGTGGTCCGGAACGCCTTGGTGACGATCACCTTCTCCGGCGCACCTTCCTGCACGAGAGCCACGCGCATCGGCACGTCCACGGTCGGCGGCGCGCCCGCAGGGCCCGAAATGATCCGGCCCATGATTCCGATCCGCGCGGTGATGTTGCCGCCCTGCAGATTGCAGTCCCGCGCGGTGCGCGTGATCGATCCCTGATAGCGCAGATCGCTGCCGGACGCGGGCTTGCCCGGCAGCCCGACGGATAACGTAGAGGCGCCGAAACGAATGGCGACACTGGGACAGGTGAGATCGCTGTTCTCGGTCGCCTGCGTCGATGGACTCGATGAGGTGCTGGCTTCCTGCGACTTCGAGCCGAACAACTGGCTGAACCTGCTGCCGAACGACGAGCCAGATGACGAACTTCCACTGGACGACGAGCCAAACATGCTGCCGCCGCCGCACCCCGACAGCGCGGCCCCCGCCGCCACCGCCAGCGCAGCCACCACCGCGCGCTTCAAACGCTTGCCACCCGCCATCATTGTTTCCAGTTGGTTCCCCGAGTATCCGCGAGGGCCTTATAGCAGGGCAAAGACGGCGAACCAAAGGCGCTGGGACGCCGGGTCGCTGGCTGGTTAACCGCGGAAATCCTCGTCCAGCAGGCCGTAGAGGTAATGGTCCTGCCAGACCCCGTTGATGCAGAGATAGCGCCGCGCCAATCCCTCGCGGGCAAAGCCGCATTTCTCGAGCACCCGGATCGAGGACTGATTGGTGGGGATACAGGCGGCCTCGATACGGTGCAGATTGAGCTCGCCGAACAGGGTCGGCAGCAGTACGCGCAGCGCAGCGGTCATGTAGCCCTTGCCGGCATAGGGCTGGCCGATCCAGTAGCCGACGGTACCCGCCTGCACGATCCCGCGCCGCACATTGGCCAACGTCACGCCGCCGACCAGCGTTCCATCCTCCTCGCGAAAGACCACGAATGGATAAGCCCTGTCCTCGGCGACATCTTCCGCGTAACGGCGCAACCGCCGCCGGAACCCCGAACGGGTCAGATCGTCGGACGGCCAGATCGGCTCCCACGGCGTCAGAAACGAGCGGCTCATCTCGCGCAGTTCGCTCCACTGTCCGTAGTCGGCCATTTGCGGCGCACGCAGCAGGAGCCCGTGTCCGCGCGGGGCGAGCGCCGGAGCCGTCGTCGTGGGAAGACGAAACAGGGCCATGCCGGACCCCTTTCAAGCACCAAGTGCGCACCGCGCACCCATCAGACGCCAATGATAACCTCAACCCCATACCGTTGTCGCGCAATTATCATAATCGCCGGTCAGGGCTGCGTACCGATCTAGTGAAGCAGGGCCTTGGCTTTCGGCCGCGCCAATCCTTCGGCAAGGCTCACCGCGGTATCGAGCCCACGGCCTGCGCCTAGCGCAACCACGGCAGGGCGGCTGCGGCTGAGCAGACCGCGCGCCGCATTGCGCGTCGATTCAATGCTGACCGCATCGATCCGCGCCACCAGTTCGTCCGTCGTCAGCGGACGCCCATAGGCCAGGATGTGCCGCGCCATTTGTTCGGCACGGGTGCTGCAGCTTTCGAGGCCCATCAGCAGGCCGGCTTTCATCTGCGCCTTGGAGCGCGCGATTTCCGCGTCGGTCAGCGTCTCGACCGCGTTGTTCATCTCGTCGACGATCACTTCCACCATCTCCGGCGCGTCGGCGGGATCGGTCCCGGTGTAGAGCCCGAAGAATCCCGTGTCGGAATAGGCCGCGTGGAAAGTGTAGATCGAATAGCAAAGCCCGCGCTTCTCGCGCACTTCCTGAAACAACCGCGACGACATGCCGCCGCCGAGAATGTTGGTGAACACCTGCAGGCTGAACAGCGACAGATCCGATTGCGGCAGGCCTTCGAGCGCGAGCGTGAGATGCGCCTGCTCGAGGTCGCGATGAATGACGCGGGTGCCGCCCTTGCCGAACATCGCAGGCACGGGCTTCGAGCCGGGCGTCGCATCAAAACTCGCGAAACGCTGTTCGGCTTCCGCAACGACGCGCTTGTGATCGACCGCGCCTGCGGCGGCGACGACCATTTCGGGGCCACGGTAATGCTTGGACAGATAGCCGTGCAGATTGTCGCGATTGAATCCGGCAAGCGTCTGCGCCGTGCCCAGCAATGAGCGGCCCATCGGCTGATCGGGATAACACATCTCGCTCAGGTGCTCGAAGATAACATCGTCCGGCGTGTCCTGCGCCGCACCGATTTCCTGCTCGATCACGCTCTTCTCGCGTTCCAGCTCCTCGGCATCGAACGATGGATTAGCGAGAATGTCGGACAGCACGTCAAGCGCCAACGGCACGTCGGCTTTCAGCACGCGCGCGTAATAAGCGGTCGTCTCGGTAGAGGTCGCGGCATTGAGATCGCCGCCGACCGCCTCGATCTCTTCGGCGATCTCCAGCGACGTGCGCGTGGTCGTACCCTTGAACGCCATATGTTCCAGCAAGTGCGACATGCCGTGTTCATCCGGCTTTTCGTCGCGGCCGCCGACACCCGTCCACACGCCAAGCGCAGCGGTTTCCAGATGCGCCATGGTGTCGGTGACAACCGTCAAACCCGAGGGCAGCTTGGTGACGTTGACGCTCATCCGGCGACTCCCTGCTTGGCAGCGCGGCTCACCGAGAGAATGAACCGTTCAACCTCGGTCTGATCGCTCTTCATGACCTTGATGTGTTCGGACTTTGTCATCAGGCCGTCGAGCCACGCCGGCAACGCCGGGCGAACCCCGCACGCCGCCTCGACGGCATCGGGGAATTTCGCGGCATGCGCCGTCGAGAGCACTATGTTGGGTACGGTCGAAACCGGCTTGTCCTGATCGGCCACCGCCAGCGCCACTGCCGTATGCGGATCGACCAGTTCGCCCGCCTCGCGCCATGCGGCGCGGATCGCGGCGCTGGTCTCGGTCTCATCGGCGCGACCCGCATCGAAGTCTTCGCGAACCTGTTTGAGCACCGCGTCGCTCAGCACGAAGCGTCCCGACTGCGAAAGCGAACCCATCAGCGCGCGCACGGTGGCGCTGTCGCGTCCCGTGGCCTCGAACAGCAGCCGCTCGAAATTGGACGAGATCTGAATGTCCATCGACGGCGACGTCGTGGCGTGGACCTGCTTCACTTCGTAAATGCCGGTCTTGAGCGTGCGCGCCAGAATGTCGTTGACGTTAGCGGCGATGCGCAGACGACGCACCGGCAGCCCCATGCGCTTGGCGACATAGCCCGCGAAAATATCGCCGAAGTTGCCAGTCGGCACGGTGAAGTCGACTTCGCGCGCAGGCGCACCGAGGGCCACAGCCGACGTGAAATAGTAGACCACCTGCGCGACAATGCGCGCCCAGTTGATGGAGTTCACACCGGACAGCGAAACGGAATCGCGAAACTTGTGATGGTTAAACAGACCTTTCACGATGCCCTGGCAATCATCGAAGGTGCCTTCAATCGCCAGCGCATGCACGTTGGCAGCGCCGCTCGTGGTCATCATGCGCCGCTGCACATCGGAAATGCGCCCGTCGGGAAACAGCACGATGAGGTCTGCGTTGTCGCGGCCGGCAAAGGCATCGACCGCGGCGCCGCCGGTGTCGCCTGAGGTCGCAACCACAATGGTGGTGCGCTGGCCGCGCTTGGCCAGCACGTGATCCATCAGCCGCGAGAGCAACTGCATCGCGACGTCCTTGAAGGCGAGTGTCGGGCCGTGAAACAGTTCGAGCACAAAGCGATCCGGTGCGATCTGATTCAGCGGCACCACGGCCGGATGGCGGAACGTGGCATAGGCTTCGACCGCCATGCGGCCAAGATCGGCTTCGGAAATCTCATCCGCAACGAACGGACGGATCACCTCGACAGCAACCTCCCAATAGGGACGGCCGAAGAATCCGGCGATGGTCTCCCGGCTGAGCTGCGGCCAGACTTCGGGCACATAGAGGCCGCCGTCGCGGGCGAGCCCGGTCAGCATCACGTCGCAAAAGCCAAGCCGGGGAGCCTCCCCGCGGGTCGAAATATAGCTCGTCAAGCGATCCTCCAAAGGCTCAAGCCCCACCCAAGCCTTTGATAATAATGGATTAATAACTTTGCTACTAGCAAAGTCGAGCCGCACCATATCGGCTGCGATCCAGCTTCACAAGGAAACCAGAACGCCCTTTTAGGCTCAGGTCAGGTCTTCAAGCCAAGTCTTCAAGTCAAGTCTTGGCGCCGCCCTCTGACCCAGAACCCAAACGCAACCGCGACCACGAGCGCCAGGCCGAACCATGTGATGGCGTATTGCAGGTGATCGTCCTTGAGATGGACCCGCAACGGACCCGGCTTCGGGATGCCGGATGCCGGCACGGGCGCTTCGAGATCGATATAGAACGGCGCGACGTCACCCCAGCCGAGCGCCTGCGCCATGGCGAGGTGATCGCGCGAGAACCACAACCGCTTGACGGCATCCTCGTGCGGCGTGAACGAACTGGGCCGTTCCGGAAAGCGGATATAGCCGGTCAGCGCGATGGGCGCGCCGGTGATGAGTCGCGACACTGCGCGGTCCTGCTGGGCGCGATCCTGCATCGTGTTCTGCACGAAGCCCATATTGATGACCACGACGCGGCCGTCGGCCAGACGCGCAGGCATGAAGGCCCAGGTACCCGGCCCTGTTACGTCGTCTCGCACCGCGGAGCCGGAGCTGTAGACCATGACGTCCGGTTTGGGCTCAATGGTCGCGCTGAAAGAGACGCGCCGAAATTCATCGTGGGCAGGATTAAGCGCAGGCCACTCTGTCGTTAAGGGCAAAGCAACCGGCGCAATCGCAAGCCGCTCGGTGAGAGCTGCGATCAGCGCGTGCTTCTCATCCTTGCGCCGAAGCTGCCAGAACCCGAGGCTAGTCAAGACCGACACCATGATCAGCGCTATCACGGCAAGGCCAGCGATGCCGCGCGGGCGGGCGAGCTTATCTGTCGTCGTCATCTTTTATACTCACGCATGATCTGCTCGGAAAACCGGTACCCACTTTTCCGGATCATGCGTCCGGCTTGCGCTCGACGAGTTGGCCCTCTGCGGCCTTGTGATGATACTGCAGGGCGATCAGCAGCGCCTTCATCGACCGCAATGGCAGTAGGGTCGTTATCAGAATCAGCGGCCCCCACAATGCTGCATGCACCCAGAACGGTGGCTGGTACTTGATCTCGACCACCAGCGCAGAGCCGACCACGATAAAGCCCGCAATCATGATGATGAACACCGCCGGACCGTCGCCCGCGTCAATGAACGCGTAATCGAGGCCGCACACTTCGCAGTTCGGCCGCAGCGTCAGAAACCCCGAATAGAGTTTTCCCTCGCCGCAGCGCGGGCATTTGCAGGCGATGCCGCGCATCGCTGTTTGCGACAACGTTGCGGGAGCATGCTCTGTCATACGCGTTACTCTTTTCCCAAGAAAAAGGGCGGCACGGTGGCCGCCCTTCCGAACCTTCGATGATCAGCCTGCGTGCACGTTAGTGCGCACCGTGCGCCATGGTCGATGCGCCATGTCCCCAGACATAGATCACGACGAACAGGAACAGCCAGACCACGTCGACGAAGTGCCAATACCAGGCGGCGAACTCGAAGCCCAGATGCTGGGTCGGTGTGAAGTGTCCGGCATAGGCGCGGAACAGACACACCAGCAGGAAGATAGTGCCGACCAGCACGTGGAAACCGTGGAAGCCGGTGGCCATGAAGAAAGTCGCGCCATAGACGTTGCCGGCGAAGCTGAATGCCGCGTGGCTGTACTCATAGGCCTGCACGCAGGTGAACAACGCACCGAGCGCAACGGTCAGAATCAGGCCCCACTTCAGGCCCTTGCGATCGCCTTCGAGCAGCGCGTGATGCGCCCAGGTCACCGTAGTGCCCGAGGTCAGGAGGATCAGCGTGTTGAGCAGCGGCAGATGCCACGGATCGAACGTCTCGATGCCCTTCGGCGGCCACACACCACCGAACAGCGCCTCACGCGTGGCATGAACCGGATCGGCGGGGAACAGCGCTGCGTTGAAGTAGGCCCAGAACCACGCCACGAAGAACATCACTTCGGAGGCGATGAAGAGGATCATGCCGTACCGGTGACTGAGCTGAACCACGCGGGTGTGGTCGCCCTTGTACTGCGCCTCGCGGATGACGTCGCCCCACCAGCTTGCGAAGGTGTAGAGAACGCCGATGGTGCCGACACCGAATACGATCGGCGCGCCGGCGAACATCTTGTGCATCCATGCAACCGCGCCCAAAGCCATGATGAAGGCCGAGACCGAGCCGACGAACGGCCACGGGCTCGGATCGACAAGATGATAATCGTGGTGCTTGGCTTGGCCCGTTGCCATGTGGTCTCTCCGTGAGGCCGGTGTCATCCGGCGCGTGTCGCAGTTAATAACCTAAAACTCGGATCAAAGACTGCCCTTGCGCTTGTCGCCTTCCGTCGCCGCGAGCGGCTTCGGGGTCGGCTCTTTCGCCGGGTAGAACGTGTAGGACAGGGTGATGGTGTTGAGATCGTCGTACTCATGATCGGCGACCAGCGCCGGATCGACGTAGAACACCACCGCCATCTCGCGCTTCTCGCCGGGGCCGAACGACTGTTCGGTGAAGCAGAAGCAGTTGATCTTCTGGAAGAACGCGCCAGCGGTCAGCGGCGCGACATTGTAGGCGGCAACTCCTGAGGTCGGGCGCGCAGCCTGGTTGGTCACGGTGTAATAGGCGGTGACCACCTCGCCGATCCTGACGCTGATCTCGGTCTGCTCGGGCTCAAACTTCCAGGGCAAGCCGCCGCTGACATTGGAATCGAAGCGCACAGCGATGCGGCGTTCCAGCGACGACGCGGGCGCGGAAGTTGCGACCTGCGTGGTGCCGTTGAAGCCGGTGGCGCGGCAGAACCAGTCATAGAATGGCACCGCCGCGTAGGACGCGCCGACCATCAGCGCCACTACGAAGCCGCAGATCGACGCGACAAAGATGTCGCGGCTGATGCGAGGCGTCTTGCGGGGGCTGGCGGGCTGCTGCGTCATTTGCCGTTTTCCATTCAGATCGGCCGATGAAGGACAGCGGGGCCCTTCACCAAGGTGACAGCGAAAAACAGGATCACCAGCACGCCCAATGCAAGCGCGATAGCGATTGAGCGTTCGCGCTGGCGCTTCCTCTGCTCCGGCGTGAGAACAATGCCTTCCTGCGGCTTCTTGTTGTCCATGACGATGCCTGCGCTCATGACCAGATCATCCGCGCGACCGCGGACACCACGACTTCACACAACAGCACGGCAAACAGCGCGAACAGATACAGGATCGAAAACTTGAACAAGCCGCGCGTCGCGCGCAGCGCGGGGCTTCCGGTCCGATGGCGGTAAACGCGGATCGCGTACCACATCATACCGGCTCCGAGGACGACCGACGTCACGCCATAAACGGCACTGAAATATCCCAGCGGCCAGGGCGCAATCGCGACGGCGACCAGCACGATTGTGTAGAGCAGGATTTGCAGCCGCGTCGCATCGGGACCGGCGACGTTCGGCAGCATCGGTATCTTGGCGCGTTCGTAGTCGTCGGTGCGGAACAGCGCCAACGCCCAGAAATGCGGCGGCGTCCACAGGAAGATGATGAGAAACAGCAGGATCGGCTCCGGCGACAGCGAACCAGTGGCTGCAGCCCAGGCCACCACTGGCGGCAACGCACCCGCGGCGCCGCCGATCACGATGTTCTGTGCGGTCCAGCGCTTCAGCCACATCGTATAGATGACGACATAGAAGAAGACGGTAAAAGCGAGCAACGCACCGGCAAGCCAGTTCACCAGGATGCCGAGCGTCATCACCGAGAAGAACGCCAGCGTCAGGCCGAAAGCGAGCGCCTCGCCGGGCAGGATACGTCCGCGCGGGATCGGACGATTCGCGGTGCGCGACATCAGTGCGTCGATGTCGGCCTCGTACCACATGTTCAGAGCGCCAGCCGCGCCGCCGCCGACGGCGATGCAGAGGATCGAGGTAATCGCCAGCACCGGATGAAAATGCCCCGGTGCGATCACGAGTCCGACCAGCGCGGTGAACACCACCAGCGACATCACGCGCGGCTTCAGCAGCGCGATGTAATCAGCGACGCCCGCCTCGGAGATACGAGGCGACAGATCGATCGCGTGATGGTCGACAATCGACACGATATCTTACTCACTTCCCTGAACGTTTCACCCGCCACGGACCTGTCGGCCGCGGCGGATGTCTCATATCGAACCCGGCGTTACTGAACGCGCGGCAGAACTTCGAACTGATGGAACGGCGGCGGCGACGACAGCGTCCATTCCAGCGTGGTCGCACCCGGACCCCACGGATTGTTCGGAGCAGGTACCTTGCGCGCAAAGGCCTGGATCACGCCATAGAGGAAGATCAGGACACCGAACGCGGAGATGTACGAGCCGATCGACGACACCAGATTCCATCCGGCGAAAGCATCCGGATAGTCGATGTAACGGCGCGGCATGCCCGACAGGCCAAGGAAATGCTGCGGGAAGAAGATCAGGTTGACGCCGACGAAAGTCACCCAGAAATGCAACTTGGCGATGCCTTCGCTGTACATGTAGCCAAACATTTTCGGGAACCAGTAGTACCAGCCCGCGAAGATCGCGAACACGGCACCCAGCGACAGCACGTAGTGGAAGTGCGCAACGACGTAGTACGTATCCTGCAGAACGCGGTCGACGCCTGCGTTGGCCAGCACCACGCCGGTCACGCCGCCGAGCGTGAACAGGAAGATGAAGCCCATCGCCCACAGCATCGGGGCGCGGAATTCGATCGAACCGCCCCACATGGTGGCGATCCACGAGAAGATCTTCACGCCGGTCGGCACCGCGATGACCATGGTCGCCGCGACGAAATAGGCCTGCGTCGCCGACGACATGCCCACGGTGTACATGTGATGCGCCCATACCACGAAGCCGATGCCGCCGATGGCGACCATCGCGTAGGCCATGCCGAGATAGCCGAACACGGGCTTGCGCGAAAAGGTCGAGACGATCTGCGAGATCATGCCGAAGCCCGGCAGAATCAGAATGTACACTTCGGGGTGCCCGAAGAACCAGAACAGATGCTGGAACAGCACCGGATCGCCGCCGCCGTCGGCCGCGAAGAACGTGGTGCCGAAATTACGGTCAGTCAGCAGCATGGTGATGGCGCCAGCCAGAACCGGCAGCGACAGCAGCAGCAGGAACACGGTGACGAGGATCGACCACACGAACAGCGGCATCTTGTGCAGGGTCATGCCCGGCGCGCGCATGTTGAAGATGGTGGTGATGAAGTTGATCGCGCCCAGGATCGACGAGGCGCCCGCGATATGCAGCGACAGGATCGCGAAATCGACCGCCGGACCCGGATGGCCCGAGGTGGACAGCGGCGCATACATCGTCCAGCCCGCACCGACGCCGTTGGCGCCCGGCTCACCCTCGACGAAGGTCGAGATCAAAAGCAGCGCGAAGGACGCCGGCAGCAACCAGAACGACACGTTGTTCATGCGCGGGAACGCCATGTCCGGCGCGCCGATCATCAAAGGCACGAACCAGTTGCCGAAGCCGCCGATCATCGCAGGCATCACCATGAAGAAGATCATGATCAGGCCGTGAGAGGTCACGAACACGTTGTAGGTGTGCGCCTCGTGGAACAGCTGTACGCCCGGATACATCAGCTCGATGCGGATCGCGACCGACATCGCCGCGCCGATGACGCCCGCCACGATCGCGAAGATAAGGTACATCGTGCCGATGTCCTTATGGTTCGTCGAATAGACGTAACGCCGCCACCCGGTCGGGTGATCGTGCGCATGGTCATCATGAGCGTGATCATGTGTTGCAGCGGAGGTGGCCATTGTTCAAATCCTTTAAGCCTTGCAGTCCCGTCAGCCTTGCGACCGTGAGCGTCATGCGCCCGGCCGCCCTTGTCCGTCGATGCGCTTACTGCGCGACAACCCCGATCGATGCGTAGGAGTTCGCCGGAGTGCTTGCATACTTCTTCTTTGCCGCCTCGACCCAGGTCGCGAACTCCTGATCATTCACGACGCGGATCGCGATCGGCATGTAGGCGTGATCCTTGCCGCACAATTCCGAGCACTGCCCATAGAACATGCCTTCCTTGGTCGCCTTGAACCACGTCTCATTGAGGCGGCCCGGAATCGCATCGATCTTGATGCCGAATGCCGGGATGGCGAAGGAATGGATGACGTCGGCGGCCGTGGTCTGCACGCGAATCACCTTGTTCACTGGCACCACGACTTCATTGTCGACGCCGAGCAGCCGCGGCGCCTTGTCGGCAACCAGCAGCGAATCGAATTCGAACTTGCCGTTGTCGGGATAGGCGTAGCTCCAGTACCATTGCTTGCCGGTGGCCTTGATCGTGAGATCGGCCTTCGGAATGTCGAGCTGCTGGAACAGCAGCCGGAACGACGGCACGGCGATGCCGACCAGAATCAGGACCGGCACGATGGTCCAGACCACTTCGATCAGCGTGTTGTGGGTGGTCCTGGACGGAACAGGATTGGCCCGGGCGTTAAATTTAACCGCCACGATCGCAAGTAGGATCGCGACAAAAATCGTGATCGCGGTGATGATCCAGAGCAGAAAGTTGTGGAACCAGGTGATGTTGTCCATCACCGGCGAAGCAGACGGCTGGAGCGTGTATTCCCAGGGCGACGGCTGACCCAGTGTGCCGCTTGCCGCGAAAGCGGTCCCGGCCGCGGCCAGTACGGTGGCCGCCACCGCAAAACCCAGTACTCGGCGGCCATTTTGGCCCTTCGACATCTTCATGCCGCTCTCGCTCCTGCTTTCGTCACCTCAGCGGCCTCGCCGGGCGGCGAGATGCTTTTAAGCCCGCTATTACCGTCGCGTTCTGAATTCCGGCCACGGGCCGAAGGTTAGAACGCGTCGAATTTCCCGTTCCTCAAACCATAATTCCATGCATACCGCAATGCACGTAATAAGGCGCGCGGAGGGGCTGAATCCCTTTGCCAAATGGGCCAAAACTGGCCGTCCAAAAGTCTGAGAATGCTTGACACTTGGATTGCCCGCTGTACCCACGGGCGGGATAGGCAGCGGAAACCCGATTCGCGGCTGTGAGATGGGTGCATCCCGGCGACAGGCTTTGCCCTCAAACAAGGCTTGCCCTCAAGACGCCGTCATTGCCCTATCAATCCAGCCGTCAGACCGGCGGACTGCTGCGAAAAACTGCCGGGAATCATCGGGAATTGCCGAAATCATTGCCGAGGAATTGAGCCTGATGGGCCAGCGAAACCAACTTTTTTCAATCCGCGGCCGCGCGATTGCACCGCTTTGGCTGGCGATTGTCGCAGGCCTGACCCTTTTGGCCGCATCCGCTCCAGCCAACGCGCAGGGAGCCGTCAAATCGGTCCACGGCGACTGGCAGATCCGCTGCGACACCCCCGCCGGTGCGCAGGCCGAACAATGCGCCCTGATTCAGAGCGTTGTGGCCGAGGACCGCTCTAATGCAGGGCTGACCGTCATTATCCTCAAGACTGCCGACCAGAAGAGCAAGCTGATGCGGGTGGTCGCGCCGCTGGGCGTGTTGCTGCCGTCGGGCCTCGGCCTCAAGCTCGACGACAAGGACGTGGGACGCGCCGGTTTCGTGCGCTGCCTTCCCAACGGCTGTGTTGCCGAAGTCGTGATGGAAGACACGCTGCTCAATCAGTTGAAAACCGCCAAGACCGCGACCTTCATTATCTTTGAGACGCCGGAAGAAGGTATCGGCTTCCCTCTGAGCCTGAAGGGGCTCGGCGAAGGCTACGACAAGCTGCCGTAGATGACCGTTCGGAGCAGCGGACACATCAGCCTGATGCCGAATTCGCGTAATAGTCGAGAAGATTTCTGGCCTCGTGCGACAACCAGTCGGCTTCTCCGGTCACATATCCCTCGATGCGTCCGGTCGGACCGATGACATATGAGATCGGCATCCCATAAATCGGGAATGGGGCGTCGGCATTGTCATTGCCCAGGCTCCCGATGCGCCCATCCGGATCGAGATAAATGTCGAGGTGCCGGAGTTTGAGCTTCTGCAGGAATGGCATGACGACCGGGCCGCCATTGCGATCAAGAGATATTGCGGCGACCTGCAAGGTCTCCCGCCCCGCGGTTTCCTGCAACCGATCGAGAATTGGCAATTCAACTCGGCACGCCGCGCACCACGTCGCCCAGAAATTCACCAGCACCACCTTGCCTCGAAACGCCGCGAAATTCGTCGTCGTGCCGTCCGTCCGCGTTAACGGCAGGGACGGCGCTATTTTCACGGGGGCAAGAAGCGTGAACTGGCTTCGCGCCGTGCCGAATGCCGGTGGTCCGCCGGGCCGTGCGTAAGCCGGCATTGAAGCTGCGGCTGCGGACGTCATCGCACCCAGCACGCCGCCAAGAACGGTGCGGCGTCCAACGCGATGGTGCATTATGTCGGCGACTTTAGTCATAGGGCTCACCATCTGCGATCTTATGAGCGGATATAAGACCAGCCGGCTTCCTGTAAGCCGATCAGGTAGGCAGGCCCGTTTGGTGTGGAGGTCGTACCCTCGACGAAAGACAATGGGTGTCCTTCGTTCTGTTCCATTCCCTTTTTCGTCGCTTCGCAGATGACGAAGCGGATGTCCGGGTTGATGGTCCGCAGGACTTTCAGCAGATCCTGCACCGGCGAGGTGTCGGCGCGGAACATATGCAGCCCTGCGTTATAGCCGACGATCTCGACCGTGAATCCCTCGTTGATCGCCTTGTAATACTTCGTCAGATGAACCGACGTCGAAATGACGGCGCGCATTGTCGTCGGATCGTCCGAGTTGATTTGCAGAACGAGGCGATGCGAACGAGGTGGAGCTTTCTGTTCTTTCGGGGCGGCTGTAACCGCCAGTGTCGCGCCTAGCGGCACTGCGAATGCAAGGCCGTATCCGGCAAGGGTGAACCATCGCCTGCGATTAACATGCATCGTCTTCATCCTTGCGGCAGGTTACGTGTCGTATCGATCGAACAGACTGTCGATCTGATCGCGATGCGCAAAGACAACGATGGCGCTCAGAACCAGTAGAATGATCGCCGGGACCGCCGAACCGCCAATCAGCAGCAGATGCGTTGCGATAGCTCCCGCCATGACGCAGCTCAGGAGCACACCGCCGAATGCGGCAAGGCTGGGCATCAGAACCACAATAGCGCCGATGACTTCCAGTATCCCGGTGAGACAACGGAACCATTGTCCGAACCCGATATGCTCAAAGTTCTCGACCATCATCGGCACGCCATAGATTTTCGCGCCGCCGGCAGACAGGAACACCACCGCGAGCAGGCCCTTGAGGGTCCATAAAGCGGCTGATTTCCAGCGCGGCGGCCTTTGAACACCCGTCATCGACATCATCAATTTCCCTGGCTTGAGCACAGATCGCTTTCTTCAGGCAAAATTCAGAACTAAGATGACAAAGACAAGTAGGATGCTTTTCTTGGTGTAGTATGAAATTTGAGACTAATGCTGAAAGTCTTGATGAAATTTGCTCCAGTGAAGAGGCCGTGAGCCAATTCCACCGCGCATTGGAAATGCTTACCGGCAAGTGGAAGGGCGAAATTCTCTGGCTGCTTGGTCAGGGCAAACACCGTTTCGGCGAGTTGCGCCGGGCCATTCCCGGGGTCACCCAGCACATGCTGACACTGCAACTGCGCGACCTCGAAGCCGACGGACTGGTCAAACGTACGGTTTTTCCCGAGATTCCGCCGCGCGTCGAATATGAGATCACACCCTCCGCCCTGGCGCTGCGCCCCGTGTTCGACGAGTTGTTCAAATGGTCACAAGAGCATGGCTTTCCGAACGCGCGACCTGGGGCCCAATCTCTCGGCAAGCAGGATGAACAACCGAAACCGCCACGCTGAAGCCTGCTTTTGATCGCGGAGTCCCTGCACAACCGGCTAGCCCAGCCGCTCCGTCGTACCTATCTTCGAATAACCCGCCCACGCCAGATTCTCGGAAGCCAGTCTCTCGGAGTTCCCAATGAGCAGTTCCTCGCCTGTGTCCACCGCCACCTCGCTGCTCGATCGCGCTGGTCTCGATCGCGACGAGGTGCGCGCCCAGATCGTGCGCGGGCTCAGCGGCGCCGACGACGGCGAATTGTTTCTCGAATATCGCCAGTCCGAGGGGCTCGGTTTCGACAACGGCCGTCTGAAACAGGCGACTTACGATACGGCGCAAGGTTTTGGCCTGCGCGCGGTGAAAGACGACGCGGTTGGCTATGCCCATTCCTCGGATGTGTCGCTGCCGGCGCTGATCCGCGCCGCGGACGCCGTGCATGCGGTGCGGGGCGGTTATTCCGGAAACTTCGCGGCTGCCCCCGGCCATACCAATACCCGCCTTTATGGCGACGAGAATCCGCTCGACGGCCAGAGCTTCGAATCCAAGGTGAAATTGCTGGCCGAGATCGACGCCTACGTGCGCGACAAGGACCCGCGCGTCCGGCAGGTGTCCGTCAGCCTCGGCGCGACATGGCAGGTGGTGGAAATCCTGCGCCCCGATGGCGAAAGCTACCGCGACATCCGCCCGCTGGTGCGCGTGAACATATCCGTTGTCGCAGGCAACGGCGACCGTCAGGAAACCGGCAGTCACGGCTACGGCGGACGCGAAGGCTACGCACGTTTCATCGAGACCAAGGCGTGGCGTTCTGCAGCCGACGGCGCAATCCGTCAAGCAATGGTCAATCTGGAATCGGTGCCGGCTCCCGCTGGCGAAATGGATGTGGTGCTGGGTCCCGGCTGGCCGGGCGTGATGCTGCATGAGGCCGTCGGCCATGGACTCGAAGGCGACTTCAACCGCAAGCAGACCTCGGCCTTTTCCGGCCTGATGGGCCAGCAGGTCGCGGCCAAGGGTGTTACTGTTGTGGACGACGGCACCATTTCATCGAAGCGCGGCTCGCTTTCCATTGATGACGAAGGCACGCCGACCAACCGCACCGTGCTGATCGAGGACGGCATCCTGGTCGGCTACATGCAGGACCGCCAGAACGCGCGGCTGATGAACATGAAGCCAACCGGCAACGGACGCCGCGAAAGCTATGCCCATGTGCCGATGCCGCGCATGACCAACACTTACATGCTGGCCGGTGGCCGCGATCCGGCGGAAATTCTCGCTTCGGTGAAAAACGGAATCTTCGCTGCGAATTTCGGCGGCGGGCAGGTCGACATCGTTTCGGGCAAGTACGTCTTCCAATGCACCGAGGCTTACAAGATCGAGAACGGAAAGCTCGGCGCGCCGCTGAAAGGCGCCATGCTGATCGGCAACGGCCCCACCGACCTGCATCGCATCTCGATGGTCGGCAACGACCTGCAGCTCGACGATGGCATCGGCACCTGCGGCAAACAGGGCCAGGGCGTGCCGGTCGGCGTCGGCCAGCCGACGCTGCGCATGGACCGTATCACCGTCGGCGGAACCGGATCATGAGCGAGATTCCACACACCGTGAAACAGTCGCGAAGCTGGACACGTTCGCTGGTCGAGATCGCTGCCGCGTTTCTCGTGGTGATGGTAGCCAAGGGTGCGCTGGCGGAGCCGTTTTATGTGCCTTCGGGGTCGATGGAGCCGACGCTTCTGATCGGCGACGCACTGCTGGCGTCAAAGTATCCGTACGGCTACAGCGCAGCGTCGCTGCCGGTGAACGTCGCTCTCCCTGCAACGGGTCGCGTGTTCGGCGCCCTGCCCGACCGCGGCGATGTCGTGGTATTCCGCTGGCCGGGCGACACGTCGCAGGTTTGGGTCAAGCGCGTCATAGGCTTGCCGGGTGATCACGTTCAGATGCGCGAGGGCCATCTGTGGATCAATGGACAGCCGGTCGAGCAGCGGCCGGATGGCGTCGGTCAGGCCGAAGATGAAGAGGGCCGCAACACGCCGGCGGCACGTTTCGTCGAGACGCTTCCCGGCGGCCGCGAGCACACTCTGTTCAAGTTGCGTGAGCACGGCTTTCTCGACAACACGCCTGACGTGACAGTGCCGCCGGGGCATCTGTTCGTGATGGGCGACAACCGCGACAACTCCGCCGACAGCCGTGTGCGCGTTTCCGACGGCGGCGTCGGGCTGCTGCCGGTGGAAAATCTGGTCGGACGCGTCGACGCCATCGTCGGCTCGTGGGATCTCGGCCTGAAAAGCCAGCCGATCTGGACCTGGTTGTCGGGATTCCGCATCGCGCGATCCTTTACATCGGTGCATTGAGAACCAGCGGCCGCGCTCGCTAAAAATAGGCGATCGAGCGCCCGCAGATCGCCACTGCAATCCAGATCGAAATCGACGCCAAAGCCGCGGCGCGGGCACCGGACGGCAGCGGCGTCACCGGCGGCAAGTCCTTCACCTTCGGCGCAATGAAGATTTCGAACAGCGCGATGTTGAGAAGACCGAGCGCGATCAGGGCGAGCTTGATCTGAAACACACGGTTCATGATGACGTGGCTGGCTTCCGCCGTGAACAGAAACGTGCCCGAAATGACGAGGCAAACGAAGCCGACGATCGCGATACGGCGCGCCACCTTCAGCACATACCCCGGCGAGGTTGCCGCCAGAGCGCCCGCCATCCGCATGTCCATCACCGCGATGGCGCCCGCGAAGATCATCAGCGATACGATGTGACCGACATTGGCGACCATATAGAGCCAGCGCGACTGCCGGATGGCTGCGCCGAAACCCGACGCCTCGATTGCAACGAAGATGGCAGGCGCTGCCTCCGTCATCAGCGCAACTCGTAGATCTTGCCGTCCACCGTAATCCGTTCGGCGCGCATCTCATTCATCTCGACAGTCGACGGATAGCCATAGACGGACACCGTCTTGCCGACGGCAACGACGTCAGCCCGCGCCCCGCGCGCTTCCATGCGCGACGTGGGCGCCAGCGTCACGGTCCATATCTTGTCGGCGCCCTTTACCGCGATCGTCGCATGCGGATTCTCGAACGTGCTCGTCAGGATCGGACCCTCCACCGTGACCGGCTTGCTGGCATCGTAGCTCCCCCAGCCGTGATGCGCGACCGCGGCCATGGTCGTGACTGCAAGAATGGAAAACCCGGCAATTACAGCGCGAGTGTACTTCATCGGAACACTCCTGATGTCGTTCGACTTCATTTTAGATTTGCTTGACGCAGCAAAGCGGATCTGCGCCTGACACGCAGCACCTTAACGCGCAAATGAGGAAATCGTTTGCCTGCGGAGCCGGCTACCGCACCACGCCGGAAATGAACCCCGGCTTGCGGCGCGGCGGCTTGACATGGTCTTTCAGGAAACAGCGCGCGGATTTGCTGATGTAACCGGGCCGCGCGTAGGTCCATGCCCGGCACTTGTTATCGGCTTCGCACGCCGCCTTGCAGGTCTCGCCCTTGGGATCGATACCCACATCCACATTGCGGTAGTCGCCGCCGAGCCTGTCCGTCTCGACTTCCAGTGCGCTGGTGCGCGGCTCGACAACGCCCGCACCGCGCACGCCGGACACGCAGCAGTTGCTCTCGATGCGTGGCGGTACGGTGTTCTTCAGCCAGCAGATCGCGGCTTCATCGCTGACGGTCGGGTAGTTGAAGCTCCACGCGCGACAACGGCGGTCACGCTCGCATTGCAGGGCGCACACGGCCGGATCTCCGGAGGGCAAAGGGGCGCGCGAATAATCGCCGCCAGGGCGATCGAAATTGGCCTGCGCATGGACCGGCTGGATGCTCATAAGCGACGTCAACGCAACCGCGAGCATCAACGCAAAACATGCGCTCAAACACGATCTGAAATTGCAGATTCGACGCATGCCATCGCTTTCAGCGGGGGACGGGGACCTTCAGGCCGTGCGTCCGGACGGATGACCTATTCAATCGCCGCGCTGATGTATGGCAGATGAACGGCAGATAAATGCCGGAACAACATTCTCGTGAGGTAACCTAAGGGCCTGACCTAAAATGCGTATTCGCCATAGACCGGATCGACGGAGTGCCCCCAAGCACCGTTGTATTTCTCGAGCATCTGCTCAGCGGGAGTGTGCCCACACCCCATGATCTGATCGAGCGGCTCCAGATACCGCGTCTCGTCGCGGCCGAGATGATCGATTCTGCCGCGCCGCGAAAGACCCTTGTGGGCTAGGGCCATGCAATCCTTTGCAACCTCGAACAGATACCGGTTGCCGGTTTTCGCCTTGAAACCGAGCCGCGGCACGTCGTCGCGCAGCGCCTGTCGCTCGTGTGCGGTCCATCGCTTGCAAAGATCCCACGCGGCTTCGAGGCTGTCGTTATCATAGAGCAGCCCGACCCAGAATGCCGGCAACGACGGCAATTGCTGCCACGGCACGCCATCGGCGCCGCGCATTTCGAGATAGCGCTTCAGGCGCACCTCGGGGAAAATCGTCGAGAGGTGATTGGCCCAGTCAGACAGCGTCGGCTTCTCGCCCGGCATCATCTTGTTCTTGCCGTCGAAGAAATCACGGAACGACGATCCCGACACGTCGATGTAGTCATCGCCGCGTTTGACGAAATACATCGGCACGTCGAGTGCGTAATCGACCCAGCGCTCGAAGCCCATGCCGTCCTCGAAGGCCCATGGAATCATCCCGGCGCGCGCGTTGTCGGTGTCGCGCCAGATCTCGGAGCGGAACGACAGAAAACCGTTCGGCTTGCCTTCGGTGAACGGCGAATTCGCGAACAGCGCGGTGGCCACCGGCTGCAGCGCCACCGACACCCGCAGCTTCTTGACCATGTCGGCTTCGGAGCAGAAGTCGAGATTGGTCTGCACCGTGCATGTCCGGTACATCATGTCGAGGCCGTATTGGCCGACCTTCGGCATATAGCCGGTCATGATCTTGTAGCGGCCCTTCGGCATCACCGGCATCTGCTTGCGCGACCACGACGGCGTCATGCCAAGGCCGAGGAATCCGATGCCGAGCGGCGTTGCGATCTCACGCACCTGCGCCAGATGCGCCATCAGTTCGGACGCGGTCTGATGCACGGTCTCCACCGGTGCGCCGGACAGTTCGAACTGGCCACCAGGCTCCAGCGAAATCGCGCCGCCGCCGGTGACATCATGCAGGCCGATGATCTTGCCGTTCTCCATGATCGGCTCCCAGCCGAGCAGAAGCTTCATGCCTTCGAGAAGGGCGCCGATGCCGCGCGCACCTTCATAGGGAACGGGATTGTGACCCTCCAGCGTGAACGGTGTTTTCTCGTGTTCGGTGCCGATGCGAAATTCGGATTTCGGCTTCACACCCGCTTCGAGCCACGCGACCAGTTCGTCGCGCGACTGCAAGGGTGTCATATCGATCTGATCACGCGCCATGAAAAATCCGGATAAGAGGTTTTGCGTGACGTATCAGCGCACGATGCAGGAAGGCATCACGGATGCAGGCATCCGTAGTCACGAGAGGTAAAGAAAGGATCATCGCGCCGATGCAGTTTCTTTGGCGGTTTCTTTGCCGGCGTCTTTCGAGACGGCCACCGCCTGCGGCGCGCCGGCACAACAACCGAGGCGGTCGAGCAATCCGCTCAGCTTGATCGCGTCAGCATCCGATAATTTCGAACCGATATGACGCTCGATCGCAGCGGAATATGAATTCCACATCCGCTTCTGCAGCTCGCGTCCGGCATCGGTGATCTCGACGAACAGGCCGCGCTTGTCCATCTTGCATTCGCGTCTGGCGGCAAGACCTTCCTCGACCAGGCGGTCGATCAGCCGCGAGGTGGAGTATTGCGGCAGCAGCATTTGCTTCTCGAGTTCGACCGGGCGCAGTTCGCCGCTCGGCGCACGCGACAATTCGAGCAGCGCATCGTACCAGGCCAATGGCGGAAATCCGGCCTTCTTCAGATCGTGCTCGACGGCGCCGAGCACCTTGCTCTGGACGCGCATCAGGCGGATCCAGACGTCCGTCGCCTCAGTCGAGGGTTTGCGTTTCATGGTCTCGTCTCTGGCCGTGGTTCCCGAGTTTTACCCAATAAATGCAGTTGCATCAATCTTGACATATGGCAGCATTTAGTGGACCGCCATAGGTGTTGCCAATGCCCCAGCAGCCAAAATCCGACAAAGGATACCTCCCATGAAACTCTATTACTCGCCCGGCGCCTGCTCGCTTTCGCCCCATATCGCCCTGAAAGAGGCCGGTCTCCCGTTCGATCTGGTCAAGGTCGATCTGAAGGCGAAGAAGCTCGAGGACGGCACCGACTACAATGCGGTCAATCCCAAGGGCCAGGTGCCGGCGCTCGGCCTCGACAACGGCGACCTGCTGACCGAAGGCGCGGTCATCGTCCAGATGATCGCCGACAAGGCGCCGCAGAAGAACCTCGCACCTGCCGCCGGGTCCAACGAGCGCTACAAACTGCAGGAATGGCTGAATTTCATCGCCAGCGAACTGCACAAGAACTTCAGCCCGATGTTTCAGCCGGTCCTTTCGGACGATACCAAGGCGTTCTTCAAGACCCGCCTTGAGGGCAAATTCAAATACATCGATCAGGCACTTGCGGGCCGCGACTATCTGATGGGCAGCCAGTTCACGGTGCCCGACGCCTACCTCTTCACGATGCTGGCCTGGGCGGACCGCATGGGCCTGAATATTTCGGGGCTACCAAATCTCATGGCCTACAAGGCGCGTGTTGCAGCGCGGCCGAAGGTGCAGGAAGCGCTCGCTGCCGAAGGCCTGTTGAAAGCGTCGTAAAACGACGATCACATTTTCGGGACTAAAAAGGCGGGATCGATGATCCCGCCTTTTTACTATCCCATGCTGTGAAGGCTTACGCCGCGAGCTTCTTCGGCGGGAAGCGGCCGTAGAACGTCTCACCCTTGGCGGCCATGTCGACCAGAAGCTTCGGTGGTGTGAAGCGCGAGCCGTACTTCTTCTCGAGCTTGTGGCACAGCTCGACGAATTTCTTCGTGCCCATGAAGTCGATGTAGGACAGCGTACCGCCGGTGAACGGCGCGAAGCCGAACCCGAGGATCGAGCCGACATCGGCCTCGCGAGGATCGGTGATGACATGATCCTCCACGGTGCGCGCGGCTTCCACTGCCTGCACCACAAGGAAGCGCTGCTTCAATTCCTCGATGTCCAGCGTGTCCGGATCGAGGTGCTTCGGCTGCAGCGTCGAAAGCTCCGGCCAGAGCTTCTTCTGACCCTTACCCTTCTCTGGGTAGTCGTAGAAGCCCTTGCCATTCTTGCGGCCAAGACGTCCGCGCTTTTCGACCATTTCGACCAGCAGCTTCTTCTGATCCTGATCGATCGCCTGCGTGCCGATATCGGCTTCGGTGGCCTTCAGAATCTTCAGCGCGAGATCGATCGCGATTTCGTCGTTGAGCGACAGCGGCCCGACCGGCATGCCGGCCATCTTGCCGACGTTCTCGATCATCGCCGGCGGCACGCCTTCTAGCAACATCTCATAGCCTTCGCCGATGTAGCGCAACACGCAACGATTGGCGAAGAAGCCGCGCGAGTCATTGACGACGATCGGCGTCTTCTTGATCTGGCGGACGTAATCGAGCGCCGTGGCCAGCGCCACGTCGCCGGTGTTCTTGCCGACGATGATCTCCACCAGCATCATCTTCTCGACCGGTGAGAAGAAGTGAATGCCGATGAACTTCGACTGGTCCTTCCACTCTTCTGCCAGCGAATTGATCGGCAGCGTCGAAGTGTTGGTCGCAAAGATCGCGTCGGAACGCAGCAGCGGCTGCGCCTTGGCGTAGGTTTCAGCCTTCACGCCGCGATCCTCGAACACGGCCTCGATGACAAGGTCGCAATCCTTGATCGCGTTGTAGTCGGGGGTCGCGGTGATGCGCGACAGGATCGCGTCGCCGTCGGCCTGCTTCATGCGGCCCTTGGAGACAGCCGCATCGACCGCAGCCTTGGCGTGGCCCTTGCCCTTGTCGGCGCTGTCCTGATCGCGATCGATCAGCACAACATCAATGCCGGCTTGTGCTGACACAAATCCGACGCTGGCGCCCATGAAGCCCGCACCGATGACGGCGAGCTTCTTCACCTTGGTGGCCGGGACGTTCTGCGGACGGCGCGCACCCTTGTTGAGCTCGCCCATCGACACGAACAGAGAGCGGATCATCGCCGCCGCTTCCTTCGAGCGCAGGATCTTGGAGAACCAGCGCGACTCGACGCGCAACGCCGTATCCATCGGCAACTGCAGGCCTTCATAGACGCACTGCATAATGGCGCGCGCGGCCGGATAGTTGTCGTAGGTCTCGCGGCGCAGGATCGCGTTCGCGGCCGGGAAGAACTGCATGCCGGCCTTGGAGTAGACCGGGCCACCGGGCAGCTTGAAGCCCTTCTCGTCCCATGGCGCGACAGCCTTGCCGCCTGCCTTGATCCAGTCCTTCGCAGTCTTGATCAGATCCGCTTCCGGGACCACGGCGCCGACAATACCAAAGGCCTTGGCTTTCTTGAGATCAATGGCGTCGCCCTTCAAGAGCATCTGCATCGCATCCATCGGCTGGATCATGCGCGGGAGCCGCTGAGTGCCGCCACCACCGGGGAACAGTCCGACCTTGATCTCGGGCAGCCCGAGACGGGTCTTCGGATTTTCGGACGCGACACGATAGTGGCACGCCAGCGTCAGTTCGAACGCGCCGCCCAAGGCGAGGCCATTGATCGCGGCGACCCACGGCTTGCCGCTGACTTCAATGTTGCGCAGCGTCTGCGACAGCTTGCGGACCTCATCGAAGACGTACTTGTTGGCGACTTCCTCGCCCTTTGCTTTCAGCAATTCAAGATAGGCGCGGTTCATGCCTTCCAGCATGGTGAGGTCAGCACCGCCGGAAAACGCTTCCTTGCCGGACGTGATGACGACGCCCTTGATCGCCGCGTCCTTGGTGGTCGCATCGACGATGGCGGCGAGTTCGGTGCCGGTGGTTTCGTCCAGCACGTTCATCGACTTGCCGGGAATATCCCACGTCACCAGCGCAATGCCGTCGGCGTCGGTCTCAACCTTGAAATTCTTGTAAGTCATGTGAGTGATCCTCAAACGCGCTCGATGATGGTCGCAGTGCCCATGCCGCCGCCGATGCACAGCGTGACGAGGGCCGTCGATTTGCCGGTACGCTCGAGTTCGTCGAGCACAGTGCCGAGGATCATCGCGCCCGTCGCGCCGAGCGGATGGCCCATGGCAATGGCGCCACCGTTGACGTTGATCTTGTCATTGTCGATCTCGAAGGCCTGGATGTAACGCAGCACCACCGAGGCGAACGCCTCATTGAGCTCGAACAGATCGATGTCCTTGAGCTTCATGCCGGAACGCTCCAGCACTTTCTTCGTCACATCAACCGGACCGGTCAGCATCATGGCTGGCTCAGAGCCGATGTTTGCGAAGGCGCGAATTTTCGCACGCGGCTTGAGGCCCCGCTTCTTTCCAGCTTCCGCGTTGCCGAGCAGAACAGCGCCCGCGCCATCGACGATGCCCGACGAGTTGCCGGCGTGATGCACGTAGTTCACCGCCTCGATTTCCGGATGCGACTGCACGGCGACGGCGTCGAAACCGCCCATCGCACCCATCGCCGCAAACGATGCCTGCAACTGGCCGAGCGACTGCATCGTGGTCGACGGACGCATGTGCTCGTCCTTGTCGAGAATGGTGAGGCCGTTGATGTCCTTCACCGGGATCACGGAGTTCTTGAAACGCCCTTCGTCCCAGGCCTTCGCAGCACGCTGCTGGCTCTGAACGGCGTAGGCATCGACGTTGTCGCGCGAGAAGCCGTATTTGGTGGCAATCAGATCCGCCGCCACGCCCTGCGGCATGAAGTAGCTCGGCACCGCCATCGACGGATCCATCGGCCATGCCGCGCCCGACGACATGATGCCAACGCGGCTCATGGATTCCGCGCCGCCGCCGATGGTGAGTTCGTGCTGGCCGGACATTACCTGCGCAGCTGCGAAATTCACCGCATCAAGGCCCGAGGCGCAGAAGCGATTGATCTGGATGCCCGGCACCGAGGTGTCGAAGCCGGCGTTCATGGCCGCGAAGCGCGCGATGTCGCCGCCGGCTTCACCCACCGGATCGACCACGCCGAGCACGACGTCGTCGATGCTGTCGGGTGCGAGGTTGTTGCGTTCTTTCAGAGCCTTCAGCGGGGCGGTCGCCAGTGCCAGCGCCGTGACCTCGTGCAGAGAGCCGTCGGACTTGCCTTTGCCGCGCGGGGTGCGGACATGATCGTAGATAAATGCCTCAGGCATGACGCCCTCCTTCGATTCCCAGGTTGTTGAGTGTTTTGCGTCGGAGACCCGCACCGAAGTCCGGCGCGGGGAAACTGAAAACTCAGAATGCTTCGGCAGGCAGTTCCATCATCGAGCCCGCGCCGGTCTGGATGCGCGCGAGACGCAACGCCGTTTCCGGCAGCATCCGCTCCATGAAGAATTTGCCCGTGACAAGCTTGGACTTCAGGTAGGGCTGCTCGCCGGATTCCGCCAGCTTGTCCTGCGCAACTTTCGCCATCTTCGCCCACATATAGGCGAGCGTCACCAGACCGAAGAGGTGCAGATAGTCGGTGGAGGCAGCGCCGGCATTGTCCGGCTTCGCCATCGCATTCTGCATCAGCCACATGGTCGCCTGCTGCAGGTGCTGCAGCGAGGTGCTGAGCGGTGCGATGTAAGGCTTCAGTGCTTCATTTCCGCCGTTCTCCTTGGCGAAGGCCGAAACCTCGTTGAAGAACGCAGTGATGGCACGGCCACCGTCGCGGCCAAGCTTGCGGCCGACCAGATCCAGCGCCTGGATGCCGTTGGCGCCTTCATAGATCATGGCGATGCGCGCATCGCGCACGAACTGCTCGACGCCGGTTTCCTGAATGTAACCGTGACCGCCATAGACCTGCTGCGCAGCTACCGCATTGGCGAAGCCGACGTCGGTCAGCATGCCTTTGACCACCGGCGTCAACAGACCCATGTGATCGTCGGCGGCCTGACGCTCTTTCGGATCGTCGGAGCGATGCGCGAGATCGCTTTTCAGCGAGGTCCACACCACCAGCGCGCGCGCTGCCTCGTTGAACGCGCGGATCGACATCAGCGTGCGGCGAATATCGGGGTGCACGATGATCGGATCGGCCGGCTTGTCCTTGGCCTGCGGGCCGGTCAGCGCACGGCCCTGGAGCCGGTCCTTCGCGTAAGCCGCGGCGTTCTGATACGCGACTTCGGATTGCGCGAGACCCTGAACGCCGACGCCGAGCCGCGCCTCGTTCATCATGACGAACATCGCCGCCATGCCCTTGTTCTCTTCGCCGACCAGCGTCCCGACGGCGTTGTCGAAATTCAACACGCAGGTCGAGTTGCCGTGAATACCCATCTTGTGCTCGATCGAGCCGCACGACACACCATTCGGTCCGGCGAGTGAGCCGTCCGCATTGAGCTTGATTTTCGGAACCACGAACAGCGAGACGCCCTTGATGCCCGCGGGCGCGCCTTCAATCCGCGCCAGCACCAGATGCACGATGTTCTCGGTGAGATCCTGCTCGCCGCCGGAAATGAAAATCTTGGTGCCGGTGATCTTGTAGGTACCGTCAGCCTGCTTGACCGCCTTGGTCCGCATCAGGCCGAGGTCGGTGCCGCATTGCGGTTCGGTGAGATTCATAGTGCCGGCCCATTTGCCAGCCATCATGTTCGGCACGAACGTGTTTTTCTGTTCGTCCGAGCCGTGAACCAGCAGCGCGGCCATCGCGCCCATGGTCAGCCCGCCATACATGGAGAACGCCATGTTGGCCGAGATCAGGAATTCGTTGACGGTCTGCGACAGCGTGACCGGCAGGCCTTGGCCGCCATATTCCGCCGGACCCGACAGGCCGAGCCAGCCGCCGTCCGCAAGTTGCCTGAACGCATCCTTGAATCCGGCAGGTGTGGTGACGCGGCCATCGTCGTGGCGCGTGCAGCCTTCGAGGTCGCCGGAATGATTGAGCGGCTGAAGCACCTTTTCTGAGAACTTGGCAGCTTCATCGAGGATCGCAGCGCGCACGTCCGCAGTCGCGTCGCTGAAGCCGGGAAGATTGTTGTAGCGGTCGATCTGAAAGACGTCGTTGAGAAGGAAGGTCACGTCTTCGACGGGTGCTTTGTAGATCGTCATGGAATGTCTCTCAGTTCACAATTGGACGTGGATTGCGCGGATTATTTGGGAATTGAGTCGCCTCAGCACATGGACTGGCTTTTCCACCATGACATCGAAATGCGACATGCGCGCCGTCGTCGGCGCGCTAGGATGTCAACGCCATCATGCCGACGCCTTCGATCATACTGACGCATTCGATCTCTTTGTAGAATTCAACCCCGCAGAATTGCGTCGCCCATTCCCGGCAAGACCTGCCGGTTCGAGTGCCCTACCCTGCCAAGGCTTCCATACACATCTGTACGGAAAAACCTAGCGCGCGGTGCCATTTTGTGTCAATACACTTGTGCATGGTTGGAGTTGCCGAAGCTTCACTCTCGAAAGACCGCCTCACCCGCGAGCAATGGATTGCCCACGGGCTGCGGACACTTGCCCGGCAAGGCGCCGCCGCCCTGAAAACCGGCATGATGGCCGAAGGCCTGCAGGTCTCAAGAGGCAGTTTCTACTGGCATTTCAATAGCATTGCCGATTTTCGCACCCAACTTCTGGCGACATGGCAGGAGCGCGCGACAGATGGAGTGATCCGCGAGATTGATTCGTCGATCGTCGGGCCCGCGCGCCTGACTTATTTGATGAAACTGGCTTTTAATGAAGACAGAAGCCTTGATCGCGCCTTCCGCTCATGGGCCGCCTCAGATACCGATGCCGCGAAAGTTGTCGCAACCGTCGATGCCGGGCGAGTCGCCTATATCGCTAAACTTCTTCGAGAATCCGGCGTTGATACCCGGGCGTCGATCCCTCGCGCAGAGTTCATTTACTGGGCCTATATCGGGCAGTCGTCTGTCATGAATTCCGCTCACGGAACAATAACGGAAGCGGATCTCGGCGATCTCAGCGGCCTGTTTACCCGGCCATCCTCAAGCTGACGCCCAAGGCCCGAGAGAATTAATAATAGGGCCGCCAGCGTTTCATTAACCCAGTATTTACCGTAACGCGAAAAAGTCGGGACTGGAAACAGGCGTCTCGCGTCGAAATTTGATTGTCTCTTCAAGGGGACGCGGGGGGTCTGAAACGCGCTGGCAGGAGCCCGCGCCGTGACCGGACCAAGGCATGACAGCGCGCGTATCGTGGAGTGTTGACGGAATCGAGCCTTCGGTCCGCGAAAGGGCTGAGGCTTCCGCACGACGTGCCGGTATGTCCTTGGGAGATTGGCTGAATTCCGCGATTGGCAGTCCCGAACCAAGCGCCCGGGAAGCCCAGGACGTCGCCGAAATCCACAAGCGGCTGGATTCCATCGCCCGTCAGGTCGAGCATATCTCGCGGACACCCGGCGCCCCGAAGGGCGACCCTGCCGTCGCCCAGCAGCTGAACGACGCCATTTCGCGGCTGGACGCCCGGCTGTCGCAGATCACCGATTCTCCCTCTTCCCCGAGCGCGTCTTACAGGTCCACGCCGGCCGCACGTACAGCAGCCGCCACGTCGCCCAGCCTGTCTCCAATGGATTTCTCGATCGCAGAAATCATTGCACGGCAGGGTGAACTGGACGGCCTTGCGCCCCGCGCGCCTTCGGCGACGCGGATGCCGCCGCCCTCTTTCGTCAATCACGCCCCGCCGACGCAGCCGCAGGCCGATTATTCCGGCCTCGAGCGGCAGCTCTCGCACATCACCAGCCAGATCGAGACGCTGCGCCGGCCCGACGGCATGGAGCAGTCGATCGCTGCGTTTCGCAGCGAGCTGGCCGAAATCCGCCACGCCATCACCGAAGCGCTTCCCCGCCGCGCGATCGAATCGCTGGAAGGCGAAATTCGCTCGCTGGGGCGGCGCATCGACGAGACCCGCTCAAGCGGAATCGACAGCACGGCGCTATCCGGCATCGAACGCGCGCTGTCCGACATCTACAGCGAACTGCGCACGCTGAAGCCCGCCGAGCAACTCGCGGGCTTCGATGACGCAATCCGCAATCTCGGCGGCAAGATCGACAGCATCGTGCGTACCAGCGCCGATCCGAACACGGTCCGTCAGCTTGAGGACGCCATCGTAGCGCTCAGGGGGATCGTATCGAATGTCGCGTCGAACGACGCACTGAACGAACTCGCCGGTCACGTCCAGACGCTGTCGATCAAAGTCGATCAACTCGCCCGCGCAGGCGGCAACGGCGATATTCTGTCGGCGCTCGAGCAACGTATCGCAGTGCTGACCACCGCGCTCGAGCAGCGCGACCGTTCCCCCGCAGGCGACACGGTTTATTTCGATAACGCCGTCCGCACGATTTCGGATCGGCTCGACAACCTTCAGGTCGGCAATGACACCGCATCGTCGCTAAGCCACGTCGAGCAGCGCGTCCATCATCTGCTTGAGCGGCTTGAAGCGTCGGAGACGCGCGGCGGAAATCTCGCGCGGGTCGAGGAAGGCCTGACCGACATCCTTCGCCATCTCGAAACCCAGCGCACGAGCGGGGCGTCCGCCGATCAGGGATACCGCGCAGCCGCGCCGATGGACGGCGATCTGGTCGACACCATCAAGCGCGAACTCTCCGACCTTCGCTTCAGCCAATCGGAAACCACTCGCAATACGCAGAATTCGCTCGAAGCCGTTCACAACACGCTCGGCCATGTGGTTGATCGTCTTGCGCAGATCGAGGGCGATCTACGCAATTCGCGGACTGCTGCTCCCGTGGCACGCGAAATGCCGCGCGACGTGCCGGCGCCCGAGCCCCGTGCGCGTGAAACCTATGCGCCCGAACCTCCGCGATCCGCGACATCTTTCGCTCCGGTGCCGCGCCCCGAAATGCCGAATCCAGCTGCTGCGCAGGCTCCGATCGCGCGCGCGCCGTTTGTGCCGCCAATGGCGGATTCGTCGGCCGCACGCGCGCTCGACATCGCTCAGCCCTATCACGACGCAGACCAACCCGCGCCCACTTCGGTGCGGCAGCCGCCGATACCGCGCAGCCCGATCGATCCCAATCTGCCGCCGGATCATCCGCTTGAGCCGGGCACCCGCGTGCAACCGGCCAGAGGCGGATCGACTCCTTCGGAGCGCATCGCCGCGTCGGAAGTCGTTCTGAACGAGATTTCCGGAAGCGCACAAGCGCCGGTCAGTTCGACCAACTTCATCCAGGCCGCGCGGCGCGCGGCGCAGGCGGCCGCCGCAGCACCGTCTGCCGCGGCACCAGGAACGAAGCCAAATCGCGTCACCGCGCTCAACGATGCCGCCCGCAACGCAGCCAAGGCCGCGGCCAGCGGAGAATCCGGCATCTCGTCGAAAATTCGCGCGCTCCTTGTGGGCGCCAGCGTGGTCGTGATCGTGCTCGGCACAGTCAAGATGGGCATGAACCTTCTCGGCGGTCATGACAATGCAATGCCATCGCTTCCTGCTGAGTCCAGTGTGACAGCGCCCGCGCCAGCGCCCAGCGAAAACGGCCCGCGATCCGACATTGCACCGCCCGCGATGCCATCGATCACCTCTCCGACGCCACTCGATCGTCAGTCGATGACGACGCCATCCCCGATACCCGCTGCACCTGCGGCAGCGGCACCGTTTGAGCCTGTTGTCGCGCCTGCAGCTGCGCCCGTTTCTCCTGACGTGACGGGCTCCATCGCCGCGCCGCCGGAGCGAATTTCCGTGGCGATCCCGCCGGCCACCAAGTCAAAGACCAAGACCCCGCTGATTCCGGTCGCGGACCAATTGCCCGAAACCATTGGCAGCACCGCGCTGCGCACCGCCGCCAACAAGGGCGATCCGGGGGCAGCCTTCGAGATCGGCGTCCGCTATGCCGAAGGCAAGGGCGTCGCGTCCGACTATACGACGGCAGCGAAATGGTATGAGCGCGCCGCGCAGGGCGGCATCGTACCGGCGACGTTCCGGCTCGGGACGCTCTATGAAAAGGGCCTCGGCCTCAAGAAGGACCTCGATACCGCGCGCGGCTACTATCTGCAGGCCGCCGAAAAGGGCAACGCCAAGGCGATGCACAATCTCGCGGTGCTCGACGCGGATGGCGGCGGCATGGGGCCGAACTACAAGAGCGCGTCGCAGTGGTTCCGCAAGGCCGCGGAACGCGGTGTTGCCGACAGCCAGTTCAATCTCGGAATTCTCTACGCACGCGGCATCGGCGTAGAACAGAACCTCGCGGAATCCTACAAGTGGTTTAGCCTCGCTGCCGCCCAGGGCGACACGGATTCCGCGCGCAAGCGTGACGACGTCGCCAAGCGGCTCGATCCCCAATCCCTCGCGGCCGCAAAGCTCGCGACCCAGACCTTTACACCCGAGCCGCAGCCCGATGAGGCCAGCGCCGTCGGCGCACCGGCCGGTGGGTGGGACGCCGCTACAGCCGCGAAGCCGGTCGCGAAACCTGCTGTCAAACCTGTATCGGCCAAGAGTGCGGGTCCGCTGATCCTGGCCAGCCCATCGCGTTAAGATTAACGCGTGACGCGATCCTGAAAACCACATCCAGCATTTTTCGGTGCCGCTCTCCGAATTCTTTAACGCGCCCGCGAACGATTTCGGCTAAGTAGAGACGCGGCGCATGACCCGCGTCGCGGCAAATTCACTGCTGCGAGAGGCTCCTGGAGCATGATGCTGAAAGCGTGAGCGGTCCTTCGGACCGGACCATGCTCGAAGCCAACAAAATCTGGGCCCTCGCGCCAAAAATCAAGCGAACGCGCGTGCAACTCTTCCTCCCCATCGCCGACATTCCGGTCAATGTCTTTCTCATCCTGGCGATGGGCGCGGCGGTCGGCTTCGTGTCTGGCATGTTCGGCATCGGCGGCGGCTTCCTGATGACGCCGCTCCTGATCTTCATCGGGATCTCGCCTGCGGTCGCCGTCGCCTCAGTGTCCAGCCATATGGCCGCGTCATCGTTTTCCGGTGCGCTGTCTTATTGGCGCAAGCGCGCGATCGACCCGGCCCTGTCTCTGGTCTTGCTTAGCGGCGGCGTGATCGGCACCGCACTGGGGGTGTGGATCTTCGCGCTGCTGCGATCCGTCGGCCAGCTCGATCTCATCATCGCCCTCTCGTACGTGGTGCTGCTGACCGCCGTCGGCACGCTGATGTTCATGGAAGGCGTCCGCGCCATCCTGCGCGCACGGCATAGCGGCGCGACGATCACCCGCCGGCCGCGGGCGCAGGGCTGGATTCTCGGACTTCCGCTGAAGATGCGCTTCAAGCGCTCCAAGATTTATCTCTCGGTGATTCCCATCATCGGCATCGGCCTTATCGTCGGCTTTCTCGGCGCTATCATGGGCATTGGCGGCAGCTTCCTGCTGATCCCAATCATGATCTACATTTTGCGCGTGCCAACTTCGACCGTCATCGGCACGGCGATGGTATTGACCCTGGTCACGATGGTGGTCGCGACTATATTGCACGCCGTGACCAATCATCTGGTCGATGCTGTTCTCGCACTGGTGCTGATGGTGGGCGGCGTGATCGGCGCGCAGTTCGGCGCGCGAGCCGGCCAGCGCATCCGCGGCGAGCATCTGCGTTTGCTGCTCGGGCTTCTGATCCTGTCGGTCGGCATCCGCTTTGCCGTCGAACTGGTGATCCGGCCAGAAGAACTCTACTCCATTCGCGATCTGGGGATCGGTGGATGATGGCGAGAACCGCACTCACCCTCGCCCTTGTCCTGATCGCTTTTGCACCGGGCGGCATCGCGCGCGCCGAGAACCTGATCGTCTCGGTCTCCAACCACCGCATCACCGTGACGCCGAATTACTCAGGCGAGGAGCTTGTGTTGTTTGGCTCGATCGAACGCGACAGCAAGTCACTGCCGGCGGGGACAAGTTACGACATCGTTGTGACCGTCAGCGGACCGCGCGCCAACATGGTCACGCGGCGCAAGGAGCGCAAGCTCGGCATCTGGGTCAATGTCGACTCGCGTCAATTCATTCAGGTCCCGGCCTATCTCGGCATCTTCACCAACCGGCCCGTCGACAATATCGCTTCGCCGGATACCCAGCGACGGCAGCAGATCGGGTTGTCGAGTTTCCCGCTACCGCAACGCATGGGGCCGGACGTCGCCAATGTCGTTGCCAGCGACCCATTCCGGTTTGCTTTCGTGCGGCTGCGCACGGAGCATGGTCTTTACCGCGAGGAAACCAGCGCGGTGACGTTTCTGACGCCGACATTGTTCCGCACCGGAATCCCGCTGCCCGCAGAAGTGCCGATCGGCACCTATGACATCGACATCAAGCTGTTTGCAAACGGCGCCTTCGCGACCAAAACCGAAACCGCGTTCGAGATCGTCAAGGTCGGCTTCGAGCAATTCGTTGCCAATTCCGCGCGCCAGCATGGATTGTTGTATGGCCTTGCGACCGCGCTGATGGCGATCATGACCGGATGGCTTGCGTCGGTCGTCTTCCGCAGGGACTAAACGAAAAATCCGATTCCCATGGCAATGACGCAGACGGCCATCACCGCCGTCGACAGCCATCCCAGCCAGTACAGCGGGCCGGTGATGACGAACTTGCTCATCACATCGTGACGCCGCGCGAGAAACATCAGCAGGATCATGACCGGCACGGCGAGGATGCCGTTGATGACCGCGCTCCAGTACAACGCAGAGATCGGATTGATCGGCGTGAAATTCAGGAGAATGCCGATGCCTGCCGACAGCGCCAGCACCGCATAGAACGCCACGGCTTCGCGCGGCTTGCGCGCAAGACCCACGGTCCATCGGCGGCCCTCTCCGATGGCATAGGCGGCAGAGCCTGCCAGCACCGGCACGGCCAGCAGACCGGTGCCGATGATGCCGAGTGCGAAGACGAACTCGGCCATTACGCCAGCAATGGGCCTCAGCGCTTCCGCCGCCTGCGCGGAGGTCTCGATGTCGGTCCTGCCGGTTGCGTTCAGCGTCGCCGCCGCGGTGATGATGATCGAGATCGCAATCAGGTTTGAAAACGCCATGCCGACCATGGTGTCGGCGCGGATGCGGTGAAATTCCTTCTGCGCACCGTAGTGCTTTTCGGCCAGCGGCTGCTTCTTCGCATCGACCCGCTGGTCTTCAGCCTCCTGCGAAGCCTGCCAGAAAAACAGATAGGGCGAGATGGTGGTGCCGAGAATGGCGACCAGAGTGGTGAGAAACGCCGATGTCCATTGAATCTGCGGGACGGCGATGCCGCGGAGCGCATCGGCCCATGAGACCTTCGCGAAAAAGAGTGCCGCGACATAAGCGAACAGGCTCAGCGTCAGCCATTTCAGAATGGCACTATACCGCGCGTAGTCGAGAAAAATCTGCGCCATCACTGACGCCACGCCGAATACGAGGACATAAAGAAATCCGGGACCGCCGATCAGGAGCTTGAGCGCGTCGCCCATGGCCGCAAGATCCGCCGCGATGTTGATGGTGTTGGCGAGGAACAACAGGGCCACGACGATGTTCAGAAGCCACGCGGGATAGTGCCGGCAGACGTTGCCCGCGATGCCACGCCCGGTGACGCGCCCGACCCGCGCGGAGATCTCCTGAATGGCGACCATCAGGGGAAACGTGAACAGCATCGTCCAGCCGATGCCGTAACCGAGTTGCGCGCCGGCCTGACTATAGGTGCCGATACCGGAAGGATCGTCGTCGGAAGCGCCGGTGACAAGTCCAGGACCAAGCCTCTTCAGAGAGCCGCGCAGGCTGAACGGCTCAGGCATTCCATTCTTCGGCTCAGAATGATCCGGCGCCGGCTTCTTCCGGTGATCGACTTTGTTGTGTGCCATGCACATGTCCAGCCGCGCCAGACAACGGCCCTTGAATGCTTCGGTTCCACGAAGTCTGGCGGGGCCGCTGGCAACAGTCCATGGGATAAATCAAATCCACGATGCGACCGTCCTCACAGAGGGTGACCGCATCGCCTCTAAGCCGCGCGAGCGGATGACGCGGCCGGCCGCGTCACCAGATAGATGCCGAGTGCAACCGGTACAATCCCGAGAATATCCGCCAGCGTGACGTGCTCGCCGATCAGGAGCCAGCCAAACAGCACACCGAGCGGTGGCATCAGGAAGTGATAGGAGCTCGCAGCCGTCGCGCCCATCACGCGGATCAGATGCTGCCACAGCAGGTAGCCGACCAGCGATCCGAGCAAGGTGAGATACGCCAGCGAAAGCAGGAGGCGTCCGGTCGGCACGATCTCCGCAACGCTTTCGAACGAGAACGCGAACGGGATCAGCATCAGCCCGCCGGCCAGATTCTGCACCGCGTTGCCGATCAGCATGCCGCCCTGCGGTGCAAGCTTCTTGTAGAGAATGGTGCCCGCGACGATCGACAGCAGCGCGCAGAAGGTGAAAATCAGACCCGTCGCGCTATCTTGGCCACCGCCCGTGGACAGACGATGCGCGACGATAAAGCCGACACCTCCGACGCCGAGCACAAGGCCAATGACTTTTTGCATGGTCAGCCGCTCGCCAAGAAACATCGCCGCCAGCACGGCGGTCAGCACGGGATTGGCACTAACTACCAGCGTGCCGAGACCGGCGGAGACCGTACGCAGCCCTACGTAGCCGAAACCAAGATACATCGCATTGTTCGCGATGCCGATCACGGCGAAAGCCAAAAGATCACGCTTCGTCAGACTGATTTCACCGGGCTTCAGGGCGGCAAGGCCCAGCATGATCAGACCGGCGAGCAGAAAGCGCACCATCAGCAGCAGCAATGGCGGGCAATCGGCGAGCGCCACCTTGGCGACGGCGAACGACAGGCTCCAGACCACGCAAAACAGGGCGATCTGGAACGGCAGCCAGCTGCTGCGGGCCTTCGGGGCAGACAACGGAACGATGATGGACATGGGGAAATCTCCTTCGCCGTCCGAAATAAGCTTCGTCCTTGTCATTTGGAAATTAAATGATAAAATAATTTCCATTGGAAAATCGAATGGCTTTCGAAGAGGCGGCCCATGCTCGAACTCCTGCGCAGCTTTGTCTCCGTGGTGGAATCCGGCGGCTTCACCCGCGCCGGCGAGCGCGTTCACCGCACGCAGTCGACGGTAAGCCAACAGATCAAGCGGCTCGAAGACGATTTCGGCCGCGTGCTGCTCAATCGGAACGGAAAGACAATCACGCCGACCGAGGATGGCGAGCGGTTGCTGTCCTATGCGCGGCGGATTCTGTCGCTGGCTGAGGAAGCGCGCGACGTTCTTGCGCGGCCCACGGCGGAAGGCGCGGTGCGGCTCGGGATTCCTGAGGACTTCGCCGCCTATCGGCTCACTCAGTTGCTGGGAAGTTTCGCGCGGTCGCGGCCCGGCCTGCGGCTCGACGTGCGCGCGGAGCAAAGCACCTATCTGCGGCGCGATCTCGAACGCGGCGACATCGATCTCGCGCTGCTCAAGCGCGACGCCGGAGAAAAGGGCGGCATCGCGGTGTGGCCGGAGCGCGTGCACTGGGTCACCAGCAAAAAGAATCCCATCGACGTGAAGGCGCAATCGCTGCCGCTGGTGTTCTTCGCCATCGGCTGTCTCTACCGGACGCGGGCGATCCACGCCATCGAGTCCGCCGGACGCAACTGGCACATGGCCTATACCAGCTCAAGCCTGTCGGGCATTCAGGCCGCGGTTGCCGCCGGACTCGGCCTCAGCATTCTGCCGCAGATTGCCATTCAGGCCGATCATCGTGTGCTGACGGCGAAGGATGGATTTGCGCCGATCGACAAGACCGAGGTCGCGCTGGTGGCTTCGCCCGACGCAAGCCCGGCCACACTGCGGCTTGCCGACCGGCTGGCGGAATTCTGCAGCGACGTGCAGGCCAAGGCAGCGTAAATTTTAATAGCAGCGCGACGCTGCGATGGTATGCACGCGGTGATCGCCGAGCACATGCGCCGTGAAGGCGAGCGTCTGGAAGATCGCCGCGAAGGCAACGTCGCGAATGCTCAAGCCGCCGGTATAGGCGCCGAACGCCGGCATCACCGCGCGCATCCCGTCGCTGGCGAAACACCGTCGCTCCACTGACCGTCCGCGCGTCGACACCCGCGCCTTCGGATGCAGATGTCCGGCGATTTCGCCGACGGCGCCCGTCGGCTCGTGACGAAACACAATCGGTCCGATGGCGACTTCGTCCGCGACCACGCCGCCGAGATCGCGCGGCAATGCCGGGTCGTGGTTGCCGGAAATCCAGATCCAGTCGCGCCGCGCCCGCAAGGCCGACAGCGTATCGCGATCATCCGATGACAACCGTTCATGAGCATCGCGGTCGTGAAAACTGTCGCCGAGTGCGATCACGGTGCGCGGATCGTGTCGCGCAATCACCGCACCCAGTTGTGCGAGCGTCGCGGCGGTATCGAACGGCGGCAGCAGCACTCCGCGCTGCGCAAAGCTGGAACCCTTTTCCAGATGGAGGTCCGAGACGATGAGAAGGCGCTCGTCTTCCCAGAACAGCGCGCCGGCGAGATCGGCGGCAAAGGTAATGCCCGCGACAGCGACGGCTGGAATTCGATTTGTCGCCTGCGCGGGTCGCATCTCACATCAATCCTGGTCGGGCATTGCCTCTTTCACGAGTTCCGCGGCGGCTTCCGCCAGCAACTCGTCGGACGCTTCGCCATAAACTGCTTCGCGGCCGATTTCCAGCATCACCGGCACCGCAAGCGGCGACACCCGGTCGAGTTCCTTGTGCGTGATTCGGCCCTTGATCCGGATCAGCATATCGCTGAGGCGGCGAATATCCAAAAGGCCTGTCGCGGCATCGGACCGCGCCGCGCGCAGCAGCACGTGATCGGGCTGGTGCTTGCGCAAGACGTCGTAAACGAGATCGGTCGAGAACAGCACCTGCCGCCGCGACTTCTCCTCCCCTGTGAAGCGCCGCGCAATCAACCCCGAAATCACCGCACAGGTGCGGAACGTGCGCTTCATCAGCGCCGATTCTGCAAGCCACGCTTCGAGATCGTCGCCGAGCATGTCCGCATCGAACAGCGCATCGAGATTGAGGCGGCCGTTGCGGACCATCGCCGACATGTCGCCGAGCGACCACACTGCAAGTGCATATTCGTTGGCGACAAAGCCGAGCGGCTTGGCGCGCCCGCGTTCCAGCCGCCGCGTCAGCAACATGCCGAGGGTCTGGTGTGCGAGACGGCCTTCGAACGGATAACAGACAAGATAGTGCTTGTCGGCGCGCGGAAATGTTTCAACGACGAGCTCACGCGGACCCGGCACACGGGAGAACGCCGCCTGCAATGACAGCCACTCACGCACTTGATCCGGCAGCCCTTTCCACGCGCGCTGATCCGCAAGCAGGAGACGCACGCGCTCGGCGAGATAGGTCGAGAGCGGAAACTTGCCACCCATATAGGACGGCACTTTCGCATTGGCGTCGTTGCTGCGCGAAACGTAGACCTCATCCTCCATCAAAGCTTCGTAACGCACGACCTCGCCGCCGAACACAAACGTGTCGCCGACGACCAGCCCCTCGATGAAGTATCCCTCGATCTGGCCGAGCATGCGCCCGCCGCGCGCAATCGCTCCCGTCGAGCCTGAGCCCTTGCTTCGGCCACGCACCAGCTTCACTTTCAACATCGGTTCTTCGACGATGGTGCCGACATTGAGGCGGTAGCTCTGCCGCACCTTCGGATTGGTGACACGCCAGCGCCCGTTCTTGTCCTGCTTGATGCGCGCGAAGCGCTCGTAGCTCTTCAGAGCGTAACCGCCGGTGGCGACGAAATCGATGACATCGTCGAAATCGGTGCGCGGCAGATCCGCATAGGGCGCTGCGCCGCGCACTTCGTCATAAAGCTCATCGGCCAGGAATGGCGCGCCGCAGGCGCGTCCGAGCACGTGCTGCGCCAGCACGTCGAGCGAACCGGTGCGCTGCGGCGGCGTGTCCTGCGCATTCTCCGCGACCGCGTCGATGGCAGCGCGGCATTCCAGCACTTCAAAACGATTGGCCGGCACCATGACGGCGCGCGACGGCTCATCCAGGCGGTGATTGGCACGGCCGATCCGCTGCATCAGCCGCGATGCGCCCTTCGGCGCGCCGACATTGATGACCAGATCGATGTCGCCCCAGTCGATGCCGAGATCCAGCGACGAGGTACAGACCACGCCGCGCAGCTTCCCCGCCGCCATCGCATCTTCAACCTTGCGGCGCTGCGCGACGTCGAGCGAGCCATGATGCAGCGCGATGGCAAGGCCATCATCATTGATGCGCCACAGATCCTGAAACAGCATTTCGGCCTGCGCGCGCGTATTAACGAACATCAGCGATGTCTTGTTGACCTTGATCAGATCGTAGATTTCGTTGAGCGCGTGGCGAGCCATGTGACCCGCCCACGGCAGCCGCTCTTTGGTATCAAGCATCTCGACGATGGGGGCCGCTCCCGCATCCGCGATCACGAGATCGGCCATGTTCTGCGCGCCGCTCACCTGCGGCATCAAATAGCGCCGCAGATCATCGGGCTCAGCGACGGTCGCCGACAGACCCACCGCCGCCGCCTGCGGCGCAAGCCGCCACAGCCGCGCCAGCCCGAGCGACAACAGATCGCCGCGCTTCGAGGTCACCAGCGCATGCAACTCGTCGAGCACGATACGTTTGAGAGACGAGAAAAGATACGGCGCGTCGTCGGACGACAACAGCAGCGCAAGCTGCTCCGGCGTGGTCAGCAGAATGTCCGGCGGATATTTGCGCTGACGTTGTCGACGCGACACCGGGGTGTCGCCCGTGCGGGTCTCGACCCGGACCGGCAAGTTCATATCGGCGATGGGACTCTCGAGATTGCGCGCGATGTCCACCGTCAGCGCCTTCAGCGGAGAAATGTAGAGCGTATGGAGTCCGCCGCTGCGGGTCACGCCGCGACCGGTCGATACGACTGCCACGGACGGCCGCGATTTGGGCGCGCCTAATTCCACCAGCGTCGGCAGAAAGCCCGCAAGCGTCTTGCCCGCGCCGGTCGGCGCGATCAACAGCGCCGAGCGATTGTCCCGCGCCTTCGCCAGCAGATCGAGCTGATGCGCACGCGGCGACCACCCCCGCGCCGCGAACCAGCGCAGGAAAATCTCGGGCAGCAGATCGGGCGATGTCGGGGCCTTAGTGTCCACCACCTAGAAGTAAGGCGTCGCGCGGTCACGGTCGAGGGCAGCGACAGAGATTCCGCCCTGCCCTCGACCGTATTATTTTATTGGTTATTGACTGACCGGCTTTGCATCGAGATCCCAGTCCTTGCCGTTGAAGGTTCCGATGAACAGCGTCTTGATCGGCGAATAATCATCCGGCGACGTTGCGTAGGTAATGCCGGGCAAGAAGATCGGCGCCTTGTAGCCGGCCAGCGACGTAGCCTGCTTCAGGACATTGGCATGGGTCAGTTCGTCACCGCACTTTTCCAGAATGCGCGCCATGGTCACAGCCTGCGAATAGCCCTGGAACGCGATCGTGTTGTCCTGATCGGCATTCGGCAGATATTTCGTGCGCAACTCCTGAAAGCCCTGCACGTCCGGATCGTTGGCCCATTTAGGGCTGCCGACTTCCTTGGTGTAGCTCGCGGCCACGATACCGATGGCGTTCTCCGCGCCGGCGGCGTTGAGAATCGATCGGCCACTCGACGTGCTGACCAGAAGATGAAGCGGCTTCCAGTTAAGCTCGGCAACCTTGCGGATCGATTGCGATGTCGCCTTGCCGGTGGAGATATTGTAGAAAACATCCGCGCCAGATTTCGACAGATTGATCATCTGCGAATCGATGGTCGGATCGGTGAGGTCGTAGGACGCTTCCGCGACGACCTTCACCTTGCCGCCGGCTTCGGTCAGAATCTCCTTGAACGAATTCATGTAGTCGCGACCGAACTCGTCGTTCTGATACAGGATGGCGACCTTGGCGTCCGGCTTCTTCTGCAATAGATAACGCGCGAGAATGCGACCCTCGGTCGGATAGAGCGGCAGGCCCGGCGTGGTCCATTTGAAATTCTTCGGATCATTCCAACGGCCCGCGCCGGTGTTGAGAAGAAGCTGCGGGATGTTCTTGCCGTTGAGATATTTCTGCACGGCGGTCTGCGGTCCGGTGCCGAGCGAGCCGAACAGCGCGAGCACTTCCTCCTGCTCGACCAGACGCCGCGTCGCCTCGACGGTCTTCGGCGCGCTGTAGGAATCATCCAGCGTCAGGAACGTGACCTTGCGCCCGTTGATGCCGCCCTTTTCATTCAGCATCTGGAAATATGCCGCCTGGGTGCGGCCGATCACGCCGTAAAGCGAACCCGGCCCGGAATGCGGCACGGTCTGGCCGAGTTTGATTTCGGTATCGCTGGCGCCGGGATCGTATTTCTTCTGAGCGTGAGCCGCGCCGGCGGCCAGAACCGCCGCAGCGAATACGATTCCTGTCGCAAACGATAACATCCTCGTTTTCATTTTCTTGTTGTCTCCCTGAATGATTCCAGCGGCATTCTGCGATACCTTTGAAATCGGAATCGGCGATCATTCCGGATCGCGGTGCGACGCAGAACGGCATGCTGGCAGGCCCGAAACGCCTGTCTTGCGTTTAGGCGTTACGTCCGGGATTTTGGGGCGGCGAAACAGCGCAAGAGCGTAGGTTCACGCCTTGCTTGCAGTCACAACGAGGCCCGGCACGGGCTCCCCTGCTTCGGTGCGGGTGGACGCCGGGGTTATTGCGCAGAGTTGCAATCCTGCAGCAGCGATTGCATCGCGCAGATAATCCGCCGAGTGCGCGTAGCGCAGCCCCTGACCCAGGATCACACCTTTACCCAGATGCGTTTCCACCGTGAAGGCCAGCAGGCCTTGCGGCTTCAAGACGCGCGCGGCCTCGCGCAGCAGCGGGATCAGTTCGGGCACGTAGACAAAGGCATCGGCCGCCATGACGAGATTGGCGCTGGCCTCATCCTCCGCCTGCAGGCCTTGCAGCATGTCGGTCACATCCAGCCGCGCATAGAGCCCGGTAGCGCGGGCGCGCTCGATCATGCCCGGCGACAGATCGATGCCGAAGAACGCGTCGACCAATGAGGCGAACTCGCGCGCCGCGAGGCCGGTGCCGCAACCGAGATCGATGGCGCGCTTGAAAAACGCTGGCAGCTTCGCGGCACGGCGCGCCTCCAGCACCGCCTTCAGCAAAACTTCCGGCCCGCAATAATCCAGATCCTGCACCAGCGTCTTGTCGAATCGTGGCGCGTACTGATCGAACAGTGCCCGCACATAGCCCGGCGGCATGGCGGAGAGGTCTTCGATGCCGAGCCGCATCAGCCGCAGCTTCGCGCCGTGACGGTCGTCGGGATCGGCGGCGCGCGCGCGCAGGTAAGCCGTAACAGCGTCGTCGCGCTGGCCCATTTGTTCGCGCAGGTTGCCAAGCGCGAACCATGCCGAGGCAAAACCGGGTTCAAGCTCCGCCGCCTGCGCCATCAGGTCGGCGGCGGCGGCAAGATCGCCACGCAATTGCAGGTCGCGTCCGAAATCATAGCGCCGGTCGGCGATGAGATTTCCCGATGACAGGAACAAGGACGCGGGCATGGACTTGAAATAAACCTCAGCAAAGGAGCGTTCTGGATTTACCAGACTCCAACGATCTCATGGAGCGACTATATAGCGCACATGCGCCCGCAAGACATCCTGATGCCCGTCGCCGCCGGCCTCTGCTGCAAGCCCGGCGGTTTTCATATCGACCCAGTGCGGCCGGTGGAGCGGGCGCTGATCACCCACGGCCATTCCGATCACGCCCGCCCCGGCCATGGCGCGGTGCTGGCCACCCAAGAGACCCTCGACATGATGCGGTTGCGCTACGGCGACAATTTCGCCGGCAGCACGCAGGCGATTGCCTACGGCGAAACGCTCAAACTCGGCAGCGTCCAAGTGACCTTCCATCCTGCAGGTCATGTGCTCGGCTCGGCGCAGATCGCGGTGAGCAGCGGCAAAGCAAAGATCGTCGCGTCCGGCGACTACAAGGATGCACCCGATCCGACCTGCGCGCCATTCGAGGTGGTGCCGTGCGACGTGTTCATTACCGAGGCGACCTTCGGGCTGCCGGTGTTCCGCCGCGCCAACGTTGAAGGCGAGATCGCAAAACTGCTCGCATCGGTCGCGCTGTTTCCCGAGCGCGCGCATCTGGTCGGGGCCTATTCGCTGGGCAAGGCGCAGCGCGTCATCGCTATGATCCGCGCCGCTGGCTATGACGCGCCGATCTATTTGCACGGCGCGATGGAAAAGATCACGCGCTACTACGAGAGCCGCGGCATCGACCTCGGCGATCTGCGGATGGCGAAGGGCATGAAGAAGGCCGATCTTGCCGGCACTATCACGCTCGCGCCGCCCTCCGCCATTACCGACATCTGGACACGGCGATTCCCCGATCCGGTCGCGGCGTTTGCATCGGGCTGGATGCGGGTACGCGCCCGCGCGCGCCAGAAAGGCATAGAGCTGCCGCTGGTGATCTCCGACCACGCCGACTGGGATGGATTGTGCGCCACCATCGATGCGACCGGTGCGGCCGAAGTCTGGGTGACGCACGGGCAGGAAGACGCGCTGGTACACTGGTGCCAGTCGAAGGGCTTGAAAGCGCGGCCACTTGATCTGGTCGGGTATGGGGATGAAGGCGAAGACAGCGCAGTCGCCGATGAGGCCGCGCCATGAATCGCTTCGCGCATCTGCTCGATCGCCTTGCCTATGAGCCCGGCCGCAACAACAAGCTGCGACTGATCACGAATTACTTTCGCGAGGTACCTGACCCCGATCGCGGCTGGGCGCTGGCGGCACTGACCGGCGCGCTGTCGTTTCGTCACGCCAAGGCAGGATTGATCCGCGACCTGATCGCGGCGCGTACCGATCCGGTGCTGTTCGCGCTGTCGTATGATTATGTTGGGGACCTGTCGGAAACAGTCGCGCTGATGTGGCCGGCGGATAAGCGCGCCACCAGTTCGCCCCCACCGCCGACGCTCACCGAAGTCGTCACCACCTTCAATACGCTCGGCAAGACGGAAATCCCGGCGCAGCTTGTGCGCTGGCTCGATGAACTGGATGAGACCGGCCGGTGGGCGCTCCTGAAGCTCGTCACTGGCGGCTTGCGCATCGGCGTTTCGGCGCGGCTGGCGAAGACCGCCGCCGCGGCACTGGGCGACAAGGACGCACATGACGTCGAACTGCTCTGGCCGGGACTCGTCCCGCCCTATCTCGATCTGTTCGCGTGGCTTGAGGGCCGCGCCGACAAGCCGGTCAATCGCGACCCAGCGCCGTTCCGCCCGGTGATGCTGGCGCACGCCATCGAAGACTCAGACTTCGCCAATCTCGCCCCGGAAGATTTCACCGCCGAATGGAAATGGGACGGCATCCGCGTGCAGGCGGTGAGCGGGAAGGACGAACGCGGCAACATTCTCACGCGCCTCTGTTCACGCACCGGCGAAGACATCACCAAGAGCTTTCCCGATCTGGTGCCCTCGCTGCGGTTGCCCGGTGCGCTCGACGGTGAATTGCTGGTGCTGCGCGACGGGCGGGTACAGACCTTCAACGTGCTGCAGCAACGTTTGAACCGAAAGTCCGTGACACCGAGGCTGATGATGGATTATCCGATTCATCTGCGCGCCTACGATCTGCTGAGCGACGGCGGGAACGATCTGCGGATGCTCACCTTCACTGAGCGCCGCGCGAGGCTTGAGAATTTCGTCGCACAGCTCGCTGATCCGCGCATCGATCTCTCGCCGCAGATTCCCTTCACAACATGGAATGACCTCGCGGCTGCGCGCGCGGATCCCTCCAGCGCCGGAGCCGGCGAAGATTCCGAAGCCGTCGAAGGCGTGATGCTCAAACGCCGCGATGCGCCGTATCTGCCGGGCCGCCCGAAGGGACAGTGGTGGAAATGGAAACGCGATCCACACATCATCGACGCCGTGCTGATGTATGCCCAGCGTGGCCACGGCAAGCGCTCGTCGTATTACTCAGATTACACGTTCGGCGTCTGGGCCAAGGGCGACGACGGCGACCAGCTTGTGCCGGTGGGGAAAGCCTATTTCGGCTTCACCGATGAGGAGTTGATTCAAATCGACCGCTTCGTGCGCCGCCACACCACCGAAAAGTTCGGTCCCGTGCGCCACGTGGTGCACGAGCCGGATCAGGGGCTGGTATTCGAGGTGGCGTTCGAGGGACTGGCGCGCTCGGCGCGGCACAAATCCGGCGTCGCCATGCGCTTTCCCCGCATCAGCCGCTTGCGCTGGGATAAACCGCCACGCGATGCCGACCGGCTGGAGACACTTGAACGAATGTTAATCTCCGAGGAGAAGATTCCTTCTCCGGCAATCGCCGAAAACCATTGACGGAGGCGAGACGGTCTCCCATGTGGCGTGCTATTGTGCGATGACGCACCCACCGAGGAGACGACAATGCCGGACAACGTGAGAGAAATCCCAGCCAGAAACGACGACAATCTGTCGCGTTTTCTCGGCGGCTCGCCATTGGCGGTGCTGCTGCGGCTGGTGTTGCTGTCGCTGCTGGTCGGCGTCGTGCTCGCCGCGATCGGCTTCGATCCGTGGAACATCATCTACAGCATCCGCCGCCTGATCGACTGGATCTGGAATCTGGGCTTTGACTTCATCAACGGCGTGTGGCGCTACTTCCTGCTGGGCGCGGTGATCGTGATTCCGGTCTGGCTGATCTCGCGGCTGTTCAGCACACGCAAGCCGTAAGCGGCTATCAAGCTCGATGTTACCGTCATGCCCGGCCTCGTGCCGGGCATCCACGTCTTCTCCTCTTTGCTGAACGAAAGGCATGGATGGCCGGGTCATAGGCGAGCGAAGCGACGCCGTCCTTCAGACGGCTATGCCCGGCCATGACGAATTGAGAACTTACGTTCTCACTCCGGCCAAGGCTCAGCGGTGATTGTCGCAGCATCCGCGCCGACGATTTCGGAAAGACTGTCGCGTCCGGTTCGCCGCAGCGTGGACACCAGATCCGACTTGATGTCCTCGACCAGCCCGAGCCCCTTGTAGATCAGCGACGAGTAAAGCTGGATCAGCGTCGCACCGGCGCGGATTTTCATCAGAGCCGCACCGCCGGAATCGATGCCGCCAACGCCGATCAGAGGGAATGCGCCCTCGGCGCGCACATAGGTTTCCGCCACCATGCGGGTGGAGAGTCTGAGCAGCGGCCGTCCCGACAATCCGCCCTGCTCCTTCGCCCGCGCCTGCTCGCGCAATGTCGACGGTCGCGACAACGTGGTGTTGGCGACGATCATGCCATCGACGCGGCGCGAGCGCGCGATGTGCACCACATCGTCGAGTTCCTGCAGCGTCAGATCGGGAGCGATCTTCAACAGCAACGGTGAATCGCCTGCGTTCTTGCGCACGCGCTCGCGCGCATCGACCACCCGTGCCAATAGATCGTCCAGCGCCGCCGCCTGCTGCAAGTTGCGCAGACCCGGCGTATTGGGCGACGACACATTGATGGTGAAGTAGCTCGCCACCGGCGCGAACAGTTCGATCAGCCTGACATAGTCGGCTGTGCGATCCGCCGCATCCTTGTTGGCTCCGACATTGACCCCGACGATGCCGCCGAAACGTGCGCGCGCCGCTAGCCTGCGCAGGACGGCTTCGGCGCCGTCATTGTTGAAGCCCATGCGGTTGATGACGCCGGAATCCTGCTCAAGGCGAAACAGCCGCGGGCGCGGATTGCCCGCCTGCGGTTTAGGCGTCACCGAGCCGATCTCGACAAAGCCGAACCCCAACCGCAGCAGCGCGTCGGGGGCCTCGGCATTCTTGTCGAAGCCCGCTGCCATACCAACGGGATTGGGGAAGTTCAGGCCGAAGGCGCGCGTTGCAAGCTTGGGATCGTCCGCACGCGGTTTCGCTGCCGGCAAGAAACGCAATCCGCCAATCGCGAGGCGATGCGCATCTTCCGGATCGAGCCGGCGCAGCAGCGGCAATGTGAAGGCATCGAACGCGCGGATCACGAGGCCAACTCCGGAATATCGTGCGAGCCGTCGGATCGGGCGCGCAGATCGAGGATCTTCGTCACCGCGCCGATATCGAGTTCGCCATAGAGATGCGGAAATAGATCGCCGGCGCGCGAGGGCTCCCACCTCAATGCATCGCCCAGCGCATCGGCGTCGACGGCGATCAGGAACAGACCGGTCTGCCCAGCGAAATGCTTGGCAACCGTACCTGCGACCTGCGACGCCGTGGAGAAATGGATAAACCCGTCGCGCCGATCGTCGGCGCTGCCGCGAAAGACGCCTTGCCGTTCGGCCTCGCGCCAGGCGGACGCGGGGCAAACCTTGTAGATTGTGGACACGGCTGGTCGATTCTCGCTTGTTGTTGAATTCTTTCAGGATTTTTCGAAACTGGGCCGAATGCCCTGCAGACCGTATCGGCGCGCTCCGGCCACTTCAAGGGCGGTATTTGGCAATCGCAGCGGATTGCGCGAACTGGCGATTCGAGGTAATAATTCCTAAGCACCGATAGAATTCACTGCCCCGGTCCGGTCGGCCGGGCCACCGCTCCGGCCAACGCCCATGCTCACTCACGATCAAATCTGGAATGCGCTCGACCGCCTCGCCGAACGCGCGGGACTGTCGGCATCCGCACTGGCCAAACGCGCCGGGCTCGACCCCACCACCTTCAACAAATCGAAACGCGTCACGCCGGACGGGCGCGAGCGCTGGCCATCGACCGAGTCGGTTGCGAAGGCGCTGGCCGCGACCAGCACCACTGTCGATACGTTTGTGCAACTCATCGAAGACACCGCACGCACAGTGCAAGCCGTGCCGCTGCTCGGATTCGCCGAGGCCGGCGCTGGCGGCTATTTCGACGACGGCGGCTTTCCCGTCGGCAAGGGCTGGGACGAGGTCGGCCTGCCTTCGGTCAACGACGAACACGCTTATGCGCTGGAAATTTCCGGCGACTCGATGAAACCGGCCTATCGCGACGGCGACGTCATTATCGTCTCGCCGGGCTCGCCGATCCGGCGCGGTGACCGGGTCGTCGTCAAGACAAAGGACGGCGAAGTCACGGTCAAGGAATTGAAACGCCGAACCGCGAAAGTCATCGAGCTGCAATCGCTCAATCCGGCGCACAAGGACCGCGTGATTGACGCGAAGAATGTGGACTGGATCGCCCGCATCGTGTGGGCGAGCCAGTAGGCTTGGACCAAGTTTTTGTCATGGCCGGATTTGTTCCGGCCATCCCGACCATCGACATCGCGGACTATCAATCGAGGTCACCGGGACAAGCCCGGTGACGACAACCCGAGCTGAAAACTACGAGGCCGCCCGCTTCAGCGCCGCATCGATCATCGCGATCGCGTTCTGCACGCCATAGACCGCGACGAACGATCCGAAGCGCGGGCCTTTCTCCTGGCCGAGCAGCACCTGATACAGCATGTTGAACCAGTCGAGCGAGACGCCCGGACGGCCGTCCTTGCCCTTCTTCACCTGATCAAGAAACGGCTCACGGCGGCCGATTTCATAGACCACGTTCTGGATGTCTTCGGCGGACGCCTCCTGCGGCAATTGCGCGAGCGCATTGCGCAGATCGGTCAATGCGGCACGTTCACTCTCGGTCGGCTCGCGGAACTTCTTCGTCGGCGCCACAAAGTCGCGATAGTAGTTGATCGCGTAACCAACCATCGCATCGAGCTTTGGATGCGTTTGCGGCGTCACGCCCGGACGATAGCGACCGATGAAGCCCCACAGCGTCTCGGCATTCTCGGCATTCGACGACGACACCAGCGTTAGCAGCAACTGGAACGTGACCGGCATGTCGGCGAGCGGTGGATTGCCCGCGTGGATATGCCAGACCGGATTGCTCAAACGCTGCTTGGCATCCTGGCGCGGATAGCCGTCGATGAACTGCTGATAGTCATCGACGTTGCGCGGGATCACGTCGAAATACAGCCGCTTCGCCGCCTTCGGCTCGCGATACATGAACAGCGACAGCGATTCCGGCGAGGCGTAACGCAGCCACTCGTCGATGGTGAGGCCGTTGCCCTTCGACTTGGAAATCTTCTGGCCCTTGTCGTCGAGAAACAGCTCGTAGTTGAAGCCTTCCGGCGGCGTGCCGCCAAGCGCCGAGCAGATTTTTCCGGACAGCTTGACCGAATCGATCAGATCCTTGCCCGCCATTTCATAATCGACGCCGAGCGCAACCCAGCGCATCGCCCAGTCCGGCTTCCACTGTAGCTTGCAATGCCCGCCGGTGACCGGAACGGTGATGCGCTCCTTGGTATCGGGATCGTCGTAAGAAACGGTACCGGCCTTGGCGTCATGCGCCACGATCGGCACCTGCAACACGATGCCGGTGCGCGGCGAGATCGGCAGGAACGGCGAATAGCTCGCGGCCCGCTCTTCACGCAGCGACGGCAGCATGATCGCCATCACCTTGTCGATGTTCTCGAGCATCTTGAGCAAGGTCGCATCGAAGCGGCCGGACTTGTAGTACTGCGTCGAACTGGCGAACTCATAGTCAAAGCCGAACGTATCGAGAAAAGCACGCAGCCGCGCATTGTTGTGCTCGCCAAAACTCGGATGCGTGCCGAACGGATCGCGCACTTGGGTCAGCGGCTTGCCGAGATCCTGCGCGAGCATCTCCTTGTTCGGCACGTTGTCCGGCACCTTGCGCAGGCCATCCATGTCGTCGGAGAACGCCAGCAGTTTCGTCTTGATCTTGTCTTCGGTCAGCACGCGAAACGCATGACGCACCATCGTGGTGCGCGCCACTTCGCCGAACGTGCCGATATGCGGCAGACCCGACGGACCGTAGCCGGTCTCGAACAGCACTTCGTCCTTCGGCTGTTTCTTCAACCGCGCGACAATCTGCTTCGCCTGCTCGAACGGCCAGGCGTTGGATTGTTCGGCGAGCGCCCGCAGGTCGCTCGGGGTTGAAGGCATTTCACTCGACATCAAGGATCTCCGCGCAAGGATTCAGGCCGGCTGACGGCGCGCGAGCCACCAGCCGATCGCCACCAGAAGACTGCCGAGCGCAGCGCAGACGATCAGCAACCCGGCTGTATTAGCCGCAACGCCTGCATAACCCAAGGTCTTGGCGTCGATAAAGGGATAAGGATAGAAGCCGGACATTTTTCCGCGCACCAGCACGAAGCCGAGATAGAACAGCGGGTAGATCAGCCACAGCAGCGGATCGTACCAGCGCAGCCCCGACTTGCGGACACAGGTGAACCAGAACGCCAGATATCCTAACGGCATCACATAATGCAGCAGAGTGTCCGCGATCCATTGCGCACCTTCGGGCGCCCAGAGATGACGAAGCAGCGCTACATAGACCAGACCGACCATGGCGATATAGGCCGCCACCGCCGAGCGCACGAATGGATGAACCAGCCATTCGTCCGGGCTGCCTTTGATGGAAAAGGCCGTCAGCACCAGCGCCGCGAGAATGTTGGTCTGAATGGTAAAGAAGGAAAAGAAGCGGATCGTGCCCTCTGTCAGCGAGAGCCCCATCGCATTGGTGGCCTGGGTGAGCAGGTAATATTGCAGCACAAGTGCCGCCCAGCCGAGCAGCGCAAGAAGCGTCGCGGCGGTTCGCTTGAGTCTCGCCGTTCGCGTGACCGTCATGCCCCGAACCCGCTGGTACTAAAACGGACTGACCGAAAAATAACGCAGCCACAAATCGGTGTATCGGCCTTTTTCCCAAAGCCGGAACATCGCCCAGTTTAGCGACTGCCGCAGCAGATCGTTGCCCTTTTTGACGCCGATGCTAACGCCCTCGCCAAAATACCGGCTCTCGGTGAAGGGCCCGCCGCTGAACGCGCAGCAATCGCCGGAATCGGTGCCGTTGATCCAGAACGCCAGCGCAATCGCATCACCGAAAATGAAATCGACTTCACCCCGGCGCAGCGCAAGGCGAAGGGCATCGTCATTGGGGAAGCTGACCAGTTGAGCGTCGGTGAACAACATCTTCAAATAAGCTTCATGCGACGAGCCCGCGATGGCGCCGACCTTTTTGCCCTCGAGATATTCCGGGCGAACCTCCGCCATCACCGCGTCGCGCCGCGACACGAAACGCGCGGGAGCGCGGTAGTAGGGATCACTGAAGTCGAGCTTGGCGCGAAGCTGCGGCGTGACCGCCAATGACGCGATGATCGCATCGCCGCGATTGCCGTTGATCGCATCCACCAGCGTCTCGAACCGGCGCATCTGGATGGTGCACGCTACCTTGATCTCTTCGCAGATCATCCGGGCGAGATCGACGTTGAAGCCGGCCGGATTGCCATCAGGGCCCGTGAAGTTGAAGGGCGGATAGTCCGTCTCAGTCAAAAACCGGATCACCGTCAATCGCGCCAAATCAGGCCGGTCGGGACGCCGCCGCGGATCCCAAAATCCCGGCACGGCCTGAGGCGCGACGGGTTGCTGAATGACGGCTAGAGGCGAGGACGACTGCGGCGGCGCGGCTGGCGCGCCCTGCGCACGCGACATTGCTGGCGCAACACACATCGCAGCACACCAGACGACCAATACCGCGGCTGAAAAAGCGGCATCGCGCAATCGGATATTGAAGGAAGATACCATCTGTGGTTGCATCGACTGGGGTTCCGCGTGTCGGGTCTTATAGACCATCCGCGGGTGGATTCGAGTGCCGTTTGTAGCGTGGGGTGGCGGTCAGATGGCCGTGGCTGGGCGGGCGAACGAGGCTGAAAGCGGTAGCGGGGATGCCGGTCCGCGTCATTTCGCAGGCCTGGCGACCTCCGCCCAAAATCTCACCACACACGTTGCAGGCCTTCTGGGATTTCCACCGTCACAGAACGACAATCGGCCCGCATATCGCGAGCCGGGCCCTGCCGTGGAGCTCGACTGCCTGCACGACGCATTCGCGCCGTCGCTGCTGGCGGCAGCGGAACGACGCAGCAACGAGATTGGCATCGGAGCTGATCAGATTTTGATCCAATGGGGTGTCATCGGCGAAGACGCATATCTCGATCGTCTCGCCGCTCATGCTGGTCTGGCCATCGAGACGCTTGAGGACATCAGCCGCAACGACTGTCCGCTGCCTGACGGCCACGTTCACCTGATTGCGCGGCACGGGCTTCTGCCGATCCGGTGGCAGGAAGATCTGGTGTATGTGTCCGCGCCGCGCGGATACGCCGCCCGCCGCATCGTCCGGTTGATCGCGCGGTATCCATCGCTTCGCGCACGCCTTCGGCTCACATCGGCTACGCGTCTCAACGCGTTTCTCGAAGTCCAGTGCGGCAACGCGCTGGCGCATATCGCGGCCGACGGCCTCACCGCGCGTTTCCCCCGCCTGTCCGCTGCACCCGGTCCGGTTTCGCGCAGCCGCCTCCCTTCTTTCACGCATTATCTCCTGCGACTTGTAGGTCCGGTCGCTCTACTGACTTTAGCGCCGTTGACCGTTGTCGATGTAGGCAGCGTCGTTCTCGCCATATGGTTTCTGCTGTTCACGAGCCTGCGACTTGCGGGATGTTTCTCGCCGCGAAAGCGACGGCCGTGCCCGCCCCGGCTGCACGACAGCCAGCTTCCCATCTATACGGTGGTCGCTGCGCTCTACCGCGAGGCGTCCTCCGTCGCGCCGCTGATGCAGTACATCGGCGAACTGGATTATCCGCGCGAAAAGCTCGACATCAAGCTTGTCATCGAACTGGACGATCTCGGCACGCGTGCGGCTATCGCAAAGCTTGGACCGATGCCAAACGTCCAGGTCATCATCGCGCCCGGTGTCGGACCGCGCACGAAACCCAAAGCTCTTAACTGCGCGCTGACTTTCGCACATGGCACCTTCATCACGGTATTCGACGCCGAGGATCGGCCCGAGCCTGGCCAGCTCCGCGACGCGCTCGACGTCTTCCGCACCCATGAATCGGATGTTGTCTGCGCGCAGGCCAGTCTTTGCATCGACAACACCGCCGACGGGTGGCTGCCGCGCATGTTCACGGCCGAATACGCCGGACAGTTCGACGTGTTCCTGCAGGGGTTTTCCAGTTTCGAGATGCCGTTGCCGCTGGGCGGATCCTCCAACCATTTCCGCACGAGCGTGCTTCGCGAGGTCGGCGGCTGGGACCCGTACAACGTCACGGAAGATGCCGATCTCGGCTTCCGGCTCGCACGTTTCAAATACCGCTGCGTGATGTTTCCCTCCACGACCTACGAGGAGGCCCCGGCGCGGTTCGGCGCGTGGCTGCGCCAGCGCTCGCGGTGGATGAAAGGCTGGATGCAGACCTGGGGCATCCACATGCGCTCGCCGCGGCAGCTCTGGCGCGATGCCGGCGCCGGCGGTTTCTTCACCCTCAACATCATCGTCGGCGGGAACGTCCTGACAGCGCTGGCGCATCCGTTTCTACTTGGCGAAATTCTGGTGCGGAGCGTGCTGAGCGCCCTCGACGACAGCATCTCATCGTTCTTCGCAAAGCCGTTTATCGAACTCTATCTGGCGACGATTGCCGCCGGTTATCTGACCACCGTCGTGATCGGATTGATCGGACTGGCCAAACGAGGCTTGCTGCGTGAGGCATGGGTTCTGGTGTTGACGCCGGTTTACTGGGTCTGCCTGTCCATCGCAGCCTGGCGCGCGCTCTATCAATTGCTCGCCGAGCCTTATCACTGGGAGAAGACCGAACACGGTCTCGCGCAACATTCGCGCATAGCGTCCCGGTTCGGCCCCATACGCGGCACAAAAAGCCGGATCAGAGATAGCGCTTGAGATCGGCGGCGGCGTCTTCAGGTTTTCGCTTCAGATCGAACGGGCGCACGAAGTTGCCCCTGCTGTCCATCAGATAGATCAGCGCCGTGTGATCCATCGTGTAGTCGCCGTCTTTCAAAGGAATTTTTTTGGCGTAGACGCGATAGGCCGAGATCACGCGCGCAATCTCTTCCGGAGCTCCGGTCAGTCCCTTCAGGTTCGGATCGAAACTCGAAATGTAGTTTTTCATCGCAACAGGCGTGTCGCGCTCCGGATCGACCGAGACGAAATACGCATTCACCTTGCTCGCGTCCGGTCCCATGGCGCGCAGGACTTCCGACATTTCAAACAAGGACGTTGGACAGACGTCGGGACAATGCGTGAAGCCGAAGAAAATGATGGTCGGGCGGCCGATCAGGCTTTTCTCGGTGACTGTCTGCCCGGTCTGATCGGTCAGGCGAAACGGCCCTCCGATCGCAGCCGGAGCGGTAGCGACGCCAAACCCGCCCAGCAGCCACAATGTGACCAGCAACCCGATTGCGAGGCTGCCGGCAAACGCCGCGATGATTACGAGCGGCCGGGTCGTCCTGTCCATCGCAATTCGATCCTTAAGATGCCGGCAGGCGACACGCAGCGGGAACGCCGACCGTCCTATCCTCAACGAGCATGCAATAGAGCGGGATGCCCGTGCGGGCAAGCATCCGTCCAGCGCGCGGGATCACATGACAGGGAGCAAATGCGGCCGCCGGAAGGCTTTTTGTCAGCGGACGTGGGCCGATGCCTGCGCGTCCATGTAACAGGGACGATACATGCTCGTCAGTTCGCGGCCGCGGAGGAAGATCATGCGCTGTTTCAGGCCGCCGCGCCGTGAAATCCAGCTGCGGATCGACGACGGATACATTTCGTACAACATCTGAGTCGCTTCGCGGTTGGTTACTGGCCGGCCGCCGGCCCCGAAATCCCAGGCCGCGTGAAATCCAAGGCTGGCGCGCGACGTCACGCAGATCTTGTCGTGGGGAACCGCGCCGAGCACGATGGTGCAGGCCGACGCGCACAGTCCGTCGATCATCACGGTCTCGCCGGATCCTTTGAGAACCTGATACTTGTCCACATAGGTGCCGATGCGACCACCCCGGTCCTCGGAAATCCTGATCACGGCGTGGCTCGCGCCAATCCCGCTCAGGAGAAGCACCGCCGCGAGAATCCCCGTCACAATCTTCATTGCCGGCCCCGTCGCCCCCTGCCTGTGGATCGTCGGGGCACCATCAGCGTGTTGCGAGTCAGCGATTTTGTCCAGATCGACGAACAGTAGAAAGACGGATTCTGCTGCAGTGTTGCTGGCTTGCTGCACATGCTCCGTGCGATCCCGATTTGGAACATGGCGGCGTGGCTCATTGAACGACTTATGGCGGGAGCGCGTCTTTTTGGCTGCAATTTCCGTTGACCGGACTTCGTGCGCCGCGTTTCAATCCACGGAACTGGGGGAGAAACAAAAATGGCGAACGATGCGGATGTAATCATCGTCGGCGCAGGACTGGCAGGTCTCGTGGCGGCCACCGAACTGGCCGACGCGGGCAAACGGGTGATCGTCGTCGATCAGGAAGGCGAGCAGAATCTCGGCGGGCAGGCCTTCTGGTCGCTTGGCGGGCTGTTTCTGGTCGATACGCCCGAACAGCGGCGGCTCGGCATTAAGGATTCCCACGATCTGGCGCTGCAGGACTGGCTGGGGACTGCCGGTTTCGACCGCGACGAGGATCACTGGCCGCGAAAATGGGCGGAAGCCTATGTCGCGTTTGCAGCCGGCGAGAAGCGCGGCTGGCTGCAGGCGATGGGGCACCGGATCTTTCCCGTGGTCGGCTGGGCCGAGCGCGGCGGCTACGACGCCATGGGCCATGGTAATTCGGTGCCGCGCTTTCACGTCAGCTGGGGCACCGGCCCTGGGGTGGTGGAGCCGTTCGAGCGGCGCGCGCGCGAACACGCCAAGACCGGCCGCATCGTCTTCAAATTCCGTCACCGCGTCGATGCGCTCGACATGGCGGGCGGGGCGGCGACCGGCGTGAGCGGAAGAATCCTCGAGCCATCGTCGGAACCGCGCGGCGTCAGTTCATCGCGCATCGAGACCGGCGATTTCTCTCTAAAGGCGCAGGCCGTAATCGTCGCCTCCGGCGGTATCGGCGGCAATCACGATCTGGTTCGCGCGAACTGGCCAAAACGCCTCGGCACGCCGCCGAAACACATGGTCAGCGGCGTTCCTGCCCATGTCGATGGCCGCATGATCGGCATCACCGAAGCCGCGGGCGCGCGCCTCATCAATCGCGACCGCATGTGGCACTACGTCGAGGGCGTCCACAACTGGAACCCGATCTGGCCGGGTCATGGCATCCGCATCCTGCCGGCGCCATCGTCGATGTGGTTCGACGCCACCGGCAAGCGCCTGCCCTCGCCGCTCTATCCCGGTTACGACACGCTCGGTCAGCTCGATTACATCATGAAGACCGGCTACGACTATTCGTGGTTCATCCTGACGCAAAGTATCATCAAGAAAGAATTCGCGCTGTCGGGTTCGGAGCAGAATCCGGATCTCACTGGCAAGAGCTGGCGCATGACCATCCGCCGCGCGTTCAACAAGGGCGCGCCAGATCCGGTCGAGGCGTTCAAGGCGAAGGGCGCCGACTTCATCGTACGCGACAATTTCGATGATCTCGTCGCAGCCATGAACAAGCTCAGCGGCGCGAACCTACTCGACGCAACATCGATTAAACAACAGATCGAAGCGCGCGATCGCGAGATCGACAACCCTTACGTCAAGGATACCCAGGTCATGGGCATCCACAACGCGCGGCGCTACATCGGCGACAAACTGATCCGCACCGCCAAGCCGCACAAGATTCTCGATCCCGCGCATGGTCCGTTGATCGCGGTGAAGCTCAACATCCTGACGCGCAAGACACTCGGCGGCTTCGAAACCGATCTCGACTCGCGTGTGTTCGGCAATGACGGCAACATCATTCCAGGACTCTATGCCGTCGGCGAGGCTGCCGGATTCGGCGGCGGCGGCGTGCACGGCTATCGCTCGCTCGAAGGAACGTTCCTCGGCGGCTGTCTGTTCTCGGGACGCAATGCCGGGCGCGCTGCGGCGAAGGCGGTCATCTAAGAAACTGCCACGGAGAGACCCAACCCTAGTGTGACAAGCCAGCCCGAAAAGCGCGCTCGAATGATTCAATCTCTTCGGCAGGCAAGTCCGAAACTGCGACATAAGTGAAATCGCCGTCGCTCCAGCTTCGCACGTTGTAACCGGCGATGGTGCCGGCGGGGATCGATTGCCCCGGTCTAAGCGTCGTCAGGCTGACCATGTGCGCCGCATGCCGATAAACAATGGTTGCGACCGGCTCGCGACCGATCACATCGACGCGGCCGCCTGCAAGCGGGAACCCCTGCGATCCAAGATCGACGACCTGCGGCGATTCCGGAATGCGCGTCGTGAACCAGGGCTTGACGGTGTGCCGGTCGGACGAGGCGACGTCAAACGGCTGCGGTGCAAGCAGGCTGCGGATATGGTTCGCAACAATCTGCTGAACGGTCTGCTGGCGCGCGTCATAGCGATCCATCGTCAGCATGACTGTACTCGTCAGGATCGCACCGAACACCGCAGCAGCAGCGAGGGCTTGCCACGACCAGTTTCCTTGCAGCGAGCGCTCACCATCGAGTGTCTTGTCGATACGGGCTTGCAAATACGGCGGCTCATCGTCCAGCGGCAAAGATCGCAAAGTACCTCTCAAAGCCATCAGCCTGTCGTATTGCGCTCTCAGCTTGGCATCGGCGGCCATGCGCTGCTCGAACGCCAGCGCCGCCGCCGGATCGAGTTCGCCGTCGCAATAGGCTTGCAGCAGCAGATCGTCGTTACCTCCGGTCATCGCGGCCATGATGTCCGCTCTCCCAAAAAATCAATCAAAAGCTGACGCGCCCTGGACAAACGGGACATCACGGTACCGATCGGAATGTCGGCGATTTCGGCAATATCGCGATAGTTCAACTGGTTAATCTCCCGCAGCACGATCACTTCGCGAAATGGTATCGGCAACTGAGCTAGCGCGCGGCGAACCGCATCGGCATCCTCTTTGAGCAACGCCGCCTCTTCGGGCGTTGTGATCTTCGTTCCCTGCGCGGTTTCGTGTTCGAGCCGGTGCTGTTCTACGGCCGAGAGTTCATCCGCATAGACCACTGATTTCGGCCTGTTCTTCATCAGCCAGCTATAGGCCGTGTTGCGTACGATGGTCAGGGACCAGGCTCGCGCGCTGACGGCGCCGAAACCCTTGATGCCACGAAAGGCGCGAAGCGCTGCGTCCTGAACGACGTCCTCGGCGTCAGACGCGTTTCCAGTAAGCCATCGCGCAAGACGATAAGCTTCCGCCCGGTGAGGAAGAAAAACTTCCTCGAACAGCGCACGATCATCCTTGGTCTGCACAAGCGAACCCGCTGCTTGAATCTCTTCCGGCAAACCATCTGGGCCTTCGGACAACCGCTTCCGCACGGACCCGGCGGACCAGCGCGATGCAATATCGCGCGGAGGATCGGGAGAACGGAAATGCGATACGCGTTGTTCGATGCTCAAGGTTTGACGACGATCTTTCCAACCATATGCGGATGCAGGCCACAGAAGTAACGAAATGTTCCCGCTGTCGCGAATGTGAATGAGTAGGAGTCGTCAGTATCCAGCGCCTTCGACCGGAATTTTGTGTCGCTATCGACGACCGAGTGCGGAATGTCGTCGTGGTTGATCCATGTGACGGTCGTGCCGGGGGAAATATCCAGTTCACCCGGCCCGAACGTGAAGTTGTCGATGGTGACCGTCGCCTTGGTGTCCTGGGCGGACAACGGACCCAACGCCAGAAGAACTCCGGTCACCGGCCCAAGGATAAGCGCAACAATGATGCCGCGACTGACAGGAAGGCGCGCCGAAGCTGCGCGCGTGTTTTCGATGAATCGTCTCATGAGATATCCTTGACTCAACCCGCAAGCGTGGTGTCGATGATGGCAAGCGGCTTGTTGCCCTGTAAGACGGTGACGCTGGACAAGCCCAGCAGCGTGCGCAGTTGATCCGCAGGGACAACCTTGGGACCAGGTGACGGAGCCGTGCCGGGCGCTGGCTGCGGAAAGGCCGTCGACATCGCGGTGTGGAAGGTCATGTTGCCTTCGACCTTTTGCACGAGTTGATGGATATGCCCATTTAAGATCGTGACGGAGCCGAAGCGGGTGAGCAGCGCCAGCGCCCGCGTGCCGTCTTCGGTGCCCCAGCCCCACTGCTGGTAGACCACCTGCAACGGAATGTGGGCAAAGACGACGATCGGCGTGCTGTTCGATCGGTCTTTCAAGTCGGCCTCAAGCCACGCCAATTGCTCCGCGCCGAGATTTCCCAACCCGCCGGCTTTGAGATCCACGACATTGACCAGACCGATGAAATGAACGCCGTGATCGTCGAAGCTGTACCAGCCCGCGCCCTTGGTCCCTTTGCCATAACGATCGAGATAAGCCTTGCCGCGATCTTCATCGATGATGTCGTGCTCGCCGGGAACATAATGCAACTGAACGCCGGTCTCACCGAAGACTTTATCGGCGTTGTCGAACTCAGTGGGCTTCGACAGATGCGTGATGTCGCCGGTATGAATGATGAAGGAGGGCTTCACCTTCATCGCCTTCACCTTGGCGACGGCTTCGCGCAGCGTTCCGAGTGCGTCCGGGTTGGCCGCCTTGTCGAAGCCGATATGGCTGTCGCTCATTTGCAGAAATGTGAAACCCGCCGGCTCTGCCGCGATCGCCTGATCGATTAGACCGACCGAGTGGGGCACGCCGCCTGTAAGTCCCCAAAGCACGCCCGTCCCCGCCCACACCATGCATTCCAATGCGTGTCGGCGATTCAAATTCGGCGCGTCGTGGTCATGCTGATGTGCCATGGCTTGTCCCTCACACCGGCCCCAAAACGGGACCGTCAATGAGGAGACTGGGCGAGCGAATAAAATATTCCCGGATACCAGCACCGTTCCGGATTTTTTGCCGGCCGGCTCGGATCGGGCGTCCGGATCTTGCGAGATGCGGCAAAACGGCGCAGTCTATCTATCTGAAAACAAGAAGAATTCAGGGAGATCCCATGAGCGCCACAGCACCCGTTGCATCGTCACCGGCAACGCCCGCGAGAGCGGCCCAATCCAAGCTTGCCGCGGTGCTGCGCGTGACCAGCGGCAATTTCCTCGAGATGTTCGACTTCTTTCTGTTCGGATTCTACGCGACCTATATCGCGAATGCCTTTTTCCCCGCCGGCAACGAATTCGCCTCGTTGCTCGCGACCTTCATGACTTTTGGTGCAGGATTTTTGATGCGGCCGCTCGGTGCGATCGTACTCGGCGCTTACGTGGATCGCGTCGGACGCAGAAAAGGACTGATCGTCACGCTGGCGATCATGGCGATGGGCACCGTACTGATCGCTTTCGTGCCATCCTACGCAACGATCGGTCTTGTCGCGCCTGCGCTCGTGCTGATCGGAAGATTGCTGCAAGGCTTCTCCGCCGGCGTCGAGTTGGGTGGCGTGTCTGTGTACCTGTCGGAAATGGCGCCGCCGAACAAGAAGGGCTTTTACGTGAGCTGGCAATCGGGCAGCCAGCAGGTCGCGATCATCTTCGCCGCCATCATCGGCTACATTCTCAACACCACCATGATGCCGCAGGCCATCGCGGACTGGGGCTGGCGGATTCCGTTCTTTATCGGCTCCTTGATCGTGCCGTTTATTTTCATTATCCGGCGCTCGTTGCAGGAGACCGAGGCGTTCCTTGCACGCAAGCATCCGACCCTGTCGGAGATCTTCGCATCCATCGTATCGAACTGGTGGATCGTGCTGGCCGGCATGCTGCTGGTGGTGATGACCACCGTGTCGTTCTATCTCATCACCGTGTACACACCGACCTTCGGCAAGAGCGTGCTGAAACTCTCGATCACGGATTCGCTGGTGGTGACGTTCTGCGTTGCGATCTCGAACCTGTTCTGGCTGCCGGTGATGGGCGCGGCGTCGGACCGCATCGGACGGCGTCCCATATTGCTGGGTTTCACAGTCCTGACCATCCTCACGGCCTATCCCGCTATTTCCTGGCTGGTTTCAAATCCGTCGTTCGAGCGGATGCTGATGGTCGAGCTGTGGCTGTCGTTTCTTTACGGCAGTTATAACGGCGCAATGGTGGTGGCGCTCACCGAAATCGTGCCCGCGAGTGTGCGTACTGTCGGCTTTTCGCTCTGCTACAGCCTCGCCACCGCATTGTTCGGCGGCTTCACGCCTGCGATTTCGACCGCGCTGATCGAGGCGACCGGCGACAAGGCCACGCCGGGTCTGTGGATGACGTTCGCCGCCATCTGCGGACTGGCCGCAACGCTCATGGTCTATCACCGCGGCGAAGCCCATCGGCTGGTCACCGCAGCCGCGGCCTGATTGATCGCCCGGTCGCGCGTCAGAAACCGATCCAGTAGGCATCGATCTCGCGCACGCGATTGCCCCAGTCGAACTCCTTTTCGGCTCCGAAGGACGGCGCTTTCGCCAGTTCCTCGTCGGTCATCAAGGTCAGGAGCTCGTAAGCCTCGATATTGGGGTTGTACTTCATGCTCGCCCACGGAAGCGGGCGATAGTCTTCACCGACCCCGAGAAAGCCGCCGAAGCACAGCACAGCGTAGGCGACGTTGCCGCTCGTCTTGTCGATCATCAGTCGTTTGATGCTGCCGATCTTCTTGCCGTCGGCGTTGAAGACCCGTGTGCCTTCAACCCTGTCGCTGGCAACAAGGCGATGAGGCTTCAGGTCGATTGTGTCCGCATGCATGTAAGCCTCCACTCGTTGAGGCCCGGTCTCGCAAAACGGTCCGCCACACCGCACATGTCCGGACCGCTCCGGAGCAAGGGCCTGTGAGCCGGGCGAACAATCCAAAGCCGCCCGGCGGTAACATCAGCACTGACTGAATATAATACGAACCGGAGGCGTCAAACAGTCCCTCCGTCACCCCGCAGAACGAATCTGCTCAGGCGTGAGCCCGGGCGAACCCTTGCCCGCCTGTTCGGCATTCCGGATCAGGGCGAGAATACGCGTGGACAGCGGCGCCTTGAGTCCGTGGCGCTTGGCAAGCTCGACGATCAGGCCCTGAAGGTGATCGATCTCGGTGCGGCGGCCGCGTTGCAGATCTTCCCACATCGAGGAGCGCGCCTTTGGGTCGATCTTCACCATCGAGGCCGCAACCCGCTGGAACAGGGCATCCGGCAGTTTCAGCATGAACGGCGTGAACGAGGCCGGAAGCGGCGTCGTCGACACCGGATCGATACCTTCGGCTTTGACAATGCGAAGCGCCTCCCGCCACTGATCCGCGAACAGCATGCGCCACGGCCGCTGCGACAATTGCTCGCGCAGCGGTAAATCGGAGAGCGCGATCAGGGCGTTGTTCAGGTTGACCAGCAGCTTGCCCCACTGCACGCCGGTGATGTCGTCCACCGCGCGGAACGCCAGCTCCGGCTGCCAAAGCTGCTTCGCGGTGTCGGCATCATCCTTCTCCAGCAGGATGTCGCCGGAGGTGGCGCGATGAAAGTGACCCTCGCCCATCGAGACCACATTGAACGGCACCATGCCCGCAAGCACATCATGATCCGGCAGCGCCTCGCGCAGCACGGCGACATTGCCGGTGCCGTTCTGAAGGCTGATGATGATTGCGGCCTTTGCGGCGTGCCGGGCGATCAGGTCCGCGATCTCCGCGGTGTCGTCGCTCTTCACGGTGACCAGAATGATTCCCGCATCAGCGAAGATCGTCGGATCGTCGGACAGCTTGATCTCTGCCGGCGTCAAGCGGTGTTCGATGCCTTCGAAGCTGGTGACCTTCAGCCCATACCGGTTGACTTCATCGATCAGGCGCGGCCGTGCCAACAGCGACACCGGACGACCACCGACGCGCAACATGCCGCCGACGAAGCAGCCGATGCTGCCCGCGCCCGCCACGCAAATGGATGTTGATGACACCATGTTAGTTCTGCCCCACCCGCAATAACCTCGAGCGTCGCCTAAACCTTGCGGAATGGCAACGCGGGACCGTCAAGTTTGCGCAGGCCCGGCTCGCGCCGCTCCAGCCACCAGCCATATTGTTTGGGCCAGGAATCGAAGGTGCCATCGCCAATCTCGCCTTTGGTGTCGCACAGGGCGAGTTCGGCATGCAGCGGCCAGTTCGGATCGAACAATGCTTCGCGTCCGACGGCCACCAGATCGGTCTTGCCTTCCGCGACGATGTCCTCCGCCTGCTGCGGATGCAGGATGAGGCCGACGGCCATGGTGGTGACCTTGGTCTCGTTGCGGATCTGCTCGGCGAACGGCACCTGGAAGCCATAGCCGCGCGGAATGCGGGCCGCGGTAGCGGAACCCATCAATCCGCCGGACGAACAATCGATCACATCGGCGCCTCGCGTCTTGGCCTCGTTCACGAAGGCAACCGAGTCGGAGATGTCCAGACCGCCGTCGAGACCGTCGATGGACGAGATGCGGACGAACAGCGGGCGGCCCGAAGGCCACGCGGCCCGCACCGTCTCGACGATCTCCAGCGGAAACTTCATGCGACCGGCGCGATCGCCGCCATAGGCATCGTTGCGCTTGTTGGACAGCGGCGACAGGAACTCATGCAGCAGATAACCGTGGGCGCAATGAAGTTCGAGCACATCGAACTTCGCTTCCACCGCGCGCAGAGTGGCGAGACGAAAATCCTCGCGCAGTTGCTTCAGTTCCGGCGCGGTCAGTTCGTGCGGCATCAGCCAGCCGTCATCCATCGGGATGGCGCTCGGCGCGACGATAGTCCAAGGCTTGTCGCCGCGCGCCACATCCTCGGCAGTCAACGCTGCGTTGCCATACCACGGCCGCTGCATGCTGGCCTTGCGGCCGGCATGGGCAAGTTGAATGGCCGGCACCGATCCGTTGGCGCGCAAAAAATCCGCGATGCGCCTGAGCGGCGCGATCTGCCCATCGTTCCACAACCCGAGGTCGCCGTGGGTGATGCGCCCCTCGGCATTAACTGCAGCCGCCTCCGTCATCACGATTCCGGCACCGCCTTGCGCGAACTTGCCGAGATGAACCAGATGCCAGTCATTGGCCACGCCATCGTCGGCCGAATACTGGCACATCGGCGAAATCACGATCCGGTTTTTAGCGGTCACGCCACGCAGCGAAATCGGCGTGAACAAGTGGGGCTGTGACATCAGACCTCTTTGAACTGTGGATTGTGCGGGGGATTGTCCGAAAAAGCTGGAGCGGGCGAAGGGAATCGAACCCTCGTATGCAGCTTGGGAAGCTGCCGTTCTACCATTGAACTACGCCCGCGCGGTTCCGACCTTAGTCATACCCGGCGCGGCGCCGCAAGATGGCAGTCATCACGGATTAAGGGTGGCAGAATTCGGGTGGCAGACGGCGTCAAAAAGAGCAAGATTCTCCAAGTTCACTGAATGGCCGCCATGCAAGTATGAGGCACAATATGACAACCGGTCTTGCATTGTTCGATACGGACATCGGGCGCTGCGGAATCGCCTGGGGCGACCGCGGCCTTCTGGGCGTGCAATTGCCCGAAGCCACCGACGCCAGAACGCTGTCGCGCCTCGCGCAGAAGGCGCCCGGCGCACGGGAAGCCGTCATGCCGGATGAGATCCGGCAGGCCTGCGGCGCCATGGCGGAGTTGTTGCGCGGCGAGGCGAGAGATTTGTCCTTCATCGCGGTGGATATGGAAGGGGTGCCGACGTTCAACCGCAGCGTCTATGACATTGCCCGGACCATCGCGCCCGGTGAGACACTAACCTACGGCGATATCGCCACGCGGCTCGGCGACAAACTCCTGTCCCGCGCTGTCGGCAAGGCACTGGGGGAAAACCCATTCCCCATCGTCATTCCCTGCCACCGGGTGCTGGCGGCGAACGGCAAGACCGGCGGCTTTTCGGCAAATGGCGGCGTTACCACGAAGTTCCGCATGCTCGCCATCGAGCGCGCCAGGATCGCAAGTCACGCATCTGAGGACGCGCCGATGCTGTTCGATCCGGGCTTGTCGATTGCCCCGCGACGGCGCCGCGGATAGAATTCGGCGCATGCAGACCACACCGTTGCTGCAAAACAAATCGCTCGCCGTCATTTCGTACCGGTGCACCATGGGACCGGACGACGCACCTTTCCTTGAGCAGCACATCTGTCATTCGCTGTCCTATGTCCGCAAGGGTAGCTTCGGCTACGACACCCGTGGCCGAACTCATGAGCTTGTGGCCGGATCGGTGATGGTCGGCCATGCCGGCGACGAATACACTTGTTCACACGATCACCACGTCTGCGGCGATGAATGCCTGTCGTTCCAGCTCTCGCCTGCGCTCGCCGACGACATGGGTCTGCACAAGAACGCGTTGCGCCTCGGTTGTGCGCCGCCGCTGCCTGAATTGATGGTCTATGGCGAGCTGGCGCAGGCGGCCGGACACGGCGGCAGCGATATCGGGATCGATGAAGCCGCGATACTGTTCGTGAGCCGCTTCGTTAAGACAACATCGGGAAAATCCCTGAGGGCGCAGCCCACCACGGCGCGCGACCGCCGCCGCGCCGTCGAAAGCGCGCTGTGGATCGACGCCCACGCCGACCGCGAGATTGATCTCGACACCACCGCAAAGGCGGCAGGCGTCAGTTCGTTTCATTTTCTGCGGACGTTTTCCAACGTACTAGGCGTGACCCCGCATCAATATCTGGTCCGCTCGCGACTGCGCCATGCCGCCAGACTCCTTGCTGATGATGCACGATCCATCACGTCGATCGCGTTCGACGTCGGGTTCGGTGACCTGTCGAACTTCGTGCGCACGTTCCATCGGGCCGCCGGGGTCTCGCCCCGGCGCTTTCGCGACGCCGCGCGCGGTGACCGCAAGATTTTCCAAGAACGGCTGCAGGCCTGACCGTACCGTGATCTCCACAAACAAGGAGATCATCATGTACGACCATATCGGACTGAAAGTCAGAAATCTCGACGCCAGCGTGCGGTTCTATACCGCGGCGCTTGCACCGCTCGGACATGTGCTGTGTTCACGCGACGACAGCGGCGCGGGATTTGGACCGAAAGACGCACCCGCGCTCTGGCTGCACGTTTCAAAGGAACCTGAAGGCCCCGGCGCGCATGTCGCGTTCCGCGCCGCCAATCACGAGGCCATCAAGGCGTTTCATACTGCAGTCCTCAAGGCTGGCGGCCGCGACAATGGCGGCGCAGGTCCGCGCGCAGATTACAGCCCGACGTACTATGCAGCCTTCCTGATCGATCCGGACGGCAACAACGTCGAAGCCGTCTGCACCTGAAATCATCCTGCGAAAGAATCAGCCATGGCATCCATTCACAAGAAAATTCATCTCGCAGCGTCTTCCAATAACGTCTGGGATGCGGTGCGCAATTTCAGCGCAGTTCACACGCGTCTCGCACCGGGTTTCGTCACCGAGTGTAAGATGGATGGCGATGCGCGCATCGTGACATTCGCGAACGGCACGGTCGCCCGGGAACTTCTGGTCGATTGCGACGACGCAAGACGCCGTCTCGTCTATGCGATCATCAGCGAGCGCATCAAACAGCACAGCGCTTCAGTAGAGATTCTCGACGACGGCGCAGGCCGCAGCAAGTTCATTTGGACCGTCGATGTGCTGCCGAACGAAATCGCGCCATACATCAGCACGCAAATGGACGAAGCCGTTATCAAAATGAAGCGCAAACTCGAAAGCTGAAACTGCCTAACAAAGCGCCTGCCGCATCATTCGAGGATGAATCGGATCAATGCGCTCATCTTCATGCGCGAGACGACGAAATCGTTCCGAACAAAGTGTGATACCGACAAATCGCACGCATTTATCGATCAAATTTGAATCGCACTCGCGCCTTTAACCTTACCGAATTATTCAAGTGGATGGTTCAAGGATTCCACATTTGCGACCGCTCCGTGACGCTAAGACATTGGCCTCGTGGATGAACGGAGGTGGCGCATGCGGAACTCGAAGCCTGCGGAATTGGACACGGTAGCGACATTCGGCCAGCGCAAGATTGCGCCTCGCGTCTGCATCGTTGACGAAAAGCGACATATCCGCACGTTTCTCGGAGAAGCTCTCGAGGAACTCGGCTTCATCGCCTGCGACTGCGCGACCGCCGGCGAACTCCCGACGCTGCTGGATCTGCACCTGCCTGATCTCGTGGTGCTCGGAACACCGCACGACGGTATTGCGGCCGGACATGTCCTGAAAATTCTCCTCGGAAAGCAGTTCGACGGCAAGGTGCTGCTGATCGGGCCGCGGGATTCGATCGTCGTCAGTGCCGTGCGGCAGCTTGGAGAGGAATCCGGCATCGAGATGCTGCCGCCGCTCGCTACGCCGTTCAGTGCGGACGGCTTGCGCGCCAGCGTGGCCGTACTGCTTCCCGCGCAGGCTCCGCCGAGCCCTCCTGTGGATGTGGCCGAGGCGCTCAAGGCGGGCTGGCTGGAGCTTTGGTATCAGCAAAAAATCGACGCACACACGCTTGCAGCGCGCGGCGCAGAGGCGCTGATCCGCCTGCGCCATCCGGCCTGGGGCGTCGTGCCTCCCGCATCCTTCATTCCGGACGACAAGGACCCGCAGTTCAGGGGGCTGTCGGAATTCGTCATAAGCCGCGCGCTGGAGGATTGGTACTATTTCGTTGACCAGTATGGTCCCGTCGATATCTCGATTAACCTGCCAATCGGATTTCTCAAGAACCCGGCCTCGGTCAGCGGGCTATGTCGCCAGATTCCGAACCATCCGGCGTTCAGCGGATTGATCGTCGAGGTGAAGAGCAGCGAGGTCATCCAAAATCTCGATCTCGCCATCGACGTGGCCAAGCGCATGCGGTTTCACAACATCGCCATTTCGATTGACGACGTGGGAGTGAACTGGCCATCATTCACCGAGTTGTCGAGTTTTCCTTTCGTCGAGATGAAGGTCGATCGGGAATTCATTACCGGCTGCGCCGACAACCGGCTGAAGCAGACGGTCTGCCGCAGCATTCTCGAACTGGCGGATCGATATGGCGCGCGCACCGTCGCCAAGGGCGTGGAAACCAGATCCGATCTGGTCGCGACACACGAAATGGGTTTCGATCTGGCGCAGGGCTATCTGTTTGGAAAGCCGGCCAACGCAAAAAAATTCGCCCGCGCCGCGTTGTCGCGTCCGGTCACAGCCCTCGCGTGACAATTATTCGATGGCGACGGATGCCGCCCTCGATCCCCAATTGGTAAATCGGACCGCGGCCGCGGCGAGAACGCCAAGCAAAATCATGGAAGCCGCCGCCAGCCGGAAGAAGTGAGTGCTGGTCGCGCCCTGCGAGATCAGCCACCAGCCGCCTGCGATGACGAATGCCAGTCTTGCCGTCTGCGCCAGCACCGGGCCAAGAACTTTCGCCGCTCCCTGCGATGAGAAAAAGAGCGAGATCGAGAGTCCGACGAACGCAAAGAAAGGAGCCGCCGTGGACAGGTATTGACGGCTCGCAGCACGGACAGCCGCGTTATCGGTGAAGAGGTTGACCCAGATGTCCGGGAAAACCGCGAAGAAGCCGCCGAAGAGGCCGACCGCCGCGAACGATACGCCTCCCGCGGTCCACGCGATGCGCCGCGCCCGCGCGATGCGGCCTGCACCAATCGCCATTCCGATCATCGGCACGGAAGCGATACCGACGGCGAACGCAAGCGACGTCAACATGAACTCGAGCCGCGCGCCGATGCCGTATCCAGCCAGCACCTCGGTGCCGAAGTTCGCAAGCAGATGCGTGAAAATCGTCACCGTCAGCATGATCTGCAGCGGCGAGAAGCACGCGACCGCCCCAACCTTCAGAATGTCGTTGAACATAGCGCGCTGAAACCGGAAGCCTCTGAAGTTCAACTTCACGCGGCTGCGGCCGGACAGCAGATACCACGCCATGATGGACGCACCGATCGAAAACGCGATCAGCGTGCCGGCGGCGACGCCGCGCATGCCGAATTGCGGCACCGGCCCGAAACCCAATCCAAGGATACCGCCGAGCAGAATCTGAAACAACGCGGAGTTGAGAATGATCGCGGACGGCAGCTTCATGTTGCCAGTGCCGCGCACCACGGCCGCCAGCGTATTCATGATCCAGGGAATGACCGCACCGGCAAAGAATATCTGCGAGTAGCCCACAGCCTCGCTCAGCACGCGGCCTTGTCCGCCCAGTGCCGCAAACAACCACGGCCCGAACACCAGCATGCCGACCATGAACACCAGCCCGAAGCACAGCCCGATCATCAGCGCATGAACCGCGAGCGCCGAGGCACGCTCGGCGTTGTCCGCGCCCAGCGCACGCGCGATTGCGGAGGCCACGCCGCCGCCCATCGCACCGCCGGACATGGTCATCATCAAAATCACGAATGGAAACAACAGCGCCATTGCGGCCAGCGGCTCAACACCAAGACGGCCAATATACGAGGTCTCCGCGATGACGACGCAGGTGCCGGCGGTCAACGCGACAACGTTGGGAGCAGCCAGCTTCAGAAGCGTCGAGAGGATCGGGCCATCGAGCAACGGATTTTTGCGCGGGCCTTTGATGGGCGGCAAAGGCGGCTTGTCATCCACCTGCACCACAGGAATTTCAGCGACCCCGAGTTCGGACATACGCTCCCCCGGGCGGCAATTTTATTGTTTTGAAGGAACGCCGCCCTGTCAAAAATCCATAACATCAAACCTGCGCGCCACAATACGCGCCCGCGCATGGCGCCTACTCGATCCGAAAGACAGCGGACTACGTCGATCCGAGCATGTCCGCGGCATCGGCCATCGTCAGCGGCCGGTCGCCAAGCAGCTTGTCGGCGATCGCATCGCCGCTGCCATCCGACAGAACCGCAAACGGATCCTGCGCGGTGAGACGATGCTCGACCACAAGCCGCGACAACAGCAATCGCCGGGCGTCGCCGCGCATGGCATGTATGCGGCTGCCTTCCCATGCAAAGGTGACGGCGCTGGCGACATGATAAAGCGTGCTGGTGGCGCGGCGGGCTTCGGCTTCGTTCTCAGAACGGCCCGCCACCTCGCGCGCAAAGCCGATAGCCTTGTCGGTCAGATTGCGAAGACGGTCACGCCAGCTCTGCGGAATACCCGCCACATCGTCGATCCGCGCATGCAGGTCGGCACCCAGTGCCGCTTCCGCACCGTGCCGGCCGACGGCGCGCTTCAGCGTATCGAGCGCGACGATGTTGCCGGTGCCTTCCCAGATCGAACCAAGATGGGCGTCGCGCAGCAATCGCGGCGTCGCGAATTCCTCAATGTAACCGATGCCGCCGCGCATCTCGAGCGCGTCGCCGCACACCTTGCGCGCATCGCGCGTGGCACGATATTTCAGCGTCGGCGTCAATACGCGCAGCAGCGCTGCTGCATCCTGACTGCCGGCCTCGGCACGATCCAGCGCATCGGCCGTGACGAAACTCATCGACACCGCCTGCTCGGTCGCGAGCATGATTTTCATCAGTTGTCGCCGCGCCAGCGGCATATCGATAATGCGGCGGCCGAACACCACGCGATTGTTTGCAACCGTGTTCGCATCATGATGCGCGCGGCGCATCAACGCCGCCGACTTGACGCCATTGGAGAGCCGCGACCAGTTGACCATCTCGGCCATCTGCACGAAGCCGCGATCGAGACGACCGACGGCGTAAGCGATCGCGCCCTCCAGCTTGATCTCGCCCGACGCCATCGAGCGGGTGCCGAGTTTGTCCTTGAGTCGGACGATGCGATAGTGGTTCGGCGATCCATCATCGAGCCGCCGCGGCATCAAGAATAGGCCGACGCCCTGCGTGCCGCCGACAGCACCTTCCGGCCGCGCCAGCAGCATCACGACTTCCGCGTCTGCATTCGAGCAGAACCATTTCTCGCCGTGCAGCCGCCAGTGATTTCCTTCCTGTATGGCCGTCGTGGTCAGCTTGCCAACGTCGGAGCCGCCCTCTTTCTCCGTCATGAACTGCCCGCCTTGGGTGAGCTTGGTCATGTCGGTTTGCGTGAGGCCGTCGAGATACTTTGCCTTCAGCGCATCATCGCCGAACCGCGACAGCAGCCGCGCCGCGCCGTCGGTGACATTGATGGGACAGCCAAGGCCGAACTCAGCCTGATTGAAGAGAAACGTGAAGGCATGCTTGGCGACGGCCGGATAGGTGTCGGCCCAGCCGAGAATGCCCTTGCGATGCGACATCGCGTGGATGCCGAATTCGCCATACGCCGCGCGCTCGAGTTCGCGATAGGCGGGATGATATTCGATCCACTGCCGGTCGTTGCCGAAGCGATCGCGCTGATGCAGCACCGGACCATGCTTGTCGGCGAGGCGCGCGCATTCGTCGAGATGACCGCCGGCGAGTGCGCCAAGCCGATCCAGATGCGGCTCGATGTGTTGAAACAGGGTGGCGGGAAGATGGATGCGCAACAGATCGGCGAGGATCGGATCCGCGCGATAAAAATTCATTCCCGACGTGTCAGGCGCGATCAGGCCGAACTCTGATATCGGCGTGGAAGCTGGCGCGCTCAAAGGCTTCGCTGCAGCAGTCATGGCGTTCTCCCGAACGGTCCTTGTTTTCAAGAATGATCCGGCATTTGGCGCTGAACGGCAAGCCAACCTAAGAACCCGAGCGGCATGGGAGAACTGTGCCGCGTGAAGGCATAATCCGCAGAGCGGAACCGCGGGAGATCAGGTGCGGAAATGCTTCGACAGCTTTAGGCCCTGGCCCTGATAGTTCGACGCGATGCGCTGGCCATACAGCGCGTCAGGACGCGACAGCATCTTCTCATACACAAGACGCCCGACGATCTGGCCGTGCTCGAGAATGAACGGCACCTCGCGCGAGCGCACTTCCAGCACCGCGCGCGAACCTTGTCCGCCGGCGCCCGCATAGCCGAAACCGGGATCGAAGAAGCCCGCATAGTGCACACGGAATTCGCCGACCAGCGGATCGAACGGCACCATCTCAGCAGCAAAGTCCGGCGGCACCTGCACCGCCTCTTTCGACGCAAGAATGTAGAATTCACCGGGATCGAGAATCAGACTGCGATCCGGCCGTGCACGGATCGGCTCCCAGAATTCGCCCACCGTGTAGCCGCTGCGACGATCGACATCGACCACACCTGTGTGACGCTTGGCGCGATAGCCGACAAATCCATCAGAACCTTCGCCGCTGAGGTCCACGCTCAGCGCGACGCCACCGGCAAGATCGGCTTCGTCGCTGTCGACCAAGCGCTCAGCGGCGTGCAACGCGTGCAGTTCATCAGCGTCGAGTAACGGGTGGCCGGTGCGGAAACGAATTTGCGACAGCCGCGATCCTTCACGTAGCAACACCGGAAACGTCTTCGGGCTGATCTCGGCATAGAGCGGACCATGATAGCCGGCCGCGATCATGTCGAACCGACGCGTGCCGTCGGCGATCACGCGGGTGAAAACGTCGAGCCGTCCTGTTGAGCTTTTCGGATTGGCGGCAGCTTGAATCGACGGCGGCAGCGCGAGGCTTTCGAGCAGCGGCACAATGTAGACGCAGTTGGTTTCCAGCACAGCGCCATCGGACAGATCGATCTCGTGCAATTTCAATTCTTCGATCCGGTCGGCCACGCGGATATCAGGCCCTGGAAGGAAGCTCGCACGGACACGATAAGCAATGTTGCCGAGACGCAGATCGAGGCTGGCCGGCTGGATCTGGCTCTCGACGAAGGGATATTCCGGCAGGATCAGGCCGGCGTCGGCCATCGCCGCGATCATGCGGTCGGGCAGAATTCCAGTCGCGCCGGGTGGCAGGGTAAAGGGCACAGGCTCTTCCTCGGTGGCCGGTCAATCCAGCAAAATGAGCACTTTATCGGTTATCCGATGGGGTGCTTGACGGAAAGGCCATGCGGGATTAAGCCTACCACTTATCCCGTGGTCATTTGAGCCGGCCGGCTTGCAGCCACGTTAAATAACTCGCTAAACAGGCCGGGGACAGTGTGATCCCGGCCCATGGAATCTTTTCCAGGCCGGTTTTTTGTGTCCATCGCAAGGTGGTCACGATGGAGTGCACATGTCCGAGAGCAAGACCCCCGCGGCCAAGCCGCAATCCCCGACCCGCAACTATCGCCCCGAAACCCGCCTCGTCCATTCTGGCACGTTGCGTTCGCAATACGGCGAGACCTCTGAAGCGTTGTTCCTGACGCAGGGGTTCATCTACGAGACCGCCGAGCAATGCGAAGCGCGCTTCACCGGCAGCGACCCCGGCTTTCTCTATTCGCGCTTTTCCAATCCGACGGTGTCGATGTTCGAGCAGCGCATGGTCGAACTCGAAGGCGCCGAAGCCGCGCGCGCCACGGCGACTGGCATGGCCGCCGTCACCACCGCGATCCTCGCGCCGTTAAAAGCAGGTGATCACGTCGTCGCGGCGAAGGCGCTGTTCGGCTCATGCCGCTATGTCGTGGAAGATCTGCTGCCGCGCTACGGCATCGAATCCACGCTGGTCGATGGTCACGATCTCGACCAGTGGCAGAAGGCAATGCGCCCAAATACCAAGTCATGCTTCCTTGAAAGCCCGACCAATCCAACCCTCGACGTCGTCGACATCGCAGCGGTTGCCGAGATCGCGCATCGCGGCGGCGCGCGGCTGATCGTCGATAACGTGTTCGCGACGCCGATCTGGCAGAGTCCGCTCGCGCTCGGTGCGAACGTCGTCGTCTATTCGGCGACCAAGCACATCGACGGTCAGGGCCGCTGTCTTGGCGGCATCATCCTGTCGTCGGACGCCTTCATCCAGGAGCACATCCATACGTTTTTGCGCCAGACCGGACCGGCAATGTCGCCGTTCAACGCGTGGGTGCTGCTGAAGGGCCTTGAGACACTGAGCATTCGCGTCAAGGCGCAGACCGAAAGCGCGGCGGCCATCGCCGACGTGCTGGCGAAGCATCCGAAGATTTCGCGGCTGATCTATCCGGGCCGCGCCGATCATCCGCAGGCCGCCATCGTGAAGAAGCAGATGCGCGCCGGATCGACGCTGGTGGCCTTCGAGGTCAAGGGCGGCAAGCCGGCGGCGTTCCGCACATTGAATGCGCTGAAGCTGGCGCGGATTTCCAACAACCTCGGCGATTCCAAAAGCATCGTCACGCATCCGGCAACCACGACGCATCAGCGCCTCACGCCGGAAGCGCGTGCCGAGCTTGGCATCAGCGAAGGCTTCATCCGCTTCTCGGCGGGGCTGGAGCATCAGGACGATCTGATCGAGGACCTGACGGCGGCGCTGGAGAAGGCGTGAGGATCGACTTGCTCTTATCACCGCCGGGCTCGCCCGGCGGTAATGGTTACATCGGCCGGTAGGTCATGACGTTACTCGGAACGTCGACGCCCGCCTTCACCTGCCCGACCGACGCGATAATGGTGTCGCCGAGCAACTGGGCGAAGCAGGCGTAGCCCCAGTCGTTCATGTGGAGGCCGTCGCCGATGACGAACTTGTCGAACGGCAGTTTTTCATCCTCATGCCATTGCCGCATGACCTCGAAACGCGGAAACAGCGACACGTTCTTGAGCTTCGCGACCTGAGCAATCAGCTTCACCATACTGCTGGCGTTTTCAGTCTTCGAGGCGACCGCGGGCACATATTGCGGATCGATCAGCACCACATCGATACCGCGTGCCTGAAGGCGCGCGATGCCGTCTTCCACTAACGCTGCCGTCGCGGCGATGTCGCTGGCAGTTCCCTTGACGACGGTGTTGGTGCCGAGCTGCCAGATTACCAGATCCGGATTGGCGTCGAGAACCGCGGCATCGAACCGTCTCATCATTTCGGGGGCATCCTGTCCGCCCATGCCGCGATTGATGATGCTGATATCGGCGGTCGGAAACTTGCGGCGCAACTGGTCCGCGAGGCGGTTCGGATAGGTATAGGCCGGCGATGACGTGCCGTAGCCGACCGTTGTCGACGAACCGAAAGCGACGATGGTGACCGGCTCACCCGCTGCGATATGGCGCGCAACGCGCGGCAGCGAGCCCGGAATCTCTTTCAATCCTCGGGCCGGCAGGCATGGCACGCGGGTCAGAATATCTCCCGCACCCTGTGCTGCACTCTTCGCCGCTTCAATGGCTCTGGTCGTAAGACCTTTTTGCGGCGCAGGCGCATCGGACTTCGCGGCTGTTTCGGGTGTCGCCGTCTGTGCGAATGCCGGGCGCGCGGCTGGCAATCCGCACACCATTGCTGCCGCCATGACGGCAACCGCAAAACGACAATTAAAATTCATCAACGCTGAATCCTGAGCTCCGCCGGATTGAGGCGTGACGCCTCGACAACCAGCGCCGAGAGCGATCGGCCGATACAATCGTGAACTCGCTTCGCCATTCCATATCCGTGAGCCGAACCGAACAGGTCAAAATCGCCAACGTCACTCCAGTGCCGCATGATTGAGAAACGATCGAACATCGGAATCTGGTGATCCTGCGCAACGACGCGGATCGTGTCGTTGTATGGCCCGACCGAAAGCATCGTCTCCATACGTGGGTTGTATTGGAGATTGATCAAGAGCACGTCGGACCCGGCTTTTTGCAGTGCACCCACACCGCTGTCGAGCGCGACCCGGAAATCGTCCGGATCGACAGAGCGTATCGCATCGACCGTACCGGTCTGCCAGACGACCAAATCCGGCTTCTGATCCTGTGGCAGCTTCTCCATCATCGGACCGAAACTCTCGGCTGCCTCGGCGGCGGTTTTCTTGGGCCGCAGGTCGGTCTTGACACTAACAGTCACACCCGCGAGCGTTTCGCGTAGCGCCGCTTCCAGCCGCGCGGGATAGGAAGCGTTTGTGCCGTCAGAACCGGCCAGTGCCGAGGAGCCGCTGCCGACGACCAGGACATTCAGCCGCTTCGATATCTTGACCGCGTCGGCAACCTTGGGAAGTGCATTCTCCGTGCCCAGAAGGTAGGCCGGCACGGCGCAGCCGGGAGCCTCCTCCGCTCGCGCGGAAGAAGCGACCAACAACCCCGCGACGATCCACGCGACCTGCACCACTCTCATGACCCGCCTCCGGCGAGATCGGCATCGGCGTCCGCACTTTTCGCGCGTTTATCGCCCTTGCTGACCTCGGTCTTGTACCACGAAAACAGCCACGCCGCGGCTGACATGATGACGATCCCCGCGACGCTGATGACGAAATGCATCCATGCACCGCCGGACACCTCCGCCAGAATGAAATGCCCTGCAAACGCCAGGAAGACGCCGAGGCAGAATATCTCCAGCGAGTGCTGGCCGCATCGAATAACCGGGCGCAGCCACGGCGATTTCAGGCCCGGCCAATCGCTCGGAAGGATGCGCACCGTGATCGCTGCCAGCGCCAGGAAATGCACGAACCGAAGCACGTCGAGATCGGTCTTGTTGATCGGATACATCCAGCTTTCCAGCCAGCGCGGCATGAACATATTGAGCTGCGGCACGTGCCAGGTCAGCGTCACGCAGAACGCAAACACGAGATAGGCGATGCAAAGCCAGAGCGTAATACGCGAGGACAGAATGCGCGCCATGCGCTTTGCGCCGCCGAGTGCGCACCAGGCGCCGAACACGAACAGCAATTGCCATGCGAACGGATTGAAAAACCACGCGCCGCTCGGATAGGCCGGAAGGTACCAGTCGAATTCCCACGTCAGCGCATAAAGCAATACCGACAAGGCCAGCGCGATATCGGCCTTGCGCTGCATCAGCCAGATGATCAGCGGCAGGAACATCATCAGCACGATGTAGAGCGGCAGCACGTCCATGTTGACGGGCCGGAATTTCAGCAGCAGCGCCTGCACGATGGTGACGTCGGGTTGCTTGAGGAAATCGAGAATTCCCATTTCTTCCGCATAGAGCGGATTCTCGAACCGTGTCGCGATGTAGGAAATTTCCGCGAGGTAGATCGTGAACAGGAAAACGTGCGCCACGTAGATCTGCCACACGCGCTTGAAGATGCGCGCGCTCGCAACCACGAAGCCGCGCTCAAGCATCGCGCGGCTGTAGACGAACGCCGCCGTGTAGCCCGAGATGAAAATGAAAATCTCGGTCGCGTCGCTGAAGCCATAGTTGCGGATGGTGAACCAGGTCAGAATGTTCGGCGGAAGATGATCGATGAAGATCAGCCACAGCGCCATGCCGCGAAACAAATCGAGGCGCAGCTCACGCTCGCCTGCCGCGACGGGAAGGGCCGCAGCCTTCGCGGCCGGCGCGTCCGCAGCCGCCTGATCGTTCATCTGGGTCGTCACGAATGTCATTTCAGTCCGGCCAGTTCGAAACGGGCGAGCGCAATCGCCACGCTTGTTTTAAGGAAGATCGCGGCGGCCCGCAAATTGCAGGCATTCCATTGGACGCCGGTTTCGAACCATGCTCGATAAGACGATGTTGAAACGATGGTCGTTCCGGCGCGCATATTGTCTCATATATTGTCCTGGATGAACGACTCGAAACCCCGATAACAATACCTACCTAACGAAGAGGCTTGTTATCATGCGACCAAACCGGACGGACCCCATGTATCGCGCCGTGACCCGTCAGATTGAAGTCATCGTCGAGCCGAACTTCCTCCCCGAGCGCTCGTCTCCCGAGGATGGCCGGTTCTTCTGGGCCTACACGATCGCCATCGTCAACGCCGGAACCGAGACCGTTCAGCTCAGGACCCGGCACTGGATCATCACCGATGGAACCGGCCGGAGCCAGGAGGTGCACGGCGAAGGCGTGGTCGGAGAACAGCCCGTGCTCGAACCCGGCGAACGGTTCGAATACACCAGCGGCGTACCGCTTCAGACGCCGTCCGGGTTCATGACCGGCAGCTATCAGATGGTGACGGAGGACGGCGAGCCGTTCGACATCGACATCCCCGCGTTCTCGCTCGACAGTCCCGATTACAAGCGAACGCTGAATTAGTGGAGTGGACACTTTCAAACAGCCACGCGTCAATGCTCGCGCGCCACGCGCGAGTTGGGCTTTTAGCTTCGCCCCTCAAAACCATGAGGGGCATGGAGCGCCGCGAGGCGCACCTTGTCTTGTTTCGCTTCCGGCATCGCGTGCGAAGCGATGATGTGTCCGAAAGCGCATCGCCTCACGGCGCTCCGCAGACAAGTTTACGCAGTCTGCGCAAGCTTGACTGCCATTTGGCGGCGATTTGTGAGCCGGGGACCGTACTTCCGGGTGAGGACGGGGGAGCAACTCGACCCCTGATCCGGCGGGCTTTCGCCTGCCTTCATCCTCGCCTCGTCCAGCCGCGAACGGCAGAGCCACGTAGTTGGCCCGGACGGTCAACCCCGGCCTTCCGGACGGTGTGGGTGCGAACCACATCGCGCAGACGC
>JBOFVL010000009.1:0-10905 GCA_051653085.1 Afipia sp. | reverse complement strand
GGTGCAGACCCATCTGGGCCAGCACTTCCTTGATTTCGTTCAGCGACTTGCGGCCGAAGTTCGGGGTGCGGAGCATTTCCGCTTCCGACTTCTGCACGAGGTCGCCGATGTAAACGATGTTGTCGTTCTTCAGGCAGTTGGCCGAGCGAACCGACAGTTCGAGTTCGTCGACCTTCTTGAGGAACGCAGGGTTGAAGGCGAGATCCGGAATGATCTCGGCAGCAACCTCCTTGCGGGGCTCCTCGAAGTTCACGAACACGTTGAGCTGGTCCTGCAGGATGCGCGCCGAGTAAGCGAGCGCGTCGTCCGGCGAGATCGCGCCGTTGGTTTCGATGGTCAGCGTCAGCTTGTCGTAATCGAGGATCTGGCCTTCGCGGGTGTTCTCGACCTTGTAGGACACCTTGCGGACCGGCGAGAACAAGCTGTCGACCGGGATGAGACCGATCGGCGCGTCCTCGGGACGGTTGCGCTCGGCGGCGACGTAGCCCTTGCCGGAGTTCACGGTGAACTCCATGCGGATTTCAGCGCCCTCATCGAGGGTGCAGATCTGAAGCTCGGGGTTCAGCACGACGACATCGCCGACGGTCTGGATGTCGCCCGCGGTGACAACACCCGGGCCCGACTTCTTCACGACCATGCGCTTCGGGCCTTCGCCCTGCATCTTGATCGAGATGTCCTTGATGTTGAGCACGATGTCGGTCACGTCCTCGCGCACACCGGCGATCGAGGAGAACTCGTGCAGCACGCCGTCGATGTGGACCGACTGCACGGCAGCACCCTGCAGCGACGACAGCAGCACGCGGCGCAGCGCGTTGCCGAGCGTTTGACCGAAGCCGCGCTCGAGCGGTTCAGCTACGACGGTTGCAAAACGGGTCGGATCCGAACCAGGGGTCACGTTGAGCTTGTTCGGACGAATGAGTTCTTGCCAATTTTTCTGGATCGTCACTTGTTCACCCATGCCACTCGAATTCTTGGCGTTGGAGGTCTGGCGGCGCGGGAGCGACCCGCGTCATCGCATCTTAAAAACAACGCGGGCGCATATTGCCCGCGGCAGTAAAACAATCAGACGCGCCGGCGCTTGCGCGGACGGCAACCATTGTGCGGGATCGTGGTCACGTCGCGGATCGACGTCACGGTGAAGCCCGCGGCCTGCAGAGCACGCAGGGCCGATTCACGGCCCGAACCCGGACCAGCAACCTCGACTTCGAGGGTGCGCATGCCGTGTTCCTGCGCCTTCTTCGACACGTCTTCGGCGGCAACCTGCGCCGCATACGGAGTCGACTTGCGCGATCCCTTGAAGCCCATCGTTCCGGCCGACGACCAGGCAATGGTGTTGCCCTGCGCGTCGGTGATGGTGATGGTCGTGTTGTTGAACGACGAGTTCACGTGCGCGATGCCGGAGGCGATGTTCTTGCGTTCACGGCGGCGGACGCGTGTGGCTTCTTTACCCATTGGCCTCTTCTCTTCCTTCAAGCGCGTCCGTGATTCCAGACGCTGGGGAAATTCAGGTGATCATCCGGCCCTTGCGAGCCGAATCGGTTCAGTGGTCGATACGAAATTACTTCTTCTTGCCGGCGATGGCCTTGGCCGGACCCTTGCGGGTGCGCGCGTTGGTGTGGGTGCGCTGACCGCGCACCGGAAGGCCGCGGCGATGACGCAGGCCGCGGTAGCAGCCGAGGTCCATCAGGCGCTTGATGTTCATGCCGACTTCACGGCGAAGGTCGCCCTCGACGAGATAGTCGCGGTCGATCATTTCGCGGATCTGCAGAACTTCTGCGTCGGTCAGCTGCGAGACGCGGCGCTCGGCCGGAATCTTGAGCTGCTCAACGATGGTAGCGGCGTTCTTCTGGCCGATGCCATGAATGTACTGAAGCGCGATCAGCACGCGCTTGTTGGTCGGAATGTTGACGCCTGCAATACGGGCCACGATCTTCGCTCCTGTCGCCGTCCGCACCGGACAGCTTGTCTTGTTAGGTCTCTGGCGTCGGGCGAGTGTTCACAAACGCAAACACGACGCCCTCCCCACTTTTCTTTCGGGGCCCGGCATCGTCTGAACTATCCGACTGGATGCGGGCTTATTAATGTATTTAGCGGCGTTTCGTCAACCGTTTGACTGCCTTAGCCCGCTTTTTCGTAACCTTTTTAGCCACTTTCCGGGTCTTTGCCGCTTTGGTTCCGGCTGCCCGGGTTTTAGCCTTCTTGACCGCTTTTTTAGGGCTCTTGGCGGCCTTTCCGGCCGGCTTCGAGGCTCTTTTGGCCTTCTTGGAACCTACCTTGGCGGCCTTCTTGGCAGCTTTGGCAGCCTTTGTGACAGGGCTCGCGGCCGCCTTTTTGGCTGCCTTGGTCTTCTTGCCGCCAGCCTTCTTCGCAGCCTTGGCCGATTCGGCGCCCACGAGGGCCGCCAACACCCGGTTGATGGCCGAGGTCACCTGCTCGATGGTCATCATGCCATCGATGGTGATGAGCTTCCGCTTCTCGGAATAATAGTGAACCAGCGGCTCGGTCTGGGCGCGATAGCTGGCCAGACGCTTCGACAGCACTTCCGGCGTGTCGTCGATACGGACCTCTTCGCCGCGTTCGCGCATCTGCGCGACACGGGTTTCCACCCGCTCAAGGAGCGCACTCTCGTTCACGCGCAGTTCGACAACCGCGTCGAGCTTGAGGTGCTTCCTCTTGAGGAGTTCGTCGAGCGCTTCAGCCTGCGGCACGGTGCGCGGAAAGCCGTCGAGGATGAAACCCTTCTTGGCGTCCGGCTCTTCGATGCGATCGGCGATGATTCCCACCACCACCTCGTCAGGCACCAAGGCGCCGCTGGCCATGATGTCCTTCGCCTTGAGGCCGACGGGCGTTCCGGCGGCCACTGCGGCACGCAACATCTCTCCCGTGGAGAGCTGAACGATACCGTTCCTTTGAACCAGTCGGTGTGCCTGTGTTCCCTTGCCCGCCCCCGGCGGCCCGAGAAGAATCAACCTCATTTACGGCGGCCCCTCAATTTCGATTTCCGGATCAGCCCTTCATACTGGTGCGCCAGCAGATAGCCCTGCACCTGGGCGACCGTATCCATCGTCACGCTGACGACGATCAGTAGCGACGTGCCGCCAAGATAGAATGGCACCGACGCGTACGAGATCAGAATCTCTGGAATGAGACAGACAACCGCGAGATAGATTGCGCCGATGACCGTGATGCGCGACAGCACATAGTCGATGTATTCGGCGGTGCGCTCACCCGGACGGATGCCGGGGATGAAGCCGCCATGCTTCTTGAGATTGTCGGCGGTCTCAGTCGGATTGAACACGATCGCCGTGTAGAAGAACGCGAAGAACACGATCATGCCGAGATACAGCACGAGGAACAGCGGACGGCCGTGGCTAAGCTGCGTCGTCAGCCACTGAAACCACTCCGGTCCCTTGCCGGCGTTGAACTGCGCGATGGTGGTCGGCAGCAACAGCAGCGACGACGCGAAGATCGGCGGAATCACGCCCGCGGTGTTGAGCTTGAGCGGCAGATGCGAGGACTGGCCCTCGAACATCTTGTTGCCGACCTGGCGCTTTGGATACTGGATCAGCAGGCGGCGCTGCGCGCGCTCGACGAACACGATCAGCATGATCACCGCGACGGCCATGATGATGATCGCGAGAATCAGGAAGGTCGACAGCGCGCCCTGACGGCCGAGCTCGAGGGTACCCGCGATCGCCGACGGCAGTTCGGCGACGATGCCGGCCATGATGATCAGCGAGATGCCGTTGCCGATGCCGCGCGAGGTTATCTGCTCGCCGATCCACATCAGGAACATGGTGCCGCCGGTCAGCGTGATCACCGTCGAGATGCGGAAGAACATGCCGGGGTCGGAGACAACGTTGCCCGCGCCTTCAAGTCCGACGGCGATGCCGTAGGCCTGGAACGTCGCAAGCACGACGGTCAGGTAGCGCGTGTACTGATTGATGATCTTGCGGCCGGACTCGCCCTCTTTCTTGAGAGCTTCGAGCTGCGGCGACACGGTGGTCAACAACTGAAGGATAATCGATGCCGAAATGTACGGCATGATGTTCAGCGCGAAGATCGCCATGCGGTGGATACCGCCGCCGGCGAACATGTTGAACATGCCGAGAATACCGCCGGCCTGCGACTTGAATACCTGCTCCCAGATGTTGGGATCGATGCCCGGCAACGGAATGTAGGTGCCTAGCCGATAAACAAGCAGCGCACCCAGTGTGAACCAGATGCGCTTTTTGAGTTCGTCAGCCTTTGCGAATGCCGAGAAGTTGAGGTTTGCCGCCAGTTGTTCTGCTGCAGACGCCATCCGAGGCTCCGATCCTTTTATTCGCCATGACCGGGCTTTGCCCGGCCGTCCGCGGTTCTAAGACTTCGCATGACCATATAGGAAGTCGCGCCGTGGATACCCGTCACAAGACCGGGAACGGTCGAATGTTACGAGGCCTTCTTGTTCGGCTTCTTGGCAGCAGCCTTCTGAGCGGCTTCGTCCTTCGCCGGCGCCAGGATCTTCACCGTACCGCCGGCCTTCTCGACCGCCTCGATCGCCGACTTGGTCGCGCCGTGGACTTCGACATTGACCTTCGCCTTGATTTCGCCACGGCCGAGCAGCCGAACGCCGCCCTTGGAGCGGCGCAGCAGGCCGGACTTCACGAGCGATTCAGCGTTGATGACCGCCTTGGCGTCGAGCTTCTTGGCATCGATGGCTTCCTGAAGCCGGTCGAGATTGACCTCGCTCAGTTCCACGCGGAAAATGTTGTTGAAGCCGCGCTTCGGCAGCCGGCGATGCAGCGGCATCTGGCCGCCTTCAAAGCCCTTGATGCGCACGCCCGAACGCGCGGTCTGGCCCTTACCGCCGCGGCCTGCCTGCTTGCCCTTGCCGGAGCCAATGCCACGGCCAACCCGCATGCGCTTCTTGCGCGAGCCGGGATTGTCGGCGATCTCGGTGAGCTTCATCGTTCGCTTCCTTACTTCTCGTCGACGACGCGGACGAGGTGCTGAACCTTGGCGATCATGCCGCGAACCGCAGGCGAATCCTGCAATTCGGAGACACGGCCGATCTTGTTGAGACGCAGACCGATCAGGGTCGCGCGCTGCGCCGCCTGACGGCGGATCGGGCTACCCGTCTGCTCGACCTTGATGGTTTTCGTTGCGGCCTTGGCCATAGTCTTAACTCCAAAACGGCGCGTGAATTATTCCGCGACAGCTTCCGCGTCGCCGCCGACACGGCGGGACTGCAACGTGGACACCTTGAGATTGCGGCGAGCCGCAACCGAGCGGGGCGAATCCTGATGCTTCAGAGCGTCGAAGGTTGCGCGAACCATGTTGTAGGGGTTCGACGAGCCGATCGACTTCGCAACGACGTCCTGGATGCCGAGCGTTTCGAACACAGCGCGCATCGGACCGCCCGCGATGATGCCGGTACCGGCAGGCGCAGCGCGCAGATACACGCGGCCGGCGCCGTGACGGCCAGCAATATCGTGATGCAGCGTGCGGCCTTCGCGCAGAGCGACGCGCGTGAGATTGCGCTTCGCCGACTCGGTCGCCTTGCGGATCGCTTCAGGAACTTCGCGGGCCTTGCCGTGGCCGAATCCGACCCGGCCCTTCTGATCGCCGATGACGACCAGAGCCGCGAAACCAAAGCGCTTACCGCCCTTGACGACCTTCGCCACACGATTGATGTGGACGAGCTTGTCGACGAACTCGCTGTCGCGCTCTTCCCGATCTCGCCGCTGACCGCCGCGTTCGCGTTCACCTGCCATGGTGTTTTCCAATCCTTGCGGGACTTGCGCCCCTACCCTTGTGTCCGTTCAAACCAAATTTAGAAGCTCAACCCGCTCTCACGCGCGGCTTCGCCGAGCGCCTTGACGCGGCCGTGGTAAAGATAACCGCCACGGTCGAAAACCACTTCCTTGACGCCGTTCTTCACAGCGCGCTCCGCCAGCAGCTTGCCGACGGCCTTCGCCGCGTCGATATCCGCACCGGTCTTGCCGGTATCGCGCATCGCCTTCTCCAGCGACGACGCCGAAGCGAGAGTCTCGCCCTTCAGGTCGTCGATGACCTGCGCGTAGATGTGCTTCGACGAACGGAACACCGACAGGCGCGGACGCCCATTTGCAGTCCGGCGCAGCGACAGACGTACGCGCTGCTTGCGCCGGGCATTCGTGACCTTGAGTTTCGACATGACCGGCTCCGTTACTTCTTCTTGCCTTCCTTGCGGAAGATAAATTCATCGGCGTACTTCACGCCCTTGCCCTTGTACGGCTCCGGCGGACGATAGCTGCGGATCTCGGCGGCAACCTGGCCGACGCGCTGGCTGTCGTTGCCGACAATGGTGATTTCAGTCGGCTTCGGCACCGTGATCGTGATGCCTTCCGGAATCGGATAGATCACGTCATGGCTGTAGCCGAGCGCGAGCTGCAGGTTCTTGCCCTGCAGCGCAGCGCGATAACCGACGCCGGTGATCTCGAGCTTCTTCTCGAAACCCTTGGTGACGCCTTCGACCAGATTTGCGATCTGGGCGCGCGCCGTTCCATAGAGCGAACGGGCGCGCTTGGTCTCGAAGCGCGGTGCAACGCGGATCGCGCCTTCCTTCAGCTCGACCGACACGTCGTCGTGCACGACAAACTGAAGCGCGCCCTTCGGCCCCTTCATCTTGACGGTCTGCCCTTCCACATTCGCGGTGACGCCGGAGGCGACCACGACGGGCTTCTTGCCTACGCGTGACATATCTCTTCCTTCCTCAGAACACCGTGAAGAGAATTTCGCCGCCCACATTCGCGTCACGCGCGTCGTGGTCAGCCATAATTCCCTTCGGCGTCGACAGCACCGAAATGCCGAGACCGTTCTTCACGCGCGGCAGGTTCTTCACCGAGGCGTACACGCGACGCCCTGGCTTCGACACCCGCTCGATTTCGCGGATAACCGGCTCGCCATCGAAATACTTCAGTTCGATTTCAAGCTCGTTGTGACCGCCGGCATGCTCGACCGCCGCATAGCCGCGGATATAACCCTCGGCCTTGAGCACTTCGAGAACGTTCGCGCGCATCTTCGAGCCCGGGGTCGAAACCTTGGACTTCGAACGCATCTGCGCGTTGCGGATGCGGGTGATGAGATCGCTGATCGGATCGTGCGTTGACATGACCGACCTCCCTTACCAGCTTGACTTAACGAGGCCGGGAATCAGGCCCTTCGAACCGTAATCGCGGATCGCGATGCGGCTCATCTTCTGCTTGCGGTAGACCGAGCGCGACCGGCCGCTGATCTCGCAGCGGTTGCGGATGCGGGTCGCCGACGAATTGCGCGGCATCTCGGCGAGCTTGATCGTCGCCGCGAAACGCTCTTCCATCGGCTTCTTCTTGTCGGCGATGATCGCCTTCAATTTAGCGCGCTTGGCAGCAGCGTTCTTCGTCATCTTCTGACGCCGATTATTCTTCTCGACAGAACTCTTCTTCGCCATAGAGTAGTCTCCATACCTTTCCGCGTTTGAGACGCTGACTAGTTCAGTGTCTCACTGCCGGAACGGAAAATTGAATGCGGTCAGCAACGCGCGCGCCTCATCATCTGTGGTCGCGGTGGTGCAGATCGTAATGTCCATGCCCCAAGTCTCGCCCGACTTGTCGTAGTCGATTTCCGGGAACACCAGATGCTCCTTGAGGCCGAGGGAGTAATTGCCCTTGCCATCGAAGCTCTTCGGATTAAGGCCACGGAAGTCGCGAACGCGAGGCAGCGCGATGTTCACAAGACGATCGACGAAGTCGTACATCTTGGACTTGCGCAGCGTCACCTTGGCTCCGATGGCCTGGCCTTCACGCAGCTTGAAGGTCGCGATCGCCTTGCGAGAATGCGTGACGATCGGCTTCTGGCCCGCGATCAGCGCGAGATCGGCAGCAGCCAGTTCGACCTTCTTGCGGTCGTTGACAGCTTCGCCAATGCCCATGTTGAGCACGACCTTGTCGAGAGACGGCACCTGCATGGCGTTCGTGTAACCGAACTGCTCAACCAGCTTGCCGCGGATCTCTTTGTCGAATTGCGCGCGGAGGCGCGGAACGTATGCGGTCTCAGACATCGATCTCTGCTCCCGAGCGCTTCGCAATGCGCACCTTGGTGCCATCTTTCTGAATCTTGAAGCCGACGCGGGTCGGCTTGCCGTCCTTGCCGACGATCGCGATGTTCGACAGGTGGATCGGCGCCTCTTTCGAGATGATGCCGCCCTCTTGCGCCTGGGTCTGCTTCTGGTGACGCTTCACCAGATTGACGCCACGCACGAGCGCCTTGCTCTCGGTGGGACGCACCTCGAACACTTCGCCGGTCCGGCCCTTGTCGCGGCCGTTCAGCACGATGACTTTGTCACCCTTGCGGATCTTGGCAGCCATTACAGCACCTCCGGCGCAAGCGAGATGATCTTCATGTGGTTCTTGGCGCGAAGCTCGCGCGGCACCGGCCCGAAGATACGGGTACCGACCGGCTCGGACTGGTTGTTGATCAACACAGCCGCGTTACGGTCGAAACGAATGACGGAACCATCGGCGCGGCGGATATCTTTCCGCACGCGAACGACGACTGCCTTCATGACGTCGCCCTTCTTCACCTTCCCGCGAGGGATGGCTTCCTTGATGGAAACGACAATAATGTCACCCACAGTCGCGTACCGGCGCTTGGAACCTCCAAGAACCTTGATGCACATGACACGGCGCGCGCCGGAATTATCGGCCACGTCGAGGTTGGTCTGCATCTGAATCATTGATGCACCTCGTCCTCTTTCTGATGCGCTATTTGCGCTTAAGCTGTTTTCTTTGCGTCGCTCTGAACAACCGTCCAGCGCTTCAACTTCGAGAGTGGTTTGCTTTCCTCGATCCAGACCGTGTCGCCTGCCTTGAACTGGTTGTTCTCGTCATGCGCATGGTAGTTCTTGGAACGGCGGATCGTCTTCTTGTAGATCGGATGGGTGAAGCGGCGGTCGACACGCACGACAATGGTCTTGTCCTGCTTGTCGCTGACGACGACGCCCTGGAGAGTACGCTTCGGCATCTTTCGCCCCTTACTTCTTGGTCTGCGCGGCGCGCTTCTGCGCTGCGACAGTCTTGATGCGTGCGATATCGCGGCGAGCCTCACGCAGGCGCGAGGTGTTCTCGAGCTGCCCGGTGGCGCGCTGGAAGCGGAGGTTGAACCGCTCCTTCTTCAGATTGAGGACGGCGTCCTCCATCTGATCGGGGCTCATTGCGCGGATATCTTCGACTTTCAAATCGGCCATGGTCGTTTCCTTACTCCGCAATGCGCGCAACGAAGCGCGTCTTGATCGGAAGTTTGGCGGCGGCGAGCGAGAGAGCTTCCTTCGCGGTCTGCTGGGTCACGCCGTCGATCTCGAAAATGAGACGGCCGGGCTTGACGCGAGCAACCCACAATTCAGGCGTACCCTTGCCGGAGCCCATTCGCACTTCAGCGGGCTTCTTCGAAACCGGCAAGTCCGGAAACACACGGATCCAGACGCGGCCGGCACGCTTCATGTGACGGGTCAGCGCGCGGCGGGCGGCCTCGATCTGACGCGCCGTGATGCGCTCAGGCGCCATCGCCTTCAGGCCGAACTGGCCGAAAGACAACGTCGCGCCCGACGAGGCGACGCCGTGAATACGGCCCTTATGCGCCTTGCGGAACTTTGTCTTCTTTGGTTGCATCATGGCTTACGCCCTCAAACCTTCTTCGAATTTCAATCAGGCCGCATCGCGACGCGGACGTCCGCTGTCGCCTTCGGCCATACGCTTGTCCTGTGCCATCGGATCGTGCTCAAGGATTTCGCCCTTGAAGATCCAGACCTTGACGCCGCAGGTGCCGAACGTCGTGAACGCGGTGGCGACACCGTAGTCCACATCGGCGCGCAGCGTGTGCAGCGGCACGCGGCCTTCACGGTACCATTCCATGCGCGCGATTTCCGCGCCGCCCAGACGGCCCGAGCAGTTGATACGAATGCCCTCGGCGCCGAGACGCATCGCCGACTGAACGGCACGCTTCATGGCACGGCGGAACGCGACGCGGCGCTCAAGCTGCTGCGCGATCGATTCCGCAACCAGGGTCGCATCGAGCTCCGGCTTGCGGATTTCGATGATGTTGATCACGACGTCGGAGTCGGTGATCGCCGCAACCTGCTTGCGCAGCTTATCGATGTCAGCGCCCTTCTTGCCGATCACGACGCCCGGACGAGCCGAGTGGATCGACACACGGCACTTCTTGTGCGGGCGCTCGATCACGATGCGTGCGACCGCAGCCTGCTTCAGTTCCTTCATCAGCATGGCGCGGATGCGGATGTCCTCATGGAGGAGCTTCGCATACTCGTTCTTGCCGGCGAACCAACGGGAGTCCCAGGTCCGGTTAATGCCCAGACGCAGCCCGATTGGATTGATCTTTTGACCCATCGTTCTCTCCTGCGCTGTTAAGCGCTCGCCTCCGCCTCGACCTGACGAACGACGATCGTCAGCTGCGAGAACGGTTTGAAAACACGACCCGAACGGCCACGGCCGCGCGGTGCGAAACGCTTCATTACGATGCCATTGCCGACATGCGCCTCGGCGACGACAAGCGCGTCGACATCGAGGTCATGGTTGTTCTCGGCGTTCGCAATCGCGGACTCCAGACACTTCTTCACGTCGCCGGCAATCCGCTTGCGCGAAAACTGCAGGTCGGCGAGCGCAGACGATGCCTTCTTGCCGCGGATCAACTGCGCAACAAGGTTCAGCTTCTGCGGGCTGACGCGAAGCATGCGGGCTACCGCCTTGGCTTCGTTGTCCGGGAGAACCCGTTCGCGCTTTGGTTTGCTCATGACTAAGTCCTCAAGCCCTTACTTCTTGGCTTTCTTGTCGCCCGAATGGCCGTGGAAGGTCCGCGTCGGCGAGAACTCGCCGAACTTGTGACCGACCA
>JBOFVL010000008.1:0-65306 GCA_051653085.1 Afipia sp. | reverse complement strand
GCCCTGATCGCCGAGACCGTGAACGTCATAGCCGTTCTTGCTGGCCGTGGCGCTGATCGCCGCCTTTCCGAACTTGCTCACGTCGCCGGGCTCGGGACGTCGGGCGACTACAGCCTCTCAGCATCAGGAGACCAGTGATGAACTGCCGATCGCCTCTCGGCCGAAGGGCCGTTACGACCGCATCAATTGCGGCCTTCTGCCTGTTCGCTTCGCCGGCCTGGTCCGCAGGCTCGAATATGCCGTGGGAGCAACCGCTCAATCAGATCCTGCAGTCGGTCGAAGGCCCGGTCGCCAAGATCGTCGCCGTTATCATCATCATCGTGACCGGGCTGTCCCTGGCTTTCGGTGACACGTCGGGCGGTTTTCGTCGGCTGGTTCAGATCGTGTTTGGTCTGTCGATCGCGTTTGCCGCATCGAGCTTCTTTCTGTCGTTCTTCTCGTTCGGCGGCGGAGTGGTGATCTGATGGATGAGCAGATCCCAGGGTTTGTTGCGCCCGTGCATCGCGCTTTGACCGAGCCGATCCTGATGGGAGGCGCACCGCGGGCCGTCGCAATCTTAAACGGCACCTTGGCCGCGGCACTGGGCCTCGGTCTGCGCCTTTGGCTTGCCGGTCTCCTGCTCTGGTTCATCGGTCATATGGCGGCCGTCTGGGCCGCGAAACGCGACCCGGAGTTCGTCGAGGTCACGCGCCGGCACATTCGTATCCCTGGTCACCTCTCCACGTGAGTCCTTCCATGATGAATCTTGCCGAATATCGTTCCTCGAATGCGCGCCTGGCCGACTTCCTGCCCTGGGCCGCCCTTGTCGACGAGGGCATTGTCCTTAACAAGGATGGCTCGTTTCAGCGGACGGCAAAATTCCGAGGCCCCGATCTCGACAGCGCGGTACCTGCCGAACTCGTTGCCGTCGCCGGGCGCTTGAACAATGCCTTGCGTCGCCTTGGATCTGGCTGGGCCCTGTTTGTCGAGGCACAACGCCATGCCGCGGGGGCCTATCCTCCGAACACGTTCCCGGATGTCGCATCCGCCTTGGTCGACGCCGAGCGCAGGGCCCAGTTCGAAGAGGCCGGCGCCCATTACGAGTCCAGCTACTATCTGACTTTGGTTTATCTGCCGCCTGCCGAAGGAGCGGCCCTGGCCGAGCGGCTCCTTTACGAGGGCAGCAACCGGCCCGTCGGTGCAGACGCACGTGAGGTGCTGGCCGGGTTTGTCGATCGGACCAACCGTGTCCTGCAGCTCATCGAAAGCTTCATGCCGAAATGTGGCTGGCTCGATGATCAGGAAACGTTGACCTATCTCCACTCGACGATCTCGACCAAGCGTCACCGGGTGCGCGTCCCGGAAATACCCATGTATCTCGACGCGCTGCTTGCCGATCAGCCACTGACCGGCGGTCTTGAGCCGATGCTGGGCACCGCCCATCTGCGGGTGCTGACCGTCGTGGGATTTCCGACCGCAACCGTGCCCGGGATTTTGGATGATCTGAACCGACTGGCATTCCCTTATCGCTGGTCGACCCGGGCGCTCATGCTCGACCGGACCGATGCCGTGAAGCTAGTGACGAGGATTCGGCGCCAGTGGTTTGCCAAACGCAAGTCAGTCGCCGCGATCCTGAAGGAGGTAATGACCAACGAGGCGTCTGCCCTTCTTGATACCGACGCCCACAACAAGGCGATCGATGCCGATGCGGCCCTCCAGGAACTAGGCACCGATCAAATCGGGGAAGCCTTTGTTACGGCGACCGTCACCGTCTGGGACGGAGATCCCCGGGCTGCCGACGAAAAGCTCCGCCTGGTCGAAAAGGTCATCCAGGGGCGCGATTTCACCTGCATGATCGAGACCGTGAATGCGGTCGAAGCCTGGCTCGGCAGCCTGCCGGGCCACGTTTACGCCAACGTCCGCCAGCCCCCGATATCGACCCTCAACCTAGCCCATATGATCCCCCTGTCGGCGGTTTGGGCGGGCGAGGTGAGGGACCATCACCTCAAGGCGCCCCCGCTGTTCTTCGCCAGGACGGAAGGATCCACGCCGTTTCGGTTCTCGCTCCACGTTGGCGATGTCGGGCATACCCTGGTTGTTGGTCCGACCGGGGCGGGCAAGTCGGTGCTCCTGGCGTTGATGGCCCTGCAGTTCCGCCGCTATCCGGACGGACAGGTCTTCGCCTTCGATTTCGGCCGCTCGATGCGCGCGGCGGCGTTGGCCATGGACGGCGACTGGCATGACCTCGGTGGCGCGGTAGCGGGCGAAACGGATGGATTTATGTCCCTGCAGCCGCTGGCTGACATCGATGATGTCTCCGAGCGCGGCTGGGCGGCGCAATGGATCGCCTCGATCTTGTCGCGAGAAAAGATCGACGTCACCCCAGAGACCAAGGATCATGTCTGGACTGCGCTGACCTCGCTGGCGTCGGCTCCGCACGAGGAGCGCACCCTCACTGGCCTCTCGGTTCTCCTCCAATCGAATATCCTGAAGCGGGCGCTCCAGCCCTATTGCCTCGGTGGTCCCTATGACCGGCTGCTCGATGCGGAGAACGAGCACCTCGGTAGCTCATCGGTCCAGGTCTTTGAGACCGATGGATTGATTGGAACCGCCGTTGCGCCGGCAGTGCTGGCTTATCTATTCCATCGGATCGAAGGCCGCTTCGACGGGCGTCCAACGCTGCTCATCATCGACGAAGGCTGGCTCGCGCTTGATGATGCGGACTTTGCCGGCAAGCTCCGGGAGTGGCTAAAAACCCTTCGCAAGAAGAATGCGTCGGTGGTGTTTGCGACCCAATCGCTTGCGGACATCGATGGCTCGGCAATCGCGCCGGCCATCATAGAAAGTTGTCCGACCCGGATTCTGCTGCCCAACGATCGCGCGATCGAGCCGCAGATCATGACGATCTACCGGCGATTTGGGCTCAATGACCGGCAAATCGAAATCCTGGCGCGGGCGATTCCCAAGCGAGACTACTACTGCCAGTCACGCCGGGGCGATCGCCTGTTCGAACTCGGACTTGGCGAGGTAGCGCTTGCCCTCACCGCCGCTTCCTCCAAAGCCGACCAGGCTTTGATCGAGCAGGTGTTGGCTGAACATGGCCGCGAAAACTTCGTGAGTGGATGGCTGAAGGCCCGTGATGTCGCTTGGGCGACCGATCTCATCCCACACCTCGCTGAACTGGGGGCTTCCAAATGAACCGCTTCCGCCGTGTTGCTGCCGCTGGCGTGGTGGCACTTGCCGTGCTTGTCGGTTCCAAACCGGCCTTCGCGCAGTTGGTTGTGTTTGATCCCAACAACTATGCCCAGAACGTTCTGACCGCCGCTCGAGCCCTGCAGCAGATCAACAACCAGATCACATCGCTGCAAAATCAGGCGCAGATGCTGGTCAATCAGGCCAGGAATCTCGCGAGCTTGCCCTATTCGTCACTGCAGCAGTTGGAGCAGTCAATCCAGCGTACGCAGCAACTGCTCGCCCAAGCCCAGCGCATCTCTTTCGACATCCAGCAAATCGATCGCGCGTTCTCCACCACGTACGCGCCGGCATCTCCCGACGCCACGGACCAGGCGCTGATCGCGAATGCGCAGGTCCGTTGGCAAAACTCGGTTGCAGGCTTTCAAGATGCCATGCGGGTGCAGGCTACGGTGGTCAGTAATCTCGACACCAATCGCGCCCAGATGTCGACGCTCGTCACCGCCAGCCAGGGCGCGACCGGCGCCCTGCAAGCGAGCCAGGCTGCCAATCAGCTTCTTGCGCTGCAGGCACAACAGCTTGCCGATCTCACGGCAACAGTCGCCGCTCAAGGACGCGCCCAAAACCTGGAATCTGCCCAGCGAACGGCCGCTCAGGACCAGGGCAGGGAGCAACTCCGGCGCTTCCTGACGCAGAGCCGAGGTTACCAGCCCACAATAGTGCAGATGTTCCACCAATGAGTGATTTCAGGGCGTTCAAGGCGCTGTCTCTCGGCGTGACAATCTTTGTCGTCGTGCTCGCTGCTGCTTGCACCATCCACCTGCGTGACGACGACAATCAGCCTCAGCCTGCCTCTTCGGTCGTCCGAGAAGGCGATCCCCAGACAGCCGAGCTCGAGCGATGTCGTTCAGTTGGATACGAGCAAAAAGACAGACTTGCCGAATGCCGAAAGGTTTGGGCGGAACAGCGCCGCCACTTCCTAAGGCAGAACATCGACACTCCGCGCAATCCCGCCCGGCCCGATCCAGACGCCACACCGCCTGCGTCCGTCAAGGATCAGAGCCGTTTGCCGCCCGGTTTGTTTCCGGCACCTCAGCCGACGGAGCGATAGATGGGTGGTACAGGCATCATCGACCAGTTTCTGGAAACATTCACCCGCTATATCGACTCTGGCTTCGGCCTGGTGGGAAATGAGGTCGGACATCTCGCGTCCACGCTTGTTGCCATCGACATCACGCTGGCGGGATTGTTCTGGGTCTGGAGCTCCGATGAGGACATGATCGCTCGGCTGGTCAAGAAGACCTTGTTTGTCGGCGTCTTCGCTTTCCTCATCGGGAACTGGAATGGCCTGGCCCGCATCGTCTTCGAGAGCTTTGCCAGTCTGGGGTTGAGGGCCTCTGGCACGGGCTTGTCGTCCGCAGATTTCTTGAGGCCAGGACGGATCGCCCAGGTCGGCCTGGATGCCGGACGGCCGATCCTTGAATCGATTTCGGGGCTGATGGGCTACGTCAGCTTCTTCGAGAATTTTGTACAGATCGTGGTGCTGCTGTTTGCCTGGATCGTCGTGCTGCTGACGTTCTTCATCCTCGCCATCCAGCTCTTTATCACCTTGATCGAGTTCAAGCTGACGACCCTGGCCGGTTTCGTGCTGATTCCGTTCGGCCTGTTTGGGAAGACCGCCTTCGCAGCCGAGCGCGTACTCGGAAACGTCATCTCGTCCGGCGTCAAGGTATTGGTGCTTGCCGTCATCGTTGGGATCGGATCGACCCTGTTCTCCCAGTTCACCTCGGGGTCCGGCGGTAACCAGCCGACTATCGAAAATGCGATGGCACTGGTGCTCGCGGCCCTCTCGTTGCTTGGCCTCGGTATCTTCGGGCCGGGAATTGCCAACGGCATTGTATCTGGCGGTCCGCAACTTGGGGCCGGTGCGGCCGTCGGAACCACGATGGCCGCAGGTGGTGTGGTTGCCGCCGGAGCAGCACTCGCAGCAGGCGGGGCTGCTCTCACCGGCAGCATGGTTGGAGGCGCGGCGAGGGGAGGCAGCGCGCTCATAGGCGGCGCGGCATCCGCCTTTCGGACGGGCGCGCAGACCGGGGAGGCGGGCGCCACTTCGGCAGCGAGTCCCCTGCGATCGCTGGCCGCCCGCTTTGGCAGATCAAATGCCGCGGGCGATGAAGCCGGCGGCGCGGATGCGTCATCTGGAGGCGCACCCGCCTGGGTTCGCCGCATGAAACGTGGACAGGCTGTCAGTCATGGTGTCTCGGCGACGACGCAGGCGCTGCGGTCCGGGGATCGCGGCGGAGGTGGGGCCTCCGTCGATCTCAAGGATTCAGAGCGCTGAGGTCAGCACCGTCGGAGCACCTCTCAGAACTCTTCAAACGTACCAAACGCTACTCACGCCCGATTTCTCGTACGTCGAGGTCAACATGTTCAAACGATCGGCCGTTCATTATGGCCGCACACCTCAGCCGGTTACGCCTTACCAAAAAGCCGCGCAGGTTTGGGATGACCGGATCGGCTCGGCGCGTGTCCAGGCCAGGAATTGGCGCTTGATGGCCTTTGGTTGTCTGTTCCTCTCTGCCGGCTTCGCCGCTGCTCTCGTCTGGCAGTCAGCACAGGGGTCCATTACGCCTTGGGTCGTTGAAGTCGATCGCCTCGGCGAAGCAAAGGCGGTCGCGCCAGCAAATTCGACCTACAAGGCAACCGACCCGCAAATTGGCTTCCATCTCGCCCGCTTCATCGAACATGTCCGCGGCCTCCCGATGGACGCCATCGTGCTACGCGAGGATTGGCTTCGGGCGTATGATTTCACGACCGATCGCGGTGCCGCCGCGCTGAACGACTACGCCCGCAACAACGATCCCTTCACAAAAGTCGGGAAGATCCAGGTCGCCGTCGAAGTATCCAGTGTCATCAGAGCTTCGCCCGACAGCTTCCGTATCGCCTGGATCGAACGCCGCTACGAGAATGGTCAGCTTGCCGCGACCGAGCGGTGGAGCGCCATCGTCAGCGTTGTCGTGGAACCGCCGCGCGACATCGATCGGCTGCGCAAGAACCCTCTCGGCATCTACGTCAACGCCATCAACTGGTCCAAGGAGTTTTGACAGTGATGCCGACAAATCAACGTTCACTGCGAATGAAAACGGGGAGTGGATTTCCGGCTCTCCTGATTTGCGCCTGTGCCCTTGCTGGGTGCACGACATTCAAGCCGCCGCAGATCAGCTATGACGACGAAATCCCGCCGCTGCCCAGTCAACCGGCGCTTGCAGACGATCGGCCGCGCTCCCTTCACGTCCCACCCGCTTGGACGCCGGCACGGGGCGGCAAGGAGAAGGAAGCCGAAGCCCCCGTTGAACGGATCGAAAGCGCCAACGATGCGGCCCGCGTACAGCCTCGGAAGGCGGGGTATTTCAACGCTGTGCAGGTGTTTCCATATAGCCCAGGCGCGCTCTATCAAATCTATGCGGCGCCAGGACAGATCACGGACATTGCCTTGGAGCCAGGTGAGAAATTGATCGGCTCCGGACCCATCTCCGCGGGCGACACGGTGCGCTGGGTGGTCGGAGATACCGAGAGCGGCAGCGGTGACATCCGGCGGGTCCATATCATGGTCAAGCCGACACGAGCGGCCATCGAAACCAACCTCGTTCTCAACACCGATCGGCGGACGTATCTGATCGAGCTGCGCTCGCGTGAAAAATCATACATGCCATCGGTCTCCTGGTTCTATCCTGAAGACCGAGCCGCGCGCGGTCGTGCGCTTCCGCCAAAACCCTTCATTCCGGATCCTGCCCAACGGCGCTATCGATACACCTTCGAGGGCGACAATCCTCCCTGGCGCCCCGTCAGCGCCTTTGACGATGGCCGCAAGGTCTACATCGAGTTCTCGCCGGGCATCGGGCAGGGCGAAATGCCTCCGCTGTTCGTCATTAACTCCGACGGCAAGCCGGGTCTCGTCAACTACCGGGCATTCGGCAACGTCCTGATTGTCGACCGGTTGTTCGCGGCCGCCGAACTGCGGCTGGGGGGCGAGGAACAGCAAAAGGTCCGCATCATCAGAACCGATGGGAGATCTTGATGAGCAACACCGAACAGGAGGCCACAAACCGGACGGGTGCTCCGCCGGCGCTCGAGACAGAAACGAGTTCTTTTCGGTTGCGGCCGGAGCGCCCGCACGTCACGCGGCTCTCGCGCAAAGCACTGATCGGGGGCACGGCGCTGGTGCTGATCCTCTTGACCGCTGCCGTTTTCCTGGCGCTGCAAACACGCGAGAAGCGGGCTCCCGCCCCGGACGAACTCTACTCAACCGATCACCACAATGTGGCGGACAAGCTTGCGAGCTTGCCAAAGGACTACGGTTCAATTCCCCCGGACGTGCCACGACTAGGGCCGCCTTTGCCAGGTGATCTAGGCCGTCCAATTGTCGCGGCACAGGCCCAAAACGGCCCGCTAGCGGTTGACGCCGAGCAACAACGAGCAAGCCAGGAAAGTGAAGCTGCACGAACCAGCAAAGTTTTTGCCAATACGGTGACCCGACCATCGCCTGGCCAAGCGGCGCCAGCCGAGACCTCGCCAACGGGAGCCACTTCAACTGACGACGCATTTGCCCAGAACGGTCAAGACCGTAAACTCGCGTTCGTCAATGCTTTGATCGATCGACGCACCACTAGTCCTGACCGTTTGGCCAAGCCGGCTTCGCCATTCGTAATTCAGGCCGGGACCATCATTCCGGCGGCACTCATCACTGGGATCCGCTCCGATTTGCCGGGCCAGATCATCGCGCAGGTAACCGAAAATATTTTTGACACGCCGACCGGTCGGGCTCGTCTTGTCCCGCAGGGAGCGCGCTTGATCGGTCTCTATGATAGCCGAGTATCGTTTGGACAGTCGCGCGTCCTTCTGGTCTGGACGAGGCTGATCATGCCGAATGGTCGCTCTATCGTACTCGAAAGACAGACGGGGGCAGACACCGCGGGGTATTCCGGCCTTGAGGATGAGGTCGACAACCATTGGAAGGAGTTGCTCGGAGCAGCGGCCTTATCGACATTACTCGGTGTGGGTTCAGAGCTTGGATCTGGCGCCGACGCTGGATCCAGCACGGCCGTTCTTCAGGCGCTCCGGCATGGGGCCGCCAATTCTCTCAATCAGACCGGACAGCAAGTGGTCCGACGGAACCTCAACATTCAACCGACGCTCACAATCCGGCCAGGTTTCCCTGTGCGTGTCATCGTCAACCGTGACTTGATGCTTGAGCCATACAAAGGATAGGGAGTACACATGGCGAAACTCAAGCTCGGTGCCATCGCGGACGATAAACCCGTGAAGTTGACGATCGAACTTCCGGCAGCCGTACATCGCGATCTGCTTGCTTACGCTGAAATCCTCGCGCGCGAGAGCGGCCAGTCTGCGTATGATCCGGTAAAGCTGATCGCACCAATGTTGGCGCGATTCATGGCGACGGATCGCGCTTTTGCAAGATCACGAAAGACGCCTTACGGAGCCACCGGACCGAGGGGATAGCGCTCGCCAAGCAATTTCAGGAGGTTTTGGAGAGCAGGGTTTTCGTTGTCCGCTCGCCAAACCGCTGAAAAGCCGATGCGGCTCGACCCCGTTCCGTCGCGCAACTCCCGATAAACTAGACCGGAAAAATTGGCCCCGATATCGGACTCCAGCACGAGACTGATGCCGAACCCCACGGCGATCAAGCTCTTGATGACCCCGCGGCTGACGTCATGACGTTCGATCCGCGGTCGGTCATCGGGAGAGATTAGCTTTGCGTTCAAGAGATCCTCAAGCTCGCGCCCTGGATCGTAGTGGCTGAGCAAAACAGTCTGATTCCGTAGATCCGTCCAGTAGATGACTTCGCGCGCAGCCAAAGGATGCTCACTCGGCAGAACGGCCAGAATTCGTTCACTCCAGAGTGGCGTTGTTTTGCTATCGAGGGCTTGCGGGTCGCCCGTTAGGATGCTCACGTCAATGACACTGTTGCGGAGCGCGGTTGTGAGCCGCGTTCTCGACCTCTCGACGGTTACAAGCTCAACGTGCGGAAAAAGCTTCTTGAAGTCGAGTAATGTTGCGCGCAGATTGCCTGCCGTCAGCGAAGTACAGAACCCGATGACGAGACGACCCGCTTCGCCAGACCCGTGCGCTCTTGTTGATGCAGTCAGCGCCTCGACTTGTTCAAGTATCGAGCGCGTCATGCGCAGAAAGTGACGACCTGCCGGCGTTGCTCGAACGCCACCGCTTGACCGCTCAAAGATGACAACGCCAATCGAGTGCTCAAGGAGCTGGACAGAACGACTGAGTGTCGATTGCTTGATCGACAATGCATGGGCAGCTTGCCGAAAACTCCCGTAATCTTCGGCAGCGATCGCGTGTTGGAGTTGGCTGAAGACAACGGTCAGGCGTCGGCCTCCGACAGGTGGACCGGCAAAATTCGTATCGTCCATATGAGCGACACCTTCATGCTCAAGTTGCGTCGAGTTAGATCGTGCAAAACATTAAGACAATTGTTGGTTGTAAGATGACGCGGCTTGCTCCGTGAACAACCGAGCCACGACGCTCCAAGCAAGGCAGAGTATTGCTCGAATCGGCGAATTGTGAAGCGACCGAGTCTAGAAATCCACGAGCGTTACCCGCAGACAGTTCGGAGAAAATCTCGTCCAACCGTCGTTGCTTGCACCCCGCCGCTGGATCGCTCGAAGTCGGTCATACCGAGTGAATGTTCGAGCTGGCTAATGCAACGGCTAAGCGCGGATTGCCGAAGCATCAAGACTTCGGACACGCGCCGAAAGCTACCGTGACCCGCTGCTGCCACAGCGTATCGAATACTCTGCAGATCAACGTCGGACGTTTGACTAGGACTAGGTTTTCTGTGGGATAATATTCGCTGACCATTCTTGCCGCTACTGAACATTCGTGCCATTAGAGGACGCTTCAACTCACCCACTCTTGCGCTACGGCGGCCTGGTGTCTGCAGCGCTCGGGAGCCCCGAGAAGCTGCCGGTTGAACGCAATGCGCTTGAACCAGTAATGAAGGCCGAGCAGGTCCGTAAATCCGATGCCGCCGTGAATCTCGGTCGCCAGACGGGAGATTTCGCGGCCGGCATCACCTAGATGCGCCTTTGCCTGCAGCGCGGCAACGCGAGCTTCCTCAGGAGACCCATCCTGAGCGTGAGCCGCGTACCACACCAGCGAGCGGCACGGCTCGAGCATGGTGATGATGTCGGCGAGCGTATGCTTGACGGCTTGAAACGAGCCGATCACGCGGTCGAATTGCACCCGCTCCTTGGAATAGAGCAGCGCCTTGTCAAACATGGACTGCGCCGCCCCTAGCGTGTCGGCCGCGAGCATGACGCGGCCAGCGTCGAGCACGGCGGTCGCCGCTGCCTTCGGATCGTTGGCGGCGCCAAGGATCTCAACCCCCGCATCATGCAGTACCAAAGCCGTCAACGGTCGTGTGCGATCAAGACTGCGATGCGTGCTTACGCTGACACCGGGTTCCCCGACCGCGGCGAACAGGCCGGCACGGCCGTCATCAAGGTAGACAATGAAATGCGTCGCGTTTCCGCCATCGAGCACACCCGTTACGCATCCGGACAGCATATTTCCGGCGAGGCGGACAGCCGCCTCGCCGGTCTGCCCCGACATGCCGGCGAACCCGACCCCGATCCGGACTTCGCCGCTTGCGATCCGCGGCAGCCATGCTTTCTGCTGGGCGCGGTCGCCACTGGCAATCAGGGCGAGGGGGGCCATGACCAGCGCAGCCGCGAATGGCGTCGGTGTCGCGTGATATCCAAGCGCCTCCGCGGCAACAGCCGCATCAAGCAGCGAGAGGCCCAGACCCCCAAAGTCCTCGGGGACCATGATGCCCATGATGCCCTGTTCCGTGAGGCCCGACCATAGTTCACCATCGAAGCCCAAGCCGCCCTCCGCGATCTTGCGCAACTTGCTCATGGGCAGTCTTTGGTCCAGAAATCCGCGCAAGGAATCCGCTAGCATCAATTGCTCTTCGCTGAGGCCGAACTCCATGCTTATCCTCTGACGGTTGGCGGGGCGGATTTCGGCTCGCGCGGCAGACCCAGTCCGCGCTCGCCGATGATGTTTTTCTGGATATTCGATGAGCCGCCACCGATGATGAGGCCGATGTCGTACATGTTATCTATCTGCCAGGTGGTGGCTTCGTCGTCTTCCGCCGCTTCGCCGACCGGTTCGTAAGCGAGCCCCGCCGCGCCGAGCACGTCAACGACCAGCGATGACAGCCGATACGCAATCATCGTCCCGTTCAGTTTGACGATCAGGCGTTTGACCCCCGAATCCTCTCCCTTCGCCTGCTCGGTCATTAATCGAAGACCGTGGTATTTCGAGGCCATCACCTCGCCCTGGAGTTTGAGCAATCGCTCGCGATACTCGGGGATGTCGATGAATCGGCAGCCATCGAGCGTCGTTTTTTTCATCAATTCGACAGCCCTCGCCAGACGGTAGGTCAGCTTGTTGGCGTCGCCGAGCAGCATCCGTTCGTACTTCAAGGTGACATTGGCGACATGCCAGCCGTCGCCGCGTCCCATCACAATCTGGTCGGTTGGCACGCGGACATCCGTGAAGAACGTCTCGTTGAACTCGGCGCGGCCGGTCATCGTGACCAATGGGCGCACCTCAATGCCAGGCGCATTCATGGGGACAAGAAGGTAGGACAGCCCATCGTGCTTGCTCTTGTCGAGCTCAGTACGGCAGAGGAGGAACATCATGTCGGCGTAGTGGGCAGAACTCGTCCAGATTTTCTGGCCATTGACGATGAATTGGCTATCCTCGACACGGGCGCTGGTTTTGGCGGCGGCAAGGTCGGAGCCCGAACCGGGCTCCGAATAGCCCTGGCACCAAATGATGTCACCGCGGATGGTAGGCCCGATCCATTGAATGCACTGCTCCTTCGTTCCGACCTCGAGCAATGTCGGCACCAGCATGGAAATGCCCTGGTTCATGATGCCCGGAGACACGCCCGCGTTCGAGAATTCTTCGGCGATGATCGCCAATTCCAGGATGTCGACCGGCAGGCCGAAGCCGCCATATTCGCGGGGAATGTTGCGGGCAAAATAACCGCGCTCCAGCAGAAGCTTCTGCCAATCCAGGGCTCGCGCGTCAGGCCGCTTCCGTCCGCCCCCCGTTTTCGGCGAAAGGTGGCCGTATTTCTTTACGAAGCCGCGCGCTTCCTCCTGGAGGGCGCGATGTCGGGCGCTGTAGCGGAGGTCCATAGAGACGCTCTTTCCCAGGCGCGGTTTGTGCCTGTTACTCTACACGGAAAGGACTAGCCACGGTCGATTGACCGCGCTACGGATTAAATCTAACATCTGTTCGAAATAGTCGTGCCTTGGGCGGCCGGCGTCAAGTAGAAAGCTTGAATGATTGTTCCGTCGTCACGGAAATCGTTCAGGGGTTGCGAGCCTCCGTGGGAGCTTTGCCTATGTCACTGAAAGAAAAGGCCGCCATCACTGGCGTGGGAGAGACCGAGTACACGCGCATGTCGGGCAAGAGCATACTTGCGCTTCAGCTCGAGGCTTCGTTGAATGCGATTGCGGATGCGGGGCTCAGTCCCAAGGAAATCGACGGCATTATTCCATACTCGAATTCGCCGGTCGTAGCCGAAGACTTTGTCACGAATTTCGGTATATCCGACCTGCGCTTTTCGGCCACTGCGCCGCTCGGCGGAGCCAGCTGCGTCGCGGCCATACAATGTGCGCTGCTCGCGATCAGCGGCGGCGTGTGCAGCAACGTGCTGATCCCGATCGGTCGTAACGGCTCGTCTGCGGGTCGCATCGGCACGCGCGTTCAGCAAATGCCCCAGTTCAAGGTCGTTGGTGAGCATGAGATGCCGGTCGGCGCGATCGCCCCGGCACAGCTATATGCGCCGATGGCCCGTCGCCATATGGAACTGTTCGGCACGACGAGCTCGCAGCTTGGCGAAATCGCCGTGTCTACCCGTCACAACGCAATTCTCAATGGCCATGGGATGATGACGAAGCCGCTGACCCTTGAGGATCACCAGACGTCACGCATGATCTCCGATCCTTTGAGACTTTATGATTGCAGCCTGGAAAGCGACGGCGGCGCGGCGATCGTGGTCAGTGGCGCGGACCGGGCAAATGATCTTCGCAAACCACCGGTCTACGTCATGGGGGTCGCCGAAGGCCATCCGGATTCACCGAGCGTCATCACGCAACGCCCGGATATGACGCGCCTCGGGATCGCGAAGGCTGCGCCGAAGGCGTTTGCCATGGCCGGTGTTTCGCCTGGAGATATTGACGTTGCCGAGATTTACGACTGCTTCACCTACATCGTGCTGTGTCAACTTGAAGACCTCGGCTTTTGCAAGAAAGGCGAGGGCGGTCCGTTTGTTGCGAGCGGAGCGATTCGGCTTGGAGGAAAATTGCCGATCAACACCCACGGCGGACTGCTTTCTCAGGCGCATATGGTCGGCATGAACCACATTGTTGAACTTGTGCGTCAACTCAGAGGCGAGGCCGGCAAGGCACAAGTTAGGGGAGCCGAGATCGGCCTTGTGACTGGATACGGCGATATGGGCGACGGATCCGTCGCGATCATGCGCAAAGGATGATCGCAATGACTGCGGAGACCTACCTCAAGCCCGTTCCTGAGCCGACCCATGAGTCGAAGCCCTATTGGGATGGCCTCCAAAATGGACGGCTGCTCCTTCAGAAATGCGGGCAATGCGGAAAAATCCGTCACTATCCAAGGCCGGTTTGTGACGTCTGTTATTCGTTTGAAGTGAAATGGATCGAGGCCTCGGGCCGGGGAACGGTCCACAGCTGGACCATCACCCATCACGCCTTCAATCCCGGGTTCAAGCTCGATTTACCTTACATTCTGGCCACTATCGACCTCGAGGAGGGCGTACGGATGCAAGTCCCTCTTCGCGGCGCCAGGGAGACGGACGTCAAACTTGGGCTGCCGGTTCGTGTCATTTTCGAACAGGCCAAGCCCGATCTGGTGACTCCCGCCTGTGTAACCGCGTCGTGACCATCACCACCCGGAGCGGCATCAAGATGAACGTGGACATTGACGCACTGCGCAAGCACATCGGGACGAAAATCGTCGAGCACGATGTCGCCACCCAGGCGCCGCTGCGCGGACTTGCGGTGACCTTCGATCGGCAGGACCAGATTCCAGGGCCCGGGGATCCGATCCAGCCGGGGTGGCATCTGGTGTATTTCATGCCGCTGTCGCCCAAGGCTACTCTCGGTGACGATGGGTTGCCGATCTCTGGCGGCGTTCTGCCGCCGATGCCGTTTCCACGGCGGATGTATGCGGGAACCGAACTGACCTTCCACGATCCGATCCGCCTCGGCGATGCGCTCAAGCGCGAGACGGAGTTCACCGATGTCTCGCTACGGTCGGGCGGTACCGGAGCGTTGATATTCGCGACGCAGACCCGTCGCATTTTCACGCCTCGCGGCCTTTCGATTGTAGAACAAAATCACACAGTGTTCCGCGAAGAAGTGAAGCCTGGAGAGAAGAGCGTCACACCGAAAAGGAACAAGCCGCCAGCCGATACACCGTGGCGCCGAACGATTACGACGGACCCGGTTTCCTTGTTCCGCTATTCCGCGCTGACTTTCAACCCGCACCGCATTCATTACGACCGGGACTATGCGATGCGCGTCGAAGGTTATCCCGGCCTTGTCGTGCATGGACCCTACTCGCAGCAGTGCCTGATCGACCTTGCGCGCGATCACGCTCCGGAAAAAACGCTAAAATCGTTTTCGCAGCGCGCCCGTGCACCACTGTTCGACACGGCGCCTTTCAGCGTCGTTGGCCGCGCCGTTGACGGCGAAAAAGGAGCGGAGCTGTGGGCCCTCACACCGGAGGGAACCATCGCCATGGAAGTCACAATACGATACGCGTGAGAACAATGGTTAATGAAAAAGTTGTTTTGACGGATATCAATGATTGTGGCCAATCATCGCTTCTGTGTAAGCAGTTATGCCCCGAAGCGCGCGTCAGCTTAAAGAAGCTCCGCCGCAAAGCTGATGATGTTTAAGCAGCCATGTGGGTTGACTTCACGATAGACGATCTGGCGATCCTTCAGGCTCAGCTACGGCTGCTCATGGCGCAACCCGCGAGTGTAGATCGTGCGGCCGACGAGTGGGATCAAAAGAGCGCAGGACGGGCAATTTGAGAATGATCGCTTCTAGGGTTGGCAAAATTGCGACGTTGACGTCGGACAACGTGAATAGCTGCGCTCCGCTTCTGCATTTCGCACATGCGACCGGCTTCAATGCGGAAACGTATCGACGCTTTCTGGAGCAGCTATCAGCAAGCTTCCGTGTCGTCGCGTCCGACGCGCGTGGACATGGACGCACCACATTGCCAGCAATTCCGGAAAGGCTAACAAGTTGGGAGACCTATGAATTGGATCTTGAGGAGCTTCTTGGCGTTTACAAGGAGCCTGCCTTCCTCGTGGGTCATTCGATCGGTGCAACCGTCAGTGTGATGCTGGCGGCCCGACGGCCAGACTTGGTGCTCGGGGTGGGCTTGCTCGAGCCGTCATTTGTCCCGTTCGAGAGGGCGTATCGAGTTGCGAGCGAGCGGCGGGAGGGGCGCATCGTGGACTTCGATATTGCAATCCAGGCGCGCAAGCGCCGATCGACATGGGCGTCCCTGCCGGAGATCCGCGAGTCTTATGCAAAGAAAGCAATGTTCGCCACTTGGCAAGACGGATTTCTTGAAGATTATCTTGAGGGTGGGTTGGTATTCCTAGCTAACGATCAAATCCGGCTGGCGTGTAATCCATCCTGGGAAGCTGCAACCTTCCAGGCCGCGACGACCGATTTTTGGGACATTCTTCCACGTTACAAAGGCAAGTTACTGTTGGCCTACGGCTCGCGATTTAGCACTGTAAGTGATGTCGATGCGAAGAAGATTGTCGAACTTGCACCTCAAACTCGCGTATTCAATTTTCCGGAGAATAGCCATTTTCTTCCAATGGAACGGCCAGAAGCACTATCTCGGCTGATTATGAGTGAGTTTGATAATTCCTAGCGTGGCTATCGCCGCGGATCGATTGAGCGATTTTACTGTTGCGCCGGCGCGACGATTGCCATGAGGCCGCCCAACGTGATTGCGCGCGACTGGATCGTGGCGCCAAGCATCGGTTGTTCAGCGGAAAACATGCGGCGCCATTCCATTGGAAATCACGGAGACGACCCGGGAATCAATCGCGGAAAAGTGGACATTGACGATAACTGCTTCCAACCCACATAACAGCCATGTGTTGATCACTCTTCAGACTACTGGGACACGTTTGGCGGCGACGGCGGCCGGTGAAATGACGTCGATGTCGATCGGCACCCGCCAGCGCTCGGTGTAGCGCACCTGGGGCGCCGCGTTGCTGGCCGGTGCGCCTTCCAGCACAAAGCCATCGAAGCCGGCACTCATCACCTCGTTGCATTTCTGCACATAGACCGGGAAGCCGCCGATATACGGCATGAAGACGCGCGGCCGGCCGGGGATGTTGGTGCCGACATACCAGGAGCTGCAGGTCGATCGCAGCGAAACAGTCGATACGTCAGTGACGTGCTCGACCCAGGCGTCCTCGTCCTCGCGCTTCGGCTCGATGGTCGCGGCCCCGACGTCGCGCATGTGGGCCATGCAGTCGGCCAGCCAGTCGACATGCTGCTCAATCGCCTGGATCATGCTGGCGAGCACTGAGGGACTACCGGGACCGGTGATCGTGAACAAATTGGGGAAGCCGGCGGAGGCGATCCCGAGGTAGGCGCGCGGGCCGGCGCGCCACTTCTCGGCCAGCGTCAAACCTTTGCGGCCGGTGATCGCAATCTTGTCGAACGAACCCGTCATCGCGGCAAAGCCGGTGGCGCAGACGGCGGTGTCCAGTGGATACGCGACCCCGTCGACCTCGATGCCGTCAGGCGTGAAGCGTTCGATCGGCGTCTTGGACACGTCGACCAGTTTGACGTGCTCCAGATTGTAGGTCTCGAAGTAGGAAGTATCGACGCAGAGCCGCTTGCAGCCGAACACGTTGTCCGGACACAGCAGGTCGGCCGTCGCCGGGTCCTTCACGATGCCGCGAATCTTGCGGCGGGCGAAGTCGGCGATGGTGTCGTTGGCGGCCTTCTCGAACAGCAGATCGCCGAAGGCGCCGAGGAAGGGCAGGCCGCCGCGGGTCCAGGCTTCCTCGTATTGCCGTTCGCGCTCTTCGGGTGCAGCCTCCAGCGCCGGCTTCATGTTGAAAGGAAAATAGAAGCCGGTCGGGCGTCCGCGTGCCTTGGCCCGCAACGCCGGATAATCCGCCTTGGCCGCCTGCAAATATTCAGACGTCAGGCTCTCGTTGCGCGCCGGCACGGACCACGTCGCCGTGCGCTGGAATACCGTGAGGTGCGCCGCCTGCTGCGCGATGATTGGGATCGACTGAATCGCCGAGGAGCCGGTGCCGATCACGCCGACCCGCAATCCTGTAAAGTCGACGCCTTCATGCGGCCATTCGCCGGTGTGGTAGATCGGACCGCGAAAGTTCTTCATGCCCCTGAAGTTTGGCCGGTTCGGTGCCGACAGGCAGCCGACCGCCATGATGCAGAATCTGGCCAAAACCCTGTCGCCGCGGTTGGTCTCGATCAGCCAGCACCCGGCGTCTTCGTCGAACGTCGCCGCGGTGACACGCGTGTCGAACACGATATCCCGGCGCAGGTCGAAACGATCGGCAACGTGGTTGGCGTAGGAAAGGATCTCGGCCTGCGGCGCGTATTTCTCCGACCAGTTCCACTCCTGGTCCAGCTCCTCGGAGAAGGAGAATGAGTACTGCATACTCTCGACGTCGCAGCGTGCACCTGGATAGCGGTTCCAATACCAGGTGCCACCCACGCCACTGCCGGCCTCGAAGACCCGTGCCGAGAAGCTAAGCCCGCGCAGGCGATGCAGCATGTACATCCCGGCAAAGCCCGCACCCACGATAACAGCGTCGAAAACCGCTCCCATTTCGCCTGGGCGCTCTTGTCGCGTTGTGTTGTCGGCAATCATGACTCGTGTCGTCTCCTTTGCAGGTCGACTAAGCTAATCGAGATAAGTTCGTTCTCCGCAGGCGCCAGAGGGTTCGCAAATAAAGCCCGAGAAATGCATCTCGTACCCCGGCTCGCCTATTAAGTCCTGAGTCTTATATTTTGGTAGGCGGGCAGGGCAATCCACCAGTGGCCGAAGCTGGTACATGGCGGATCGAAACGCAGAGCTGGCTAGCTATATGCCGCAGGCGGACGGCATCGGAGATATTTGCAATGGAATGGAATCAGCGCCAACTTGGCCGGCAACGTCGGTAAATCGACTTCGCCGGCCAGAGACAGTTCATTTTTGCGTCTCAGATTTGGCGAAGTCCGCCGACTGTTCCTTCACTACGCTCCAAACCTCGTCTTGAAAGCCAGCGATCCAATCGGTTTGTGCAACCCATTTCTCTCCATCCCACATTTCAATGCGTGTCTTGCCGCCGCCGCCATGATCCTGTGCCGTGACTGTAATAGGTGCAATCAGCCCGTTAGCATCGTAATTTTTCAGACTCTCAAGACCAGTCTTAATTTTATCGGGTGTTAGCGGCCAGCCGCCATTCTTGATCGCAAGCCGTGCGCCTTCGAATGCGATCGAGTAGATCGCAAGACCAGTGTTGTAATAGACGTCCTCGGTAAATTTGCGATCACCGTTGCCTTTGCCCCTGTCGTAAAGCTCCTTGATAATCTGCTGAACCAACGGCTGATATGAGCCGCCGGCGACGTTGGTGCCGCGTTTCAATCCCTTAGCGACATCGGGTCCAATATTCTTGATATCGACCTCGTTGAGCCAATTAACAGCGATATACTTTTCAATCGAGATCCCATTGCGCTTCATCTCGCGCGATGCGATCACATGCATATTCGACAGGCTCCAGCTCACAATCCAGTCGGGGTTAAGACGACGGATCTGCGTCCATGCCGAGGCCTGATCGTTGCCCGGCAGCGGATACGGCACGAGCTGCAACTCGAAACCCTCCTTCTGCGCCAGCGTCTTCAGAATACCGATCGGTTCCTGTCCGAACGGATAATCGATATAAAAGAACGCGACCTTGACGCCCTTCAGATTTCCGCCGGACTTTTGTTTGATGTATTCAATGTCATTGGCGGCCTGACCCCAGTAGGTCGGCCCGATCGGAAATACCCATTTGAACACGTTGCCATCGACCGCATCCCCTCGACCGACCAGTGACTGGATCAGGATGTTGCCATCCTTCATAATGCGCGGAAGGACCGCGCGCGATACCGGCGTCGACAACATGTCGAACACCATCACGCCTTCGCGCTTCAAGCGTTCGTAGCATTCGATGCCGCGCTGCGGCTCGTTGCCGTGGTCCTGCACGATAATTTCGATCGGATGGCCTTCGAGACCTCCCTTCGCATTGAGAAGGTCGGCATAGTCGCGCACAGCTTGGGCAATCTGCGGCGTGACGAACGTATAGGCCTTGCTCAGGTCATAGCACAGCGCGAAGCGCACAGGATCGGCCGCGGCTGCCGGCACGACGTTGAGCAGCGCCAACGCTAGTCCGCCTAGTATAGATAGTAATCTCATTTTAGCGATCCTTCCTTGGTTGACTGAGCGAACTCAGGAAATTCTTAATCATCCCAGCTTTATCGAACGACGCACATCTGGTGATCGTCAGGTCAGCCAACGTTTCCGCCGGCTATAATGTTTGATGTCACGAAAATTCTTGTTTTGCGCGCCTCCCAGGTAAAATTCCTGAATGTCGGGATTTTTCTTCAATGCAGCCGCACTGTCGTGCATCACGATGCGACCGCTTTCGATCAGATAGCCGTGGGAGACAATTTCGAGCGCGGCAATGGCGTTCTGCTCAACCAGCAATATCGAAAGTCCTTCATCGCGGTTGATGCGGCCGAGGATCTGGAAGATCTCAGCCACGAGAAAAGGAGCCAGTCCCAGGCTGGGTTCGTCGAGCATCAATAGTTTTGGCTGGGTCATCAGAGCACGGCCGATTGCGAGCATTTGCTGTTCGCCGCCGGAGAGATAACCCGACGCGACGGTCCGGCGCTCGTGCAGACGTGGGAAATAACTGTAAACCCGGTCCTTGTTGCGGTTCATGTCCTGGCGGCTATGCAACGCCGAAGCCGCGATCAAGTTTTCGTCGGGCGTGAGATGTTCGAACACCCGACGCCCTTCGAGCACGTGGGCGATCCCCAGCTTGACGCGGTCCTGCGGCATCAGGCCGCCAAGGCTTTGGCCGCGGAACTGCAATTCGCCCCGCCGCACCTCGCCCCGCTCGGCCGTGAGCAAACCGCTGATCGATTTCAGCGTCGTACTCTTTCCCGCGCCATTGGCGCCGAGCAGGGCCACCATTCCGCCCTCGGGCACATCGATCGAAACACCTTTGATCGCAAGCGAAACGTGGTCGTAGACGACCTCAATATTGTTGAGGGACAGTATCTTAGCGGCAATGGGTGCATTCATGGCGTTCGTGCTTCCCGCTATTTCTTCGTGTAGCCGAAAGGCCATACCAGGAGATAATCCCGAATGTTGTTGTAGATCTTCCCAAGCCCCAGCGGTTCAATCAGGAGAAACCCGATAATAAGCGCGCCATAGAAAGCTTGGGGTAGATGAGCCAGAGTTTCGATACCCAGCGAGAACCCGAACTTGGTTGCCGCCCAGGAGATGAAACTGTTCATAACGCCCGGCATCAGCAGAATGAACGCGGCGCCGAAATAACTGCCGATGATGCTGCCCAGCCCGCCCACGATGACCATCGCCAACGCCTGAATTGAGACGTCGACGGAAAACTGCTCGGGGGTTACGGCATGGTAAAATGTACCGATCAGGATGGCTCCGCTCACGCCACCGATGAACGAGGATGTCGCGAACGCCACCAGTTTGAAGTAGAAGCTGTTCACGCCGATGACCGCGGCTGCGTAATCTTTCTCCCGAACAGCGACCAGAGCGCGGCCGAGCGCGGTGCGCCGCAGATTGAGCATGAAGGACGTAACCAGCACGCACCAGACGAGGGCGACGTAATAGAGTCCTGCATCGGAGGTGACAGCCCAGCCCAGCAGGCGGATGTCAGGTGCCTGCAACGTGGCCTGTGTGCCGCCGCTGATCGCGGGTACGTGCGAAATCGTCCAGTCCATCACGAACTGCAAGGCGAGCGTGCTGAGCGCCAGATACAGGCCTTTCACGCGCAGTGCGGCAAAAGCGAACACACTTCCGATAACCGCTGCTGTTATTCCCGCGAGGACGATGGCAATCTCCCACGGTATGCCCGCCCTTGTGGCATGAACCGCGGCGTAGGCGCCGATTCCCATCACCGCTGCGTAGCCCAAATGAAATTGCCCCGCCCATCCGAGGATCAAATTGAGACCGAGCGCGCCCGCAGTCCAGACAAGCCAAGGCAGCAAGTAACTGCTGAGATAAAGCGTGTTCATGTAGATCGGCGCGGCCAGCGCCAGCAATAGCAGAATACCAATCATCCATCGATCGGCGGGGATCGGAAACAGTGCGCGGTCGGCGCTGTAATCCGTATGAAAAATCCCGGCTTGACGGAATAGCATGATCCTAGACCCTCTCGATGTCGTGGCGACCGAAAAGTCCGTGCGGTCGGATCAAGATGGTCAGGATCAGCATTGCCGCATCGACAAGATCGCGACTCGCGCCACCCAACAGGGGATCGAGAACGCTGGATGCAATTCCCTCGACGACGCCGAGCAGGACGCCGGCGAGCAACGCGCCTCCTATACTGTCCAGTCCGCCCAAAACGGCTACGGTCACGCCCTTGAGCAGCAGTTGCGCGAGCGATTGATCGACGCCCTGTACCGAACTCCAGAGCACACCGGCAATCGTCGCGACCACCGCCGACATGGCCCAAGACAGCGCGACGCCGCGCTCGACCGAAATGCCGACCGACCAGGCCGCCGTATAATCATCGGAAATCGCACGCAAAACCACACCCATCCGGCTCCGGAAGAACAGCACGAAAAAACCGAACATCGCAATTGTGACCACCGCTCCAAAAGCGTAAGCACGATTGATCAATAATGGACCGAGAAAAAGCGGGGCATCGCTGATGCCCAGATTCATGGGTCGCGTGGTACCGCCCCAAATGGTCATCGAGCCGGCTCGCAGGAAAATCTCCAGGCCAAGCGTCATCATCAGGATCATGATGATGGGGCGGCCGGCGAGGCGCCGCAGCGCCACCCGTTCGATGGCCATTCCGATGATGAACATTGTTATGATCGCCAGCGAAATCGCGGCCCAGATCGGTGCGCCCGCGCTGTTGGCGAACGCGAGCAGGACATAAGCGGCCAGCATCGTCATCGAGCCCTGTGCAAGATTAGGCACCGATGACGATTTGTAGATCAGGACGATTCCCATCGCGACAAGTGAATACATCAAGCCAATAAGCGCGCCGTTGGCAGCAGATTCCATCAACGATATCGCGTCCATTCTTCAGGCCTCCTGTACCGACAGTGTGCGTTCGATGACGCCGACTTCGCCTGACTCGTAGCTGACCTTTGCCTTCATCAGCACTGTGTTTTGATGCCCGTAGATGGCGTCGATGATCGGTTTGTAGCGCTCCTCCACGACGTTACGTCGAATCTTTCGGGTTCTGGTGATTTCGCCGTCGTCGGCATCGAATTCCTTGTGCAGGCAGACGAATTTCCGCAACTGCAAGCCGTGCGGCAGTGCACTGTTAACGTGCTTCACCGCGGCGGCGATCAGGGCGATGACCTGCGGCTTCTGCGACAGGTCGGCATAGGAGATGTAGGAAATGCCGCGCAGTTCGGCCCAAAGGCCGACAGCTTCCTTGTCGATGCAAATAATGGCTGACAGCGTATCGCGGCCGCTTCCGAGTACCGCAGCATCCTTAATGTACGGACTGAACTTGAGCCGGTTCTCAATATAGTTGGGAATATAGCGCTCGCCCTTCGCGGTGTGCACGATGTCCGACAGGCGCCCCAGCACCACGAGGTGCCCGTCAGGTTCGAGGTAACCTGCATCTCCGGTGTGTAACCAGCCGTCTTCGAGGCTTTCGCGCGTGGCCTCGTCCTGCTTGAAGTATCCGCTGAACACGCTGCCCGAGCGGACCAGGATTTCGCCGGCGTCGCTTATCCGGATATCGACGCCCGGCAGGGGACGTCCGACGGTGTGGAGCCTTACCTCGTTGAGATCCTGGATGGCATTGTAGGCACTGGTTTCAGTCTGGCCATAGAGTTGGCGCAATTTGATGCCGAGCGCGCGGTAAAAGACGAACGTATCCTCGCCCATCGCTTCACCGCCGGTGAAGGCGCCACGCAGCCGGGTCAGGCCGAATTGGTCCTTGATCGGTCCATAGACCAGCCACTCGCCTATTGGGCTCAACAACCACTGCTTGAGTGTCGGCTGACCGCCTTCGAGCTTGCGTTTTTCGGCTGAAATGGCCAACGCCATAAAAAACTTGTAGACCAGCCTCTTCAGCCACGAGGAATCTTCCATGCGCACCTGGATGGTGGTCAATAGATTGTCCCAGCTGCGCGGTGCGGCCAGATAGAAAGTCGGCGCAATCTCGCGCAGGTTTTGCAGCACGGTCTCCTGCCGCTCTGGAATATTGATCGTGAAGTGCAGGGCGATTCCGGCGCCCATCGTCACCGCGAAGTCGCCAACCCAGGCCATCGGCAGATAGGCCAGAATGCTCTCGCCGAACTGGAACGCTCCGCCTCGATAGGCATTTCGAACGCCGGCCAACAGGTTACGATGCGACAGCACCACCCCCTTGGGCTTGCCGGTGCTCCCGGAGGAATGCACGAACACGGCCGGGCCCTCGGGCTGCGCGCGGGCGATCAGCTCGTTTCGGAGATTGGGGTTGCGGATGACTAGCTCCGCGCCCTTTGCCTGAAGCGTGTCCCATGAGATCAGGCCTGGATTGGCGTAAGCGGCCAGTCCACGCGGATCGTCGTAGATAATATGCTCGATCGTCGCGCCTTGCTCGCGCAGATCGAGTATTTTGTCCACTTGTTCCTGGTCTTCGGCCAGCGCGAAACGCGCGCCCGCCTCATGAACGAAGTGGCGAATTTCATCGAGGGTTGCATCGGGGAAGGCCGGCATCGCGTACCCACCGAGGGCGCCAGCGGCCAGCATCCCCGCGTAGAGCCGAGGGCGGTTGTCGCCCAGCACCAGCATGACGTCGCCCGCCTTGAAATCCAGTTCTTCGAGACCAGCGGCGCAGCAAAGCACGATCTCGAGCAGCTGCTGCCACGTCGTCTGATTCCAGATGCCCTTGTCTTTCTCGCGCATCGCGACACGATCGGGAAAGACTTCGGCATTCTGCGCCAGAACGCGGATCAGCGTGGTATCGGTTTCGAAATTCCAGGCCAAGGCCGGTTCAGCGCGCGACATGCGCACCCCCGATGTATGCCTCGATCACCCTTGGGTCGGCGACGACGTCGGCCGGCACGCCGCTGCCGATCATTTCGCCATAGTTCAACGCCAGCATGCGATCGCAAATGCCCGTGATGACGTCCATGTGGTGCTCGATCAGCAGCACGGTGACATTGCGTTCATCGCGTGCATCCAGGATGAAGCGCGCCATGTATTCCTTTTCTTCCTGGTTCATCCCCGCCATCGGCTCGTCGAGGATAAGGAAGCTGGGCTCGGCGGCCAAAGCGCGCGCCAATTCGACCCGCTTCTTCAGGCCGATCGGAATCCCGTCGACCAGTTCGTCGCGTACGCCTTCAAGCTGCAGAAAATCGATCACGTCTTCGACCGCGGCGCGGTTCAACGTCTCGTCGCTGCGGGCAAGCCACCAATAGAGCGCCGTACGTCCTACACTGGGTTTCATGTGAATGTGACGGCCCAGAAGGATGTTATCGAGTACGCTCATACCATTGAAGAGCGCCAGGTTCTGGAAGGTGCGGGCAACTCCCAACGTCGCGACATAGTGTGGCGCCAGGCCCGTGATGTCCCGGCCGTTCAGCAGAATATGTCCACGCTGTGGCGGATAAAATCCGGTGATTGCGTTGGTGAGGGTGGTCTTGCCGCATCCGTTGGGGCCGACAAGGCCGAATATCTCGCCGCGCTCGATCCGCATATCGATTCCGTTCAGCGCGACAATGCCGCTAAAGCGTCGCTCGACAGACCGGCATTCGAGTACTGGGGCGTCGCCGCCGCGATCCTTGAGGGTCAACTTGAATCCCGTTTGAAGGTCAATCTGTTAAGAACACTTTCAGTTTCCAAATCTAACGTCTGTTAGGCATTTGGGCAACTGAAGAATGGTGCGTTGCAATTGGCCAAACGACCGTACACGCCTCATTGTGCGAGATATGCGCCCCGCCCACTGGCTAAGAGAACTCGGCTGGTATCGGTCACGCGTACGTCGGCAGTGCTTATCCGGCGCCCCAGTTTGACCACCATGCCGCGAGCGAGAACTGTCCCGCGGGTGGCCGGCCGATGATAATCGACCCGAAGATCTGCCGTAGCACTTACAATACCCCCGGCTGCGCGAACGGCGTAAAGGCCCGTTAAATCGATCAGGGCTGCCAGGATTCCACCGTGAGTTGCTTCGATTGCAGTATTGGCAACAAATTCCTCGCGCCAAGGTAGAGAAATTTCGATTTGTTCACGAGCGACCATGATGGCTTTCAATCCCAGCCACCGGTGGAACGGCGAAATCATCAACGCCTTTTGAAATTCAGCAATAGTCTCTTCGTTGGGGGGGCCAGTCTCATTCACTCGTTCGCTCCTATGTATTTTCTTTCAGCAATCAAGCACTGACATGCCACCACCGGCTATCACTGGTTCATTCCTTCGACAAAGCTCTCACAAAATGGGTCGACTTCGATTGCGGGGCTAATCGTCGCGTGTATCGCCATTACGTTGTGATATCTGCGGTCCTCGAAAGAAACTGACGACGGCCTCAGTAAATGCATCATTTCGATCGCCAACGACCATATGACCCGCGCCGGCAATATCGGTGTACGCAGAGTGGGGAGCAAGTCGAAGAAACTCTTGCGCAGCATCCACGCTTACCAAATTGCTTGATCCTCCACGTATCAGGTGAATCGGCAGCTTAAGGTTTTTGGCAGCGTCGGTCAGTCGGTTTTCGGACTGGCCCACTTTGCCATTTGTCACAGAAGTTATGAAGCGCGGATCCCAGTGCCAGCGAAGACGTCCGTCATCGCATCGTCTCAAATAGCGGTCGAGGCTCTCCGAGCCTTTCCGTCGCCGTCGATTTGGCAAATAGTTGGCGATCGCCTCGGCGGCTTCATCGGGCGAAGCAAAGCCGTCCGCCAAATGTGCCCTCATGAAATCCAGGACGTGCGCAACGCCGACCGGCTCCATATTTGGTGTAATATCTACAAGCGTAAGCGAAGTGAAGGATCCTGAGCGAAGTTCACCTTCGGCTATCAAGCCCGCCAGGCCGCCGAGGGAAGCGCCGACGAGAGCTGGTTTCTCGTCTAGTTGATCAGACATCGCAAGGAGATCCATCGCAAAGTCGTCGAGTTGGTAAGAGCCCGATGGCGACCATGCACTTTCCCCGTGGCCACGCAAATCCATCGCAATTGCACTATATCCTGCCTGCATCAAGGCCCGTGCAGTTCGAGTCCACGCCAAGCGGGTCTGGCCCCCTCCGTGCGCCAGCAAAATCGGCGAACCCTCACCAAACACGTCGGCTACAATCGCGTGTCCCTGAGCCCCGCAAAAAATCTTCTGTTTTTTCACTTGCGTCCTCAACTATCGTCACACCGCGCTCAAGTTGTTCCTTATTGAAACGGCACCTCGAAATAACGCGCAACACCTGGCAATCGCCAAGTCCTCTCTAAGAGTTGTCGAATTTGACTGCGGCGCGATCGATTTCGCCCTTGGCGGTCCTCGGCAGTTGATCGACGAAAACAATGTGCTTTGGCTTCTTGTAGCGTGCGATCTTTCCGGCGACGAAGTCGATGAGCTCGTCGGCGGTGACATTCGCGCCAGTTCGGCGCACGCAGATCGCTTTGATGGCTTCGCTCCACTGGGGATCAGGCACGCCGATGACCACGACGTCGGCGATATCTGGATGTTGGAGAATCGCGTTTTCGACCTCCGCCGGGTAGACGTTCTCCCCACCCGTCTTGATCAGCTCTTTCTCGGGAGCACGGCCGGCATACCAGAGATAGCCATCGGCATCGAAATAGCCGATGTCGCCGGTGTGATGCCAGCCATTACGGAAGGTGTGGGCAGTATCGGCGTCGTTATTCCAGTAGCCTTTAAAAACGGTGGGACCACGCACCACGATCTCGCCGGTTTGTCCGGTGGGCCTTGGTTTGTCGGCGCTGTCGACGACCGTAATGGTGCGCCAGAACAGGGGGCGCCCAGCTGATCCTGGCCGGTTGCGGTAGGGCGACAGCGTTGCGAGGCCCGATGTCTCGGACTGTCCGAAGGCTGCCCAGAATACCGCGTGGGGGCACGCTTTCTCGAAGCGTTCAATCGTCGCCGGGGTATCCAGTCCGGTCACAGCACGCAACGTCTTCAATTCGTCGCCCTTGGCCTGATCCATCAGGCCCGCCAGCATCGGCGCGAACTCCGACATGACGGTCACCCTCTCGGCGGCAATGTCGCAAACCGCCTGTTGCGGGTCGAATTTCGAAGCGATGACGCTGGCGCCGCCAGCCTGCTGTACCGTCAGCATCAGGCCAAGGCCGGCGACGTGGAACAGCGGCAGCACACCAAGATTGACGTCGCGCTCGGTCAGGCTCCAGGCCTGCACCAGCGAGCTGTGCGCCGTTAGAAGGTTGGCTTGCGACAACAGCGCGCCGCGCGGCCGCCCGCCGACGGCGGCGGTGTGAATGATTACGAAGCCATCATCGGCGCTGAAGTTCACGTCAGACATCGACGCGTCCGAAGCCGCAAGATTTGCGAGCGGCGCAAACGGCGCAGTGTGCTTGCCGATGCCAAAATAGCTCCGGACCGAAGGTAGCGACGGTTTTAGAGCCGCGATAATCTCCTGGTATTCTGCCCCCGCCACAACCAGCACCGGCGCACCGTCGGCGAGGACGTAGCCGATTTCTTCGGCGTTGAGCCGGAAATTAACCGGCAGCAGGATCGCGCCGAGCCGTGCGACCGCTCCGATCACATCGATCATTTCGAGCGAGTTTTGCGAAAGGATGGCGACGCGGTCACCGGATTTTACGCCCTCGCGTGCTAGGCCCGCCGCCAGCCGCTCGACCCTTTTCAGATATTCACGATGGGTGATGCGCTGGCCTTCAAAAACGAACGCGGTGCGGTCGGGAAAAAATTCCGCATTGCGGCGGTACACGTCGAGGAAAGTAAATTCTTTCAGGGGCATCGAGTCCTCGATGTTATGCACGATCTATCTACCGCAAAGTGCTCCACTCGAAGAAGGTCTTCGAAGCCGTCGCTCGCAGCGCGCTTTGTCAACTCTCGAATTTTGGCTCACGTTTTTCGAGAAAGGCAGCGATACCTTCCTGTGCGTCTCGATGCATGAATAGGAGCGGAAAACCATCGATGGCGTGCCGTATCTCATCTCCACCGAGGCCGCGGTTGTAAAACGATTTGGCCATCTGCACCGCAAGCTTTGGTTTTGATGCAATTCGTTCGGCAAATGCCAGGGCGTCCGTGAGCAGATCGCCGTGAGGAACCACACGTAGTACGAGGCCTAGTCTGAATGCCTCATCCGCGCTGATTGGATCGCCGAGGATACTCATTTCTTTGGCCTTGGCGCGGCCGACCATATCGTGCAGGCGTACAATCGCAAAACCGGGCAGTAGTCCGAGCTTGATCTCCGGTACCGCGAAGCGTGCGCGATCCGATGCGATGATAAAGTCTGAAGCGATCGCGAGTTCAAAGCCACCGCCGAACGCAATACCATTGACGGCGGAGATTACGGGTTTGCGGCAATTTTCCGGTGCCGCTAATACCGCCAAAGCCTCGATCATAAACTTGCGTACTTTGTCCGGATCAAAGTTGAAGCCGCTAATATCGGCGCCCGCGCAAAATGCCTTGTCCCCGTTGCCGGTGATGATGGCGACGCGGACGTTGTCGTCTGCATCCACTTTCTTCAGGCCATCCAGAATACCCTCACGGATGCCTGTGCTGAGTGCGTTAAGCTTGCCCGGCTCGTCCAGCGTAAGGATGGCGATCTTCCCTTTAGTTTCATAGTTGACGCTGCCTAGTCTCATCGCAGTCTCCCTTACGTTATAGCGCCCTGTCTTTAGCGAAACGCGCTGAAATCCGGCTTGCGCTTCTCGAGGAATGCATTGGCGCCTTCCTGCTGTTCTTGTGTCGTAAAATAGGCGGGTGCGACCTCGCGGACGAGGTCATCCATGTCGCGCTCCATGATCGGCGCCATGTGATAGTAGAATGAGCGCTTCAGAATCTTCAGGCAAGTGGGGCTCAAAGCCAGGAGTTCGTCGCAATACTTCCGCACCTCGACGTCAAGTTCGGCCATCGGAACGACGGAATTGGCCAGTCCCCAGTCGAGCGCTTGTTTGGCGGTGTAGCGTCGCGCCAGCATCCAGAGCTCTCGCGCGCGCTTGTGGCCAAGCACATTGGCGCTGTGCGAGACGATGTAGCCTCCGGCCGGGGAGCCGACACGTGGACCATTCTGGCCAAAGATCGCATGCTCCGCGGCGATGGTGAAATCGCAGAAATAGGCGATGTGGTGTCCGCCGCCAATCGCGTAACCGTTGACACGCGCGATCACCGGTTTCGGGCATTCGACGATGTGGCGGTTAAAGTTGAATTTCAGTCCTTCGAGCCCGCTCTTGCCGCCGGCGTCCTTCTCCCAGTTGACGTCGCCGCCGACGCAGAACGCGCGCTCGCCGGAGCCGGTGAGGACGATGACGCCAACTGTTTTGTCTGCGGTTGCCTCGAGGATCAGCCGCTCCATCTCTACGATGTTATCGCCGGTAAAGGCGTTGAGGGTCTTTGGCCGATTGATGGTGATGGTCGCGACGTAGTCCTTGACGTCGTACAAGATCTCTTTTTCGGACACGATGGAACTCCATTTTGTTCTGGCGAAATTAACGGCCGACGTCAGCCGATCATGGTGTATCCGCCTGACACCGACAGGACCTGGCCGGTGACATGACCTGCGGCGGCGGACGAGAGGAACACTACGGCATTGGCAATATCGTTTGGGCGACCCAGCTTGCGCAGCGGCAGCGCCTTGGCGACTTTCTCGAATTGCTCCGCCGTGAACATTGAGTCTGGCTTTGTCCACATGCTGTTGGCGCCGACTTCTTCCGTATCCACGGGAACAGTGACGCCAGGACAAACGACGTTGCAGCGGATGCCATAGCGGCCGTTCTCTTTGGCAATGGTCTTCATGAAAGAATTAACGGCGGCCTTGACGCCACCATAGACCGCCTCGCGCGGCTCGCCCGAGCGGCTTGCGTCGGAACTGATCGACACGATAGCGCCGGCACCCTTCGGAATCATGATATCGAGCGCACATTTGGTGCAGTTAAGCACGCCGACGTAGTTGATCTTGATAATCTTGTCCCAGAACTCGGGCGTTGTTTGCGTAAAGAACATCAGCTGATCCCAGCCTACGTTATTGACGAGCACATCGACCGTGCCATGCTTATCGGTAGCGGCCTTGAACATGGCGTTTACCTGATCGAAATCGGTCACGTCGGTCTTGATTACCTGAATGCTGGCAGCGCCGTTCTTCCGCGCAAGTTCGGCAACTTTCTCCGCCTGCGCCTGGTCGAGATCGCCAACCGTAATGTTGGCGCCCTCGGCTGCAAACCCGAGCACAATGGCTCGGCCGATGTTGGAGCCGCCGCCAGTGACGACGACCGATTTGCCCTTCAGATTAAAATCCATACTTGCCACTCCCGGTTCTGTCATTGAATTACGGTTGCTGCTCTGGCTCCACGACCACGACAACCGCGTTGCGCTCGACGGTCTCGCCCGGCCGGCAATTGACTGCCGTGACCACGCCATCGGTTTCGCAATTGATCCGCAACTCCATCTTCATCGATTCCAGTACGGCTGCGACATCGCCCGCCTTGATCGTATCGCCGACTGCGACGTTGACCTTCAGGATCATGCCCATCATAGGCGCACGCAGCTCGCCGCTGGTTTCGGCGACAGCGCTGATGTAGGTAAGATAGGGGATTGCCGTCAGCGTGTGGACGCCGCGGCGATGGTGGACAAAGATGGTTTGGTTTTCCTGATAAATGCGCACCGTCTCACGCCGCGCGCCGACAATCGCCGTGAAGCAGTCGTCTTTGAGCGGGATGAGTCTGACCGGTAGCTTCTCGTCGTTGACGCCGACAATCATCGAGCCGTCGGCCTTGAGCGGTGCGAATCGGATCTCCGCGCTTGCGCCCGCGGTTTCGAGGTGCAGGATCGGAATCGGTGACAATCCGTCGCCACCCGCGGCCATGTGCCATCCAGTCATTTCGCGCGACTGCCACGGCCCCCTTGCGAGGGGCTGTCGTTGCCGGATCATCCAGAAGTAGGCGCCCAGCGCCAACGCCCCGGCGTCCAGATTCTTTGCCTTGTCGACCAACTGGTCGATTTGCTCGTCGATCAGGCGTGTGTAAAAGGTGGCACTGCGCGTCGCTGGCAGGCCGAGCAAGCGCTTGAGAAATCCTTGATTGGTCGTAATTCCGAAAATCGAGGTCGCGTCGAGAGCCCGCTCGAGTTTATCGAGCGCCTCATTGCGCGTTTCGGCGTGGGCAATGAGTTTTGCCAGCATCGAGTCGTAATACGGCGTGACTACCGACCCGCTTTCGACGCCCGTCTCGACGCGAACGCCGTCGGCGGGAAATTTGACGTAAGCGAGGTCTCCCGTGCAAGGGAGAAAATTATCTGCCGGATCCTCCGCACAAATGCGCACCTCGACGGCATGCCCGCTACATGTCACCGCATTTTGTGTAAACGGCAGCCCTTCTCCGGCGGCGATGCGGAGCATCACCTCGACAATATCGATGCCGGTGACCATCTCGGTCACGGGGTGCTCGACCTGGAGACGCGGGTTTACTTCCAGAAAATAGTAGGTGTCTCCGCTCAGGATGAATTCGACAGTGCCGACCCCGCGATAGTTCAGGCGCTTGCCGAGCCGCACCGCGTCGGCGGCCATTTTGTCGCGAAGCGTTGCGGCGAGATTGACGGCAGGGGCTTCCTCGATGAGCTTCTGGTGACGGCGCTGCAGGGAACATTCACGCTCGAGCAGGTGAAGCACGTTGCCTTTGCCATCGCCGGCGATCTGCACTTCGATATGGCGCCCGCGTTCGACCAGTTTTTCGACGATCAGTCCGGGATAGCCGAACGAATTCTTCGCCTCACGCATGGCCGATTCGATCTCATTGGCAAGGCCATCGAGATCGGAAACGGCACGCATACCCTTGCCGCCGCCGCCGGCCGCTGCCTTCAGCATCACCGGAAGCCCGACTTCCTGGACGATCCGGGCGATCTCGGCAGCATCCTCACTGGGCTTCTTGCTGCCGGGGACGATAGGCACGTCGGCCGCCTCAGCCTCTTTCTTGGCAGAGGCCTTGTCGCCGAGCCGTTCGATCACGTCCGGCGTCGGCCCGATAAAAACCAGACCTGCCGCCTCGACGGCGCGGGCGAACGTGGCGTTCTCGGCCAGAAATCCGAAGCCGGGATGGATGGCCTGGGCGCCGGTCGCTTTCGCTGCGGCAATCACCGCATCGATCCGCAGGTAGCTGTCGGACGCGGCGGCGCCTCCAATCTCTATGGATTCGCCGATCATCTTCACATGCAAGGCGTCGGCGTCGGCTGTGGAGTGAATGCCGGCAACCGCGACCCCGAGCCGATGGCAGGTTCGCGCGATCCGGCAGGCGATCTCGCCGCGATTGGCAATCAGGATTTTCTTGAACACGGAACGATATCCTCTGTCATCACATCCTGAACACGCCGAAGTCTGTTTCCTGCTGTGGCAGACGGCCGGCGAGATCAAGCAAGAGGGCCATCACGTGGCGGGTCTCGAGCGGATCGATCACCATGTCACACCAGGTGTTGCGCGCGAAGTTGTAGGCGTTCGCAAAATCCTCAAAAGTCTTGCGAACCGGAGCGCGATAAGCCTCGCGCTCTTCGTCGGTCCAGCTCGTGCCATCGCGCTTGTGGATATCGTCCTTGACCATCGCGAGCGTGTTGGCGGCCTGATCCGGCCCCATGATCGCGGAGCGCCCGTGCGGCCACATCATCATCGCATGAGGTTTGAAGGCACGGCCGCACATCGCCAGATAGCCGGCTCCGTAGGAATTCCCGATGATCAGCGTGTATTTCGGCACGTTGGCGCTGGCCATTGCGGTGATCATCTTTGCGCCGTGCTTGGCGATGCCGCCTTCTTCCGCCTCGCGCCCGACCATAAAGCCGGTGACGTCGGCCATGAACAGCAGCGGGATATTGCGCTTGCAGCAGAGGTCGATGAAGTGAGTCGCCTTCAGCGCGCATTCGGAAAACAGCACCCCGTTGTTACAGAGAATCCCGATCTCGAAGCCCATTATGCGGCCAAAGCCGGTGATCAGCGTCTCGCCATATAGCGGCTTGAATTCGTGAAACTCACTGCCATCGACCAACCGCGCAACAATCTCTCGATTGTTGGTGGGGATACGCGGGTCCGTGCTGATCAGCCCATAAATATCCTTGGGGTCGAAGCGCGGCTCTCGCGGTGGCGCCACGTTCCACCGTTGCATGGGAATGTCACCGAGATTGGCGACGATATCGCGGGTAATCGCGATCGCGTGGCTGTCGCTTTCCGCCAGATGGTCGGTGACGCCGCTGACGCGGCTATGCATTTCACCGCCGCCGAGCGCTTCGACGCCGACTTCTTCCTTGGTCGCGGCATAGACCAGTTGTGGTCCGCCCAGGAACATGGCGCCCTGATTGCGGATGATGACGGTCTCGTCGCAGAGCGCCGGCATGTAAGCGCCGCCGGCGGTCGAGGGCCCATGGACGATTGCGATCTGCGCGATACCCTCGCTCGACATCCGGATCTGGTTGTAAAAGATCGATCCGAACTGTCCGTCGTCGGGAAAAATGTTGGGCTGGTCCGGCAGGTTGGCGCCGCCGGATTGCACCATGGTGACGCAGGGGAGGCGGTGTTGCCAGGCGAATTTCTGTGCGCGGACGTGCTTCTTGCAGGTGATCCCGTAGTAGGTGCCGCCTTTGACCGTGGCGTCGTTGGCGATCAGCATGCAGGCGCGGCCCGACACCATTCCAACGCCGGTGACGATGCTGCCGCCGGGCGGCACGCCGTCATACATGCCTTCGCCCGCGAACTGGCAAAATTCGAGGAACGGCGAGCCGGGATCAATTAGCGCAGCGATCCGTTCGCGAGGCAGTAATTGCTTGCGCTCCTTGTGCAGCAGCCGCGCCCGTTCCGGACCGCCGACCATTGCAGCTGCCCGGCGCTCATGCAGATCGGCGATTCTCAAGCCGTAAGCGTCCCGGTTACGGCGATACTCTTCGCTCGCAGCGGACACATCGGACTTCATGAGAGCCATTGCAGACAACCTCGTTCTTTGGGGGGATCTCTGAACAATTGAAGACGAATCGCCGGTAGAATCGCGCCTCACCGTTCCGGGTCTTGCTCTAATAACTGCGAGGCAAGCCCATCACGTGCTCGCCGATGTAGTTGAGAATCATTTCGCGATTGAGCGGCGCGGTCTTCAACAGCCGCACCAGCGGATAGATATCGAAGATGCCGTACTCCTTGGTGAACCCGTTGCCGCCGAAGCATTGCAGCGCGGTGTCCACCGCCTTGATGCCGGCGTCGGCTGCGGCAAGTTTTGCCATGTTGGAGAATTCGCCGGCTTCGCGGCCCTGATCGAAGATCCAGGCGGCTTTTAGTGTCATCAGCGATGCCAATTCGACATCGGTGCGGGCGCTGGCCAGGGGATGCTGCAAGCCCTGATAAGATCCGATCGGCACGTTGTTGAAAACCCGCCGCTCCTTGGCGTATTCGACTGCCCGGTTCAGGGCATAGCGGCCGAGACCGCAGGAAATCGAACCGACAAGAATGCGTTCGGGATTAAGGCTTTTGAACAAAATGCCGAATCCCTTGTCGACTTCGCCAACAATGTCCTCCGGCCCAAGATCGACTTCGTCGAAAAACAGCTGCCATTGTGTTTCCGGGGCCGGAATGCTCACTGGAATGTATTGCTTCTGCACGCCCTTGGCTTTCAGGTCGACCACAAACAGGGTGAAGCCATCGGTTTTCTTCTGAACCTCGGTATGCGCTGTCGTTCGCGTCACCACCAGCGCGTAGTCCGCGCCATCGGCGTCGGTGATAAATGTCTTCTGACCGCTCAGCGCGAAGCGATTGCCACGCTTCTTTGCTATCGTGGAAGTACGAATCGTGTTGGTTCCCGCGTCAGGCTCGGTGATCGCGAAGCAAAAGCGCGTCTTGCCGCCACACGCATCGGGCAGATAGCGCAATTTCTGCGCTTCGCTGCCGTATTTGGCTATGAATCCCAAGCTCATTGCCGCGCCGACGACGAGGTTTAGCAGTGGAATGCCATTGTTTGACAAGCCCTCAAGGAACAGGTGCATCTCGACCATGCCTTGTCCCGAGCCGCCGTATTCCTCAGGCACCATCGTTCCGACGAAGCCATCCTCCGCAACCTTGCTGTAAAGGGCTTGGGGGAATACGTGCTTGTCGGCGCATTCCATCCAGTATTTGCGATCGAATTGCTTCGCAACCATATCGCCGTATTCGTAGATTTGCCGCTGCTCGTGCGTAAGATCAAAGTCCATGTGGGAACTCCGCCGCCGGCCGAAACCGCGTTGTTCTAAGTTGAGAATTCGAAACCCTCTCGGGAACACCGTCGAGTTTATTGTTTGCGAGGCGGCCGGCTGTCGGTCGGCAGCATCAATTGCTTGCTATCTTTAGGCAGAAGCGGCTAGGATTTCAACCTAACAATCGTTCGAAAACGAACGAATGTTAGAAAATAATGAAGACCGTCGAGCCCGCATTTCCTGGCTTGTGATCAGTTTTGGGGAATAGCCAATTGACCGCGATGAAATCCGCTGTCGCGACCGGGTCGGACGAGTTCAAGCTCAATCGCGCTCATTATCTGGCGCGGATCGCCGATCTCCAAAGGCGTCGGGCCGAGGCCAATCAGGGCGGCTCCGCCAAGGCTCGCGCCTTGCATAAATCGCGCGGCCAGCTGCTGCCGCGCGAACGCATCGCGGCGCTGATCGATCCCGGTTCGCCGTTTCTCGAGTTCGGCCACCTGGCGGGCGAGGGGATGTACGACGGCGTGCCGCCGGGCGCGACAATTATCACGGGCGTCGGACAGGTCTGCGGGCGCGGTTGCATGCTTATCGCCAACGATGCCACAGTGAAGGGCGGGACGCTGTTCGGCATGACAACGAAGAAGCATACCCGCGCCCAGTTGTTTGCGTGGCAACACCGGCTGCCCTGCATCACCTTGGTGCAATCAGGTGGCGGCTTCCTGCCGGACATCGCCAATATCTTTCCGGACGAAGGGCAGGCCGGATCGATCATGTACAATCAGGTAAAGATGTCGGCCGAGAATATCGCGCAGATCGCCGTCGTTCACGGCCCTTCGACCGCGGGCGGCGCTTACATTCCGGCGCTGTGCGACGAGGTGGTGATCGTACGCGACCAGGGCGCGATGTTTCTCGGCAGCCCGCAACTGGTATTTGCCGCGACCGGCGAGACCATCGAGATCGAACCGCTCGGCGGCGCGGAGATGCACAGCCGGATCAGCGGCGTCACCGACCATATCGCCGAGAATGACAGCCACGCGCTGGCGATCGTGCGTAATATCGTCGCCAACCTGGGAGAGCCGCCGCGATTGCGCTGGACGGTCGAGCAGGGCGAACCGCCTTGCCATGCGGTCGAGGAAATCTATGGAATCGTCAGCGCTAACCGGCGCATCCCAACGGACAACCGGGAGATCCTGGCGCGCCTCATCGACGGCAGCCGCTTTCAAGACTTCAAGCATCTTCACGGCGAAACCATGCTATGCGGATTTGCCCGCATCCACGGTTTCGAGGTCGGCATCCTGGCCAATAACGGCGTGCTGTTTTCGGAAAGCGCGGTCAAGGGGGCGCACTTCATCGAACTTTGCTGCAAGCGCGACATTCCGTTGCTGTTCCTGGTCGATGTCTCCGGCTTTATGGTCGGGTCCGCAGTCGAGCGTCAGGGCATTGCCAAGCATGGAGCCAAGTTCATGACCGCGATGGCCTGCGCCGATGTGCCGAAATACACTATCATTACCGGCGGCTCTTATGCCGCGGCTTATTTCGCAATGCTAGGCCGCGCGTTCAAACCAAACGCTACCCTGATGTGGCCAAGCGCCCACGCCGCCTTGATGGGACCGGAGCAGGCGGCGACAACGCTAACGATGGTGCGCGACAATATCCATCAGCGCGAAGGCAGTTCTTGGACCGACGAAGAACGTGAAGAGTTCAAGCGGCCGATCCTGAGGGACTTCGAGGCGTTCGCCGATCCCTATAACTACGCCCGCCATTTGTGGTGCGATATGGTGATCGAACCTGCGGAGACCCGCGAGGTGATGGCGCTGCTGCTCGACCTCGCCGGCCGGACGCCTGCCAAGCCGACGAGATTCGGGGTGTTCCGGATGTAGCTGCTCGCCTGTCAGGCTAAGCCCGCCGGAAGCGCGGCAGCGTCACTTCCTCGCTGATTTTTTCGCAGACGAGCATGACGTCCATGTCGAACGTGACCTCTTCGGGCTTGCCGCCGGTATAGGTGCTGATCATCCGCGGGCCCTCCTCCAGATCGATCAACAAAACAGCGTAGGGCAGATCGGTTTTGAAAGCGGGTCCCGGTGCGCGCTGTACCACGCTGAAGGAATGTACCTTGCCGCGCCCGCTTGCCGGTCGATGGGCAAGATTTTCGCCGCCGCACTGCCGGCACATCGCCTGCTGGTAATATTGCACGTGGCCGCAATCGGCGCAGTGCTGCAGCAGCAGCACGCCGTCGTGCAGGCCGCGCCAGAGGGCGGCGGAATCCGCGTCGGGCGTCGGCACCGGCTTCTTCATGGCGTCTTCGGACGAGATCACAGCGTGTTCTCCGTGCCCAGAATGGTGGTGGCATTGGTTGCGAAACCCGCGCCGAGGCTGTGCACCAGCCCGAGTTCCGCGCCCGGCACCTGGCGTTCGCCGCATTGGCCGCGCAACTGCGCGATGACCTCATGAAAATGGAACAGCGATCCCGGCATTCCCGAATGGGCGAACGACAACAATCCGCCATGGGTGTTCGATGGAATCTGGCCGCCATAGGTCATATGGCCGTCCGCGACGAAACGGCCGCCTTCGCCCTTCGGGCAAAAACCGAGATCTTCCAGCATCATGATGACGGTGCCGGTGAAGCAGTCATAGACGCCGGCGACGTCCATGTCCTTGGGGCCATAGCCGGCCATTTCGTAAGCCTTTCGGCTCGACGCGACCGCGCCGGTTTCGGTCAGCGAGGGCATCAGGAAAATATGTTCGTGGGTGTAGCATTCGCCGCCGCCCAGAATGTAGATCGGGCTTTTGATGCCGAGCGCCTTGGCATGTTCGGCCGATGTCAGAATGAATGCCGCGCCGCCATCCGATATCAGCGAGCAATCGAGCTTGTGGTAGGGCGTCGTCACCATAGCTGAGCTTAGCACGTCGTCCACCGTGATCGGGCTGGTCTGCTGCGCACCGGGCGTGCGCATAGCATGACGCCGCTGGACCACGGCGACTTCCGCCAACTGTTCCGGTGTGGTGCCGAAATCCTTCATATGCCGGTGTGCCGTCATGGCAAAGGTATTCGCGACAGGAATGCCGAACGGCATCTCGTATTGCTGATCACGGCTTTCCGTCATCGAGCGCAGCGCCAGATCCGGCGTCAGGCCGGTCAGCAGGCTGTCGCCGCCGACCACGAGTACGACCTCGGCGAGGCCGCCATGAATGGCAGCGGCGCCAATATTGAACATCGTCGCCGCCGTCGCGCCGGATACCTGAAGCGTGTTCGAAAAGGTCGGCTGAATACCTAAATACTCGCTGAACGCAACGCTGAAGCGATGGAAGGGAGAAGCGAAGGCATGGCTCGACAGCACGCCGTCGATCTCGTTTTTCCCGATGCCGGCATCGGCCAGCGCCTTCTTCGCGGCGTCGGCGGCGAGCCATAACGGGCTCTTTCCCGGCACCTTACCAACCGGCGACATTCCGATACCGATTACCGCGACCTTGCCGCGTAGCGTTTGTTTACGAATGGAAAGCATTTGGTCTCCGCCCGGCGTGATGCGTGAAGGTCAGTTTCCGGCCGTCGTGCGTGCCGAGGCGACGCCCGTGCTGCCGCCGGAAAATCCCAAGAACTTGGCGTAGGTATCGACTGGCACCCGCCTGGTGACGAGCTTGTTTTCGGGCGCAGTCGTGTCCTCGTAACCCAGCGCCACGCCACAAATCAGGATTTCGGTGTCGTCAAACGAAAGATGCTTGCGGATGATGTCGTGGTACCAGGTGAACGCGGCCTGGCCACAGGTGTGCAGGCCATGACCGCGCGCGGCGAGCAGGATGTTCTGCAAGAACATACCCATGTCGATATAGCTGCCGGTGTTCAAGCGGCGGTCCATCGTCACGAAAAGTCCGACCGGGGCGTCGAAAAAAAGATAGTTGCGGTTCATCTGCGATGTGCGTGCGGCAACGTCGTCGCGAGCAATGCCAAGCTTTGCGTAAAGGTCGTAGCCGAGCTCGCGCCGACGCCCGATATAGGGCTCGTGCCATTCGGTCGGATAATACTCATATTCCGGCCGATGCTTGTCCGGTTCAGTTTCGGCAGCTTTCAGGATGTCCGCGCAGAGCCGATCCTTCACCTCGCCCGCGATCGCGTAGACCTTCCACGGCTGGATGTTGTGGCCACTTGGCGCACGCGCCGAGACCTCGATGATTTTTCGCACGACCGGTTCTGGAACCGGCTTGGGAAGAAATCGCCTGACCGAGCGCCGCGTCAAAATGGCTTCTTCGACATTCATGTTTCCGTCTCCGATTGCGGTGCCTTGCCGCGAGCAGTTTTCGTTCGACGAAAATTGCGACGCGAAGAGCTAATGGGCGTGTCCGTATTAGCTGTTTACCCGTTGCCTTTCGCCCGCCAGCCTGGCTTCGAGCTCGTGGCGCTGAACCTTGCCGCTGGTGGACCGCGGAAATTCCGAAAAATCGATGAACCGGAACTGCCGGGGACATTTGTATCCGGCAAGATCGCGCCGGCACAGAGCAAACAGGTCCGCCTCGGTGACCGTGGTGTCGCGGCGCGACACGAATGCCACGGGAACTTCACCCCATTTCACATCGGGGACACGCACAACCGCGGCCTCGGTGATCCCTGCATCACTCATCAAAACGCGCTCGATCTCGGCTGGATAAACGTTTTCGCCGCCAGTCTTGATCATGTACTTGGCGCGATCGACGAAATCGAGCGAGCCGTCATCATTGCGCCGAAACACGTCGCCCATGTGAAACCACCCGCCGCGAAAATCGCGCACGTTGGTATCATCAGCTTTCCAATAGCCGGAGAATAAAGTTGGGCTGCGAATAGCCAACTCTCCCGGTGCGCCAATCGGAACCTCCTTGTCGGCAGAATCGACAAGCTTGATGTCGCAGAACGCGCTTTGTTGCTTCGCCAGGCTGGCAGGTATTTCGCCTACCGGGATCAACGATCTGGTTGCCGGCGGCAAGCCAGTCTCGGTCGAACCAAAACTGTTGACGTAGGGAGCTCGCAGCAGGTCAGTGACCTCGGCGATGACATGCGGAGGGACCAGGTCGGCCATCGCGCCGCAAAGGCCAACGCCTTTTACGGTCGTTTTTTGCTCCTTGAAGCCGGCGATGAATGCTTCAATCATGCCCGGAATCAAGACAAACCAGCCGATCCGATGGCGCTCCAAAGCAGACAATCACGGCTCGATCTGGAAGCCATCGACCACGACGACCGTTCCCCCGCGCAACAGTGTCGCGAGACTGTGGTCCGTGGATGCCATGTGAAACAGCGGCGCCCAGGCCACAAAGGTATCGTGATGCGAAATGTTCAGCTCGGAACTGAACACCAGCGCCCGCATGATCATCGCCCGATGCGAAATGACGGCCCCTTTGGGTTGGCCGGTGGTCCCACTGGTGTAAAGGATAACCAGGCCGTCTTCGGATTCCGCCGCAATGGGCAGCGCATGACCGTTTTGTTCTTGCAATATATGCTCGTATTGCGGGCCGATCTTGATAACCTTGCGGTCCCCTATGGGAGAAAGTTCGAGATTTCCGGCCAGTTCTTCTTCAACAATCAAGAGCTTCGGTGAGACCAGATCGATACAATAGGCGAGTTCCCGCTGCGACAATCGCCAGTTCAGGCAAGCGGTGATGACCCCGAGATTGGCGGCCGCCAGCTCCACTTCGAGATACTCCGGTCTGTTACGCGAGAGCAATGCTACGCGGTCGCCTCGTCGAAGATCTTGGCTCGCCAGCATCGAGGTTGCCCGATGTACACGGTCAAGGAGCTGCCCATAGCTGATCTGTCTGCCCTGATACTCGATCGCGACCGAAGATTTGTGGATCAGCGCTCTCGCGCGAAACAGCTCGCCAATCGTGGGACTGGCGCCCGCCCTCGTTGTCAGAGCTTTTTCGTGCCCGTCTGTCACGGCAAATCCTCCGAATCTTGCTCTCGCCGCCCCCGACGACGGCCTCAATTGAAAAGTATAAGCTTGCAGCCTTTCCCGATCGGTTTTAAATTCTAACATCTGTTCGAATGAATTCATAGCAGGTTCGTGGCGAGGACGTATCGGAAGGCAGGAGAAATCTGCCGACTGCGATATGCATCGTCATCCCCTGTAAGATTTAACCCGACCAAGCAAATCAAGTGTCCAGAAGGGAAGCCGATGTCCAATCGTTATGCTGCTTATACCAAATTGAAGCTCGACTATCCGTCCAAGCGGGTTCTCCGGCTCACATTCGACCGGCCCGAGACCTACAATTCGGTCGACGCCGAGACCCACACTCAGCTCACCAATATCTGGCGTGACATCAACGACGATCCAGATGTCAACGCGGTCATCGTGACCGGAGCTGGCAAAGCCTTTTCGGCGGGGGGCGATTTCGAGCTGATCAAGAGTATTCTAGACAACCCGGTCGCACGGATGTCGACCTGGAAGGAGGCCAAGGATCTCGTTTATAACGTTATCAATTGCAACAAGCCGATCATCTCGGCGATCAACGGCGTCGCCGTCGGTGCAGGTCTCGTCGTCGGAATCCTGGCCGATATCTCGATTTGTGGAAAGTCCGCGCGCATCGTCGATGGTCATACGCGGCTTGGCGTCGCGGCGGGCGATGTCGCTTGCATCATCTGGCCGTTATTGTGCGGCCTTGCAAAAGCAAAATATTACCTGCTGACCTGCAAGCCACTGTCCGGCGAAGAAGCTGAGCGGATCGGTCTGGTGTCGCTATGCGTCGAAGACGCGGACTTGCAGAGGATAGCGATCGAGACGGCCGAGGAGCTTTCTAGCGGCGCGCAAAGCGCGATCCGTTGGACCAAGTACGCTCTTAACAACTGGCTGCGCGTCAATGGTCCGCTGTTCGATACCTCGACCGCGCTTGAGATTTTGGGTTTCACCGGCGCCGAGGCGCGCGAGGGATTGGCGTCCCATCTCGAAAAACGCAAGCCGGTGTTTCCGCAGGATTGCCCGCTCTGATTTTCGCGCGCGGCGGTCATCTCAGAAGGGGGCCGGAATTTCACCCGGCCTTCTTCTTGCGGCAGCCGTTAGCCGAGAATTATTTCATCGAACTGACGATCTCGCGAAGCCTGAATTTCTGCACTTTGCCGCTCGGCGTTTTCGGCAAGGCTTCGAGCACCTCAATGCGCTCCGGCCAGTAGTTCTTGGCTACAGCGTTCTCCGCCATATACGCCATCACGTCAGCTAACGTCAGTAATGCTCCCTCGCGCAGCACGACACAGGCACAGGCCCGCTCGCCCAAGCGTTCATCTGGCACTCCGACGATTGCGACTTCCCGGACGGCTGGATGGCGATACATCAGTTGTTCAATCTCGATCACCGGAACGTTCTCGCCGCCGCGGATGACGATGTCCTTGGTGCGCCCCGTGATACGAATGTAGCCGTCCTTGTCCTTGCGGGCGAGGTCGCCGGTCTCAAACCAGCCATCCTGATCGACGGCATAGAGATGCGGCCGCTTGAGGTAGCCCACAAAGGTGCCGGGGCCCCTCGCTTGTAGGCGCCCTTCTTCATCGTGAGGCAGGACTTTGCCCCCGCCATCGACGATCCTGACTTCCATACCCTGGCTTGGGCAACCGTCGGTCTCGAAGACTTTTTCCGGTGGATCGTCGAGCTTGGTGGTCGTCACCAGCCCGTTTTCCGTCATCCCCCATCCCGAGACGATGTGCGCACCAAGATTCTGTGTGGCCTGGCGCACTAAAACACGGGGAATTGGGGCGCCTGCCGATACGAAAGTGCGCAGTGAACGCAGCGCTTCAGGCCGCCGCTCCGCCTCCGCAGTCAAATCCGCCAGAAACGGCGTCGATGCCATGGTCATCGTCACGCGCTCTGTCTCGACAATATCGACCGCCTTGGCTGGATTCCAGATATCCTGAAGAATGACCCGTCCTCCCAGATACAGCGGCAGCAGCAGGCCGACGAGAAAACCGGTCTGATGGGCCATCGGCGAGGCCATCAGCACGACATCGTTGGCTGTGAGACGGACGCGATCCTCAAAATATCGCACGCTGTTCAGCAACGTATTGCCTGTATGCATCACCCCCTTGGGCTCACCTGTTGTGCCCGACGTATAAAGCAATTGCACGACATCATCGGCCGAGGCAGCGGTCGCTGCCTCAACCCGCTTTCCCGGCGAATTCAGCACGGTCTCGAAGTCTTGATTGTCGCCCGAACCGATAATGACGACGTGCTCAAGTGTGGGCACCTTGGCCTTGAGGCGGTCCGCCATTGCGGCGTGATCGAAATCGCGAAATCGCTGTGGAACGATCAGCACGCGCGTCTCGGCCAAGGTCAGCATGAATTCCATTTCGCGATCGCGGAAAATCGGCATGATGGGATTTGTGACCGCGCCGATCCGCAGCAGTGCGAGGTGAAGAGCCATGAATTGCCACCAATTCGGCAACTGATACGACACCACTTCGCCAGGCTTGACACCAAGCCGCAACAAATTAGCCGCGGTTCGCTCGGCAGCTTGCTGCAGTTCGCCGTATGTCAGCGCCGTACGTCGGTTGGACGCAGCTTCGTAGCCAACAACCGCGAGCCGCCCTGGATCGTTTCTGGCATGCCTCGAAAAAAACTCGAGCAAGGTTTGATCGCTCCAGAATCCAGCGGCCCGCATCGCTTGCTTGCGCTGATCTGACAAGATCGGATCCATCCCCATTGTACGCCTCTCCTTATGAAATCCTTGGAGTACCGGGGTCGGGGCCCGGTAAAAAGTCCGCTTCCACCCAGCCCGACAGCTCGCCATTTTCTCCGTGGTTTATGCGGCGCCAAGTTTCTCGCGAAGCCTGTCAACTGCTTCGGGATTGGCGAGTGCGGAAAGATCGCCGGGATCCTTGCTTTCGAACACTGCTCGCAGCACCCGGCGCATGATCTTCATGTTGCGGGTTCGAGGCAGATCATCTACAAAAATTATCTTCTCCGGCCGGTACGATGCTCCCATGCCGCTCACGATAGCGGATGAGAGCTCGTTGACAATTTCACTCTCGACGTTCGTACCTGGCATGAGCACGCAGGCACAAACGATCGCCGAACCCTTTACCGGGTGCGGAATACCGAACACCGCCGCCTCGGAGACCTTGCCGGTGTCGATCAAAATGCCTTCGAGCTCGGACGGCCCGGTCCGCTTGCCTGAAATCTTGATGGTGTCGTCGGAGCGCCCGAGAATATAGTAAAGCCCATCATGGCCGCGCATCGCAAAATCGCCATGCACCCAAAGGCCGGGAAGCGTGCTCCAGTAGCTTTCGACATAGCGCGCATCGGCCTTCCACAAGCTCTTGGTCAATCCGATCGACGCCTGGCGGAGCACCAGTTCGCCGACTTCGCCGGGCGGCAAGCTCTTGCCGGACATGTCCACGATGTCCGCGCCGACACCGAGCGCCGGACGGGAGAACGAACCGGGGTTCATCGGATGGTTCGGCGTCCCCGTGAAGATGCAACCTCCAACCTCGGTGCCGCCGGAAATGTTGATGATTGGAAGCTTTCTCTTGCAGACATGCTCGAAGAACCATTGCCACGGCGCGTTGGTCCATGCCTCGCCGCCCGACGCGGTCATACGCAGGCTCGACAGATCGTGGCGCTCGACGTCCTGCGTTCCATAGCGCATCAAACTACGGACTATGGTGGGGGATACTCCGAGATAGCTGACGCGATGATCCTGGATCAGCCGCCAGAATCGTCCGGTGTCCGGAAAATCCGGCGTGCCTTCGGCGATCAGAAGGCTCGCGCCGGCGAAACTGGGAATACATGCGCACATCGCGCCGACCATCCAGCCCATGTCACTGAGAAAGAAAAAACGGTCCGATGATTTGAAATCGGCGCAAATGATCATGTCGCGTGTGACCATAGAACCGATGAAGCTGATATGGGTCCAAACGCAACCCTTCGGTTCGCCGGTGGTTCCCGAGGTGTACAGCAGAATCGCGGCATCTTCCGCATTCATTTCGGCGGTCGCGATAGCGCCGTCCTTGCCGATGACGATATCGTGCCACCAGTGATCGCGGCCCTTTCGCATCGGGGTTTCGATCTTAAGGCCTTCACGATCGACGACGATCACGTGCTGCACTGTCGGTGAGGATTCGAGCGCGACGTCGAGGACGGATTTGAGCGGTGCCGCAGCGCCCCGCCGCCAGGTCCCGCTCGCGGTGATGACGGCCTTGGCGCCGCCATGGTTGAGCCGGGTTTGCATGGGAGCCGGACCGAAGCCGGAGAACAGCGGCATCAGGATCGCGCCCAATTTCAGCACAGCGAAAAACGCGATAAAGGTTTCCGGCAGGTTCGGCAAATAGAGAGCGACCACATCGCCCTTACCGACGCCGAGATCACGCAGTCCCTGCGCAAGCCGTCCGACGCCGCGGTCCAATTCACGATAGGTAAGCGCGCGCTGTTCGCGCTTGTCTTCACCCTCCCAGACCAAAAATGTCTGGTCCCATACGGGCGTGCTGCGATGCTTGTCAATGCAGTTCAGCACGATGTTGGTGGTCCCGCCGACGCACCAGCGTGCCCATGGCTGCCCGCGCGACAGATCCAACATTTGGTCGTAACTGCGATAGAATCGAACATCGCAGAACTTAAAGACTTCCTCCATTAGCCATGCCGGATCGGCCTCAGCCTTCGACGCGAGGTGATCGTAATCGTCATATCCGGTTGCGCGCAGGAAAGCGGTCAGATTGCTTGTTGCAATTAGCTCCGGCGGAGGTGTCCATGCATAGGACGTTGGATTATTCATCGACTACGTTCCCTGATTTGCAGTCAAGTTCAATTCGAGATTGACTTACCGGCCGATAGGAACGCATGCCCGATCGTACACGAGACGGTGGACAGGCCCGCCCGATAAGCATGTGTCCAGCCTGGACGCCTAATGCTAACGCTCTCGTCTTGCGAGTTCAATCGATTCTAACAATCGTTTGATAAATCTATTCGTATGGAACAACAAATGAGGTATCCATCTTTTGGACGCCGGTCGCAACCCGATTTGACTTGCCTCAATTTCTAACGTCTGTTAGGTTAGTGCAGGTACCAATCGAGGCACAAGTGAAAGTCAACCCGGACCTCGCGGAATTTCTCGCTCCAACGCATTACGTGGATTGCGACTCACCTGCGATTAGAGAGTTTGTCTCGCGTGTGGCTGGCGACAAACAGGACCGGTCGACGGCCGAGAAGGCAATCCTCCTATTTAACGCGGTACGAGACCAGATCAGATACGACCCCTACGCGGTGAGTTTGTCCGAAGCCGATTATCGCGCCAGCGAGATTCTCAAAACGCCTTCGGCGTTTTGTGTTCCGAAGGCAATATTGTTGACGGCCGCCATGCGCGCAGCGGGAATCCCCGCCGCGATCGGCTTTGCAGACGTTCGCAACCATCTGAATTCCCCCAAGCTGACGGAGTTAATGGGGACTGATCTCTTCATTTATCACGGCTACGTCGCGCTTTGGCTCGATAGGAAGATGTTCAAAGTGACGCCCGCGTTCAACATGGAGCTATGTGAACGATTTGGAGTCCGACCTCTTATCTTCGACGGTACGGCCGACGCGTTGTTTCACGAGTTCGACACGAGCGATCATCGCCATATGGAATATGTCAATGACCGAGGTTGGTTCGCCGACGCTCCGATAGGCAAGATGCTTGAGGACTTTCGCGTTGCATATCCCGCGCTGGTGACATTGAATACTGGTGGCGTCTTAATAGATGACGCTGCCTTCGGAGCGCCTCAATCAGGGGAGTAGGCCGGAGCGAACGAAACCGCGGGATTTGACTAGCCGAATCCAGGTGCGAGCTGAACACGACACTTGGGCGCGCAGTTTATCGATGGCGCGATCGGAATCGTCCGATTGGCCCCAGCCCGAAAATCTACGCACGGCGGCACGCGTCTCGCCGAGAGATGGCAATGGGGGCGATAGGTACGCTCATTTTGAGATCTGCCGCAATTCGGAAGGCTGCTTGGCGTATTGAACCGCGACACGACCGACCTTTTCACGTGCGATGACAAGTTTCTGAATTTGTGCGGTTCCGTCGCCGATTTGCAGGCCCATCACGTCGAGGTAACGCTGATGAAACGGCAGATCGGTGGTGTAACCGTAGTGGCCGTGAGTGAGGAGGCACTGGTGGATGATCTCGCAGGTCACTTTCGGCACATACCATTTGCACATCGCAGCTTCCGCGGTATGTGCAAGCCCGCGATCTCTGAGCGAAAGCGTATAGTAGCAAAGCTGCCGCATCATGGTGAGCTGGGTCTCGGCTTCCGCGAGCGGAAAGCTCACGCCCTGAAACTGCGCGATCGGCCGCTCGAAGGCGAGCCTTTCGGTTGAGTATTGCCATGCTTCATCGACCGAAGCCTGGGCAGGTCCGATGCACTCAAGGCCGATCAAGGCACGGCTATAGTCGAAGCCTGACATGATCTTGGAGAATCCCTTGTTCTCCTCTGCCATCAGGCACTCGGCCGGAATGAAGACGTCGTCGAAGAACACCGAGCCGCGTCCGACAGGTTTGGTACCGATGTCATCAAAATGCGTCCGCGTGATTCCGCTCTGCGCCAGATCGACAAAGAATGCGCTGACGCCACGTGCGCCGTCTTCGACCTTCCCGGTTCGGGCAAAGATGACTGCTGCGTCGCATTGATCTGAAAAACTCATGGAAGTCTTTTCACCGTTGAGGCGATAGCCATTTCCCGATTTTTCAGCTCGCAAAATGAGGTTGGCAGCGTCCGAACCGCCCCGCGGCTCGGTCAGGCCGAGGCCGATGATCTTCTCACCCCGGGCCACTTGCGGTAGCCACTCCTGAGCGATTTCGGGCGAGGCGTGCTCTGCGAGCATTCCGCCGAGCAGTGACGCCAGAAGTTGGACGTAGCTGGCGTTGAAGTCTCCATAAGCGATCTGCTCGACAATAATGCCTGCCGTCACGCTGCTCTCGCCAAGGCCGCCGTATTTTTCCGGCAGATCGGCGCCAATCAGGCCGAGTGACCCCATTTGTTTCAGCATGGCACGATCGATGCGGTGTTCCCTTGCCCGCCTCTGATAGTGGGGGCCCAGCTTGTCCTTCGCGAAACGCTTCGCGGTTTCCTGAAAAGCCTGCTGCTGCTCGCTAAGCGCGTAATCCATCGCGATTCCTCCCATCTAGGTGATCTTCAGTTCTTGCATTCAGTCTAACAACTGTTAGAAATTTAACAACCAGCCACGGAGGCAAGTCCATGCTGACGCCGACCAGCCCCGGAACATCGCTTTACCCTCATTTGCTATCTTCGCTAAAGGTAGGGCGGACCACGTTGCGTAACCGCATGATCATGGGGTCGATGCACACCCGTCTCGATATGGAGGACAACGGCGTGCACAAGATGGCGGTTTTCCTTGCCGAGCGCGCCAAGGGGGAGATAGGACTCATCATTACCGGCGGTTATGCGCCCAACAGCGCGGGTCTGATTGAGCCTGGGGGGCCGATTTTGACCGAACGTGCGCAAGCTCGCGAACTTCGTCGCATCACTGATGCTGTCCATCAGCACGGTGGTAAAGTCTGCATGCAAGTGTTGCATTCGGGCCGCTATTCCAAGCAAAGGGACTGCGTCGGTCCTTCTGACATCCCCACCCGCATCAATCGGTTTCCCCCGCGTGCAATGACTGGGGCAGAGATTGAACAGACGATCTCGGATTACGTGCGCTGCGCGCTGCTCGCAAAGGAGGCCGGGTTCGATGGCATTGAGATCATGGGATCGGAAGGTTACCTCATTAATCAGTTCACGGTGGTGCGAACCAACAACCGTACCGATGAGTGGGGCGGATCGGAGCAGAACCGCCATCGGCTCGCGGTGGAACTCGTCAAACGCTCGCGAAGCGCCACCGGCGACGACTTCATCATTGTCTACCGAATCTCGGCGCTGGACCTCGTCGAAGGAGGTGCAACCGGCGAGGAGATTGATCGGCTTGCCCAACGGGTCGAGGCCGCGGGCGCCGACATTCTCAACACCGGTATCGGCTGGCATGAAGCGCGCGTTCCCACGATCGCTTACGTCATTCCGCGCGGCGCATGGCGTTTTGCGGCATCGCGTCTGAAGAAAGCGGTCAGGATTCCGGTAGTGGCATCAAATCGCATTAATACGCCGGATACCGCAGAAGAGATTCTGGCGGCGGGGGATAGCGATCTAATATCGATGGCCCGCCCGATGCTGGCCGATCCGCACTTCGCCAGGAAGGTGCGGGAGGGCAACGCCGGCAAAATCAACATCTGCATTGCCTGCAATCAGGCCTGCCTCGACCTGATCTTTTCCGAGCGGACCGCGAGTTGCCTGGTTAATCCGCGTGCCTGCCGCGAGACTGAGTTTGAGGACGGCCCGGCTCAGACCTCGCGCAGGATCGCAGTGATTGGCGCAGGCGCGGGCGGTCTCGCAGCTGCCGCGGAAGCCAGCCGACGCGGGCACAAGGTAACCCTGTTTGAGGCCGCTGATCGCATAGGCGGGCAACTCAACCTTGCCCGAGCAGTCCCGGGCAAGGTCGAGTTCGACGAAATGCTGAGTTATTACAGCGGCCAAATCGCCGATGGCGGCGTCGATCTCAGGCTGAATTCTGCTCCATCGGTTAGTGACCTGAAAGACGCGCGGTTCGATGCTGTCGTTGTCGCCTGCGGCGTCCATCCCCGTGTGCCGGAGATTCCCGGCATCAAACATCCCAAGGTGGTGTTCTACAACGATTTGTTGAGTGGCAAAAGCCACGCGGGACGGCGAGTCGCCATCATCGGCGCGGGAGGCATCGGTTTCGATGTCGCCGAATACCTCTGCCATTCGCAGCCTGATGAACCGCCAAAATCACGGGCAATGGATATTCGTGAGTTTCAGCAGGAGTGGAATGTCGATGCCAGCCTTACGAAAGCTGGAGGGCTATCGGGCGATCCGCTGGCACCAAAGCCAAGTTCGCGCGAAATTACCATGCTGCAGCGCAAGAAGACGCGGCCTGGCCTCGGTCTCGGCGTCTCGACTGGTTGGATCCTGCGTAGCAGTCTTGAAAAGCGCGGGGTCAAGATTGTCGGAGGGGTTATCTATCAGCGGATCGACGATCAAGGTTTGCATTTCGTGGCCGAGGGTGAGCCAAGTACGCTCGCGGTCGATACGATCGTAGTTTGCGCCGGCCAAGTATCTAACCGCGATATGCTCACCGAACTGCTCAAGACCGGAATCGAGACGCATGTCATCGGCGGCGCCAAGGAGGCTTCCGAACTCGACGCGATGCGTGCGGTCGAGGAGGGCGTGCGGGTCGCGCACGCGCTTTAAAGGGGGGAGGAGCCTGAGATGAGTTCGCAAAGCAGCCAGCCGAGTTACGGGTTCACCGACGACGAACTCTCCACGATCCCGACAGTGTACCGACCTGATCTGTTCACCGGCCAGACCATCATCGTCAGCGGCGCGGGGAGCGGACTCGGGAAGGCGATCGCATTCCTGTTTGCGAGGCTTGGCGCCAATCTGGCAATCTGCGGGCGCGACGCCGAGAAGCTCGCACACGTCGTTCCGGATCTAGAGAGTCTCGGCGCCCGCGTCTTCAGTAGAAGTCTCACCATCCGCGACCCCGATCAAGTCAACGAATTCGTCAAAGACGTCTGGGATCATTTTGGTCGTGTCGATGTGATGATCAATAATGCCGGTGGGCAGTTCGCCCAGATGGCCATCGACTTCAAGCCAAAGGGCTGGAACGCAGTGATCGATACCAACCTGAACGGATCGTGGTGGATGATGCAAGCGGCGGCTCGCGAGTGGATCGAGCGCGGCAAGACCGGCAATATCGTCAATATCGTGGCATTGATCTGGCGAGGCCTGCCGGGGATGGCGCACACCGCCGCGGCGCGGGCCGGGGTGATCTACGCGTCCAAGACCGTCGCGGTCGAATGGGCGCCGCACGGCATCCGGGTGAATTGTGTTGCCCCTGGCGTCAATGAAACCACGGCATTCGACCGCTATGTTCCGGAAGGCTCCGCGACCTACAAGGAAGCGAATCCCATGAAACGGCACGGCGATGCATGGGATATCGCCGAGGCCTGCGTTTATCTCGCCGCGCCGTCAGGGAAATTCATCACGGGCGAAACGCTTTCGGTAGACGGCGGGCAGCAAATGTGGGGCGATCCGTGGCCTGCCGGACGTCCGAAATATTTTCGCATTGGTCAGACGTAAACAAGCTCCCGAAATCGAATATCCGATATGCCGCCGCAGCGTTAACGATTTTGACCGCTACGACAATCCTGCATCGCCGCGTTCGCGTTTGGCAAATTTAACGGCGTCGATCATATCGCGGGCGTCGTGGGCCAGATGTAGCGTCTCGCCGCCGTCGATGTACCAGTCCTCGCCGGTGACGAATTGACCGAGCGGCGAGGACAGAAAAATGATTGCTGCAGAAATATCCTCGACGCTGCCCATGCGCCCCAGCACGTTGCGGTTGAGCCTGACCCAGTCGTCCGGCGGTATCGGATAGCGGCCAAGCGCCTCGGTCTTGATGGTTCCGGGTGCGACGCAGTTTAGGCGAATACCGAACTCGGCCCACTCGTAGGCGAGCGTTCGCATCATCGCGGTAACGCCGCCGCGCGCTGCCGCGGTATGCACGAAGCCGCCAAGGCCGCTGCGGATACAGGCGGTTACGAACACAATCGATCCGCCATTCGCCAACATGAAATGGTCCGCGGCAGCCTTGGTTACCTGCCACGAGCCGATCAGGTTGTTGCGGATCACGGTTTCAAAGCCCTTGTTGCTGAGTTCGCGGGCTGGCGTGACGAATTGTCCGCCGGCATTATTGACGAGGATATTGAGCCCGCCGAACTCGGCTTTGATCTTCTCCATCGCGCGTTCGATCAAGTCGGGTTCGCGAATGTCCGCCGACACGGCAAATGCCTCGCCACCCGCGTCGCGGATTACCTTTGCGGTGCTCTCTATCGGATCGATGCGGCGGCCGAGAACGGCGATGCGGGCCCCGCAGCGCGCCATCTCAATGGCCGTGGCGCGGCCCATTCCTGTGCCGCCGCCGGTGACGAGTGCGACCTGGCCCTTGAGAAGTTCCGGCGCGAAGCGCGTTTTTGAAGGACTCTCGTGCATCACCAATCCCATGCCTGAAAATACTTTTGCGTTCGGTCGAGTTTAATATATTCTAACATATGTTAGAATACATAAAAAGGCAGATCGATGTCAGACAATGAACCTATACGTTATTCGCTCGAGGATGGCATTGCCACGATTACCATCGATCGGCCCGCGCGTAAGAACGCCCTGTCGGTTGAGGCGATGAACGGTTTGACCAATGCCTGGGAGCGTGTCGAACGGGATTCCCAGGCGAGGGTGGTGATCCTGACCTCGGCTGACTGCGGCGTATTCTCCGCCGGTCTGGACCTCAGGCAGGCAGCCGAGATCAGGGCGCGTGACGGCGTCGACATACTGACCCTGATGCGCGATCCGATGCAAACGGCCATGCGAACCGTTTCAAAGCCGATCATCGCGGCGATGACTGGGTCGCTGATGGCGGGCGGGATGCTGCTGGCGCTGAAGTGCGACCTGAGGATCGGCTTACGCGGTACACGCGCCGGGATTACCGAGGTCAAGATGGGGCGGGGATCGCCGTGGGCAGTACCGCTGCTCTGGATGTTGCCGCAACCCGTGGTGATGGAACTCGTCTTGACCGGCGAGACCCTGCCGATCGAGCGGCTCGCGGAGTATGGTTTCGTCAATTATCTGGAAGAAACACCCGACGCTGTTCGTGCGCGTGCATTGCAACTTGCGCGCAAGATTGTAGAAGGCGCACCATTGTCGGTGAGGGCGGCCAAGGCCAGCGTGTTGGCCGCGATGGACCTCGGCTGCGAGAAGGGGCTCGTTGAGGCCAACAGGCTTCATGTCGAAGCCTACGCAAGCCTCGATGCCATTGAAGGCCCGAGAGCCTTTGCAGAGAAGCGTAAGCCGGTGTGGCAAGGTAAATAAGGCAAGGCAGATGAGGATTGTGCCGAACGATGTCCGCTTTCATGCTTTCGAGTTGATAGCGGATACCAATCCTTTCCGACAATTTTTCCTTACCCGCAGGGTCAACGATGAGCACGCACCACGTCGGCACCCCGAAACGCTCGGCTTATTTCAGAGAAGAGCATGAACTGCTGAAAGCCCAGATACGGCGATTCGTCGAGGAGGAGATCAAGCCGTATGCGCTGCAATGGGAGCAGGACGGCATGGTGCCGCGCGACGTGCTGCGGCGCATGGGTGAGCTTGGCTTTCTGGGCATCCGCTATTCAGCAGAATATGGCGGCTCGAACATGGATACGTTGGCCACCGTTGTTTTGGCCGAGGAACTGGGACGGTCGACGTTCTCGGGAGTGGCGATCACGGTTCTGGTTCATACCGACATGGCGTCGGTGCATCTCTACAACGCCGGCTCGCAGGCCTTGAAGGACCACTTCATGCCGGATGTCATTGCAGGGAAGAAGATCGTCGCTGTCGGCGTCACCGAACCTGGCGCGGGCTCTGACGTGAAAGGCATTCGCACCACCGCGCGCCGCGAGGGCGACGGCTATGTGCTCAATGGCACCAAGATGTTCATCACCAACGGTGTACATGCGGACCTTTATTGCATCGCCGCCGTGAGCAGTCCGGATGCACGTCCGTCCCAGCGCTTGTCGATGTTCCTCGTGGAGAAAGGTACGCCCGGTTTCCGGGTTGGTCGCGATCTCGACAAGCAGGGCTGGAGGTCATCAGACACGGCGGAGTTGCTGTTCGAGGATTGCCGGATCCCCGCAACGAACCTGCTCGGCGAGGAGGGACGCGGTTTCTACGGGATCATGCAAAACTTCCAGAACGAGCGGATCGTGCTCGGTGCAATGGCGATGGGTGAGGCGCTAGCTGCGATAGAGATCACGCTGGACTGGGTCACGCAGCGGCAGACCTTCGGCGCGCCGCTGTGGTCGAGACAGGCTATCCGTCATCGGTTGGCGATGCTGGCGGCCAAGGTTGAGGCAGGGCGGCAACTTGTTTATTGCGCGGCATGGCTGGTAACGCAGGGGATCGATGCCACCAAGGAAGTATCGATGGTCAAGGCTTATTGCGGCGAGCTCGTCAACGAGGTGATGTACACGTGCCTGCAATTTCACGGCGGCATGGGTTACATGCGAGAGAGTACGATTGAACGAATGTCGCGAGATGCTCGCGTTCAATCAATTGGCGGCGGCACTACTGAAGTAATGCTGGAAGAGGTCGCCAAGCGTATGCGATAACCAACGCACAAACTGGAAACACTAACGCGGCAAGATGCCGTTGAAGATCAGCAACGTGGTCCGGCTCGCCAATTCCTGTACCGAGCTGCTTTTTCGCGCATCGAACCACTCGACCGTCCAATTCAAGGCACCAAGAATAAACCTGCGTAGCGGAACGATTAGTATCTCCGGGCGGATTTCGCCGGCACGCTGCGCATCCGCCAGCATGTCATCCCAATATTTGCCATAGGCGCGGCGCAGTGGACGATGGCGCTTCTTGATGCGCTCCGGCAACTGACCGTAGACGCGCATGTTGGCGGAGGTGTAGTCGCTTTCTTGCAGCAGGGTGACAAGATGAGCTTTGATCGCGGCGCTGATCTTGTTCCGGTGCGACCCCTTGCCAAGTTCGTTCACACTTGCCTTTACCGCATCGAATATACGTTGCAATCCAAGTTCGAGGATTTCGTCCAATATCGCGGTTTTCGAATCGAAGTGGTAGTAGATGCTGCCTGCCTTCATTCCCGCCTTGTCAGCGATCTGTCGAAGCGTAGTGGCGGAATAGCCCTGCTGTCGAAAAAGCTGTGCCGCGACCCGAAGGATAAGGTCTCGTGAAACGTGCGATTTCGGCGGCACGGAAAGTGCGACATTTTTACGCTTGGGCTCGCGCTTGGCAACCCGCTTCATTCTCGATGAAGATTTCAAATCTTGCTCGCTCAAACCCGAATGGCATCACCGTACAAAGCCCAGCTCTTGCACCAGATGAGTAATGCCGTGTAATAGACCAACAAGGCTGTTCGGGCAACATTGCGAAGCGCTGAAACTACTTTCAATGGGCGGCCAGCGAACGACTCAAGCCTCGGACGATACATCATCACGATCCGACCGTAATAGACGGATCGGCCTCTTGCAAGGGAGCCGGGCCTTGTCCCCATTGGTCTGGCCGGCTACAACTCGATATCGCCGGCCAGCAGCCGCTGCGCGATGGTGCGTGCCAGGATCTCGTTGGTGCCGTCGGCAATGTTGATGATTCGCAAATCCTGCAAGGCATGGACGAGGCCGACCTCGTTGGTAAGGCCCATGGCGCCGTGGGCCTGTATCGCTTGATCGACGGCTCGATAGCCCACCTGTACGGCGTAGGCTTTCGCCATCGACAACTCCTTCACGGCCCGCTCGCCACTATCGAGCAGCATCGCGGCGTTGAGTCCCATCAGATGCGCGGCGTGAAGTTCAGTGGCGGCGCGCGCGAGCGGGAACGAGACGCCCTGATACTCGGCGATCTTGGCGCCGAACGCCTCACGCTGCTTTACATAGCCGAGCGCCTTCTCGATCGCCCAGCGGCCCTGACCAACCGCACGTGCCGAATTGTAGATCCGCCCGAGCGAAACGCCATAGAGCGCGAGCTTGAAGCCGTCGTCGAGCGCGCCGACGAGTTGCCACGGCTCAACCCTGATGTTCTCAAGCACCAGCGCGCCTTCATGACCGCCGGGATGACCGAAGAGCCGCACCACGCTTTCAACTTCAAACCCCTCGGTGTCGGTCGGCACCAGAAAGCCGCTGATCCCGCCGGCTTTTCGCTGCGCCTTACCCGGATCGGTGACGGCAAACACGATGCACCATTCCGCGGTGGGCGAGTTCGTGGTCCAGAGTTTCCGTCCGGTGATGCGCCAGCCGTCTCCATCGCCCACCGCGCGGGTCTTTATCATGCTGGCGTCCGAGCCCGCTCCTGGTTCCGACAGTCCGAAACACATCGAGGTGCGTCCCGTGATCATTGCGTCGAGACAGCGCGCCTGCGCCTCCGGTGTCGCTTGCGTCAGCATTGCGCTCGGCCCAAAGGCCCAATGAGCGATCACCCAGGGCGTCAGGATCGAATGGCCGCCGATTCGTCGGTAGACGGCCTCCCAGGCGACGTAATAGGCAAGATGTCCGAGCCCGCCGCCGCCAATCGCGGCTGGCGCACACATCGCGTAGTAACCTGCCGCGGCGGACGCCATGCGCACCTCGCGGATTAGCGCGCGCACCTCCGGCGCATAACGCCCGTCGGCAGCATAGGTGAGGCGCGGATCATTGAACAACGCGTGGTTGCGCTCCAGGCGCGGGAGAACCTCGGCTTCGACAAACCGCATGACCCCATCGCGCACCGCAACCACGTCTTCGGGAAGCTGAAAGCCGATTGCGCTCATGTAACCATCTTCCGTGTCGAGACCAGGGGCTGCGGGCGAAGCGACTTTAGTTATAAGGCAAACTCATCTCACGAGCGATTGTACGCTGTCGTGTTCTCCGGCTGCTAAACATCGAGGGAGCCGACCAGGGCGTATCAAGGGCGAGCCACTCATCTTTTCTTTTCAGGCTAAAGCCGGAAATACCCCGTCAGATCAGATTGCGACGCTCGGCCTCGCTGATGGCCTGCACGCGGTTGCGTGCTTTCAGGTCAGCGAAAATCCTGCGCATATGCCATTTCACCGTGTCTTCGCTGACCAGGAGTTGGTCAGCGATCCGCTTGTTCGAAAGTCCATCGCGGGCAAGCCGCAGGACGCTGATCTGCCGGACGGACAGCGTGGTAAGCTCGAGGGGGAACGAGGGCCGCTCAGTCCTTGGCCTTGGCTTGGCGATCCCGTCGAAATCGAACGTGACAAAGGCATCGGCGGATACCGGGGCCAAGGCGAGCAACAGATCCCGCGTGTCTAGCCCGGTCCGGTAGCATCCCAACTGCTTGATGAGTTCGAAGGCATTGACCGCCTTTCGTCGCGCGGGCGTCAGCGCCCCGGCGGCGGCGTGGGCCCCAGCTTCGCACATCAGCGCGCGCACTTCCAATCGACCAGCACCGATCGACCGCGCGATCTTGGCAGCCGCCTCGGCGTTGCGGAGGGCGAGGCTGTGCTGCCCCTTGGGGATGGCTTCCATCGCGCGCAACAGCGATATTTGGGCACGCAGGGGTCTTGCATGGGGCCCGGTCAGGACCTCACTAGAGTCACGCGGCAGCAGGTAGTCGATATCCCGCGCGCCGCTTAACAGGGCCAATTCGGCAAGTTCCAACTCGATCAGCATTCCCAGTCGCGGCAGTGCCCTTTCCCCCGCAAGGGCGCGTGCCCGTTCCAGCAATGCCGCGGCGCCCCTGAGATTGCCATTGGCCCGATGCCAGGTCGCGATGACGCGGCTGACCCCGTAGAACACGTCGGTAACGCCGTAGTTGGCGACAAAGTCAAGCAACCCGGCGACAGAGTGCTCGGCGATATCCAGCCGCCCCAGTTCGAACAGCACGTCAAGTTCCAGGGCGATCAGCAGCTTTGACGAGAAGGATGTGCGCGTCACCTGAACGTCGCTGTCATTGCGGGCGGTATCGATAAGTTGCAGCGCCGTGCGCATGTCGCCCCTGGCGAGGGCTGCCTGAATCTCGGCCGCATAAAGCCAGCCAAAGGCATAGTGTTGGTGCGCGGCGCTGTTGACTGAATGGGCCATGACTAGCGCCTGCTTCAGTTCGTCAAACCGGTATTCACTCGCTAGCATGAAGGCCAGACAGGTGAGTGCCGCACCCTTGCCGACGGCATTATCGTCGCCAAAGTTACTGATCCAATCGTTGCACAGCCGCTCGCTCAACTCCAGTTCGTCATGGGTCGCAGCACCGATCGCGCGGACCAGTTGCAGCCAGCCGCGGTCAGGATGCGCACCGGACGACGCGCGCGGGGCGGGCAGATAGCCCAGCAGCCTTTCGGCCTTGTCGGCCTGTTGGCTGAAATACATCGTCCAAGCGTAGCTGAGGCAGATGATCGGATGCTTGCGCAACTCGCGGGTTGGGAACCGGCCCAGCCATTCGCGCAACGCCTCGATCTCGCCTTGGCGCAGGGCGAGATCGAGCATGATGTCCTCACTCAGCCCCAGCGCCCAGCGGTGGTCGCCCGCCCGCAGCGCAAGGTTTACCGCCTTCTGGAACTCGCGCCTCCGCCAGTGCCAGAAGGCCGCACGTTTCAGGACATAGGATTTTCGCTCAGCACTGCGCACCAGAAACCGATGCTGAAGGTAATCGCGGAGAACCGGGTGCAGCGAGAACAGCGTTGAGTCATTTTCGGCGGGGCGAAACAGCAGGTGATCGAGGTCGATCTCCCTGATCAGCGCGTCGGCGTTGGTGGACTTGTAGGCGTAATTGTAGCTTTCCGCCGAAATCGGGTCGATCATCGCTGCGTTTTCAACGAACTCAAGCTGCCGACGCGACAGGCGTCTCTCGATCTCCTCATGGAGGAAGGTCACCGTTTCGGGCCAGTTTACCGCGGGCCGGACCGGCAATTCGGTCCGGCACATGATGTGGCAGAGCGCGGGCCAGCCCTGCGTCTCGGCGATCATCTGCTGTGCTGTTACGTTGGCGACCGGGTGCGCCCGCAAAAACGTTTCGGCATCGTCCAAGGTGAAGGCCAGATCGCGGGCATGGACCTCCCGCACTCCGCTTTCCAGCCCCAGCCGGGCAAAACCGCGCCGGGTATCCCCGGCGATAGCGAATCGGACATTCGGCGGGGTTTCCAGCACGAAGGTTTCCAGTGCGTGCAGCAGGGCGGGTGCGTGTTCGATGTCGTCGATGCAGATTACATTGGCCGGTCGCTCAGCGCCGAATTCTTCCCATAGCGTGGCCACTAACTCGGCCAGATCCGCCGGGACCGCTCGGCCTTCGCGGGACGCTGCGTCGAGCAGTTGGCCGTAGATGGCCTCCGCCAGCGCGCCTTCCGTTTCGTATCCGTCGCGCAAAGACACCCAGGCTGCGTTGTTTCCAGCAGCCCTGAAGGCCAACCAGTTCTGCGCCAGAACGACCGATTTTCCATAACCCTGCGTTGCGCGCAAGATCAGTGTCCGGGTCTCCGGTTGGCCTGAAAACGTAAATCGGGGCCGCGCGATACAGCGCCTGGCGATTGTCCCCAGACGCGCGGAAATGCGGACGGCACGCAGCCGTCCCGGATATGTCGGCTCGTCGCAGGTACCCCTGATCATGGGCGTCTCAAGGCAGCGCAGATAGCTATAGGATACCCCAATCGGGAACTACACTTAAGTGTAGTTGTGAGTCCCGGCCCAATGATCTCCGCTTCCTCCGCTCGCTCGGAATCGGGATGGGCGTACTGGTGTCACCTGCCGCGCGACGAATGGTGGGGTCAAGGGGAGGACATGCCGAATGATCAATACGCCAGATCAGTCTGTTTCAATCTTAGGCTACATCGACCGTAAGCGCTATCTTTGGATGCTGTCCACCCTGTGGCCGGCGACGCCAATGATCGGGCTCTGGCTGGTAGCGCAGACCGGATGGAGCATCTGGTACGCCTTGGTCCTGATCGTCTGGTACGCGATGGTGCCGCTTCTGGACGCCATGTTCGGCGAGGATTTCAACAACCCGCCGGAAGAGGCCGTCGAGATGCTTGAGAAGGACCGATACTACCGCGTCCTGACCTATCTGACCGTGCCGATCCATTACGCAGCCCTGATTGTAGCGGCCTGGTGGGTCAGTACCCATGCGATGTCTTGGCTCGAAATCATAACCTTGGCGCTCTCGCTAGGAATCGTGAACGGCCTCGCGCTGAACACTGGGCATGAGCTTGGGCACAAGAAGGAGACTTTTGACCGCTGGCTGGCCAAGCTGGTGCTTGCGGTTGCGGGTTACGGCCATTTCTTCATCGAGCACAACAAGGGCCATCACCGCGACGTTGCCACCCCGATGGATCCCGCGACCTCACGTATGGGCGAAAGCATCTACAAATTCTCCACCCGCGAGATACCCGGTGCCTTCCGCCGCGCATGGGCCCTTGAAGAAGAACGTCTGTCGCGCCGGGGCAAGAGCGTTTGGAGCATAGAGAACGAAATTCTGCAGCCGATGCTGATTACCTTCGCGCTCTATGCGGGTCTGCTTGCCTTCTTCGGCCCCCTGATGCTGGTCTTCCTTCCGATCCAAATGGCGTTCGGGTGGTGGCAGCTGACTAGCGCCAACTACATTGAGCATTATGGCCTGCTGCGTGAAAAACTGCCCAATGGCCGCTACGAGCACCAGAAACCGCACCACTCGTGGAACTCGAACCACATCGTGTCGAACCTGATCTTGTTCCATTTGCAGCGCCACTCGGATCACCACGCGCATCCGACGCGGTCCTACCAATCGCTGCGCGACTTCAAGGATCTGCCGACGCTGCCCTCGGGCTATCCGGGCATGTTCTTCATCGCGTTGATCCCAAGTTGGTTCAGGTCGGCCATGGACTCGCGCGTGGTAGATTGGGCCCATGGCGATCTGAGCAAGATCCAGATCGAGGATGGCAAGCACGCGCTTTACGAACGCAAGTTTGGTACGGTCGGCACCGACGCAAAGCCCGGCTTGGTTGCTGCCGAGTAAACCGCCAACTTCCGCACCGCTCTCGCTTGCCAAACGATGCGGACACCCGACACCACAGCCCTGAGCCACTCGACTCGTTTCAATCGTCGGGCGGCCAGCGGCTGGCCATGTGGGGCGGTCAGGCCGTGCGATAGGGCAGAGGTTGCGCGCCGATTACGGAAAAAACCAGGGATAGCTGCCATTCGGCCCAGCAATGTCAGATCGGCGGAAAAGGAGGAAAAAGGAACATGGCCAAGTACCAGTGTCCTGGTTGTAAATACACCTATGACGAAACGCTGGGCCATCCGCATGAAGGATTTCCCGCAGGCACTGCTTGGGCCAACGTGCCCGACGAATGGGCTTGCCCCGATTGCGCAGTGCGCGACAAGGTCGACTTCGAATTGATCGGCGAAGCGCCGGCCGCTACGACGCCGGCCACTCAGGCCGTCGAGTTTGCCGGGACGGCACGTAGCGCGGTCCCGGTCACCGACACGGCCGTTATCGAAAAGCCCGCCAGCCCGATGTCGAAACCGGCGGCGCGGATGGCCGCCGTACCGCAGGCCGCGGAGGCTTTGCCCCCCCAATTGTTCAGCCTGCAAAGCGAGCCCGGCTTTGCCGAAAACAAGCCCTTTGTGAAATGGGTCTGCATCACCTGCGGGCATATCTACGACGAGGCACTCGGCGACCCTTCCGGGGGCATCGCTGCAGGAACCCGGTTCGAAGAGATTCCCGAGGATTGGTGTTGCCCGGAGTGCGGCGCCACCAAGAAAGATTACGCGCTTTGCCAGGAAACCTAGTCAACTCGTGTTGGCAAAGGGTATCGGGCCGATCAGGCCCGCCATGGAGGTCATTGTGAATATTCACGCCGATCCGAACGACATTCCATTGGTGGATACCAGATCTACCGTTGCGGATGTTTTTGCGAAGCAACGGGAGGCGGGCTGGGCGCGTCGCTCGGATTTCGACCGCAAGGCACGCATCGCGGCGCTGAACCGGCTGAGGGAAGTCCTGCAGCGGCGCGAGACGGACATCATCGCGGCTCTTTATGCGGATTTCCGTAAGCCCGAGAGCGAGGTGAGGCTGACCGAAATCCTGCCGGTGCTGCAGGAGATCGCGCACACCAAACGCCACTTGAAGGGCTGGATGCGGATTCCGACGAAGTCGCCCGGGTGTACCGATATGAAGTCGCCCGGGGATTCCGAGACGATGTCGCCCACCTCTCCGATTTGATCTCGCCCGGGGGCGAGGCGTTCTAGCTGCTGAGGTTCTCTGGCATTGGGCAAGCCGCACGGTCAACTGGAATCGCGGCTTGAGCTTGTTGTGTTTCTGTTGCGTTTGCTGTGGGCATGTGGGCAACGCCTTGGCGTTGTCCAAGCGCAGCGGCATGTCCACAGCGTCACGGGCTCAGGTCTTTCGGGCGGATTGCCGGGTTCGGCGCAGGCTCTCGCCAGTAAGGTCGAGCCGATGGGCATTGTGGACGAGGCGATCGAGCACGGCGTCGGCATAGGTAGGATCTCCAATGAGCACATGCCACTGGTCCACGGGGAGCTGGCTGGTGACGATGGTGGAACGATGACCATAGCGATCTTCGAGGATTTCCAGGAGGTCGTGACGGGCACCAGCGTCGAGCGGCTCGAGCCCCCAGTCATCGAGGATCAGCAGATCGACACGGCCGAGCCCGCGCAATAGGCGCGGATGGCGACCGTCGCCGCGCGCGAGAGCGAGGTCATCGAACAGCCGCGGAACACGTTGATAGAGCACGGAGCGATTGTCACGGCAGGCCTTGTGGCCGAGCGCCGAGGCGAGCCAGCTCTTGCCGACGCCGGCCGGGCCGCAGATCAGCAGGTTGGCATGGTCATCGATCCAGCGGCCCTCGACAAGCTTGGCGAACAGCGGGCGGTCGAGGCCGCGCGGGGTGCGGTAGTCGATGTCCTCGACGCACGCTTGCTGACGCAGCTTCGCATAGCGCAGGCGGGTGGCGAGCCGCTTATCGTGGCGCAGTGATGCTTCACGTTCGAGCAGCAGCGCGAGCCATTCGGCGTGACCGAGGCTTGCGGCCTCGCCGGTTGCTTCGATATCGACGAAGGCATTGGCCATGCCGTGGAGGCCGAGGGCGTTGAGGCGGTCGAGGGTCGGATGGGTGAGCAAGGGATGGTCTCCTAGTTGTAGTAGCGCGGTCCGCGGATGTTGGCATGCAGGATCGGCGCATCGTCCGCGGAGCGCTGATGAGCGGGACGCCGATCGAGATTGTTGGCGAGGATCGATTTGACCGAGCCGTAGGTGCGCGCGCCGATGTCGATCGCCCGCGCAGCCGCGGCGTCCAGCCGTCCGCGCCCATAGGAGCCGGCGAGCCTGAGGATGCCGAGGCAGGCGCGGAAGCCTTGCTCGGGGTGCGAGCGCTCGTCGAGAATGAGGTCGCACAAAGCGCTGGTCGCCGGCCCGATCGCGGCAGCGTCCTGTCGGATGCGCGCGATGGTCCAGCCGGCGTAGCGCCGATGGCTGGAGGCCATGTGCTCCGGCACGGTGGTGTGTTTGTGATTACCGCTCATGCGCTGATGCGCGGCGATCCGCTCGCCCTTGTGGAAGATCTCTACGGTGCGGGCAGTGAACCGCACCTCGACCTCGGCGCGCACAAAGCGATGCGGGACGCTGTAGTAATGCTTCTCCACCTCGACGTGGTAATCGAGGCTGACGCGGCGGATCCGCCATTCGGCGAGTACGTAGGGGCTCGCCGGCAATGGCTTGAGCGCCGGCCGATCGACCTCCTCAAGCAGCCGGCGGCGCGTCACGCCGAGCCGCCGGATCGGCCGCTCCTCGTTGAGCCTGGTGAGCAGCTCGCCGATCGCCGCATTGACCTCGGCCAGGCTGTAGAAGGTGCGATGACGCAGGCGGCCGAGCAGCCAGCGCTCGACGATCAGGACGGCTTGCTCGACCTTGGCCTTGTCGCGCGGCTTGCGCGGCCGGGCCGGCAATATGGCGGTGCCGTAATGCGCCGCCATCTCCGCATAGGTCCGATTGATCTGCGGGTCGTACAGGCTCGCCTTGATGACCGCGACCTTGGTGTTGTCAGGCACCAGCAGCGCCGGTATGCCGCCGATCGCCGCGAAGGCGCCAACATGAGCGCTGATCCAGTCGGCGAGCCCCTGCGTCCACGTCGCCTGCGCGTAGGTAAAGCTCGAGGCGCCGAGCACGGCGACGAAGATCTGCGCCATTCTGCGCTCACCGGTGAGACGATCGACCACCACCGGCACGCCGTCGCCGGCATAGTCGACGAACAGCTTGTCGCCGGCTGCGTGCGCCTGGCGCATCGTCACCGACAGGCGGCCCTCCCAGGCGCGGTAAAGCTCACAGAAGCGCGAGTACCGGTATCCGTCGGGTTCGGCGGCGATGTACTCCTCCCACAGGATCGACAGCGTCACGTGCTTGCGCTTGAGCTCGCGGTGCACGGTCGTCCAATCAGGTTCGGCGATGCGGCGGTGACCCTGCCGGTTGCCATTGCCGGTCTTGGCGAACAGGCGGAGTTCCAGGGCCGCGTCCGTGAGCTCGTCGGGCAACGGCCAGGTCAGACCCGCGGCCTCGAACCGCCGGATCGCCAGCCGCACCGTCGAGGGCGCCGCTCCTACCCGTCGCGCAATCTCGCGGCTCGGCAGACCGGCCGCCTTCATCCTGATCACATCGCGCACACGGCGCATCGCAAGCCTCTCCGTCGGCATCCAGGGTCCCCCTTCGCAAAGCCGAAAGGGTTGACCTATGGGAGCCAGAAGAGGCCTCGTCACCCGGGCGACATCATCCCGGAATGGTGGGCGACATCATCTCGGAATGGGTGGGCGACTTCAAATCGGAATGGTGGGCGAGATCATCTCGGAATGCTGGGCGACATCGAGCGGAATCCGCA
>JBOFVL010000007.1:0-20845 GCA_051653085.1 Afipia sp. | reverse complement strand
CGTCATGCAGTTGCTTCGCGTCGCGCCAGGTGCGGCCAACGATCCGGTCATGTGTTTCGATCACCGCATCCGCCGTCGCAGTGGCCCATTCAATGACGCAAACCGCCATGATAGCGCGGCGCCGATCGGCGCCGAGATCGCGCAGGCCATCGGCGAAGTAGCGCTCGCCCTGCCGGCGTAGCCGGGCGACGCGATGCGGTGGAACACCGGCAAGTAAACCATCATTGAGGTTCATCGCGCGCAGGAACTCGAGCCGGTCGAGCAGCCGGTTCGCCGCGGCGGAGTTGTTGCCCGGCTCAATCCGGCGCAGCCAGATGAAGCGGCTGATCGCCCCCGGCAGCATCTCGGTAGTCAGTCGGTCGAGCCCATCACAGGCGACGGGATCGAGACGGGCTGCGATCCGCTTCTCGATCTGGCGTTCGGCGGCGACGAGCGCGTCCGCGCACAACCGCTCGATTGTCGTGATCGCTGGCAGGATGGTCATGGTTTCACGGCAGCGGGCAATGAAGCGCCGGGCAAGGTCGTCGTTTGAGCGTGCCTGCTCGGCTTCGGCGAGAAGCCAATCCCGGAACGCCCTGGCATGCGGTCCCTGTCCGGGGAACATCCTGTATCCGTAGATGCGGCGCAGCGCCTCCATGTGCTGGTGCCGGGTTTGGCGTCGAACGGCATAGGACGCGAGCGTGTCGCCAGCGATGCCAAGCTGGGCACCTAGAAAGGCGGACACGGCGTGGGGGATCAGTTCGCCGGGAGCAAGCGTCCGACCTGGATATCGCAGCGCACACAACTGCAGGGCGAACCCGATGCGGTTCTCCGGTCGGCGCCGCCGGTCGATATGGATCAGGTCATCGGCTGCCAGAATATAATGCCGCAGCAGCGCCGCTTCGTCAGTCGGCAGGTCGAGTAGGGCCGAACGCTGTCGGGCGCTGAGGATATGGCGTCTCGGCATGCACGGCTTGTCCCTATTGAACAGAAGTCTGTTTTGGACAACACTGACCCCACGCAGATCAAGGCTTTTCGAGGCCTAATTCCAGAAGGGTTCAATTGGGACAGCGCGCCGCCATCTACGCCAGGGTCTCGACAGCCGACCAGTCGTGCGAGCGGCAGCTTCGCGACCTCGCCGGTTTTGCCGAGCGTGGCGGCTATGAGGTGGTCGAGGTCTTTCGAGAAACCGCCTCGGGGATGAAGGCCAACCGATCGGCACGTGCCGAAGTGATGAAGCTGGCCCAGGCGCGCCACATTGATGCGATCCTTGTCACCGAACTCAGTCGTTGGGGGCGCTCGACGCAGGACCTGCTCGATACGCTCAACCGGCTGTCGGGCTGGCGCGTGTCGGTGGTCGCGATGAGCGGCATGACCTTCGAGGTCGATACGCCGCACGGTCGTATGATGGCGACGATGCTCGCAGGCATTGCGCAGTTCGAGCGCGACATGCTCAGCGAGCGGGTTCGCTCCGGCCTCGCCGCGGCACGGGCGCGGGGTCGGAAACTCGGGCGGCAGACCGGCGTCCGCCCGAAGTCGGATCGGCTTGCCCCCAAGGTGCTAGCCCTTGTTGCCGAGGGGCGCAGCTATCGCTGGATAGCCCGGGACCTCGGCCTCAGCAAGAATACTGTCGCCGCAATCGTCGGACGCTCCAGGGCGGACATGGATCACAAGGTCGAGGTGGCGGCATGAGCGTCGCGCCGGATGTCGGACGAAAGCACAGGATGAAGACCGCCGCGCTTGGATGCATTACGTACCTGGCGATTGCAGGCTTCGTCTTCGGTAGCTTGCTGAAGCCAGTATTCCTCGCGACGATCTGGTCAGATAGACTGGGCGCGCCTCACTGGCTCTGGATCGTATCCGCTTGCTTCGCGGTCGGAGCGACCAGCTTTTTGATACCGGCTCGGTTTTCGATCGTTCGAGGCCCCATTTTTGTAGCGGTGGCGCTGGCGGGCTCTCTACTCTCAGTCGGAGCTTATGCGGATAATCTGAGATTGAAGGCGTTGAACGAGTTCGGTGCTGACCGGCAAACCCAACACTCGTTTTTAGAATCGGTCCGGCATGCCCCGGAAGAATTTCAGTTCTTCCTGCATACCGCCGTCATGAAGCACTGCGTGCCATATGCATGGAGCTATCGAACGATGAACTTCTATCGCATACCTTTGAGGGCAGCGGTCAACGTCATGCCTGCAAGGTGGCTGACGGAATGTTCTATCCATCGAGAGTGACGCAGTTTGTGATCAATGGCAGCCGCGGCGACGGCAAGGACAGCTATTCCCTTAGAGCCTGATTCATAATTATCCGATGAAATTTCATAGTCTTGCGATGCGACGCGCGAATAGCTGGATGGAAGCTATGAACAGCCACGCAGTTGCCGATGCGATGGTCTGTTCAAAGTCCTTGGCGAGCCGACGGTTGCGGTTCAGCCAAGCCAGTGTTCGCTCGACGACCCAGCGGCGCGGAAGAACCACGAAGCCTTTTGCAACATCGGATCGCTTGACGATCTCGACAGTCCATTTGCCGGTACGCCGGAGGGCTTCCCTGAGCTTGTCGCCAGCATAGCCGCCATCGGCAAAGACATGGCGCAGCCATGGAAAGCGGTGGATGATTTCACGCAGGACCAGCGGCGCGCCGTCGCGGTCCTGAATGTCGGCGGTATGGATCACCGCATGAACCAAATGGCCCTCGGTGTCGGTGAGGATGTGGCGCTTGCGCCCCTTGATTTTTTTGCCCGCGTCAAAGCCGCGAGGGCCGCCACTTTCCGTTGTTTTCACGCTCTGACTATCGATCACGCCAGCACTGGGCGAAGCCTCGCGGCCTGTCGCTTCACGCGCCATCAACAGCAGGGTATGATTGAGCGAGAGCCACAGTTTGTTATCGCGCCACAGGTAAAACCAGCGCCGAACCGTCGAGACCGGCGGAAAGCAGGGCGGCAGCATTCGCCACGGCAGCCCCCCACGCAGCAGATACAGGATCGCCTCGACGATCCGTCGCAGCGGCCATTTGCGCGGACGGCCTACGTGGGAGGGTGGCGGCAAGAAAGGTTCGAGCACCGACCATTCGGCATCGGTCAAATCGCTTGGCAAAGTCAGTCCCGCGCGGGCATATTGCGCCCGAGTGGTATCGGTCCACATCGTTGATCTCCGGAAGTTTGTTGCAAAACCCCTGAATCAACGACTGCGGCAAGCGTCAAGCTAACCCGCTGATACCACTCAACTTAATTTCGGATCGGGCTCTTAGGGTGTCATTTCGCCCTCAGCCGGAACCGACCCCATGAAGGAGGCGCGCGCCAGCATGGAGCGTGCCGGCGATCGTGCCGGCGCGGAGAAGCTGGGGAAGCGCATGGAGAGCATGGCGGGCGGGTTGCACCGCGATCCGCAACTCGAATCCGTGTTGCGGCGTCGCGCCCCCGAGCTGGCGTTGAGCATGGAGCGGGGCCGGTCGATCGGGCAGGAACTGGCGCAGTCGGTCGCGATCGGGCGTGATCGCGAGCGTGGCATGAGCCGGTAAGGGGGATGGGTGGCGGACGAGGACGACAGCCAGGGAGCAGACGCGGCCGAGGCTTTCGAGGCCATGCGTGGCGAGCTGGCGCTGTTGCGCCGCGCCGTGGAGGGCTTGGCGGCCGAGCGCGGCGCGATCGACGTGCCCGATTATACCGAGACGTTGGGGCGGATGCAGCAGGGCGTGGACGCCACGGCCGACCGGATCGCGGTCATCAACGACGTGATCGCCCGGAGTCCGGCGCTGGCGATGACGCCCGAGCAAATGGCGCAGCGGATCGTGGCGGCGGGTAACGCGGCCCGGCGCGAGGATCAGGCAGCGCTCGCCAGGGCGGGCGAGGACAAGGCCCGCGTCATGGCCGAGCTTCGCGCCGTCGCCGGGTCCGCATGGACGCGAGCCGACCAGAAGAATCGGCAGCTATGGTTCGGGCTGGGCGGGGTCGCGATCGGCATCATCGCATGGGCGATAGTGCCCGGCCTGGTCGCGCGCGAGGTCGCGCCGGCGAGCTGGCAATGGCCCGAGCGCATAGCGGCGCGGTCGTTAGACTTGCCGCGTTGGGAGGCGGGGCAGCGCTTGATGCAGAGCGCGAGCCCGACCGCGTTCCGCGCGATCGTCGCCGGCGACAGGATCGTGACGGCCAATCGCGAAACGATCGAGGGGTGCAGCAAGGCCGCGGTTCGAGCGCGCGAGACGGTGCGATGCACGATTAAGGTTGGCGGTAATCACCAGTAGGCGTGCAATTCCGGGCTTCGTAACCGCTACACTTGACGGCGCGGCGGAGAACCGAAGTCAGGGTCTGCGCTGACTCGTTTTGCGACCGTTCCCGCCGGATGGCGATACCAGCCGGGATCGGTAAAATCGCCCCGCGCGATATCGTCGCGCACCTTCACGACCGTGAACATGCCGCCCATTTCCATATTCCCGAACTGGCCCTTGCCGCCCATCATCGGCGTCGTGTTGACCGGACCTTGATGTCCGCCGTCGGTGTGTTCCTGGTGCTCCGCCATGCCGTAGCGCATCATCGGCAGGAAATTTGGCGACACCTTGCGAATCCGCGCCTCTACACCGGATTGATCAACGCCGGTCTGGTTGGGGATGCCGTGGCCCATCGCGTTCATGGTGTGGTGGGCCATATGGCAGTGGAAAGCCCAGTCGCCGGCGACCGCGGTAAACTCGATGTCGCGCATCTGCCCGACCGACACCAGTTCGGTGACCTCCCGCCGCCAGCGCTCGCGCGGCCAGCGCCCGCCATCGGAACCCGTCACCTCGAACTCGACGCCATGAAGGTGGATCGGATGGTTCCACATCGACAGGTTGCCGGCCCGGATGCGCACACGCTCGCCGGTGCGCGCGACGATCGGATCGATCGCCGGGAACATCTTGGAGTTGAAGGTCCACTGGTCGAACTCGACCATGATCGAGGGGTCCGGGCGCCAGGTTCCGGGTTTCAGCGCCCAATTGTGCAAAAGGAAGGCGTAATCGCGATCGACCGGCACGATCTCCCCGCCGCGCGGATGGATGATGAACAGGCCCATCATGCCATAGGCCATCTGGGTCATCTCGTCGGCGTGCGGATGATACATATGCGTGCCGTGCTGGCGCAGCGTGAACTCGTAGACATAGGTTTCGCCGGGCTGAATGTGCGGCTGGGTCATCCCGCCGACGCCATCCATGCCGGAGGGAAGGATCAGCCCATGCCAGTGGACGGACGTATGCTCGCCCAGCCGGTTGGTGACGAAAATCCTTACCCGGTCGCCTTCCACGGCCTCGATGGTCGGCCCGGGCGTGCCACCGTTGTAGCCCCAGCAGGTTGCCTTCGATCCGGGCGCGAATTCATGCTTTACCTCTTCGGCGACAAGGTGGAACTCCTTGACCCCGGCATTCAACCGCCACGGCAGCGTCCAGCCGTTGAGCGTGCGGACGGGCACGTAGCGCGGATCGCGCGGCACGGCGGGCGCCACGCCCACAGGCTCGGCCGCCGGCATGGGCATCGGGCCCATCGCCATGCCGCCATGCATGGAATGATCCTGTGCGGCGGCACGCGCGGTCAACGCTGACCCCAGTGCTGCGGCGGCACCCGTCTTGAGGATGTCACGACGATGGATGGTCATTGGCCGGCTCCATGATGTTGGTGTTCAGGCGTCGGAGCGGGCGGTGGCGAAGGAGGAGGGCTGGCGTCCGGCGTTGGCACATGATCGTGAACCATCCCAGGCATGGCCGGAGGCGGCGCGGGCGACCCAGACGGTGCCGGACCTGCCGGCGGCGGCGCTCCCCCGCCATGGTGGCCGCCATGCATCGAGTGATCCATCGCCGGGGCGGCAGGCGGCGTCAGTATCTCGGAAACGGTCGGCGTGTTCTGCCTGGCTTCCGCATCACTCGGCAGCCTGTTCCCCACCAAACGCATCAGATCGACGCGCGCGAGCCAGTAATCCCGAACCGCTTCGAGGAACCCTTGATAGGCTTCGTATTCCTGCGCCTTGGCCTGAAGCACCTCGAACTCGCCGATCAGCGCGAAATTCTGTTCGAGCTGGCTTTGACGGGTCACGATTTCACGCTGCGGCACCAAGGCCGTGCGATACAGGCCCACCACTTCGCTGAGCACGCGTACGCGTTCCGCGCCCAGCCCAACCGCATTCCCGGACGCGAGCGCAAGTTGCGCCAGGCGCGCGCGCGCGATCCGTAGACGCGCTTCGGTTCGTGCGACCCGAGCTCCGCCTTGGTTAAAGATCGGCAGCTCGATGTCGAGCGTCGGTCCCCGGATGACCGAGCGGTCGACCTCGCGCTCGCGGTCGTAACCGACCGTGGTGGCCCCAAGGAGGCGGAAGCTGCGCGTGATCCGCGCCGCCCCGGCGGCGACGACAGCGCCCTTCTGCGCGGCGAGCAATTCCAGGCTGCTCGACTGCGCGAGGCGTTGCAACTCGCTTACGTCATCCTCGTGGGCGAGGGGCAGCGGCAGCACGGTGTCGCTTTTCCAATCCGCCTCCGCTCCCCGCAATCCGATCGCATTGTTGAGTTCGAGACGCGCCATCTTGCCGGCGACGGCGGCGCGGGTCGCCTCGATACGCGCCTGGCTGGCGGCGGCCTTTTCGCGGTTGAGCTGCAATTCCGTGATGTTGCCCGCGTCGTAAAAGCGCTGGGCGAGGTCTGCCGAAACCTGCAAGCCATCCGCGACCGCCGCCCGCATCTCGGCAACCTGCTGCGCTCCGACATAGCGATACCACGCCGCCTCGACGTCGAGACTGACGCCCAGGATCGACGCCGCCACCTCGTACCGGGCGCGTTCGTAGTCGAGACGGGCGAGCCGCGCCTTGGCTGGCAAGGTCAACAAATCGACCAGAGGCTCGGCGACGCCGAACACGAATTGCGATCCCGGCCCGCCCGCGAGCGCCAGGCTCGACAGGCTGATGCGCGGATTGGCGACCTGGACGGCGTCGAGAACATCGGCCCGAGCCAGTCCGAGCTCGCCATAAATCTGCTGGAGGCGCGGACTCCTGAGCATGGCAGTCTTGACGGCCAAATCCGCCGTCATCGGTTGGGCGGCGACCGATTGCTGGGCCTGTGTCTCCTGTTCGCCCTGGTCGTTTTGCTCCCAGCCCAGCGACGGCGCGCCGCGATCCGCAAGCAACTTCTCGATCGCCACATGATCCCTGCCCGGATCGAAGGTCGTGCAACCCGCAAGCACGGTCGTCACGGCCAGGATGATGATGCGCGGGGGCATCGGCCTCAGCCGACTGTGCGAGGGATTCACCATGCATTCCGCTGATTGGAAGACGCCATTGAGTAGATTCCCCCCTCGTTCCGAGATGCTGCAACTACATTCGTTATACGCGGCTCAACCGTTACGCCCTCACGCGCCGCCGATCTTCAGCAATTTCCGATGCAGCAGTGCGTGATCGCCCAACTTGTAACCAAGCGGGCAAAATGCGCGGACTGCCAGCCAGCACATATGCTTTGGCAACAACGCTCAGATTGAAGGACCAAGCCCATGAATCGTTATCTCGCCGCCACCTTTGCGGGGATCGCCGCTATCGTCGGCATGACCAACGCCCAGGCCGCCACCACAATGTCGGGCGCCGGACATTACGAATGGCGCATCGTCAATCAGCGACCGGGGCCGCGGGCACCGATTGTCGCGCCGCGGCGGGTATGGATATCGTCGACGCCTTCGGAGGTGCAAGCGGCGGCCGACCGTTCGGAGGTTGCGGGACATTTTGAGTGGCGCGTCACCGTTTCGCCGGGACCGCGCGGGACACCGGTCTCCCGCCAAGTCTGGGTGCCGACCCCAACCATGATGGCTCGGGCTGGCGGGGCGGCGATGACGGCTGAACAGGGTCTCTAAGGGGATTTACCCGACAGTTAAAACGTCTGGTAATGTCTTCAATCTCTCGTAAACGAACGATTGCCGGGGACGCTGGTGCAACACGCGTGAGCAGCTGTAAACGCTCGCGCTAAGTGGCGGCATTCTGATCGCGCTATTTGTCGGCGAGCGTCGCTACGCGGCTACCGGCTTGGTCTCGGCCGATCGCACATAGGCGTAGAGTTTTGGCTTGGAGATGCCGAGCATCGAGCAAATCTTGGCGATCGGCATCGTGTTCTCGTGGTAGAGCCTGACGGGCAGGTCGCGCTTGTCCTTGCCGAGTGCGGCCGGCCGGCCACCCTTCTTGCCGCGAGCGCGGGCTGCGGTGAGACCGGCCTGGGTCCGCTCGCGGATCAGGTTGCGCTCGAACTCCGCCAATGCCCCGAACAGGTGGAAGGTAAGCTTGCCCGACGTGGTGGTCGTGTCGATCGCCTCGTGCAGGCTCAGCAGCCCGACCTTTTCCTCGTCGAGGTAGGTCATCCATCCGATCAGATCACGGAGCGAGCGGCCGAGCCTGTCGAGGCGCCAGACCACCAGTGTGTCGCCGGCGCGAAGCAGCTCCTTCACCTTTTCCAATCCAGGGCGAGCGGCAGTCGCCCCGGAGGCCTTGTCGGTGATGACCTTCTCGCAGCCGGCAGCCTTCAGCGCATCACGCTGGAGGTCCAGGTTCTGCTCGGCGGTCGATACGCGGGCGTAACCGATTTTCATGCGTAGGGCCGGTGGCGCCCCGATCGGGCGCGGTTTGGGAAGAAAGTCGTCATCGGCAGGTCTATGTTGCCCTAGTTTTCTTTACCGGGTAGATTTACGTCGAACAGGCCGGTTTGGCAACGCGAGCGGACTCGCATGGCGATGGGCAGGCAAATCTCCGTTTTCCTTACCTGCGACACGGACCGTCGGCGGTGACGCATCCGGCGCTTGTCCCGCCGCTGGCGATCGAGCGCTACCGCGTCCTTGAACCGCACCTCGCCGATGGCATCCCGCTCGCGGACCTCGCCCGCACCGGCACGCTGAGCGAGCGGACGTTGCAGCGCTGGCTCGGGCGCTACCGTGCCGAAGGACTTGCCGGTCTCGCGCGTCTGCCGCGCAACGATCGGGGCAGGCTGCACCTGCCGGAACATCTGGTCGAACTGACCCGCACTCTCGCCACCAAGCGCCCGCGACCCCCGGTCGCCGCCATTCACCGAAAGGTGCAGGAACTCGCCATCGCGCATGGACACCGAACCCCCAGCTATGCGGCCGTCGCGCGTGTCGTCAGGGCGATACCGGCAAGCCAGATCGCCGCAGCCTCCGATCCGGCCGTCTACCGCGACCAGCACGAGCTAGTGCATCGGCGCGAAGCCGCGACCTCGAACGAGATGTGGCAGGCCGATCATACCGTTCTCGACATTCTCGTGCTCGATGATGCCGGAACCCCGGTGCGTCCTTGGCTGACCGTCATCGTTGACGATCACAGCCGAGCCATCGCCGGTTACTTCCTCAGCCTCGATGCCCCCAGTGCCCTCAACACGGCGCTCGCCTTGCGGCAGGCGATCTGGCGCAAGCCCAATCCCGAATGGATCGTCAGCGGCATTCCCGAACAGCTTTACGTCGACAACGGCTCGGATTTCATCTCCGAGCATATCGAGCAGGCGTGCATCGCCCTCAAAATCCGCCTCATCCATTCGCTGCCGGGGCGTCCTCGCGGGCGCGGCAAGATCGAGCGGCTGTTCCGCACCATCAACGACATGTTCCTGCCCGACCTGCCCGGCCACCTGATCGCGGGCAAGCCGCTGTCGGCGCCAGTGCTCACGCTCGACGAGCTGCGCGCCCGCTTCGAGGCGTTCGTGTGCGGCGTCTATCATCGTCGCCCGCATGGCAGCACCGGCGAACCGCCGATCACGCGCTGGCAGAAGGGCGGGTTCCTGCCCGCAATGCCCGACAGCCTTGAACAGCTCGACATGCTGCTCGTGCACGTGCCCAAGCCCCGTAAAGTGCTGCGCGACGGCATCCGTCTGATGGGCAGGCGCTATGTCGAACCCACGCTCGCGGCCTTCGTCGGCGAGCAGGTCGAGGCGGTCTATGACCCCCGCGACCTGACCGAGATCCACGTCTACGACCAGGGCCGGTTCGTCTGCCGTGCGCTCAGCTCCGAGCACGCTGGGCACCCGTCGTTGCGCGCGATCCAGCGCGCCCGGCGCGGCGCGAAGGAGCGCGACAAGCAGGTGCCTGCCCCCACGGAGACCTTCGATGGCGACCAAGAGGATACGGCTTCCCGGCCCACCACCTACCGAGGGCTCCGGCTCTACGCCGCTGACGATTGAGTTCCTGGTCGAGCAGCCGTTCCTGGCGACCCGCGACCATGCCCGGTTCGTCGAGTTTGCCGAAGCCTGCGCGCACTACCGCTATATCGGCGTGTGTCATGGCCGGCCGGGCGTCGGAAAGACGCGATCGGCGCGCGAGTTTTCCAGCTTCCCCGACCTGGGGGAATATGCCGCGCTCCGTCCCATTGCCGCGCTCCTTGGCGAAAAGGTCGCTCGCTGCCGCGCCGTCTTCTACACCGTGTCGGTCAGCAACACGCCCAAGACGATCGACGCGGTGTTGGGCCTCAACCTCATTAAGCTGGGCTATGCCCGGCTGACGGTCGCGGGCGGCTCGCAGGACGAAATCACCCATGACGCCGCCCGCATCGCCTGCCCCCTCGTCATCGTCGACGAGGCCGACCGCCTGACCATAAAGTCGCTCGAACATCTCCGCGACATGGCCGATCGCCACGGCTTCGGGCTGATCCTGATGGGTATGCCGGGCTTGGAGAAGCGCCTCGCCCGCTATGCCCAGCTCTACTCGCGGATCGGCTTCGTCCACGAGTTCAAACCGCTTACCGAGACCGAAATGCGGCTGCTGCTCGCGACCCACGCCGGCGATTTCGGGATCAGCTTCGACCCGGCCCAACTCGACGCGATCGAAGCGCAGGCAGCCGTGATCCGCATCACGCGCGGCAACTTCCGGCTCATGGAGCGCCTGTTCGCGCAGATGCGGCGGATCATGACCCTCAACCGCGTCGAGGAGGTCACCGCTGACATCGTTCAGGCCGCGCGCGATTGCCTCGTCATCGGACCCGGCAACTGACAAATAGCGCGATCAGAACGCCGCCATTTAGCGCGAGCGTTTACAAGCAGCCGCGCAGCGGCCATTTCGCCTCTCGAAACCGTACCTTGTTTCCTTCTTCGAAATCGGGCTAGTTCGCGTCGAGTTCTCGGAGAACGCCCTTGCTCGTCGGTTACGCCCGTGTTTCCACCAGGGATCAGTCCCCTGCCCTACAAATCGACGCGCTCCATGCGGCCGGGTGCGAACGCGTGTTCACCGAAAAGGCATCGGGCGCGCAGCGCGATCGACCGGAATTGAGGGCCGCGCTAGATTACATCCGCGCCGGTGATTCCCTTGTGGTGTGGAAGCTCGACCGGCTGGCGCGCTCCGTCCGGCAGCTCGTGGAGACGGCCGAAGATCTCGCCAAGCGCGAGATTGGCCTTCGCGTGCTCACCCAGGCCATCGACACCACCAGCCCCGGCGGGCGGCTCGTTTTCCACGTCTTCGCGGCCGTCGCCGAGTTCGAGCGCGAGCTGACGCTAGAGCGCACCCACGCCGGACTTGCCCAGGCGAAGGCGTTGGGGCGACGCGGCGGGCGCAAGCCGGCGATGGGACCGGCGGAGATCAAGCGCGCCAAGGCGATGCTCGCAGACCCGACCATCGCCGTCGAGGAGGTGGCAGCGCAGCTCGGGGTGCAGCCGTCGACGCTCTACCGGCACATACCGGGTGGGCGCAGCTCGGTGGTCGCGCAGGTGTAATGGAGGCCGTCATTGTCGGCCGCGTCTTTCTTCCACCCACCCAACCCTTGGGGCTTGGCCCACGGCCCGGCAGGCAGGCAGGCAGGCAGGCAGGCAGGGGATCGTCGATCAGGCGAACAGGTCGCCGATCGCGCGCACCCGGAAGGCGTTGCGCCGGCGGCGCCGGCGATGCTCGCCAGCGTCGTGGCGCATATGGCACCGCTGGCAGAGCGCAGCGAGGTTGCGCGGTCGGTTGTCGCCGGGATCGTGGTTCAGGTGCGCGCTGGCGAGCACGACGCGCGTGACCCGCAGCGAGGCGGGCGGGTCGATGCCGGCGAAGCCCGGTTGCGCGCGTGCCAGCTCCATCGGTGCGGGCAGACGGCGAACCCCCCTGCCCTGCCCGTCGCGCCAGCGTGCGGCGTCCTCGTCCCACCACACCCCATCGCCGAGATGCAGCACGTAGCGGCCGTGCGGGCGACGGCAATGCTCGCAGCGCCCCTTGGCGCGGCCGAAGCGGATAAAGGCCGACAGCTCGCGCCAGTCGATCGGGTAAAGCCAGCGATGTTCGCGCGCGATCGGCATGACGATTCTATGAGTCACGACCGAGCGGAACGAAAGCAGAAAATTCGCTGTATTTATCTATCCAGCGGCAAGCGCCTATCATGTGATCCTGCACGTAGGTTTTGCTTGGGAGGTTCTATGACGACTCTCACCCGCAAGTGGCGGGCGTTTGATCGAACCGTTGAAGAAGTGCGCGCCAAATTCGCGGACTTGTCGCCGGCGAAGCTGGAAGCCCTGATCGATGAGGCCGTTGCGGCGACGCGTCAATCCGCCGAGCGAGAAGGCGGGCGTCTCCCCCCTTCCCTATCATAGCGCGTCCGGGCTGCCTCTATCCCGCTGGCTTTGCAGCCCGGCCACGCTGTTCCGTTCGTTTATCCATCACTGAACCACTTCGATGCCCTTGCGGCGGATGACATTCAGCAGCGCGAGCGCCGGTCCCTTGGCTTGCTTGGTGCCCCGTTCGAGCTGCGAAACATAACCCGTCGTAAGGTTCAGGTATTTGGCGAGCGCGGCCTGACTCAAATGCGCCTCTTCGCGCACGCCGCGAATTTCATCGGGCGTGATCGGCGCGGCCGTAGGCGGCGCATCCGGCCCCAGGTGGCGGACGGTGATCTTCCGATAGGTGTCATCGCCCATCAGACCAACGCTGTGCATGTCGTCGGCCGTCTCGAGGAGCGCCTCGGTCAGCGTGCTAAGCGTCTTCGCCATTCTCAATCTCCTGTAGCTTGCCGATGCTCACGGCTTCATCAAGGGCGGTGTCGTCGTTCGCCAGGAACTCGGCGGCGATGTCCCGCAAGGTCTGCAATTCGTCGTCATCGATGTTCTCCCGCTCGCTCTTGGCAAAGCCGTAGAGGAAAAACGCCCGATCCTCCGTCCGATAGGCCACGATCATGCGAAACCCGCCCGATCGTCCCTGCCCTGGTCGCGCGACGCGCTGCTTGATGAGGCCGCCACCCAGATCGGCGTCGATAAGCCCACGCTCGGCTCGCTCGATCGCCTCCTTCAAATCCGCGTCACTAATTCGTTCACGTCGGACGAACCGCGCGACCCATTTGGTTTTGAAAATCCGCACGGCATCGTCCTATAATACCCAGAACTATAGCACACAGGCAGACACTTTCAACCCGCTTAAGCGATGGTGCGCCTACCGCTTCGCGGCACCGTGGCTCCTACCCGCTTCGCTCCCCGAGTCCGCGAGCGGTCTCGGCCTGTCGGTGACGATCCACTGGCGGGGTAAGTCGTGATCCCCTTTCATTCCACGCTGCATATCTGTATACAAGTATAAATCTATACCTGTAGGAGTGTAGCATGAAGGTTCTCGCCATCCTGTCGCAGAAAGGCGGCGTCGGAAAAACGACGCTGGCGACGTGCCTTGCCGTGGCGGCCGAGCAGGCAGGCAAGGAAACCGCGATCATCGACCTAGACCCGCAGGCGACAGCATCGTTCTGGAAAGATGTGCGCCAGCTTGACACGCCCGCCGTCGCCTCGATCCAGCCGGTGCGGCTCGCGGCGATGCTCAAGGCCTGTGCCGACGCCGGCACGGACCTTGTGGTGATCGATGGCGCGGCCGTCGCGCGTGATGTTGCCTATGAGGCCGCACGGCACGCCGACTTCATCCTCGTGCCGACGAAGACGGCGGTGTTCGATACAATGAGCATGACGCACACGTTGGACGTGGTGCGGCAGCTCGATCGCGCCTTCGCCGTCGTGCTGACATTCGTCCCGCCCCAAGGACAGGAGACGGGCGATGCGATGAAAGCAGTCGAGGAGCTGGGCGCGGCGGTCTGTCCGGTGACGATCGGCAACCGCAAGGCGTTCTTCCGCGCGCAGGCCACAGGCCAGGCAGTGCAGGAGTTCGAGCCGAACGGCCCGGCCGCAGCGGAAATCAACCGCCTATACGAGTATACGGTTATACGCCTATACGATAAGGCGGAGGTGGCGTGATGGCGAAGGGCAACACGCTCCAGGCGATGCTCGACCGGGCCAAGGCCGGCGGTGACACGTCGGCGACGCCCGTCCCGACCGTTGCGCCAATCCCCGCCAGACCCGCGCAGGCCGGGCGGCAGGGGACCAAGCTGATAGGGGGACATTTCGCTCCCGAGGTCAGCACGCAGCTCCGTATTCTTGCGGCCGAGGAGGGAACGACGGTGCAGAGCCTGCTAGGTGAGGCGCTGGACGATCTTTTCGTGAAGAAGGGCAGGGGCCGCGTCGCACGTAGCGTATAGGAGTATACAAATATACTGCTATACTTGCATCATCGAAAAGTGAGTTTTGGGGCAGCGCCTCACCTTTGCGCGGCGGGCGTGCTGAAATCCACCAGCACGGGCAGCTCGGGAATCCCGCCACGCAGCTTAGCGCGTCGCACGATGCTGTGTTGGTCGATCAGGTTCTGTGCGTCGCGCTTACCGCTGGACGTTTTCGGGAACCAGTGGAGCGCCACCCGTTCGACCTTGCGCCCGTTCTTGATCGGCGTGAAATCGACATAGAAGGGGCAGAGCTTGTTGATTTCCTCGACAGCGACCTTGAGGCAGTATTTGTTCAGATCGGCGAAGCGCTCAAGTTTCCCCTCGGGGACGTTGAGCAGGCCGCGCACCTCCTCGATCGTGAACTCCTCTTTCTGCTTGTATTCCAAACCGATGCGACGCTCGATCATTTCATAGAGGCAGAGGGCGTATTTCGACTCAAAGCAATACATTACCTGCGTCTTGAGACGGGCATAGACCTGACTGTTCCGCAGTATCTCGATCAATTCGTCGGGGATGCGGTAGTGAAGGAAGCCGTCCTTTTCGAGGCTTTCATCGCTGGGGCCGAGGAGCTGGACGCGGCGCTTGTAGCTCTTGCCGTCCTTGCGGATCGTGACGATCGCGATAGTGCCCATGAGACGTAGCAGCGAGCTTTCCACGCGCTCGTTGCCCTGGTGCGTCCCTTTCAGTCCCGACTTCGCAATGCGATGGATGATCGGCTCGCCAATACGCTCCCAGGCATTGGCGATGAGCAGGTTGTAGATACGGCGATCAGCGAGGGTGAGGGGGCTTAGCTCGACGATATCGACCAGCTCGCCGGGCTTGACGATTTCCCCGTAATTGGCGGGATCAAAGGGATTTCCGCGCCCCTTTTGCGCCAGCGTGCGGAAGGACATATCGACCACGGCAGGTTGGGACATAGGCTTGACCAACGGTGAGCAAGAGGGGCTTATCGACTCACCCTAACCGCGAAAAGTGAGCCAGGCAAATGTTCCGGCTCCCCGATGGAAACGGTGAGGGGGCTACCCCAAAACTCACCGTCACCGCCGACCCGGTTGCCCGGCTACCCCGAAGCTCACCGGACCCGGCCCGAACACTCACCTTTACCGACCCTAAAACTCACCGCACGCTACCCCGAAACTCACGCGACTCGACCCCAACGCTCACCGTTGAAGTCGTTTTTCCGCAGAAATCCGGGCCTTTCAGCGCCCTGAATCTTGAATCAGAAGAATTAGAGAATCTGAACCGCGAAAGGTGAGCTTTGGGGTAGGCCAGTCTGTGGATAACCAGCGTCAGGATACAACGACGGAATCGGCCTAACGGCCGATGCGCTATTTGTTGCGTGCCGGCTACGCCGTCACCAGAGCGGCGCAGGCTAAGCGGGAAGAAGAGGGCAGGATTTAGGGCTAGAGCATGACCGGATCACGTTGAAGCGTATCCGGAGTTGACGAGATAGTTTCGGCATTCGTCGGGTGTGAAGTAGTCGAGCAGGGATCCGATCCGCCTCCAGGTTGCCTCTACGGATCGGGGTCAGGACATAGAACGGGCACAGATATACGCTAAGCGTCTCTGCGCGCACTTATGGGTCGACTCTATGCGTCGACGACTCCAGCATTCCAAAGGCATCCATCGGACAGTTGTAGCATCGCCTCTCGTCGCAGAGCCGGCATATCGTCAGCGCCGAGACAGCGTCGTCAGACATCTGCGCAAGTATTGTCTCGGCAATACGTTCCAGCACGAGGCGGTCAGCATTCGAGACATGGCTAAGGATTTCGGATAAAGTCTCGTTTCTTCGTTGCAGGATCGCAGATAGGCGAGTCTCGCCTGCCTCAGTGAGCATCAGCGCTACTGCACGACGGTCCCGTAGCGCTTTGGATCGAACGGCGAACCCGGCTGCAACCAATCGATCGACAAGCCGCACCGTCCCCGCGTGGGACAAGCCTAGCACCCGTCCTAATTCGTCGATCGAAAGACCGGTCGCGTGACCGATGACGACGATCGCCGCGGTGGTTTCGCCACCGCCGGGTATCGTCGGGTCGAATGCCGCCTTCTTAATTCGATCGGTGATGCCCACTGCGAGGGCGCCGAACAGATTGACGAGCCGGTCCGAGAGTACGTTCAAAGGGTTGCCTCATTCATTGACGGCGTATAGTGTATGCGCAGCGCATATATCACGCCTGTCTAAGCATGAAGGCAGGTCATGCGCCATGATGAAAGCGAGGCACCATGTTTTCGACATTACACATAGCTGAAAAGACGACCGGCTCTCGCGGGTCTCTCGCGTTGCTGCGCTGGGCGCTGGTGGTCATCTTTCTCTGGTTCGGTTGCATGAAATTCACGAGCTATGAAGCGATGGGCATCGCGCCATTGATGAAGAACAGTCCGATCATGAGCTGGATTCCGGCCGTTTTTGGGGTGCAGGGTGGAAGCTATTTTATAGGCACCGTCGAGCTCGCGACGGCCGCTGCGCTGATTATCGGTGCTTTCAACAAGACGGCCTCCGCTCTCGGCGCGGCGATGTCATGCCTGACTTATGCCGTGACACTGACGTTTTTCCTGAGCACGCCTGGCGTCGCCGAGCCGACCGCTGGCGGGTTCCCGGCGATTTCGGCCGGAACCGGACAGTTCCTGTTGAAGGACCTGGTGCTTCTTGCGGCATCAGCGTGCCTTCTACTTGCGTCCATACGGACAGCAGACGCGTGACGGCAAACAGGTGATAGGCGACGCTCCGGACCTGCGCTTTTGCCGAACCATACCCGCCTCAGCCCATAACGATCGACAAACCCTGTCGCTTTGATAGGGTGTTCGAAAACATGCTTTCGAGGGTTTGTCGTACATGCTGGTCGGATATATGCGGGTGTCAACGACCGATGACCGCCAAACGGTCGATCTCCAGCGGGACGCGCTCGTCGCAACCGGGGTCGATCATCGGCATCTCCATACCGACAAGGCATCCGGCGCGCGCGACGACCGACCAGGCCTGAAAGCCTGCCTCGACTATCTGAACGCGGGCGACACACTGATCGTGTGGAAGCTCGACCGGCTCGGACGCTCGCTGCCGCACCTGCTGACGATCGTCACCGATCTGAAGGCGCGCGGCATCGCGTTCCGGTCGCTGACCGAGCAGATGGATACGACCACGCCGCACGGCGAATTGCTGTTCTCGCTGTTCGGTGCATTGGCACAATATGAGCGTGCGCTCACGCGCGAACGGGTGATGGCGGGACTGGCTGCTGCCAAACGCCGGGGACGCCAAGGTGGCCGCCCGCCGATGATCGACGCCGAAACGCTCGAGCGGATCACCGCCGCGCTGGATGGCGGGGCCAGCAAGGCGTCCGTCTGCCGGACCTTCAAGGTGCCGCGTTCGACCCTTCTCGGCACGCTTGCCCGGATCGGCTGGACCGCACCGGCCAAGGTCTAAGCCGATGCCGCGTCGCGCCGTCCTGTCGGACGAGCAACGCGCGGCGTTGCTCGCGCTTCCCGACGACGAAACCCTGCTCGTCCAGCACTGGACATTGAGCCGGGACGACTTGGCCATCATCGTCCGCCGGAGGCGACCGCATAACCGGCTGGGTTTCGCGATCCAGCTTTGCGCGCTGCGCTATCCTGGCCGTTTCCTGCGACCCGGTGAACTGATCCCTGATACGCCGCTCGCGTTCGTCGCAGAGCAATTGCAGGTCGGACCCGAGGTGCTGGCCGACTACGCGACGCGCGGCCCGACCCGGTACGAACAGCTCGATGCACTGCGCGATGCATTCGGCTTCATGCCGCTCAGTCGGCCGCTGCGAACGACGTTGCAGGAATGGCTCCTGCCGATCGCGCTGACGACGACCAGCGGGGCTAGGCTGGCGCGCGTGATGCTGGATGAGTGCCGGCGACGGCGCATCATTGTGCCGGGCATCAGTTCGGTCGAGCGGATGGTCGCACAGGCGTTGCTCGATGCCGAACGCCATGTCGCCGAGCATCTGACCCGAGGACTCGATGCTCGACAGCGCCGGCTGCTCGATGCGCTTCTCCTGCCCCACACAGGCACGAACTTGAGCGATCTGGCCTGGGTGCGGCAGTCACCCGGCAAGCCCGGCCGAAAGACATTCGCCGCCATCATCGAGCGACTGACACTGCTTCGGGCCATCGGGATCGATCCGGATATCGCCGTAGGCGTCCATCCCGAGCGCCTCCGACGCCTGTGCCAGGAAGGCGTGCGGCTGACCGCGCAACATGTTCGGACGCTGCAAGCGACGCGGCGTCGCGCCACATTGGTGGCGACCATCCTCGAAACCATCGTTACCCTCACCGACGATGCGGTGCTGATGTTCGATCGCCTGCTTGGGCAGATGTTCCGGCGCGAACAGAACAGCGCGGACACGACACTCAAGCGCAACCGGCGCACCATCAACGGCAAAATCCGGCTGCTTGCCCAACTCGGCGCTGCCTTGCTCGCCGCCAAGATATCAGGTGGCGATATCGGCGCTGCGGTCGAGGCAGCGATCGGATGGAATGATCTCGGCCGCGAGGTCGATGAAGCCCGCAAGCTGATCCGCCCCGATTCGGTCGATCCCGTCGCGGTCGCCGCGACCAATTACCCCGTCCTCCGACAGGTCGGTCCCTCGTTCATCGCCTCGTTCACATTCGGGGCGGTGCCAGCCTGCCATGCGCTCGCGCGAGCGGTCGCGATCATGCGCGACCTTCATTTTGGTCATCTGCGCAAATTGCCTGCAGGCACGCCAGTCGGCTTCATCCGGCAAGCTTGGCGTCGGGCGATCGGCACCGGCATTCCCGATCGCAGGATCTATGAATTGTGCGTGCTGGTCGAGCTTCGCGACCGGCTTCGCGCCGGCGACATGTGGGTCGAGGGAAGCCGACGCTATCGTGCTGTCGAGCAGCAACTCATTCCTGCCCCCGTATTCGCCAACATGCGCGCGGCCGGCCCCTTGCCGATACCGGCACCGGATACGGCCGATATCTGGCTGGCCGAACGACGCGCCCGCCTCGCCCGTCGATTGGCCGAGGTCGAGCGAAAGGCGGAGACGGACGCGCTGGAAGACGTGCAGCTCAGCTTGGGCAGGCTGCGGATTTCGCCCTTGAAGGCGATTACTCCCGAGGAATCCGATACCGCCCTTGCGCCGCTCTATGCGCATCTGCCCGCGATCCGCATCACCGACCTTCTTGCCGAAGTCGATCGATGGACCGGGTTCAGCCAGTGCTTCACGCATCTGCAAAGTGGCCGTGCCGCGGATGAACCACGTGCGATCCTCACGGCGGTGCTCGCCGATGCCACCAATCTGGGCCATACGCGCATGGCGGAAGCCTGCAATCTCGTGACCCAGCGCCAACTCGGTTGGCTCGCCTCGTGGCATCTGCGCGAGGAAACCTACGGTCGCGCGCTCGCCCGGCTTGTCGACGCCCAACACACCGCGCCGCTGGCCGCGCTGTTCGGGTCCGGCACCTCGTCCAGCTCAGACGGTCAGAACTTTCCGCTCGACCGCCGCGCCCAGGCAACCGGCGCAGTCAATCCGCACAAGGGGACAGAGCCGGCTGTCTCCTTTTACAGCCACGTCTCGGATCGCTACGCGCCGTTCCATTCCACAGTTATCTCCGCTTCGGCGAGCGAGGCGGCACAGGTGCTCGACGGGCTGCTCCACCACGGCGCCGATCTGCACATCGAAGAGCATCACGTCGATGGCGGGGGCGTCTCCGACCATGTGTTCGCGCTATGTCATCTGCTTGGGTTCCGGTTCGCGCCGCGTATCCCGAATATCGCCGCACGCCGTTTGCACCTGTTTAACGGCATCGAACCCGGCCCCGATATTGCGCCGCTGGTCGCGGGCCGCATCGACGAAGGTCTGATCGAGGCACACTGGGACGACGTGCTGCGACTGGGAACCTCGATCCGCACAGGCGTCGTCAGCGCCTCGATCATGCTGGAACGGCTCGGCTCCTATCCACGCGCCAACGGCCTGGCACTGGCGTTGCGCGAGATCGGTCGCGTCGAGCGTACCCTGTTCACGCTCGACTGGATCGAGCAGCCCGAACAGCGTCGCCGCGCCACCCGCGAACTCAACAAGGGAGAAGCGGAAAATGCCCTGAAACGCGCCATCTTCTTCCATCGCATCGGCCGTATCCGCGATCATGCGCTGCAAGCCCAAAGCCATCGGGCGAGCGCGCTGAACCTCGTCGCCGGTGCCATCGTCCTGTGGAACACGACCTACCTGCAAGCCGCCCGGATGCATCTCGCCAACCTCGGCCGGCCGGTCCCGCCGGACCTGCTGCAACACCTATCACCGCTCGGTTGGCAGCATATCAATCTCACCGGCGATTACCTCTGGACCGATCCCGATGCGCCATCCACCGCGCTCAGACCGCTTCGCCAGATGCGCGCCGTCGAAGGCACGGCAAAACCTTAG
>JBOFVL010000006.1:0-3272 GCA_051653085.1 Afipia sp. | reverse complement strand
GCGCCGCTGACGCCCGCGGCGATGACGATGCACATCGCATCGGCCAGCATCAGCGCAAGATAGATCTGCAGGCGGCGCATCTCGAGCGGCGGAGCCAGCGGCAAGGTGACCCGCTTTCGCTGCATCGAACGGTCGATATCTCCGAGCTGAATGTGCTTCGTCATGACCTGCCTTGCCCCATGCGGTTGTGCACCGCCCATCACTTCTTGCACGGACTCGTCGTTCGGTTGGTGGAGGTTTCGCCAGTGTAAGGCGGCCTCACCACCTCCTCATTATGCTGCACTGCGCAAAATTACTAAGGCAAAGTTTCAGTGTGTCAATCGGCGTGCAAACGGGACCCCCTATCGGCGCGCAAAAGGGACCCCCTTTCACGATGGCGCAAGGTTGATCGGACACGCGCCTTTGCGCTGCGCGCGGCGTAGGGAGGGCGGAGCCCGACCGGAGGCGCGCGCAGCGCAAAGCATCTTTTAATCGGAGGTCGGTGGGGGCGATCAGCTGCGGTTTTTGAAGCGCCAGCTGTCATTGCCGGTCTCGACGATGTCGCAATGGTGGGTGACGCGATCAAGGAGCGCGGTGGTCATCTTGGGATCGCCGAACACGGTGGGCCATTCGCCGAACGCGAGGTTGGTGGTGATGATGACGCTGGTCTGCTCGTAGAGCTTGCTGATCAGGTGGAACAGCAACTGGCCGCCCGAGCGGGCGAACGGCAGATATCCCAGTTCGTCGAGCACGATCAGGTCGAGTCGGGATAGCTGGGCGGCGAGAGCGCCGCTCTTGCCGATCCTGGCCTCCTCTTCGAGGCGGGTCACCAGATCGACGGTGTTGAAGTAGCGGCCTCGCGCACCCGAGCGAACGACATTGGCGGCGATGGCGATGGCCAGGTGGGTTTTGCCGGTGCCCGTGCCGCCGACCAGGACGATGTTGCGCCGAGCGGGCAGGAACGCGCCACTGTGCAGCGAACGCACCAGCCCCTCGTTGATCGGCGTGCCCTCGAACCGGAACGCATCGATATCCTTCACGACCGGCAGCCGGGCGGCCGCCATCCGGTATCGGATCGAGGCAGCATGGCGATGTGTTGCTTCCGCGCGCAGAAGGTCGGTCAGTATCTCCATCGTGGTGCGCTGGCGCTGAAGGCCGGTGGTGACCGCATCGTCGAACGCGCCCGCCATGCCCTTGAGCCCAAGCCCGCGCATCGCCTCGATCATGTCATGCCGCTGCATCGAAGGTCCTCAGCTGGTCGTAACGGGCGCAGTCGGCGATCGGCGGATGGCGCAAGGCGCTGTCTTCGGAGGTGATGATGGTGAGCGGTCGCGGCGGTTCGCGGCGCCGCGCCAGGATGTTGAGGATCAGGTCGTCGCTCGCCGTGCCGGTCGCCAATGCCTCGCGGACGGCCGCTTCGACCGGCTCCAGACCATCGGTCAGCACGGCCGACAGCACACGGACGAACCGGCGGTCGGCATCGTCGCCATTGCCAAGCTTGCGGCGCAGGCGCGCCAGCGCCGGCGGCAGATCCCAGTCCTGGAAGGGCGCGCCGTTCCGCAGCGCTCCGGGCTTGCGGGCCAGTACCGGCAGATAATGCCAGGGGTCATAGATCGTGCGGTTGCGCCCGAAGTAGCGGGGATGCTCGGCGACAACCTCCTCGCCGCAGCGCACGACAATGCGGTCGGCATAGGCCCGGACCTGCACCGTCCGCCGCGCCACCGTCGAGAGAACCGAGTAGCGGTTGCGATCGAAGCTGATCAGGCAGGTGCCCGTCACCGCATGCTCGCTCTCGTTAAAGCCGTCGAACGGTCCCAGCATCGGCTGCAGTGCCGATCGCTCGATCTCCAGCGCCTGCGCCACGGTCAGCTCGCCCTGTTCCGGGTGTGCCTGTCGTTCCGCCCAGCGCTGGCACTCGGCCTCCAGCCAGCCATTGAGCTCGTCGAGGCTGGCGAACCGCAACCGGGGTTGGAAGAAGCGGCCCCGGATCGTCTGCACCTGGTTCTCGACCTGGCCCTTCTCCCATCCCGCCGCCGGCGAGCAGGCGGTGGGCTCGACCATATAATGGTCGGTCATGATCAGGAACCGCCGGTTGAAGACCCGCTCCTTCCCCGTGAACACGCTCGTCACCGCCGTCTTCATATTATCGTAGATGCCGCGGCCCGGCACGCCGCCGAAGAAAGCAAAGCCGCGCGCATGCGCGTCGAACAGCATCTCCTGACTCTCGCGCGGATAGGCCCGGACATAGACCGCCCGCGATGCACACAGCCGCATATGCGCAACCTTCACGCGCATCGGCTTGCCGGCGATCTCCACATCCTCATGGCTCCAGTCGAACTGGTAGGCCTCGCCCGGCTTGAACATCAGCGGGATGAAGGCGGTGACACCATCGCCGGCATCCTTGCGCCGGTCGGCCTTCCAGCGCGCCGCGTAGCGCCGAACGGCATCGTAGGAACCCTCAAAACCTTCGCGCTCCAGCAGATCATGTATCCGCGTCATCCGCAGTCGCTCGCGCCTGCCGCGCACCTCGTTCTCTTCCAGCAGTGTGTTCAGGCGATCCTGAAACGGCCCGATCCTAGGCAGTGGCTGAACCTTGCGCTGATAGTCGAATGCGCCTTCCGGCGCCCGGATCGCCTTGCGGATCACCTTCCGCGACACATGCAAATCCCGCGCGATCGCCTTGATCGCCTTGCCGCCGGCATACTCGCGCCGAATCCGAACCACTGTCTCCAAAATCAACATCCCGATCTCGCCGCCTGAAAATCCAGCCGGCTGCTTAAACCATCGAAATGAGGGGTCCCTTTTAGACGCCGATCACCCCGCTAACGGGGTCCTTTTTGCACGCCGATCCACACCGACCGGCAACGCGTGCGGCGCGGATCGAGGAAACGGCTCGGCTCGCCGCCGACAATATACGCGCCCAGCATTACCGCCAACCCAAGTCGCAAGGCTGAGCGTCGCGCTCAGGCTGGTGGGGGAACCAGCCCAATCGACTTCAGGACGAGCGCCTGAATCATCATGACCGCCAGCCAATGACCGCAATCGAGCGCGATGACCTTGGCCGATGCGCGACGCGCGGCCTGAGTAACGATCGTTGCCGGCGCGACGAAGCCGATCCAGATGACGATCGCACTGCCGCTCGCCATCACCCACGCGCTGGCTTTCGCGGGCGCCAGGATCAACGCGCCCGCCAGGATCGCGGCGAACCAGAATTCCGCCGCAGCAATGGCAACCAGCACGGCCGCGCCGGGCACCGCCAGCCCCGCCAGGCGCAGCCAAATCCATCCGATGAG
>JBOFVL010000005.1:0-38051 GCA_051653085.1 Afipia sp. | reverse complement strand
TTCAATTCACGAAATAAATAGAGGCCGTGCGCGTTTTGCACGGCCTCTATTTATTTATGCCCTTGGCAGCCGGTGGATCGCGCAGAGCTTGTTACCATCAAGATCGCGGAGATAAGCAATGTACAGTTTGACGCCGCCCATCCCGCTACGGAACAGATGAGCGCACGAATTTCAGCTACATTTATATGCGATGGGAAGTCCCTGTTAAGGAGCATAAACTCCCTGATCTCGCCAGATATTACCCTGTTATGGCGCTTAGGGAATTCTGCCGAAAGTGCCTACGAATAGGCACTCGCTGATCAATCGAGCCTTTTAATTGACCCGATTCATACAATTTTCCCTGTAAAACTCCCTGTTAGCAGGGAATCTGGCTAGAGACTGGTTCGATCAGCACTGCGCCGCCAGCCAGTCCGGCTTTTAGAGAGCATTCTTGCGACGAGGGAGAAAAGCCCGCCAACTGTGGGCTTCTTTAACGACGCTCGCCAGGTAAGAGTTCTTTGGTTCGACCAGCTTTGGCGTTTTCTCCGCGAGAAATATGCGCGATTGACCAATTCGCCTGCGCAAATGGATCCCATGATACGGTAAGCGTGCTGATTGAGCAAAACGGAGAAGAGTAGGGCGCTTGTCCGAAAAGCTTTCGAAGCCTTTCGTGGTTCTGCTCATTCCGCTCCGATGCCAAATCCTTAGGCTTTCGCAAAGCCTGAGATCGTTTTGGACGAGCGTCGTCCTTCGCAGCCAAGCAAGCAGCTCAGACAACAATGATCTTTTTCAATAACTGAGTCAGCGTAGAGCGCTCAGCCGCGGTCAACGGAGCAAAGGTCTCACTCGATATCTGGGAAATAGCGATGATTGCTTCGTCGGCGATACGCCGTCCCTTGTCGGTCAGGTCGATGGCGAGCCGGCGTCGGTCCAACGGATCCTCGTAACTCTTGATCAATCCGTGCCCGCGAAGGCGATTGATCACGCCGGTGATGGTTGCTGAATCATAATGCACCAGCCTACCCAGATGATTCTGCGAGCAGGGCCCGACCTCACGCAGTTTCGCGAGTGTGGAGAACTGCGGTGGCGTCAGATTTTCAATCATCTTTGCGGTGAAAACCATTGTGTGCCTGCGGAGCGCCACCCGCAACAGAAATCCCGGTTGATCGTCAAGGACGTATCCCTGTGCGTCGCCCTTTGCTCTTGCCTTCGGTTTGGCGATGGCGCGTGACTGCGGCTTGGCTTGCGGCATACAGGGGCTTTCATGCTGGAAGTGATAGATACGCGGGCAGATGGATGCGGAATCACGAGGTGAAGTGTCGCGTGATCCGAGCGATATGTAACCCCGATGTCGGTGAGATGCCACGGGATTGATCCGTGTGTGCCGCGAAATCATGCATGCAAGCGTCAACACGCAAACTGAAAACGGCACGTGCGTGTCGTTGGTGTCCTGCTCGTCTCCTCGGGTCGCCTGGAATTCTTGCGCTGTGCTGTGCTGCAGTGTGGGGAGAATGTGCAGAAAACTGAATGCATGTGCACTTGCGAACAAGCTTAGTGCTTGCATACAAGTGAATTCTATTTTAGAGGTCATCGAAAGTTTGGTCATGAATTCCAGCCGGGCGGCCGATGCGGCGCGCGGCGGATGTTCGAAATGTGATTGGTGCGATGACGACAAGGTTCCCGGTTGGCAGTCATGGATAGGCACGCGAGCATCAAGGACGCGCGCGCCGACACCATTGAAAAAGTCACGGGGCGCGCCGAATTTGTCACCGACCTGAACATCCCGGGGATGTTGCACGGCTTTGTTGTGCGTTCGCCAGCGGTGCATGCACGCATTGTGTCCATTGATACATCGGCCGCGCTTGCAGTTCCCGGCGTCGTGGGTGTTCTGACAGGGGCCGACGTCGCCGCGTTCGGGCAGTGGGGGCTGCTTCTCAAGGACCGGCCGCTGATTGCGATCGATCGTGTACGTTATGTCGGCGATCCCGTCGCGGTGGTGATTGCCGAGGATCTCGGCATTGCCGAAGATGCGGCTGAGTTGATCTATGTCGAGTACAAGGAACTCCCCCGCGCGGCCACCGTTGAGGCCGCGCTCGCGGATGGTGCGCCGCTCATTCACGATACGCACGATGCGATATCCAATTTCTATTTCAAGGGTGGCGCGAAGCCCGTTGCCAACAGCAACGTCTTCCACACCTTCCTGAGTGAAACCGGCGACGTTGCCGCAGCTGAAGCGGCCGCCGCCTATGTTCACGAAGACCACTTCAAGTTTCCGCCGATCTTCCACTACGCACTCGAACCGCACACGGTCATCGCCGATTTCCAGGGGGATTCGCTCACTGTGTGGGCTGGTGCGCAGACGCCATCGGCGGTGCAGAAAGTGCTGTCGCGAGTTTTCGGCCTTCAGCTTGCCAAGGTGCGGGTCATCGTTCCTTTCGTGGGCGGTGGCTTTGGTGGTAAGGCGTCCGTGAAGATCGAGCCTTTGGTCGCTGCGGCGTCGTGGAAGGTGAAGCGTCCCGTTCGCATTGCGCAATCGCTGGCGGACTCGATGCTGACATGCCGCCGTCTTGGTGCGGACATCACAATTCGCACGGCCGTGGACAAGGAAGGAAATATCCTCGCCAAAAGCGCGAAGATTGTCATGGACGGCGGAGCGTATGCCGACACCGGTCCGGCGGTTGCGAACAAGGCGGCGAACCGCATCATCGGACCCTACGCGATTCCAAACTTGCGGCTTGAATCGTCAGCCGTCTACACGAACACCGTTCCCGGTGCTGCCTTCAGGTCTATCGGCGGGCCACAGGCCGTGTGGGCGGCTGAATCGCACATGGACAATGTGGCAGCTGCGATTGGTTTGAACCCAGTCGAGTTTCGCCTTCGCAATCTCGCCGCGCGCGGTCAACGCATCCGGCCCGATCTGCGGGCGCTCGATGTCGACATGAGCGAACTGATGGGATTGGTCGGGCAGTCGCTCGGTCAGGAACAGAGGCTCGGGCGTCGTCTCGCACGCGGAATCGCGGTGGCGGCGACCGATCCCGGAATAGTGCCGATCGGCAATGCCATCGTGCGATTGAAGATCGATGGCTCCGTTCTTGTCGCCGTATCGAGTGTCGAAATCGGTCAGGGCTCTCATGCCACGATGGCGCGGATTGCCGCCAAGGCATTGAACCAGCCGCTCAATGCGGTGACTGTACTTGCGACCGATACTGCGATTGCACCTTACGATTGGGGCACAGGTGCCAGTCGATCCACCGTCATCATCGGTCTCTCTGTCGAGAACGCGGCGCGTGATGCGGCAGCGCAGATGTTCGATCTGGTTGCGGACGTGTGGGGCGTCGCAGTGGATCAATTGTCTCTGGTGCCCGGTGGCATTTCCACGGGAACTGAAACGCTCACGTTTAACGACATTTTCTTGCGGGCACTCGGTGTCGATTCCGGCGAGATCGTCGGCCGTGGCGCGATCACGCCGCGGTGGAACAGTGGAGCATTCGCAGAGGCGCCGCTGTTCTGGGAGAGCGCGGCCGGGCTTGCGGAAATCGCGGTCGATGAAGAGACCGGCGAAATCTCGCTGGAGCGTTATGCGACGGCGGCCGATGTCGGTCAGGTCATCAACCGCATCGCGGCCGAAGGGCAGGACGAGGGCGCTGCCATTCAGGGCCTAGGTCACGCGCTATTCGAGGCGCTGGAATTCGAGGATGGCCAGCCGATCAACGCCAATCCCATCGATTACACGATCCCGAGTCTGAGCGACATGCCGGCGACCTTCAACACGATCCTGGTGGAGCATGGTGACGGCCCCGGCCCGCGAGGCGCCAAGGGCATGGGCGAGGGTGCGATCTTGCCCATCGCACCCGCCATCGCGAATGCATTGTTCGCTGGCTACGGCATCCGGATCACCGATCTTCCCATGACGCCAGAAAAAATCTGGCGCGCCCTCAAGCAGAGGAATTGAGGACGTGCAGTTTTCAATGACCATGGCGCTCCCAGCCGCCCCCGCCGAACTCTGGAAAACGCTGACCGATGTCGCACGTATTTCACAATGCATTCCCGGCTGCGAGAACGTCGAGGAAATCGAACGGCTCGCCATCTACAAAGCAACGGTGAAGCAGAAGATCGGTCCCTTCAAGATTGAAGTTCCGGCTGACATCATCGTTGAATCCGTGACCGAGCCGTCGCATGTCCGCACGCGCGCGACCGGCCGCGACAAGTTCACCGGAACGCGGCTTGCGGTCATCCTCGATGTGACGGTGACGCGGCTGGATGGCGCGGGCTCCACGCTGAACGTCGAGGCGCAGGTCGATGTGCAGGGGCGGCTTGCATCGTTGGGCATGGGCATCATCAAGCGGCGCGCCGACCAGAATTTCGAAGAATTCGAGCAGCGCCTGAAAACCGTCATGGAGGCTTGCTGATCATGCGGCCGCCTTCATTTGAGTTCGTACGCCCGTCGACCGCGGCAGAAGCTATTCGCGCAACCGGCGAGTCCGGGGAGGGGATGTTCTATTCCGGTGGTACCGAGCTGCTGCTTGCGATGAAGTTGCGGGTCCTCCATACCGAGCGTCTGGTGGACATCAAGCGAATTCCCGATCTGAACAAGATCGTTCTGTGTGACCCCAGCACGGTCGAGATCGGGGCGCGCTGCACGCACAAGCAGATCGAACACGACGAGACGGTCCGGAAACATCTGCCGGCGCTCTCGCGCCTGTGTGCGAACGTCGCCAATATCCGCGTCCGCAGCATCGGGACGATTGGTGGCAATCTCTGCTTCGGTGAACCGCATGCCGATCCGCCGACCATACTCGCGGCGCTGGATGCGCAGCTGTGTCTCGTTGGCGTTGGTGGCGAACGTCAAGTCCTCGCAGGCGATTTCATTCAAGATGAGTTCGAGACGGTTCGCGAACCCGACGAACTCCTTACGCGCATTCTCATCACCATCCCGAACGGCCCGGTTACCTACCGGCGCTTCCGTCATGGCGAGCGGCCCTCGGTCAATGTCGCAATGGTGTGGTCGCTTGGCTCCGACGCGCGAACCATCGCGCGGGCCCGCATTCAGGTGGGGGCGCTCGGTCCGAGGCCGCAGCGTCTCGAACGCATCGAAACCGCTCTCGCCGGAGCACCGGTGGGAGAAGCCAAGCGCCTGATCGAAGCGGCACTTCCTGCGGCGATCGGCGATCTTGACGTCACCGGCGACCGGCATGGCAGCGCCGAATACAAGCGGCATCTCGCCGGGGTTCTGCTCCGCCGCAATGCTGCCGAGGCCGAGACTGCATGTGAGGAGCAGTTGCAATGACTTCCCAACCGATCGCCATCACATTCTCGCTCAACGCGAAGCCGGTCGAGGTTTCGATTCCGGCCAACACGTTGCTGATCGATCTGGTTCGCGACCAGCTTGGATTCAAGGGCACCAAGCGATCCTGCGATATGGAAGTTTGCGGTGCGTGCACCATGCTGCTCGACGGGGAGCCGATTTCAAGTTGCACCACGCTGGCGGTGGACGTCGACGGACGTAGCGTCGTGACTATTGAAGGTGTGACGCCGGCAAAAGGTCTATCTCGGATTCAGGAAGCCTTCGTCGCTCACGGCGCCATTCAATGCGGCTTCTGCACGCCGGGATTCGTTCTGGCCGTCACGGAACTTCTGAATCGAAATCCAAATCCGACCGACAGCGAGATCCGTCATCACCTTCGCGGAAATCTGTGCCGGTGCACGGGCTACGCAAAAATTCTCGAAGCGGTCAAAAGCCTCGCCCAGGACGAAAGCAGGGACGCGGCGTGAACCTTGATTTTAAAACACTTCAGTACGTGGAGCTAGCATGAGCGCCAATCAGGTCGACAGCAAATCTAAAGTCATCATAGCCGGCGCGGGCATTGGTGGTCTCGCCACTGCGCTTTCGCTGCTCAATCGCGGCATCGATTGCGAGGTCTATGAGCAGGCTCCGGAACTGCGCGAGGTCGGTGCGGGTCTGTGGGTGTCGATGAACGGCGCGCGCGTGCTGATCGGGCTCGGGCTCAAGGACGAACTCGATAAGGCTTGCATTGCGGCGGATCAACGCTCGATCCGGCTATGGAACACCGGCGACACATGGCCGCTTTACAAGCGCACTGCCGACTCCGCTCCGCATCAGCCGTTCTTGCTGCTGCGCGCGCATTTGCTCAAGCTGCTGGTCGATGGTGTGCGTCGCCTGAAGCCTGATGCAATTCATCTGAATGCGCGCTGCACCGGCTTCACGCAGGACAAGAACGGTGTTCGTCTGCAATTCCAAGACGGCTCGGTCGTGACCGGCAGCGCGTTGATCGGCGCGGACGGCGCGCATTCGAAAGTCCGTGAGCAAATCCTCGGCGTTGTGCCTGCGCGTTACACCAATGCCATTGCCTGGCGTGGTCTGGTGCCGGTGGACAAGTTGCAGCCGCATCAGCGCGCTCCTGTTGTCTCCACCTGGGTCGGTCCCTTGGCGCATGTCACCGCCTATCCAGTGCGCTGGCAGGACACCGAGTTGATGACGTTCTCGGGTCAGGTCGAACACGACGGCTGGCAGCTGGAATCGTGGTCTGAGAAGGGGTCTACCGAAGACTGCCTCAAGGACTTCGCGAACTGGCACTCCGATATTCTCGATGTGATCAAGAATGTCGACTCGCTCCACAAGTGGGGATTGTTCGTTCGCGAGCCGCTCAAGCAGTGGAGTGCGGGGCGCGTCACGCTGCTTGGCGATGCCTGCCACTCTATGGTGCCGTATCTTGGCCAGGGTGTGAACATGGCGATCGAAGACGCATGTGTGATCGCCCGATGCCTCGCTGACAACCCCGACGATCCGGAAGCAGCGTTCCTCACTTATCAGGATGCTCGCATCGAACGCACAGCGAAAGTCGTCCATGCGTCGGCTGCGATGCAGGCGACCTTCCATCACGAAGCGCTGGGCGAAGTCAAAGCTGCGGGCGCGTACATCGAGACGCAGTGGTCGCCGCAGGCGAATGCTGAACGTTACAACTGGATCTATCAGTATGACGCCACAACCGTTCCGCTTCGCGGACCGGTGACAGCGAAGGCGGTCTGACCCACGATTGAGGCTTGCAGATGTCGTCGAACGAGCATCCCTGGGACAAGGTGATCCCACGAGAAGAGCAGGAGACCTATGCGATGGCGGGGCTCGGCGGATCCGGCGGCTTTGGCCGTCGGCCGGCGCTTCTCGTGATCGATGTTCAGTATCGCTCGGTGGGGGATCGGCCGATGCCGATCCGCGAAGCCATCAAGCAATATCCCACGAGCTGCGGGAAGGACGGATGGGACGCGATCAGTCAAATCGCCGTACTGATCGATGTCTTTCGCCGAAACGGATGGCCGGTCATTTATCCGCACGTGTCGCCGAAGAGCGGCCATGATCAGGGAGCCTTCGCTGCAAAAATACCTGGGATCATGCAGATTCCACCGGAAGGTTATCACTTCGTGCGCGAGGTTGCTCCACGAGCCGGTGAACTCTGTCTGCCGAAGACACAGGCCAGCGCATTCTTCGGCACGCCACTCGCGAGTTATCTGATCGGGTCGGGGATCGATTCGCTGGTTTATACCGGCTGCACCACGAGCGGATGCGTTCGTGCGTCGGTCGTCGATGCCTGCGCGTTGAATTTCAAGTCGATCGTGCCGAGTGATGCGGTGTTTGATCGTTCGCCCACATCCCATGCGGTCAATTTGTTCGACATCGCCAGCAAGTACGCCGACGTGATGCTGACGAATGATGTGGTCGACCGGCTCAAATTTCTCGCCGATGCTCCGTCGGGCTCGGCATCAGCCGGCACAGTGCAAACGTGACCGCCGCCGCCTCGGGATTGTTGTATGGCGCTAATATTCGCGCCAACGGCATTCGACAGCACTATCTGCGCTTTGGCGGCGCGGGACCGGCGCTTGTGATCGTTCCTGGAATCACCACGGCCGCGGCGCAATGGGCGTTTGTGGCGGAGCGGCTTTGCACAACGTTCGACACCTACATTCTCGATGTTCGCGGGCGCGGCCTGTCTGAAAGCGGGCCGCATCTCGACTATTCGCTCGACGCCTGCGCAGCCGATGTCGTGGCCTTCGCTGCTGTGCTCGGCCTCGAAAAATATACGTTGATGGGACATTCCATGGGCGCCCGGATCGGGATTCGGGCCGTGCGTCAGCAGCCAGGCGCGATAGATCAGCTTGTGCTGATCGATCCACCGGTGTCCGGACCCGGCCGGCGTGCCTATCCGATCCCGCTCGCACCGCTGATGGCGCTTCTTCACGCCGCGAAGCGGGGCGATGCAGATAGCGCTCTGCGAGGTCCAGCCGCGCCGAAGTGGCCGGAGGTTCACATCAAGGTTCGCGCTGAGTGGCTGCATACCTGCGACGAGCGGGCCATCATCGAAAGCTATCGTGGCTTTCACGAGGACGACATTCACGCAGACTTGCCGCATCTGAGCGTGCCGACTGCACTCATGATCGCGGGCAAGGGCGGCGTGATCTCGCACGACGATGAGGCCGAAATTCGGGAGCTCCTTCCTTCAATCGCGATCACGCGAGTGGAAGGGGCAGGCCATCAAATTCAAGTCGACGATATCGAAGGATTTTTGTCCGCGCTGTTTGACATGCTCGGTCCGGAAAGCCGGCGAACACAAGATCGACGTTGTTGAGCCGCTTGCAAATCAGGAGAGAAATCATGTCAAAAGCAGTGGTCGATGTTGAAATGCTGGACGTGTTCACAGCGGAGCTGAAGCTTTGCAAGGTGAAGACGGGAGAAGTGGTCGCCGTGCTGAGTGGCGGCAACGACCATCCGGAATATGCGCAGACATTCATGCTCGCGGCTCAGAGCCTCGGCGCAACCACGTTCCACGTGAACGTGCCGAAATATGGTCAGAGCAAGGTCGCCGGTGTTCAGGGGCGCCATGCGCTGACCGGCAATCAGGCCGCCATCGATACGCTCAAGCGCTGCGACATGGTCATCGATCTGCTGGGTCTGCTGTTCTCGGCCGAGCAGGCCGAAATTCAGGCCGCCGGGGCGCGCATTTTGCGGGTGATGGAGCCGTTCCACATTCTCAAGCAGATGTTCCCGACCGAAGACCTTCGCCGCAGAACCGAATTGTCGCGCACGCTGCTGCAGAACGCCAAGGCAATGCGGATCACATCGCCCGCGGGAACGGATGTTCGTTACGGCCTCAAGCAGTACCCGGTCATCTCGGAATATGGCTACACGGACGAGCCGGGACGCTGGGATCACTGGCCCTCTGGCTTCGCGTTCACGCAGGCGACCGATGGCGAAGTGAACGGCACCGTTGTGCTGAGCCCCGGCGATATCCTCTGTGCCTTCAAACGATACATTCAGTCGCCCGTCACCCTGACGGTCAAGGACGGCTATATCGTCGATATTCAAGGCGAGGGCACCGACGCGCTGTTGATCAAGAACTACATCGACAGCTTCGGCGATCCGCGCGGCTGGGCGATTTCGCACATCGGTTGGGGATCGAACGAGCGGGCGAAGTGGCACCATATCGCAGCCACGCAGCAGCTCGCGTCCGAGCACATCATGAATGCGCTGTCGTTCTACGGGAACGTTCTGTTCTCTACTGGGCCGAATACCGAGCTCGGCGGAACCAACGATACGCCGTGCCATCTGGATATCCCGCTTCAGGGATGCAGCCTATGGCTCGATGACATTCACATTCTGGATAAGGGCGAATTCGCTTATCCGGAGCTGAGAGCGCCAGGTCGGTAGCGCAGTCTTTCCTCAATCGATGATGATACGAGAGCCGTAAGTTCTCAATATAAGCAACGGAGAGTAGTAAGATGTTACGTTCAACGATGCTCTGTCTGACCGCTGGTCTGATGTGTTCAACTGCTGCGCTGGCGGCAGACGATGGTGCAAACTTCCCGACCAAACCTGTGGGCTTGGTGGTCAATTACGCCGCTGGAGGCGGTTCGGACGCCATCGGGCGTGCGCTTGGCCGTGCGCTTGAGAAGACTTTCAAGCAGCCGGTCCCTGTTCAGAACATCGCGGGTGGCGCAGGCACGCGCGGCGTCACCGCCGTCGTCACAGCGGAGCCGGACGGTTATCAGATCGGTGTTGCTACCAACAGCCCGATGACGATCGCTGTTCACTCCGTAAAGGGTCTTCCGTGGGGCGCGCCGGATACGTACGACATCATCGGCGGCATCGGCATCGTCTACAACGCGGTCTGCATTCAGCCGGACTCGCCGTTCAAGAACCTCGAAGAGGTTGTAAAGTTCGCGAAGGAAAATCCGGGCAAGCTCAAGGTCGCGAGCATCGCGGGCGGCATCAACCAGTACACCTGGGATGCTTTCATTAAGAAAGCGGACGTTAATATCCGCTTTGTTCCGTATAGTGGCGATGCCGACGGGGTAGCGTCGTTTCTGGGCAAGAATACGGAACTGGTCAATCTGACGTGGCCCGGCCTGAAGGCTCAGGTTGAAGCAGGCAAGGCGCGGCCGCTAGCGATTTTCGCTCCGGAGCGCATCAGCACGCATCCCGATGTTCCGACGTTCAAGGAACTCGGCTTCGACGTGACGACCACAAGCGATTACATCGTGTACGCGCCGAAGGGTCTTCCGGCGAAGACGCGAAGCAAGATCGTTGACGCGGTCAAGGAAGCCATTAACGATCCGGATTTCGCGAAGGTTCTGACGGCTCAGAACATCATCGTGCAATTCACCGACGGCAAGAAGATGACGGACGCGTTTACTGAAGTCTTTAACGCCATCGCCGAACCCACGAAGACCAAGCCCTGACTTTTGGGGGCGCAGGATCCAGCCCGGAGCAATGAAATGGAAAGTCGTTCACTGGTCACGAGGACTCACGTCCGCATTGCTTCGGCGATCCTGACTGCGGTCGGGTTGGCCTATACATACTACGCACTCCAGCTCCCGCTCGGAGATCCAATCGGGACCGGCGTTGGAGCGACGCCGAGCGCCATCGGCCTGCTCTGGGTCATTTTTGGTTGTTTCGTGACCCTGCGCACGCCGGACATTCAGGTTCGTGATGACGAGGTCGGAACCTGGCCCAGTCTCGCGATGACGAAGCGGCTCGCGCTCGCAGTCGCTCTCTGCTTTGGTTTCGTCGTCACGCAGCCGTTGCTGGGAATGATAGTGACCTCGGGGCTGTTCCTGATCCTCATGGCGCAGCTTTCTGGTGCGCCGTGGGGAAAGTCCTTGCTAGCGAGCATTGTCTTGCCGGTTTTCTTCTGGCTCGTTTTCGTCAAGCTCCTGCAGGTCTCATTGCCGGCTGGTTCTTTGTTCGCGTATTTGTTCGGGAGTTGAACGATGGATCTCATCAATGGCATGCTTGGCGGTTTCGCCGTCGCACTGCAGCCGGTCAATCTGCTCGCCGCGCTGATCGGCGCGCTTGTCGGTACCGCAACCGGAGTTCTTCCGGGGCTTGGCGTACTGGGCGCGATGGCAATTCTCATGCCGATCACGATCCATTTTTCGGCCGTGACCGGACTGATCATGTTGTCCGGAATTTACTACGGCGCGATGTATGGCGGCTCGACCACCGCGATCCTGTTGAAAATCCCGGGTGAGAGCGGGTCCATCGTCACCACAATCGACGGCTACGAATTCGCCAAGAAGGGACGGGCCGGCGCGGCGCTGATGATCTGCGCGGTGGGGTCGTTCATCGCGGGAACGGTCAGCATTCTCGGCCTCAGTCTCTTCACGCCGCTGCTTGCGGACGCCGCGCTTCATTTCTCGTCGCCTGAATTCTGCATGCTGGCGCTTTTGGGCGCGTTGACGCTGATCAGAATCACGGGCCGGGATCCAGTCCGGAATATGCTGATGTTGCTGGTGGGCGCAGCCCTCGCAACGATCGGCGTCGATGCGGTCAGCGGGGATACCCGCTTTACTTTCAGCACCGAAAGCCTTGCGCTTGGTTTCGATCTGGTGCCGATCACGCTGGGGCTGTATGGCCTGAGCGAGCTGTTTCAGGTGCTTCTCTCAACGCAGGGCTTCCCGCGTGCCGAAACCGTGAGGCTGCGCGACATGATTCCGACGCGTGCCGAATGGTCGCGTGCGTGGCCGGCCATCGTACGCGGTTCAGGAATTGGCTTCTTCATCGGCCTTCTGCCGGGCCCGGGGTCGCTCACCTCGACTTTTGCGTCATACGGTGTTGAGCGGGCCATTGCCGGCAAACATCGCGAAGAGTTCGGCAAAGGCGCTGTGGAGGGCTTTGCCGGTCCAGAGGCCGCGAACAATGCGGTTGCAACATCGGCCCTCGTTCCGGTTCTAGCCCTCGGTATTCCGTTTACTCCGAACGTTGCACTGATGCTTGGCGCGCTGATCGTGCAGGGCATTCAGCCGGGTCCGCTTCTGCTCGCCCAACATCCGGACGTTGTCTGGGGTCTTCTGGCTTCGATGTATATCGGCAACATCGCGTTGCTTGCTCTCAATCTCCCGCTCGTCGGAATCTGGGTTCGTCTGCTTAGGGTCCCGCAATACGCATTGATCGGCGGTATCTTCGTTCTCAGCTTTATCGGCGTATACACGATGCGAAGCAGCTATTGGGACCTTCTTGTTCTGCTGGGATCTGGACTCATCGGCTTCGCGCTGCGACGGCTGGAGTTCGATATGGCGCCGCTGGTGCTTGGCCTGGTCATGGGGCCGATTTTCGAGAAGGCATTGCGGGAGACGCTGTTCCTCAGCGGAGGAGATCTCACCATTTTCGTCACGCGCCCTATCAGCGCGACCCTCGTGGGCTGCTGTGTCGCGGCGTTGCTCGCGCCGTCAGTCCTGAGCTGGGTTAAAAGCCAACGGATCGCATCTTAGGTGCGCGCGTGAATGTTCTGGCACTGCCAATTTTAAGCACGGATCCGTGTTCCAATCTCGACAAGGCTGCTAAATTTTTCTTCAGATACTTCGAGAACAAGAGCTAGTTTATCGTAGCTGCAGGCCTAGAGTAGCGGCTGCGATTACTTGGCCATTTGATCGGATTCACGGAATGAACGATTATGGAATGCACTGTCAGCGCTGCAGAATAATCCTGCGGGCAGTTGTCATGGTCGAATGGGGGCGCTGACCTCGTGCCGTTTAGTCACGAGACTTGGGCTAGTGGAAGGATTTCCGCTCCATACGGTTAGACGCGCGAGCGATTGCTAGTTCTTTGCCAGGCCCGAATCCGGCTGGGCATCGAATGTTTGCAGCTCCTTATTGATAAGCTTACCATCCTGTTTTGTAACTTCGCGCAGATAGACATTTTGCCGAACATGTCTTGTATCTGCGTCGATTGAGACTGAACCGCGCGGACTCGTCCACTTCATTCCCTTCACAGCAGCCAGGGCCTTCTCGGGATTTTTCTGCCCATTGGTTGGCAATTCGCGGCGCGATGCCTGTTGCCGCTATTGCGAATTCATGCGCCTGCTGCCGGGCGATGTGATCCTTACGGGCACGACGAGGGGTGTGGCCTACAACAAGTCTAATCCGGACTATCTTCGAGCGGGAGACTTGCTTCGCTGGGATTGAAGGATTGGGAGAACAGCGAACTCAAGTCGCGCTGTAATCCTATGCTGGAGCCTGCGCTCCGATACTTCATGGAGGTGGGCGATTGCGGATCCATCCGCCTGGCAGCAGGTCGGCCGCAGACGGGTTGCCTGCGTAGATTGCGCCGAGGCAACGTTTCGCCCTTCAAATCGAGAGATTTTTGCAAGCTGACACCCTTGAAGTCCGCTTTTGGCCCAAAGCTGACGTAGGTATGTGTTGCGTATTTCAGTTGCAGCTTGGCACTGGCAGTCATCCCCGCGGATGGACAGGCCAGAAATTGTCACTGCGTGCGCGCATTGAGACGACAGGATTCTGCGAAAGTGCAAAAATGCCTGTGAATCAGTCAGTCCGGACGAACCGGTCGGCACTGGGACGTCACTTGGCGTTGGGGATACCGTGGACGGCAGCGGGCGTTACGGCATCGGCGGATGGCAATGCGCAACCTCAACCAGTCTGGACGTCGCGTTGCGCAAGCGATGGCAGAAAGGCGGCGCTCCTTTGCGAGATCGAGCAAAGTCTCTACATTACAAAACCGGACAACTGGTGGCTTCTGTTAATGTGAAGCTGCCTCCCGACACACGTCAGCCCGTGTTGATGATTCAACTCCCAGTGGGACTATTTCTTCCGGCTGGCGTTAATTTTCAAATCGATGAAGGCAAGTCACAGGCGCTGGTGCTTCAAACCTGCGATCTGAAAGGATGTTACGCTGCGACGACCGTTTCACCTGAACTGCTGGGATCGATGAAGTCCGGAAAACGCCTCTCTGTGGTCTTTCAGAACCTGAACAAAGAGAACGTGAACTTTGCCTTTGTGCTTTCGGGTTTTGCCGAAGGCTATGATAAAATCAACTAACTGATAGCATGCGAACCCTCGAGATGAGTGGTTCCGGGATGCACTCGTAGAAAATCCCCGGACCAAACGCCAGCCCTAGTTTCCGATATTGGCCCGACGGGCTGTCAGAAGCCATATAGCTTCCCGTCGGCGTCGGCAGCGACCACAGCGTGTACTAACCTTGAAAGGGAAAACGTGCTTGCGCGAAGTGGGCACGTTGGATGTCTGCCTTTGGCGCGAAGCGGCCTCTGGCCGAGGCCATCTCAATCGGACTAGACTAGTCTAGGGGGTAAGCTATATCGCCGACCGGCTCATCAAAGTGCCATATCGTATCAGAGCGAGCTGGATCTCTGAAATTAGCTGATTTGGTCGTAGTTATATGCAGAGAGCGATGTCGTGATGGAGCGTATTCCGCAGTTTCTGATGGCCAATCGCTTGTCGTTCTTCCCCTTATTGGCTGCTATCTTGGCAGGCGCGATCTTCATCCTCGATACAGTGACCGATCTCGAAATCGCTGCCGCCGTTTTCTACGTCGCCGTCGTTTTGATGTCAGTCAGCTTTTGTCAAAAGCGCGGCGTTATGCTTGTGGGTGCCGCGTGCATAGTTTTAGCGATCTTAAGTTATTTCCTGACTCGCTCCGGCTCGCCCAAGGCTGGACTGATCAATTGTGTCATCAGTATCGCAGCGATCGCGGCAACGACATACCTCGTTCTGAAAATCGATTCCGCAAAGGTCGCAGTCTATGAGGCGCGCGCCGAACTGGCGCACATCGCACGGGTAACAACCTTGGGCGAACTGACAGCTTCGATCGCGCACGAGGTGAATCAGCCGCTCGCCGCGGTGGTCACAAATGCCAACGCCAGCTTGCGCTGGCTTGCCATTCAACCTCCGGATATTGTGGAGGCAAGACAGGCGCTCGAGCGAATTGTCAGAGAGGCGAAGCGGGCAAGTGAAATAGTCGGGCGAATTCGTAGCCTCGCCAAAAAAACTCCGCCAAAGAACGACTGGTTTGACATTAATGAAACGGTTCTGGAAACCGTCGCCCTGACATTTAGCGAGATCCAGCGGAATAACGTTTCCTTGCAGACAGAGCTCCAGGATGAGTTGCCATCCATATTCGGCGATCAAGTCCAACTGCAGCAGGTTATTCTCAATCTGATTGTCAATGCGATCGAAGCCATCGCCGCAACCACGGAGGGGCCTCGCGAGTTATCGCTGACGACCGCGTTCGATAATTCGGATTGCGTGTCAGTTGCAGTGCACGATACCGGTGTGGGATTGGACCCGGAAAAACTCGATCGAATGTTGGACGCCTTCTATACAACCAAGCCCCAGGGCATGGGGATGGGGCTCGCCATAAGCCGATCCATCATTGAGGCCCATAGAGGACGTATCTTTGCGGCGTCGAATGAACCGCGCGGAGCGATCTTTCGGTTCGTGCTTCCGATTCGACGAACGGAGATGTAATGACGCTCGCTGACAGCGGCCTCCGGGTCATCTTGAGCGACAAGGATTGTCTTATGAAAGACGAGCAACCGGTCGTATTTGTTATCGACGACGATCCCGCGGTTCGCGAAGCGTTGGATAGTCTGCTTCGGTCGGCAGGTTTGAGCGCGCGGCTATTTGCGTCAACGGATGAATTTCTCCAGAGCGAGCGTTCGGATGTGCCTGGTTGCCTGATACTGGATGTGAGACTCCCGGATCTGAGCGGCCTGGATTTCCAGCGCGAAATGATCGGCTCGGGCATCCATCTGCCCATCATCTTTATTTCAGGTCATGGCGATATCCCGATGTCTGTACGGGCCATGAAGGCAGGGGCTATCGAATTTCTGACGAAACCATTCATGGATGAGGATCTCCTCAAGGCGATCCAGGCAGGGTTTGAAAGAGATCTCGCACGACGCCGCAAGGAAGCAGATGTTGCGATCCTGAAGGCATGCTTCGACACCCTGAGTCCTAGGGAAAGGGAAATCATGGCGTTCGTTGTGGCAGGGCAGCTCAATAAGCAAATCGCCGCAAAACTCGGGCTTAGTGAGATCACCGTCAAGGTTCATCGCGGCCATGTAATGCGGAAGATGCAGGCGAGATCGGTGGTCGAGCTTGTCAGAATTTCAGACAGGCTTGCCGCGTCATTTGACAATCAGCAGGCTATTTAGCGCCGATATGCTCCACCAATACTTCGGGGCAGAACTCGTAATCGCTATACCTCGGTATAATCGCCTTTCCCATGTAAATGGTTCATTCCCTTCCGCGCGGGTGCGCCCGCATGCGTGAATCTTTTGCCCACTGCAGCAGTCTCGGGCCGGAGCCGGAAATGCCGATCAAACCCTCGATCGCTGTCATCGACGACGATGAGCCGGTCCGCGAGGGTACGACCAGCCTTTTGAGATCGCTTGGATACATCGCCAAGGCATTTCCCAGTGCGGAGGAATTTCTCAGTTCGAATCGGCTGCGTATTACGACGTGCCTGATTGCCGATGCGAGGATGCCGGGGATGGGAGGATTGGAGCTCTATGCCAGATTGGCGGTCTTGGGGACGCCGATTCCGACCATTCTCGTGACAGCATATCCGAACGATCAAATGCGAGAGCGTGCGCTGAACGCAGGAGTGGCCGGCTACTTGATCAAGCCATTCAGCGAGCAGGAGCTGCTCGATTGCATCAACCTGACCCATGGACAAGAAGTGCTCTACGCGCCGCTGAAACGATAGCGGCAGCTCGCACTTCCATTCAAACACCGCGCAGAGACGCGACAGACGAAGGAGGCATCAATGATCGAAGGAAGTACTAGTTTGCCTGTCTGCGCGACGCCTCATCGTCCTGCAAACAGGCCTGCAGTCCAGACGAGACTATTGATGCAAGCTGGTCAGATGTTCGCGGCGCCTTGCGGATCGACCTGTCCTTGAGATAGGCGTTCGCTTGTTCCGCGCTGGCGGCTCGCCAGTCCACGGAATGAGCCATGAAATTCCTTCTCCTCCATCAATCATCCAAGACGCCACAGGTGAAGCCCTCTTCCCGAAGGCTTCCCGTTCCCATCGTCAGGCCCGTTCGCCCGGGATGGCGGCGTTCGCGCGTAGGCGAGCGATCGCGATTGTATGCCGCAAGTCTTGTTCTCATGTCGGTAGAAGCATTGCTGAAACTTGCACTTCCATTGCTCCAATCCGGGGTCATCGACCGATCCGGGATCAGGCTGCTGATGCGCGCCAGTGAATGGCTCCGCCGACTGAGTTGGAAGCTCTGGCGATAGACAGCTTTGGTCGAATAGCGAAACAAGCAGAAAAACCTTGAGTACGGATTAGGTGACTGATGAAAGAAACTCGCGTATTTGCGAACATCATCTTGATTGGGCTGACGACGGGCTTTCAGGCGAGAGCTGCCGACATCTCCGCGATGCAGCCAGTACGAGTGCCGATGGTAGCTGCAATCTACGACTGGACGGCTCTCTACGTCGGAGCCCATGTCGGTTACGGCGGTGGCAGCTTCGGTCAGGGCACTAACCCTCTTCCTCAGCAAGGTGTGTTCTTTCCACACAGCACCACCGGTCTGATCGGCGGCTATCAGGCAGGGTACAACCTTCAGCTTCCGAACAACTGGGTGCTCGGGGTTGAAGCGGACGTGTCGTTTTCAAGCCCGCTGGATCGTCCCAGACTTGTACCGGCACCGTTCAACACGACCTTTGATGACTTCGGCACGGTTCGAGGCCGCGTTGGATATGCGTTCGGAACGCTGCTGCCTTACGCGACCGGCGGCGCGGCATGGGGTCGGACCCATGTCGATCTCAATGATGCAGATAGCGAAATCATAGGCATGAAGGCTCGCATGCATCTTGGCTGGGTGGCAGGTGCAGGCGTCGAATTCGCCGTAGGCGGAAATTGGTCGGGCAAAGTCGAATACAATTACATCGACCTCGGCGCGAGAACCTATGGACTCGGCGACGTGCCGCTGCCTGATGTAACGGTGAACCCCAGAGTTCATGCGATCAAATTGGGGATGAACTATCGACTATGGGACGCGCCGCCGTGGGCCTCTGGCAATTTCGCGATCAAGGCGCCAGCCCTTATGGAATCGACAGACTGGAATATCCACGGCCAGACGACCTTTATCACGCAGGGTTATCCGGGATTCAGGTCGCCTTATCAGGGTGCAAACAGTCTTCCCGGAAACGGTCAGTCTCGGGAAACCTGGACGGTCGGCGCCTTTCTTGGATGGCGGTTGTGGGATGGCGGAGAGTTCTATTTCAATCCTGAGCTAGACCAGGGCTTTGGTCTTGCCGGAACATTGGGTCTTGCGGGCTTCTCGAACGGCGAAGCCCAGAAGGGCGGCACGGAGTATCCAAAGTTTCGTGCGCAGCGCTATTTCTTCCGCCAGACATTCGGTCTTGGCGGTGAACAGGAGGACGTCCCGGACGCGGCCAATCAACTTGCTGGCAAGCGCGACATCGACCGCGTCACGGTGACAGTCGGACGATTTGCCGTGGGCGACTACTTCGACGGGAATTCTTACGCGAAGGATCCGCGCGCCGATTTCATGAACTGGGCGATCTGGTCGTCCGCGGCTTATGATTTCCCGGCTGATTTGCCGGGCTTCACGCGCGGCGCGGTGGTTGAGCTCAACCGCAAGGACTGGGCGATCCGCGCCGGTGTGTTTCAGGTGCCGACCGCGCCCAACAGCGACGTGCTGACCTTCAAGAGCGCCGGCGCGGTGGTCGAACTCGAAGAGCGTTACGCGATCTTTGATCAGCTCGGCAAGCTGCGGCTTGGCGTCTTCGCCAACAAGGGCAACACCGGTAACTATCGCGATGTGCTCGGGATCAGCGCCGCGAGTCCCGGCCTCGATATCAACGACATCATGACGGCCAACCGTCAGGAACGGTTCAAATATGGCTTCTACCTCAACGCGGAACAGCAGATTGCGAATGACGTCGGCATCTTCGCGCGCGCAAGCTGGAACGATGGCCAGAATGAAATTCTGTCATTCACGGACATCGACCGCAGTATCTCGGGTGGCGTTTCGGTGAAGGGCAGCTACTGGGGCCGGCCGGCCGATACTTTCGGGTTGGGTGGAGCGATCAACGGTCTGTCGGGCGCGCACCGCGACTTCCTTGCCGCTGGCGGCAATGGTCTACTGATCGGCGACGGGAAGTTGAATTATGGCACCGAACGCATTCTCGAAACCTACTACGCTATCGCGTTCAACAAGGCATTCACCTTCACCGCCGACTACCAGTTGATCGTAAATCCCGCCTACAACGTGGACCGCGGACCGGTGTCTATCTTCGCTGGCCGATTGCACAGCGAGTTTTAGATGGGACAAGTCCAATGATTTGCGACAGCTATTTGCCAAGGTGTGTAACCTCGACAATGCTGATCGTTCCGCGTCACACCGCTGTCATGTCGGTTTGGGCAATACTCCACTTAGGCGGCTCTTCGCTTGCTCAGACCTTTGTTTCTAATTCACGCAGGACCAACTGTATGGCTTCCGCAAAAGTTTCACCACCGGCCCTCGGTAGGGCCCTGTTGCCGAATATATGGGACGGCGTCGCGCTGATCCTGATCATTGGGGCACTGGTTCTGATTGCCTACGGCGCGCGTCAGACCGAGGCGCCTCTGTCGGCGCTCGACATCGCCCCGGTCTCGCTCGATCCGACCAATCTGCCCGTGTATGCGCTGCGAACGACGCTGCGCATGCTCGCGGCCATCGTCTGCTCCCTGATCTTCACCTTCCTCTACGCCGCCCTTGCCGCCAAAAGCCGTCGCGCGGAGATGGTGCTGATCCCGATGCTCGACATTCTGCAGTCGGTGCCGATCCTGGGCTTCCTCACCTTCACCGTCGTCTTTTTCATGAATCTGTTTCCCGGTCGGGTGCTCGGTGCTGAACTGGCCTGCGTGTTTGCCATTTTCACCAGCCAGGCCTGGAACATGACCTTCAGCATGTATCAGGCACTTCGCAGTGTTCCGAAGGATCTGGAGGAAGCCACCCAGAGCTTCCACCTGACCGGCTGGCAGCGCTTCTGGCGACTGGATGTTCCTTTCGCGGTCCCGGGTCTGGTCTGGAATACGATGATGTCGATGTCCGGGGGCTGGTTCTTCGTCGTGGCTTCGGAAGCAATCACGGTCGGAGATACCACCGTCACATTGCCGGGGATCGGCTCCTATGTAGCGCTGGCGATCAAGGAGCAGAATCTTGCCGCGGTTGGTTATGCCGTACTGACGATGCTGTTCGTCATCATCATCTACGACCAATTGCTGTTTCGGCCCATCGTGGCGTGGGCTGACAAATTCCGCTTCGAGCAGACGGCCTCGGCTACCGTTCCCGAGTCCTGGATGCTCGATCTGTTTCGCCGAACGCGGGCTTTGCGGGCGCTGTCCTATCCGTTTCTGGCTTTGAACCGAGCGATCTCGTCCATACATCTCGCATGGCCACAGCGAGCGAAGCCGCTCGCCGTCAGGCCGCACCTGTCATCTCGCTTGATCGACGTCGTCTGGCTCGCTTTCATCGCCGCAGGCACAGGCTATGCCGGCTGGAAGATCGTCGAATATCTCGCGGCAACGCTCGTTTGGTCCGATGTCACAACAGCGATCGGCGTTGGTTTCATTACGCTCGCCCGGGTGATCGTTTTGATGGCGATCGCAAGTTTGATCTGGGTGCCGGTCGGGGTCTGGATCGGACTACAGCCGAAACTGGCGGAACGGATTCAACCGCTGGCGCAATTTCTTGCCGCGTTTCCGGCGAACATTGCTTTTCCCGTCTTCGTTGTCCTGATCGTTCACTTTGGGCTGAACGCGAATGTTTGGCTGAGCCCGCTCATGATCCTCGGCACCCAGTGGTACATTCTCTTCAATGTCATCGCGGGCGCGAGTGCGTTTCCCACCGATCTTAAGGAGGCTGCGGGCAGTTTCCATCTGCGTGGATGGCGATGGTGGCTTAAGGTCATCCTGCCGGGTATCTTTCCGTACTATGTAACAGGTGCGATCACCGCGTCCGGCGGGTCGTGGAATGCCTCCATAGTGGCCGAGGTTGCAAGCTGGGGCGACACTCAGCTGACCGCGACTGGTCTCGGCGCCTATATCGCAACCGCTACGGCGGCCGGTGATTTTCCGCGCGTGGTCCTTGGCATTGCTGTGATGTGTGTGTTCGTCACGCTCTTCAACCGGCTGTTCTGGAGGCCACTCTATGCCTTCGGAGAACGCCGCCTTCGTCTCGGCTGATCAGGAGAGGCCGCTATGCTCAACATCGCCAACCAACTCGTTGACATCAACAGTGTCTGTCGTTCGTTTCCGAAGGGGAGCGGAGAGGATCTGCTGGTGCTCGAAAATGTGAACCTGACTATCCGCTCGGGCGAGATTGTCGGTCTGCTCGGCCGTTCCGGATCTGGAAAATCGACCCTGCTGCGCATCATTGCCGGGCTGGTTGCTCCATCGTCCGGCGTCGCGAGGTGTCGCGGAGAGACGATCCAGGGTCCGCCGAGGGGCGTTGCGATGGTATTTCAATCGTTCGCACTGTTTCCGTGGCTGACCGTTTTGCAAAACGTCGAACTGGGCCTGGAAGCATTGGGAGTTGAACGGAGCGAGCGTCGCAAGCGGGCGCTTGCGGCCATCGACCTGATCGGTCTCGACGGCTTCGAATCGGCCTTTCCCAAGGAACTGTCGGGCGGGATGCGTCAGCGCGTCGGCTTTGCGCGCGCGCTGGTTGTGCATCCGGACCTGCTGTTGATGGACGAGCCGTTCTCGGCGCTCGATGTTCTTACTGCTGAGACGCTGCGCACCGACCTGATTGATCTGTGGATCGAGGGACGCTTGCCGATCAAATCGGTGCTGATGGTCACGCACAACATCGAGGAAGCGGTGCTGATGTGCGACCGCATTTTGGTGTTTGCGTCCAACCCGGGGCGGGTTGCGGCGGAGATCAAGGTGGATTTGCCGCATCCGCGCAATCGTCTTGATCCCGTTTTCCGGCAACTTGTGGACAGCATCTATGCCCGGATGACGCAGCGTGCCGAACCGCGCACGCCCGCGGTTGAAGGAATCCACGGCACTGGAGTCGGCATGGTGTTGAATCATGTCTCGTCAAATCTGATCTCTGGCTTGATCGAGACGCTGGCAGGGGCTCCCTATCATGGTCACGCCGATTTACCGGTTCTGGCGGAAAGCCTGCAACTGGAAGCGGACGAGCTGTTCCACCTCGGCGAAGCGTTGCAATTGTTGAGATTCGCGCAATTGAGTGAAGGCGATCTGATGCTGACCGAGGCCGGCAAGCGCTTCGCGAATCTCGAAACAGATGCCCGCAAGAAGCTTTTCGCCGAATATCTGGTGACGTATGTGCCTGTCGCAGGTTTAATTCGCCGCGTTCTGGATGAACGACCCTCCCACACCGCGCCGGCGGCTCGCTTTCGCAACGAGCTTGAGGACTACATGTCGGAGGACTATGCGGACGAAACGCTGAAGACGATCGTGTCGTGGGGGCGTTATGCCGAACTGTTCGCATACGATGAGAAGGCGGAACTCTTTAGTCTTGAGAATCCGCATTAGGAGCGACAACCAGATTCGTTAGTCTAGTCGTTTCGTTGGCTCCTGAGCCGGTCCGATGTCTACATTTGGCACGAAGCGGACGTCTGGGTGGGCCGAAATGGAAAGACGCGAAATAGATCAATCAACGGGCCGATAAGGAAGCCACAAAAATGGGGTCAGTTCGCTGACTGATAAGCAAAGACGCGAAAATTTATCAGTTGGATTTGCTGCCTGACTGACCGAAAGTACGTTGGCGAGCTGGCTACGGATGTAGGCAAAGCGCGGCCTCATTGTAATCGATGACGCCGACGTCGCTGCCGGAATGCTGCTGGGTATGCTCGCGTTTCAGCCACAGCGGGCTGCGTTGTTCGGTCGCACCGCCGTCCCGAGCCGCAAGGAACTGGAGCGGCGCGCGCATTTCTGCTGAACTGTTCGTGAGGAGCTGCGGGCAAGGCCGCTAATAGCCCACATTTCGGCCCTCGCGTTCGTCTTCGTTGCCGCTCCATGATTCTAGCCATTGAATCGAGATAGATGGCGTAAGGATCTCCCACCGCCAACGACCTCATAGCTTGGCCCCATCGAAGCGGTCTTCCTAGCTGGGATGAGTCGTGCCTCGTTATTATTTTCCTGAAACTTGAAGTCTACTCCAAGCAGGGTCGCTCATCGAAAGATGAGGGTCAATCGATCGCAGAGCTGCGAACAATTGCGCAGTCGAAGGGCGTTCTCGGCATTGGTCACGCTTCGACCATCAGCGTTCGCTTCTCAACATGGAATGTCAGCGATCCAGTCCTCACCCGCGAGAGCGTACTGAGGGGCACACGACAGCGTGACCACGGCCTTTGAAGACGAACCGACGACTGTGGGTGTGATCGCGGGACTTGACCGCGTCCATCCAACGTATGCGGTGCAGCGAGCTAAAGTAGGGGGCAGTATCGTCCGCATTCAAGATTAGATGACACATTCAGGAAACGTTCGCGACTTCGCGAACTCCTTAGCATCGGTGGTCAAAACGCGGGCGCGTCGCGTTGCAATTAAGAAGAAACACAAACTAGGTCCGACGAAGAAGTCGGGGAGGGAGCAGTTTATGAAATACCTTTACTTGGCTTTGCCATGCATCGCGGCCATTGCCGTACCTCTCTACAACATTACGCAGCCGCATCTTTTTGGAATTCCGTTCTTCTATTGGTCCTTGCTGGCTCTCGTTCCAGTTTCGTCGGGATTCATTTATTTGGCTTCGAGAGGAGAAAAGCTGTGATGGACGGTCTTAACGTCACGGCAACCGCCGTATTCGTCGGCTTCTTTGTGTTTGTAACTATTCTGGGCTTTGTCGCGGCGCGATGGAAGGCTGCCGATCTGGATCATATTCATGAGTGGGGATTGGGTGGGCGTCGTTTTGGCGCTTGGATTACCTGGTTCCTGCTGGGCGGCGACCTCTATACAGCCTACACAGTGATCGCTGTTCCAGCGGTGGTTTATGCCATCGGAGCGTATGGATTTTTCGCCGTTCCTTATACGATCATTATTTATCCCTTCATTTTTCTCACGATGCCGCGTCTCTGGAATGTCGCACATCGCAATAATTACATTACCGGAAGCGATTTTATATTTGGCCGATATGGGAACAGGTGGCTCGAACTCGCCGTGGCGCTCACCGGTATCCTTGCCACCATGCCTTACATCGCGTTGCAGCTTGTTGGTATGGAAAAGGTCATACAAGCGCTTGGCTTTCAGGGAACGGGTGTATATTCGCACCTTCCACTGACGATCGCGTTCATCATCCTTGCTCTTTACACCTACAAGAGCGGCTTGCGTGCGCCCGCCATGATCGCGTTCGTCAAAGACGTCATGATTTATGTGTTCGTGATCGCGGCGGTTGTCATTATTCCGATAAAACTCGGTGGATACGGGGCGATATTTGACGCTGCCGGCGCAGCGCTCGACAAAAAAGTGTCCATGTCCGGCGGGAAGTTGGCAGCCGGGATTTTATTGGAGCCCTCGCAAATTGCTCCGTTCATTACCCTGGCCATCGGATCGGCCATGGCGTTGTTTATGTATCCGCACTCCATGACGGGTGTGCTTTCGGCATCGGGCCCCGGGGCTCTCCGGCGTAACGCGATCGCTTTGCCTGCTTACTCGTTGGTGCTCGGTTTGATTGCGCTGATGGGCTACATGGCCCATGCGGCCGGGGTTCAGGTTTCGAATCCTCAGGATGCGGTGCCGCAACTCTTCCTGAAAATGTTTCCCGACTGGTTTGTCGGCTTCACCTTTGCGGCGATTGCAATCGGCGCGCTTGTGCCGGCCGCGGTGATGTCAATCGGTGCTTCAAATACGTTTACACGCAATGTTTGGAAGCCATTCGTCGATCCGGACATGTCGCCAAAGCAGGAGGCATTCATCGCCAAGCTGGTCTCGTTGGTGGTTAAGCTCGGCGCGTTGATCGTCATATTCTTCATGCCAACGAAGTTTGCGCTCGATCTCCAGTTGCTTGGCGGCGTCTGGATGATTCAAGTGTTCCCAGCGATTGTGTTTGGGCTGTTTACGCGATGGTACAACGGATGGAGTCTCCTCGCCGGCTGGGCCGTGGGCATGATCCTGGGGACTTGGTTGGCATGGGGACCGGTGTCGTGGGTTCCGGTTAGTTCTGTGCTGAATCTCGGCTTCTCGTCCTACAACGGGCTGACTGCGGTTCTCGCTAATATCGCTGTCGCAACCGTCATTTCTGCCGTCATGACCGGCAAGGACAGGACGGACCTCACAGCTGAACAGGACTACAGGGACGCTTCGCTGAGAAGCGCTGCTGCTGAATAGACGTGACCCATTTTCAACAGACAGACCATTTTCGGAGAACAGGATGCGTTTCGCTCGAGCAAGTCTTATCGCAATTTTCATTTCTGCCGTCATGGCCGCTATTCCCGCCAGAGCCGGAGAGGTCGGCAGCAAGGAAGAGGCAATTGCGATCGTGAAGCGTGTGCAGGATAGATTTGCAAGAACCGGCCCGGACGCGACCTTCAAGGCCATTACGGAGAAAGATCCGGCCTTTATCGATCGCGATCTCTATCCTTTCGTTTACAAGTTGGACGGAACCAACGTGGCGCATGGGGCCAACGCGGCGCTCGTCGGAAAGAACTTGATCGACTTGAAGGATCAATCCGGAAAGCCGCTTATTCGAGAGTTGATCGCTGCCGGAACGTCGCCCGCTGGAAATGGTTGGATCGACTATCTTTGGCCCAATCCCCAAACCAACAAAATTGATCAGAAATCCAGTTACGTGGAAAAGATGGGCGACTACGTCGTCGGTGTAGGCATCTATCGGCAATAGCGCGCTCTTGAGCCTCGGAATTAACATGATCTGGTTCAAGAACCTTCCGATAAAGGCCAAGGTACTATTCGCCCCTGTGCTGCTGTTGGCGTGCCTGGTTGGTTTGAGTTTTCAAAGTTACCTCGCCCTGACCTATACGACGGGGCATCTCCGCCAACTGACGAATTCGCAGCTTCCGAAGAGCGCTGCCGTTCAGTCGCTTGCGGCTGCGGTGAGCGAAAGCCAGTTGCTGTTGTTTCGGTATGTCTCCTGGCTCAACAGCGGAATTGTTGGAGATAAGCTCGAGACTTTGGAGCGGCAGATCAAGGTCGGGAATGCTGAATTAACCGGCCAGTCGGAAACGATTGCGCAACGCCCGGATCTTGATGCAGAAGAAACCGCCATCGTCCGGGAATTCGATACAAATCTGAAGAAGTACGTCTCCTTGTCGAACAATACCATCGAGATGGGGACTCTTCAGCAAAGTATGGCGGTGATGATGCTCGCCGAAGCGTACGATATGTTTATCAAGACACGGTCGGACGTCGATAAGATGCTGGAAATTACCAGCTCAAGGTCCCGAACCCTTACGTCTTCGATCGAAGTCAAAACCGTCCGCAGCACGATATCGATGTTGGTTGCGATCGCTGCGGCCATTACGATTTGCGTTCTTGTTACGATCATGGCGTCCAATTCGGTTTCCGGGCCAGTCAACAGATTGGCGTTGGCAATGCGCTCGATTGCCTCGGGGAATCTCGATGCGCAAGTCCCCGATTTGGAGCGCCGGGATGAGATTGGAGATATGTCTGCTGCTTTGAATGTGTTCAAGCAAGCCGCGATCGAGGCCGTAGGACGAAAAGAGCAGGCAGACCGGGTTAAAGCGGAAGCTGAGCGACGAGCCGTCATGAGCGGGCTCGCCGACGGGTTTGAAGATTCCGTCAGCAGTGTCGTGCAATCAGTTCTGAGTGCCGCCGACCAGATGCTGAGCGTCGCCAACTTGATGTCCACAACGGCCGAGCGGGTTTCCCAGCGGCTGAACGTGGTGGCACTTGCGGCCGAAAGAGCGACACTGAACGTGGAGACCGTAGCGGCGGCGTCTGAGCAGATGAGCAGATCTCTCGCTGAAGTCTCGGAACGCATCTCTTCGGCGGCTGACATGACTGGGCGAGTAACCGGTGAAGCTATGGAGGCGTCCACAAAGGCCAATAAGCTGGCTACGAGCGCTGACGCCATCACTGGTGTTCTGAAGATGATCGGAGCTATCGCCGGTCAAACCAATCTTCTTGCGCTAAACGCGACTATCGAGGCCGCACGGGCTGGTGACGCTGGAAAGGGGTTTGCCGTCGTAGCCCTTGAGGTCAAGCATCTGTCTTCGCAGACGACGCAGGCAACCGAACGAATAGCCGTCAGTATTGAGGAAATGCAAACCGACACATCATCCGTCGTATCCGCAATCGAGATGATTGGTGGTCTTGTGGATAGTCTAGATAAAGTGGCCAGCGCAGTCGCATTGACGGCGAAAGAGCAGCAATTGGCCACATTGGAGATTGCTAAAGGGACTATCGAAGCCGCAACCGGTACAAGAAAGGTAACCGGCGATCTGGCTGGTGTTTCGTCGGAAATGAACGAGACCGGCATTGCGGCGCAACAGGTGCTGAATGTGGCAACTGAGTTGTCGACACAAGCCAAAAGCCTGAAGTTTCACGTTTCGCAATTCCTGGATGATGTCAGGTCCGGGTAATGTCGTCTCAATGAGATGTAATCATCTCAGGTTCGTCTCGAAAAATCATGAATTCTATCTGGAGAGGAACTCGGAAAGAGCCGCTCGGCAAGAACTGCAGCCTGAGTTCTGCTTTGGACGTTCAATTTTCTTAGAATTGTGGAAACGTGTATCTTGACGGTCTGCTCTGCGACGTTCAACTCTGCGCCGATCTGCTTGTTGAGTTTGCCATCTACGATCATTGCCAGAATCTTCAGTTGCTGTGCGCTTAACGATGAGAAGCGGCGTCCGAGTTCGATTTCTTGAACGAGGTCGGAATTCTGCTCCAGGCCGGGTGGAATGAATCTTCGTCCCTCCAGCATCGATAATACAGCCTCCTGCATAGTCGGGAGGCTCATAGACTTGCAGATATATCCAGCCGCTCCGTATTGTAGTGCGCGATGTACGATCTGGGGCGTCTGTGTCGCTGAAATGATCGCGATAGGTAAGACCGGAAACTTCCGGAGAATCGTAAAAAGGCCAGTGAACCCTCGTGACCCGGGCATATCGAGATCCAAGAGTAACAGATCGATTTCGCCGGCACATTTTTCGATGGCCGCAAGCGCGCCTTCAACCGAACTGCATATGATGATTTCGGCCTGAGGCAACACTTCGCTCAGTGCGGCCTTGAGTGCAGCCAGCATCAGTGGGTGATCATCTGCAAGAACAATCCGCGGTATGGCGATATTCATTGTTTGAATTCTCTTGTTATGAATGATGGACGCGCTTGATCAATCCGCTCTTGAGGACGAGGCAAGCAGCGCCTTTCGCAACGCGGCCGGCCTGATGGGTTTTTGAACGAGCAAAATATTTCTTTGCCTCGCGGTTCGCCGAACGGCTTCTGTCCGGTCGGCTGTGACAAGTATTGCGGGTATTCGGTGTCGAGTAGCTGCGCAGATTATATCGTAAGCCGCGAGCCCATCGATCGGGGACGAGCCCAATTTCAGATCAAGTAGTATCGCGTCAATTTCACGTTCTCTGCAGATCGCTATTGCTTGGTCGACATCTGAAGCCAAAAACGCTTCATAGCTCCAGCGCATCAGCAGCGCCTGAAGACCCTGACGGATTGATAAATCGTCATCCAGACAGAGAACCCGTAAGGGGATATGATCATCAGATGACGGTCGTTCATCAGTGGATTCCGGGCATGCAGCTGCTTCATGGGATCGCGGAAGCTTGATTGTGAAACTTGTGCCCTTACCCAGTGTTGAGCGGACTTCGAGTCGATGTTCGAGCAAGTTGACGATGCGGTCGACAATCGAGAGCCCAATGCCGAGTCCACGTTCGGCGGTCGGATTGATATCAAGACGCCGGAATTCCTGAAAAATCTCGTGAATTCTGTTCTCCGGAATGCCGATTCCGGTGTCGTGAACGCTGATTTCAATGCAGTCGAGCCGACAGCGACACCCAACGAGAACGCCTCCGCTTGGAGTGTAACGAAGGGCGTTTGAAATGATGTTTTGTAACGCTCTTCGGAGGAGCGCCGGATCCGACAAGCCGGTGATGGTGCGTGGCAGGACGCGGAAGTGTAAACCACGCTCGGTTGCTGTTCCTGAGAACTCCAGAGCGAGCTGGCTTAGAATTGACCCGACATCGACTGATTTTACGTCAGGCTTTACGACCCCGGTATCGAGTGCGGAAATATCCAGAAGTTCATCGAGTAACTGCTCGGTAGAAACGAAAGCGCTTAACGCTCGTTGTGCAAGCACGGCTTCCTTGCCCCTGTCTTCGGGAGAAGCAATCTCGCCTCGTGCCAGGCTTTCTTGCAATGCGGCTATGAAGAGCCGGGCGGCCGTCATGGGTTGCATAAGATCGTGGCTGGTCGCTGCCAGAAACCGAGTCTTGCTTGCGTTTGCATCGTCGGCGGAACGTTTTGCCTTCTCAAGCTGGAGGGTGCGTTCCTGAACGCGCTCTTCCAGCCGCTCGTTTGCGTCACGCAACGTTAAAGCAGCAGCGTGACGATCGGTAACGTCGGTATAGGTTGCGACGTATCCGTTACCGGCCATTCGCGCGAAGATAATCTCCAGAACACGGCCGTCTGGCCGGATTCTTTCATATTGATATGGAAGTGCGTGCAGTTCCGCCTTCCGGTAGAAAAAGAGGTCCCGCAGGTCGGTGTCGTGGTATTCGCCGCGCGCAGTGTTAAACGAGACCATTTCAGAAAGTGAGAGTCCGACTCGAATGAAGTCGGCCGGGAGTTCAAGCATTTCGAGAAAGCGACCGTTCCAGGCCGTGATCCTGAATTCGCTGTCAAACGCACAGACTCCTTGCGACAAGCTTTCCAGGATGCCTTGTAGAAGCCCCCGGCTAAAGCGAAGTGCTTCTGATGCCTCGTCCAGGATATCGCGTGCCTGCCGCGTCGATATTCGATCGCTTTCCAGCGCGGCGGCCATAACAACCCGCGCGGACGCAGCTCCTATGGCGCCGGATAAAGCCGTCTCTGTGAAATGCAAGGCGTCGGAATCGATCAGGCGAGAAGGTTTGAGAGGTGGCCCATATCCGGCCAAGCGCCGGGCAAGATACTTGTCGAACGAGCCGGCCCCTTCCTGGAAGCCGATGAAGCGCGACGTCAGGCTTCTGAGATCGTCCATGTAGAGAATCGAGCGTGGCGTCGTGGGCGCGAGGGTGTCGGCAGCGGCGCCTTGCCAGAAGGCCAAAGCGCGGGCCCGGTCAACGGTGGTCTGGCGGGCCAGCAGCGATACAAAAATGAAAACAGCGATGTTGAGACCAAGACTCCAAAGTGTGGAATGCGATATTGCGTCGAGTCCGCCCAACCCAAATAGAGCATGGGGATGAGCCCAGTGTGGAATTTCGGCTCCGGGCAATTTCCATAAGGTCATCGCGATTGGTGCGAGAAGAGTGTAACTCCACACGGCCAACCCGGTCAGCAGCCCGGCCACGGCACCCGCACGATTGGCGCGGCGCCAATATAGACCGCCAAGGAATGCAGGGCCAAACTGCGCAACGCCGACAAACGAAACAAGTCCTATGCTTGTAAGGGGGTAGCTTTTGTCGAGGAAACGATACGTTCCATAAGCCAGAGCTAGTACGCCAATGGCGCAGGCGCGCCGGATAGCTATCAGGACCTTGGTTAAATCCGTGTTAGGGTGTCCGAACTTGAAGGCGCGAGAGCGCAAAACGATGGGCATCACCACATCGTTGCAAATCATCGTCGACAGCGCCACTGTCGCCACGATGACCATGCCTGTACCCGCAGACAGGCCTCCGATGAACGCGGTCAGCGCGATTGCTTGCGAGTTTGACGCCAGCGGAATTGCAATCATATAGAGGTCTGGATTTATTGATTGACCGAAGGTGAGAAGTCCCACCATTGCAATCGGCACCATGAACAGACTGATAACCAGCAGATAAAGGGGGTACAGAATCGCGGCGGAGCGGACATGCTTCGGATTCTGGTTCTCGACCACCGCGACATGAAATGCCTGTGGCAGGCAAAGGAATGCCACCATCGAGATAATGGTGTTGGAGATCCATGTCGGATTTGTAAAATCCGGATGTGTCAACGAGGCCAGCCTTGGATCATCAAGTACACGTTGATACAGGGAGTAGGCCCCTCCTGACGCCTCGAATACGATGTAGATTCCGACGACGACGAACGCCGCAAGTTTGACCAAACTTTCGAAGGCGATTGCGAGCATGAGTCCGCGGTGATGCTCACGCGCGTGAATATGCCGAATGCCAAATACAATGGAGAAAACCGCAAGAAAGATTGCGACCGACAAAGCAGTATCTTGCGATATGAAATATTCCGAAGCGTCTGGCTCCGCGAGCACTATAGCATCAAAGCTTGTCGCTATAGCTTTGAGCTGCAGGGCTATGTATGGAAGCGCTCCAACGAGAGCTGCGAGCGTCAAAAGAGTCGCGAGAGTTTGACTGCGACCGTAGCGGCTACTAATGAAATCAGCGATAGATGTCGCGTTTTGCTCCTTTGCAATACGTATCACCTTGGCAATGAGCTTTTGGCCGAATAGCAAGATGAGTATCGGGCCAATATAGATGGGAAGAAAGTCAAACCCGCTGGCGGTTGCTCTTCCAACCGAGCCATAAAAGCTCCAAGTCGTGTTATAGACCGCAAGCGTGAGGGCGTAGATTATTGCGGAAGTACGAAGCCATTCAATGCGGCGGCTTTGCGAGAGTTCGATGTGATCGCCCCACCAGGCGACAACAAATAGCACGCCAATGTAAACGGCTGACACACTCAATATCTGCCAGGCTTGCAATGACTATCTCCCGGAAAAATAGCCGTGTCGTATGAGAATGCTCAACTTCGTGACATTGAGCTGGTTCTCAATGATCTAAAAGCGAGCGGTAAGTCACGAGGCAATTTCGGTATTTTCAATGTCAGATGTGAACCTCAAATTTGCCGATCACGCGTAACAATTCCATAAATCTACACAGGGATGAGTTCGGCAACTAGCACCAAAGTAGGGGGGTATCCGCACTAACGGATGATCCCACGAGTTAGCTGAGCTGTGCATTATTCGGAGGAGTTTCGCGCTTTAGCCGACGGGTAAGATCGCGAATGTGACCGGATGCTGGTGCGTCCGATGGTGTCTAACCACAGACATGCTTCCTCCCCAACTTAACCCTCCAAACCTTGGAGGGGTTATTTTTTCGGATTGAGCTCTTGCGTGTTTCGTGCACACCGAAGTTCGCTTCCATAGCGAAGCCGAAGGGGGGCTCTCGGTGAGATGGGCGGGGGGCAAGTTCAGAAAGCGTTTCTCGGTATGCGCGGGTTATTTTTGTTAGTTAGAGCTTCGCGTTTTGACCTTGGTTGTGTCCGTTCTTGGCGACCCGTAGCGGAAAATTCGTGACGACAGCTTCTGAAGCAGAAAATTTATGGGGGCTTTTTGTTACGACGAGGCCAGATCGCAACCGCGCACAGGACCGCGATGACAAGCAGCATCATGATCATGGTTTGAACGATATCGAAATTGAGGCTGTCGCGGGCGACGAACAGGGCGGCGATCGGAGCCGCAAGAAACATCAACAGCCGCAAGATCAGGGACATTGCGAGCCTCGCGCTCACTCAACCGGCGGATCATCTGGCATCGCAGAGTCTAGCATCTGTAAAGATGCAGTATAGAGGTGCGGGCGAAGGAAATTATGTCGGAAGGCGGAGCGGTATCAGGATTCCGGTGCCTGATGGCGGCCGGTTCCCTGCCTGCCGCCGGCGATTTGGGTTCTGCGTAAAGGCTCCAGTTTGGCAGGCCTGCCTGGCGCGAGCGACCTGGACGAGAGCATTTGAGCCAATTTTTCAAAATCTTGTCGTCTCCTACGCTTTATCAGATTTGCGAATTCGGTCGGATCGAGAGGGTAATCTTTGGGCGGTGCTGTGATAATCGCCGGTTGCCGCGTCAGCCCGAACAATCGGCTGAAAAATGCTCTGAACCCCAAGGGTAAAATATACATGCGCGCGGTCCTGCCACCGGGAGCAGCAATCAAGAACTGGAGGCAACACCTACAATTCTGAGAGAATGTGTGTTGTCCAATACAATGACGCGGCAGATGGCAAAGAAGTTCCAATTGCCAGGTCGCACAAAAAGAAGAGACGTGCTTAGATTGGCTCGCGTTGGAGTTTCGAGCCCCCAGGGGAAGAGAAATGTATCCTGCGAGACTGCGCATTGGCATTCTGACGGCGATGATCATAGCGGGCGGTCCCACGGCCGTCGCTCACGCCCAGGCCCCCGGAGCGCCGCCTGCGGTCGGCGTGTTCGAGGCGGTCAAGCGGCCGGTCATCGAAACCAGCCAGTTTCTCGGGAGAATCGAGGGGATAAGCCGGGTCAACGTGGTCGCGCGTGTCACGGCATTTTTGGACAAGCGACTGTTTACCGAGGGCGCGGAGATCAAGCAGGGCGATCCGCTTTATCTTCTTGAGCGCGGTCCTTTCGAGGCCGATCTCGCTCAAAAGAAGGCTTTCGTCGAGCAACTACAGGCCACACTTGAAAATGCCAAGTTAACGACGGAGCGCGCACGGACATTGCTCAGCGGTCCGGCCGGTCAGCAGTCGACCTACGATGCTGCGATCGCCAATCAGCGCAGCCTGGAAGCGCAGGTGCAGTCCGCGCAAGCTCAAGTTCAGGCATCCCAGATCAATCTCGATTACACCGATATCCGCTCACCAATCGAAGGGAAGATCGGCAGAACGGCGGTCACCGAAGGCAATGTCGTCAGTCCGGGCTCAGGCGTTCTCACGACGATCGTAAGCCAGAATCCGATGTATGTAATATTCCCCGTATCAGTGCGCGAAGCGCTGGATCTCCGTAGCCGGTATGCGAAGGCCGGATTCAGTGCTGTTGTTATCCGGCTTCAGTTGCCGGACGGCCGCATGTATGAGGAGCGCGGCGAGCTTAATTTCATCAACAACACCATTTCCCAAAGCACCGATACCATCACACTTCGCGGCGTCATCAAGAACCCCACGCTTTTTGAATCGTCACCGGCCGCCAACACTCCGCGTGAACTGACAGACGGTGAGTTCGTCACGGTCCTGCTGGAGGGGGTACAGCCAGTGGAGGTGCTGGCAATTCCGCGTTCCGCGGTTTTGACCGATCAGCAAGGGAATTACGTCTTCACGATTGGCGCCGACAACAAGGCGGAGCAGCGTCGCATCCAGCTCGGCCAGTCGACAGCGACGATCGCCTCCGTCATGAGCGGGATCAAGCTCGGCGAAAAGGTGATCGTTGAAGGATTGCAGCGCGTGCGGCCAGGGCAGCCTGTCAATCCCGGTCCGGTCAGCGCACTGATCGAATCGAGCATGAAAGCCGCCACAAGTGACGGACATGTTCAGAACGAACCCGCCGGCACCAAAAACACCAAGCCGGCGAGTACGACTCCATGATCTCCTCTGTTTTCGTCGACCGTCCGCGGTTAGCAATCGTCATCGCGATTGTCATCACGCTCGCCGGCGGGCTGGCGTTGCTGCAAATACCCGTCGCCCAGTTTCCGGACATTGTACCGCCCCAGGTGACGGTCACCGGCACGTTTCCGGGCGCGTCCGCGGATGTCGTGGAATCCAGCGTTGCCCAGCCCCTTGAGGCGCAGGTTGTCGGCGTCGACCGCGCGCTTTACATGAAATCGACCAGCGGCAATGACGGTAGCTATACGCTCACGGTGTCGTTCGCGCTCGGCACAAATCCCGACATCAACACCGTCAACGTCAATAACCGCGTGCAGACGGCGCTGTCGCAATTGCCGACGGAGGTCCAGGCGCAGGGCCTTGTCGTTCAAAAGAAATCCTCGGCGGTCTTGCAGTTTGTCGTTCTGTACAGCGAGAATGGCGAGCAAGATCCGTTGTTCATTACGAACTACGCCATTATAAACGTGCTGGATGCCATTTCCCGCACGCCCGGCGTCGGGCAGGCGACGTTGTTCGCGAGGATGAACTATTCGATGCGTATCTGGTTTGATACGCAGCGATTGACGAGTCTCAATCTTGCACCGTCCGATGTGATCGCGGCCATCCGCGCGCAGAGCGTTCAGGCTCCGGTGGGCCGCATCGGCGCGCGACCGGTCGGCGATGATCAGCAATTCCAGTTCAACGTCCAGACCCAGGGCCGCCTGACGACGGCGGAGCAATTCGGCAAGATCGTATTGCGCGCGAACCCGGACGGCTCGGTGCTGCGGATCACCGATGTCGCCCATGTCGAGATCGGTGCGCAGAATCTCGACAGCGAATCCCGCATCGACGGGCGCCCCGGCGTCCCGATCGGGATCTATCTCGCGCCCGGCGCCAATGCGGTGACCACGGCGAAAGCCGTACAGGCGACCTTCCAGAGATTGTCGAAACGTTTTCCGGCCGGCCTGACCTATCTCGTCCAATATGATTCGACCACCTTCGTGAACGACACCATCACCGAGGTGCTGAAGACGCTCGGCGAAGCCTTCGTGCTGGTCGTGATCGTGGTGTTCCTGTTCCTCGGCAATCTGCGCGCGACCATCATTCCGGCGATCGCCGTTCCGGTCAGTTTGATCGGTACCTTCGCGGCGCTCCTGGTCCTTGGCTATTCAGCCAATACAGTGTCGCTGCTCGCGATGGTGCTCGCTATCGGCATCGTGGTCGATGACGCCATTGTCGTGGTCGAAAACGTCGAGCGCGTGATGGAGGAGGAGCCGGATATTTCCCCGGCAGACGCGACCAAGAAGGCGATGGCGCAGATTACGGCGCCGATCATCGCGATCACGCTCGTTCTGCTTTCGGTGTTCGTCCCGATTGCGTTCATTCCCGGTATTTCCGGAACGCTGTTCCGCCAGTTCGCCGTCACCATCAGTTGCGCGATGCTGATTTCCGCGTTGAACGCGCTGACTTTGTCTCCGGCTTTGTGCGCGGTTTTCCTGCGCCATACCGGGCCGAAGCAGGGCATCATGGGGCGCGTTCTGCGTAGCATCGACTGGATACGCGACCGCTACACCGGCATCGTGCACCGGCTCATTCGTATGGCGGTGATTTCGCTCGTTGCTGTTCTGGTCTTTGCAGCGAGCATATTCGGGATGTCAAAGATTACCCCCACGGGATTCTTGCCCGAGGAAGATCAGGGCGCCTTCTTCATCGCGCTGCAATTGCCGGATGGCGCGTCCGTCGCGCGATCCAGCGCCGCAGCTAAACAGGTGGAAGACCTGCTGAAACAGATGCCGGCCATTGAGCACACGCTGTCGATCATTGGTTTCTCGCTGCTCGACGGCGGCAATCAACCGAACGCGGCGTTTATGGTCGCACGCCTCAAGCCTTTCGCGGATCGGCGCGCGGCTGCGGAATCGGTTCAAGCTTTGATCGCGCGCACCTACGTGGGCGGTTCGCAAATCCGTCAGGCCAATGTCTTGCCGTTCAATTTGCCGCCGATTATCGGGCTTTCGACCAGCGGCGGCTTCGAGTTCCAGCTTGAGGCACTAGAGGGGCAGGACCCCGTCGCGCTTGGCGGTGTGATGAACGGTCTGATCGGCGCTGCCAATCGGGAGCCGACTTTAACGCGTGTGTTTTCGACATTCACCGCGACCAATCCATCGCTCTATCTCGACATCGATCGTTCGAAGGCACAGGCGCTCGGCCTCAACATGAGCGATGTTTTTTCATCGCTGCAGGCCACGCTCGGCGGCTTCTATGTCAATAACTTTAATCTTTTCGGTCGGACCTGGCAGGTCAACATTCAAGGTCTTGAAACCGACCGCGCCGACATTCCGGATATCTGGAAGATTTACGTCCGCAACAACAAGGGCGATATGGTGCCGATGCGCTCGATCGCTGGCTTGAAGATTGTCACCGGGCCTCAGGTCATTACTCGCTACAACAATTACCGGTCAGTGACCATCAACGGCGGTCCGGCGCCGGGCGTATCGTCCGGTACTGCGATCGCCACGATGGCGAACCTCGCCGATACCACGCTGCCGCAGGGATACGGCTTCGAGTGGACGGGGACGGCCTATCAGGAACAACAGGCATCGGGCCAGACCGGCATCATTCTCGCTTTGGCGGTGCTGTTCGCCTACCTGTTTCTCGTGGCGCTCTACGAAAGCTGGTCGATCCCGATCCCGGTCTTGTTGTCGGTGGTTGTTGGCGTGCTCGGCTCCTATCTCGGGATCAAGCTCGCTGGTCTCAATCTCGATCTTTACGGCCAGATCGGGCTCGTGGTGCTGATTGCGCTCGCGGCCAAGAACGGCATTCTGATCGTCGAATTCGCCAAGGAGCAGCGTGAGGCCGGGCTGAGCATCGAGGAAGCGGCGGCGCTGGGCGCACAAATGCGATTTCGTGCGGTGATGATGACTTCGATCGCGTTTATTCTCGGCCTCGTGCCGCTCGTCATTGCGACCGGCGCGGCGCAGCTCAGTCGTCGTGCGGTCGGCACCGCCGTCTTCGGCGGCATGCTTGCTGCCAGTTCGATAGGGATTTTCCTCATCCCGATGCTTTATGTGACAATTCAGCGGATGCGGGAAAAGATGAAAGCTCAGTTCGGCGGGCACGCGCCGTCAGATTGAAATCTGTCGCCCTATTTCGACGACCTGATCGCCCGGCAAGCTGAAAAAATCGCTGACATGAACGGAGTTGCGCTCCATCATGGCAAACAGGCTCTCTTGCCAGGCGGGTAGGCCGTTGCCATCCTCCCGGCGAACCACTGTCTCGTGACCCACGTAATAGGTTACGTCATCGAGATTCGCCGTGCAACCGAGCAACT
>JBOFVL010000004.1:0-9133 GCA_051653085.1 Afipia sp. | reverse complement strand
GCTTTTGAAGCGGAGCAGGATGCGGCGTCTGCGCGATGTGGTTCGCACCCACACCGTCCGGAAGGCCGGGGTTGACCGTCCGGGCCAACTACGTGGCTCTGCCGTTCGCGGCTGGACGAGGAGAGGACGAAGGCCAGCGAAAGCTGGCCGGATCAGGGGTCGACAAGCTCCCCCATCCTCACCCGGAAGTACGGTCCCCGGCTCACAAATCGCCGCAGTGGAGCGCCGTGAGGCGATGCGCTTTCGGAGTTTCATCGCCTCGCACGCGATGCCGGAAGCGAAACAAGACATTTGCGCCTCGCGGCGCTCCATGCCCCTCGTGTTTTGAGGGGCGCGACTGAAAGCTCACCTCGCGCGATGGCGCGAGAGCAATCACGCGTGGCTGTTTGAAAATTGAATCGGAATTCGATGGAGCGCACGCGAGCGCAACACAGTCAATCGTCGTCCCCGCCTGAACAACGAAAGATCATCTGAGGTGGATGTTTGTTACCGCAGCGAGGCGGTGCGCATCCCGAACGGCGTCGTCGACAGCGTCGTAATCGCAGAACCGGTAAACTTCTCGCAGACGATGCCCATCTGCGGATCTTCGGAGAACGTCATCGCCACCGCCGTATTCGGTTTGACGAAGTGAGTACGCATCACCGTCATATCCTGATCGCCGAGGATCGAGGCGACCATTGACGTGCTTGCGCTAGGCGCAAGGATCATTGCGCGGAGCCAGATATCGTTGGTCCGATCGGTCGCCTTGGTGCGAACCACGGTCGCGCCGCCTCGCTGGGTTTTTGCGATCGGCGCGTCCGTTGCATTGATGTCTGCGCCGGACATGGGATTAGGCGCCAGCGAAGCGACACGTGTGCTGCGCGGCATCGGCGCGCCGGCGGCGACGATCTGGGCACGATCGAGCGGCGCGGACGGAGGCGCGTAGGCCAGCGCCTGCGAGACATTCTGCGGCAGGCTCGCTGTGGACTGCGGATCGGCGGCGGTGACTGCGCCGCGGGCCTTGAGAGCCGCGATCTGCGCCTGGGTGGAGGGCTTCGGCGCCGGTTCGCTATCCCAGAAGCCGCGCGCGTTGATGATGTCGACCGGCGACTGTGGGGTGTATTCGTCGGTCGGAATGGGCTTGAGAGCAGGTTGTGGCTTGGCGAGAGCAACGGTCTTCGAGTCCGCCGATGCGACCTGATAGTTCGCGGCGCCTGCCGGTTTCGCGCGTGGCAGCGGCACGCGCTCGAGCGCTTTCTCTGCGGCGGCGACGGTCGCACTCGCCGCGTCCTTCGCCTTGTCGGCGGCAGCCATCGCGACCTGCGTGACCTTGCCGCTTGCCACTGCATCGTTGCCGGCCTCTTCCTCGTCATCCGCCGACTTGCGGCCGAACAGTGAGGCAAGGAAGCTCTTCGACTTCGACGGCGTTGCGACGTCCTCACCATTGCCGCGGCGCTGAATGTCGGCCAGCGCAAGCTCATAGCCCTTCAGCGGCTTGCCGTCCGTCGGCACATGCACCGTGCGTCCGTCCGGGAACACGCGCGCGAGCTGATCGTGGGTCATGCGCGGCCAGTGGCGGATGCTGCCGACGTCGAGATGCACGAACGGCGATCCGGAGGTGGGGTAGAAGCCGACGCCGCCGCGCTGCAAGCGCAATCCGGCGAAACGAATCTGTTCGAGCGGCACGCCGGGGATGAAGAAATCCATCGCGTGGCCCTGCATGTGCTGGCTGAAGCGTGCGACCCCGGAGGAGCGGCGGCGGAGCATGGCGTTGGTGGCGGGCGAGCGATAGGCGGAGATGATCTGGATCGGCTGTTTGCCGTCGACGTCGCGGTAGACTTCCCAGACGATGTCGAACAGCCGGCGGTCCATCGTGGTCTGGTCCTGGCTGCGCCAGTCGCGGAGGAAGTAATTGAGTTTCTTCAGCGCGGCTTCGTCATAGCGGCCGGTGCGCTTGAAGGTGACGGTGAGGTCTTCGCCAGAATGGGTGTGGTGGAAGGAGAGGGTGCGGGTGTCGCCGTCGGCGGTCGCGTTATGGACGGAGCGGGCATTGGTCACGATCAAAAGCAATGATGCGAGACCGACGCGCACGCCGGTGCGCGAAAGCCATTCAAGCCCATAGGTGCGTGGATAACCGCCCGCCACTCAGAATCCCGTTCGACGCCAGTTTGATCTTGCGCCTGTTGGTTTTGGTGATCCCCCGTTACCCCACGCAACGGGAGAGGATGAACGCAGTCTTAAAGGCTGAGGGTTAATCGATATTTACCCACCCCAAGCCGTCTCGATAACGCCGTCTCAGTGAAGTTTTCCCAAGTCCTAGTTTTCCCAAGTCCTGATTTCCAAGTCCCGGTTTCCCAGGTCCTGGTTTCCCAAGTCTCACGTCTTCCCAAGTCTTACGAGTTTTCCCAAGTCTGTCCGGACCGGACCACCCTAAACCGGGTCACGGGGCCGTGACCCGAAGTATGCCCCCCGGAGTATGGCAAAAAAGGGCCGGTAAACCGATCCGGGGCGGATTGGTTTGGGGGCAATGGTTAACAAAAAGGGCCCCGCACCGGCGGAGCCCTTTTAACCGTGGAAATCGAGGAAAACCGGTCTTTTCCCGGTTCCCCAGACCTGTGTTTAACGGACGGCCCGGCGCTGGCCGCGGACCGGAGCAGGCGGCGGGGTCGGTGCGCCGAACAGGCGTTCGAAGAAGCCGATGCCGCTGTTGCTGGCAAAGCTGTCTCCGGGAACCCGTACATTGGTCGGGCGGACATAGTTTGGCTGGGCGTGGGAGACGACCGTCTCCATGTCCTTGCCTTCGCTGCCCTTGAGCATCGAGATGATCTTGGCGTCGCGGCCGTAGATGTCCTTGCGGAACTCCAGCTTGCCCGCGTCGTCAACGAACGCCGTCTGATAGGTGATGTTGACCGGGATCGGCGTCGGGAAGTTGATGTTGAGCTCGCTGCGGCCGTAGAGGCTTTTAATCTTTTCCGGCGTGTAGCCTTCCTTCGGCAGCGCGATGCTGAGCAGGTTCGCCGCATACTGATCCGGGTTCTGCACGCGCATGCAGCCATGGCTGAACGCGCGCTCTTCCTTGGCGAACAGATGCTTGTCCGGCGTGTCGTGCTGATAGACCAGGAACTTGTTCGGGAAGTTGAAGCGGATGCGACCCAGCGCGTTGGCTTCGCCCGGCGGCTGCGAAATGCGCACGCTGCCATCGGGTGCGCGGGCGAGCTTCAGGCCCATACGATCCAGCACGGTCGGATCCTGCGCGAGCGCCGGAAGATACTCGTTGTAAATGATCGACGGCGGCACGTTCCACGTCGGATTGACGGTGATGAACTTCATCGTTTCCGTCAGTTCAGGCGTTGCGTGCTTGCCTGGCTTGCCGACGACGACGCGCGTGGTCCAGGCCTGCTTGCCGTTGTGCATCAGCTTCAGCGTGTAGTCGGGAATGTTGAGGATCACGTAGGCGTCGCCGAGCGCCTTCGCGCCCAGTTCGCGCGGCAGCCAGCGCCAGCGCTCCATGTTGGCGCGCACGATGTCGATCTGGCGGTCGCTGCGCGGACCGTTGAGCGCGCGCACGGTGGCGTTGTCGAGAATGCCGGTCGCCTTGAGATCGTTGTTCGCCTGAAACTTGCGCACCGCGTCGGCGACCTTGGCATCGTAATGCGTATCGTCGGCGTTCTCGGTGACGTTGAGCTTGGCGCGCAGAGCCGGGACCCGCGGATCTTCCGCGACGGTCGGGTTCGGGTTCTTCTTGGTCGGCTTGATGAACTTCAGCGCATCGCCTTCGGCGATCTGCTTAGACGTGTCTTCGGTCACGCCGCGCAGCGATGCGAGCTTGGCCTTCAACGCCTGATAGGCCTTGTGCGGCGGGTTGTAGCCGTCAAGCGCCGCGGACGCGTCCCTCGCGGTCGAGACGTTGATGAGAACTTCGACCGGATCGACCGGATGCTCCGGATAGGAAATATCCGCGCTCACGCGTGAGAAGTGCATGCGGCCGCTCTGGGCGTGACGCGCGTAGTCGAGCATGCTTTCGGTCAATTTCAGTTCTGCATCGGCCAACGCATCAGGACCGGCCGAGGCCGAGAACTCTGGGGTCGGATAATCGCTCGGGTTAAGGCCCTCGCTGCCTGCGTCCTTCAAACGCGCAATAACGCTTTTGGCGCGCGCGGTCGCAGCACCAGCATCGCTCCAGAGCGGGGCGTAGTTGCGATCCTTGTAGAAATTCTCGACGGCGGTGCGTTCGTTCTTGCGATCGAAATAGCGCGCGCCCTTAGCTGCGATCAGATCGCGCAGCTTCTCGGCAACCGGCTGATCGGCGGCAGCGACGGCGGGTGCCGCAGTTGCGGGCGCTGCGGCTGGCGCCGCTGAAGGAGCCGTTGCTGTCGCAGTCGCCGGTGCAGTGGCGGCGGGCGTCGCTGCGGCCGGAGGAATGGTTGCAGTGGTGGCGGGAGTGCTCGGGGCTGCAGCCTCTTCCTTCTTCGGTGCTGGCTCGTCTTTCTTTGCAGCATCGGCCGCAGGCGCGGTCGCCACGGTGTCCGGGAGCTTGATATCGGCCGCGGTCGGCGGTGGAACGTTAGCGGGTTCGGGAAGCGGGACGGCTGCATCAATGGCGAGATCGGCGGGGCTCTTCGCCGGGCCGCTCTGAGCAATCGCCGACGTCGCGGCAAGGGAAAGGAAAGTGGCCGTCACGGCCATCAGGACCCGGTCAAAGCCTGCTGGGCCCTTGCGGTGGCCGGTCGAAAAGTCACGCATTCTCGCGCCCCTTGGGTGAAGCTGCCCCGCCATGGAACAGCTCATGTTGGTTTCCGTTAGAACCTGAAGCAAAACACCGGCTCAATCGGAGTCTGCTACGCTATCCCGCACCAAAAAACATCGCGAGACGGTACACGCGCCGGTCTGAAGCGGCCAGACGCCGCCGGATCAACTCGAAGTCATCTCAAGGAAATGACTTCAAATCAGCATTTCCCGCAACGGTTTGCGCGCATTGCCGCGCGCTTTTCTTATGTCTGTCACCGCGCCGCAACGGTTCAACTTAAGAAGCGAAAAAGCCGTGCATTCGTTCCATGCCGGGTGATTCGTTGTTCATCGCGAAGGATCGGCAGGTTCCCTGGCAGCAGCGGCCGCATCGTCCAGTTTTCGGTAAAGCGTCGAGCGGCCGATCTTCAATCGCCGTGCGACCTCGGACATCTGGCCGCGGTAGTGGGAGATGGCGAAGCGGATGGTCTCGGCTTCCATGTCCTCCAGGGGGCGGACCTCGCCGTCCTCGCCAAGTATGGCGAGCGTGCCGTAGGCCGGCATGAATTTGGCCGGGGCGGGAGCTGGCGCGATAGGTATTTCAATACCTGAAACGATGTCTGTTGGGGACGGCGGGCTGTCCAGCATCATGGGCTCGGCCTGGATAGAGGGCGAGCCCGGCGATATCGCGCCGGTCGGCGGGAAGTCCTGCACTCCGAGCTGGCCGCCGTCGCTCATCACCACGGCGCGGTACACTGCATTCTCGAGCTGGCGGACATTGCCGGGCCAGTCCAGTTGCCCGAGCATTGCCATGGCGTCGCCGCTGACGCCGGTAACGGGCCGGTTCTCCTCGGCTGCGATACGGGCCATGAAATGCCGCACCAGATGCGGGATGTCCTCGCGGCGCATACGCAGCGGAGGAATTGTCAGCGGCAGCACGTGCAGCCGGTAAAACAGATCTTCGCGGAATGCGCCTGCTTTCACCTGGTTGAGCAGATTGCGGTTGGTCGCGGATACGATCCGCACATCGACCTTCACGGGTTTGCGGCCGCCGACGGCTTCCACTTCGCCCTGTTGCAGGGCGCGCAGCAGCTTCACTTGCGCCGCAAGCGGCAGTTCGCTGATTTCGTCGAGAAACAGCGTGCCGCCGTTGGCTTCGACGAATTTACCTGCATGGCGTTCGGTCGCGCCGGTGAATGCGCCCTTCTCGTGCCCGAACAGCAGCGACTCCACGAGATTATCCGGAATCGCGCCGCAGTTGACGGTGATGAAAGGCTTCGCGCTGCGCTCGCTGGAACCGTGGATGGCGCGGGCGATCAATTCCTTGCCGACGCCGGATTCGCCTTCGATCAGAACGGGAATCGCGGATGCGGCGGCCTTCTTGCCCATCGAGATGACGTGATCCATCGCCTCGGAGCGGGTGACGATGTCGGCGAAGGTAAGCTTGCCTTCGCGGCGGTGGCGAATGCGCTGAAGTTCGCCTTTCAGCGCGCTGGCGTTGAGGGCATTGCGCAGCGACACCTGCAGGCGCTCGACACCGACCGGTTTCACCACGAAATCATGCGCGCCTGCGCGCATCGCGGACACCACATTGTCGATGCCGCCGTGGGCGGTCTGCACGATCACCGGCAGATCGAAACCGAGATCACGAATCTTTTCCAGCACGCCCATGCCGTCGAGGCCTGGCATGACGAGATCGAGCACCATGGCATCGACGGGTTTTGTATCGGGATCGATCAGATGTGCGAGGGCGGCGTCGCCGCTGTCGACTGTCACGGCGTCGTAACCGCAGCGTTGCACCATGTTCTCGACCAGACGACGCTGAACGGCGTCGTCGTCGGCAATCAGAATGGTCGCAACCATGGCATTCCCCGCAACTCTGGACTATCTCAACAACATGTCTCGAATCGGGGCACTCTCGCCGACGCAGATTAACGACCTCTTAAGGGTTGAGATCGTGTTGGCGTTCTGTGGATAATGTCGCGTCGATAAAGCCGGTCCGTAACGTCTCATAGGTTGAAAAGCATGGCCTCGCGTTCCTCCGCTCTCCGCAAACCCGCAAAATCCAAACCCGCTGCGAAGGCGAAATCCTCGCACAAGGTGGCATCGAGCGCTGCGGGAAAATTGCCCGAGTGGAATCTCGCTGATCTCTATCCGGCGATCCATGCGCCCGAAGTCACCCGCGATCTCGACAAGCTCGACGCTGACTGCGCGGCCTTCGAGACAGCCTACAAGGGCAAGATCGCAGAGCAGGTGGCCATGCCCAATGGCGGCGAATGGCTGGCCGAGGCGATCAAGAGCTACGAGGCAATCGACGATCTGGCGGGACGGCTGGCGTCGTTCGCGGGTCTCGCCCATGCCGGAAACACCGTCGATCCGGCGATTTCAAAATTCTACGGCGACGTGTCGGAGCGCATCACGGCAGCTTCGACCCATTTGCTGTTCTTTGCGCTCGAACTCAATCGCGCCGATGACGCGGTGATCGAACGCGCGATGGCGGTTCCTGCGCTCAATTACTATCGGCCGTGGATCGAGGATCTGCGCAAGGACAAGCCGTACCAGCTTGAGGATCGTGTCGAGCAATTGTTCCACGAGAAATCCGTCAGCGGCTACGCGGCATGGAACAGGCAGTTCGATCAGACCATCTCCGCGTTGCGTTTCAAGGTCGGGGGCAAGGAACTGGCCATCGAGCCGACGCTGACGTTGCTGCAGGATCGCTCGCCGGAAAAGCGCAAGGCTGCCGCGCAGGCGCTGGCGAAGACCTTCAAGGCCAATGAGCGCACTTTTGCGCTGATCACCAATACGCTTGCCAAGGACAAGGAAATCTCCGACCGCTGGCGCGGCTTTCAGGATATTGCGGATTCCCGCCATCTCGCGAACCGGGTCGAGCGCGAAGTCGTCGATGCGCTGGTGGCCTCGGTGCGCGCGGCCTATCCGCAGTTGTCGCATCGCTATTACAAGATGAAGGCGCGCTGGTTCAAAAAGAAGTCGCTTCCTTATTGGGACCGCAACGCGCCGCTGCCGTTCGCCGCGACCGGCCAGATCGGCTGGAGCGATGCGAAGAGCACGATCTTGAAGGCCTATGGTGATTTCTCGCCGCAGATGGCGTCCATTGCCGAGCGTTTCTTCGATGATCGCTGGATCGACGCTCCGGTGCGTCCGGGCAAGGCGCCTGGCGCGTTCTCGCATCCGACCACGCCTTCGGCACATCCTTATGTGCTGATGAACTATCAGGGCAAGCCGCGTGACGTGATGACGCTGGCCCATGAACTCGGCCATGGCGTGCATCAGGTGCTCGCCGCCAAGAACGGAGCGCTGATGGCGCCGACGCCGCTGACGCTGGCGGAGACCGCGAGCGTGTTCGGCGAGATGCTGACCTTCAAGCGCCTGCTGGCCCAGACCAAGAATGTGAAGCAGCGCCAGGCGCTGCTCGCCGGCAAGGTCGAGGACATGATCAACACCGTGGTGCGTCAGATCGCGTTCTATTCGTTCGAGCGGGCGATCCATACCGAACGGCGCAACGGCGAACTCACCGCCGAGCGCATCGGCGAAATCTGGCTCAGCGTGCAGGGCGAGAGCCTTGGGCCCGCGATCGAGATCAAGCCGGGTTACGAGACCTACTGGATGTACATCCCGCACTTCATCCATTCGCCGTTCTACGTCTACGCCTATGCGTTCGGCGACTGCCTCGTGAACTCGCTTTACGCGGTCTATGAGAACGCGTCGGAAGGTTTCGCGGAACGCTACCTCGCCATGCTCTCGGCAGGCGGTACCAAGCACTATTCCGAACTGCTTCAGCCGTTCGGGCTCGACGCCAAGGACCCGAAATTCTGGGATGGCGGCCTGTCGGTGATCGAGAGCCTGATCGCGGAGCTGGAGGCCATGAATTAGGGCGCGCTGGGTAGGAGCAAGGGGGTAGATCGGGCGCCGGTCAATTCCGCATGGTGAAAAATACCCATGCAACGCGTTGCATAGCTTGCATGACAACGGTTTAATCTGCGGCAAGAAAAGAGGCGGACGTTGCCCTTGTTCCGCATTTGGGCTAATTCGCGCTACCTTAAGATCGGTACTTGGAGGGGACGATGGCTGACCACAACGAAGTCGCTTACACGCAGGCGGATGGCATGGACTATCCTGCGCACGAGCAAACCTATGAGGGTTTTCTCGTGATGACGAAGTACGGCACGCTCGCCGTCATCGCCATTGTCGCCCTGATGGCGATTTTCCTCACCTGATCGAATTCGTTGTACCGGCAGCCCTGCCGGTGATTAAGTCATGCGCGGCCGAACGGCTGCGGGAGGCGTCATGAAGATTGCGATAGCGAAGGAAGTGGATGCGGCGGAGCCGCGGGTTGCGGCGACGCCCGACACGGTGAAGAAATTCAAGGCGCTGGGCATCGATGTCGCGATCGAGCCGGGCGCCGGCATCA
>JBOFVL010000003.1:0-31520 GCA_051653085.1 Afipia sp. | reverse complement strand
ATGTTGCAGCTCGACCCCCATTCTTTGCCGGTCAGCTTTGAGGCGCGCGATGGCCGCGCCGATGGCGGCGTCAGGCATATCGAAATCAATCGCGAACGCGTCACTGTGCGTCGTGCCGTTGGCGGCATCCGCATGGCGATCAACGTCCGCGTCAGTGATTTTCTCGGCATCGCCTGCCGTGAGACCAATGACGGACGTGCGCTTGTTCTGGTTCACCAGGATCCATCGCTGTCGGTGCCGCTGCTCGTCACGTCGGATGAGTTGCAACTCGACCTCGCGTGGCAGATGTGGGGCGATCTGTTTGCATTGCCCCAGATCGAGAACGAAAGCGACGCTGCGGGGGAACCGGCTGCGCGCCGCCGCCGCCGCAATGTCATCAAGGATCGGCGTCCGAAGTTTCTCGTGCGCCGCAAAGCCGGGCGCGCAGCAACAGAGCCGTCGATTCATCGCGGCGAACGCGAGATCACCGCACGGCATTGAATGTCAGGAACTGCGCAGCACCGCGTCCGCGAGCAATCCGGCGAACAGCAATAGTCCTGCATCGCGGTTCGACTTGAACAGCCGCAGGCACAGCGCCGAGTCGTCGATCCGGATGGTCCGCACTTGCCAGACGAGATGCGCCGCGAAGGCCAAAAGCCCGATCCATGCAGGCCATTGCGATCCGCCGCGCCATAGCGCCACGCCGATCAGCAGCACCGCCAAACTGTAGAAAATCGTCAACGCGACCTGCGTGCGCTCACCGAACAACAGCGCCGTCGACTTGATGCCGACCAGCACGTCATCTTCCGTATCCTGATGGGCGTAGATCGTGTCGTAAGCGATCACCCACGCAATCGCCCCCGCGTAAAGCACGATCGCCGTTGCATCGATCCGGCCGAGAATGACCGCAAAGCCCATCAGCGCACCCCACGAAAACGCGAGGCCAAGGGTCACCTGAGGCCAGTAGGTGATGCGCTTCATGAAAGGATAGATCGCGACAATGGCGAGCGAGCCGATGCCGGTCATGATCGCGAAGCCGTTGAACTGCAGCAGCACCGCGAGCCCGACCAGCGCCTGCGCCACCAGAAAGATCGCCGCCTGCGTGACCGTCACCTGGCCCGACGGAATCGGCCGCGACCGGGTGCGCTCGACCTGTGCATCGAGATGCCGATCGGTGATGTCGTTCCAAGTACAGCCGGCGCCGCGCATCACCACCGCGCCGATGAAAAACAGCACGATGACGAGCGGCAATCCGCGGATGTCATGAGCAATGCCTGCGGCCAGTGCGGCAGACCACCAGCACGGCAGCAGCAACAGCCACCAGCCGATCGGCCGGTCGAAACGCGACAGACGCAGGTATGGCCGCGCCCAAACTGGCGCGTGGGTGTCGACCCAGTTCGAGGTGGAGTCGGCGACGGGCGCTGCGGCGTTGCTCATGCCAAGCTTTTTAGCCCGGAGCCACGCCTGAGCCAATCATCGTGTGAGGACGTTACCGTTCAGCGTGTCGAAGGTGCTGCCGCCGCGCTTGGACGGCTTGGCCTCCGGAAGCGAGGCGGAGCCGAGCGCCTCGCTCAGACTCGGACCGGCCGGACCCACAGGCCCCTGCGCCGCCGCGGCACACACTCTGGTCTGCAACTGGGCTGTACCGGCATGTCCCTTCTTCATCTGCCCTGCGACTTCGGGAGGGATGCCGCACTTCTTCGCATTGGCCTCGACGAACGCGATCATCCTGGTTTCAGCCTGCGCAAAATTGCCGATCAGCTTGCACGCTTCCGCCGGCGGCGCCTTGCGCTTGCCGGCGGCCTGAATCAGCTTGGCCTTGGCCTCAGCGTCCGCGCGCAGCGGCATGAAGCCCTTCTGACATTCTTCCGCCCCCGGAGGCGGACCGGCCTGCTGTTGCGGAGGGCCACCGAAACCACCGCCACCGACCGGCGGAGCGCCGGTCGAGAATGCGCTCGGCGAAGGGGCCGGTCTCGCAGGCGCGGCAGTCGCGCCGTTCACCGGCGGGAACGGCGATGCTGCCGGCGCACCTCCCACTGGAGGAAATGGCGAAGCCGCAGGGGCAGCAGCCTGCCCCGGCAGCGGCGCCGGAAACGCGCCCTGCGCGCGGACATCCGCGGCTTGCATGACAAGCGTGGCGGCAGCCAGCGACAGGATGAGGCGATAGGCAGTCACAAATTCTCCTCCGGCGGGCCCAGTGTCCCTGGGCGACGTTTTACGATTCCTACCCTTCCTTAACAACCCGTGGAATTTGGCAGCAGCGCGGCGGTTCGCCACGCAAATGGCTGCCAATCTGCAATCATTGGGCTAGAAGGCGGAACATGAATGGATCGCACTGATGCCGAAACTCGACTTTCGCAGTCCCCGCCTTTTCGTCGATGCGCCGCTTTTGGCCGGCAACGGCATTGCGCTCGACCGTGACCAGTCCAATTACCTCGGCAATGTGCTGCGGCTTGAGGCAGGCGACACGGTGCTGGTGTTCAACGGCCGCGACGGCGAATGGCAGGCCACACTCGCTGGCCGCAAGCGGCCGGACCGCGCGGAGATCGTGAGCCAGACCCGGGAGCAGGATCGCCTGCCCGATCTGCATTATGTGTTTGCACCACTGAAGCATGCTCGGCTCGACTACATGGTGCAGAAAGCGGTTGAAATGGGGGCTGCGGCGCTCCGGCCGGTGACAACGCGGTTTACCCAGGCGAGCCGCGTCAATATCGAGCGCATGCGTGCCAACGTCATCGAGGCTGCGGAACAATGCGGTATCCTCAGTCTCGCCGAGGTGCACGACCCCGAACCGCTCGAGCGTTATCTTGGAGCGCGCGACAGCCAGCGTCTCCTGGTGTTCTGCGACGAAGAGGCACCGGCGGTAGATCCTGTCGCCGCCCTCACCCACGCACGCGCTGACGCCACAGGCGGCGCAGACGTGCTGATCGGCCCTGAAGGCGGATTTGCCGAGGACGAACGCGCGCTTCTGATGAAGCAGCCCCGCACCGTGCGCCTCGCGCTCGGACCGCGAATTCTGCGCGCCGACACGGCGGCAGTCGCGGCGCTCGCCGTGGTGCAGACGGCACTCGGCGATTGGAGTAAACCGAATGCACGCTGAGGTTGTATTCCGGAACAAGCCTCATTAAGCCCTTTTCCGGATCGTCGTCGAAACACCGGCATTCCCGTGCTAAGGGACTGCCGATTCAAGCCTTTACACCCAGTGTGGTGGTTCGCAAGTCCGCATCAATCTTGGCGCAAGTCCTGTTTGCGGACTTGCGAACCAAAACCACACTGGAATCATATTTCTCTAGTGTCCGTTCGAATCCGAAGTTCGCTACGGACGGTGCAGCAAGATCAGGCGAACTTCGGATTCGAGACACTAGTGGACACCGAATAATGAGCCAGACCAGTGCCGCAACCGCGACCGGGTCCGCCGCACAGGCGGAAGCCTTGCTGCAAACATTTGCGCGGGCTGGCTATACCCATGCGCGCCCGCCGATCCTGCAACCGGCTGAACCATTTCTCGACCTCTCCGGCGAAGACATCCGCAAGAGCCTTTATTTGACTACCGATGCGACGGGCGAGGAGTTGTGTCTGCGGCCGGACCTCACCATCCCGGTGGCGCGCGAGTACCTCGCTTCAAGCCGCGCGGGCGCGCCTGCGGGATTCTACTATCTCGGCCCGGTGTTCCGTTATCGCGGCGGACAGGCCAGCGAATTCAATCAGGCCGGCGTGGAATCCTTCGGCCGTCAGGACCGCGCGGCGGCCGACGCCGAAATGCTGGCGCTTGGCCTTGAGGCAGCAGCAGCGTTCGGCGTGACCGGTGTCGATATTCGCACCGGCGATGTCGCCCTGTTCGCGGCACTGATCGACGCGCTCGATCTCTACCCGGTCTGGAAGCGCCGACTGATCAAGGATTTCAACCGCAAGGTCAGTCTCGCGCAGGACCTGCAACGCCTCACGCTGGAAACCGGCAAGACCCGCAACGAATACGAAGGCGTGCTGGCGGCGCTCGCGGGCTCAGACCGCAAGGCGGCGCTGGCGCTGGTCACCGATCTGATGTCGATCGCCGGTACCAGCAATGTCGGCGGCCGCACCGTGTCGGAAATCGCCGACCGCTTTCTCGAACAATCGACGCTCAAGGGCGGCGCATTGCCACGCGACGCGCTGAAACTAATCGAGCGTTTTCTGGCGATTGCAGGCGAGCCGGATGACGCAGCCGCGCAACTGCGCGCGCTGGCGTCAGATGCGAAACTCGACCTCGACGCCGCCATCGACCTGTTCGAAAGCCGCACCGGCTTCATGGCTGCGCGCGGCATCGATACAAAAGCCATCCGTTTCTCCACGGCCTTCGGCCGCGGCCTCGACTACTACACAGGTTTCGAGTTCGAACTGCACGCTAAGGGCGGCGGCGCGGAGCCGCTGGTCGGCGGCGGCCGCTACGACGGGCTGCTGACGCGGCTCGGCGCGCGCGCGCCCATTCCCGCCGTCGGCTTCTCGATCTGGATCGAAGCGCTTTCGCAAGGGAGCGCATCATGAGCACGCCGTTCGTCGTCGCCGTCCCGTCCAAGGGACGCTTGCAGGAAAACGCCGAGGCTTTCTTCGCGCAGGCCAACCTGACGCTGGCCAAGCCGCGCGGCGCCCGCGAATATCGCGGCACCATTTCCTGCCTCGACAATGTCGAAATCGCCTATCTCTCGGCCAGCGAGATCGCGGCGCAGCTTGCGCGCGGCGCAGTACATCTCGGCATCACGGGCGAAGACCTGATCCGCGAAAGCATTCACGACGCGGACAAGCGCGTCATGCTGATCGAAAGCCTCGGCTTCGGCAGCGCCAACGTCGTGGTCGCCGTGCCGCAGGCGTGGATCGACGTCCGCACCATGGCGGATCTCGACGATGTCGCGACCTCGTTTCGCGCCCAGCACAATCACCGCATGCGAGTGGCGACCAAATACATCAATCTCACGCGCAACTTCTTCGCCGCCCACGGCGTCGTGGATTACCGCATCGTGGAAAGCGCCGGCGCGACCGAAGGCGCACCGGCTGCGGGCACGGCGGAGCTGATCGTCGACATCACCACCACGGGCGCGACGCTTGCCGCCAACGGGCTGAAGGTGCTGGATGACGGCGTCATGCTGCGCAGCCACGCCAACCTCGTGGCTTCGCGCGACGCCGACTGGTCAGACAGCGCACGAGAGACCGCGCGGATCATCCTCGACCACATCGCCGCCAGCGCCCGCGCCCGCAAGTACAAGGAAGTCCGCACCCGCTTCGCGGCCTGCAATGACGCATTGCTGGCCGAGGCACATAACCGATTCGGCGTGGTGTCGCCGTTCGGTGGGCCGACCTCCTCGGGCATGGTGACATTGCACTGTCCGCCAACGCAGCTCTATGCGCTGGGAAGTTTCCTGCGCGACCACGGCGCGGAAACCGTCTCGATCGCGTCGCTGGAGTATGTGTTCGATCGCGACAATCCGCTTTTTGCCAAACTCCAGGCTTTCCTGGGGCAATGAGATTCAGGCTTGCGGCGGTGCAACCAACCGTCGCGGCCTTTAGCGCCTTGGCGACAGCGCATCGCCATTACCATATGATGGTTGGTACGCACCTTCTGGAAACTGATCGATGACGCCGAGTGCCGATATCTCGAACCTGTCAGGCGGTAGCCGCGCTCCGGCTGCTGCAGGCCTGTCGATTGTTGTACCCGCCTTCAATGAAGCGGCCGGTCTGGCACGACTGCATGAGCGCCTGTGCGCGCTCGCCGGAACGCTCAAGCAAAAATATGGCCTCGCCTGCGAGGTCGTCTATGTGGACGACGGCTCGACCGACGCGACGCTGAGCATCGCGCGCGGCCTGCCGCCCACCGCGCTTGATGTGCAGGTGGTGTCGCTGTCGCGCAATTTCGGCAAGGAAGCGGCGCTGATGGCCGGGCTCGATCACGCCCGGCGCGGCGCGGTGCTGTTCATGGACGGCGACGGCCAGCACGCTCCCGAACTGGTGGAACGGCTGGTCAGCCACTGGATCGATGACGGCTACGACGTCGTCTATACCGCCAAGGCGCATCGCGACAATGAATCCATCGTGCGCCGCCTGGGCGTGCGCACATTCTACACGCTCATCAATTGGGGCTCGCGGCAGAAGATTCCCGAGGACGCCGGCGACTTCCGCCTGCTGTCGCCGCGCGCCGCGGCGGCGCTGCGTCAACTTCCCGAACGCAACCGCTTCTTCAAGGGGCTCGCGACCTGGATCGGCTTCAAGCAGATTCGCGTCGATTACGAACCCGAGGCCCGCGCCCACGGCGTCACGACCTTCAGTCCCGGCCGCTTGCTCGGCCTCTCCATCGAAGGTCTGACATCGTTTTCGGTGGCGCCGCTGCGCGTTGCGAGTTTGCTCGGATTGCTGCTCGCCTTCGTCGCATTGCTGTTCGGCCTATCGATCCTGTGGGAGACCGTCGTCAGCGGCAAGTCGGTTCCAGGCTATCCATCGCTCGTGGTCGGCCTGATGACCATCGGCGGCGTGCAGCTCATCATGATCGGCGTGATGGGTGAGTACATCGGCAAGATCCTGTCCGAGATCAAGGCGCGCCCGATCTACTTCGTCGCCGAGCACAGCGTGAAAAGCACTGATGCTTCCACCATCGCCGATACGACGCCGCGGACCGCGGCTGAATGAGCGTGGACTCGCCGCCGCGCCGTCTCTGGCTCTGTGCCGATGATTACGGAATGAGCCCCGGCGTCAACCGCGCGATCCGCGATCTCATCGTCAAGCAAAGAATCAATGCGACATCGGTCATGGTGGTTGGCGGGGCGATAGACCGCGCAGAAATCGACGCGCTGACGCAGGCAGTTGCCGCCAATCCCAACTGCGCGGTCGGACTACATGCGACGCTGACCGCACCATTCAGTCCGCTGACCATGTATTTCCAGCCGATCGATGGCGGACGCTTCTTGCCGCTAGGCAATGTCTTGCGGGCCAGCCTCCTGCGGCGGCTCGATCCAGAAATCGTGCAGGCCGAATTACTGGCGCAGATCGCGGCCTTCCGCGATCTGTTCGGCCGGGCGGCCGACTACGTCGACGGCCATCAGCATGTGCAGTTGTTTCCGCAGGTCCGCGACGCGTTCCTCGCCGCGGTGAAAGACGCAGCGCCCGGCGCCTGGGTGCGGCAGTGTGGCCGCAGCCTGCCGCTGGCGCAGCGGCTGAACAATCCGAAAGCGCTGCTGCTCGATACGCTAAGCGAAACGTTCCGCAGAAAGAGCGCGCGCGCGGGCGTTGCGTTCAATTCCGGCTTTGCCGGCGCCTATGACATGGTGCGCGGCGGCGAGTTCGGCACGGCCATGCAGGGATTCCTGAGCGGCCTGCCTGACGGCGGCCTCATCATGTGCCATCCCGGTTTCGTCGACGAGATGCTCGTCAGCATCGACAACGTCACACACCAGCGCGAGCGCGAGTTTGCATTTCTCGCCAGCGACGACTTCCCGCGGCTGCTCGATGCGAGCAACGTCACGCTGAACCGCGACTGAAGGTTCACCCGTCGAACTAAGTCGTTTTGTCGCACCGCGATAACCGGCTTTCCTAAATTTAATCCGCGCCGGGACTTCTGGCGACACAATGCGGCCTTACATCATGACGCGCATTCGCGTGCCGGATGCTTGAGGAGGGAATTATGACACCGCAGGAACGCCAACTGGTTGACGATCTGTTCGACCGTCTCGCCAAAGTCGAGAATTCACCGCGCGAGCCGGATGCCGAAGCTGCGATCATGCAGGGTTTGCGCCGCGCTCCCAATGCTGTTTACGCCCTCGTGCAGACAGTGCTGGTGCAAGACGAGGCGCTCAGGCGCGCCGACGCCCGCATTCAGGAACTTGAAGGCGGTGCGCAGCAACCGCAGCCTTCCGGCGGATTTCTCGATTCGATGCGCGATGCGATTCTCGGCCCCGGCCAGGGACGCGGTTCCGTGCCCAGCGTTCGTCCCGGTGATAGCGCGCAGCGCGGTCCGGTTTGGAACAGCGGTCAGGCACTCGGCCAGGCCGACGCCCGCATGGGCGGTGACCCGCGCATGAATGACCCACGAATGAATGATCCGAGGTCTGGAAATCCGGGTGGCGGCATGTTCGGCGGCGGTAATCCCGGCGGTGGCGGCGGTTCGTTTCTTGGAACAGCGGCTGCAACTGCAGCCGGCGTCATCGGCGGCTCGATGCTGATGAACAGCATCCGCGGCATGATGGGCGGCGGCAGTCAGCAGAGCTTCGGCAACACTGCAGAGTCCGGCGGCAGCAAGATGCCATGGGACAACAACCAGTCGTCGAGCAGTCTCGCGCGCGACGCCGGCCTCAACGACGTCGGCAAGAGCGGTGACAGCAGCCAGCGTCAGAGTTCCTACGATCAGGCCCAGGCGGATGCCGATCAGGACCAAGATCAGGATGAGGACGATGACGACGATTACGATTCCGGCGACTTCGATGACGGCGACAGCGATTTCGCCTGATTGATTTTGTAGATGACAAAATGAAAACGGCCGCTGAAACCAGCGGCCGTTTTTTTGTGAAAGAGAACCAGTTCAGATCACGATGACCTTGGTGCCGACATTGACGCGGCCGTAGAGATCGATCACGTCCTCGTTGCGCATCCGGATACAGCCCGATGAAACCGCGGTGCCGATGGTCCAGGGTTCATTGGAGCCGTGAATGCGATACAGCGACGAGCCGAGATACATCGCACGCGCGCCGAGCGGATTTTCCGGCCCGCCTTCCATGTGGCGCGGCAGATCGGGACGGCGCTTGAGCATTTCCGGCGGCGGCGTCCAGGCCGGCCATTCCTTCTTGGCGGAAATCGTCTTCACACCCGACCATTCGAAGCCGGGCTTGCCGACGCCAATGCCGTAGCGCAGCGCTCTGCCGCCGCCCTGCACCAGATAAAGAAACTTGTTCGGCGTATCGATCACCAGCGTTCCCGGCGCATGCCTGCCGTCGTATTCGACGACCTGCTTTTCAAACTTCGGGTCTAGTCCCGGACGGCCCGGCTCGATCGAAACGTCACCCTGCTGCATCGACCGGCCATAAGGGTCCTGGCGATACTGCGGATCCATCGGCGGCAGTCCGCCGCGCGATGGCTCATAGCGCTGCTCGTAGCGTGGCTGCGCATAGCCGGGATCGCCCGACTGCCCGCCGCTGAAAAGAAATTCAAGCAAACCGCCGCCACCCACACTGGGCCGCTCCTGATAAGCGACGCGGATCGGCATTGTGTTGGCCTCCGGCCGTCCGTAGATCACGCGGGGATTTGCGCCCGGCATGTCGTCGTCAAACGCGAAAGCCTGAATTGAACTGACGCCGAGACACGCTGCGCCGGCGATAAACGCGAGGGACATTTTTCTGGACATCGACGTACTCTGCACTGTTTCGTCGTGACGCGCGGACCGCGCCTGAACACGATCCATTTAAGTTTCAATTCGCGTCGGTTTGGTAAACGAAACCGGGTTTGGGATTCACCACGCCAGCATGTCAGCGCTGTTCTTCGCGGTAGCGTTTATTTTCGATAAACACCGCAGCAGCATGGTTAACCGTCGGTATGCTTCGCTGCGTCCGCCGTTGAACGCTCCGGTTCCCTTTGAAACCTCGCGTTAAATGACGCCGGGTTAAAAGCACTGCATCACAGAAGTGGGGAACCAATGGCTATTCAGCGTAAGCGATTTCGTATTGAGGCGATGCAGGGCGGCGAGATTCCGGTGTTCGATCACGATGAGAGCGACGTTCCTCCGCATCACCATCAGATCATGAACGAGCTTCGCGCCATTCGCGCGCAGATGGCGTCACATCATCGCGGACCCGTTGCGGATCAGGAAGACGCCCCGTCGGCGCAGGATCTGACGGCGGCCCAGCAGCTTCTCGGAAGCTATCGCGCGCAAATCGAGCAGTGCGAAAAGCTGAAGGTCGAACTTGACCTGATTCACGACGCCATTAATCGCACCAAGCAGGAAATCGCCGTGCTTCACGGCAAGAGCTTCAGCGGCGATGAAATGTCGAAAGTCACCGGCGAGCTCGGCGCGGTGGTCGGCGGCACCGAAGAAGCCACGCAGCAGATCCTCGAAGCAGCCGAAGCGATCGATCAGGCCGCAAGCGCGCTTGGCAAAGCGATGTCACCGGATCAGCACGCCCGGCTCAGCGAAGAAATCCAGGACCGTGTGGTCGGCATTTTCGAGGCCTGCAATTTCCAGGATCTCACCGGCCAGCGCATCAGCAAGGTGATGGCGACGATGAAATTCATCGAGCATCACATCAACGTCATGATGGAGATCTGGGGCGGCGTCGATGCGATCAAGCAGCACGCGCCGGCCATTATCGACACTCGCGTCGGCGATGCCCGCCTGCTGAACGGCCCGAAGGCTCTCGACGAAGAAGGACATGCATCGCAGGACGACATCGACGCGATGTTCAACTAGGGCCTGGTCCCGAAGAGCGGCAACGACAGAAAAAACCCGGAATCAGTTCCGGGTTTTTTTGTTTATGACGGCCGCCGGATCGCGATGAAGCAGCCGAGCGCCAGCAGCGCGATGGCGATCAGTATTTCCAGCGCCGTCAACCCCGACCACCGGTCGATCACGTAGGCCAGAGCGAAGGGCGACAACGCCTGACAGATCTGTGCGGGACGCGCGATGCGGCCGACAACACGCCCATAACCCACGGCCCCGAACAGCGCGAGCGGTAAGGCCCCGCGTGCGATGGTGACCACGCCATTGGCCGCTCCGAACATCAGCGCAAACACGGCCGCGACGGCAGGCGAAAATCCCGCCACAACAAGCAGGGTGAATGCGCAGGCCATCAGCGCCATCGCGGCCCGCACCAGCCAGAGCGGATGCAGCCGGCCGCCGGACATAAAATCCGCGATCCGCGTCAGGACCTGCGCTGGTCCGAACAGCGCGCCGATAAAAACCGCTGTGCCCGCATCGATCCCGCCGCGTTGCAGGATCGTCAACAGATGCGCCAGCGTTCCCGATTGCACGAAGGCATGGCCAGCGAAGCCTGCCGCCATCAAAAGAAAAGGGACGCCGGCAGCCGGAATGACCTTTGTCGTTTTGACGGGCGGAGCGCCATCCGCTGCGGGCGGCGGCACATAGACCGCGTTGCGCGGAAGCACGAAGGCATAGAGCGGCGCGATGATGAACGCCATCACGCCCGCGAAGACGAAATAAACGCTGCGCCATCCGCCATGGGCGATCAGCATCTGGGTGGTCGGCCATGACAAGGTCGAAGCAAGGCCGCCGACAAACGTCACCAGCGTGATAGGCCGCCGTGATGCCATCCCGAAAATGCGGGTCAGTGCGGTGAAGGCCGGATCATACAGATTGCACGCCATCGCGATGCCGAGCAGCACCCAGGTCGCGAGATAAATCCAGTACTGATCGGCGAGCGGAAGGATCACGAGCCCGAGCGCGCCGATCAGCGCACCTCCCGCCATCACAAAATGTCCGCCATGCCGCTCGACCAGGCCGCAGGCGAACGGCGCGGTGAGACCGGAGACTCCCAGAGCGATCGAAAACCCGAGAAGCGCCTGCGCCAGCGACCAGCCATGGGCGGCGGCGATGTGCGTCATTGTGAGCCCGGGCGGATAGAACAGCACGCCCCAACCCAATATCTGCGTGATGCACAAAACGCCGACGGCGCGGTAAGGGCCCGAGATCAACATTCGCGGCCCGGCAATCGCAGCACTTCTATCTGGCAGTTCATTCCATTGTCAGGGCTGAGCCGGCACCCTCAGGCGCGCGGCGCGCAACGGACATACACCATAGTTCCGTAGCGGCTCGACGCATCCTTGTCGATGAACCGCGTCATCAGCACGCGTCCGTCGAATGAGACGATCTCGCGATCCTTTTCTCCGCCCGCCGGGCCCGCCGGACCGATGTAATTCTTGCCGCTCTGGCTGCCCTTCAGGCGCAGTTCTTGCGGGGTGGCTTCGTCCGGCAGATGCATGATGACGCCGCCGCTGGCGCCCTGTCCGATCACATAGGGGTTTTTGCACTGGCCGCGCGCAGCCGCTTCAGTGCGGACGCGATCATCCGGCTTGTGGAACGAAGCGAGACCCCAGCGCCCGACAATTTCATCGGCACGGATGGTGGCCGGAACCTCAGGAGCCATGGCTGGCTCCTGAACGGTGGACTGCGATCCCCCGAAGCCACTGAATCCCCCGAAGCCGCCGCCGCTGCATGCGCCGAGGAAACCCGACAGGATCGAGACGGCTGCTAAAGTGACAATTTTGGAGGCGTTGGTTCGCTCGCTCATTGTGATCATGGTGTCTCCCGGCAAGAACACTTGGCCGCCTGCCGTATCGACAGACCCGCCATCACGCTGCGTGAGCTGACCCCCGTCAATACGCCGCGTCCCCTAAATGGTTTCCAGATCATCCTATATTGGCCTCACCAAGGCCTTAAGAGCCTCGCTTGACAGGATCGGCGGCAACCCATATTCCCGAGCCCGTCTTTAGCACTCTTGGAGCGCGATTGCTAAGGGGTAAGGCTTCATCCGGTCAAAGGGTTAGCTTCGCCCCATTATCCACGGCTCGCGCCCCACCGCACGTCAAATCTTACAAACAACGCCCAAAGGACAACCGATGGCCAAGACAACTTTTCGCCCGCTGCATGACCGCGTCGTCGTCAAACGCATCGACGCCGAAGAAAAAACCAAAGGCGGCATCATCATTCCCGACAGCGCCAAGGAAAAGCCCTCGCAGGGCAAGGTCGTCGGCGTCGGCCCGGGCGGTCGCGATGAGGCCGGCAAGCTGATCCCGATCGACCTCAAGGTCGGTGATATCGTGCTGTTTGGAAAATGGTCCGGCACCGAAGTGAAGCTCGATGGCGAGGATCTCCTCATCATGAAGGAGTCCGACATCATGGGCGTCCTGAAGTAAGGGCGCCTGCAATGTCCTCACCCTGAGGAGGCAGCGAAGCTGCCATCTCGAAGGGCGAGGACGAACAACCTCAGTATTCATCAGCCTCATCCTTCGAGACGCGGCAAGAGCCGCTCCTCAGGATGAGGATCATCATCAGGAGTAAACCCAATGGCTGCCAAGGACGTTAAATTTTCCGGAGACGCGCGCGACCGCATGCTGCGCGGCGTCGACATTCTCGCCAACGCGGTGAAGGTCACGCTCGGCCCGAAGGGCCGCAACGTCGTCATCGACAAGTCGTTCGGCGCTCCACGCATCACCAAGGACGGCGTCACCGTCGCCAAGGAAATCGAGCTTGAAGACAAGTTCGAGAACATGGGCGCCCAGATGCTGCGCGAAGTCGCTTCCAAGACCAACGACACCGCGGGCGACGGCACCACCACCGCCACCGTGCTGGCCCAGGCGATCGTTCGCGAAGGCGCGAAGTCCGTCGCCGCCGGCATGAACCCGATGGATCTCAAGCGCGGCATCGACATCGCCGTGACCGCCGTCGTCAAGGACATCGAGAAGCGCGCGAAGCCCGTCGCCTCCTCGGCTGAAATCGCACAGGTCGGCACCATCTCGGCCAACGGCGACTCCACCATCGGCTCCATGATCGCCAAGGCGATGCAGAAGGTCGGCAACGAGGGCGTCATCACGGTCGAAGAAGCCAAGTCGCTCGACACCGAAGTTGATATCGTCGAGGGCATGCAGTTCGACCGCGGCTATCTCTCGCCCTACTTCGTGACCAACCCCGAGAAGATGACTGCCGAGCTGGAAGACGCTTACGTCCTCCTGCACGAGAAGAAGCTGTCGGGCCTGCAGGCCATGCTGCCCGTGCTCGAAGCTGTCGTTCAGACCGGCAAGCCGCTGCTGATCGTCGCTGAAGACATCGAAGGCGAGGCTCTGGCCACGCTGGTGGTCAACCGTCTGCGCGGCGGCCTCAAGGTCGCTGCCGTCAAGGCGCCCGGCTTCGGCGATCGCCGCAAGGCCATGCTGGAAGACATCGCGATCCTCACCGGCGGTCAGTTGATCTCCGACGATCTCGGCATGAAGCTCGAGAACGTAACCGTGAAGATGCTCGGCCGCGCCAAGAAGGTCGTGATCGACAAGGAAAACACCACCATCGTCAACGGCGCGGGCAAGAAGCCCGACATCGAAGCACGCGTGAACCAGATCAAGGCGCAGGTCGAGGAAACCACCTCGGACTACGACCGAGAGAAGCTTCAGGAGCGTCTGGCCAAGCTCGCAGGCGGCGTCGCGATCATTCGCGTCGGCGGTGCGACCGAGATCGAAGTGAAGGAAAAGAAGGATCGCGTCGAGGACGCGCTCAACGCCACCCGCGCGGCCGTTCAGGAAGGCATCGTGCCGGGCGGCGGCACCGCGCTGCTGCGCGCCAAGAAGGCCGTCGGCCGCATCAACCACGATAACTCCGACGTGCAGGCCGGCATCAACATCGTGCTGAAGGCGCTGGAAGCTCCGATCCGCCAGATCTCTGAGAATGCCGGCGTCGAGGGTTCCATCGTTGTCGGCAAGATCCTCGACAACAAGACCGAGACCTTCGGCTTCGACGCGCAGAACGAAGAGTATGTCGACATGGTCGCCAAGGGCATCATCGATCCCGCCAAGGTGGTTCGCACCGCCCTGCAGGACGCAGCCTCTGTCGCCGGTCTCCTTGTCACCACCGAAGCCATGGTCGCGGAACTGCCAAAGGAAGCAGCGCCGGCGATGCCAGGTGGCGGCGGAATGGGTGGCATGGGCGGTATGGGTGGCATGGGCTTCTAAGCCGCCGCTCTTGCCACAACGACATCAAAGGCCGCCTGCGGGCGGCCTTTTTTATTGCTTCATACTCAAGAAATTCCGCGACAACCCGGCCGGGTTTTGAGATTGTCCGCCGTCTGCGAAATTTTGATTCAGGATCAAGACCATGCGCGCATTGATGATTGGCTGCACCGTCGCTCTCTTGGGCGCAGGTTCGTGGTCGGCAGCCCAGGCTCAGACCGGCAAGGACGCAAAGGCGGCACCGGCCACGAGCGACGTCCGCTATTTCAACTCTTTGGGCGATCTTCTCGGCGATCTGCCGGTCGATGCCTTCATCAAGGAAACGCGCCAGGGCGGAAAGGTCGTCTCCGCGCTGCTCGACGTCTGCTATTCGGTGTCGACCACGTCGGATCGCAAGGATCGCTTCGCTATCGAGCTAAAGGTGGAAGGCGAGAAACTCAGCGGCAGCGGACAGAGTTTTGAGAACAAGACTCCGGTAACGGTCAACCTCATCCGCAAGGGCGGCAAATCGACATCGTTCGACGGCAAGATCACGCTGGGGACCACTCCCAACTCCGTGTCGTCGCCGGACAACGCCGATGTCGACGAAAGCGAATTCCAGCAGTCACAAGTGGTCGATGACGATCTCAACGAGGCGCCGAAGGATTTTACGCAGGTGTCGCCGCAATCGGTCGCCGTCCGGGTCAAGCGCGAAAATTTCGCCGACCTTGTCAAAAGCCTGAAGACCCAAAATATCCAGATCGCCCTCGACAGCATTGCGACGGACTGCAATGCGCTGCGCTCAGGCCAGCAGGTGTTGCGCCTGGTGGCCGATCCGGCGCGCGCGCCCGCACTGGTTGCGAGCCTCAAGACGGCGCCGGGCGTGACCGCGGCGGGCTGGACCTCCGGCACCTACGACATGGAGCGCGCGATCCGCTTTGCCGCAGGCGACTGGAGCGAAGGCGGAAAACTGAACCGGGACAAACTCGCGGCGACTCTCGCGGCGATTGCTGCGAAGGTCATGTCCGCGAAACCAGCCGCATCATCGTGGAACGACACTACCGGCGAACTGACCTTCACCATCAAGCGCCCGAGCCAGTTGGCGCCCGCGCTGGACCTGACCGAAACACTGGAAATCACCGCGCTGGTCGGTCCCGATAAACCCGGCGGCTCCGATCGCCTGATCGTCTGGCTCGCCGTGCCATCCAGCAAGACCACGGACGAGAGCCCGGGCACTCGCTTGCAGTTCGCAGACAATTCCGGCGGCGAGGAAGAAAGCACCTTCAACGACGACGACGGAATGATCAAGGCGATCGCGAACGAACTGAAGGGACAACGCTGGGACACCGACAAGGCATTATGGAAATAATCCACATCGTGCCTCTTTGTCCTAGTGTCCTGAATCCGAAGTTCGCCTCATTCTACGGCGCCTTCCGAAGCGAACTTCGGATTCAAAAGGACACTAGAAATTATAATTCTAGTGTGGTTTTGGTTCGCAAGTCCGCAAATGGAAGCGCTGTAGAAATAATGCGGACTTGCGAACCCCACACTAGGACTGGATAGCGCATGGCGCGCTATGACGCCGTCATCATTGGTGCAGGCCTCGGCGGCCTCACCGCAGGCGCCATTCTCGCGCGCGCGGGCCGCAAGGTGCTGGTGGTCGAGCGTAGCAACTCCGTCGGCGGCGCGGCATCGAGCTACAAGGTCGGAGACCTGTTCGTCGAGGGCTCGCTGCATGAAACCAGCGATCCGTACGATCCGCGCGATCCCAAGCATGATCCTCTCACGCGCGCCGGTGTGCTTGATGCCGTGAAATGGATTCCTTCAAGCTTGTTCTACGAGGTTCGCGGCGGTCCCGTCGGCACGCCGCTGACCCTGCCCGATGATTTCGAAGCCGCCCGCCACGCCCTGACGCAGCGCTTTCCCGAAGCGCGAGACGGCATCGCGCGACTGCTGGGCGAGATGGAACAGATCGCCTCCGCAACAGGAACGCTGTCGCGCGGCACGCGCGCATTCAGAAATCCGCTGCAGGCGTTCGGAGCGCTCAAGAAACTCCTGCCCGCTGTTCGGGACTGGAATCTATCGCTGTCGCAGAAGCTCGACCGCGTGTTTGGCGACAACGAAGCGGTTAAATCGGCGCTGGCCGCCAACCTGTCCTATTACCATGACGATCCCGCAACGACGTGGTGGGTGTTCTTTGCCATCGCCCAGGGCAGTTACCTGCTAAGCGGCGGACGCTATGTGCAGGGCGGATCGCAGCGCCTCTCCAGCGCTCTAGCGCGCGCCATCAAGACCGCGGGCAGCGATGTGATCCTGCGGCGAGTAGCGAGCGCCATCGCCGTCGATGCAAACGGCCGCGTCACAGGTCTTACTCATACGGCGAAAGACGGCAGTGATCCGCAGACCGTGGACACTGCACGCATCATCGGCAATGCCGCACCGGAGACATTGGCCGCACTGCTGCCCAAAGCCAGCGGCGCAAAGCTCAACGACGCCTACGGCCATCGCCAACGATCGATCTCATTGTTCGCACTCACACTCGGCCTGTCGAAATCGCCGCACGAACTTGGTGTCAGTAGCTATTCGACGCAGTTGCTGCCCGGCTGGATGACGAGACTTGCTGATTATGTGCAGGCGACAACGCTCATGGCGAACGAGCCGGGCGAACGGATGCCGCCACTCGCTATCGTCGATTATGCGGCGATCGACTCTGGCGTGCCTGCGCCGCCCTATGTTTTGTCGGTCGTCGGGCCGGACGCACTCTCGAACTGGGACGACGGCGATCAGGATGCATACCGCGCCAAGCGGGCGCGCTGGCAGGACGCCATCGTGGCTTATCTCGACGGACATTATCCGGGGTTGGCGGGCGCTGTCGTCGCATCGTCGTTCAACACGGCGCTGTCGGTGAAGACCTATCTCGGCGCGCCGCAAGGCGCTGTGTACGGGTTCGCACCGCTGCCGCCGGGCTCATTGTTCCGCGCACCCAAGCGCACACCCGCAACACCGATACCGGGACTTTATCTTGCTTCGGCCTATGCGGGGTTCGGCGGCTATACAGGCGTGATCCAGTCGGCCGGCGTATGCGCCGACATGATCCTCAGCGAAGGCTGAGGCTGCTCAATTCGTGTTGAGCCGGAAGCGCAACGTCGTCGCGCCAACGAATGATACGAAATCCCCCTGCCGCGTCCATGTTGCCGCTTCGGCCAGTGCGTTCACCAGCGCGTCGTCCGCTTGTGCGCGATCAGGCGAGCATCCACTGTCCTGCATCGGACCGGGCACGAAGATGACGGTATTGTTCGCCACCGAGAACTGGCCCTTGCCGGCCTTGCACCACAGGTCCAGTTGCGCCTCGCCCTTCTCGCCGATATCGAGCCGCGGAATCCGCTTCGATCCCGGCTGCGGACGAGCCTCGAGGGTCATTTCCAGTCCAAACGGAAATTCGCTAGCGGCAAGTGCCGGCGCGCATCCCATCGCACTGGCTGCGAAAGCAAGACCGAACACAGCGTGTCGCAGAACCGTCATGACTGATGACCTTCGGATATTTTCAATTGCGCGAGGTTCTAGTGTGGTGGCTCGCAAGTTCGCATCATCATTGCTGCACGCTCTGTATGCTAACTTGCGAGCCAAAACCACACTAGAATCATAATCGCTAGTGTCCTTTTGAATCCGAAGTTCGCTATGGAACATGCTGCAAAATAAAGCGAACTTCGGATTCAGGACACTAGACGTTCAGGGGCATGTTTTCCAGTGCGCACGCTGCCCAAATTGCGCGCGAATGTGATGGACAAAAAGCCAAATAAAAATCCCCGCGGCTCGCGCCGCGGGGATGACGTGATGCTCGTTGCGATGGAGTTACTTAATCACCATCGCCGTAAACGGATAGACGTAGGCCTGTAGGGTCACAAACAGACCGACAAGACATGCCAGCACGATCGAGTGCCAGAACACGAAACGCAGGATCGTACCTTCGTGGCCGTACCAGTTGGTCGCGGTGGAGGCCACCACGATCGACTGGGCGTCGATCATCTTGCCCATGACGCCGCCGGACGAGTTGGCCGCCGCCATCAGGATCGGCGAGATGCCGAGCTGTTCGGACGTGATCCTCTGCAGGTTGCCGAACAGCACGTTCGACGCCGTATCCGAACCCGTCAGCGCCACGCCTAACCAGCCGAGCAGCGTGCCGAAGAACGGGTACAGCACACCGGTTGCAGCAAACGCCAGACCCAGCGTCGCATCGACGCCCGACAGGCGCGTCAATGTGCCGATCGCCAGCATCGCCGAGATCGTGATCAGCGAAATCGCGCAAACCTTGATGGTGCGGCCGTACTCGCCGATCAGCTTGGCCGGCGAGAAGCCCATCAGGACGCCCGAGATAATCGCCGCGATCAGCATGCCCGTGCCGGTGAAGGACAGGTAAGTGAACGAGAACACGGCACCTTCCGGTGTCGGCTTCGCAGCCACCGGCGGCACCTTGTTGATCATGTTGTGCAGATCAGGAACGGGATAGTTCCAAGTGAAGATCGAGTTCGCCCAGGTCTTGAACGACCCGTTGCCCCAGATCAGCATCACGATACAGACGATGATCCACGGCAGCATCGCGCTCCAGAGCTGGCTCTGCGTCAGCGGAGTTGTATCCAGCCGCTTGGTCGGCGCCATCGTTGCAGCCGATTCATCCTTCCCGCGAAGCTGCGGCGACAGCCAGAGCTCCTTCGGCTGCCAGACTTTCAGGAACAGGATCAGCGCGCCCATCGAGATCAGCGACGCGCCGATATCGACAATCCATGGGTTGATGAAGTTCGAGATCACGAATTGCGGGACCGCGAACGAGACTGCGGTGACCAGGATCGCCGGCCACACCTGCATCATGCCGCGCCATCCGGCGAACGCCCAGATCACCCAGAACGGAACGATCAGCGAAAACAGCGGCAACTGTCGTCCGACCATCGCGCCGAGAATGTACGGATCGAATCCGGTGACGGACGCAAGGCCCTGGATCGGCGTGCCGAGTGCGCCATAAGCCACCGGCGCCGTGTTGGCGATCAGCGACAGGCCAGACGCCGCGAGCGGCGAGAAGCCGAGGCCGATCAACACCGCGCCTGTAATCGCGACAGGCGTGCCGAAGCCGGAAGCGCCTTCAAAGAACGCGCCGAACGAAAATGCAATCAGCAGCAATTGCAGGCGGCGGTCGGTGGTGACGCCGCCAATGGCTCGCTGCAGCAGTTCAAATCGTCCCGTTTCCACCGTGATGCGGTAGAGGAAAATGACGTTCAGCACGATCCAGCCGATCGGGAAGAAGCCGACGACGACGCCGAGCAGCGACGCGCGGATCGACATGCCTGCCGGCATGGTGAAGACGAAGATCGTGATGATGTTGGCGATGATCAGCGCAATGACCGCAGCGATATGCGCCTTGACCTTGCCGCTGGCGATCATCAAAAGCAGCGCAACGACCGGCACTGCGGCCGCGACAGTCGACAGCGCGGCATTGCCGAGCGGATTATAGATTTGATTCCACATTGCAGTTCCTCCCCACGTCATTGTTCAAGCGGCTGACCAGAGCGTGGTTGGTGAGCGCGCGTGCATGCCGGAGAGCACAAGCGTGTGATGAAACCGCAAGCGCTGGCCCAAGCCCCAAAACGCTCACAATGCCGCTAAATGAACGGCCTCCCCAGCCCTCGCCGTCGGCGGCATGCTAGAGTGAACACCGCACAATGGACAAGATGCCGCAGGAAGGGCGTTTTGCGACTTTAGTCTAGTATTTGAGAATTTCTAATATCTTTCAGGGCCTTGCCGCCCATCTAAGGAGAAAAATTCTGTGAACGGTATCGGCTCGACGCTCAAAACAGTGTGGCGGATTGCTGCACCCTATTTCCGCTCCGAGGACAAATGGGCCGGTTGCGGCCTGCTCGCCGCGGTGATCGTGATCGAACTTGCAACGGTCTGGATCAACGTCCTGCTGAATTCATGGAATAACCGCTTCTACAACGCGCTGCAGGAGCACAACTGGGACAGTTTCGTCTCCGAACTCATCTACTTCACGATCATCGTGACGATCTTCATCGTGATCGCCGTCTATCAGCTCTATCTCAATCAGTGGCTGCAGATCCGCTGGCGCAAGTGGATGACCGAACGCTATCTCGGCGACTGGCTCGACAACGCCACCCACTACCGGATGCAGCTTCAGGGCGACGCCGCCGACAACCCCGACCAGCGCATCACCGACGACGTCAAACTGTTCGTCGACCGCACCCTGAACATCGGCATCGGCCTTTTGAATTCCATCGTCACACTGGCGTCGTTTGTCGTCATTCTCTGGACTCTGTCGAGCGCAGCACCCCTGCATCTGTTCGGCAAGGACATCGACTTTCCGGGCTACATGGTCTGGGGCGCACTGATCTACTCCGTGATTGGCACGTGGCTCACGCATCTGATCGGCCGACCTCTCGTTGGACTGGACTTCCGGCAGCAGAAATACGAGGCGGATTTCCGCTTCAACCTGGTGCGCGTCCGTGAGAACTCCGAGCAGATCGCCCTGCTGGACGGCGAGAGTGCCGAACGCCAGCGTCTGCTGACGCGTTTCGGATCCGTTGTCGAGAACTGGCTCGGCATCATGAGCCGCACCAAGAAAGTCACGGCCTTCACCGCGAGCTACTCGCAGGCGTCCGTGATCTTCCCCTTCATCCTCGTCGCGCCGGCCTACTTTGCAGGAAAGATGCAGCTCGGCGGCATGATGCAGACGGCCTCGGCCTTCGGCAGCGTGCAGGGTGCATTGTCGTTCTTCATCACGACATACCGCACGCTGGCGGAATGGCAGGCCGTGGTCGCCCGCCTCGACGGCTTTGAAGCTGGGATCGGCTTGTCGAAGGCGCTCGCAACCAGTCCCGACTCGATCCAGACCGTTCCCGCATCCGATGCCGGCGTAATCGGCCTCGACGGTCTGCTGCTCAAATTGCCGAACGGCAAGCCGCTGGTCCAGACATCAGACTTCAAACTGCGCAGCGGCGAGCGCACTCTGGTCACCGGGCCGTCTGGCTCGGGCAAATCCACCCTGTTTCGCGCCATCGCCGGCATCTGGCCATTCGGCAAGGGCGCGATCTCGATTCCGAAGGGCGCGTCGTTGATGATGCTGCCACAGTGTCCCTATTTTCCGGTCGGCCCGTTGGCATCTGCGATCACCTATCCGTCGAAGGACGATACGTACAGTGAGGCGCAGCTCGCGGAGGTGCTGAAGCTCGTCGGATTGCCAGCGCTCGCACCACGGCTTGCCGAGGAGGGGCACTGGAACAGAACGCTGTCGCTCGGCGAGCAGCAACGGCTCGGCATCGCAAGAGCGTTGCTGCATGCGCCGCAATACCTGTTCCTGGATGAGGCGACAGCCTCGCTCGACGAACCGTCAGAAGCAAAGCTCTACCGGCTGATCGTGGAGAAATTGCCCGACACCACCGTTGTCTCGATCGGGCATCGCAGCACCCTCGACGCTTTCCATCAGCGGCAGGTGTCCTTGGTGCGCACCGGCGAGCAATTCTCGCTCGGCGAGGGCGAGCGGGCAGCGGCCACCTAGTTGTCCGCATGGCGATGGCCGGAGCTGCAAGCTGTTACAGCCAGTGCTCCGGCCACGGCTGACGCCGGACCCAGCGATGCCAGACGAAGGCGAATGCGGTCAGCAGCAACGCGCCGGCCAGAACCGGCGCGACAATAAAGGTCCAGGGCAGGTTCGCTGACACCACCAGCAGCGGATCGATCCCGGCCGGTGGATGAAACGTCCGGGTGATAAACATCGCGAGCACTGCGAGCCCCACGGCGATGGCGGCGGCCCAGGGCTGCGGCCCCGCAGCGTGAAGCACCATCAGCCCGACTAGCGTGGCCACCAGATGACCGCCAATCAGCGCGCGCGGCTGCGCGGGCGGCGCATCGGGTGAGCCGATGACCAGCGCGATCGAGGTTGCGAACGGAATCACGGCCAACGGGTAATTCAATGTGGCTGACAGCCATTCCATGACGCCGATCGCGAGCGCGGCACCGAGACCCGCCATGGCGCCGGCTTTCAGCGTGTGCCTTCCCGCCTTGTGCCAAAGCCCGGACGGGTTTTGTCGCCAGTTTCCACTCACAACGAATCCACTGGTTACAGCCTGTACAAAAGAAAAAGGGCGGCAGATTTCTCTGCCGCCCTTAGGCTCTTGAGATGAAGAGGATTACTTCAGCGCGCTGAGGGTCACGTCGGCCGAGAGCTTGGCGATGAACGTGTCGCCGCACCACTTGGAGCCGAAGCCGCCCGGATTGATCGGGGTGGCATTGCCGCCCTGCGAAGCAGTGAAGTCGCTGGTGAAGGCGTTGCAATTACCCTTGCTGAGATCGGTGCCCGAGTAGCGCAGGTCGAGGGTGAACACCTTGTAGGTGAAGCCGACGCCGACGTTCCAGGTGTTGTAGTCGGCGTACTTGATGCCGAACTGGAAGGGGTCACCGACGATGCCGGTGCCGTAGAACGCATCCGAAGTGCCCAGCCACTGGCGGCCGAATTCACCCGACACGTAAGCGCCGACGCCGCTCGTACCGAACCAGGTACCGGGGGCAGTGACCTTACCGGTGATCGATGCGTAGGTGCCGTCAGCGCCGGTGTTCAGGAAGTTCGGCGAGTAGAACACGTTGCCGCCCAGCGTGAAGTAGTCGTTAAAGGTGTAGTTAACCTTGCCGTAAACTTCATAGAAGCTGACGTCCTTCTTCATCGATCCGAAGTTCGGAAGGACTTCGAAAACGCCAGGACCGCAATTGCCGGCGCCGTTGTCGATGCACTGCCCGCCTGGATACAGGTAGCCCCAGACACCGAAGTCGAATGCGACGGGGCCGAAGGTCGGGCGGATACCGCCGTAGATATCGACTTCAGCTGCTGCACGGTTGGTGAACGAGATGCTCTCGAACGACGAACCGACATAGAGCTGGAGGTTCGGGTTGATGTTGTAGCGCGGCTCGAAATAAGCGGTCACCGACGGCTTGTGGTTCGACTGGGTGACGCCGCGGAAAATGTAGTCGCTCATGATCGCCGAACCGAAGGCGATATCCCACGGCGACACGACTGCAACCGGCGGAGCCTTCGTGTAGACCTTGCCAAGATCGGCAGCCGATGCCGAACCCAGACCCATCGCAGCGACCGCAACTGCTGCGATCGACAAACTTACTTTCTTCATGACGATCCCCATCATCGTTAAAAATCCAGTCCGATTGCCGAAGGTCCGAATGACAAGCGTTAATCGACTGCATGAACTCGTGTGACGCCAATCTGCGGGTCAGCAGGAACTTGGGGAAGCAAAAAACCCAAGCAACTGCCGCCTTTTTAGGCGTTTGAACGGTTCAAAGTGATGTTCTGCCGCAGTGTGGCATTCTGACAACAAATTTCGGCCCCAATTGAAACCCTTTGGGCTGGATTTTCCCCAAATCACCGGCAACTGCGGCTTAAAGGGCTTTCGAGGCCCCTGGAATCGCCCGCCCCTCTCGATTCGCAGCCCCTGCCCGCTGCTCGAATCCAGATCGCCGCCCCAAAACGCGAAGGGCCGCAGCGGGATGCTGCGGCCCTTTGGAAGTCCTGGTGGAGCCTGCCGGAGCAAGCCCGCGTCTTTAATTGTTGGTGCCGTCGTCGCTACCGCCCGAACCGAAACCCGACGACCAGCTGGAGGTCGGGGCTGGCGTCGGAGCCGGGCTGGACCAGCTCGGTTCGCTTGCAGCCGGTGCAGGCTCTGGAGCCGGCGCAGCGGGCTTCGGAGCACGCTTCTTCGGAGCAGCCTTTTTAGGCGCGGCCTTTTTGACAGCGGCTTTCTTGGCGGATGATTTCTTCGCCGACTTCTTGGCTACTTTCTTGGCCGCCTTTTTCGCGGACTTCTTTACGGCCTTCTTGGCGGACTTTTTCGCCGACTTCTTCGCAGCCTTCTTGGAAGTTTTCTTCGCACTCTTCTTTGCCATCAGCTTTTTAGCTTTTTTGGCCTTCGATTTCTTCTTCTTACCTTTAGCCATTGTGGTCCTCCTGTTTCCGCCAACCACACTTTCAGCCGGCGTTCAGGCACTCCCAACGCGGGGGCCCTTCATCGATGTCGCCAATAAATCCGGTCGAGGACCGCCTGTCGCCCAGTCGAGCAGCTCAATCGTGTGCACCACAGGCACTGACGTTCCGTCGGCACTTTCCACCGAGCCTATCTGCACCATGCACCCGATGTTGCCGGCGGAGATAACGTCCGGCTTCGTCGAAGCGATGTTGGCGATCTTTCGTTCGCGCAGTCGCTTTGCAATGTCGGGCTGGAGGATGTTGTACGTTCCCGCCGAACCGCAACACAGATGACTCTCCGGTACATCTTTCACCACGAATCCGCTCTTGGAAAGCAATTCTTTCGGAAGCTGCGTGATTTTCTGTCCGTGCTGCAACGAACATGCGGAGTGATACGCGACGACGAGATCGCTTTTGCTTTGTGGCCACGCGATATCGAGGCCGGCGAGGTACTCGGTCACGTCCTTCGCCAAGGCCGATATTTGTGCGGCTTTCGCTGCATAAGCGCCGTCTTCGCGCAGCATGTAGCCATAATCCTTGATCGTCGTGCCGCATCCCGACGTGGTCACGAGGATGGCGTCGAGACCGTTCCGGTCGGCCTCGTTTGTCCACACCTCGATGTTCGCTCGCGCACGCTTCAGCGCATCGGTGTCGTGGCCCATGTGATGCGTCAGCGAGCCGCAGCACTGCTCATCCGCCACCAGCACCACCTCGATGCCGTTGCGGGTCAGGATCCGGATCGCGGCTTGATTGATGCCCGGCGACAGCACCTGCTGGGCGCACCCCTGAAGCACTGCCACGCGGCCGCGCTTCTTGCCCTGGGCGGGGAATATCGTGCCACCGGCAGGCCCGGACGCAGGCAAATGTCCTGGCGCCAGCGCCAGCATGGCGCGCAGGCGGTCGAAGAATGTCGGCGTGGTCGCACCGGATGGCGCGGGCAGCAGCACCGCGAACGGCCGGGCGATCCGGGCCGCGATCATGCTGGCGCGAAACAGGCCGGGGCGCGGCAGCACGAAGGCGAGGACCCCGCGCAGAAGTCGCTCCGGCAGCGGCCTGGAATATTCCTCCTCGACCTTCACCCGCGCCTGATCGACCAGGTGCATGTAGTGCACCCCCGAGGGGCAAGTGGTCATGCAGGCGAGGCAGGACAGGCAGCGGTCGATGTGTTTGACCACCTCCTGCGTCGGCGCCCGGTCGTTCTCCAGCATGTCCTTGATGAGGTAAATCCGGCCGCGCGGACTATCGAGTTCGTCGCCGAGCAGGACGTAAGTCGGACAGGTCGCGGTGCAGAATCCGCAATGCACGCAGGCGCGCAGGATCTTGTCGGCTTCGCGAATATCAGGATCGGCGAGCTGTGCGAGGGAAAATTCGGTCTTCATTTAGCGTACCATCCGGCCGCGGTTGAGAATATTGCGGGGGTCGAAGCTCGCCTTGACGCGCTGGCCCAGCGCGGCGACGCCGGCCTCCTGCGGATGGAAGACATCGACCGTATTGCGCACCTGATCGGTGGCGCGCAGCAGCGTGGCATGACCGCCGATGGCCTTCAGCCGCTGGCGCAGCAGCGACGCATGGGCATCCGTCGATGGCGGCAGCGCCGCCCAGATCAGCCCGCCGCCCCAATCGTAGATCACGTCGCCGCCTGTCTCGCGCGCCAGGGCCTGACCGAACGCTCCGCCTGACGCCGGCGGACAAACGATGCGCCACACTGGCCACGCACCCAGCGACCCAGTCGCCGCAAACGGCGTGACGTCGCGAATTGAGGCCCAGACCGATGCGGATGCCTCGTCCTCGATCATCTCCGCCGCGCCGAACTCGGCGAGTGCCTGGCTCACCGATCCCGCGCGATGAGGAACCGACGCGCCGATGCCTTCCAGCCGGATCAGCGTCACCCCCTGCTGTGAGGTCCCAAGACCGGTCAGCCCGTCACCGCTGCTGCGGAAGATCGAGCCCGGCAGATGCGCCACGCCCGACACGTCGTACGGCGATCCCAGCGCGATGGTCATGGCCCGGTTCGCGGTGACGTCGTCGAGACCGCGCAGCACCAGCGTCCGCTCGGTTTCCGCCTTGGGCAGCACCTTGAGCGTCACTTCGGTCATCACCGACAGCGTGCCCCATGATCCCGCGAGCAGCTTGCAGAGATCGTAGCCGGTGACGTTCTTGACCACCTTGCCGCCGGTCTTGAACGAATCGCCAAAACCCGAGACCGCATGGGCTCCAAGCAGGTGATCGCGTACCCCGCCGGCCTTGATGCGCCGCGGACCGGCAAGGCCCACCGCGATCGTGCCGGCAATGGTCCCCGCCCCGCGCGGCGTTCCCAGCAGCACCGAAGTATCCATCGGATCGAACGCGAATTGCTGGTTCTTGGAATCGATCAGCGACAGCAGATCCGCCATCGGCGCACCGGCCTGCACGGTGACGATCAACTCGTTCGGCTCATAGGAGGTGATCGCGTTGAGTGCCGACAGGTCGAGCACCGCATTGGTGGCCATCGCCTGGCCGATCGCGCGCTTGCTGCCGTGACCTATAATTTCAAGCGGCTGCTCGGCGGCAAGTGCTTCACGCACCGCCTGCTCGACATCCTTCGCATCACGTACTTTCAACGTATCCACGCCGACGCTCGTTTCTCTTTGTTGCAAATCAAATGACGCCTGCCAGTCGCCCGGCGGTTGCTTGTGGTTGATGGCGCTCAGAATCGCGGAATGTCGGGAAAGGCGAGCTTGCCGCCATGGACATGAACGCGGCCCAGCTCCGCACAGCGATGCAGGGTCGGAAATACCTTGCCCGGATTGAGCAGCCCCTGGGTGTCGAAGGCGCATTTCAACCGCTGCTGCTGGGCGAGATCGATGTCGCTGAACATCTCGGGCATCAGGTCGCGCTTCTCGACACCGACGCCATGTTCACCGGTCAGCACACCACCCAGCTTGACGCACAGCCTCAGGATGTCCGCGCCGAAAGCCTCGGCCTTGTCCATCTCTTCGGCGATGTTGGCATCGTACAGAATGAGAGGGTGGAGGTTGCCGTCGCCGGCGTGAAAGACATTGGCGACGCGCAGGCCATATTTTTCCGACAGATCGCGAATGCCGGCCAGCGCTTCCGGCAGCTTGCCGCGCGGAATGGTGCCGTCCATGCAAAGGTAATCCGGCGACATTCGTCCAACGGCTGGGAATGCGGCCTTGCGTCCTGCCCAGAACAGCAGCCGCTCCTGTTCGGAGTTCGAAATCTGCAGCGTGGTCTGGCCGCATGCGCGCGCGATTTTCTCCACGCGCTCGATCAGTTCGTCGACCTCCACCTTCGGGCCGTCGAGTTCGATGATTAGCAGCGCCTCGACGTCGAGCGGGTAACCGGCGTGAACGAAGGCCTCAGCAGCGTGGATGGCGTTCTTGTCCATCATCTCCATACCGCCCGGGATGATTCCTGCACCGATGATATTGGCGACGCACTGTCCGGCATCCTCGATCGACGCAAAGCCCACCATCAATGCGCGCGCGGTTTCCGGCTTTTGCAGGATGCGCACGGTGACCTCGGTGACAACGCCGAGCAATCCTTCGGAGCCGTTGATGATGCCCATCAGATCGTAGCCATCGTTCTCCGGCGCCTTGCCGCCGATGCGCAGGATCTCGCCGGTGATCAGCACGAATTCGCAGCCCAGCACGTTATTGGTGGTCATGCCGTATTTCAGGCTGTGAACGCCGCCGGAATTTTCTGCGACATTGCCGCCAATCGAGCAGGCGATCTGCGACGACGGATCGGGCGCGTAGTAGAAGCCCTTGTGCGCGACAGCCTGGCTGATGGCGAGATTGGTGACGCCGGGCTCGACCACTGCGACGCGGTTATCGAAATCGATCTCGCGCACGCGCTTGAACTTGCCGAGCCCGAGCAGCACGCCGTCCGCGAGCGGCAGCGATCCTCCGGACAGCGACGTGCCGGAGCCGCGCGGCACCACCTTGATGCCGTTGTCGTGGCAATATTTCAGAACCTGCGACACCTGTTCGGTGGTGTCGGGCAGCACCACAACCATCGGCGGCTGGCGATAAGCGGTCAATGCATCGGACTCGTAAGGCTGCATCTCGCGCTCGGTGGCGATGACGCCCTCGCCCGGAACGATCTTACGCAAAGCGGCGACGATCTCGTCGCGGCGATCAAGGACCGCCCGATCCGCTTCAGGCATCATGATGGACATACGCGCACTCCAAAAACCGGCGCGTCGTATCACGCCTTGCTGTTCTGATATATCAGCATGTCTTGTACGATTTGAACAGTTCCAAACTGGAATAACGAATCTGAGTTCGCCGCATTTCAGCGCCTTGGCGATATCCGGATTCGAAAGAACGTGAGCCGGGATCGGGCGCGATCTACCCTGCCACCGCACCAAGTTCCCGCCGCGCGGGCATCACCGGCATCACTGCCTGCACCACCAGACCACGGGCGCGGGCATCCAGCACGCCGACGGCGCGCAGCGCGAACAGCGTGATCGCTTGCACCGAATCGCGCAGCTTCACCGGATCGTCGATGTCGTCTGGCGCGAGCGGCCCCACCAGTGACTCGTGCAGCGCGCCAATCAGGGCCGTAGCGGCCAGCGAGATATCCTGCGCCGGAAGGTGTCCTGCCCGCACCGCCGCCTCGATCCGCGTTTCGACTTCAGCGGCGATCTCGCGGCGGCTGGCGAGGCGGGATTCAGTAACGTCGACATCGACAGGCTCAGCAAGGATGCCCCAGGCCAGCTTGCGATTCGACACCACATGGACGGCGATGGTCGTCACGGCTGCTGCCAGTGCGGACGAAGGTCCGGGCGCGGCATCGGCCGCGCGACGGATCGCTGTCAATTCGGCGCGCGACACATCTGCAATCAATTCGGAAATCAGATCGGCCTTGGATGGAAAGTAGCGATAGACCGTGCCCGCAGCGACGTTAGCGCGCGTGGCAACCGGTGCGATCTGAACCGCGGCCATTCCGCCTTCAGCAGCAGCATCGCGTGCGGCCGAAAGGATCGCGTTGCGGCGTGCCGCAAGGCGTTTCACGACCTGATGAGTTCGCCTGTAAACCATTGACGGCGTTCGTCTCCCGAAAAGAAGTGAACATCAGTTCAAAAGCGAAAACAAGCGATTCGGTGAGTCGCGATTCAAATTCGCAGTGCAGCATAAATGCTCGCGCGAAAATCGAACCGAACGCTTCGGTTTTCATCCCGTTTCAGCCGCTGAACCCCATCGCGCGCGCCAGCGCCGCTACGGCCATGCCGGTGATGACGGCGACGAACTCGTTCCGCCGAATGATGGTGATCGCAACCGCTGCGCCGATCGCGAACAGAACCACCGCGCCGCCATTGACCGCAACCGGCAGCGATGCAGCGACGATGATCGATCCCGGCAGCGCATCGAGCATCCGGCGCACGCGCGGGGTCACGTTGACGTAGCCCATCAGCCAGTAGCCGCCGAGGCGCGAGGCGACCGTGACCGCCGTCATCACGGCGAAGGCGATCATCACATCGGAACGCAGGAAATCGCTCATGCGCCCTGCTCCTGCGGCTTTGTCTGTGGATCGGCGGCAGGTGGATCGTCCATCAATCCTGCGCTGACCGCACCCGACATTGCGCCGGCGATGATGAACCACCATCCCGGCAGCAGCCAGTGGACCGTCAGCGCGACGATGCCCGATACCAGCCACGGGATCGCGCGGCGCGGCCCTTTCCACGCCGGCACCAACATCGCTGCGTAGAACGCCGGCACCACCAGATCGACACCGTATTTCTTCGGGTCGCTCAATTGCCCGGCCAGCAGATATCCCGGCAACGATGAGACGAACCAGAGGACGTAGAGCACGATGCCGCCGCCAACGAAGAATGACGCGTCCGCACCGCCGTGATTGCGGTAACGTGTGGCGGCGAGCCAGCCGCCATCGGTAACCAGCAGCATTGAGGGATAGGACTGCCAGGCCGGCAACGTGCCGAACCATGGACGGAGACTCGCGCTCATCAGCGAGAAGCGGATGTTCACGGTGATGGTCAGCAGCGCCAGCGTCGCGATTGACGACACCGTCAACGTGTCCGGCCACGACGAGACCGCGACGAATTGCGACAGCCCGCCGTAGACGAAGGCCATCATCACCTGCACTTCGGTGAGGGTGAAATTCTTCTGTGCGCACAGCGCGCCGAACGCCATGCCGAAGGCGAGCGTGCCCGGCAGCATCGGCGCGATCGCGACGATGCCCGGCATGATGGCGTCACGCGACCAGTAGGCCGGCGCGTGAAAATGATCTGGCGTCGTCTCGGAGGTTGGGTGGGGCGTCGTCATCGATTGATCCGCAGGAGGACAATCATGCGTGCGGTGAATGCAGGACCGGGTCAAGTCATCCGCCTGCGGACCTGCCCATCATTCCGAACAGACCACGACACGGGTTTCTGAAGATGGAGGTCACGCAACGGTTGGCGCGAAGGCGCGCGAGCCGGAGTGACGGTGGATAACGGAGAACGCTTCAACACATTCGATGTCGTCCCCGCGAAAGCGGGGACCCATAACCACCGCACGCCGTGGTGATCGAGAAGATCGCTCCAGCATCTCCTTCAAATCGATGGCTCAGGGAGTATGGGTCCCCGCTTTCGCGGGGACGACGCGGAGGGATTCCGAACGACGACGAGCCGGTATCACACCCTCGAAACATTTCGTGATGGGGACAGAAATCCCCGCGCTCCGGACCTCTCTTATGTTCGGCGTGTCCTGTTCGTGAGGGGCGCTTCTCGAGGGCGCTTTTGAAGCGGAGCAGGATGCGGCGTCTGCGCGCACGGTTCGCACCCGTTGCGCCCGGAAGGCCGGGGTTGACCGTCCGGGCCAACTACGTGGCTCTGCCGTTCGCGGCTGGACGA
>JBOFVL010000002.1:0-23430 GCA_051653085.1 Afipia sp. | reverse complement strand
CGCATCGATGAGCGTCTCGGAACCATTCATCCATCGGCCGATCGCGACCTCGCTGCTCGGCGTCGCGCTGCTGATCGGCGGTGCGCTCGGATACTGGGCGCTGCCGGTGTCGGCGTTGCCGCAGGTCGATTTTCCGACGGTGCAAGTGACGACCCAGTTGCCGGGCGCCAGCCCTGATGTGGCGGCGTCGCTGGTGACTGCGCCGCTCGAACGGCAGCTCGGGCAGATTCCGTCGCTGGTGTCGATGAACTCGGTGAGTTCGTTCGGCGTCAGTCAGATTTCGCTGCAGTTCGATCTCAACCGCGACATCGACGGCGCAACGCAAGACGTGCAAGCCGCGATCAACGCGGCCGCCGGCGTGCTGCCGAAGAACCTGCCGTATCCGCCGACCTATGCGAAGGTCAATCCGGCCGATGCGCCGGTCCTGACGCTGGCCATGACATCGGAAACCTCATCGCTGCGGGCGATGAGCGATCTCGCAGACACCATGATAGCGCAGCGGCTGGCGCAGATTTCCGGCGTCGGACGCGTGTCGATCCTCGGTGGCTTGAAACCCGCCGTGCGTGTGCAGGCCGATCTCGCCCGGCTCGCGGCCTACGGCATTTCGATGGAAGACCTGCGCGCCGCCATTGCAGGCGCCAATGTGTCGGGACCGAAGGGATCGCTCGACGGCGCGCATCAGGCCTACACCATCGCCGCCAACGACCAGATCGCCGTCGCCGACGCCTACAAGCCGATCATCATCGCCTACCGCAACAACGGACCGGTCACGATCGGCGACGTGGCCCAGATCATCGACGGGCTTGAGAACGAGAAGACCGGCGCTTGGTATCAGGGCAAGCCTGCCGTGGTCATTGAAATCCAGCGCCAGCCCGGCGCCAACGTTATCGAGGTGGTGCGGCAGATCCGCGAGGAAATCCCGCGCCTGCAAAAAGCCGTTCCGGCCGGGGTCGATCTGACAATCGTCAGCGACCGCACCATCACCATCCGCGCGTCGGTTCGTGACGTGCAGTTCACGCTGGTGCTCAGCGTGGTGCTGGTGACGCTCGTGGTCCTGATCTTCCTGCGTTCGCTGCGCGCGACGCTGATCGCGGGCGTGGCGCTGCCGCTCTCGCTGATTACCAGCTTCGGCGTGATGTATTTCGCCGGTTTCAGCCTCGACAACCTGTCGCTGATGGCGCTCACCATCGGCACCGGCTTCGTGGTCGACGACGCCATCGTGATGATCGAGAACATCGTCCGGCATATGGAGGATGGTGAAGGCGTCATGGACGCTGCGCTGCGCGGCGCCAGCGAAATCGGCTTCACCGTGATCTCGCTGACGGTCTCGCTGATCGCCGTGTTCATCCCGCTGCTGTTCATGTCGGGTCTCGTCGGACGCATGTTCCGGGAGTTCGCGCTGACGTTGACGATCGCGGTCGTGACGTCCGCCGTGGTCTCGCTGACCCTGACGCCGATGATGTGTTCGCGGCTGTTGAAGATGCATCACGAAGAGTTCGCAGTGCCCGGTCTCGCCACCCTCAGCGGCTGGATCGACAGGATGGTAGACTTCTATCACCGCACGCTGCTCTGGGTGCTGCGGCATCAGCGCGCCACGCTGGTCGTCACCTTCCTGACCATCATTGCGACGCTCGCGCTGTATGTGTTCGTGCCGAAGGGCTTCCTGCCGCCGCAGGATACCGCTTCGATCACGGCGGTCACCGAGGCCGGGCCTGAAGTTTCGTTTGCGGACATGCGGCTGCGGCAAACGCAGGTGGCGGGCGCCATCAAGGCCGATCCCGACATTGTCGGCGTCGTTTCCGTGATCGGCGCGGGATCGGTGAACCCGACCACCAATGTCGGACGCCTCGTTCTGACGCTGAAGCCGCGCGGCGAACGCAAGACCGATATCGCCGTCGTCGTGGACCGGCTCAAGCAGCGGGTAGCAAACGTTCCCGGCATGACGGTCTACTTCCAGGCCGTGCAGGACATTCAGATCAGCACGCGTTCCAGCCGGTCGCAGTATCAGTACACGTTGACCGCCACCGATGCGCCGTCGGTCGTGGAATGGGGCAACAAGCTCGTCCAGGAAATGCGGCGCGATCCGATGTTCCGCGACGTGTCCTCCGACGGGCAGGAGGGCGGTCTGCGCGCCATCGTCAATATCGACCGTCAGCGCGCCGGACAGCTCGGCGTTTCGGTGCAGGCGGTCAACGACACGCTGAACGACGCCTTCAGCCAGCGCCAGATTTCGACGATCTTCGGGCAGGCCAACCAGTACCGCGTCGTGCTCGAAGCGTTGCCGGAATATCAGCGCGATCCGTCCGTGCTGTCGAAGCTGTATGTGCCGGGCGCTGCCGGCCTTTCGGGAGCGCCGAACGCGCAGGTGCCGATCGAAGCGATAGCCAGCGTTGTGCGGACGACCGCGCCGCTGTCGATCTCGCATCAGTCGCAATTCCCTGCGGTGTCGCTGTCGTTCAACCTTGCGCCGGGCGAGGCGCTCGGCAATGCGGTGACGCGGGTGGCCGAGATCGAAGCCCACATCGGCATGCCGGGAAACATCGTCGGCCTCTATTCGGGTGACGCCGCCGAGTTTTCCAGGTCGCTGTCGGGACAGCCGTGGCTGATCCTCGCCGCGCTCGTGACGATCTATATCGTGCTGGGTGTGCTGTACGAAAGCTACATCCACCCGATCACCATTCTCTCGACGCTACCGTCCGCGGGCGTCGGCGCGATTCTGGCTCTGATGCTGTCCGGGCAGGATCTGTCGGTGATCGGCTTGATCGGCATTATTCTCTTGATGGGTATCGTCAAGAAGAACGCCATTATGATGATCGACTTCGCGCTGGAGGCGGAGCGCCACCAAGGCCTGTCGGCTTACGACGCTATCGTGAAGGCGTGTCTGTTGCGCTTCCGTCCCATCATGATGACGACGCTGGCGGCGCTGTTCGGCGCGCTGCCGCTGGCGATCGAAAGCGGTACTGGCTCGGAGTTGCGCTTCCCGCTCGGCGTGTCGATCATCGGCGGATTGCTCGTCTCCCAGATCCTGACGCTGTACACGACCCCGGTCATCTATCTCGCGCTCGACCGGATCAATCGCCGGATTGAAGCCGCGGTGCCGCCGGGTGACTCCGGCAAGCCGACGCCTCCGATCGCGGGGGCGACAGAGGGAGTGCAGTAATGTCGCTCTCCGAACCATTCATACGAAGGCCGGTCGGCACCACGCTGCTGGCTATCGGATTGTTCCTGGTCGGAGCGGTCGCCTACAAATTCCTCCCCGTCGCGAGTATTCCATCGGTCGATTTCCCCTCGATCCGTGTCTCGGCGTCGCGCCCTGGCGCCGATCCGACCATCATGGCGTCGACCGTGGCTGCGCCGCTGGAACGGCGGCTCGGCGAAATCGCCGGCATCGACCAGATCACGTCGACCAGTTCGCTCGGCACCACCAGCATCTCGCTGCAATTCGCCATCGGCCGCAACATCGACAAGGCCGCCCGCGACGTGCAGGCCGCGATCAACGCCTCGCTCGCAGATCTGCCGACCGACCTGCCGACATTGCCGAATTTCCGCAAGGCCAATCCGGCGGCGTCTCCCGTCCTCATTGTCGCGCTGACGTCCAAGACGATGCTGACGAGCGCGATCTACGACGTCGCAGACACGGTGATCGCCCAGCGGATTTCACAAGTATCGGGCGTCGGCGAAGTCACGGTCAGCGGCGCGGACCAGCCGGCCGTTCGTGTCCAGCTCAATCCCGGCGCGCTGTCCACAGCCGGAATCGCCAGCGATGATGTGCGCACCGCGATCATCAATGCCAATGCCATTGGTCCCGTCGGAACTTTCAACGGTCCGGTTCTCGGCGAAACCCTTGCCACCAATCCGCAGATGCGCACTGCGGCTCAGTTCCGCGATATCGTCATCAAGAGCTCCAACGGCAACTTCGTCAAACTGTCGGATGTCGCCAACGTCGTCGATGCAACGCGCAACAGCCGCTCCATCGCGTGGTTCAACAAGCAGCCGGCGGTTCTGATCCTGATCACCAAGCAGCAGGACGCCAACGTCATCGACACCGTCAATCGCGTCAAAGCCTTGCTGCCCGAACTGAAGCAGTGGATTCCGGGCGGCGTGGAGATTTCGATCCTGTCCGATCGCACCGGTACCATCCGCGCCAACGTCGAGGACATGGAGTGGACGCTGGGGGCGACGGCAGTGCTGGTGATGCTCGTCGTGTTCGTATTCGTGCGCCGGATAACGCCGACTATCGCGGCCGGCATTTCCGTGCCGCTGGCGCTGGCGGGAACATGCGCGGCGATGTGGGTCGCCGGGTTCTCGATCAACAACCTGTCGCTGATGGCGCTCGCGGTGTCGGTCGGATTCGTGGTCGACGACGCCATCGTCATGATCGAGAACATGTACCGCAACCTCGAAGAGGGAATGAGGCCATATCAGGCAGCGCTGTTGGGTGCGAAGCAGATCGGGTTCACGGTGCTGTCGATCAGCATTTCGCTGGTGGCGGCATTTACGCCGCTGATCTTCATGGACGGCATCATCGGACGGCTGTTCCGTGAATTCTCGCTGACGCTGACGTTTGCCATTCTGGTGTCGATGGTCGTGTCGCTGACGGTGACGCCGATGATCTGCGCGCATTACATCAAGACGACCGTGTCACCGGATGCGACCTGGTTCGACCGCCTGGTCGAGGGCAGCATGTCGCGGATCGTCCGCTTTTACGAGCGGACGCTGCATATCGTTCTGCGCATGCCGATCCTGACCATGCTGGTGTTCATCGCGACCATCACGCTGACTGTCACGCTCTACGTCAAGACGCCCAAGGGATACTTCCCGACAGATGACAGCGGTCTGGTGATCGGCGCGACGCGCGCGTCGCCCGACGTGTCCTTCCAGGCCATGCTCGGCCTGCAGCAACGGATTGCGGACATCGTCATGGCCGATCCCGCCGTGGCAGGAGTCGGATCGAGTCTCGGCGGCAGCGGCGGGCCGGGCGGCGGTGCCAATCGCGGAACGATGTTCATCAGCCTCAAGGATCTCAACGAGCGGGGTGGTCTGACCACCACGCAGGTGATCGATCGTCTCCGGCGAAATCTCGGGATGGTGCCGGGTATTCGTCTCTTTATGTTTGCCGCGCAGGATTTGCGTGCGGGCGGCCGCCAGAGTGACTCCAACTACCAGTACACGCTCATCAGTTCGGATCTGGACTTGCTGGCGAAGTGGGCGCCGATCGTTGCGAAGAAGTTCGAAAGCGTCGAAGGCATCACCGACATTTCGAGCGACCGCGACGCCGCCGGTCTCGCGCTGAACCTGTCCATCGACCGCAAGACAGCAGCGAGCCTCGGCGTGCAGGTTCAGGATATCGACAACGCCCTGAACAACGCGTTCTCGCAGCGGCAGATCTCGATCATCTACACGCAACGAAACCAGTATCAGATCATCCTCGAAGTCGATCCGCGATTGCAGGGCGATCCCTCGGCGCTCAACAAGATCTATGTCGCCGGTGCAGGCGATGCGCAGGTGCCGCTGTCTGCCGTCGTGAAGATGGAGCGCGGGCTGTCGCCGTTGTCGGTCTATCATCAGGCTTCGTTCCCCTCGAACACCATCTCGTTCAATGTTCCCGACGGCGTGCCGCTGCAGACTGCAACGGACAACATCCTCCGTGCGGTGGAAGAACTCCACATGCCCGAAGGCATTCGCGGTGAGTTCGCCGGCAATGCCGCCGACAGCCAGAAAACGGCGGGCAAGCAGCCGCTACTCATTCTCGGCGCGCTGATCGCGGTCTATATCGTGCTCGGCGTGCTGTATGAGAGCCTCGCGCATCCGCTGACGATCATTTCGACATTGCCGTCCGCCGGCCTCGGTGCGCTGCTGGCCTTGCAGATCACCAACACGCCGCTCACGGTGATCGCCTTTATCGGGATCATTCTTCTGATCGGCATCGTGAAGAAGAACGGCATCATGATCGTCGACTTCGCGCTCGAAGGAGAGCGGCAACGCGGCCTGTCGTCGGAAGACGCGATCTTCGAGGCCTGCCTTGCACGGTTCCGGCCGATCCTGATGACGACCATGGCGGCGTTGCTGGCTGCCGTTCCGCTGGTTCTCGCAACGGGGCCGGGGACCGAACTGCGCCGGCCGCTCGGCATCACCATCATCGGCGGCCTGATCGTGTCCCAGATCCTGACGCTCTACACCACGCCGGTCATTTATCTGCTGATCGACCGGCTGCGGGGCCGGGAGCGGCACACGCCGGTGACAGGCGCTGCACCGGCCGAATAGCAGGTTGCTGACACGCGAGGCGGAGCGTATAGCCGGGCTCATGTCCAAATCCCCCAAAGCAACTGCCGCCGACGTGCCCGAAGAGATCGAAGAATGCCCGCGTTGCGGCAAGCCGCTGCCGCTGTGCATTTGCGACAGCGTGGAGCCCATCGCCAACCGGATCGAACTGCTCATCCTGCAGCATCCGCAGGAGCAGGACAGGGCGCTCGGTACCGCGCGCCTGACGGCGCAGCATTTCCAGAACGCCACCCACAAGATCGGGTTATCGTGGCCAAGCCTGTCCAAGGCGCTGGGGCGCAGCGTCGATCCGCTGGATTGGGCGATACTCTATCTCGGCTCTGCAAAGGTCGCGGATCTCGCCACTGAGCGCGATGTGGTCGCGATCAATAAAAAGGGTGAGCTTGAAGATAATCAGCGCGCGATTCTGAAAGACATCGAAGGCGTCGTGCTGCTCGACGGCACATGGAGCCAGGCCAAGGCGCTGTGGTGGCGTAACGCATGGATGCTGAAATGCCGGCGCATCATTCTCGGACCGGCGCGCCCATCGCTCTACGGCAAGCTGCGCAAGGAGCCGCGCAGCGACGGACTGTCGACCATCGAGGCTGCGGGCATGGTGCTCGCCAAGCTTGAGGGCCGCAGCGACATCGAGACGACGCTCAACGCCACGTTCCAGCGCATGCTCGCGCAATACCGCGACGTGCAGGCGACCATGCCGGCGCTCGCGCCGAAGCCGAAGAAGCGTGACTATCGGCGCCCCGAAAACCGTCGCGGCAAGGGCGCCAAGACATCGGCGTCATAACTCGGAGCGTGACTCACAACGCAATGAGTTTTTTGCGGCCTGGCACCATACCCGCTCAAGGTGCTTTCAACTGTGCAATCTCGGCAGCACCAATTGAGGGGTCGAGGCTATACAAGGCCGCCGCTGAAAATCCGGAATGGCCGCCCACCGGTTCTCCCCTGCCGCCTGCGTAGGCCTGATTCAGAAGGGCCGTTCCGGGCGCTGCCGATCTCGGCACTCCGATGTTAAAATAATAATCTCGACCTGCATCGAGCCGAACGTCGGCCTCCGAGGCCATGGATATTCCGGCTTGAACAGACAGCTTATAAGACCCCGCTGGGCGATCGACAAAGATGTATGAACCGTTGGTGACTGCTCCTACAGCTTTGCCATCGACCTTTATTTCTGCCGCAGGGGTTCTCCCACCCACGGCGCCGAGAATTCCCTTCTCACGCAAGAAATACATTCTCGCGAACCGTGCGTCTTTTTGTCTGGACTGCGATTCAAGGGCAGAGGTTCCGACACATGCAGCTAAGTTGAGTGCAAGAAAAAACGTTGCGACAACACGACGTGCTTGGCTCATTTCCGATCCCAGCGGATTTTCCTTCAGCAGCGTTAAACGCAAGCGTGTGAACTAGCAATATCACGCTGGCAAAGCTCTCCAAGCTCGCATGGTTCGCGGTTACCTTGATACCATTTGTGTTCAGGTCGCGCGTTTAGCGATCCGTCGTCATGGCCGGACTTGTCCCGGACATGACGAACTCTGCGAAAGTGCCGCTTGGTTGACTGTATCGCGGCCAGATTCTCAGAACGTCCGGCGGACGCCGACCAGGCCCGAGATAATGCCCTGATCCTTGAAATCGTAGACGGCGGTCGGCTTGAACGTGCCGGTCAGCGGACCGGGGTTCGTCAGCGTCTGCGAGCCCGTGTAGGACTGATCGAGCATGGTGTAGAGCACTTCCACCGAGAACGTCAGGTTCTTGACCGGAGTCCACGCCGTGCGCGAGCCGACCTGCCAGATGTTGAAGTTCGGATTGCACGTAAAGCCGTTCGACTTCGGGGATAGTGCGGTGAAGACGGTGCAGAAGGCTGCGGTCGCGTTCGCATTGTATTCGATGTGGGAATAGCTGCCGAAGATGCCGGTTTCCCAGTTCGGCGACCAGTTGTGCAGGAAACCGCCGCGGAAGCCCCAGCCCGTGGTCTTCTCGATCTTGCTGCCGGTGGTGTAGACGCCATCGAACAACGACAGCACCGCCATGTTCTGATAGCTGCCGGGGAAATTCGTCGGGCCGCCGCTGAACGAATCGAACGCGGTGCCCGTCACGCCGCCGATCAGATATTTCGAGGCGCCGTTCACGTAGGACACATCGAGCGACAGCTTGTCGCCGGGGCCGGTCGGCAGGTTCTTCAACTGCAGGCCACCCAGCACGGCGAAGCCCCACGCGTCGCTCGGGTGTCCGTTGGTTTCAACCCCCGCAACGCCTCCGGGGCCGGCATAGTAGGTGGCGTGAATGTCATGTGCGGCGGCTGAAAGCTGCGCGGTGAACGCCGTATTATCAATCCGGACGTTGCCGACGATGTCGGGAGCCGCGTTGCCGCCATAGGAGTTGGTGAACGCACCTGTGAAGACGCCCGTTGCCGGTTGCGTGAGGCTGGCATTGAGCAACTGAGCGCGATTGATGGTACGGTTATCCTCGACGCCCAACTGGGCGGAGACGCCATTGCCGAACTGCCACGTATAGGCAAGCTGGGTGATGCCGTTGATGTTGTCGTAGCCGCCGATCAGGAATGACGTCAGGCTGTTGGCGCCGGTCGAGCCCCAAGGCGTCTGAAAACCCGACACCGCCTTGCCCAGCGTGAAACCAGCGAACTGGACGAATGCATAGTCGAGCGTGATGACGCCGGTGTCCGGGGCAGCACCGCTGTCAAACTGAAATCGCGGATTCGCGTAAGTGCGCAGAACGCCGTACTCGGTCTGGGTGCGGGTATCGATCTGGAATTCCGTGCGCACGCGGGTGGTGAAGTAATCGCGGTCGCGGGACTTGGTGCCCTGGCCGTTGCCCTGGTCCCATCCCGGCTTGTCGTAGTTTCCGCCGTTGATGTTCGCATCGGCGCGCACATAGCCGCTAAGCTTGATGCAGGTGTCGGTGCCGGGAATGTAGTAGTAGCCCGCGCCGTACAGCGAGCAGATTTTCACATACTCGACGGCCTTCGCCTTGACGGGAAGATCGGCGGCCGTTGCGGCCGTGATGGCGAAGAGACCCGCGGCTGAGCCGAGCGCAAGGCGACCGATCCCGCGCAGTGGACCCTTGAAAAGATTCGACAGATTTGTGCTGCTCATCGACTCGCCCCCCCTGCCGGTATCATTTGCCGATTTATGACAGAGCGCAACAAGGGGTGAGCGACGGGGTTGCCTCCGCATGGCTCCTCCGCGTCCGGCTGCGGCATTCTTGCAGTGAGAAGTTGGGAGCTTGGGGCGATCCATCCCGGGATGGCGAAGCGGGAGGCCCGCTCGCATCACCGCCAGTTGAAGTTCTGAAGCAGTAACACGCCGACAATCACTCCCAGCGTCGCCGCGGTCGCCATCACCATCGCTTGTTTGCTCATGCCGCGTCCAATCCACCAGAGCAGGGCAGCGCACATCAGGATCGGAACGATGATGTCGAAAGGTATTTTCATTCCCGGTCCTTGACGATGCGTGCAGTGTTGCCCTTTCGGGCCATCCATTTTCGCTCGATCCACCCAAGTGCATCGGCCAGTGGTTTTTGCAAAAAGGGCACATCCTGCGCAATCAGCAAGAGGCCGAGCGGCAACATCCAGAGGCCCAGAATCGGCAGAAAGCTGAGAATGCCACCGACGACGAGAAGCAGGGCGAGGGGAATCCGCACCCAGCGCGACGATGGTTGCCGCAGCCAGCGCACAAAACGGGCGCCCTTTTCCGGAAGCCGTTCTGCAATCCACTCGAAGTGGCGGTCGAGTTCGGCCCTCGCTTCTGCGCTCACGTCAAAACTGCCTGTTCCACCCGGGATTGCGACACCGCCCCTGAGCAGATTCACCTATGCGCACGCGTCCTCATCCGCAAGGGCGGGCTTGGCCGGCAAAACTGGTAAGTGGTTGATTTTGTTGGCTCCCCGGGCTGGATTCGAAGTACCCGAAGATTTGCGCTGAGAAATTGTTGAACATTTTTACAGCGCTGTTCGCTGATATCTAAGGACCATTCACAATCCGAACCTGCATTGATCCATCGACATAAGCTGCAGCGACACGTGCCATTAACGCAGCGCCATCAGGATTTCCGGGGACCTCAAGGATTTTAAGAGGCAAGGCCGTCTCCCCCCTCAACAAGGCGGCGGCGCCGCGCCTGATAGCGTCGTTATCCTGTTCGATCTTTTCATAAGCTGAGGGGCTGTAAATTCGGTGCATCTGCGCGACGTTGAATTTGTAACCGACGCGTCGACCGATAGTGACGAGTAGTTTGATGAAAAGGTCCAATCGCGTTGCTACCCAAACATCATTCACCACACCGCTAGATAGATGCGTGAAGTATGTCTCCCATTCGTCCATTACGCCTTTGTCAGAATAGAACTCTATCGGAACAGCATTCAACGCTTCCACGTGTGCCGGACTAAGATTTGCCGCGCGCGTAGCCATCAGAGTGCGGAAGATTGCTAGCTTTCTATCTTTTGCTTCCCTTGATCGTTCGATCCACTTCTGTGCCTGGATAGCGAGTATCGGGCCCAGCAAAGTGGCTCCAGCGATCACCCAATCTGAAACTTTCAACAAAGCTACGGATTCGTCGGCCATAATTGATCCTGCAATCGTCCAAAAACGATTCGAACGGTCGCACGAGTATTTCCCGTATTGGAACTTGTCTGAAACGTTATGCACGTTTCACACAGCTTCTAGACTCCCGATCCGAGAGTCAGCCGTCTTCGCAGAGGTTGGAGTCTTGTTAGACTTCCATAGACGAGCGGAGGCTCAAAAAGCTAAGGCGCTATAAGTGTTTGATCTTAATGAAATAAAATGGCTCCCCGGGCTGGATTCGAACCAGCGACCATTCGATTAACAGTCGAATGCTCTACCGCTGAGCTACCGAGGAATACTGCTGAATCAGCAATGGGGCCGCATATAACAAAGGCCCCGGGCATTGCAAAGCGTAAAGTCTTGCAAAGCGCAAATCGCCCCAAATTGAGAGAAGTGGGGTAAATCGGAAGAAAATTGGAGGCCACGACCAGAATTGAACTGGTGTACACGGTTTTGCAGACCGTTGCGTAACCACTCCGCCACGTGGCCTCACAGGCCGGACTAGTTACAAGGGCACAGGCCCTTATGCAATCCCGGCATTCCGCGGCCGCAGGCCACGTCCCGAAACGAGAACCGGAAGCGCAGGTGGGAGATCGAGATGGACGAGCGAACCGTGCGGGCGGCGCTGCAGCGCCATTGGGATGCTTCCGACGCGAGCGATTTCCAGATCGAACACGAAATCTACCGCGAGGATGCCGCGCTTGATTATCCGCAATCGGGCGAGCGGATCCGCGGCCGGCACAACATTCAAGAGAGCCGATTCCTCCAGCCAAATAAGAAGCGCTTTACGGTGCGGCGAATTGTCGGCAGCGGCGACCTCTGGATCACCGAATTCGTCCTGACCTATGACGGCGTCCCGTCTTACGCGGTGAGCATCATGGAGTTCCGCGACGGATTGGTGGCCAACGAAACGCAATATTTCGCCGATCGGTTTGACCCTGCACCCTCGCGTGCGCATCTGGTTGAGCGAGTGGGCGACATCACGTGATTCAAAATACGCGCGCTAGTTCGCGTCCTTCGCGTTGCTCGCGGCAATCACCTTGAGCAGGGCCTCCACCGGGAATCCGCTGCGATGCATGGTGCACAGCACGTCGATCATCTGATCGCTCGGCTGGTCGGCTGACGATAGAGCCTCGCGCACCTCGCGCGGCAGATCGTCGAACTCCACCATCTGCCGGCGAACGCTGGAGAGGCTGTTTGCGGACAGCCCGCCGCTCTCGGAGCCGAGCGTGGATTTACCGGCGTCCGACGTCGAGACTTGATCGCTTTGTTTGCGCCGGTCGTCGGTCATTTGCAAAACGCTTTACTTGAATGTGTTGGCCGCTACGTCATAGGTCCATGTCAGACGGCCATCGGTGAAAATCACCGAGCGGAATCCGAGATCGCGCGCCTTGTTGAAGATCTTTCCCGATTCCGCAAGGTTGAGAACCGTCGGCCGGTCCATCTTGAAATACTTGTAGTTCAACACCGTCTCGTGCTCGCCAGACGTGCTGATGTCCATCGCGAGCCCTCTGCGCAACATCTGCTTGCGCGTGTCGGCTGCGAATTTCGTGCGGCCGTCGATGTTGCCGTCCAGCGAATCCAGCCGCGCGGCGACGTTGCCCGCGCCGGCCTTGCGGAGGTATTCGCGCTCGTTCTTCTGCATTGCCGCCAGCAGCTTCTTTGCGCGTGGGGCTTCGGGCGCGGTGTCATCGATCTTCGCGAGGTCGGCCTTGGCGGCGTAATAGTCGGCGAGCGCAGGGAGTTTCTGTCCGCGCTTCGCCGAGTAATCGGTCAGCGACTTGATGACGGCCGCCGCGCGTTCAATGACTTTCTTGCGTTTCGGCTGATCTGCAGAGTCCGCGGTTGCGGCAGCCGTCGTCTGCGCTGGTGCCGTCGAGATACCGGCGGCGGTCAGCAACGCAGCCACGATCAGAGAGCAGGGGAGCACACGGACCCGGAAAAAGGCCGGAACCCTTGTCGTGTTGCCAGTCATAAACCCAGCCTTCAATGACATCGGGATGTTGTCACGCTCATACCATAGGCCAACTTGCGAGGGACAGGCTTGCCGCAGGCGGCCTGATGCGCGGCAGACTTGATATTCGGCAGACTTGCATCGCGTGCGGCCTTGCAGCAAATATGCGCCGCGCCGGCCGTTCCAGCGCAGACCCGTGACCGATTCTTTCCTGATGTCTTGAGGTTATCCCATGTCAGATTTCGCAACCTCTCGGCAGAACATGGTCGACTGTCAGGTGCGGCCCAGCGACGTGACCGATCTGCGCATCATCGACGCGATGCTCGCGGTACCGCGGGAGACCTTCGTGCCCGAGAGCAAGCGCGCCATCGCCTACCTTGATCTCGATATCGACGTCAGCGCTGACGGACGGGCGAAGCGGTACCTCATCAAGCCGGCCGTTCTCGCCAAGATGATTCAGGCGGCCGCGATTTCCGCGAACGACCGCGTGCTGGTGGTCGGTTGTGCCACCGGCTATTCGGCGGCCGTCATCGGCCACCTCGCCAGGGAGGTTTTCGCCACCGAGCCGGATTCAGCGCTGGCCGCCGCGGCGAAGGCCAATCTGGCGGGCCTCGGTATCACCAATGTGACTGTCGGTCCTGCCGAGCCGGCTGCGGGCGACCAGGCCCATGCGCCCTATGATGTCATCGTCCTCGACGGCGCGACCGAGATCGAGCCACAGGGGCTGTACGAGCAGTTGAAGATGGACGGGCGGCTCGTTGGCGTCTTCGCCACAAGCCAGCCCCCGCGTGCGACCCTGGTCGCGCGGTCTCCGGCCGACTTCGGCAACCGCGTGCTTTTCGACGCATCCGCACCCGTTTTGCCGGGGCTGGAGCGTATTCCGGCGTTTACTTTCTAGGATCGTTTTCCTCGATCCTGGGCAGGTGTGGCTACAATGTCCCATCCGGACAGTTTCGGCTGCCGCGGGGTGGGGCGGGGTTTCACCAAGGGCAGCCGATGCATAGACTAGCAACGGGCGGGCGCCCGACTCAGTTGCCCGGTTTCAGCGCGCCTTTATAGCGGCGAGCGGAACCGGTTTGGGGATAGATGAATGCAAGCTAAGTATCGGTTAAAACTCAGCGCGGGTGTTGCTTTCGCGGCTCTCTTGATGAGTCACGTCATGACAACACCTGTCATGGCGGACACGATCGAGGCCGCGCTGGTCCGCGCGTACCAAAACAATCCCCAGTTGAATGCCCAGCGCGCGTCCGTGAGGGCGACCGACGAAAACGTACCGCAGGCATTGTCCGGCTATCGTCCGAAGGTTTCGGTCACGGCCAGCGCCGGAACGCAATACACCGACAGCCAGACCAACACCCAGGTCGGCGGACGCCTGAGCGAGGTCGGCCTCGCCGGCACGAACGCGCCGCGCTCCGTGGGCGCGACCGTGACCCAGACACTCTTCAACGGCGGCCAGACCGCCAACCGCACACGTGCTGCGGAAAGCCAGGTCTCCGCGGCGCGCGAAGGATTGCGCGTGCTCGAGCAGACCGTGCTGTTCGCGGCTGCCACGATCTACATGGATTTCCTGCGCGACGCTGCCATCGTCGAGGTCCAGAAGAGCAACGTCCGTGTGCTTGAACAAACTCTCAAGCAGACCCGCGATCGTTTCAACGTCGGCGAAGTGACACGCACCGACGTCGCGCAGTCCGAAGCTCAGCTCGCGGCCGGACGCACCCAGTTGCTGACGGCGGAATCCACGCTGACGACCACGCGTGCGAACTTCCGCCGCATCATCGGCAACGATCCCGTCAACTTGGCACCCGGCTCTCCTGTCGACCGTTATCTGCCGACCACATTGATGGCCGCTATCGATCGCAGCTTGCTTGAAAATCCGAACGTCACCGCCGCGATGTACGGCATCGACGTGAGCTTCCTGCAGGTCAAGGTCAACGAAGGCGCGCTGTTCCCGACCGTCACACTTCAGGGCAGCGTTCAGCAGTCTTACGAAAGCACGCTGGCCACGTATCGCTCGTTCGGCGCGTCCGCCGTCGCGCAGTTGACGGTGCCGGTCTATCAGGGCGGCGCCGAATACGCGCTGATCCGTCAGTCGAAAGAATCGCTCGCGCAGCAGCGCCTCAACCTCGAACAGGTTCGCGATCAGACCCGCGCCACCGTTGCGCAATCGTGGGGCCAGCTCGTTGCCGGCAAGGCCCAGGTGACGTCGGCCCAGTCGCAGGTGACCGCGTCGGAAATCGCACTGAACGGCGTCCGCGAAGAAGCGCGGGTCGGTCAGCGCACCACACTCGACGTCTTGAACGCGCAGCAGGCGCTGGTGAATGCGCGCGTCGCGCTGGTCACCGCGCAGCACGACCGCGTCGTTGCGTCGTACAGCGTGTTGAACTCGATCGGCCGTCTGACGCCGAGCGTGCTGAACCTCGCCACCAACGTCTACGATCCGAACGTCCACTATCATCAGGTTCGCGATAGCTGGTTCGGCATCCGGACACCCGACGGACGTTAGTCGTCTCAATATCTGACATTCGCGCAGCGCGAATGTCAGATCCACTCGACCGGGCTGCCGGTCGCACTGCACACTCATCAGTGCTGTGATCAACCGGCCCGGCGCACGGGCCGTTGCTTGCAAACAATTGTTGCCATGACATACCGTTCTCAAGGAGCACGAAGCGATTCGTGACGTGGGTGTACGGCTTGTGTCAGGTCTGTTGATCTGGCGGCCGGTGAGGTGGAGTCGGAGATGACGCAACCGGCAAAGACGCAGGAGCCCTCGATGGAGGAGATTCTCGCGTCGATCAGGCGCATCATTTCCGACGACGAGGCCAAGCCCGCCGCGGCAAGCGTTGCCGCCGCACCAGCTCCTGCCGCGCCTCCGAAAGCAGAGGCTCCGAAGACAGAAGTTCCAAAGGCCGAGATCGCGCGGCCAGCACCGGCTCTGCGACCGGCGATGGCAGGCATTCCGCCCTCCAAGATTGCGCCGGCCCGGCCCGCGCCTGCACCGGCCCCGCCGCCAGCGGCGAAGAACAGCCAGGCCGAAATCGACGCCATGATGGCGAGCTTCGACGCTCCGGCTGCCGCGCCTCCGCCTCCACCCGCGGAACCGGAAGTCGACGCCGATGCAGATGTGTTCGAACTGACCGAGCAGATGGCAGTGCCCGAAATGCCGCCGCCGCCGTTCAGTACGATCGAACCCGAAGACGATCTGGAATTCACCGAGACACCTATGGTCCACGCCTCAAATCACCGCTCCCCGGCGATGGACCCGCCCAGCTTTGCCGAGCGGGCACCGGCGCCGCGTGAGCTGCCGACGCAGCAAATTCTGTCGAGCTCGACCGTTTCTGCGGTGGAGTCGGCATTCAACACGCTGGCGAACACTGTTCTGAGCAACAATGCCCGGACCCTCGAGGATCTCGTCAAGGAGATGCTGCGTCCGATGCTGAAGTCCTGGCTGGACGACAATCTGCCCAATCTGGTGGAGCGGATCGTCAAGGCCGAAATCGAACGGGTCTCCCGGGGCCGCTGATTTCAGCTATTTTGGCTTAGTTTCTCCATATCCCAACGGTTGACTTGAGCCGCGCTGGCAGGTTTCTAGCGCGGACACCCCCTTTTGATTGCAGTGTGATGATCGAGAAAAACTACCAGCCCGCCGACATCGAAGACCGTATTTCCAGTGCCTGGGAAGACGCCGGCGCGTTCAAGGCCGGGCGCCCTGAGCGGCGCGACGCCGAACCTTTCACGATCGTCATTCCGCCGCCGAACGTCACCGGCTCGCTGCACATGGGCCACGCGCTCAACAACACGTTGCAGGACATCCTGTGCCGGTTCGAGCGGATGCGCGGCCGCGACGTGCTGTGGCAGCCGGGAACGGACCACGCGGGCATCGCTACGCAGATGGTGGTCGAGCGGCAGTTGATGGAGCGGCAGGAGCCGGGCCGTCGCGACATGGGCCGCGCAAAGTTTCTCGAACGCGTCTGGCAGTGGAAGGCCGAATCCGGCGGCACCATCGTCAATCAGTTGAAGCGCCTCGGCGCGTCCTGCGACTGGTCGCGTGAACGCTTCACCATGGACGAGGGCCTGTCGCGCGCCGTCGCGAAGGTGTTCGTCGAACTCTACAATCAGAAGCTGATCTACAAGGACAAGCGGCTGGTCAACTGGGATCCAAAGCTGCTGACCGCGATCTCGGATATCGAAGTGCAGCAGATCGAGGTCAAGGGCAGCCTCTGGCATCTGCGCTATCCGCTGGAAGGCAAGGAGTTCAATCCCGAGGACCCGTCCACTTTCATCGTCGTCGCGACCACGCGGCCCGAGACGATGCTCGGCGACACGGCCGTGGCCGTGAATCCCGAGGATGACCGTTACAGGCATCTCGTCGGCAAGAAAGTCGTGCTGCCGCTGGTCGGCCGGCTGATCCCGATTGTCGCCGATGATTACTCCGATCCCGAGAAGGGGTCGGGCGCGGTGAAGATCACACCGGCTCACGACTTCAACGACTTCGAAGTCGGCCGCCGTCACAACCTGCCGTCGATCAGCGTGCTCGATCAGGAAGCGCGCATGTCGCTCTCGGGCAACGAGGACTATCTGCGCGGGCTGCCGGAAGCCGCGCTGATGTTCGCCGAGGAACTCGACGGCAAGGATCGCTTCTCCGCACGCAAGCTGATCGTCGCGAAACTGGAAGAGGCCGGTTTCCTCGAGAAGATCGAGCCCAACACGCACGTGGTGCCGCATGGCGACCGTTCCGGCGTGGTCATCGAGCCGTATCTGACCGACCAGTGGTACGTCGACGCCAAGACGCTCGCGGCTCCCGCGGTTGCCGCGGTGCGCAGCGGCGAGACGGTGTTCGTGCCGAAGAACTGGGAAAAAACCTACTTCGAGTGGATGGAAAACATCCAGCCGTGGTGCATTTCGCGGCAGCTCTGGTGGGGACATCAGATTCCGGCGTGGTACGGGCCGGACGGCAAGGTCTTTGTCGCCGAGACGGAAGACGAAGCGGTCGGCAAGGCGCTCGGCTATTACGTCGAGCAGGAGGTCATCACGGCGGAGCAGGGCCATGACATGGCTCTCGATCCTGCCAAGCGCGACGGTTTCATCACCCGCGACGAAGACGTGCTCGACACCTGGTTCTCGTCGGCGCTCTGGCCGTTCTCGACGCTGGGCTGGCCTGACGACGACAGGGACGTGAAGCGCTACTACCCGACCAGCGTTCTGGTCACCGGCTTCGACATCATCTTCTTCTGGGTTGCCCGGATGATGATGATGGGCATCCACTTCATGAAGGATGTGCCGTTCCCGACCATCTACATGCACGCCCTCGTCCGCGACGAGAGGGGCGCGAAGATGTCGAAGTCGAAGGGCAACGTCATCGACCCGCTGCATCTGATCGACGATTACGGCGCCGATGCGCTGCGCTTCACGCTGGCCGCGATGGCGGCGCAAGGCAGGGACATCAAGCTCTCGACCCAGCGCGTCGAAGGCTATCGCAACTTCGCGACCAAGCTGTGGAATGCCTCGCGCTTCGCCGAGATGAATGGCTGCGCGCTGGCCGACGGATTCGATCCGGCCAAAACCAAAGAGACGCTGAACCGCTGGATCGCGCACGAAACTGCGCGTGCGACGCGCGAGGTCACCGAAGCCATTCAGACCTATCGTTTCAACGACGCTGCCGGGGTCATCTACCGCTTCGTCTGGAACGTCTATTGCGACTGGTATCTCGAACTGGCGAAGCCTGTGCTAATGGGCGCGGACAGTCCGGCCAAGGCCGAGACGCAGGCCAGCATCGCCTGGGCGCGCGACGAAATTTTGAAACTGCTGCATCCGTTCATGCCGTTCCTCACCGAGGAGCTTTGGGCGGTGACGGCGAAGCGCAACGGCCTTCTAGCGCTGGCGGAGTGGCCGCTGAAGCCGGAAGAGGACGCGATGGCTCCCTCGATTGCCGCCGCCATTGCCGGCGATCCGCTGGCCGCGCCGGTCATCGTCGCAGCACCGCCCGTTGTCGAACGGTTCAGCGATCCTGCCGCCGAATCCGAAATCGGCTGGCTGGTGGAACTGATCTCATCGATCCGATCGGTTCGCGCGGAAATGAACATTCCGCCCGCAACGCTGTTTCCGCTGGTGCTGGTGGGCGCGTCCGCCGACATCAAGGCACGCGCGGAACGCTGGAGCGATGTGATGAAGCGCCTCGCGCGTCTCGGCGAGATTTCCTTCGCCGATCGCGCGCCGGATGGCTCCGTTCAGTTGCTGGTGCGCGGCGAAGTCGCGGCGATCCCGCTCAAGGGTGTGATCGATCTTGGTGCGGAAAAAATCCGTCTCGACAAGGCGCTCGCGCAGGCCGATGCCGACATCAAGCGCGTCGATGCGAAACTCGGTAACGAGAAGTTCGTCGCCAACGCACCGGAAGAGGTGATCGACGAGCAGCGTGAGAAGCGTGAAGAAGCCGAGGCGCGCAAGACGAAGATTCTCGAAGCGCTGGAGCGGCTCAAGGGCGCGCAATGACCTTGCAGCGGTCATCCTCGTTCAACGCGCTGCTTCTTCTCTGGCTTGCCGGAAATGGACTGCGGCTGACGATCCTCGCCGTGCCGCCGGTGCTGGCGCTGATCATTCTGGATCTCAGGCTGTCCGGCACTGAAGTCGGCATTCTGAATGCCATTCCGGTTTTCCTGTTCGCTCTGGTCGCGGTGCCGGGCTCGCTGCTGATCGCGCGCGTCGGCGCTGTGCCTGCGCTCATTATCGGGCTTCTGATCGCGGCAGCGGGTTCGGGTTTGCGCGGCTTCGCGACCGACACGTGGATGCTTTACATCGCAACAGCGATCATGGCGGCGGGGATCGCCGTGATGCAGCCCTCGCTGCCGCCCACGGTTCGCCAATGGGTGCCGGACCGGATCGGCTTCGCCACGGCCGTCTACACCAACGGCCTTCTGTGCGGCGAAATTTTTCCGGTCATGCTCGCTGCCGCTATCGTGCCGCTTCTCGCGGGAAGCTGGCGCGCCAGTCTGGTGCTCTGGTCGATTCCGCTCGTAGCGATCGCGCTCATCATTTTCCTGTTCCAGCCTGGCGGAAAGAGCGCGCCGGTGTCGCGCCCTCGCCAGTGGATGCCTGATTGGCGCGACCCGTTGCTCTGGAAAGTTGGGCTCATCATGAGCGGGCTCAACCAGCTCTATTTTTGCACCAATGCTTTTCTTCCCGGATATCTGCTGCACACCGGCCGCACAGACCTGATCGGCCCGGCACTCACTGCGCTCAACGCCGGTCAGTTGCCCGGTTCGTTCATTCTGCTTGTGATGGCAAGCCGCTGGGAACGGAAGAAGTGGCCCATGCTCTCCGCCGGCGCGATCGGGCTTGCGGGCGTTGCCGGCATTCTGATGTCCGGGGAAGCATGGAGCCTGATCATATCAGCCGCGATGATCGGCTTCGCCTGTGCCGTTGCGCTGACCCTCGTGCTCGCATTGCCCGCGCTGCTGGTTGCGCCGGATGATGTGCCGCGGATGTCGGCGGGCGTGTTCACGCTTGGCTATGGTCTTGCGATGGTGGTTTCGATTCTCGGCGGCATCGCGTGGGATCTCAGCGGAAATGCCGCGTTCGCATTTATCCCCATTGCGATCTGGTTGCTGCCGTTCATGCTGTTAACGTCGATCACCGATTTTTCGACACGCCGCGCCTGAATGTCCGCGGGACAATTTTCGGTCCCGTTCGGAACGCATAGCTTGGCTGCCTGCGTTTTGATGGATGCTCTTGGAAGCAGCTGACGTGACTTTTTAGTTATGCGGACGTTGCATGACGCACGCACGAGTCGTCGATCGGCGTTGCGGCTATGCAAATGTCGCGAATTTCGAGGCGCTGCAGTTACGTCACCATTCCGCCTTATGCAGCGAAGTTCGTCACCGTTTCGCCTTATGCTGAAAACGGCTTGCTGAGAAACTTCGAGTCCTTCAGTCCATAGCGCCAGGGCAGCTCAACAGCCTTGGTGATGCCGATGCGAATGCCGCTGACGATGTCGGGCTTGCGCGCTCGCGCATAAATCGCGATCGGCGGCGCATCGAGGGGCAGGGTGTTGTGTTTGTCGCTCACCGCCATCGCTTCGCAGAGCTTGCCGGGTCCCGAACACAAGAGTTTGTCGTTGAGATTTTTGATGTACTTGCTGCGGCGCTTGTACATGAGGTCAAGCCCGTGCGTCGGCTCCAGCGCGCGAATCAGAACGGCGCTGGCGGAGCCTTCCTTCTCGCAGACGAAGTTCATGCACCAGTGGATGCCGTAGGAGCGGTAGACGTAGAGATAGCCCGGCGGACCGAACATCACCCTGTTGCGCGGCGTCGGTCCGTTGAAGGAATGCGCCGCTGGCTCCGTGTGGTGATAGGCCTCGACCTCGGTGATGATGCCGCCGACGCCGTCCACCAGCAGCGTCGCGCCGATCAGCTCCCGGGCAACGACATGGACGCTCCGCGCGAAGAATTTGCGCGTCAGCAGCCGTCCGGCAGGGGGCGGGACGCGGCTTTCAGCCATTTTTGGGCAGGGGATGTGCGCGCAGGACCATGCAGGATTGCTTCAAAACGTGATAGTCATTCCAAGGTAGCACGATGCGAACGGCTTGCACCAATGGATCGGCAGGCTTAGGTAAGGTCAAGGAAATCACGGGCTTTTCATGGTTGTTCTGATCGATACGGTGTCGTCCAATCAGGTGCGTCCGCGCCATCCGGAGAAGGTCAATCGGCCGGACGCCAAGTCGCCCGCGAAGCCTGACTGGATTCGTGTGCGCGCGCCGAATTCGCGCGGCTATGCCAACACCCGAAATATCGTCAAGGAAAACGGCCTCGTCACGGTGTGCGAGGAAGCGGGCTGCCCGAACATCGGCGAGTGCTGGGACAAGAAGCACGCCACCTTCATGATCATGGGTGACACCTGCACCCGCGCCTGCGCCTTCTGCAACGTCAAGACCGGCATGCCCGGCGCGCTCGATGCGTCCGAGCCCGAACACGTTGCGCTGGCGGTTCAGAAGCTCGGCCTCGCGCACGTTGTTATCACCTCGGTCGATCGCGACGATCTCGCCGACGGCGGCGCTGACCATTTCGCGAAAACCATCCGCGCCATTCGCGCGAGCTGCCCGACCACGACCATCGAAATCCTCACGCCGGACTTCCTGCGCAAGAACGGCGCGCTGGAGCAGGTGGTCGCGGCCAAGCCCGACGTGTTCAACCACAATCTCGAAACCGTGCCGTCGCATTATCTCACGGTGCGTCCCGGCGCGCGCTATTTCCATTCGATCCGGCTGTTGCAGCGGGTCAAGGAAATGGACCCAACCATCTTCACCAAATCCGGCATCATGGTCGGCCTCGGAGAGGAGCGTCATGAGGTGCTGCAGGTGATGGACGACCTGCGCTCCGCGGATGTCGATTTCCTCACCATCGGACAATACCTGCAGCCGAGCCTTAAGCATCATGCCGTGATGCGCTACGTGACGCCGGACGAATTCGGCGGCTACGAGAAGGTCGCTTACACCAAGGGCTTCCTGATGGTCTCGGCGAGCCCGCTGACGCGTTCATCGCATCACGCCGGCGAGGATTTCGCTAAGCTACAGGCGGCGCGCCAGTCGCGCGCCTCGTCCTGAGGCGTCCCGGCGCACTATGCAGCGTGTTCTCGTGTTAGGAGCGCCCGGATCGGGAAAATCGACCTTCGCCCGTCGACTTTCTGCGCTGACCAAGCTCCCTTTGATCTCCCTCGACGCAATCTATTGGCAGCCCGGCTGGGAGCCATCAGACCTCGTCGTATTCGAGTCGCGCATGAAAGATGCGGCTATGGGTGATCGGTGGATCATGGACGGCAATTATTTTTCACAAGGTGCGGGCAAGCTTCGCCGCGATCGCGCGGATACCGTCGTCTGGTTCGATCTGCCTCGTCATGTCTGCATGATGGGAATTCTGATCCGGGTTGCGAAGAGCTACGGACGTGTCCGCCCCGAGATGGCCGCGGGGTGCCCGGAACAGTTCGACCTGGAATTCTTCCGTTACGTCTGGACGTATCGCGAAAAACAGCAGCCGGCACTCATCGCTTATCTCGACGATTGCCGTGCCGATCAAAAATTGGTCCGTTTTACAGAACGGGTTGAAGCCGACAGCTATATTGCAGACCAGAAAGCTGCTTCGGCAGGAATTCACTGATGCCGCAATTTTCAAACAAGCGCCGCGTACGCCACAGCGCGGAGAAAATGTTCGATCTCGTCGCCGACGTCGAACGTTATCCCGAATTCGTGCCGATGTGCAAAGCGCTGAAAGTCCGGCAACGCACGCAGAAGCCCGACGGCAGCGAGGTCATCGTCGCCGACATGACGGTGTCGTTTCAGGTGGTGCGCGAGACCTTCACCAGCCGCGTCACGCTGGACAAGCCGAACCTGAAAATTCTTGTTGAGTATCTGCAAGGCCCGTTCAGCAAGCTCGAGAACCGCTGGACCTTCGAGGCAAAATCGGAGAGCACCTGCGACGTTGGCTTCTTCATCGCCTACGAGTTCAGGAGTCGGATGCTCGCGGTGCTGATGGGCGCGATGTTCGACGCCGCTTTCCAGCGCTTCGCCGCGGCGTTCGAGAAACGCGCGGATGCGGTCTATGGGCCGCCGCGCGTGGCCGCTTCTTGAGCGGCGGCTGCGGTCCGC
>JBOFVL010000001.1:0-18026 GCA_051653085.1 Afipia sp. | reverse complement strand
CCCCCGTCGATCCTTCCCTCGCTCCCGTCAAAACCACATGTCCCTACTGCGGCGTCGGCTGCGGCGTTGTCGCGACGCCTGACGGCAAGGGCGGGGCTGCGATCGCGGGCGATACAGAGCATCCCTCGAATTTCGGACGGCTGTGCTCCAAGGGCTCGGCACTTGGCGAAACGCTTGGTCTCAGCGAGCGGTTGCTGCATCCGATGATCCGCTGTTCGAGCGGCATGTTCGAACAGGTGGACTGGACCGATGCGCTCGATCATGTTGCCAATCGGCTACAGCACATCATCGCCAAGCATGGACCGGGGTCGGTCGCATTCTATCTCTCGGGTCAGTTGCTGACCGAGGATTACTACGTCGCCAATAAGCTGATGAAGGGTTTTATCGGCACGGCAAACGTCGATACCAATTCGCGGCTCTGCATGGCCTCGTCGGTCGCGGGCCATCGCCGCGCGTTTGGCGCGGATACGGTGCCCGGTTGTTACGAAGATCTCGACGAGGCCGATTTGCTGGTGCTGGTCGGGTCCAACGCCGCATGGTGCCATCCGGTGCTGTTCCAGCGGATGATCGCCAACAAGCAGAACCGCGGCGCGCGCATCGTGGTGATCGATCCGCGCCAGACCGAAACCTCGGGCGACGCCGATCTGTTTCTCGGGCTCAAGCCCGGCACCGATACGGCCCTGTTCAGCGGGCTGCTGACATATCTCGCAGACAACGGTGCGCTCGATCAGGCCTATGTCGACGAGCATACGACCGGCTTCGACGATGCGTTGACGAAGGCGCGCAGTATCGCCGGCAGCGTGACCGCGACCGCGCTGGCGACAGGACTTGCCGAGGCGGACGTTGCGGCGTTCTTCCAGATGTTCGCGAACACGCCGCGTGTGGTGACGCTGTATTCGCAAGGCGTCAACCAGTCGGCGCAGGGCACCGACAAGGTCAACGCCATCGTCAACTGTCATTTGGCGACCGGCCGTATCGGCAAGGTCGGCGCATCGCCGTTCTCGCTGACCGGACAGCCGAACGCGATGGGTGGCCGTGAGGTCGGCGGGCTCGCCAATCAGCTCGCGGCGCATATGGGCTTCACGCCGCCGGACATCGATCGCGTGCGCCGGTTCTGGAAAGCGCCGCACATTGCGACCCATGAAGGGCTGAAGGCCGTCCAGATGTTTCAGGCCATCGGCCGCGGCGAGATCAAGGCGCTGTGGGTGATGGGCACCAATCCGGCGGTGTCGCTGCCCAACGCCGACGCGGTGCGCGCGGCGATGCGCAAGCTCGACCTGCTGGTGATTTCAGAGAACGTCAGTTCCAACGACAGCGTCAACTCCGGCGCGCATGTGCTGCTGCCCGCGCATGCGTGGGGCGAGAAGTCCGGCACCGTGACAAATTCAGAGCGGCGGATTTCGCGGCAGCGCGCGTTCCTGCAGGCACCGGGGCAGGCGAAGCCCGACTGGTGGATCGTGAGCGAGGTTGCCAGGCGCCTCGGCTACGGCGCGGCCTTTGCTTACAACTCCGCCGCCGACATTTTTCGCGAGCATGCCGAACTGTCCGCGTTCGAGAACAACGGCAGCCGCGATTTCGACATCGGCGCGGTCGCGTCGATACCGGATGACGGCTTCGACGATATGAAGCCGTTCCTGTGGCCGATGCGCAGCGATGCGACTGAGCCGCCGCCGCGTTTCTTCGCTAATGGCGGTTTCTTCACGCAGGACCACAAGGCACGCTTCATCGCGCCCGACGTCCCGACGCTGCGCGGTGAAACATCTGCCGCGCGGCCGCTGCGTCTCAACACCGGTCGCATCCGCGACCAGTGGCACACCATGACACGGACGGGCATGAGCCCGCGCCTCGGCCAGCATCTGCCGGAGCCTTACGTTGAGATTCATCCTGCCGATGCCGCGCAGGCGGACCTCGTCGACGGCGGTTTCGCAAGGCTCGCGACTGATCTCGGCCAGTGCATTCTCAAGGTCGTCGTCAGCGAACGTCAGCAACGCGGCATGCTGTTCGCGCCGATCCACTGGAGCGGAGAGAACTCGGCATCGGGACGCGTCGGCGCGCTGGTCGCGCCGTTCACCGATCCGTTCTCGGGCCAGCCTGAGAACAAGGCGACACCCGTGGCCATCGAAGCGTTTGCGTTTGCGCAGCGCGGCTTCGTGTTGTCGCGCAAGCCAATGTCGTTTCCCAAGAGTGTCTGGTGGGCACGCGTCGCGATTGCAGGCGGCTATGGTTATCTGCTTGCGAGCAACGCGGAGCCTGCCTCATGGAAAACGTATCTTTCTTCGAAAGGCGAGGCGGGACACATCGCTGAATATGAGGATGCCGCACGCGGCGTCTATCGCGCGGCGCAGTTTTCGGCCGATGCACTCGATGCATGCCTGTTCATGGGACCGGTGGCCGATGCGCTGGACTGGGATGCGGTGAAGGCTTTGTTCGCGGCTGAGACGATTAGCGACGACCAGCGGCGGCTGCTGCTGTCGGGCAAGTCCGCCGACGGTCTTGCCAGCGACGGCCCGATTGTTTGCGCCTGCTTCGGGGTGGGCCGCAACACGATCTGCGGTGCGATTGGCGATGGCGCGCGAACCGCCGTCGAGATTGGCGCAAAGCTCAAAGCCGGCACCAATTGCGGCTCATGCATTCCGGAATTGAAGCGCCTGATTGCGCAGACCGATGCGCCGCAAACGCTGGCGGCTAGCGCCGCGAGCTGAACGGCGCGACGGCAATCCCGCTACGCTCCAGCTCGCCACGCACCTGACGCGCGATGTCGATAGCGCCGGGCGTGTCGCCGTGGATGCAGACGGTGTCGATCTTGACCTTGATGACCTTGCCCGACGCTGCGGTGATTGCGCCATCTTGAACCATGCGCACCACCCGCTTCGCGATCTGCGGCGCATCGTGCAGCACCGAACCCGGCTTGCTGCGCGCCATGAGTTGCGCGTCGTCTTCATAAGCGCGATCGGCGAACACCTCGTAGATCAGCTTCAATCCGGCAGCTTCGCCCGCGCGGACCAGCGCCGTGTTCGGCAGCACCACGAAATACAGGCTTGGATCGACCGCCTTGATGGCGGCGGCGATGGCGCGCGCGGTCATATCGTCGACGCAGCCGACGTTGGAGAGCGCGCCATGCGCCTTGACGTGGGTGACCTTGTGGCCGGCCAGCGCGGCGACGGCCTGCAGCGCGCCGATCTGATAGGCCACCATGGTTTCGATCTCGGACGATGTCAGGCCGGGGACTGGCCGACGTCCGAAGCCGTGCAGGTCGCGGTAGCCCGGATGCGCACCGATGCTGACGCCGCGCTCCTTCGCGAGCTTCGCTGTCTTGAGCATGATGTCGGAATCGCCGGCATGGAATCCGCAGGCGACATTGACGCTGCTGGCGAGGCCGAGCATGGCATCGTCATTGCCCATCTCCCATGCGCCGAAACCTTCCCCGAGATCGCTGTTGAGATCGATTGTCATGACTATGCCTGTTCGACGTTACGGCTCGCTGATGGATTGAGTTTGCCATGTCGCGGTGTCGATGGCATTCACCGCGACGCCTGCGACATTGGCCTTTTGCAGTTCGGCGAGATTGAGGCTGGAGCCGCCGGCGGCGTGAATGCGCCCCGGCAGCGCGCGCAGAAATTCGGCGAGCTTGCGCGCCTCTGCTTGTGCGTCCTCGACACTGAGAGCCTTGAAGCGAAAGACCGAACCAGCCTGCATCTGTGCAAAACGTCCGAGATCGGCGCTGATGACGGTCGCGATCTTGGGATAGCCGCCGGTTGTGCCGTGATCGGCCATCAACACGATGGGCTGGCCGTTGCCGGGCACCTGGATGCTGCCGTGGACCGCGCCGTCGGAGACAATGTTATGGCCGCCGGGGTGGACCACCTTGGGGCCTTCCAGCCGATAGCCCATGCGATCGCTAGTGGCCGAGATGCGCCACTCGCTGTTGAGAAACACATCGCACGCTGGGCCGAACTCGTCGTCCTGCGGCCCCATCACCACGCGGATCGGCATCGTTGGCTGATCGAAGGTGTCGAGCGCGCGCTCGTAGGGTGCAACCTGCGCGGTGCCGGTATTCAACACGTCACCGGCCTGCAGCGCACGCGGGAAGGGGCTGCCGAGCCCGGCGCGGGCGTTGACCGACAGGCTGCCGAACACCGGCTCGCCCGCGATGCCGCCTTCGATAGCGAGATAGCTGAACACGCCGTTGCGCGCGGGCCCAAGATTGAGCGTTTCGCCGTCCGCGATCAGCGCGGTCTCGTTGAGCGGGAACGGCGTGCCGGCAATGTTCGCGACGCGTGCGGCGCCGGACAGCGCCACGCGGACCGCTCCGTTGCGCGCGGTGAACGATGCGCCGAACGGACCGATCTCGATGGCGGCGGCGAACGGAGCATTTCCCCCAAGACAGTTTGCCATGGCCAGCGCGACGCGATCCATCGCGCCGCTGGTGGTGAGACCATAGCGTTGCGCGCCGAAGCGCCCGGCATCCTGAACCGATGTCGCGGGTCCGACATTGAGGGCGACAAGCTGACTCATGACGCGATCAATTCGGCGACGATCTCGCCGCGTTCGGCGGCGCGATCAAGTGATGCGAACTCGCTGGCGTCAATGGCGTGGAAGTTCACCGCATCGCCGGGCTCCATCAGGAATACAGGATCGCGATGCGGATGGAAGGTGCGCACCGGCGTGCGCCCCAACAGGTGCCAGCCGCTCGGTGCCGCGAGACACTGCACGCAGGCCTGTACGCCGCCGATAGAGATTGTGCCGGGCGGAGTTTCGGTGCGCGGGCTTTCGCGCCGAGGCGTGGCGATCGATGGATCGAGGCCGCTGAGATAGGCGAAGCCGGGCGTGAAGCCGATCATCGCCACGCGATATTCGCTGCCGGTGTGTTTCGCGATCACCGCCGATGTCGAGATCTGATGCGCGCGCGCGACGTCATCGAGATCGACGCCATACTCACCGCCATAGACCACCGGCACACGCCAGCGCCGCACTGCGGCTTCGGCCGGAACAGGCCGTTGCGCCAAAGCGAGCAGCTTGTCCGACAATGCGCCGTAGCCGATCTGGATCGGATCGTAGTGAACCAGCAGGGACCGGTAAGTCGGAACGGTTTCCAGAATGCCAGCAATGGCTTCGCTGGCGACGTTGCGATCGAGGTTCAGAACCTGCCGGTTGATGGTGGGGTCGATGTCGCGGCCAAATTCGACGACCAGAGCCGTGTCGCCGGACGGCAGGATGCGGGGCAAGACACTGGGCAGGGCGGCGGTCATCAATCGGCCGGTGAATCTCGCAGATGGGCTTCCGTTGTCCGATAAACGGGCCGAAATGGCAAATAAGTTGGGGTTATCGCGACGCATAAACGGGCATTACCGGTCACGCGATTGTCGCCTTGACGCGCTGCCGCGCTTTAGCAAAAAGGCGTGGCCATCACACCGGAGTCTGCCCTCATGTCGCTCTCGCCCGAAGCCATCGCAACGCTCAAGAAGATCACGACCGCCACCATCACGACCATCCTTCTCAAGAAGGGACTTCGTAACGTGTGGCTGCGCGGGTCGCGTCCGCTGCGTCCGGGGCAGGAGCGTCTGGTCGGTCCGGCCTTTACCTTGAGATTTGTTCCGGCGCGCGAGGATCTCGCCACGCCGGAATCATGGTCGAAGCCGATCTCGACCCGCACCGCTATCGAGGCGATGCCTGCTGGTTGCATCGCTGTCGTCGACGCCATGGGCATCACCGACGCTGGCATCTTCGGCGACATTCTCTGCGCACGCATGGCGAAGCGCGGCGTGACAGCTTTGGTGACGGACGGCGTGGTGCGCGATCTGGAAGGTGTGCTTGGCACGGGTCTGCCGGTGTGGTGCGATGGCGCGGCTGCGCCTCCGTCCGTTGCCGGATTGACGTTCGTCAACTGGGGCGAGCCGATCGGATGCGGCGGCGTCGCAGTGTTTCCAGACGATGTGATCGTGGCCGATCAGGATGGCGCGGTGCTGATCCCGCAGGCGTTCCTCGATCTCATTCTCACGGAAGGTCCGGAGCAGGAGGCGATGGAGGGCTGGATCGTCAACGAGGTCAACAACGGCGCGGAACTGCCTGGCCTCTATCCGATGAATGCCGAAACCAAGGCGCGTTACGCCGCTTCAAAAACGAAGAAGTAAGAGCGGAATCTATTTCTGGGCATGATCTGATCCGAAAACCGGTTTCCACTTTGCGCTAACGCGGTCCTTCGGGGCGGGATCATGCCCTGGCGCGCCGCCAGCCGACGACGGTTGCCTCGACAAGACTTCCGGATTCACTGTTGCGCCATTCGCCGTTCACCCGGCGGCATGGAAACGGCAACTGATAGGTTCCGCTCTTGTCCTCGCACAGCACCTGAACAGCTTCGTCGGATGGCGGTTCGCCGTTGCCGTCGAATTCCGCGAGCCGCTGCAAACGTGTTGCCATTGGCAATTCTCCTTTCACGCAGAAAATGCGTTGGCGCATCGGATTTCCACGAATTCATCCGAGCGCCTGAAACCTCAATGAATTTATGATCTTTGCGTTTTTCGTATGACGCCGAGGTACCACCGCAACGGGAACCGATGCGGCGGATTCTACCGAGAAGCACCGGGATTTCGTCGATCGGAACAAGCATTGATTTACATCTTTGCGCCGAACATTCACGGCGGAAAGGAGTGAGCCATGCGACAAGCTATCCTCGCAATTGTTGGTGCAGGCGGCCTATTCCTGCTTGCGGGCGCTGTGCGCAACCACGGCTGGTACTTGGCAGATCGGATGTGCGCTCAGGGAGCGATCCTGTGCGACAATCCCTGGTGGGTGCTGGTCACCTGTGCCGCGCTGCTGTTTGTAGCGACCATTCAAACCATCGCCAAAACGTGAACGGTGGAAACAAGGTCAGGCACAGGATCGTGAGTGAATCTGGCCGGCCGTGATGCGTCGCCTTACATCGCGAAGTTCTGGATGAATTCGTCGGCCGTGCCCGCTTGCGCGCTCGGTCCGATCGCCGACGTACCGGTGTCGGTCACGGGATCGTGCGTATCGATCTCGGCCGGACGCACCTGCATGCTGCGCGCTGTCTGCGCGAGCATCGGCTGTTCGAAACGCTTCGCGCCTTCTGAATCGATCGCGAAGAGGGGGCGATATTTTCTGAGCTCGCTGTCGTCGATCATCACGAAGGAGCGGTTGTCGAGAACGCGCCAGTGCCCCTCGGCCCGTGCCGTGACGACGGCATGGTCTTCGCCGGTCGTCGTTTCGCGAATGATGACGAGACGAAGGTCGTCCGCCGGAATGCCGGCCGCGCGCAGCGCCACCAGTTTTGCAATCGCATAGTCCTCACAGTCGCCGGCGCCGGCCGCGAGCGTGGCCAATGGCGATGCCCAGTGGTCCTCGACGCCGTACTGTGCCTCGTCGCTGACCGGGCGGATCGCAAGATTGAACGCGCGGTTGATTTCACCCAGGCGGGCGAGGCCGTCGCGGGCCGCTGCAGCTTTGACGATTTCGAGGAATCGCATGGCGGGCCGGGATGTGCAGTGGTCGGGATCGTTCTCGCAGCCGGCAATGACGTTCGCCTCTGCTGCGATAGCGCGTTCGACCTCCAGCCATTTGGCGCGAAGCGGGCCTTCGCTGAGCACAGATGTTGCAAGCCCGAAAGGCTCCGAGGTGCTGGGTGACTGTACCTCGGCAGGGGCGGTAAAGCTGTTACGCAGCGCATAAGCTGCCGCGTGAGCGGTCCCGCTCAACGCATTGATCGCGAATACGAATGCCAAAACGCCTGCGCGCGCAGTGATTGAAGCCGACATGTGACGCCCCTTGTCCGGACATCGGCTTGCTTATGCGAGCACGTGACCGGATCATTCGTCACAAGGAGTAGGCGGGGCAGCCTTTTCGACGGCTTAAAGATGGGTCGAATGGGGCGATTTGGATTCAAATATGAGGAACTAATGCTGAGCAGATTGTGTAAAATTGTCGATAAGGCTAACGCACGTTACAGGCGGCTATAGATACGCGCGAACCTCAGTAATAAAGCTATATCTGAAGTCGTTTATAGTAAGCATGAAATATAGATGAAGCTTAGACGGGTTACTCCTCGATTGCTGCTCTGCAACTTGCGAGGCTTTTAGGCTCAATTTGCCTGCAATGAGAGTTCCTCGGATTGCCGTCGGCGGCGAATATCGATTTTATCCCATGGATTTAGAATGTGACACCGCGCGTTCCAAGTCTTGGTCGCGCAATTTTACTTAAGATCGGCCCATCAAACCATGCGGCTTGGTTCAATCCTCTATGGAGCTACGCAGTTTTGATGCTATGAATCCCGAATTATCGATTGCTTAAGAATGATTTTTAAGACGGGCGGGCAACTTGAATTTCGCCGGACCAATTGACACCAAATTACTGAACGACTCCCCGGTTTCACTGGACGGAGAAGGTTTTTCGTTCGGCGCAAAGCCGGGCTTCGTTCAGCATCATCCGTCCGACGCGCACATTGTTGTTCCCGACGCGCACCTGCTGTTTTCCGGCGGTTACACGCGAATCGGCAGCGACCTGATCATCTCGAATGCCGAACAGAAGTTCGTTGTCGGAAACTACTTCAAGGGTGAGACACGACCGACGCTCACGTCCAAGGACGGCGCGACGCTCTCCGGCCATGTCGTCGATGCGCTGACCGGCCACGTTCATTACGCGCAAGCGGCAGCGCCCGGTGCGGCTGGACAAGTGATCGGCCACGTCCTGAAGATGTCAGGAAGCGCCTCGGCGATCCGCAATGGCACATCGGTCGAACTGCACATCGGCGACGCGGTTCAAAAGGGCGACGTGGTCCAGACCGGATCCGACTCGTCGGTCGGCATGACATTCGTCGACGGCAGCGCGTTCGGCATGACGTCGAATGCGCGCATGGTGCTCAACGAGATGATCTACGATCCGAACGGATCGTCGAACTCATCGCTGATCAGTCTCGTTCAGGGCACCATCACCTTCGTCGCCGGACAGACCGCCAAGAACGGCAACATGCGCGTCGAGACGCCGGTTGCCACCATGGGCATTCGCGGCACGGCAGTGCTGGTGGAAATCGCCGCCGACGACGGCCCGACGAAATTTTCTGTATTGCTTGAACCGGACGGACACACGGGATGGTTCAACCTGTACGACAAGACCTCCGGTCAATTGATCGGCACGGTGTCTCAGGCGGGGCAGGTGACCCTGGTGTCGAGTCTCGGCATCGGCCAGCCTCCAACTGCGGTCGAGCAGCTCAAGACGCTTGCGGACCAGGAAGCTGCGAAGTCGCTGATTCAAGACGTCTTCAAGCTTGTTTTCCCGAACTACAATCCCGACAATTCCAATCCGAAGACGCAGAAGTTTGGAAGCTCAAGCGTCAACCCTCTCGCTGAACTCCCCTTCGGTGCGATGACGTTCGCCCAGTTGACGGCACCGCCGCCGCCGCCGGCGCCTATCTATTATATCGATCCGTTGACCGGGCACGTCACATACAACGGCAGGGTTTTCTACAACACCAAAGCTGTATTTTCGGCGATTCCTGTTGCTGCAGATCAATCGTTCACTCATATCGACAAGACGTTCAACTTCAAAGACGTCGTCAAGATCGACGATCCGGATATCGGCAACGCGCCGTTTTACGATATCGGCGTGCCGTTCGTCGCCGGCAGCGCGATAATCAAGAGCGCGGTCAGCACGATTCCCTATCTCACTGAAGCGTTTCTGACGCCGCTGATTCACATCAATCAGACGACGGGCCAGGTTACCTTCGATCGCGAGCAGTTCAATTTCCTGGGTGATGGCGAGACCGCCACCTTCAAGATCCAGGTGACTGCGACGTCAGGTCCCGATACCGGGTACGTCATCATTCCGGTGACGATCACCGGCGCTAACGACGCGCCGACGATCGTGGTCGGCGCGGCGTCGCCCATCACTGGCGCGGTGAAGGAAGACGTCGCCGTCGTATCCGGCCATATCGAGTCGAACGGCACAGTTACATTTCAGGACGTCGATCTGACCGATGGCCATCATGCCTCAGCCGTTTTTTTGTTTTCGAGTTCCAATCTACCTGGTTTTGTGCCCGGAGGGCACCTCGGTACTTTCACGCTCGATCCGGTGTCTGAAAACCTCACCGATACCGACAATCACGGCTCTGTCGGCTGGCACTTCACGCTGGACGACAATGATCCCACATTACAGTCGTTGGCAGAAGGTCAGACCATTTCGCAGGTCTATACCATCACGATCGTCGATGACCACGGCGCGGCTGTCCAACATTCCGTCACGATCACCATCACCGGCACAAACGACGCACCGGTGCTGACCGCCGATACATCGGTCCATCAGGTGGGCGAGGTCCCTAACAAAACGGGCGAACCAGATTCGGTCGTCGATGTTGCCACCGGCACGCTGGCATTTACCGATGTGGACCTGTCGGACACCCATACGGCGAGCGCGGCGCTTCATCCAGGCGCGTCATCTGTGGTCTGGTCGGGCGGCGATTACAACGATATTCCGCAGGCAACCCGCGACGCTCTCAATGACGCGGTGACAGCTTCGGTGTCGGAGAACAACACCGATACCAACAATCAAGGTTCAGTCGGCTGGGAATTCAAGCTGCCGGATCATCTGTTCGATTTTCTGGCGCATGGTGAGACACTGACGCTGATCTACGACGTCACGGTCACGGACAATAACGGTCTTTCGTCAACGAAGCAGGTCACTGTTCAAATCGGTGCCGCGAATGATCAACCTGTTATCTCGGTCATCGATAACGACGCGGCCGTCAAGGAAGACGTTGGCGCTGTCGGCAACATTTTGAAGGACACCGGTTCGGTGACGTTCACCGATGCCGATTTGACGGATACCCATACGGCGCACGTCGCCTACAACAACGACGCGACTGGCGCGGCTGTGTCTCCGGCATTGGCTGCAGCGCTTGCAACCGCGCTGACGGTTCCGTCGTCGGCTCTGGCTGCTGGCGACCATGATTTCAACTGGAATTTTGCACTGGACAACAGCCTCGTTCAGTATCTCGCGGAAGGCGAGACGATCACGGCGACCTATACCATCACCGTCGAGGACAACAGCGGCGGCACCAACAATACATCGAGCGCGAAGACAGTAACCGTCACGATCACCGGCACCAACGATGCGCCGGTGATTACTGTGACCAATCCGGCAGCCGACACCGAGGGTAACACGGGCACGCCGGACGTGGCTGTGGTCACGGTCGCGGATCACGTCTCGATCTCGGATGTCGACGTGAGCGACGTCAGGACGCCGTACGCGGGAGCGCTGGCTTTCGACGCAACTCATTCGAGCGGTCCGGCACCGGCGGGTGGCTCGCTGGCGGACCTGTTCACGCTCGATACCGTTACCGGCAAGATCAGCTACGACAAAGCTGCGTTCGATTACCTTGCCGGCGGCGAGCATGTCACCGCGGTCTTCACCTTCAATGTGTCGTCCGGACCGGACACGATTCAGAAGTCAATCAGCGTTACCGTCGATGGCGTCAATGACGCGCCATCGATCACTGTCACCAATCCGGCGGCCGACACCGAGGGTGACACGGGCACGCCGGACGTTGCGGTGGTTACCGTCGCAGATCACGTCTCGATCTCGGATGTCGATGCGAGCGACGTCCGGACGCCATACGCGGGAGCATTGTCCTTCGATGCAACTCATTCGAGCGGCCCGGTGCCGGCGGGCAGCTCGCTGGCGGACCTGTTCACGCTCGATACCGTCACCGGCAAGATCAGCTATGACAAGGCTGCGTTCGACTATCTCGCGGGCGGCGAACATGTCACCGCGGTCTTCACTTTCAATGTGTCATCTGGGCCGGATACGGTTCAGAAGTCCATCACGGTCACCATCAACGGTGTCGATGACGCGCCGGTGATTGCCGTCACCAATCCGGTCGCCGATACAGAAGGCAATACAGGGACGCCGGACGTGGCCGTGGTCACGGTCGCGGATCACGTGTCGATTACGGACGTTGATGCGAGCGACGTGCACGTTCCTTATGTGGCCGATACGCTGGCTTTTGATGCCGACGATTCAAGCGGCCCAGCCCCGGCGGGCGGTGTGCTGGCCGATCTGTTCACGCTCAACGAGACGGACGGCAAGATCAGCTACGATCGGGCGGCGTTCGACTATCTTGCTGCCGGCGAGCACGTCACCGCGACGTTCACGTTCAATGCGTCATCCGGACCGGACACCGTTCAAAAGTCGATTACCGTCACCGTCGATGGCGCGAATGATGCGCCGGTCGTAAGCGGAGCGGTGCTCGCGACAGTTACGGAAGACGGTGTCGCAAGCACCCTGGATGCGCTTGCCAATGCATCCGACGTCGATGACGGGCATACGCTGTCGGTCGTCAATGTCCCGAGCACGCTGCCTGCGGGTGTGACCTACGATGCGGTCCATCATACGTTCACGCTCGATCCCACCGACCCGGCCTATCAGTCGCTTGGCAACGGCGACACGACCGTCGTGACAGTCAACTACGGCGTGTCGGACGGCATCGTCACCACACCAACGGCTGCCTCGGTGTCGTGGACAATCAACGGCACGAATGACGCACCGACGATAAATACCAGTGGTTTCCAGATCGCGGAAAGCAGCGGCACGACGACCATTTCGAATCTCTCGGTCGCCGATCCTGACACCGGCGATACCTTCACCGTTACGGCAACGGCAGATCACGGCACTGTCACGGTCAGTCCGGACTCCGGCAATCTGGCTGCTGTGAATGGTGCGTTGGGGACGGGCATCGCCTATACGCCGACGGGAACACCGGCCACCGACAAGATCGCGCTGACTGTAACCGATGCCGCCGGCGCGCATGATACGGTGAATTTCATCTTCAACGTTGCAGGCACGGGGCCGGTCACGCTGCAAGGCACGTCGCAAAAGGATGTTTTCTTTGCGACCGGGTATCAGGACACTTTTGTTTTCGCGCCCAGTTCGAACCAGGACATCATCACGGGCGGCTTTCAGAGCGGCGTCGACAAGATCGATCTGCAGGCTCTCACGTCCATCAATGCGACTGCACTAACGGACTTGCTGGCTCACGCCGATCATATCGGCGGCGATACTCTGCTTCATCTCAACGGCAATACGGATACGTTGCTCGTGAAGGGTGTGGCGGCGCTGAATGCCAGCGATTTCATCCTCCATGCCTGACGTGGACTCGGGGCGAAAACATTAACTTCGTTGGTGCTTCCGGCTGCATTAACCGCCCGTTTGTGGCATGGTAGACAGGCTGATGCGGCCTCAATTTTCGAACTGCAGGTTCGCGTTTCGCTCAGCCGGCAAGCCAGGTACCGATGCAGTCCGCAAAGACGCCACATCAGGGTCATTCCCCCCAGTCTGAATTGGGCGCGGCGCTTCACGCCTGCCGCAGCGCCTTCATTGGCGTCGGCGTGATGAGCTTTGTCATCAACATCCTTTATCTGACCGGCTCGTTCTTCATGCTCGAGATTTACGATCGCGTGCTGCCGAGCCGGAGCATTCCGACGCTCGTTGGCCTGATCGTGCTGGCGGGCGGTCTCTACGTCGCGCAGGGCATTCTGGATTTGATCCGCGGCCGCATCCTGATCCGGATCGGATCGACGCTGGACGAAATGCTGAGCCGTCGCGTCTACGACATCGTCGTGCGCATGCCGCTGCTGATCGGCAATCGTGCCGAGGGACTTCAGCCGTTGCGCGATCTGGACAACATCCGCTCGTTCCTGTCCGGCATGGGGCCGGGCGCGCTGTTCGATCTGCCGTGGCTGCCGCTGTATCTGGCGATCTGCTTCGCCTTCCATCCCCTGATCGGCATCACTGCGCTGGTCGGCGCCATTCTCCTGATCGCGCTGACCATTCTGACGGAATATCTCACCAGCAAACCGATGAAGCGATCGACGGGCCTGGCCATGCGGCGGCAGGATATCGCTCTCGCGAGCCGTCGCAACGCCGAGGTGCTGATCGCGATGGGCATGGCCGGCCGGGTCGGCAAGACGTGGGATGAATCCAACCGGAATTATCTGGCGAGCAACGAGCGCGCGAGCGACGTCGCCGGAGGCCTCGGCGCCATCGCCAAGGTGACGCGCATGATGCTGCAGTCCGCCGTGCTCGGCGTCGGCGCTTATCTGGTCATCAACCAGCAGGCGACAGCGGGTATCATCATTGCAGGTTCGATCCTGAGCGCCCGCGCGCTGGCGCCGGTCGATCTTGCCATCGCGCACTGGAAGGGTTTTGTAGCCGCGCGGCAAAGCTGGCATCGCCTCAACCGGCTGCTCGGCATGATCCCCGAACAGGCCGCGCCGACATTGCTTGAAGCGCCGTCGCGCAAGCTGTCGGTCGAGACACTGACTGTCAGCCCGCCCGGCGAACAAAAGGTCGTGGTGCAGGACGCCATCTTCGCGTTGGAAGCCGGGCAGGGCGTCGGCGTGATCGGTCCCAGCGGATCAGGGAAATCGTCGCTGGTGCGCGCACTGGTTGGCGTCTGGGCGCCCCTACGCGGCAAGGTCCGGCTCGACGGCGCCGCCCTCGACCAGTGGTCGCCGGAAGTTCTCGGCCGCCACATTGGCTATCTGCCGCAGGACGTTGAGCTGTTCTCCGGATCGATTGCACAGAACATCGCGCGCTTCGAGGAGAATGCAGACTCCGAGCATATTATCGCGGCGGCGAGGCAGGCCCGGGTCCATGACCTGATTATCGGCATGCGCGATGGCTACGATACCCAGGTCGGCGATCAGGGCAGCGTGCTCTCCGCCGGACAGGCGCAGCGTATCGCGCTGGCGCGCGCGCTCTATGGCAATCCGTTCCTCGTGGTGCTGGACGAGCCCAATTCGAACCTCGACAGCGAGGGCGACGCGGCGCTCAACGCCGCCATTCTTTCCGTTCGCGCCCGTGGCGGTATCGTCGTGGTGGTGGCGCACCGGCCGATTGGCATTGAAAGCGTCGATCTCGTGCTGGTGCTGAAGGACGGACGGGTTCAGGCGTTTGGCCCGAAGGAGGGTGTGCTGGGCCAGGTGTTGCAACGCCCGGCAGCGGTCGCGCCCGCAATCAAGATCGTGGCTGACAAGGGAGGGCAACCATGAAGGGGCCGAGCCTCGCAGGCACTGAGGGCGCCATCCGCCGCATCCTGAACGCGGTGTTTTCGCCGCTGGAGCGCATTTCCATTTTCAAGGGTCTCGATAAGCCGGGATCGCGCAGGTCGATCCGCTTTCACCTGATCGTCGGACTTGTGGTCGTCACGTTGTTGACATGCGGGCTGGGCGGCTGGGCGTCCACCGCGCAAATCTCCGGTGCGCTGATTGCGCCGGGCTCCATCGTGGTCGATTCCAACGTCAAGAAAGTGCAGCATCCGACCGGCGGTGTCGTCGGTGAGGTAAGGGCGCGTGACGGCGACCGCGTCAAGGCCGGCGATGTCGTGGTCCGGCTCGACGACACGATCACCAAGGCCAGCCTCGCTATTGTCACCAAGGGCCTCAACGGCCTTCTGGCGCGCCGGGCGCGGCTGCTCGCCGAACAGGAAGGCGACGAGCGCATCAACTTTCCCCAGGAACTGATGGACGGATTTGCGGACCCGGAAGTGCGCTCGCTGATTGGAAACGAGGTCAAACTGTTTCAGGTCCGCTCATCCGGTCGTGTCGGTCAGAAGGCGCAGCTCAAGGAACGCATCTTACAGCTCAGGGAAGAGATCGGCGGCCTGGAAGCACAGGAGAATGCGAAGTCGCGCGAGATCGAGCTTATTCAGAAAGAACTCGTCGGCGTTCGCGATCTTTATGCGAAGAACCTCGTGCAGATCTCCCGGTTGACGGTTCTGGAACGCGACGCTGCGCGGCTCGACGGCGACCGCGCGCAATTCATCGCCCAGAAGGCGCAGGCGAAAGGCAAGATCACGGAAATCGAGTTGCAGATCATCCAGATCGACAAGGACCTCTCCAGCGAAGTCTCCAAGGAGATGCGCGAGATCAACGACAAGATCGGCGAGTTTGTCGAGCGCAAGGTCACCGCCGAGGATCAATTGCGCCGCATTGAGATTCGCGCGCCGCAGGATGGCATGGTGCTTCAGTCGACGGTGCACACCGTGGGCGGCGTTATCACCGCCGGCGACGCCATCATGCTGATCGTGCCGGAGTCAGACAATCTTTCCGTCGAGGCCAAGGTCAACCCGCAGGACATCGATCAACTGCGGATCGGGCAGAAGACGCTGCTGCGGCTCTCGGCCTTCAATCAGCGCACCACACCCGAACTGAACGGGACCGTCAGCCGGATATCGCCGGACACCACGACGGACCAGCGAACCGGCCAAAGCTACTACACCATTCGCGTCTCCCTGCCGCCGGAGGAAGTCGCGAAGCTCGGAGATGTCAAGTTGATCCCCGGCATGCCGGTCGAAGCTTTTGTGCAGACCGGCGAACGCACCATGATATCCTATCTCGCGAAGCCGCTGAGCGACCAGCTTATGCGTGCGTTCCGGGAAAAGTGACGGATATCGATCAGGGATATGACGCGGGCGGTATTGAAATCGGCGGTTCGCCTCATTGCACGTATCCGGCTTTACGCACGGCATTTCGGCTACGGGCGGCTGTTGTGCCTTCTTCTCCTGATCGCATTTCTCGGTGTGCGGATTGCAGATCCGTTTCCACTTGAAGAACTGCGCGTCCGTACCTTCGACGGGTATCAAATTCTCCACCCGCGCCAGACGACCCAGCGGCCTGTCGTCATCATCGACATCGATGAGAAGAGTCTCGCAAAGTTCGGACAATGGCCCTGGCCGCGCACGCGCGTCGCCGATCTGGTCAAACGGCTCACCGATCTCGGCGCGGCCGCGATTGCCTTCGACATTGTCTTTGCGGAGCCGGACCGGCTGTCGCCGGCGCTTGTGGCCGATTCATATCGCGATCTCGATGACGAAAGCAGGACGAAATTGCGGGCGCTGCCGAGCAACGATCAGGTGCTCGCCGATGTGCTGCGCCAGTCGCCTGCCGTTCTAGGTGAATCGGGCCTGCCGAAGTTCGTTCCGCAGCCGGATTTGAAGCTGCCGTTGACAGGGCTCGCCACGCTGGGCGGCGATCCGCGGCCGTTTCTGCTGAATTTCCCGGGGCTGCTCCGGAACGTCCCCATTCTGGAAGAGGCGGCGCCGGGGCGCGGGCTGTTCACGATCCGCACCGAGCGGGACGGCATCGTCCGCCGCGTTCCGATGATCATGGAGGCGCAGGGCGAGTTGATGCCGTCGCTGACGTTCGAGATGCTGCGCATCGTCACCAAGTCCGACACCATCCTGGTCAAGTCGGATGAGGCCGGCGTCAAGAGCGTGGCGGTGCCGGGATTCGAAATCCCGACCGATCGCAATGGTCAGCTCTGGGTGCATTTCGCCAAGCACGACGCGGCGCGCTACGTCTCCGCCGCCGACGTGTTGGAGGGGAATGTCGGCCCCGACAAAATCTCGCGGAAGTTGATCCTGATCGGCACCTCCGCTGTCGGATTGCTGGACGTGAAGACCACGCCGCTCGATCCGGTGATGCCGGGCGTCGAGGTGCACGCGCAGGTGCTCGAAAGCGCTTTGACGCGTTCGGTGCTGTCGCAGCCGAATTATGCCATTGGTGCTGAGTTGTTGGCCGCCATCCTGTTCGGATTGGCGATCATCTGGCTTGCACCAATTCTCAGCGCCATCATGCTTCTGTTGTTCGGCGCTGTGATTGTCGCGATCATGGTGGCTGCATCCTGGTATTTCTTTATCGAGCACAGGCTGCTGATCGATTTCACGTTCCCGTTGCTCGCGAGCACGGCGATCTATCTGGTGCTGGTTTTCAGCAGCTACTTCCGCGAACAGGCGCAGCGCCGCCGCATCCGTTCAGCGTTCGGTCAGTACCTGTCGCCGGCGCTCGTCGAGCAACTGGCGCAGTCGCCGGAAAAGCTCGTTCTCGGCGGTGAGGAGCGCGACATGACCATCATGTTTAGCGATGTGCGGGGTTTCACCACGATCTCGGAATCGTTCAAGCATGACCCGCAGGGCCTGACATCGCTGATGAACCGGTTCCTGACGCCGCTGACCAATGCCA